>NZ_JBYHFL010000005.1:0-479832 GCF_058222935.1 Nocardia sp. JCM 38205 | reverse complement strand
TCGTACCCCTTCTTACCCCCCAAAGCAAACGGGAGCGGCACCCCAGGAGGGCCCCCCCCCGCGTCGGTATCAGTCTTCGCAGGTCTCAGAGCACTGTGATCAGCAGAGCACCTTGATCATTTCGTAGATGGCCTTCGACTCCTCCGGCGACGCCGAGCCGCGACCGTTCTTGGTGCGGTTGGAGATTTCGGTGAGGACTTCGTCCTCGGCCTTGCCCTCGTGGATATCGTCGCAGGTCTCGGTGAAGATCTCACCGATCTCCTCGTCGCTGCGGCCCTCGGCCAGGCTCGGGAAGGCCTGCTTGTAGGCGACGACGAAGGAGCCGATCTTGACCGAATCCAGGCTCATATCGCCCTTCGGGGAGGTCGTGCCCGTCGACGGCGCCGCGGCATCGCCGGACTCGGTGGCCGATGCGGTGGCCGATGCGGTCGCGGAACCGGAGGCCGTGGACTGCGCGGAACTCGAGGTCGTCTCGTCCTCACAACCGGCGATGAACAGGGCAAGGGCGCTGGCAGTTGCCGCGATGGCGGCGGAAGTTCTGATCACGTTGCCGGATGCTAGCGGCACCCGGGGCAAAACGCCTCCCGCACGAGCAGCGGGAGGCGACTGCGCAACTACCTCAGGCGGGGCCGATCAACAGCATCCGCGCGAAGTTGGCGGCCTGTTCGGGACCGAGCAGGGGCAGCAGGTAGTCGTACACAAGAGTGGACATGAGGTGCGGAACTCCCAAGATTTCGTCTTACGGGACGGTTACGCTCGGCCACCCTAGCAGCGACCGAGCCCGCCGGCTGCCGAGTCGGCGCCGCTGAGGTGCCGGATTCATCCGGAACTGGCCGAGAACGTGATAGAGGTCATAGAGTGGTCGCCGTTGGATCGAGATGCCTCGCGGGGCCGCGATGCATCACCTCACACTGAAACTCTCGGGAAGCAGGTCTCAACTCATATGCGGGTAGTTCGTTCTCTGGTCGCCGGCGCATTGATCGCCGGGGCCGCATCGGTTTTCGCCACGCTCGGGGCCGGTAACGCCGGCGCGGTGGCGGTGACTCCGCTGCCGGGTGGGGTGCAGGTCGACCTCACCCCCGCCGACACCAAATGGGTGCACCAGAGTGGTGTCGGGCGCACCATCGCCGGGCTGCCGCACCCGTCGGCGGCGTCGTTCGGCTACGCCCTGGACTCGGCGGCGGCGTTGTCGTCGGAGTATCCCGAGGGCCGCGTCGTTTTCACCGTCTTCGGGCCGTTCGACCAGCTGAGCGGCACCATGCTGGCGCTGAAGTAGCGACATAGAATTCTCAGCGTGGAACTCCACCAGCGGATCGTCTCGGCGCCGGTCGATTTCGGCGCCATTCGATCCGAATTCGGACTGACCTCGGCCTATCCGGCCGAGGCCACCGCGGAAGCCCGCGACGCGGTCGACGTGTTCGCGGGCGACCGCTCCGATCGCACCGACATCCCGTTCGTCACCATCGACCCGCCGGGCGCGATGGATCTCGACCAGGCGCTGCACCTGGCACGCACCGGCACCGGCTTCCTGCTGCACTACGCCATCGCCGACCTCGGCGCCGTGGTCATCCCGGACGGCGCGCTGGCCGCCGAAGCGGGCGCCCGCGGCCAGACCTTCTACCTGCCCGACACCACCGTGCCGCTGCATCCGCCGGTGCTGTCGGAGAACGCGGCCAGTCTGCTGCCGGATGAGACCCGCCCGGCCGCCCTGTGGACCATCGAACTCGATCACGACGCCGAGCCGTTGCGGTATTCGGTCGAGCGCGCCCTGGTGCGCTCCCGGGCCCGCCTCGACTATGCCGGTGTGCAGGCCGACGCCGACGCCGGCCGCCTGCACCCCTCGATCGCGGCGCTGCCGGAATTCGGCACCAAACGCATCGCGGCCGGACTGGAACGCGGCGCGATCGAACTGCGGTTGCCTGCGCAGAGCGTGATCCGCGACGAGGGCGCCGACGGGCACTGGCGCCTGGTGCTCGAACCGCGCACCGCCGCCGACGACTGGAACGAGCAGGTGTCGCTGCTGGCAGGCATGTGCGCGGCCCGCATCATGCTCGACGGCGCCGACGGCTCCGGCGAACGCATCGGCCTGCTGCGCACCATGCCGCCGCCACCCGATTCGGCCATTGCCTCGATCCGCCGCACCGCCGCCGCCCTCGGCATCGACTGGCCCGCCGGTGAGCCGGTGGGCCGGATGCTGGCGGCACTCGATCCCAATTCGCCGGCGACGCTGGTGCTCATGTCCGAGGCCACCGGCCTGCTGCGCGGCGCCGCCTACACCGTCCTCGACGGCACCGACCCGTCCTCGGACAGCTTGCGCCACAGCGCGATCGGCGCGCCGTACGCGCATGTCACCGCGCCGCTGCGGCGCCTGGTCGACCGGTTCACCACCGAGATCTGCCTGGCCCACTGCGCTGGCACCCCGGTGCCGCAGTGGGTGCGCGACGGCCTGGCCGCGACCGCCGAGACGATGAAACGCAGCGACGGTGTGGCGAACAAGGTCGAACGCGCCTGTATCGACCTGACCGAGGCGACCCTGCTGTCGCAGCGCATCGGCGCCGAATTCGAGGCCGTCGTGGTACGCGAAGGCAATGGCAACCGGCCCGCCGAGATCTTCATCGCCGACCCGCCGCTGGTGGGTCCCTGTGAGGGGTCGCCGACCGAGGGTTCCAGGGCGCGGGTGCGTTTGGCATCGGCGGATCCGGTGGCGCGGAAGGTGTTGTTCACCCACGTGCGTTGAGGCCCGGTCGCGATGGTGCAGAACGTCCGACGCGGATGATGACGAGCGGATACGCGCCGGGCCGTTGAGCCGACGTCCGCCGAGGTAGTGGGTCGACACCCGCCGACTTACTCGGTCGAACGCGTGGCCGGGGCTCCCGCGATACCGAGCACGCCTAACCGGGCAGCAGCGAAGCCGCAGTGACAGGGTATTTCGCCAAATGCTCACCGGCGGCCCGGTCTTCGGCGTCTGCCAGCGCGGAATACAGCGCCGTGGATTCGCCGGCGGCCCGTGCTTCTGCGGCGCGGGCGAGGATGGCTGCACGGGATTCGACCGCGTCGCGGTGATCACCGAGAACTGTCTGCAACCGCTTGGCCTGGCTGCCGAGTTCGTCCGCCTCGCCGCCGAGCGTGTCGGCCGCGGCTTCGCAGGAATACCGTAACCGCTTGGCGCCCTTGCGGATATCGTGCAGCAGCTCGATGCGATCCGCCGGGGCGACGGTGACCTCCGCGCCGACCATCCGTTGCAGGCGCGCACGGTCGCGGTGCAACACCGAGCGGAAGGCGTCGTCGGCCGGCCCGCTGACCCGTGCCTTGCGCAGCGGGGGCGCAGTCCGCCAGCTCGCGAGCTGATCCCGCAACGCGCGATAGCGTGCGCTGTCCAGCGCGCCGAGCACCTCGGTGTGCGCGGCCGAGTACCGCTCCCGCTCGGCGGCCACCAGCCGATGCGTGACGGCCCCGAGCACATCCGGATCGGCACCTTCGGTGAGCTCGGAATCCAGTAGCGCCGCGAACCGTTCGGCCCGCACCTCCGCATCCCGGGCGACCCCGAGCAGCCCGGCCAGCCAGGCCAGCTCCGCCACCATCGCGGCGGCGGGCCTGCGTTTGAACAACCGGCGATAGGACCGCAGCACACTGCGCAATCTGCGGGTGGCCACGCGCATCTGATGCACCGAATCCCAGGCGTCGGCGCGCACCTCCGGTTCGGCGGCCAGCAGCCGGTCGATGTCCTCACCCAGCGCCGCGATGAGCGCGTCTGCGGCGGTGGCCGTCATGACCTAGCGTCCTTTCGCGAACCCGTCGGTGGCTTCGACGAGATGGTGGGTGATTCCGGGTTCGTTGGCGGCGTGCCCGGCATCGTCGACGATGTGCAGCACCGAACCGGGCCAGGCGCGGTGCAATTCCCATGCGCTGACCGCCGGGCAGACGATGTCGTGGCGGCCCTGCACGATCACCGCGGGAATGTCGGCGATCGTGTCGATATCGCGTAACAACTGTCCCTCGTCGAGGAAACCGCCGTGCCGGAAATAGTGATTCTCGATCCGCGCGAAGGCGAGCGCGAAGCGCGGCTCACCGGTTTCGGCGACCCGATCCGGTTGCGGCAGCAGCGAACTCGTCGCACCCTCCCAGGTGGACCAGGCGATGGCGGCCGCGGTGGCGATCTCCTCGTCGGGGGAGTGCAGCAACCGGTGATAGGCCTGCACCAGATCGCCGTCACGCTCGGCTTCGGGCACCGGTGCGAGGAACTTCTCCCATTCGTCGGGGTAGACGTAGCCGGCCGCGCCGTTGTAGTACCAGTCGATTTCCTTGCGCCGCAACAGGAAGATCCCGCGCAGCACCAGTTCGGTGACCCGCTGCGGATACCGCTGCGCGTAGGCCAGCGCGAGGGTGGAACCCCACGATCCGCCGAACACCAGCCACTGCTCGACGCCGAGCGCCTCGCGCAACTGCTCGATATCGGCGATGAGATGGTCGGTGGTGTTCACCGACAGATCCGCGCCGTCGGCGATATGCGGGGTGGAGCGCCCGCAGCCGCGCTGATCGAACAGCACGATCCGGTACCGCTCCGGATCGAAGAACTGGCGATGGAATGGTGCGGTGCCGCCGCCGGGCCCGCCGTGCAGGAACACCGCGGGCTTACCGTCCGGATTGCCGCTGACCTCCCAGTACACCGACTGGCCCGCACCCACGTCGAGCATGCCCTGCTGATGCGGCTCGATCGGCGGGTAAAGGGTGCGCATCAGAATGCCAGGCCGGACGCCAGATCCGGCAGTTGCAGCGCGTCGATCGCCTCCTGTCGCACCTCGGGGCAGGCCTTGGTGGTGATCCGGTCGATCGACTGCTTATCGGCGAGTACCTGGGCGTTGATCGCGCCGTTGCGCAGCGCCCAGTCGTGCACCATGGCGTTCAAGCCGATGCGGCCGAGGGTCGGGCCCTGCACCCGCCAGTTCGACAGCTCGGGGCGGATCATCTCGCACAAGGCCGTCGCGGCGGAATCGGAGACCTCGAGCGGCGTGCCGGGGGCGGGGGACGTGGCGCCAGGTGTGGTCGCCGGAAGGCTGGTGGGCACGGCGGTCGTCGTCCCGGTCGTACCGCTGGAGCCGGTCCCGGATTCACCTCCGCACGCGGTCAATAGGACAGCAGCACATGCTCCCGCGACCACCAGTGTGCTCCGGGAAATCCAACGGCGTTCCGGCATCAGTACCTCTGCTCGACTCGAGATTGTCGATACGAGTCTGCCATTTTTCCGGTACCCCGGCGGTGCGGTGTTCCCGGGCCGGGGTCGGGTGTGGGGTTAGACGAGGGGGCCGCAACGGCGTCGGCCGGGCAGCGCGGGAGGGATCCGCGCGGGCCCGGCCGAGCTCGTTGTCGACGGTTCAGAAACTGTGTTCGGGCCCGGGGAAGGTGCCCGTGCGAACTTCCTCGGCGTAGGCGGCGGCCGCGGCGCGCAGATCGTCGCCGGTGTTGGCGAAACGCTTGACGAACTTGGCGGTCTTGCCGCTGGTGTAGCCGGCCATGTCCTGCCAGACCAGCACCTGGGCATCGCAATCGGCGCCGGCCCCGATCCCGACGGTGGGGATGGTGAGCTTGCGGGTGACCTGGCCGGCGAGTTCGGCCGGGACCATCTCCATCACCACCGAGAACGCGCCCGCTTCCTGGACCGCGATGGCGTCGGCGATGAGCTGCTCGGCGCCGTCGCCGCGGCCCTGCACCCGGAAACCGCCAAGGGTATTGACGCTCTGCGGAGTGAAGCCGATATGGCCCATCACCGGGATACCCGCGGCGGTGATCAGTGCGATCTGCTCGGCCACCCGTTCGCCGCCCTCGAGCTTCACCGCATGCGCCTGGCCTTCCTTCAGGAACCGGGTCGCGGTGGCCAGCGCCTGCTGCGGCGAGGATTCGTAGGTGCCGAACGGCAGATCGGCGACCACCAGGGCGTGCGGCGCGCCGCGCACCACACCGCGCACCAGCGGGATGAGCTCGTCGACGGTGACCGGCACGGTCGTGTCGTAGCCGTAGACCACGTTGGCCGCCGAATCGCCGACCAGCAGCACCGGAATGCCGGCCTCCTCGAACAGCCGGGCCGTCGAGTAGTCGTAGGCGGTGAGCATGGACCAGCGTTCGCCCGTCGCCTTCATCTGCTGCAGATGATGGACGCGGGTCTTACGCCGGGGCTTCGCCTCGGCCGAGGCAGCGCCGTAGGCGGGGGTTTCCGAATCGGATACGGACATCATCGTCCCTTTCGTCGTCCTCGAGGCCCGTCGTACGGGTCCCCGGGTCTGGGTGACGCCATCCAGTGTGCCACCGGCCGCACTACGCATTTAAGGCCCGCGACCAGTGCGGTTGGTCACATGCGGCGGCCACCGTCATCGGATGCGCGGCCGTCGCTGCGCTGTTGCTCGCCGGCCCGATGCCGTGCGCCGGTTCCCTTGTCCCACGCTGCGCGGCGGCGGTCCGCGCGCCGCGCAGACCGGCCCGGCCCAGCTGGCGCGGTGCGGCGGCGACCGGAATCGCGGCTAGCATGGCGCCGTGCGGAGTGGGCGTGGTGTGCTGGTGACGGTGCTGGCGGTGACGGCGTTGGCGGCCGGTTGTGCCGAGTCGAAGCAGGAACCCGCGGTCGCGGCGCCCCCGCCGCCGGACGGACTCGCCGAGTTCTACACCCAGACCCCGCAGTGGGGTAGTTGCGCGGATTTCACCGGCCCGGACGAATCGCTGCCACCTGCGACCGAATGCGCACGGATCACCGTCCCGGTCGACTACGCCGATCCCGATGGCGCGACCGCACAGATCGCGTTGTCGCGGGTCAAGGCCGAGGGCGCGAACCGCATCGGCTCGCTGCTGCTCAACCCGGGCGGACCCGGTATGTCCGGGTTGTCCACCGTGACGGTCGGCGGCGGCACCGCGATCGCCGAACGTTTCGACCGAGTCGGATTCGATCCGCGTGGCGTCGGCGCCTCGACGCCCTCGGTGGCCTGCCTGACCCCGCAGGAAGCCGACGCCGAACGCGCCGAGCCGCCGGTGGTCAACACCCCGGAGGGCATCGCCGCCGAGGAGGCCGACAACCGCGAATACGCCGACGCCTGCGTCGAACGCACCGGCAAGGAGTTCCTGGCCCACGTCGGCACCCGCGAGGTGGTGCAGGACATGGACGTCATCCGGGCGGTGCTCGGTGATCCGAAGCTCAGCTACCTCGGCTACTCCTATGGCACCCGCCTCGGCACCGCGTATGCCGAGAAGTTCCCCGGCAACGTGCGCGCCCTGGTGCTCGACGGCGCCATCGATCCCACCCAGGACCCGGTGGAGGAATCGCTGCGCCAGGCCGAAGGCTTCCAACAGGCCTTCGACGCCTACGCCGCCGACTGCGTCACCCGGCCGGAATGCCCACTGGGTAACGACGCGTCCACGGCGGTGAAGCGGTTCCGGGAGCTGGTCGACCCGCTGTGGGACAAGCCCGCCGCCACCACCGACGCTCGCGGCCTCAGCTACGGCGATGCGCTCACCGGCGTGCGGCAGACGCTCTACAGCGAAAGCTTCTGGCGCGTGCTGTCGCTCGGGCTGACCGAATTGAGCCAGGGTCGCGGCGACACGCTGCTCCAGCTGGCCGATCTGTACAACGGACGCAACGAAGACGGCACGTATAACAATTTGAACGACGCTTTCAACGCCATCCGCTGCGTCGACGATCCGCGCATCACCGATCCGGCAGTGGCGGCACGGCAGGACGCCGAGTACCGCAAGGCCGCTCCGTTCATGGACGACGGCCGCGGTACCGGGGCCGCGCCGCTGGAGTTGTGTGCGAGCTGGCCGGTGCCCAATACCAGTCAGCCGCACGAGATCTCGGTGCAGGGCCTGCCGACGACGCTGGTGGTGTCCACTACCGGCGATCCGGCCACCCCGTATCAGGCCGGCGTCGACCTCGCCGAGCAGCTGGGCGCCGCGTTGATCACCTACGAAGGCGATAGCCATACCGTGGTGCTGAACGAGGGTTCGCCGTGTGTGGACAACGCGGTCGTCGCCTACCTGACCGAGCTGATCGCGCCGCAACCCGGGCTCAGGTGCTGACGCGCAGGTGAGCTCACATCGCGGGATACAAACCCCGTGTCGCCATGTAACACAGATTTAACGCCGGGTGCCTACAGTCGCGGTCATGGATCGCCAGAAGGAATTCGTGCTGCGGACGCTCGAAGAGCGGGACATCCGCTTCGTGCGGCTCTGGTTCACCGACGTCTTGGGCTATCTGAAGTCCGTGGCGATCGCCCCCGCCGAACTCGAAGGCGCCTTCGAGGAAGGCATCGGTTTCGACGGTTCGGCCATCGAGGGATTCGCCAGGATCTCCGAGGCCGATATGGTCGCCCGCCCCGACCCGTCCACCTTCCAGGTGCTGCCGTGGTCGACCAGCAAGGGCCACCAGCATTCCGCGCGCATGTTCTGCGACATCACCATGCCCGACGGCTCACCGTCCTGGGCCGATCCGCGGCATGTGCTGCGCCGTCAGCTGAACAAGGCCGGTGACGTCGGCTTCAGCTGCTACGTGCATCCAGAGATCGAGTTCTTCCTGCTCAAGAACACCCCCGACGGCGCCGATCCGGTGCCGGCCGACAGCGGCGGCTTCTTCGACCAGGCCGTGCACGATTCCGCCCCGAACTTCCGCCGCCACGCCATCGACGCGCTCGAGTCGATGGGTATCTCGGTGGAGTTCAGCCATCACGAGGGCGCGCCCGGCCAGCAGGAGATCGATCTGCGCTACGCCGACGCGCTGTCCATGGCCGACAACGTGATGACCTTCCGCTACCTGATCAAGGAAGTGGCCATCGACGAGGGCGTGCGCGCGACGTTCATGCCCAAACCGTTCGCCCAGTACCCGGGCTCGGCCATGCACACCCACATGAGCCTGTTCGAGGGCGAGGCGAACGCCTTCCACGATCCTGACGATCCGATCAACCTCTCCGCGACCGCGCGCGCGTTCATCGCGGGCATCCTCGAGCACGCCCCCGAGATCAGCGCCATCTCCAACCAGTGGGTCAACTCCTACAAGCGACTCATCCACGGCGGCGAGGCGCCCACCGCGGCCTCGTGGGGCCGGTCGAACCGGTCCGCGCTGGTCCGGGTGCCGATGTACACGCCGAACAAGTCCTCCTCGCGCCGTGTCGAGATCCGCAGCCCTGATTCGGCCTGCAACCCGTACCTGACCTTCGCGGTACTGCTGGCCGCAGGCCTGCGCGGCATCGAGAAGGGCTACACGCTGCCGCCGGAGGCCGAGGACGACGTCTGGTCGCTCACCGCCGCCGAGCGCCGCGCGATGGGCTTCCGGGAGCTGCCGGGCACCCTCGACGAGGCGTTGCAGGCGATGGAACGCTCGGAACTGGTCGCCGAAACCCTCGGTGAGCACGTGTTCGACTTCTTCCTGCGCAACAAGCGCCGGGAGTGGGCCGATTACCGCAGCCAGGTGACGCCGTTCGAACTCAGGGAGTATCTCGGGCTGTGAGGCCGCGGTGCGGTCGTGCCCACCACGACCTGCGCGCGAGCATGTAATTTGAAAGCATGGTCCGGCCCCCGACTGCCCGCTCCGCTGTCCCCGGCGTCGGCCGTCTCGGATTGCTCGAGCCGACGGCTGCCGCCTCCCTGGCCGAACTGGCATGGGACAACATCGATGGCATCCCGCTGCTGTGGGCGCTCTCGCGCGCGCCCGACGCCGACCTGGCGCTGAATACGATCATCCGGTTGCGTGAAGCGCTCGGATACGAGTGGGCCGAGCTGGATTCGGCGTTGCGCACCGATACGGCCCTGCGCGGCCGGTTGTTCGCTCTTGTCGGCTCGTCGACGGCGTTCGGTGACCATCTGGTGGCCGATCCGTCGGCGTGGAAGTCGTTGCGCCGCACCGATCTCCCGGACCGCGACGAGTTGGTCGCCGATCTGCTCGACGCCGTCGACGCGGTACCGGAGACGGGCCCGAACGCCGCGCCGATGCTGTTCCGGGCCGGGCAGTCCGGCC
Organism: Nocardia sp. JCM 38205; assembly: GCF_058222935.1. Taxonomy (NCBI): domain Bacteria; kingdom Bacillati; phylum Actinomycetota; class Actinomycetes; order Mycobacteriales; family Nocardiaceae; genus Nocardia; species Nocardia sp. JCM 38205. Next base: position 469,844 of record NZ_JBYHFL010000005.1, on the reverse strand, counting down.
CGGAAGTCGTTGCGCTGCTGCGCAAACGCTACCGCGATCAGCTGATGCTGCTGGCCGCCCAGGATCTCGCCGCCACCGTGGAGAACGAGCCGGTGCTGCCGTATCAGGTGGTCGGCCGCCATCTCACCGACCTCGCCGATGCCGCGTTGACCGCGGCGCTGGCGGTCGCCGTCGCCCGGGTCTGCCGCGACGAGCCGTGCCCGGTGCGGCTCGCGGTGATCGCCATGGGCAAATGCGGTGCGCGCGAACTCAACTACGTCTCCGACGTCGATATCGTATTCGCCGCCGAACCGGCCGACGCCACCGCCGCTCGGCTGGCCGCGGAGATGATGAGCATCGGCAGCGCCGCCTTCTTCGAGGTCGACGCCGCGCTGCGCCCCGAGGGCAAGGCCGGTGCGCTGGTGCGCACTCTCGAATCGCATATCGCCTACTACCAGCGCTGGGCGCGCACCTGGGAGTTCCAGGCGCTGCTCAAGGCGCGCCCGATGACCGGTGACCTGGCCCTCGGCGAGCAATACCGCGACGCGCTCATGCCCATGGTGTGGTCGGCCTCCGAACGCACCGACTTCGTCCCCGACGTGCAGGCCATGCGCCGCCGCGTCGAGGATCTGGTGCCCGCCGACCTGCGCGAACGTGAACTGAAGCTGGGCCACGGTAGTTTGCGCGACGTCGAATTCGCCGTGCAGCTGCTGCAATTGGTGCACGGCCGGGTCGACGACACCCTGCATGTGCAGGGCACCGTCGAAGCCTTGACCGCCTTGGCGGCCGGCGGCTACGTCGGCCGCGACGATGCCGCCAACCTCACCGCCTCCTACGAGTTCCTGCGCCTGCTCGAACACCGGCTGCAACTACAGCGGCTCAAGCGCACCCACACCCTGCCCGCCGACGACGACGCCGACGGCATGCGCTGGCTGGCCAGGGCCGCCCATATGCGTCCCGACGGGCGCCAGGACGCGGTGGGGGTGCTGCGCACGGAGATCCGCCGCAACACCGTCCGGGTGCGGCGTTTGCACGCCAAGCTGTTCTACCGGCCGCTGCTGGAGTCGGTCGCCCGGCTGGATTCGGACGCGTTGCGGTTGAGCCCCGATGCGGCCGTGCGCCAGCTCGCCGCCCTCGGCTACGCCGCCCCCGAACACGCGCTCGGCCACCTGCGCGCACTCACCGGAGGGGTGTCGCGTAAGGGTCGTATCCAGGCGCTGCTGCTGCCGACGCTGCTGGAATGGCTGGGCGATACCCCCAACCCGGACGCGGGCCTGCTGGCTTATCGGCGGGTCTCGGAGGGGCTGGCCGAGCAGACCTGGTTCCTGCGCGAACTGCGCGACGAGGGTGCGGTCGCGCAGCGGTTGATGATCGTGCTCGGCTCCTCGGCCTACCTGCCCGATCTGCTGATCAACGCGCCAGAGACCATCCGCATGTACGCCGACGGGCCCAGCGGGCCGCTGCTGCTCGGCCCGCAACCCGAGGACGTCGCCCGCGGCATCCTCACCGCCGCCGCCCGCTACGACGACCCGAACCGCGCGGTCGCCGCGGCACGCTCGCTGCGCAGGCACGAACTCGCCCGGGTCGCCTCCGCCGATCTGCTCGGCCTGCTCGATGTGCCGCAGGTGTGCCGGGCCCTGTCGTCGGTGTGGGTCGCGGTGCTCGAGGCATCGCTGCGGGCGGTGATCCGGGCCAGCGAGGCCGAACGCGGCGCACCCGCACCGGCCGACTTCGCGGTGATCGGCATGGGCAGGCTCGGCGGCATGGAACTCGGCTACGGCTCCGACGCCGATGTGCTGTTCGTCTGCGATCCGCGCCCCGGCGAGGACGAGACCAAGGCCGTGCGCTGGGCCACCGGCATCGCCGAGCGGGTGCAGCGCATGCTCGGCGCGCCGAGCACCGACCCGCCACTGCAGGTGGATGCCGCGCTGCGACCGGAGGGACGCAACGGCGCTCTCGTGCGCACCCTCGCCTCCTACGCGGCCTACTACGAGCAGTGGGTGCAGCCGTGGGAGGTGCAGGCCTTGCTGCGCGCCCACCAGGTCGCCGGAGATCAGGAGCTCGGTGTGCGGTTCCTGCACCTCATCGACGAGGTGCGGTATCCGGCGGGCGGGGTGTCGGCCGAATCGGTGCGCGAGATCCGCCGGATCAAGGCCCGCGTCGATTCCGAACGCCTGCCGCGCGGCGCCGACCCGGCTACCCACACCAAACTCGGCCGCGGCGGGCTCGCCGATATCGAATGGACCGTCCAGCTCATGCAGCTGCGCCACGCCCACGAGGTACCGGAGCTGCACAACACCTCGACGCTGGAGACGCTGGACGTCATCGAGCGCAAGGGCCTGCTCGACCCCGAGGACGTCGACCTGCTGCGCCAGGCCTGGCTCATCGCGACCAAGGCCCGCAACGCCCTGGTCCAGGTGCGCGGCAAACCGAGCGATCAACTGCCCGCGCCCGGCCCGCAGCTGTCGGCGGTGGCGTACGCGGCGGGCTGGCGCAACGGTGACGGCGGGGAATTCCTCGACAACTACATGCGGATCACCCGGCGCGCGAAAGGCGTGGTGGAGCGGGTATTCGGGGCCTGACCGAGGCGGATGACCGGCTGGGGTTCGGTTGTCCGGCGACGCAGCGGATTCCGCAGACAGGCTCGGCGGGCGCCAGGCACCGTCAGGTAGGCGAGCGGTCGGAATCGATGATGCCGTGCAGCACAAGACCGACAAGACGATCGGTGGCCTGCGCGGTGGCGTCGGACTGGTCGCTGGTCCACGCGATCGCGCCGGCGATCTTGACGATGTCGTCGGTGGTGGCTTCCGGTCGCGCGCGCCCCGCCTGTTGGGCGCGGGACAGCACGGTGCCTGCCGCGTCGAGTGCCGCGGCGCAATGCGGCGCGAGAGGGTTGTCGGGGACCTCGAGGGCACGCATGATCTCCTCGGACAGCCCGCGGACCCGGCGAACGTGCGACACCAGCGCGGCGACCCAGCGGGCAAGCGCGACAGCGGGATCGGGCTCGGCATCGAGAGTGCTCGCGAGCGTGATCACCTCGTCGAGACTGGAGCCGACCACTGCGGCGATGAGGTCTTCGCGCTGGGGGAAATGCCGGTAGAGCGTGGCAGGTCCCACCCCGGCGCGACGGGCGATCTCATTGAACGACACATCGACGCCCTCGCTGGTGAACATGGTGTGCGCGGCCTCGAGCAGTCGTGCCCGGCTGCGGCGCGCATCGGCTCGCACTCCGCCCGGCGGCGCTGACTCTCCGTGGTCCATCGGGCCTCCTGTGGCTAATTGGAATGCCATTCCGTATATTCGGAATGGCATTCCGAATTGTAGTCGACAGGAGCCGAACGTGATGTTGCCGCCGAATCTGCCGCGTACCGGCATCTGGGTGAACGGGCTCGATCTGCAGCCGCCGCCGGTGGTCGGGGCAATGGCCGCGGAGCTGGAGGGCCTGGGGCTCGGCGCGATCTGGCTCAGCGAGGGGCTCGCGCACGACCCGTTCGTCACGGCCGCCGGACTGCTCGCCGCCACCCGCAGGCTGGTGGTCGGCACGGGGATCGCGGTGACCTACGGTCGCCATCCGCACTGGATGCGCGCCTCGGCCCGGGCGGTCCTGGACGCCTACCCGGGGCGGTTCGTGTTCGGGGCGGGCACATCCAATCCTCGTGTCGTCGAAGGTGTGCTCGGACTCGAATACCGCAAACCGCTGGCCGCCCTGCGCGCCTACCTGGACGATCTCGACGCGCCCGACAGCTTGCGAGCCCAGCTCGGACTGCCGGACTCCGGCCGCCTACCGCGAGTACTCGCGGCGCTCGGCCCGCGCGCTCTGGAACTGGCCCGGGACAGGGCCGATGGCGCCATCACCTATCTCACGACACCCGAACACACCGCGCAGGCGCGTGCCGTTCTCGGGCCGGACCGGACTCTCGTGGTCGAACAGGCCGTGGTGGTAGGGGCCGACGACGCCGATGCCCGCGGCCGCGCTCGCGCACACGTGGGCGCCTACCTGACCAACCCTGGATACCGGGCGAGCTGGCAGCGACTCGGCTTCACCGACGCCGATCTCGCCGCACCCGGCAGTGACCGGCTCGTCGACGCGTTGGTCGCGATCGGGGAGGACCGAGTCGGACAACGGATCGCCGCGCATTTGTCCGCCGGCGCCGACCACGTGTGCCTTCAGGCGCTCCCGGCCGAGCCGTTCACCATCCCGGCGCAGCAGTGGAGGCTTCTGGCCGGCCTCGACATCCACAGTCCGCGCTGACCTGGGCTTCGGGCTTCGGGCTTCGGGCTTCGGCGGCAGTCGGCGGCGCGGTGCTCGACCACTATCGAGCGCCCGGCGCGGTGAGTCGGCGAAAGCTGCCGACGAAATCGCCGAGCGCACGGCGGTCTTCGAGATCGGGCGGCTGATGCCCGTTGTCGGCGGTGACGGTGACCGCGGTACCTGCCGCGATACCGAGTTCTTCCCAGCACAGCGGCAGTAGCGGCGCGTGCACCGAGTGCGCGTTGGCGGTGACGACGATGGTGGAGGAGTAGCGGCCCGCCACGTCGAGCAACGCTTCGGCGGCGTCGCGGGTGAGCGCGCCAGGGGAATCGAATTCTTCGAAGTACACGGTGCTCCTCCTGTCCGGGCGAGTCGATTCTCACAGGATCCACACAATTGATCCACGAATCCGTCACCGGCCCGTTCTAGGGTCCCAGACATGCGAACATGGGTGAACCGAGCGCTGCTCGGCACGGGGTGGGTTGCCTTGCTGGCGGGAGTCGCGGGGATCGCGCTGTACTTCAGCGGATCGCAGCGGCGGACGATGGTCCTGCTGGCTTCCGGTGCGTCGCTGCTGATGCTCGGCACGATCGTGGCGCTGGTGTTGTTCGCCATCGCTCGCGGGCGGCGCAGCATGATCGCCGCCGGCGTCGCGGTGGCCGCGGCGTTGTGGACCCAAGTACCGATCTACGTGCCGGACGGCCACGCCGCCACCGGGCCGGAACTGACCGTGATGCAGTCGAATCTGCTGTTCGGCGGGGCGGATACGGGTGCGGTGGTCGAGGCCGTGCGCGCGCAGAGCGTGGATGTGCTCACCTTGAACGAGCTCACCCCCGCCGCCGTCGCCGGACTCACCGCCGCCGGAATCGACACTCTGCTCCCGTACCACTACCTGGAAGATTCCGAGGCCGGCGGCGTCGGCACCGGCATCTACAGCCGATACCCGTTGCGCGACACCGAGAACTACGACGGATTCCTGCTCAACAACATCTCCGCGATCATGGACCACCCCGATCGCGGCGCCATCGCGGTCTACGCCTTCCATCCGGTACCGCCGCCGGTGGATTTCGGCAGGTGGCAGCGCGAATTGAGCGCCATTCGCGACCTTCTCGATGTGGAGCAGCGTCCGGCCATCGTCGGCGCCGACTTCAACGCCACCCGCGACCACAGCGGCTTCCGCGACTTGCTGCGCGGCCGTTTCGAATCCGCCGCCGATCAGGCCGGGGCGGGCCCACTGCGCAGCTACCCGCAGGACCGGAGCTGGGGCCCGGTCATCGGCATCGACCACGTCCTGCTCGCCGACGCCGCCGCCGACGAGGTCTGGACCATGGTCGTGCCGGGCACCGACCATCGCGCCGTCCTGGCCCGCATCCACTTGCACTGATCGAGACACCGCATCGCCGCGAATTTCCGCCGCGACGATGCGTATCGGCGCCGCCGAGCGATTACGATGTGGAGCGCTCGGACGGCAGGCGCATGCGGCGCCGGTCCGGGCCCGGGTTGTATTCCGGCCCGGTCGAACTTGGGGAGGCATTCAAGTGACAAGGAGCAAGCGGCTGCGCTTTGCCGCCGCCATCGCGGCGTGCGCCGCGTTGGTGCTCACCGGCTGTTCGGAATCGGCCGAGGCAGCGCAGTCGGGTCCGGGGCAGGAAAACCCGTGGCAGATCGCGGGTGCCACGTCGAGCACCGGTCCGAGCGGGCCGCGCCCCGACGCCCCGGACGCGCCGATCCAGGCCGAGAACGGTGACGGCGGGCCGATGGACCAACTCGCCCTCAACGCCGTCTACGACGTGCAGGAATTCTGGAAAAAGGAGTACAGCAAGACCTTTCCCGGCACCTTCGAGCCGGTGCAGCAGCTGATCTCCTGGTCCGCGTTGGCGCCGAAATCCGAGGCGGTCGAGTTCTGCACCATCGACACCTATCAAATGGTCAATGCCGCCTACTGCGGCTCCGACCATTCGATCGGCTGGGACCGCGGCGTGCTGCTCCCTGAGCTGGTCAAAGAGTTCGGCGACATGTCGGTGGTCATGGTGCTGGCCCACGAGTACGGCCACGCCCTGCAAGGCCAGGCCAAGATCTCCGACCGGCGCACCCCCGGGCTGGTGCGCGAACAGCAGGCCGACTGCCTGGCCGGTGTGTACCTGCGCTACGTCGCCGAGGGCGATTCCCAGTACTTCACCATGAACACCACCGACGGCCTCAACGGTGTGCTCGGCGCGACCGTCGCGGTGCGCGACCGCGACCCGGACGACCCGGACAACGTGCACGGTTCGGCGTTCGAGCGGGTGACCGCCGTGCAGATGGGTTACACCAGCGGCGCCGAAGCCTGCAAGGCGATCAATGAGGACGAGATCGAACAGCGCCGTGCGGGCCTGCCGATCACCTTCGAAGACGACCACGGCGAACGTCAGCTGCCGGTCGATCAGGAATCGCTGGTCAGCGTCGCCAATGCCGCGGCCGAGGCGCTGCCGTCGGATGCCGCTCCGCAGTACGACTACTCGGGTGTGGCGTCGAGCTGCTCCGGAGTGACCGTCACCCAGCCGGTGTCCTACTGCCCGGACGCCAACTCCATCGGCACCGACATCCCGGCGCTCGCCGAGCGCGCGGGCCCGCTGGAGGACGAGGACAAACCGCTCTCGGCGATCGTCAGCGGCGACTACAACGCCTACGTCGTCTTCATCTCCCGCTACACCCTCGCCGTGCAGAAGGCACGGGGCCTGTCGCTGGAGGGCGCGGACACCGCCGGCCTGCGCACCTCCTGCCTGTCCGGTGCGATCACCACCGAACTGAGCAAGCCGGGCCGTGAAGTTCAGCTCTCGGCCGGTGATCTGGACGAGGCCATTTCCGGTCTTCTCTCCGACGGTCTGGCGGCCAGCGACGTCAACGGCGAGACCGTGGAGAGCGGGTATCTGCGGCTCGAGGCGTTCCGTCTGGGTGTGCTCGAGGGCGAGGCGGCCTGCGCCAACAAGTACAACTGAGGTAGTCCGAGCAGCGAAGGCGCCGAGGTCGGGTTGTCGACCTCGGCGCCTTCTGCTGTGCGGGCCGGCCTACGTGCCGAGGTGTGCTTCCAACCAGTCCACGACGTCGGTGAGCACCTGGTCCTGCTCGGGCTCGTTGAAGATCTCGTGGTACAGGCCGTCGTAGCGGCGCACGGTGAGATCCTCGGCGCCCGCGCCCTTTTCGATGAGATCGGTGCTCGACGGCGCGGCAATGGTGTCGGCGGTGCCGTGCATCGCGAGCGTCGGTGCGGTGAGCTTCCGCAGGCGACCCTTGACGGCGATTGCAGCGTTGAGTATTTCGGTGGCGGTCCGCGCGGGGAGCTTGCCACGGAACACCAGTGGGTCGCTGTCGTAGGCGGCGACGACCTTCGGATCGCGGCTGATATCGGACGAATCCAGTTTCAGCACACCGAGATTCGGTGTGAGCTTGGTGAGCACCGGTGCCAGCAGCCGCTGAATCGGATTGCCCACCGGGATGTCGAGCGGCGGCGCCGACACCACGACACCGTCCACCTCGATCGGCGCCCGCGTCACCAGGAACAGCACGATCAGGCTGCCCATCGAATGTCCGAGCAGGAACGCGGGCAGCGCGGGGAACTCCCGCCGCGCCATCGCGAGCAACGTCGCCACATTATCGGCCGCCGCATCCATCGACCCGATATTCGCCCGCGCCCCACCGGAATTCCCGTGCCCCGGATGATCCAGCGCGTACACCGCGAACCCGGCATCGGCCAGCCGACGCCCCACATGCTCATACCGCCCGGCATGCTCGGCGACACCGTGCACCAGCACGATCACCCCGCGTGCCCCGCCTTCGGGCAGCCAGGCCCGCCACTCGATCCTGGCACCGTGCCCGATGAAGGAGCCGGAATCGGCGTGGGGCTGTTCGCCGGAGGTCGAGGCGGCGCTATCTGTCGCGGACGCAGTTGAGCTCGCGCCGGCTGCGTCCGCGCTCTCCGGCGGGTTCTCTGCGCCAGTCGACTCGCTGTCGAGTGCCGTCGCGGCGCCGGATGCCGCGGTGTCGTCGGACACGGCGATGCCCGCGGCGGGTTCCGCGTCGTCGCCGTTCGCGTCGCCCGAAACTTCGCTGGTGGTCGCGGTCGAATCTGCGCTGGACACGGCCGCATCCGCGCTGGATGCGGTCGGAACCGTGCTGGTCTCGGCCGAAACTGTGCTCGACTCGCCCGAATTCGCGCTGGATGCGCTCGGAACCGCTTCGGTGTCGGCCGATGCTGTGTTGGTCTCGCCCGGGGCTGCGCTCGTCTCGGCCGAAGGTGCGTCGGTCTCGGCCGATACTGCGTCGGACTCGGCCGGAACTACGTCGGTCTCGCCTGAATCGACGCCGATCCTGCCCGAACCCGCGCTGGTCTCGGCTGAAGCAGCGACGGCGGAGCTGGCCTCGGAAGCGTCGTCGGTGGCCGGTCCTGCTGCGGCGGTGGCCGGTTCGGTACCGCCTGCTTCTTGCGTGTTGGTGGTTGTGGCATCGGTGACTGCGGTGGCGGAGTCCGGTGCGGAGCTCGATGCCTTTGTATTCGCGGCAGCGCCCAGCGGTTCGGAGCTGCCTGCGTCTTGCGTGTTCGTGGGTGCGGCGTCGGTGTCCGCGGTAGCAGAGCTCGATGCGGCCGCCTTGGTAGCGGACTTCTTCGCAGCCGGGCGCGATGCCGGGCTGGTCGAAGTGGTCTTGCGGGCGCGCGTGCTCGCGGCCGTCTTCTTCGCGGGACGGTCGCCGGTGGTGCCGGTGGCGGCTTCGGGCGTCGACCCGGTGGTGGCAGCGTCGGCGGAGGCCGTGGTCACCGGTTTCGGCGCGGCCTTCTTCGCGGGTCGCTTCTTCGCCGGGGCGGCGGTGGAATCGGCGGTGCCGGAAGCGGGCGTGCCCGCGCTTGTCACCTCGGAGTCGGCCGTGCTCTTGGTCGCGGCGGATGTGGCCGCAGCGCCCTTCGCCGCGCCGCGCGCTGTCGCCTTCGCGGCGGTCTTGGCAGCCGTGCCGGCCTTCTTCGCCGCCGTGCCGGTGTTCTTCGCCGCCGCTGCTGTGCCGGTCTTCTCGGCCGCTGTGCCGGCCTTCTTCGCCGCCGTTCCGGCCTTCTTGGCTGCCGCGCCCGACGCGGCGCCGGAGGATGTGCTCTTGGTGGCGCGTGAGGCCCGCGTGGTGGCCTTCTTTGCCGGGGTCCTCGCGGCACCGTTTCCGGTGTCGGTGGTCGCGGAATCGGTTGTGCTGGAGGCGGAGTGCTTGTCCGGCTCGGCGGCTTGGCTCATGTGTCGGTTCCTCGGGTGGGGCGTGGCGCCGGGTCGGCGAGCTGGTCGATCAGCCGCCGGTTGAATGCGATGAGGCGAGCGTAGTTGACGCGGGAGATCCGTTCATCGGTTCCATGGATGCGTTCGAGATCGGTCCGGTCGAAGACGACGGGGGCGAAGTTGCAGCGGGTGCGGGCCAGATCGTCGTAGTGGCGCGAGTCGGTGGCGCCGGGGACCAGGCCGGTGGTGACGACGATACCGGGCACCACCTCGCTGGCCAGGCGGGCGATCCGGTCGAAAGCCGGGCCGGCAGTGGCGACCCGAGACGGCTCCGATGACATGCCGACCAGCTCGATCCGCACGCCGTCATCGCCGACGACGCGGCGGCAGTGTTCCAGCACTCCGTGCACCGAGTCGCCGGGCAGGATCCGGAAGTTGATCAGCGCCTCGGCGTGCTGGGGCAGCACGTTGGCTTTCACCCCGCCGCGGATGACGGTCGGCGCCGTCGTGGTCCGCACCATCGCCTCGGTCTGCGGTCTGGCGGCCAGCACCCGGGTGATCACGGGCCCGGCGACCCCTGCCATGCCGAGCAGCGTGCGCCGGGCCGGTGGCATGGCCGCGCGCAGACGGCTCAGCATGTCGGTGATGACCGGTGTCAATCGCAGCGGCATCGGCCGATCCTGCAGCCGCCCCACCGCCCGCGCGATGCGCCCCACCGCCGTCTGTTTCCCCGGCATCGACGAGTGCCCGCCGACATCGCTCACCGACAGCCGGACGGTCGCGTATCCCTTCTCGCCCACCATGATCGAGGCCACCGGCCGGGCGACGCCATCGGCGACGCCTTCGGTGATCACCCCGCCTTCATCGAGCAGCAGTTCCGCCCGCACACCCCGCTCGCGCAGCGCCTGCGCCATACGGACAGCGCCGTCGTCGCCGAAGACCTCTTCGTCGTGCCCGAACGCCAGATACACCGTCTGCGCCGGCCGCATCCCCGCGGCGAGGGCTGATTCGACGGCCTCGAGGATCGCCATCACCCGGCTCTTGTCGTCGATCGCGCCGCGCCCCCAGATGTACTGCTCATCGACGACACCCATGAACGGCGGATGCGTCCAATGCGGTTGATCATCGGCCGGAACGACATCCTGATGCGCGAGCAGGATCGCCGCCGTCCGCGACGGATCCGTCCCGGGCCAGGTGTAGAGCCTGCTGTGCCCGAACAATTCCAGTTCCAGCTCGGCATGCACTCGCGGGAACGACCGCTCCAGGTGCTCGGCCAACAGCGCGAACGCCGCATCGTCGATCTCGGCCGGATCCTCCCGCGACACGGTCGCACACCGCAGCGCCGCTGCCAGCCGCTCCGCCGTCGCGTCATCGACGCCGTCGATCGGGTGCGACCGGCCGACGGGATCGCTGCCGGCAGCGGCCAGCGCCCGAGCCTCCGATGTGGCGGGCAGGGAGGATTCGACATCCGCCCCGACCATTCGACCGCCGGTGGTCGGATCAACCGGCTCGCCCCGATCGGGCCGCTCCCCGGCTACCGTGCCGTCGGACGCCGACCCGCCCGCGCCTGGCTCACGTGGTCCAGCGGCGGGCACGGACCTATCGGCGGCACCGACCGGGGCGCCTTCGTCGGGCTCGTTGCGGGCGGCCCCGCTCATCGGGTGGGCGCAGTGGGCAGTTTCATCGGCACCACTGCATTGTTCACCACCCCGGCATCGAGGGTGCGGGTCTTCTTGCGATGCCACTTCGGGATGGCCTCGCCGATACCGCCGGGCAGATCGGCCGTGCGCGGCTGGGTCAGGACGGGCACCTCGAGTCGCGCCGCCGTGACGGTGACCTCGGCGAAGGCGGGGGAGTGCGACCAGACGTCGTCCACCACATCGGTGATGCGCGCGCCGAGCCGATGTCCGGCCGCGATGGGCCAATCCTGGGCCAGCAGCCGCACCTGCGCGGTCTGGCTCACCGGCGCGATCCCGCGGGTGATGACGACGGCGTTGTTGTCCGGCGCGATATCGAACAGCTCCACCGCCACCGTCGCGTTCGGCGGCCCGGCCAGCGACAACGTCGCCGTCGGGATTCCCGACAGATGCACCGCACGGTCGAAGGGCTCGGTCACCGACCAGATCTCTCGGTCCGGTCCCGGCAGCAATCCGCGATCGGTATAGCGCCCGGTGCGCAGCTCGACCGGGACGCGCACGGTGTCGGCGGCCGGCCATTGCGTCTCACCGCGCCAACGTCCGTCGAACTGCCCGACGGTGACCCGCGGTCCCGGAATCTGCACGTCGCGCCCGGCCACATGCTTGTCGAAGAACGCCAGCAGTTCGGTGTCGAAATGCGGGGTCGCGCACTTCTCGTGGCAGGTCTGGTGTCCCCACTGCCCGAACCATGCCTTGTGGTCGCCCGGGCCGAGGTTGTTCCACAGGTCGAGGACGCGGTAGGCGCGGGTGTTGTAGTCGAGGAACCCCTGCCCGAGGAACAGCGGAGTGGTGGTGCCGCCCAGCTTGGCGACCAGATCGCGATCGCGCCAGAACGCGGTGTCGCCGTTGTGGTCGGTGATGTCCTGGAGGTAGCGGGCGTAGCACTGCATCGGCAGTTGCAGTGCGTTGGCCTGGTACTCGGGTGAGTCGCCGGGGTGCGGCGGGGTAGAGGCGATCAGCACGTGTTCGAAACCGGCGAGGTCGGCGGGCCGCACCCCGTCCTCGGTGACGGGTTTACCGGAGAACTTCCACGACACGCCCTCCATGTACAGGTAGGTGTACGGGTCGACCACCGGCTCGAACGCCGCGACCGCCGCCAGGCCCTTCGGCTTGGTCGCCAGCCCCATCAATCCGGTCCACGCCTCGTAGGAGGCGCCCCACATGCCGACCTTGCCACTCGACCACGGCTGGCTCGCCGCCCATTCCACCGCGGTGGCCACGTCGGCTCGCTCACCCGGTCCGCCGAAATCCGGGCAGCCCGACGATCCGCCGAATCCGCGCAGGTCCACGATGACGTAGGTGTAGCCGGCGTTCAGGAACAGCTCGGGCGTCAGGTTCTCCACCGACGGCCCGCCCTCGAGCCGCGGCTCGCTCAGGTACGCCGAATGCGCGCGATACGGGCTGACGGTGAGGATCACCGGCGTGCGTTCATCGTCGGCCAGACCGGCCGGGCGCAGGATGTCGGCGTGCAGCCGGGTGCCGTCGGGTGCGTCGATGTAGGCCTCACGCCATTCGTGCGGCACCTCCGGCCGCGCGTTCGCGGTCATCGGCACGGCCGCGGTCACCACCATCAGCACGCCGACGACGAGCAAGAGTGCACGCACCAGAACCGGTCGACCAGGCACCGCTCGACTACCTCCGCATCCGTTCCAGCCCACGCGCGGGCCGGCGACGGACTACGTCGGCAGCGCACCTAAGAAGTATCGGGTCCCCGGACGAACGTCCAGCCCCCGGAACCGGGGTGCCGTCGTCGTGGTTGTCGCCGGTCGTCCCGTGGCGGGAACGCTCACCCACGGGCACTATCCTGAGAGACATGCCAGCAGGTAAGCCCACCAAGGAAGCGAAGGCCGCGGCGAAAGCGGCCCGCAAACAGCAGTCGAAGGAGCGCCGCCAGCAGCTGTGGCAGGCCTTCCAGATGCAGCGCAAGGAAGACAAGCTGCTGTTGCCGCTGATGATCGGCGCGCTGGTCGGCATCACCGTGGTGTTCTTCCTGATCGGGCTGATCTTCGGCCTGCAATGGTTCCTGCTGCCGCTGGGCATCCTGCTCGGTGTGCTCGTCGCGTTCATCATCTTCGGTCGCCGGGTGCAGCGGTCGGTGTACAGCAAAGCCGAAGGTCAGGCGGGTGCCGCGGCCTGGGTGCTGGACAACCTGCAGGGCAAGTGGCGGGTCAGCAACGGCGTCGCCGCCACCACCCAGCTCGATGCAGTGCATCGCGTGGTCGGCCTGCCCGGGGTGATCTTCGTCGCCGAGGGTTCGCCGCAACGGTTGAAGTCGCTGCTGGCGCAGGAGAAGAAGCGCACCGCCCGCCTCGTCGGCGACACCCCGATCTACGACGTCATCGTCGGTAACGAGGAGGGCCAGGTTCCGCTCAAGGAACTCCAGCGCTACCTCACCAAGCTGCCCCGCAATATCGACGCCAAGCGCATCGACCTCATCGAAGGCCGCCTCGCCGCCCTCAGCGCCCGCAGCGGCCCGGCCCTGCCGAAGGGCCCGATGCCGGCGGGCGCGAAGATGCGCGGCGTGCAGCGCACCATCCGGCGCCGCTGAGCCCACAATTCTCGGCAAGGGCCGGTGTCCGGATCGCGGGCGCCGGCCCTTGGCGTAGCGGGGTGCTCAGCCAACGAATCCGGTCATACGCGATGACGTGATAGATCACCAGGGTCGCGGCGAACCCCAGCCCCCACTGCGGCAGGCCCACCGCCCACAACGCCGCGGCACCGCCGAACAGCACCACCGACTCCGGACGGGAGGTCAGCGCGAACGCACGACCGCCGTACCCGTCGCCCGATCGTGCATACCGCGCCCGTCGGCATCGGTGAACAGCGCGGGCACCACGAAGATGAGCAGCAGTTGCCTGCCGAGGGCGCGCACGAAGCCCACCCGCACCGGGGCGTCGACGCGGATCACGCGTAGTCGAAGGAAGTACTGGCCGGGTGTGAACCCGAACAGGGTCACCGCGAGGATGCCGACGACCACCCACACCATCCATGTGGGCGTGCTCAACGCGCTCACCACGGCCTCGAAGTTGGTCGGCGGCTGCTTGCCGGCAGGCACGTCCGCCTCGGCGATGATCTGCTGCGGGTCCGGCCGCACGATCAGCGCCGCGATGCCCATCGCAATGACCCAGTCGACCATCAGTGCCGCGATGCGCCGGCCCATGCCCACCAGAGAGCCCGCGCCCTCGCGCGGCAATCCGATGTGTTCGCCGCGAAACTCGGGAGTTGCCGGATCGCCCGGATCCGCTGTCGGTCCGGAGAGCCAGGATCCGGTGATGCGTGCCATGGCTTCCAGGATAGGTCTATGCGGTCGGCCACCCGCGACCGCATAACCGGTGCTCACGCCGTTGGCCCAGGTCACGAATGGCAGAATGACGTCACCGTCAGAGCATGGGTGGCACATGCCACCCGTTCGGTAGCACGTGTAACACTGGCGAAACACAACCTTGACTGCCGGGAAACACCGCGTCCATACCGTCTGGTCGCGACGCCCATGCAATCGACACTGGCCTGGGAAACAATCCGTAAGGAGAACTAAGTGACGTTCAGCACGGCCGACGAGGTCATCAAATACATCGCCGATGAGGACGTCGAATACGTCGACATCCGCTTCAGCGATCTTCCCGGTGTTCAGCAGCACTTCTCCATCCCGGCGAAGGCGTTCACCGCCGACCTGGCCGAGGAAGGGCTGGCGTTCGACGGTTCCTCCGTGCGTGGTTTCCAGTCGATCGACGAGTCGGACATGCTGCTGCTGCCCGACTACAGCACCGCGCAGCTGGATCCGTTCCGCGCCGCCAAGACGCTGAACCTGAACTTCTTCGTGCACGACCCGTTCACCCGCGAGGCCTACTCCCGCGACCCGCGCAACATCGCCCGTAAGGCGGAGGAGTACCTGCGCTCGACCGGTATCGCCGACACCGCGTACTTCGGCGCCGAGGCGGAGTTCTACATCTTCGACTCCATCCGTTACGACTCGGCCATGAACGGCGCGTTCTACGAGATCGAGTCGGTCTCCGGTTCGTGGAACACCGGCGCGGAGTTCAACCCGGACGGCACCCTCAACCGCGGCTACAAGGTCCGCAACAAGGGCGGCTACTTCCCCGTCGCGCCGTACGACCACTACGTCGACCTGCGGGACAAGATCTCGACCAACCTGCAGCAGGCCGGTTTCGAGCTCGAGCGCGGCCACCACGAGGTCGGCACCGCCGGCCAGGCCGAGATCAACTACAAGTTCAACACCCTGCTCGCGGCCGCCGACGACCTGCAGCTGTTCAAGTACATCGTCAAGAACACCGCGTGGCAGGAAGGCAAGACCGTCACCTTCATGCCGAAGCCGCTCTTCGGCGACAACGGCTCGGGCATGCACGTGCATCAGTCGCTGTGGAAGGACGGCAAGCCGCTGTTCCACGACGAGTCCGGTTACGGTGGCCTCTCGGATCTTGCCCGCCACTACATCGGCGGCATCCTGCACCACGCGCCGTCGCTGCTGGCGTTCACCAACCCGACCGTGAACTCCTACCACCGTCTGGTGCCGGGCTACGAGGCCCCGATCAACCTGGTGTACTCGCAGCGCAACCGCTCCGCCGCGGTCCGCATCCCGGTCACCGGCAACAACCCGAAGGCCAAGCGCATCGAGTTCCGCGCGCCGGACTCCTCGGGTAACCCGTACCTGGCCTTCGCCGCCATGATGATGGCCGGCCTGGACGGCATCAAGCGCAAGATCGAGCCGCTGGCCCCGGTCGACAAGGACCTCTACGAGCTCCCGCCGGAGGAGGCCAAGAACATCCCGCAGGCCCCCACCAGCCTGGCCACGGTCATCGACCGGCTCGAGGCCGATCACGACTACCTCACCGAAGGCAATGTCTTCACCGAGGACCTGATCGAGACCTGGATCAACATCAAGCGCGAGCAGGAAATCGCCCCGGTGAACCTGCGCCCGCACCCGTACGAGTTCGAGCTCTACTTCGACGTGTAAATCGAAGTAACGCAAGACGTTTCGAGCCCTCCCGCCCTTCGGTGCGGGAGGGCTCGTCCCGTTGGGGGAGTGAGACCGCCCTCGATCCCGCGGCCGGATCGCCATCGCGTCGGTTGTCTCGGATGGGGTAACCGTCGGTGAGGCGATCAGGAATCGAGAAGCGGCGCGTGGGCGGCGCTGGTTAGCGTGATACCAAGTTCGCGTCGCGCACGGATCCGCGCGGCGTCCGGGGCCGAGGAATGAGAGGTCAGGCGATGGCAGGCGATCAGCAGGTGGGTGGCAAGCGCAAGCCCGGGACGCCGGGGCCGCTGTCGCGGTGGTTTCAGAAGAAGATGAACGCACGCACCGCCGCGAAGATGCGCCGTAAGGGCAGCGGCAAGGTGATGGGCATGAATGTGCTGATTCTGCACACGGTCGGCCGCCGCAGCGGGGAGCAGCGCGAGACGCCCCTCGCCTGGTTCGGCGACGGCGACGCCAAGCTGATCGTGGCCTCCGGCGGCGGCAGCGTGAACCCCGACTGGTACGCCAACCTGACGGCGCATCCCGAGCGGGTTTCCATCGAACTCCCCGGCGAGGGCACCGTCGACGTCATCGCGCAGACGCTGGACGGCACCGACCGCGAGGAAGCCTGGAAACGCATCGTCGCCGAGGAGCCCCGCATCGGGAAGTATCAGAAGAAGTCCAAGCGGATCTACCCGGTCCTCCGGCTCACCGCACGCTGACCGCCACTCAGTCGGTGGGGCCCTCGCACCAGTCGTCGAACGCGTCGAACGCGGGTTCGACCTGCGGCGGCACCATATCCTCGATCCGATCCTCGATCGGCTCCCAGATGGCCGCGCATTCCGGCGGCGCCGGCGGCAACATCTCCACGTACTGCGTCAACGGCGATTCCGGCTCCGGCGCCGCCGGCTGGGCTGCCGCCACTCCTGCACCCGCCAGCGTCATGGCGGCCGCGAACCCGACGGACGCGACCACTCGACGTGCACCCATGTCAACCTCCTGAACAGCTCCGTTCCCTCCGGCGACCTGCTGTCGCCTCGCCGGTCGCATACCCGGGTTCCGGCTGCCTACGCGGGAGGTCCTGAACCGAATGCCGTGCGCGACGGCATCGGGTGCCGCACACTACTCGGGAACAGACGCCCGATCGGCCAACCGCGTGTTGGCCTCGGCGAGCAGCGGGAAGGGATCGAAGCGATGGCGATCGGCGAGCGACTCGGCCAGGCGGCCCTCGACGGCACACCCATCTACGGTGAACCTTTCGAGACCGCCGACGGCGCCACGATCATCACCGTCGCGCACCGCTATGGCCGGTTCGGCACCGGGGCGCGCCCGGTCGGAGTTTTCACCATTCGTGACGGCGAGGCCGTCTGGGTGCCTGCCGTCGACGTCAACCGGATCGCATTGCTCGGCGAATGTCTCGGTCTGCTCTCCGTCGTGATCGTCACCCTCGCCGTCCTCCGTCGCCCGCCCTGGCCCGACCTGTCCCGTCGCCGCCGCACGCCGCGTTCGCCCGAGTGACCCCGACCGCGCACGGTTGTCCCCCCGGAACGCAGCGTCCCGACGGCAGGTGCCGTCGCACGGTGCGCGCTCCAAAACGTCACCCAGGCTGGTTCGTCCCAAGCGGCTGCCCAGACCTGACGTGCACAGGGCTTCGAACCGCCGCCACGCGGTCGACGGCGGAGTCGGCGCCCGCGGATCGATAACCGATCCGAGCAGCCCGATCACACCCCAGGACAGGAATGCGACGGTGTCGGAGAACTCGCCGTCGTCCATGTCGAGCCGCCCCGCGAGCTGTTCGGCCAGGATGCTACGGACCGACTGCTGGTAGGCGCGCAGCACCGTCGCGCTGCTCTTCGGGCCGATCAGCGGCTGGTAGACATCCGGGTAATCCGCGGCCAGCTGGAACATCACGCGCAGCGGGGCCAGCGGCGCCCCGGGCACCGCGCGCACTCGCGCGATCTCCCGGCGCAAGAACTCGGTGCAACTCACCACCAGCAGATCGTCCTTGTCCCGATAATGCGCGTAGAAGGTGGACCGGCCGACATCGGCGCGGTCGATCACGTCGGTGACCGTCACCCGCTCATACCCGCGTTCGATCATCAGCTCGATCAACGCGCGATGCAGCAGATCGCGGGTGCGGCGCACCCGGCGATCGGGGGATTCGGCCATGCTGGATTCTTTCGTCGGCGGCAGGCTACGACGATATCGGCACAGTCGTAGTGGATGCTGCGTTGCGGCGGCATCGTCCCAACGGCCGGGCCTTCCCAACGATGAAAAACCCTGCGCGAGTGTGAAAAGTTGGGGAAATACCAGTGCGGGAGGAGGCAGTGTGCGGATGGGGCTCGACGGTGTCCAGCCTGCGCAAACGATCCATAGGCCGAGCGACATCTCCGCACGACCGGCGGCGTCACGGTCTCGCGGCGGCGTGACCGCCGATGGGCACCTGCCGCCCGGGCGGTGACAGTGTCGGAGAACTGGGATCTCGGGATGCATCCCGATACCGAGGCGGCGCTCGAAGGTGGACGAGCGGCGGTCCACGCCATGGATGCGATGCTCGAACGGATCGACGGCATCCGTGCCCGCCGCCCCTCGCCGTCCGGCCGCGTCATCCCGGAGGTCGACGGGCTCGGGCGGCTGACGGACCTGTACATAGCTCCGGGAACCATCGCGAGTACAGCCAACCCACAGGAGCTCGTGGCCGACATCATGGCCGCTATCCGCGAAAGCGCCCTGGATGCCATTCGCCAACATGGGATCGCGGTGGACGAGATGCGGCCGCCCGAGCTTCCCGGGCGAGTGCCCGGCGAATCGGACTGACCGGCAGGTGGGAAACCTGGATGACGAACGTGGATGAGCTCGGTGAGCCCGGCCCGGTACCCCTTGCGCAGAACATCCTGTACGAAGTGTTCAACCCGGATTTCTCGGTTGGTGTGGCGTGCGACCGCAGCGGCATGGTCGCCGGTGTGCACCTCGGCGACGAAGTGTGGTCGAACAGCGACTACTGGTTGTCCCGCGAGATCCTGCGGGTGGCCCGCTTGGCCTACCTGAAGTCACAGGTCGGCCGCCGCGCGGAACTACTGGAGGCCGGAGCGGCGCCCTACACCGCCGACACGTTGGGGCTCCCGACGGAGTCCGAATTCCAACGGAAATTGAGAGATGAATTCGGTTCGGACTGCTGATTGCGACGAAGTGACCCGGATGGTCGCCATGACATCGAACGGTAGCCCGGCACAACACGAGGAGAGTGTTCGTCGAGATGGCTCTGCATCACAGTTCGCCCGAGACGCGCAAACAGGCCAACATGGAGCGCGCGGCCGCTGAACCCGCCTATGCGAAGGCCGAAGGGGATCCCGACTGGGAGCGCGATTTCGAAGAGATGTTCGGGAAGGCGGCCAACCAGGCGCGCGGCCTGTGGATGCAGGCGATAAATGAACGCAGGAAGAATTATACCGGCGTGGGAGACGATCGAAATCTCTCCGGCGATTATCTCGATGTCACCGCGGTGAGTATCGATGGCCAAGATATTGATGGTGGCGCCCGGGTGCGTCGCGCCGGACCCGAGGTGTAACTGCGCCAAGCCCGTGCCTGCACGGTGCGCGAAATAGATCGAATGCTCCTGACTCGAAGCGGTCTGGTGCGATAAGCAAAAAGGGGCTGTGCTGGTGGCTGGTAACAAGCCGACAAAGGACGACATCACTGCGGGTGTCCTCTCTAAAGGCGACGAGCTCGGAGGAGACAAGAATCGGTGGCTGTACTCCCAGAATGGTGAATACCGTTTCGGGGTCAAGGACGGTAATGCGGTCGTCGAAGAGGTCTCGACCGGAAAGATCGTCAACCAGCTGTCGGAGGGGAAGAACGGCACCCGGATAAAGTTTGATGAAGAAGGCGGGTGGTTCGGGCAGCAGGGCGCCACCCGGCTGAACCTGGTGGGCCAGAAGACCACCGAGCTCAACGGCATGGGGGGTAAGCAGGAAAGGACAGAAGACGTCAATGTATGGGCAACGAAAACCAGCAACTCGACATTTGACGGCCCGGCCTCAGAAGGCAAAGACTGGGAAAACGACGACGGTCATGAGCCGGACTACTTCGTGCTCACCAACGATGGTCGGATAGCTGCGATCAAGGGAGGAATCCCGAAAAGCTGGGATAAATACAATCCCGAAGCCGATACGGGCACGATCGCGGTATGGGGCAAGCCGCACCAGGGCCTGAAAGCCGGTACCAGTCCGAAGAACTACCCACTCGAGTTCAAGCTTCCCAAGGGTGGGGAAAAGCCATCGCCGGCGCTCGGCCGCTGGGTGGATTTCATGAACTTGAAGCTGAAGCACATCGGGCATCAGATGGGCTCGAAGAACCCGGAGATTCCAAAGTTCCTCGTCGAGGGCAAGAATAAAAAGGGTGGTACCACCCTGAAGGACGAATTCTTCGACACTTCCTATGTGAAGCCTCTGGAGGGGGCGGGAGAGGCCAACAAGGGCTACCAGGATGTGAACAAGAAGATCGGCAAGAAGTACGACGAATTCAAGGAATACGACAAGCATCTGAAGAAGTTGGCGGAAAAGCTGACGAACGACAATGTCGCCACTTACAAGAAGATGTACGACAATGTCGAGACCGCGAACGAGGCGATCGCCAAGCAACTGTCCAAAGGTGTCAAAGGCGAGAAGGGCAGTACTGCTGCGGGTATCCAAAGTATTTTGGAAGAGTATCCGCTGTACGGCATCATGAGTGGTTCGGTCCAGAAATGCACGGATTTGCTCGTCGCCTATGTCGACGAGTCGGCCGCAGGCCATAAAGAACCGCCCAAGGACGGTAAGGGCGACGGCGGTAAGGGGGACGGGAAAGGCGACGGCGACGGTAAGGGGGACGGGAAAGGCGACGGCGACGGTAAGGGGGACGGGAAAGGCGACGGCGACGGTAAGGGGGACGGAAAGGGCGACGGCGACGGTAAGGGGGACGGAAAGGGCGACGGCGACGGTAAGGGGGACGGAAAGGGCGACGGCGACGGTAAGGGGGACGGAAAGGGCGACGGCGACGGTAAGGGGGACGGAAAGGGCGACGAGGACGGAAAGGGCGGCAACGGCGGCGGCAACAGTGGCGGCGGCAACAGTGGCGGCGGCAACAGCGGTGGCGGCAACAGCGGTGGCGGCAACGGATCGACTCCGACTCCAACCCCGACGCCGACGACTCCGGGAACTCCGACCCCCACGCCGACGACTCCGGGAACTCCGACCCCGACACCGACGACTCCGGGAACTCCGACCCCGACACCGACGACTCCGGGAACTCCGACCCCGACACCGACGACTCCGGGAACTCCGACCCCGACACCGACGACTCCGGGAACTCCGACCCCGACACCGACCACTCCGGGAACTCCAACCCCGACACCGACCACACCCACAGCTCCACCTACACCGACAACGCCACCAGCGCAGGTGACCGCGCCACCCCAGCCGACATCACCCCCGGTGCAGACGCCGCAGGTGCCTCCGAACGGGGGAAGCGTCTTGCCTCGCCCCGATCTGCCGGGGCTGGGTGAGGGAGGGCTGCCGGGTTCTGGGTTCGGCGAAGGTCTCCTGCCGGATCTCGATGGTCCGCTCCCCGGTCTGGACAGCGTTCTTCCCGGAATCGATGGGTTGCTTCCGAGTCTGGACGATCACGGTCTGCCCGGAAACCGGGGCGATATGGGGGACATGGTTTCCCAGATCACGGATACCGTCACACGAGGTATCGATGGCGCTGGTCGCTTCGATCCGGCCGACTGGCTGACCGGCCGGGATGATGCGCCTCACAATCCGGGTGCCGACCGACCCCAACCCACCCCGTGGTCCACGGGTGATGTGCCGGCTCAGCAGCAGCCCGCGCCTGGTGCGGTGACCGCGCCGGGCGGGTTCGGCGCACCACCTGTGCTACCGATAGCGAATTTCGACGGTCTTCCCACGTTCGGCGGTTCGTCTCCAGCCGATTTCGGAGCCACCAGTTCCTACTCGACCGACAGAGCCGACGATTCTCCCGGTGCCGGGGTACCAGGCGGGATCGGGCGATTCGATGACCGGAACGACGAGCGTCGCTCGTCGGCCGCCGAGGGGCATGAGCAGGACGGTGTGACACCGGCACACGAAGGCGGTCCAGAGGAGACCCCTGATACGCGGTGGCTTTGAGGTGCCACCCGTAGTCGCATTCCTCGCTGCCACGCAGTAGATGAGGTCCATCGGCGCATGAGCCCGCCCGGCTCGTTCGCCGATGGACGGATTCGGGGCTTCTGTGCGGAAACGGACAGATCCGCGCATTGTGATTCTGGCCGTGGCCGGAGGAAATTCCGACCATGGGTTCATGTCAGGAAACACACGGTCCACCGGTGCCATGTTCGTCGACGAGGCGGAGACCGGTCTCGTCATCGCCGATCTCCGCCGCTACAACATGTTCACTGCCGCGTTCTTTCTCGGTCGCCACCGCGAACTCATCCGTGAACTGGCCGCAGCCAGCGGAGCCACACCCGGCAGCCATGCGCTCGACATCGGTTGCGGTCCGGGAAAACTGGTGCGTGCGCTCGGGGAGCTCGTCGGGCCGACCGGATCGGTCACCGGCGTCGACCCCTCCCGCACGGCCATCGAGCACAACCGCACCCATGATCCGGCGCCCAACCACCACTACCGGCTCTCCGCCGCACAGCACCTGGACTTCGCCGACGCCGAATTCGACGTCATCACCTGTACTTTCGTCATGCACCACATCCCCGAGCGGCACCGTGCCACGGCCATCGACGAGATGTATCGGGTCCTGCGTCCCGGCGGCCGCCTCCTGCTCGCCGATGCCCATCCCTCGCCGTGGTTGCGCGCCGTGTTCACCCGGATCATGCGCCTGACCGGCAAGGGCGGCCACACCGACCCGTTCGCCGACGTCGATATCCGCCGGTACACCGACGCCGTGCGTTCGGCCGGTTTCGATGACCCGCGTTTCCGGGTGAACCGCTATGCGACCGGGTTGCTGATCGCCACCAAGCCCGCGCGGTGATGACACTTCTCCGGCGTTGCCGTGAGTCCTGTTGCGTCACAGCAGGTGAGCTGTCGAGACATGCCGGGTCGAACGGCGAAGCATGCGCTGCGAACGCCTAGGACTGACTGCGCAGGATATGTGCGCCGGTGCCGGCCGTTTTGCCGGCACCGCGACTTACCCCCGTTCGCTCACTGCCGCGCGAAAACCTTGGCGTGCGCGGCGGCGACGAGCTCGGTGAGCTCCGCCTGCTCGCCCTCGTCGAGCACCGCGAACGCGGGAGCGATGAGTTCGTCGGTCACCGCTTCGGCCCGCTGCCAGCGCGCACGAATATCGTCGGTGATCTCCTCGAACGGCTCCGGCCAGCCGTACCAGCGCGCTTGGCCGGGGCCGTCGTTGATGGGGGAGCCGGAGATCAGCACGGCCTGCAGCGGCGTGATTCCCGAGGCGCGCACGGCGATCAGGTGCAGGCCGCCGCGCAATTCCCGCAACACGTGGGTGAGCTGCTGCACGCGCGCCGGGGCGTCGGCGGGCAGCGGCATCGCCCGCCAGCCGGCGAACAGGGGGACCCCGGCCGGATCCGCGGCCGCGGCAACGGCTTCGAGCAGTTCCGCGAGCCGGCCGGCCTGCTCGAACCCGGCGAGTTTGCGCCGGCCGAAATCCTGGCAGACGCGTGCGTAACGTTCCGCGGCTTTCGCGGCGGGCATCTGCACCGATTCCCAGGCCGTGCGAATCGAATGGGCCGGGAAGAATCCGAATGCCGCGGTGACCACCTCGGCGTCCACGTCGCCGAGCACGCCGCCGCGCCCGCGGGTGTAGGGGCCGAAGAAGGTGTCGACTCCGGTTTCTGCCGCGTATTCCTTTCCCTCCCTGGAGAACATGAATCCTCCGCCGAGTTGCTGAATGTAGGGGTTCACCGCCGCGCCGACCGACATGTCGGGTTCCTTCCGCTGGACTGACATCACCTGCCACCTTATGGGTTTTGTACACCGTACGGAAGACCCTGCCTTGCGCTCTGACGCACGTGCCTCTATGGTTCATTACATGAGTAATGAACCACTCAACCGAGGAAGGTGATCGTGCTCGAAGACGGCAGGCCGCTCTTTCTGCAGATCGCGGAGATGATCGAGAACTCGATCGTAGACGGATCGCTGCCCGAGGAGTCGCAGGCGCCATCGTCGAACGAGCTCGCCGCCTTCCATCGGATCAACCCGGCGACCGCGGCCAAGGGGCTGAATCAGCTGGTGGCGGACGGGATTCTGTACAAGAAGCGAGGGATCGGAATGTTCGTCACAGCCGGCGCGCGCAATGCCTTGCGGTTGCGCCGACGGGAACGGTTCGCCGAACAGTTCATCGACCCGCTGATCGCCGAGGCGGACAAGCTCGGCATGGGCATCGACGAACTGAAAGCCATGCTCGACCATCGAGAGGGGACACGATGAGCGCCGCGACCATCGAACCGGCCGTGCTCGACACCGATGTCGTCGCATCCACGCGGGGGCTGACCAAGCGGTTCGGTGCCGTCACCGCACTCGAGGATGTCACCCTCGACCTGCGTGCGAACACCATCTACGGTTTGCTGGGCCGTAACGGCGCGGGCAAGACCACGCTCATGCAGGTGATGACCGGTCAGGCCTTCCAGACCGCGGGCGAGGTGCGGATATTCGGCCACACCCCGCACGAGAACACCGAGGTACTGCGCGGAATCTCCTTCATCAAGGAAAGCCAGGCCTATCCGGCCGATTACAAGGTCAAGCATGTGCTCTCGGCGGCCCGTCATCTGCTGCGGGATTGGGATGAGGATTTCGCGCGAGAATTGTTGCGCGACTTCGATCTACCGACCGACCGCAAGGTCAAGAAGCTCTCCCGCGGCATGACCTCCGCGCTCGGGGTCACCATAGGCCTCGCATCTCGCGCCCCGCTGACGTTCTTCGACGAGCCGTATCTCGGCCTCGACGCCGTCGCCCGCCAGCTGTTCTACGACCGGCTGCTCGCCGATTACGCCGAACACCCACGCACCGTGGTGCTGTCCACCCATCTCATCGACGAGGTCGCCGACCTGCTCGAGCATGTGCTGTTGATCGACAAGGGCCGACTCGTGGTCGACGCCCCCGCCGACGATCTACGCGACACCGCCATGACCGTGTCCGGCCCCCTCGCCGACGTCGACTCATTGCTTGCCGGACGCCCCGAACTGCGCCGCGAATCGCTCGGCAACCAGGCCAGGGTGATGCTGCGGACCGACCGCAGGGCCGATGACATCGCGCACGCCAAATCGCTGGGGCTGCTGGTCGAGCCGGTCTCGTTGCAGCAGCTCATCGTCGAAACCACCAACCTGCGCGGAAAGGATCAGTAATGCTGCGCCGAGCCGTCTCCGTATCGCGGATCCACACCGTCGCCTGGCCGGTGCTGATCGCGTGGCCTGCCGGGATCCTGCTGGTGGCGTTCCTGATTCCGTGGGTGATCTTCTTGCTGCTCGACGCCGAGGAAGGCAATGTCACCGGCAGCGTCTCGGCCGCCTTCGGCATCGTGCTCGCGTTCTATCTGACCGCCATGACCCAGACCTTCCCGTTCGCGCTGGGCATGAGCGTCACCCGGCGTGACTATTTCGCCGCGACCCTGCTGGTCGCCGCCGCGCAGATCCTCGGCACCGGGGTGGTGTTGTGGGGGCTCGGGCTGATCGAGGAATCCACCGACGGCTGGGGCGTGAACATGGTGATGTTCGATGTCCCAGGCCAGTTCACCGACAATCCCGTGCTCCAGCTCGGCACCTATCTGGCGATCCTCGCGCTGATCGCCGGCGCGGGTCTGCTGATCGGCGCGCTCTATCAGCGCTGGCGAGTCTCCGGTGTGTACACCTTCCTGCTCGCGTTACTGCTGGGTCTGGGTCTGGCGGCGATCGTGATCACCTGGCAGGGCTGGTGGCCCGAGGTGGGCCATTGGTTCGCCGATACCCCACGCGTGGTCCCCATGGTGCTGCTGCCCGCGACGCTCGCGGTGGTGTGCACCGGTGGGGCGTGGGCGACGATCCGCCGCGCGACCGCGTAGCGATGGGTGCGATCGGCCTCGTCCGGGTGCACCGGACGAGGCCGATCCATGTTCTGTGACGAGCTTCTCCGCCCGGGCCCGCAGCTGTTCGATGTGCCTCCCGACGGCGTTCTGAGCGCGGCGGCCGAGCCCGGGGTCAGGTTCGCCGCCTTTGCACACCGGCAACTCTCTCCTCCGGTCTGCCCGAACCTCGATCGGCCGGTGCCAGGCGCGCGACGCCGCGTGCTCATGCCTGCGAATTCCATTGGCGAGCGGCAAATCCCAGTGCGAGGCCGAGCGTGCCGAGGACGCCCGCGAGTGCCGTCGCCGCAGCGGGCATACCCCATTCGCTGACCGCGTATCCGGTGCCAACGGTGAGAACCGCGGCCGGAAGGTATGCGCAGATATTGAGCGCAGCGTTGGCTTCGGCGCGCCGCTGCGTCTCGACGTGCTGGGCGATGAGACGCAGGCCGCCCAGTTGTCCGAGGCCCTGGCCGGTGCCGGCGAGGACGGCGGCGGCGATGAACAAGGCCGGGCTCTTCGTGAGGACGGTCAGGATGACGGCCAGCATGGCGAATACTGTGCTCGCGGCGCCGAGCGCGAACAAGCGCTCCACGGTGAACCGGGTGAGCGCGAGTTGGGACCCGGTCGCAGCGAGGAACATCAGGCTCGCCGCTCCGCCCGCCAGTAGCGGTGACGTATTGCCCACCGCGAGGATCAGCAGTGACGGCCCGAGCGACAGCACGAAAGACGTAGCGGTCAGCCCGGGGGCGAAAACGGCTGCGCCGCTCGCGATATGGATGCGGTTCCGGTTGGGGACACGGGGCAGGCGGGGCCACGGGAAACCTGCCGTGCCTGCGGATGCGGTCGCGTGCGGTTGCTGCGCGGGCTGTGCCAGCGGAAGCCGCACATAGCCGATCAGTGCCACGATCAGCAGCGCGATGTTCACCGTGAACACCGGCAGCACGGGCGAATCGGCGGTCTGATAGATCGCGCCGCCGAGCAGCGGCCCGAGTCCGGCACCGAAGACCATCGCGATCGACGCGAGCATCGACGTCTGCCCGCGCCGCTGTTCGCCACCCAGATCCACCACCGCGGCCATGCCCGCGGACACCACGATCCCGACGGCAACCCCGACCAGCAGTCTGGCCACGATCAGCTCCGTGACCGTGCGGGCGACCATGAACAGCCCCGCCGACACCAGTGCGATCAGGATCCCGGGGATGACGACACGCTTGCGGCCGAAGCTATCCGCTGCCCGCCCGGCGACGAGAAGCGCGGCCACCAGGCCCGCGATGTAGGCGGCGAACACCACCGTGAGCGTCGCCGGGGAGAACCGCATCTCGTGCTGCCAGTGCACGTAGAGCGGCGTCGGGGAGTTCGACAGCGCGAACACCGCCGTCACCGTCCAGGCCGCGCGCGCGAGGTGCCATCTCGATCCGACCGGTTCGGCCGTAGCCGCGACTGCCCCCGCTGCTGCCGGAGCCGGCGGCGGCCGAGATCCGCCTCGAACGCGTCATGGGCGCACTGTCGGAGCCGCTGCGGATGACTATCGCCCGCAAGCTCCTGCTCGAGTCCGACGACTTCGACCATCCGTGCGGCTGGTTCGGCTTCGACCGCCCCAAATCGAGCCTCACCCACCACTTCAAGGCCCTGCGCGAGGCCGGTGTGATCCATCAACGGCAGTACGGGCTCGAACGGCGCAGCCGCCTGCGCACGGAGGATCTCAACGAGCGGTTCCCGGGGCTGCTCGATCTCATCGCCGCGACGGGCGATGAGTGAGCAGAACAGAGTGTCCGCCGTGGTCGCCGCGGGCGTGCCGCGAGGTCACGCGGGTACTTCCGACGCCATCCCGGCGATCCGCCAGCCGACGCTGGTGACCGCTGGTTCGAGGCTCAGCCGGCTCACCGCCGACTCCATTTCCCGGTCATCACGCTGATCGCCGACCAGGTCGGCCCGCACCATCACCTGACCGCTGGTTTCGCCGTTGGCGCTCGCCACCGCGACCAGGCGGAAATCGGTACGGGTCAACGACTGGACCAGTAGTGCCCGCACCTGCGGTTCATTGGCGTCGTCGGTGACAGCGGTGAACACGTACCGCACCGGGCGTTCGGCTCCGGCCTCCGGCCGGCGATCGACGGCCCGGCCGGCCGCACGCAATGCGATGTTCACCCCGACCACCGCGAGTGTTCCGGCCGCGGCGGTGAGATACATGCCCGCCCCGGCGAGCGCCCCGACGGCGGCGGCGCACCACAGGGTCGCGGCGGTGTTGAGCCCGCGCACGTTGAGCCCGTCGCGGATGATGACGCCCGCACCGAGGAACCCGATCCCGGAGACGATCTGTGCCGCGACCCGCGTCGGGTCGGCGACCTCACCGTGGAAACCATGGGCGGACAACAGCACGAACAGGGTCGCACCGCCGGCGACCAGCGCGTTGGTGCGCAGCCCGGCCATGCGGGCACGGTATTGGCGTTCGATCCCGATCAGGGCACCCAGCCCGACTCCGGTCCCGAGACGCAGCAGCATATCGAAGGTGGTCATGGCAGAACCTCTTCCGCTCGGCGCGCCACCTCGCACCGGCGGGCGGATCGGCGGAGTCAGCCGAGGGCGCGGCGGTGAAGCTGGCGTGGTGACTGTGTGATGGCACGGCGTATATGACTGCCGTCGGACACGACATCCACCTCCCTTCCTGCGCCGAGGGAGTGGACCGGCGTCGATCACCGGTGGGTACCACTCCTCGTCAGACCTTTGGCACTCCACGGCGTGAACCCACCTGCGGGCGGTGGGAGCCGGTCGGGGCCACCCCTTAAGCCGGGGAAGCCTGTCCTGACCCGGGGCGTCTCTCGACGTTCGGGGTCGCCGGCCTGTTTCCGTGAAGGAGCCTCAGCGAACGATGGCACCTAGCGCCGAAAAGTAAACACCCCGGGCACCGTGTCCGCAACCCATTGGGGACCGCCATCACAGCGGTCGAATCGCTCGAGCGGTGACCCTTCGGCACGATGTGCGCTGGCACATCCTGCGGCTTGTCGGCGCGCTGGTTCATCGACCGAAACGCCGTGGCGAGTGCGGGGGCGTCAGGCCGACACCGACTCCTTCCGCACCCGCTCCGCCAGCTGTGCGGGCATCGGGTCATGACGTAGGTAGTCGCGGCTGAAGTGCGCGACGCCGTGGGTCAGCGAGCGCAGATCCACCGCATACCGGGACAGTTCGAGTTCGGGAACCTCCGCGCGGATCAGCGTGCGCCCCGTCTCGGCCGGTTCGGTGCCGAGGATGCGAGCGCGGCGCACCGAGAGGTCGGTGAGCGCGGCCCCGAGGTAGTCGTCGGGAACCTTGACCCGAACCTCCGCGATCGGTTCGAGCAGATCGATCCGGCCGCCTGCCGCCGCCTCGCGCAGCGCGAGCGCACCGGCGGTCTGGAATGCGGCATCGGAGGAATCGACCGAATGCGCCTTACCGTCGAGCAACGTCACCCGCACATCGACCAGCGGATATCCCGTGGCGACACCGCGCGCGGCCTGCGCGCGCACGCCCTTCTCCACCGAGCTGATGAACTGCCGGGGCACCGCCCCGCCGACCACCTTGTCGACGAACTCGATCCCCGATCCCTCCGGCAGCGGCTCGACCTCGATCTCACACACCGCGTACTGCCCGTGCCCGCCGGACTGCTTCACATGCCTGCCGCGCCCGGTTGCCTTGCCGCCGAAGGTTTCCCGCAGCGCGACCTTGTGTTCTTCGGTATCGACCTGCACACCGAACCGGGTGCGCAACCGTTCCAGCGCGACGTCACGATGCGCCTCACCCAGGCACCACAGCACCAGCTGGTGGGTGCGGTCGTTGTTCTCCACCCGGATCGCCGGATCCTCGGCCACCAGCCGCGACAGGCTCTGCGACAGCTTGTCCTCATCGGCCTTGCTGTGCGCGCGAATCGCGATGGGCAGCAGGGGTTCCGGCATCTGCCACGGTTCGATCAGCAGCGGCGAGCCGGTACCGGACAGGGTGTCGCCGGTTTCGGCGTGACCGAGCTTGGTGACATAGGCGATGTCACCGGCGACGGCCTCGCGCAGCGGGCGTTGCTGCTTACCGAACGGGGCGGTGATCCCGCCGACGCGTTCGTCGGCGTCGTGGTCGGTGCCCGAGCCGTGCCCGCAGATGTGCACGGTGTCGTCGGCGTGCAGGGTGCCGGAGTACACCCGCACCAGCGAGACCCGGCCGACGTACGGATCCGACGAGGTCCGGATGACCTCGGCCGCCAGCTCGCCGGACGGATCACAGTGCAGGGGAGTGGGTTTCGAGCCGTTCGCCAGATGCACCGCCGACACCTCGTGCTCGGCGGGGGTGGGGAACCCCGCGGTCATCAGCTCGAGCATTTCCAGGGTGCCGAGCCCTTGTAACCCCTCCTCGGCGGCGGGCGCCGCGAACAGAACGGGGTGGAAGCTGCCGCGCACCACCGCGCGCTCCAGGTCTCTGATCAGCGTGCTCAGCTCGATCGTCTCGCCGCCGAGGTACCGCTCCATCAGGGTTTCGTCTTCGCTTTCGGCGATGATGCCCTCGATCAGCCGGTCCCTGGCCGGTCCGATCATCGCCAGCTCCGCATCGGAGGGTTCCTTCCAGGTGCGCCGGCCGGTCGAATAGTCGGCGATCCGCTGTTCCAGCAACTCCATCAATCCGGTCGCCGGCCGATGGCCGTCGGCGGCGGCGGGTCCGTACACGGGCAGATGCAGTGGCAGCACATTCTCCGCCGATTCGCCGCCGAGCAGCGCCTGACAGGTCCGCGTCATCTCCTCGAAGTCGGCGCGCGCGGTATCCAGATGCGTGAGCACGATGGCGCGCGGCATCCCCACGCTCGCGCATTCCTCCCACAGAGCTCGGGTCGATCCGGCGACTCCTTCCACCCCTTCGGCTGCCGACACCACGAACAACGCCGCATCCGCCGCCCGCAACCCGGCGCGCAGTTCGCCGACGAAATCCGCATACCCCGGTGTATCGATCAGGTTGATCTTCACCCCCTCCCACTGCACCGGCACCACCGACAATTGCACCGACCGGTGCTGACGTTGTTCGATCTCGTCGTAATCCGACAGCGAGGTACCGTCCTCCACCCGCCCCGCCCGGTTCACCGACCCGGTGGCCAGCGCCAACGCCTCCACCAATGTCGTTTTCCCCGACCCGCTACCCCCGACCAGCACCACATTCCGGATGGCCTCCGGCCGCCCCACCCCGTTCGCTCTGTCCACCATGACTCACCGTCCTCGGGAATCGACACGCGGTTATATCGAGCTTCCCACCGCCGAGGTACTCGCGTCCACGGTTCGACGAACAGTTCGGAAGCGGAATCGCCCGAGGTCGCGTGCACCTCTAGCCGATCGTCGTCGCACGGTTGACCCGATCCCAGCCGTGGTCGCGCCGGTCCGGCGTGCGAGCGAGGAACCCGACCCAGGCGAAGTCACGCGCCCGGGTGATGGCGACCATTGTCTGGCGGTCCCAGAGCTCGGCCCGTTGCCGATCGGCTCCCGGGGAACCGGGTGTCAACGGCCGGGGTGGTTCGGTGACATAGAAGATTCCCCTGAACTCGAGGCCCTTCGCCCGGTGAACGGTGCCCACTTTGATCTTGTCCGTGCGCTCGCCGCGGTAGTCCTCCAGCGCGGTCGCGCCGATGCCTGCCTTCCGCAGTCCGTCGACAACCGTGGCGGCTAGTTGGCGGGTCGTCGTGATGACGGCGAGTTCACCCAGCGGGGCCGAGCGTCGACGGATGGCGGCGAGCAGGGCGGCGTCGAGCTCATCGACCGAGCCCTGCCAGTCGACGGTCGCGCCGCCGGGTAGCACGAAGCGCGCCTCGTTGAGTGCGCATCCGGGCAACCCGTCGAACCGGCCGAGCGCGTTCACCGCGTTGACCGTCACGGCCCGGCGGTAGACCGCTTCTCTGTTGCGGTAGTTCACCCGGAGCACCGCCGTGCGTCCGCGCACGTCGATACCGGCATCGGCCGGTCGGCAGCCGCCCTCGTACACCTGTTGCTGGCCGTCGCCGACGAGTAGCAGTGGTGCGTCCGCACCGCCGCCGGCGATGGCGTGGGCCAGGCGGAGCCCGTTGAGGGTGATGTCCTGGATCTCGTCGACGACGACCATCCCGTAGGGCTTCTCGTACGGCTTCTCGGTCAGCATCTCGAGCGCAAGGGTGATCATGTCGTTGAAGTCGCCGAGCCGCTGTCGACGCAGGATGTCGCAGTACGGGAGATAGAGCTCATTCCAGACGAGTTCGCGTTGGTCGCGATTCAGATCGGGGCCGCTGCGTCCGGTGCGGTCGTGTTCCCAGTAGTGCGGGAGGTCCGGGATGCCGCGACCCTTGATGACCCGATCGATTTCGGTTCGCCAGTAATCGGCGCGGGCATCGATGGCGGCGAGTGTCGTCCCGGCGTGGCGCCAGGCCTGCTGGAAGGCGTCATCGGTCCGAGTGGGCTCGATCTCGATATGGCCGCCGCGGTTGTCTATCAGCTGTCTCGCCCATGCGTGCAGTCCGGCGAATTCGGCCCGATCGCGAACCACGGGCGCGAGGCGTCGAAAATATGTGCGCTGACAAGCCGCAAGGGTGGTGACGAAGGTTGTGTACAGCACCGGCCCGCTGTTGTGCCGAAGGTGGCGGGCCATCCGATGCAGCGCTACCACCGTTTTCCCGGTGCCCGCCGGACCACTGATCCGTGCCGGGCCGCCGAACGTCCGATTGATCAGATCGATCAGTTCCGGGTCGCGAAAGGTCGTCCACTCATCGAGTGGGCGGTTGGCGGCGCGCGCCCGCTGTTGCGCCACCAGATCCGAGCGGTCGAGCAGTGCCGATTCGGTGGGATTCGGCTCTGGTGCTTCGATGCGTATCCGCCGGTAGTTCGACGCCGCCCGGTACTCGATCTCGTCCGCGATCGCCCGCGCTCGTGCTGGGCTGAAATCCCTGTCCAGCCGCGACAAGGTCGCGGCGAAGTCGGCAGGCCGCGTCGGAATGTCGCGTCCGGAACCCGCTACCGCGACGCCGTCGGGCAACAGCAGGATCGTGCGCATGCGTTGTGCGACGAGGTAATGCCGATCATTGTGCAGCCCTGCGACGAACGGCCGTGCCGTGCGGGCGATGTCGTCGGTGCGGTGGAACCGCCGTCCTGGCTCGACGAAGATCAGCAGGTGCACGCCGCGGCTGCCGACCACGATCGCGGCAGCCTCGTTCGCCGGATGATGGGGCAAGTCTCGGTGTAGGAGCACATGCCAGGCGTCGTCGATCAAGGGCACGCTCAAGAAGTTCCGATGCCGCGGGGTGAGGTCCGGAATCTGCCGAAGGGTCTGATACACCCTGGTCCGTCTCGAAT
This sequence comes from Nocardia sp. JCM 38205, assembly GCF_058222935.1. NCBI lineage: Bacteria > Bacillati > Actinomycetota > Actinomycetes > Mycobacteriales > Nocardiaceae > Nocardia > Nocardia sp. JCM 38205. Next base: position 436,347 of record NZ_JBYHFL010000005.1, on the reverse strand, counting down.
CGCTGTTGGTCATCGCGACCCCCTTGCTGCTCGACTTCCAGCAATCAACGGTACGGTTGATCCCTTGCGGCCGTGCGGGTTTCGATGCCGGAGACCAGAACGTAACCAATCCACGGAGCGGCTCGACCGTACGATTCCCGCGCCGCTGCGGTGCCGGCGACGCCATGATCACCACGCCCTTCGATGCCATGCCCGCCGCCATCCCCGGGACCGATCCGCGCCCGGCGTGGTCAGCTCAACCGCAGCGCGGTCAGGTGCCAATCGCGAGTTCCCGATCGTTCGATCCGTGCCGCTAGCGCAAGCCGGCGCGAACCGCGCAGATAGCGGGCGCAGATCTCCGCCGTCTGCTCGTCGACCATCTCCACATGTAGCCCCGCCAGGACGGCGGCGCCGAGTTCCCTGCTCGGCACGAGGCCGGCCCGCACCAAGGTGCCGACCGCCGCGACCGTGCGTTCATCGGCAATGCCCGACAGTTGCGAGACGGGCCGTCGATGGTCGAGTACTTCCAGTGCCACCCGCAGCGATCGTTCGGCGGCCAGCCGTGCCTGTTCCAACGCCTCACCGCCGTGATTCGACCTCGCCACCGAGCACGCCGCCCGGCGGATTCCTGCGGGTTCTCGATGGGGGGCCTGCGCCGTCCGAGGGCGTAAGCGACTCCGGCACGGCACGGCCTCATGGCCTTCCGGTAGCGGATTCCGCGAACCGCGCGGCGTGTACGGCCGCGACGGAGGTTCGTACATGGGAATAGGCAGCAGTTCGATGCGGAACTCAACCATCGATATCCCCCTCGCAGATGATCGCCGGATCGCGATCGGCTGTGAGCAGCATGGCATTCGTGGAATTCCGTGCGCCAGGTTTCGCCCGGGATCCGTCGCACACGCCCTGTCGGAACGGCGTTTTCGGAAGTCGACGGCGTGTCGTGTCGAACGTCCTGCCGGGCGCGGAATCGCCTTGTTGATCTGCGGCTCCGGCTGCGGACGGCGGGTGGCCAGCGGGATGCCGGTGCGGTGTCGGGAGGTGCGGGGCGCCGGACCATCAGCCGGTGTGCCGACACCGACGCAGTCGTCGACTCGCGTGCATCACGCACTGATCCGGCTGCCGAACCGTGCGAAGCAAATGCAACGACATCTGCAAGAACATTCGCCAATTATGTTGGCAACGAGCAGAATTCACTGTTGAAGCAACAATGTTCCGGTAAACTTCCTCCTCGGATGCAAACATCATCCGAAAGCAGGGGATCACTCATGACCGACATTGCTCGTGAGCGCAGGCGCCGGTGGGTCGAGCGCGAACTCGCTGATCTGCCGCGGCTCACGGCGGCGCAGCGGCGGTTTCTTTCGGTTCCGTTGTCCGAACGCGATTGGCATCTATTGGTCGATCGCGCCGGCGACAACGAGGGGCGAGCATCAGGGTTCGCGATCGGCCGTACGGGTGTGTACGCCTTGGTGTTCACCGATGTCGTGCCCTCGCGCGCTTACCTGGCCCGGGTCCGCAAACATGCCGAGGAGGCCTTCGCGGGCCTGCTGTTCGGGCGTGAACAGTTCGTCCCGCACATGCTCGACATCATGCTGCTGATGACCTCGGCGGCTCGGGTGGAACCGCACGATCAGTTTCTCGCGGTCGATGAATCGACCATTCGCGAAACACTCATCGCGGGCGAGACCAAGCTGTCGAAGCGCCGTGCCCGCGACATCGCCTTGACGGTGTCGGACCGATTGACCTGGTATCAACGCATTTCCACCGAATCCGCGCCCGCTGCCGACGCGGTGGCATCCGACGGTCTGTTCGGCGAATCGTCGCTGGCAGAGGATGCGAGGGCGAACGGGTTGGCCCGCCCTTTCCGCGAGTGGATGACGTTCCTCGACCCGGAACAGCTCGCCCTGGTGCACGCGAATTTCACCGGCCCGGCCCGATTCAGCGGCCCGGCGGGCACCGGGAAATCGGTCGTCGCGCTGCATCGGATGGCGCATTTCGCCAAACACAATCCTGGCCGGCTGCTGTTCACCAGCTTCGTCAAGACACTGCCCGCCTATCACGAGCAGAGCTTTGCTCATCTGGCCCCGCACGCGCGCGGCCGGGCAAAGTTCATCGGCCTGCACGCGTGGACGATCGAGTTCTTGAAACGCCGCGAAGTCCCCTACTACCTCGACTCCACCATCAGAGAAGATGCCTTCGCCCGCGCCTGGAGCCGGGCGCGCGAGGTGCTGGGCCGGATCGAGGGCACCGATTACCAGTATTGGCAAGACGAGCTGGATCGCACGATCAAAGGCCGTGGCCTGGAGACGCGCGATGCGTACAAAGCGATCAAACGCACCGGCCGCGACGGTATTCAACTCCACGGCAGCCGCCGGGACTACGTGTGGGAGCACCTGTATCGCCCGTATCAGGCACGCATGGCCAATCGTGGCGCCGACGATTTCAACGACATCATCCGCAAGGCGATCGATGAATTGCGGGCCAGGCCGTTGGACGGCACCGAAGATTACGCGATGGTCGTCGTCGACGAGGTCCAGGATTTCACCTTGATGCAGCTGCGCCTGGTCCACCAGATCGCCGGCGGTGGCCCGGACGCGAACCTGCTCATGGTCGGCGACGGGCAGCAGCAGGTCTATGCGGGTGGCTGGCGCATCTCCGATGCCGGAATTCCACTGCTGGGGCGCGGGCGCATACTGCGGCGGAACTATCGCAACCGCGAAGCGATCCTGCGCTACACCCAGCAGATCGAGGCAGGAAACAGTGTCGACGATCTCGACGGTGGTCGCGGATTCGTGCTGCGTGACAGCGACTCGGTGCTGCCCGGCGGCGATGCCAGCGAGCGTTTCGTCGGCCGCGCCGAGATCGACACGGTGCTGGTCCGCGCGATCAAGGACTCGGGTCTGGCCGTCACCGATATCGCCGTCATCGTCAACACCAGAAAGGATGCGGCGCACTTCCAAGAAGTCCTGGAACAGGCCAACTTCCCGGTGCTTTCGCTCGAAGAATACGACGGCACGCAACTCGACTGCATCAAGGTCGGCACCGTCTATCGGGCCAAGGGCATGGATTTCGCCGCCGTCTTCCACATCGCGGACAAGCCATTCGATACCGCCCACCTCACCGGCGGCGCCCGAGACCGCGCGGAACTGCTCGCCCGCCAGCGATTGGTGGCGGTGAGTCGTCCACGCGACTATCTATGGGTTGCGCATCTGACAGACTGACACGGTGGATGAAGCGATCGCCTACCCGCTTCCCCGGCCGACCGAGATCGCCGGTGTCTGGGCGATCAGACACGGCCAGAGCACCGTGAACGCCGCCGCCGAACGTCCCGACGCCGACACCCGCCCTCGCGTCCCGGATCGGACCATCGAACTGTCCGCGCTGGGCCGGCAGCAGGCTGCGGCACTCGGCGCGTGGTGGTCCCGGCTCGGCGGCGACCGTCCCCGGATTGTTCTCTGCTCGCCATATCTGCGCACGCGACACACGTGGGCGGCGATGGAGCAGGCCGCGCACGGCTGCGGCGACGATCCGGTCGTAGTGGTCGACGAACGCCTGCGGGACCGCGAAATGGGGGCGCTGGAGCTGTGGTCACCCGCCGCGATTCGGCGCGACGCTCCCGAAGAAGCCGAACGCCGTGCGCGCCTGGGGGATTGGTTCTACCGCCCGCCAGGTGGCGAATCGCTCGCCGACGTCACCCTGCGGGTGCGCGATCTCATCAACGACCTCGAACGCCCCGCCGCCCGAGCCCACATCCTGATCGTCGCCCACGATGCGACCATCGCCGCGCTGCGCCGCATCTTCGCAGGTCCGGGGTCGGAGCTGACCGACGAACTGCCGCCGGTCCCGAATGCATCGATTTCCCAGTGGATTCAGGATCAAGGGCGGCTGAAGCTCGTCCGCTGGGGTGCCAGTGTGAACGAGGGCATCGCCTGATCGGACGCGGTTCGAGCCGCGACCGGCATCATCTGTGCTGGTCCATTCGGTCGCGGTCGTGCCTGGTGATCGCGCTGGCGTCGACGTGGTCTTCGTGGGCGGCTCGTGCGGGTGGGCAGCAACCAAGATCAGCGCTGCTCCACTCGGACAGCCGGAGGTGCAACCGGTCCGCGTGCGCTCAGGTAAGCCTCCAGCGCATCGAGATCCATCGGCCCAACGGTCAGATCGGTCCCGCGGGTGAACACACTGAACCCATCACCACCGGAGGCGAGGAAGTTGTTCGTCGTCACCCGATACACCGCAACCTCGTTCACCGGCTCTCCGCCGATTCGGATGCTGCTTCTATCGACCTTGTTGCCCATCGGCGCCGCATCGTCATAGGCGTAGGAGATGCCCGCCACCGACAGGACGATCGGCTTATCCGGCTTGCTCCACTGTTGTTCGAGCAGCTCGACAATCTGACGACCGGTCAGGCTGACGGTCACCACCTGATTGCCGAACGGCTGCGACTGGTAGATGCTGCCGAACGTGATCGGACCCGCCCCGATATCGGCGCGCACCCCACCCGGATTCATGAACGCCGCCACCGCCTGCGCGGGTCCGGCCGTCGTGTCGAGCATGGCATCGGCGATCACATCGCCCAACGGCGATTCCGCGCCCGGTGCAGCCGATTTCGGCAAGGGTTCGGCCGCGGTTCCCACCACCCGCTCGGCCCTCGGCGCGGCTTCGGCGGCGAAGAAGTCGATCAGCTCGACCGTGGCCGGATCCGGCGCTACGTCCCGGGTCACCACCCGGTTGACGGCCCGAACGTCCACGCCACCGTCACCGAAATGCAGCGTGACGTCGGTGATCAGCCGACCATACGAGGCCGCCTGCGTCACGATCTTGCCGTCGAATTCGCACACATAGGACTGATGACTGTGGGCGGTGAACAGCACACGCACCGCCGGATCGGTGCGCCGGGCCAGCTCGGGCACGTTCGGTGTGATGTTCGCGCATCCGTTGTAGTCGGCGTCGGGCACCTGCTGTTTCCCGCCGTCGTGCACCAACCCGACGATGACCTCGGCGCCCGCGCTGAGCACGTCCGGCACGTGCCGGTTGACCGCGTCCGCCGGATCGCTGAAGCTGTATCCGCGAATGCCCTCCGGGAAAACGATCTGCGCGGTTTCTGGTGTCACGACACCGACCACACCGATCTTGTGCCCGCCTGCCTCGATCATCGTCCACGGCCGAAGCCCGGGCGGCAGCTTCCCCTCGCTGTTGGTCATATTCGCCGCGAGGTAGGGAAACTCCGCCCCCGTGAACGGCGTTCCGGGCGAGCACCCGTGGAGCGCGCACCCACCCTGCTGCATCCGGGCCAACTCCAGCACACCGTCATCGAGTTCATGGTTCCCGACGGCCGACGCCGCAGGTCGCAGTGCATTCAGATACTGCACCGTCGGCTCGTCGTGGAACAGCGACGACACCAACGGACTGGCACCGAAGTTGTCACCGGCCAGCAGCACCGCGCTCTCCGGGTAGGCCGTGCGCAGCCGCGCCAGATGCGTCGCCAGGTAGGCGGCCCCACCCGCCTCGTGCCCGGCGATCTGTCCATTCGAGCCTTCCGGTGGTTGCAGATGCCCGTGCAGGTCATTGAATCCGAACAGATGCACCTCGCCGGGCTTGGCCTCGGGCAGATCGTCCGTCGAGACGAGTGGGGCCGTTTCGGGCGTAGGCGGCTCGGAGGTGCATCCGGCAAGCAGGCTCACGCTGAGCAGTCCGGCGCAGAGGGCGACGATGCGATGACAGACGCTCATGCGTGCCGACGGTGCCAGATCAGGTGAGCCGGAATGCGACGGAGGGGTGAATTCTGCGGGATCCGGGCAGCCCGCCCGGATCCCGGCCACCGGAATCAGCTGTTCTCGCAGCCGATCCCGTTCCCGTCGCGGTCGAGGTCGTACTCATCCGGCCCGATCACCCGCACCCGCCCGGTGTACTCCGGCCCGTTCCCGCTCCCACCGGCACAGTCCACATCGGACGTGATCGGCACACACGGATCGTAGGATTCGTGGCATCCGGACCCCGGCTGCGCCGAAGCCTGCACCGGAACCGACAGGACCAGCCCGACAGCAACAGCGGACGTACCGAGAACAGCGGCGATTCTCATCTTGCTCCATTCACTTGTGAAACGCCGTTGATTCTCTCATGTCGGGTCGAGTGCGATCAGCCCAGCCTTGCTGCGGATGCCGCAGTCAGGCGCGCCATTGTCTCTGCGCCAGGATGGAATTCGACCTAGTAACGCCTCCGGGTAAAGGCCTGCCACCGGTTCGAGTGGGACTTCGCGTGCGAGCACGTCCCAGGGCGCCACGAACGTGCCCCCGGTGTCGACGTTGGTCAGCGACACATTGTGGGCCCGGGGGGCAGCATGGGCACGGTATCGGTCCACGGTGCGACCGTCGATGCCATGCCGTTGGGCACGCGCACATGCAACAGCTTCGCTACCAGGTCGTCGACAAGTCCGGCCTCGAGGTCGGCTTGCAGCGCCTGATGTTGCTGCCCGTAGATCTGGCCGGCCAAAGTCGCTTCGGCCGAGCGGATTCCTGCCCAGGCGGGGTGTTCACGGGTCACCGTGAACGGGATCACCGACCGTACGGAATCGAGGGTGTAGGGGTCCGGGGAGACCGGTCGCGGCGCCTCGGGGTAGAGCTGACGAGCCGCCGCCATCAACTCGGCCCCCCGTTCGAGCTTCTTCGGAAGCCCCATGGGGACACCGGTCGCGCCGGGGATGACACGATCGGCATGATCCCGGCCTTCTCGCCGATGCTCGCCAACCAGGCAGGCATGAGTGGAAGCGATTCGGCGTAACGCTCGCCGTCGGATCAGCCGCCGGGCTGCAGACCGGAGGAAATCTCGACCACCACCTGGCTGTCGGTCACCTCACGCACTGTCACCGTGTTGCCCTCGGCGGACCCCGATTCACCGACCGGCACAGACACTTCCTGCCCGCCGACCGAGAGGGTGACCATGTTCCCCTCCACCGAGACCACCTTGACCTTCAACCCGAGCACGTTCGCCTCGGCGTCGACTCCGCGCTCGAAGGTGATGACGCAGCCCTCGACCTTGCACTCGCTCTTGTATCCGTCACCCTGCATGGTGCAGGCACCCGCGCCGAACGCGGTCAGAGTGGCGAACATGGACGCTGCGATCAGCCGTCGAACAAACACCCGCCCAGTGTAGGTCCGCAATCACCTGCCTGGTGGCCCAACCGCTCAGCTCTCCGGCTCCGCCAGCACCACCACCCGATCCTGTTCGGGCGAATACCCGAGCACCGGATGCCCGAAATCCCCCTCGGCCTCCATCACCACTTTCTTCCCCAGCAGCCGCCCGACAGCGCCCAGGAACCCGCACAACACATCGACCCCCACCTGCCCCTGCAACTCCCGCAGATCAATATCGAACTCCACCTGCGTCTCATCCCACGGCCGAAATATCGCCTCCAACTCCGGCGCCACCCGAACCCGCAGACTCACCACCTCGTCATCGTCGCCCCGCCCCAACACCTCGGCAGCCGAAGGCAACGCCCTGACCTCGTCCCCCTCCCGAAACTCCCACTCCCACCCGCTGGACCGCACCAGATCGAACACGGCCTGCCAGTCCTCGACGGTCGTGTCGTGCACGTAGACGTCCGGCAGTGCGCCCATGACAGCGGGGTCGAAGAAGTTCTTGACGTCGTCCCATTTCAAATCCGACATGGGTTCATGATGCGGGACGAGGGGACGGGGGAGTATGACCGGATCCGCGCGGGGGTGCGTGTGGAACGAGTGCGTGGTGTGTCGCGTGCCGTCCGCCCGGAAGCGGAAGGGTCACCGGTAGGGGCACACACAACGCGGTCCGCTCGAGGACGGCATCTGGTCTCGCGATGACCGAGCGCACGGCCCGCCCACCGCACCGTTCAAGAGAAGTCGGCGGACGTTATCCCGCCGTGGTGTCCGGGCGGCCACTCCACCAGCTCGATCCGGTAGCCATCGGGGTCGGTGAGCCACGACGTCTTCGGGCCGTCAGGCCCACCCGGGTACTCGATGGGCCCTGGCTCCAGGCCGACGCGGGTCAGCCGCTCCAGAGTGCCGGCAAGTGTGTCCACCTGGATCGCGAGGTGATCGACACCGCTGCCCACGTCGACGCGTCCATCGGCGGGGCGGTGGACCAATTCGAGCGAGGCCGCTGGTTCGCCGGGGAACTGGAGTAGCGCGAGGAGAGTCCCGCCGCCACTATCGACCCGGCCGAGCTCGACGTAGCCGAGCGCGGTGTAGAAATCGAGCGAGCGATCCAGGTCGGTGACGCGGAAGGCGACGAAGAGCGTTTTCACTCGCCCTCCTCGGATCGGCGCACCCGATAGCGGAGGTGCGTGACGTCGCGGTCCTCGAGCCGCCGGACGAGTTCGAGTTCGACGCGGTCACCTAGCTGATCGAACAGCCTCCGGCCGCCCCCGAGGAGAACCGGAACCAGATGGATCTCCATCTCGTCGATCTGCCCGGCCCGCAGCAGCGCCTGGGCCGCACCCGCCCCATGGACCATCACCGCCCGGCCCCCAGCGGCCGCGCGCGCCTGACGAGCACATTCGTCGACGTCGGTGACGAACCGCGCATGCCCGGGCGGCACGTCCCCGTCATCGACATGATGGGTGAGGACGAAGATCGGCACACCATCGTGATGATCCCCCTGCCAGCGCCCCGCGAGTTCGAAGGTCCGACGCCCGGAAATCACCGCACCGGTCTCCATTGCCTCGCGATAAACCTGCCCGCTGGGCCCCTCGGATTCCCGGTCGTCGAGCCAATTGAAGAGCCGTCCCCCACCCCGCCCGAGCTCCTGGCCCGGACGATCGTCCGGACCGGCGATATAGCCGTCGAGCGACATCGTCATATACAGCCGAATCGGATTGCTCATCTGGCCTCCATCTCCTCCGAGGTGAGGATGCTCGCCTTCCGGTGCACGGGGTGTCACATAGGAAGACTCCGCGCAGCGGCCGAACTCATCGCTTCGGCGTGAATCGAGCTCGTTACGGCATCCCGGGGAGTACGGACGTGACGATCGACGGCCTCGGCAAGTATGTCTCCATGACCGCCACGAACAACGCTGACGGCGGAGAGATCACCTGCCGAATCTTGATCGGAGAAATAGGTTATATCGGAGCAGGCATCGAGTGGTCCGTTTGCGTCGGCGAGCTGTTCAGGAGATGCAGGCGAAGAGTAAGCGGCCCGCGGGCTGCCGTCCGACAGTGCACGCACGGGGCTCCTGCGGCGCTGACACGGTGCTGCTAGTCGGTGTTGGGCTCCCGGACGGCCCAGCCGAGTGATCCAGTGAGCGAGACTCACGCCCACTGGATCACTATCGTGGCCAGGGCCGGTTTCGTGTTCCGGGACCGGAACTCGTTGCGCCGGCGATATTCCGCGGCTCAACAGCCTTTCCCCGCGATCCGCACCAACACGGTGTCGGAGCTTCCTCCATTTTCAGTTGTGATCGTGGATTTCAGATGTTCCTGTGAACACGGTGCCCCCGATAGTGTCACTGTGAAGAAAAGGGCTGCGTTACCTTTGGGTAGGTAATCACCGATATCTACTCCGCTATCGCCGAAACCGTCCTGAATACGCGTGCCTTTCGGATAGGTGGCGTTGACCAAGACCGTCTGGCCGGGAGCGAACTGGATGGTTCCGGTGAATTGGGTGCGCATCACCACCTGGCGCTGCACCGTGTTGCCATGGTTGAAGTAGCTCAGTCGAATGCGTGCCTGGCTCCCGGCCTCGGCAGTGATGATCGTGCGGAAGTCGTTCAGATCGGAACCCTGTTGCGCCGACGACTCGAACGTGAAGCCGGGAGCGACCGGGACCAGGGTGAATACCAAGGTTCCGTGGCCGTCGGGGCCTGCGGGGATGCTTCCAACGGGGTCGTCTGTGCCGACGAGAGCGCCTGCGCCGAGGAGGTCCTCCTTGGTGACCGGACGCGATCGGCCGTTGCCGTCGATGACACGGGCGGAATCGGGCTTGTACTGAAAAGTGATGTCGCCGTTGGTGTGATTGACGAACTCGACAGTGTCCCATATCTCGGCGGGCATCGTCTGTGCGGCCGACAACAGCGCCGTCGCCTTCTTGCTGTCATTGTGCTTGATCATTGTGGGAAGCTGTACCCGAGCACGGGCGAAGTCGATTCGACTTTCCTCCGTACTGTTGGCATAGAAGATCGATAGCTCATACTCATGGCCCGGTTGGAGCTCCACGGTGTCGGCCCACGGCTTATCAGCGGCAGCTTCGCGGATGCGGAAGAAGTTACGTTCGTCCCCGTGGATGGGGTTGTCGGTGACGGAGTTCATGGCGACCGGAGCCTTGCCGCGTTGTGCACGTTCACCTTTGCTGTAGGTGATTCGGTCCGGACCCCATGTGTTGGTCGATGCGGGCCCGTTGATTTCGGCCAGCGCCGCACCGGCCGGATGTTCCCTCGTGACACCCCAGATGCACCCGGCGATCACCACGACCGCTACCACGATCGCAGCGACGATGTTTCTCGGCTGGATGTATCCGTACAGCAGGTAGATCGTTGTCGTCTCGATCTCACCCCGGTTGTCCCCGAAGACGTTGACCTGTTTGGAGTTGCCTCTCGCAACCGCTTTGAAGTTGAACACGGCGCGTACTGTCAGAACGATATGGTGCCGTGATTGTCGCGCATGTTGAGCACTTTCGCGTTGTCGTAGGCGTGCGAGATGAAGTCTGCGACTTTCCTGTCTTGCCTGGCCAGGTCGATCAGTTCCTGGATGTCCGACCGGAATCGGGAGTCCGCTGCCGCAGCCGACTCGACGCGCTCGGCAACGATGGCCCGGTCGGCTTCGGTGGATTCGGTGTGGAGCCGGGCAATGGCCGCACTGGTCGCCGGCTCGTCAGTGAACTTCGCGATGATGCGATCCCGTAACCGGGTGATGGCCGACCAGGCGCCGGCGCCGGCGGTTTGCGCAAGACCTTCGCCATATTTCGTCGCAAGCAGAACAGCTGCTGCGGCACCGAGCGACACTGGATCTACCACGTCCCCACCTCGATTCGTTTGTGCGGGCCCCCATCGTATGTCGGCCATGGCGTGCTGTGCTGCGAACTTGCTATCCAGGTATCCAACGGTGATGCGACACGACCCGAGCCCGTTCGTCGGGCTCGGGTCACAGGGGCGGGTTCGACTTCTCAGCTGCCGTGGTCGTACAGATCGTTGTACCTGGATTCGATCCACAGCACGTGGAACACGTCGCCGGCGCGAAAACCGACGAAAGGCAGGTTCTCCTGGTGTCGGAAGACGAGGTAACTGTCCCGTTCCAGATGTTCGGGAATAGCTGGCTTGATTGCACGCTTGGGTAGCTTCTCGGAGCCGAGTCCATGGCGCGGGTGATGTACGAGATCGGTCCAGGTCAGTTTTGTGCGCTTGTGCCACTTTCGGAGGAATTCCCGGCACTGATCCGGGGAGAGGTCGTCGACGCCGAACTTGTCCTGGAGGTTGCGCAGACAAAGGATCGGATATCCAGCGGGAGTCGCCGTGGGCGTACTGGGCGGTCGCGGAGTCGACTTGTGCTGTGGTACCGACCCGCGCCGTCTGGTGCTATCGCTGCCCATCGGTGAAGAACTCGCGCAGCTGTTCCTGACTGATCACGCTATTTCGGGAGCCATCGCCGAACGCATTGATCCACGGCGCCTCGTTGTGTGTCTTGTCGCGCAGCGCCCACGCGGCGAGGCTGCCGTAAATGTCCCAGGTGGCCAGTAGGCATTCCTCAACGGCCTTGAAATCGTCCCAATCGAACGAGTCATCGAGCGCCTCGTTCGGGTCGATCGGGTTGGACTTGTAGTGCTTGTACTCGTGATAGACGGCCGGTACAACGGGGCCGTGCGCCCACGCCTGTATTTCGTCGTCGAACAGGGGCCTGCCAGTGGACGCGAGATGTTTACCCTGTGCGTAGTACAGCAACTTCTGAACCTTGAGATTGGATACCGTCGCATCAATATTCTCGGCCCATGCCACGAACCATCGCGCGATGTCACGCGCGGTCAACGCTCGCTCGGTCATTCGGTCCCCCTGCCGTGTGTGCGATGTCAGCCGAGTATAACCAGCCGCGGTGACAACCTGAGCGGTTCCGGGCCACTGCTGCGGAGCGGGAGCTTCGCCTACTCGCTCAGGTACCGCTCCACCCCCGCAAGAGAGTCGGATTCGAACAGCCGCACGCCGTCGTGGAGGTCTACGAGGAGCCAGCCCTCGCCTGCCGGTTCGGCGATGAGTTGGTAACCGGCGCGTTGGGCGCGGGCCATGAGGAAGCGCAGCCGGGCGGCTGTCGGGTTGGTGGGTTCTGTCACCGCTGCCTCCGCAAGTTGGTGTCGGACTGCCAGTGCCGCAGGGCCTCGGCCAATCGGGTCAGTACGGACAGGTCGGGCGTGCGCGATTGGTTCTGGGGATATTTCGGTGATGGGATGCGCGACTGTCCGGGTTGGCGTCGCGGGAGTTCAGTGCGCATGGGCAACCTCCGGGTGCGGAAGGGAAGGCGGGGGATTAGGGGGAATTGGCGGGATCGTGCCGCAGGGAGCCCTCTAGGGGCGAAGGGGTTCGGGTTGGTCTAACGGTTGTCGAGGCCGGTGGTGGCTGGTTCGAGATGGCCGAGATCGGGGAGGCGCCGGATGCCCGCTCCGACTTCGTAGGCGAGATCGCTGTAGCCGACGGTGAGTTCGGCCAGTCGGTGCCAGGTGTAGTGGCGTTCGACGGTGGTGTCGTCGGACAGCAGCGATAGCCGGGCGGAGGTGGTGTAACGGGCGAGGCGATCGACCACGGCGCCAACGGATTCGGTGTGCAGGTGGGCGCCGCCATGGGCGGGCGGGAGTTCGCGGGCCAGCCAGTGGTCGATGCGGCGGATCAGCTCGAGACGGCGCTGGAGCAGATCCCGGGCGTCGGGGATGCGCTGGGCGGCGATGTGGAGGTGGGCCAGTTCGTTGGCGGAGCGTAGGACGGGGTGGTCGGTGATGAGGCGTCCGGTGCACGCTTCGAGGACGAGATCCTTCGACGGCAGCGGTTCGGTGCCGGGATCCGGCCGGGGTATCACCGGGTGCGCCCGGGTTCGTTGCGGAAGAAGTGCGCCGGCCATGCCGGTTCGCTCAGGGCGAAGTGCAGGGCCTCGCGGGTTGTCAAGCCGAAAGAATGGGCGAATTCGTTGGCGCCACTGGTGAATTCAGCGAACTGGAGGGCGGCGACGGCTTGTTCGAGCGTGAGAGTCCGGCCCGGCAGGAACGACACCACCCAGCGGCCCTGGCCGACGGATCTCGCTTGATGCTCGCAGCGATCACTGAGTATCCGCGAGCTGTTGACTACCTGCACCGACATCGTTCCTCGATCCCCTTCGAGTATGTCTGGATGGGAGTTCATCGTTATGACTAACGCTGACTGGTATCGTATACCAGTCAGCGTTAGTTGTTGTAGTTATTCGGCGAAGTGGTAGCGCTGATACTGTTGCGCCGCTTGTCTACTCGCGAAAAGAGGATCGACATGGCCCCGTCGTCGCCAACGGTTGCCCGCTGGGAACTGGCTGTGCGCTTCAAACAGCGCCTCGACGAGCTGAGCATCAAGGTCCCGCAGCTGTGCAAGACGATCGGGTTCACCCCCGCCTATTGGTCGCATGTCATGACCGGTCGGAGCGTGCTCAGCGAAGAGAAGATGCACAAACTGGTCGAGCACCTGGACTTCCCATCGGACCAGCGAGCCGAGCTGCTTGCGTTGCGGGCCGAGGCGAAGGAGTCCGGCTGGTGGAACCGCTACTCGGCACTGTTCGGGGATGAGCTGCTACGCCTGTACGGCCTCGAACACGGGGCGCAGCGAATCCGCGTTCACGAAGGTGTCCTCGTGCCGGCGATGCTCCAGGCACCCGACTACATGCGTGCCTTGATGACCTCGCCGTACGGTGTCCGGTCGGCGGTCGAGGCCGACAAGTACGTCGAAGCACGACTGCGTCGACAGGAGCGGCTGGCGGGGCCCGATCCCGTTCACTTCACGGCGATGCTTACCGAAGCGGTGTTGCTTCAGCACCCGTGGGGGCCGGATGTCCAGGTGGCGCAGCTCCGCCACATCCAATCGCTGATCGAAGCGCACCCGGACACCGTCGATGTCCGAATCATCCCGCTGGGCGCGCCGGAATGCGTGGCACTGAGCGGCAACGTGTACTTGCTGGACTTCGAAAGCTGCTGGCTACCGACGGTCGCCTGGTTCGAGAACGCACTATTCGGGGCCTTGGTCGAAGACATCGTCCAGGCCCGCAACCTCAACTACGTGTACAACAATGTCTTCTCGGCCATGCCCGACCGGGCCCGGTCCCTCGACCTCATCGACCAAGCGGCGCGCAAGCTAACATCATCGGTATGAGTACCGGCACGACCAGCACGTGGTTCAAGTCCAGCTTCTCGAAAGAGGCCGCCAACTGCGTCGAGGTCCGCTTCGCCGGAGATTCGGTACTCATCCGCGACAGCAAATACCTGCGCGAGCCGGGAAACGATCCAGCGCGACAGCCGGTGATCGAGGTACCACTGGCTCAGTGGGCGGCGTTTCTCGAGCTCGCGGCGGACCCGAATCGGGCAGCCGCCGCAGACCTGCCGGTCGTCAGCTCGACCCCGTTCGGGGTTTCCGTGTCGGCGTCCGAGGTCGTACTGCACTTCACGCCCGGCGAGTGGACCGCATTCACGGCGGGCATTACCGCGGGCGAGTTCATCGCGGCTTGATAGGCCGGTGAGCCGCATCGGGTGTCGGCCCTGCCCCCGATCAGGTGTGTGACCGGGTCCTGATCACGGTCTTCTCGCCGAGTACCGCCATCGCTGCGGCCGGGTCCGATATCCGTGCCGCCAGTGTGGCACGGGCCAGATCTTCGGGTAGGGCGGCCGAGAACTTCAAGCCGCGCAGCGCTGCGGTGTCGACGACGGGCAGCGGTCGCTCCTCGCCGACCCGCAGTCGCGCCAGGCCGGCGCGGATATCGGCGACCGACAGGTCCGAGTGCAGGCGCAGCGATTCGGCGCCGATCCGCTGACGTGCCGGGATCAGGTCGGTGGCCCAGGCGGCGACAGTGCGGTTGGCCTTGGTGCCTGCCTACGTCCACCAGTGCCAGTCGCCGCGATCGTTGCGGGTGATCACAAAGGCGTCGGTGGCGACATGGTCGGCGCGTTACAGGCGCTGGTCGTCCAGGGTGGTCTGGGCCCTTCTGGTGAGGGTCACGCCAGCGGGGACGGCGCCGAGCAGTACCTCCCGCACTCCGCGGGCGAGAGCGAAGGACGCACCGTCGGGCACGGAGCTCCATTTGGCGCGGCCGGCGATCTCGGTGGCCTCGACATAGACCTGCCGCCGCTGCCAGTCGATATGGGTCACCTGCCAGGATCGGCCGGCCAGCAACAGGATGCGAGGTCCATCCACCTCGTCGGTGAGGACACTGGTCTCCACCGAACCGATTTCCTGGCGGCCCACCAGCACCGTGCACTGCGGTGCGGCGGCAAGCAGATCCATGGAAGGCCTTCGGCTGAAATGCTCCTCCGATTCGGCTTCGTTGAACGGCTGGGCCGTGATGTGGCGCGGTTTCGGGATCCGGCAGCGAGACGGGCGCGCGGATCCGGGTTCGGTGGTGCCGTACGAGGTACGTCTGATCCGTATCGAGGCGTGCCTCACGTCTACATCGCGAGCGGTGAGACGCTAGGTGCGTCAGTTGCGCACTATTGCTACGTAATCCACTCAGCCATCAGTAATCATCGCTGGGCAAGCCTATCGAGCGCTGATTTACCCCGATCGACCTGCATAGTTACTGCGCTATCGCGTGGATAGGCGTTGACAACAGGGTGATTCGATGACAACTGACATGTACCTAAATTATTGTGCTTCCCGCCGATGCGGCGCTAGCGTTCCCGCCATTACCCGACGAGCTTCCAGCCAGTGGAGGGGGACCATGCCCGACAGCAACGACCGCGCCGCCGCATCCGAACCCGGCGACCAGAGCGGACACGACGACGAGACGACCGGTGGTGATCAGCCGAGCCCGGACCCGGCAGACCTCCATTCGGCGCGGTCGGGCACTCCGCCGGCGGACGAGCTCGATGCCCAGGACCGTCAGTCCAGGCTGATTGCGAGCCGCTACTGGGGCTGGAGCGAAACGCTTCAGCTGGTGGTGCTCAGAAACCTGTCCGGCCCGATCCGCACGGGCATGTGCATCGGCACGGGCGTGGGCATGGGTATGGCGTTGTCCGGGCAGTTTGTGCCTCTGGTCCTCGACAGGGTCATGTGAGGTACCCCGGATGAGAGTCGAAAGGACACACATGTCGTCGCCGGTCGACCCGACGAAACAGCGGCTATTACTTTCCGAGATCGCCGAGCTGATCGGCGTCTCGGTCGGGACAATCAGCAACTGGATCAAACGCAAGCGCGGCTTCCCGGATGGAGAATCCGTCGGCAAAGGGCGCCTGTTCGCGGCGCACGAGGTAGCGGATTGGCTCGATCACCGTTCGGTGCCCGCGCGGTATCGCCGACCCGGCGAGCGTGACGATGCGACCTACGGTGCCCGGTTCCGCCGCACCCTCGCCGAACGCGCACCGCGCAGCGATCTCCGTGATGTCGGCCCCGGCACGAAGAACTGCCTGCCCGCGCTGAAAACACTGTGGCATCGCGGTTTCCGCTCCCACGGCGTGAGCGGGGGCGACTACTACGATGCGGCGCTGCTGCTCGCGTTCACCTGGATTTGTGCGCCGGAACAGTGGCATCAGATCGAGCAGGCGGCGTCGGCGATGCCACACCGGAGCGTGAAGGGTCTGCTCGGCGTCGTGGCCGGCGGAATCGATCAGGCCATGCGCGGGCGAGGACTGACACCGGCCGCCGGCCCGGTACTCATGCGCCTGGAACACGGCAGCATTGCCGGTGTGCGGGAGCTGATCGGGCTGTGCACGCAGGTCGGCGTGCGCGGATTCGGCGCACTGCTGCACGAGTTCGCGCGCCCCGCGGCCCGCAGCGACACCTACCACACCCCGCCGGAGATAGCCGCGCTGCTCGGTGCCTGTGCGGTGGCACCCGGCGCGACGCCGGCATCGATCATCGACCCCTGCACCCGCTACGGCGAATTGATCCTCGCCGTACCCGGCGCGGTGACCGACTCGGTGACGATCACCGGCATCTGTACCGATCACGCGGCCGCGCGACGCGCGAATATGAACCTGATCGTGCACGGCACACCGGCAGCCGTGAGCGTCGGCCCGGCCCAGCCGTGGCGGCGCAGAGACACCGGACGATTCGACGCGGTGGTGGCGAACCCGGCGTTCAACATCGGATCAGCCGGATCGAACACGAAGGTCGACTGGCATTTCGGTATCGCGCCCCCGCCGCACAATGACAACTACGCGTGGGTGCAATCGGCGATCGCCATGACCAGCGACAGCGGCCGCGCCGTCATCCTCATGCCTGCCGCGGCGGGCGCCAGCGCCAACCCCAGCGAGCACAAGCTGCGGATGGCCATGGTCGAATCCGGTGCAGTCTGCGCGATCATCCATCTGCCCAGTGCGCTGTTTCCGGCCTCAGCGGTCGACACCGCAGTCTGGGTGCTACGTCATCAGACCGAGGACAGGCCCGCCGAGGACCGTCGCATCCTGTTCGTCGACGCACTGCCGATGATCACCCGTCGGCACACCGGTGCGCTGCCCCAGCTCGATCATGGTGAGCGGATCGCCGAACTGGTCCGCGATCCGCAATCCATTGCCGGGAAGGGTGTGGCGGACCTCCCCTCCGGCGGGCGTGCGGTGCTTGTCTCCGCTGAAGCCGTAGCGGCCGCGGACTATTCGCTGATACCGGAGGAATACCTGATCTCCGCACCCTCGGAGGCCGAGACGTACCGGTCGCGGGCAGAAGAGCACCAGGAAGAGATCGCTGAGCGCCTGGCGAGCATCGACCTGGGGAAGTGGTCGCGACTCCGGTTCGGCAAACTTGCCCTGGAAGGCAGTGGCCTGCCGGCGGGCTGGCAGCGGCGACCACTATCCGAGGTATGCACGATCCAGCCGGGACCATCGGGAAGCTACGGTCCGCTGATGAGGATCACCGACTCGGGAACAGTCACGGTGATCAGGCCGAAAAACATCGGCACGCGGCGCTTCAAGAAATCCGACCTCGGTAAAACCGGCCCGGTGCCGGCCAAACTCGAGCCATACCGGACCGCCGAGAACGACATCGTGTGCGTCCGGACCGGGACGGTCGGCCATTACGCCCTGGTGACCGCGGAAGAGCGTGGGTGGCTGCTGAACCCGAACGTCACGCGCCTACGGCCAGACTCCGAAAAGGTAGATCCGGCATACCTCTTCGAGTACCTGGTGTGGTCCTCGGCGAGGGTGGAGAAGCAGGCGGCCGTGAGGTCGATTCCCTCGATCGGCAGCCAAGCGCTCGGCCGCATCGAGATCGCCGTCCCGCCGATCGAGGAACAACAACGCATCGCAACCCTGCTGCGGGAACTGAACGACACCATCGAAGACCTCGGCGGCATGATGTCGGCCATGAAAGGGCTGCACGCCGCGTTATCGGATGGCTTGCTGGACGGGCGGCTGGAGGCTATTTCGTCGCCGTAATCGATGCGCTACCTCGGTGCGGGATGGTTTTGTTGTCCGGGCTGGATGCCTACGCGAAGTCGAGGCGCGCCGGGTGTCAACCGGTGTGGTCGGTCCACGCCTTCCCGCTCCACCACCGCCAACTGGCGACGCGCTGGGGGTCGGGGTACCAGCCGGGAGGGTAGGTGGGCGTGGCCGGGGATGCGGTTTGCGCGGGTTGTGCCTGCTGAGTTTCGCCGCGGGCGGTGGTCTCGGCCGCAAGTGTCGGCATGGCTTTGAGTCGGGAGGTGAAGGCTTCGGCCGCAAGGAAATCGGAGAACTGCCAGCGCAGGGTGAGCCCGGGCCCGGTGATCTGTAGTTCCGCGTAGCGCATCACCGGAAGCATGCGGTTGTACTTGAACCGCCGGTCCGGTCCGCCATCTTTGTTCGCGTACTGCCAGGTGGTGCCCACCTGCACGGCATCCGGCGGCACGGCCCCGTTTTCGATCATCCGGCCGTGGCCGAGGGTGGCGGTCACGTCGTGGTATCTCCACGACGCGAATTGCTTGCCGATCTGGACGAGCATCTGATCGGGCAGGAAGTAGAGGCTGAACTCTTTCGCCCGCAGTCCCGGCACCGCGATGTTGGTGGCGAGCCACTTCGGTCCGGTCTCGACCGGGGTCACCGCTTGCCGGGCAACCAGCGACGACGCTCCCGCATTGATCTTGCGATCGTAAGGCAACGCCAGATCCGCTTTGGCATCGATCAGCCATCGCCCGTGCATGCCGCGGATACCGTCGAATGCGCGGTTCAGCGCCTCGAACGCCTGGGCCGGGGCACCGTAGACGTCGTAGATGACCGGCACCCGCAGCTGGCCTTTCAGCCATGCGGCCGGCGACAGCGGAAAACGATGCGACGCCGCGTTGAGGTCCTGCACCAGATCGCTCGGGGTGCCGTACTCCAGACGGAGAACGGTGACGGCCGGTAATTCCTGGATCACCTGCCTCGACGGTGTCACGACCGGGGCCGTGCGGCCGGGCCCGCAGCGGCGTGGATCGGAAAGACTGGTCCGGTAGTACAGCCCGTCGGAGCCCATGTGCACATACGTCGCGCGCGGGCCGGTGCCGACCCGGAGCCCCTTCACCCCGGCCGAGACGCCGAGCCCCGACTGCGACAGGTTGAACCGAAAGGGACCGGCACTCACACTCTTGCGCAGATAGAACCCCACGGTGCGCCTCCTGCCTCATCGGCCGCCCGCGATTGCCCGTTATCGCTCGGAAGCGGTCGCTGTGAGTACATCGGCGCAGGTTGGTGGGGTATTACCGGGTGATGGTGACCCGGTGGTAGTGCTCGTTCTGGCACGCTCCGGCGCGATTCTCAGGGTGCCATCGATGTGAACGTCGGTGCCACACGAGATGGTCGGCGATACATCCGGGATGCGGCCAGGAGGGCAGAGCACGTATGTATCGGCCGACGAGTGCCTCGACCTATCGTGACAACGTCCGTCCGGGCATCAACGCCAGGTGCCCGAACGCGGCTGGGGTCTGTTCCAGCAGTCGTATCCGATGACGGCACGCAGCCTGAAGCTCTTGCACCACCGTAGTACCGGGCCGAGCGGCTACCGGGGCACTGTCGAACAGCAGATGGGGTGGCGACGGGAGCTGTTCGAGGAGATGAACAGGGGCGGCGGCCGCTATCGGGCGATGATGCTCCAGCACTGGTGGTGATCACCATGAGCCGCAGTGAATTTCGCTGATACCCGCTGAGTACGTGACTTCGGCACCATCGGAGGCCGAGGTACACCGGAGGCCGGTCGCGGAGCACCAGGCAGAGATGATCGCTATGCGTCGGCTGGCACCGACCTCGGGGAAAGAACCGAACGGGTGCAGGCCGAACTCGCGCCATTCCGGTCGGATATCGCGGTGTAGCGGAATCAGCGGAAGCAACGATACCGTCGGAGACGGGGCTGGTCCGCGGGCGAGGAGGAGTAGGTGCGGGGCATGGGTGAGGGGCGGTCGGACCAGGGTGTGGTGAATCGAGCGGCGAGCCTGTTCGAGTATCTGGCGCGGGTACAGGACATCGGCACCACACGTACCTGTGATGTCGCCGATCTCGGGCCGGTGATCTGGTTGTCGGAGCGTCCGATTCACCAGGCTGTGCGATTGGAGCTCGAGTCTGCTGGATCCCCCTTTCTGGTCGTTGGGAAGATCCGCCTGGAACAACCACCGCAGCTCGACTCTGAGGTTAGGGAGTGGTTGCAACCAGGCAGGCTTGACGATCCGGAGGACGAGCCCTGCCTGCGTGAGACGCGTCCGGGAGCTGCGCAGGAGCTGAGACTCGACGATCACCCTGAGGTCGTGGACCGGTTCGAGCAGTGGCTCCGGAAATGGCGGCCGTGGGCTGCGCAAGCTCGCCGTGACAGGTTGGCATCGAGGCTCTATCACGACCTCTACGACATGTACACCGAGCTGAGCGCATCATCGGAGACGAGGGAGGCTGTGCTCGGTCTCGGCTGTCTCAGTTGGAAGCCGAAAAACCACAGCACAGTTCGACGGCATGTGCTGACAGTGCCGGTCAAGGTCGACTTCGACACGGATTCGGGCCAGATCTCGGTGACCGCCGAGACGAGCGCCTCGGGGCTGTCGGTCGAGCTGCTGGATTTCTTGGAGAATACCCAGCTCGCCGCGCCCGGCTTGCTGCGCGCGGCTGAGGATTCAGCTCGCGATGACGGAATCGACCCATTTGATCGGGAAGGAATCGCCAGGCTGGTCCGGCGATTGATTAATTGTATCGATCCTTCGGCAACCTATCAGGACGAGATGGCTGCTGCCGTGCCCACGCCGGAACCGGCAGGTGCATATGCACCCGCATTGATCTTGCGCCCGCGCGGTAAGCGCGGGCTCGTGCGGGTTTTGCGGTCGATAGGCGCCCGCATTCGGGAGCATCGCGAAGTGCCCGAGGGTATCCGTAATCTGGTCGACCCCGAGTACGTTCCAGCGCGCGCGGCCACACCCGATGATGGCGCGATCGTGCGAGATGGCCAGGACGCTTTTCTGCCTTTGCAGCTCAACCCGGTTCAGTTGCGCATCCTCGACCATGTCGATACCAGCGCGCACACGATCGTGCAGGGACCGCCGGGCACGGGAAAGACCCACACCGCCGCCGCGCTGATCACCCATCTGCTGGCGCAGGGAAAGCGGGTGCTTGTCACCGCACAGACAGACCGTGCCCTCGAGGAGGTGCGCGGCAAGCTCCGCGATGAGATCAAGCCGCTCTGTGTCGCCGTCGTCGGCACCTCCCGCGATGCGTTCACCGACCTGGAGGCCGCGGTCGAGAAGATCTCCGCGGCAGCGAGTGAGTACGACCAAGCACGATCGATGAAAGTGATCGAGGCGGCGGGACAGCGAATCGATTCGCTGCGGCGGCAACGCACCGAAATCAAGGAGCGTTTGCTGCGGGCACGGGAGCGCGAGGTCGCGCGCCACGAAATTGCCGGGTACAGCGGGACGCTCACCGACATCGTATTGCGTCACCGTGACGATGGACCGCGATATGAATGGCTCCGCGGGCTTGCCACGCCACGTGCCGATGAGTCGCTGCCGGTCGCTTCCACCGACATCGAGGAATGGCGTCGATTGTTGCTCGATGATGCGCTGCGGGATCCAGAAGTCGCGGCCCCTCCGTTGCTCACCTTTGGTGATGTGGCGCCAATGGCAGATGTCGAGCAGTGGTTTGCTCGTCATGCCGCGGCAGTCCAGCGGTGCCGGGAGTACCAGCATGTGGGTAGCACCGAGTTGGTGCGGCGGATTGTTGAGCTCACGCCGGCGACCAGGAGCGAGTTGCAGGGGTTGGTCGTCGGGCTCGACCAGCAAGGATCGGAGCTGGCCCAATCGCGTGACGTGTGGTACCGCGACGCGATTGCCGATATTCGCGCCGGCAGTGCGGGCGAGTGGCAGATACGGGCCGGTCAGCTGGCGGAGCTGTTGAGCCCCGCTGAGGAGATGATCGTTGCCCTCGGCATCACCGACGTCACGGTATCCGGGGATGACCTGGGACCTTTGGTTTCGCTGGCGGAAGCACTACTGGCACGTATCCGGTCCCACGGCGAGATCAAGACCCATTCCGACGGTTCGCCGAAGACCGGGCTGACAGCGCCTCGGGTGGTCAAGGATGCCGCACCGCTGTTCGAACGCGTCCGGGTCGACGGCCGCATCCCCACTTCGGACGACCAGCTCGAAAGGTTCCGTCAGTTCGCCGAGGCAACTCGGTTGCTGAATCAGCTGGACGGGATCTGGCACGGGCTGCTGACTCCGCCGGCCGGATCGCTGCGGAGTCGCTTGGCGTGGCATCGCGATCGATTCGATCAACTTCGACAGGTCGTCCGGTTCGGTACCGAGCTTGTGGAGGCCGGAGCCAAGCTGCGCACCTACGGGTTGGCCGAGCCCGATTGGTCCGAGCCGCGGACCGTGCGGACCCTGGTGGACGCCTTCGATGCGGTCGCGGCAATGAGCGAGCTGCGAGCGAGCGAAGAGCCGATAGCCCGGCTACGTGACAGGGTCCGGGTCGCATACAACGATCCGCACAGCACCGCCAACATCCAAGAGCTGTATGCGGCGATCACGCAATACGATCCGGTCAGATACCGGGCCGCGTACGCGCGGCTGGGGGAACTGAACGAACTTCGGGGACGGCACAGGCGCCGACACGAGCTCGGGGCTCGGATGAGTGCGCTGCCGAAGCTGCGAGATGCGATCGCTGCCGACCCACACGATGAACACTGGCCGGCCCGGCTGGCCGAGCTGTCCAGCGCGTGGAACTGGGCGCGCGTCGACCGGTGGCTCGCCGACCATGTCGACGAGGAGACCAACACTCTGTTCCACCGCCTGGACCAGGTGGAATCCGCGTTGCGAGACGAAGCGACGGTAGTAGCTGTGGCAAGGTCCTGGGATCGTGCCGTAGGACCGGGGCGTTTGACCCATACCTCCCGCTCGGACCTCCGCCAGTATGTGCAGTTGGTCCGCAAGCTGGGCAAGGGCAAAGGCCAATACGCGGCGCGACGGCAAATCGATATTCAGCAGACTCTCGCCCGCTGCCGCTCCGCGGTCCCGGTGTGGATCATGCCGATCTATCGCGTGGTCGAGCAGCTCGATATCGAACAGAACATGTTCGATGTGGTTGTCGTGGACGAGGCGTCGCAGGCCGGACTCGAATCTGTCTTCCTGCAATATCTGGCGCCGCGGATCGTCGTCATCGGCGACGACAAGCAGGTCTCACCCGCCGGTGTCGGCATCGATCAGAACCAGTTGCGGGCACTCGCGGCCCAGTACCTGCCGAATGATCGGTTCCGCGCGTCGTGGGAGGAGCCACAACGGAGCCTGTTCGATGAAGCGGCGATGCGGTTTCCCACCCGTCTCACGTTGGTGGAGCATCGCCGGTGTGTGCCGGAAATCATCGAATTCTCGAACAGAATTGCCTACGAGCCGCAGCACATTCGACTGCTCCCGGTGCGTCTCTACGGTGCCGACCGACTGCCACCTATTCGAACGGTGTACGTCGCCGATGCCGAGAGCGGGAAGAACAATGTGAATGCGTCGGAAGCCGAGCGCATCGTCCAGCAGGTGGCCCAATGCATCGATGATCCGAAGTACGCGGGCAAGTCCTTCGGCGTGATTTCCCTACTCGGCCAGGCTCAGGCGAAACTGATCTGGGACAAACTGGTTCAGCGACTGCAACCCGAAGAGATCGCGCGCAGGCAATTGCGGTGCGGCGACGCTGCCGATTTTCAAGGCGCCGAACGCGACATCATTTTCCTGTCGATGGTCAAAGCGCCAGGCCCCGATACTCGCATCGTCGCGCAAACGCGGGAACAAATAGTGCAGCGATACAACGTGGCTGTTTCGCGGGCGCGGGATCAGCTGTGGCTGTTTCACTCGATGACGTTGGATCAGCTGAACAATACCGATGACATGCGGTATCAGCTGTTGAACTACTGTCTGGAAACCCAGCGGTCCGGCCACACGGCATCCTCGGCGGCCCGGCCCGGGAAAGTCCCCGACGACCGGGTCGTCACGCCATTCGAATCGCTGTTCGAGCAGCGGGTGTACAACCTTCTGGTCGACCGCGGCTACCAAGTGAGCGCCCATTATGACGCGGCCGGTCATGACATCGACCTGGTGGTCACCGGTGCCCACGCGAAAGTCGCGCTCGAATGCGAGGGTGACAGCTGGGATGGCCCGGAACAGTTCCATCGAGAGCTCGCGCGGCAGCGTGATCTGGAAAGGTGCGGGTGGCCGTTCTTCCGGATTCGTCAGTCGCGATTCGTGGCGGATCCCGACGCGTGTCTGACTCCGCTGTGGCAGCTGTTCGACGAGCTGAACATCATGCCGATCCCGGACGACGATGTCGCCGTGGCGGGAGAGCCGTCACCTTCGATGAGCACATCCGGGGTGGGGGACCGCGTGGACGATCCGACGCCGACCTCCGAGACGATGTGGCAGGCGGACACGTCCGACGAGAAGAACGGCGAACCGACCTTCCCCTATGAGACGCCGGTACGGTCGGTGGCCCCCGTCGCTGCGGTCGCGACGGAGCCGGCGGATCTGACGACGGCCTCGCAGTCAGCTGCGGTCGATGCCGAGCCGCCAACCGTCCTGGGCGAATTCGGTTCAGTCGGGACAGACGACTATGCGGACGATCAGTCCGATGGGTCTTCTTGGTCCGAGGCCGTCGCTGTGGTGACGACGGACGAGGTTTCCGGCACGGGCGATGCACCTTCGATCGCCGAGTACCAGGCTTTCACCGGTCTCCTCACCGCCGCGAATCCCGCCGAAGCAAATCGCTCGACGGTGATTGCTGACCTCGTCCGGATTGTGGGTGTCGAAGGTCCCGTATCCGGACGGCGGTTGGTTTCCGCGTTGCTGCGGGATAAGGGTGGTGTCGACTCCGGGGCAACGCGGGACGCCGTTATCGACGCATTGCGGTACGCGGTAGAGACCGGCGATCTCCTCGAGGACGATCCGCTCCGCCTCGCCGACCCCATCCGGTCCGCCTATCGACTCTCCGGACAGCCGGTATCGCGTCGGCGGACCCTCGGTGTGCGACCGATAGACGAAATGCCGGCCCGGGAACTGGCCGAGACGATGTCGCACTGTGCCGAACAGATCGGCTGGCACGACCGCGCGGCCCTGATGCGGGCGGTGCTGGTGGAACTCGGACAGCCGCAATTGACCGACCGGGCCATTGCGGCGCTCGCGCTGGTGTGGCCCTTCGCGCGAGCCCTGGCTACTGACCGGGCATCCGCATCGTCATAGGAGTGCGATCGGAGTTGTTCCGCGCAAGAACGCGGCAATCTGGATCAGCCGGTGGTCGCATACCCGTATCGGGCCCAGCCGGGTGACCAGGTCGTGGAACTCATCGATCGGGTCGTCGGCCCGCACGGCCCACTCCGCCACAGCGGCGGCGGCATCGCGGCGTTGCGCGGGTGTGCCGCCCGCCTCGGCGGATAGCAGTATCAGTTCGTCGGCCCCGTCCTCGATCGGGCTGAAGTCGAGTTGGCCCTGAGCGGCAGCCGCAGCAACGACTGCACGCATGTCGTCCGGATCGGTGAGACCGATCAAATCGCCGACTTCGTCTGCTGTGGCGATACCCCCCTGGGTATGGAGCTGACCGACGAGTTCGACAGTCATGTCGAAGGTGGGGTCCATCGTGTTCGAGGGTGCAGGCTCAGCGATTTCGGGCACCGACGCTGACGTCGCGCTGGGCACTGACGTCGGCTCGGCCAATGGTTGCGCGGGCTGCTGCGATCCACTTGAATCGACGGGGACCCGCTGCGCGCCTGCCGGGTTCGAAGGCACGGATGGACGCACCGTCGCGGCGACCGGCGGTGAAGCTGATGTTGAGCGATTCGCGGAAGTATCGGTTGTGGTCTCGGCGTCGACCGGCTCATCCGGGCGCAGCATGCGTCGCAGTATGTCTGGTGCTCGCGAGGCATCCGTTTTCGCGGCACGCTCGGCGATCTGCCACAGCAGGCGCAGATGCGATCGGGCCGATCCCTGTGCGGGATCTTCGGGCGTGCCCTGGACAATGGCGACCACGAACACGATCGGGTGCGGTCTGTTCGGTCGAATGAGCCGGCCCATGCGTTGGATCATCTGTCTGTCCGAGCGGGCCGAAGTCAGGATCACGCCGAGCCCGGCCTCCGGCACAACGAGCGACTCGTCCAGCGTTCGTGGTTCGACCAACGCCCGGATGGTTCCTTCACGCAGTCCGAGGGCGACGGCGTCGCGGTCGGATTTCGCCGCACCCACGCCGCTGATGGCGGCAGTGAGCCCCTGGTCCGTGAGTGCCCGGGCGATGTGACCGGCCGAGGATGCACGGTCGGTGAACAGGATCATTTGCGTGTGGTCCGGCAGTGCGGGCGGGAGAGCACGCACCAAGTCGCTCTTCGCTTTGCATTCGGCCAGGAGCGCGGTGTGGTCGGCGATAGCATTCAGATACTTCTTGGCGTATTGCGCCGCGGCATAACGGCCGCCGGCCAGCGACCGAACGAACTTATCGAATGCGCTGCTGTGCGGGTCGGGTGCACCGTAATTGCCGACCAGCATGTCGGTGAGGTGTTCGATCTGAGCTTCGAGCTGATGCAGCTTAGTGGCTTCAGCGTCGGTCAACTGCACTTCGACCTGGACAACGCGGATCTTGGGAAGGAGTCCGTCGGTCACGGCGCGGGCATAATCGCACCCGGGAATGATCGTGCCGAAATAGGGGAGCAGAACCGATTCGACGAGATCGTCGGAGCGTTCGAGTGCCGCTGTGAGGCCAAGCCGCCACTGGTAGCCGTCATCGAGTGCTTTGGCGTAGGTTCCTGGACCGTAATTGTGTACATCGTCCACGATGAGAACGGTGGGGATGACGTCGCCGGCGCGACCGAAACGCGTCCTCGCCAACGCAGCTGCGGGCCCGACCACCACGTCCGCTGTAGTCACCGCTTTGCCGGAACCGCCGAGTCGCTCGACTCGGCAGGTGGGTAGCGAGGATTGCAGCACCCGCGACCAACGGTCCTGTTGTTCGACGCCGGAGACGAGGACGACGGCCCGGCGCCCGGCGTCGACCGCTTCGGCTGCGGCGGCAACTCCGACCAGCGTTTTGCCCGAACCGTCCACCGATTCGATGACCGCGCGATGATCGTGGCTGCCCCAGGCATCGAGCGCCGCGCGCTGCCAGTCGCGAAGTCCGGGTCCGGAATACACCGAGCCCTTGGGCCGGGTGGGCCGCGCGGACGGTGACCCGCCCCCTTCCGCAGTTGATGCCCGTCCGCTACTGACCCCTGCTCGCAAGGCCCACCGCGGCGGTGTCCGGCTTTCGTCGCGCTCGAACAGATCATCGCGGTGGCGATGGAGGATGCTGTTCACGTCGCTGCGCGTGACAGCCGCATCGGCGATCGCCGCCGCCAGCTGTGCCGCCGTGAGCCAAGGCTGCGCCGTGAGCAGCTCGATGATCCGCCGCAACAACCGATCGCGCACTCCGCCACCTCCTGCCTGGTTCCCACCGGAGCCTAGCGTCCTGGTATGACGGTGTGGTCACCGGTTCGGCGACACGGGATCCGCCGTCTCGGAGTCGATTCAGGTGCGAAGATGAGCTGTCGTGTCGAGTTCCACCGCTGTGTCGGTGGGGTGTGTTGTGGAGGGGGCAGTTGGGTGCCCGAATCGTTCGTGTGGCAGCAGGCCGAAAACGAGGAGTTCGTACGAGCGAACGATTTGCGGCGAGTATCGCTGTTCATCGAGTTGAACTTGCAGACCGAGGAGATCGAGCGAGATCGAGAACTTTTCGGCCTGCTGGTTCAGCGCCATCGGCATCAGGTCCCCGTCGACCGGCTCATCGATCGCTTCCCGGCACTGACGCTCGTTACCCTGATCGGCCACGCGGCGCTCGCCTACGAACAGAACAAGTATTGGGATACGTTCTGGGCCGAACTGGATCTGACGCCCGACCCCGATTTCGAGAACCTGCTGCGGCAGAAGCTCAGACCGCTACTGCACCGGTTCGGGCTACGGGAGTTTCCGGAGTTGGGCCACCAGTACGTCCAAGTGATGGCCGTGCACGCCGGAATTCCCGTGCACTGCCTGGACGACCTTGTCGATGTGATCGAGCAGCATGTGGCGCACGGCCGTGATGCACGTGGTGCGTCGGTGTTCGCATGGCTGACCGAACCGGGGATGGAGTATCGCCTCGGCACGCTCGATGTCCCGGTGCGCAATTTCCTGCGGTTTGCCGGCGAGGTCGCGGTGGACATCGTCGACCGGATCATCGATTTCGCCGCGTACATGCTCGAACACCCCGAGGCGGGCAACGACCTCGACCTGGACACCTCGACGACCGGATTGCCACATGTGATGCTCGAGGCGTTGATCGAGCGCCTGCAAAAGCGGCCGTTCGGTTCGGCCACCGTCGAGCGGGCTGCGATCGCCCGGCAGCGGCGGCCGGCGCTTTCCTACTCGCGCATCGACGATCAGATCGTGCTCGAGATCCCCTATCCGGCACAGTCGCCCGAGTCTCCTTGGTTGGTGTCGTTCGACGGTGATGCGAAGAAGGTCTATGCCGAACACCGCTGGGGATACGGCGACGGTGACGACCACCCCGCCACGCCGGTGCCGATTGCTCGCCGCGTCCGCCAGATCGTGCTGGATCATCCGGAATCGGGTGCGCATCATCGGATCTCACTGATCGACAAGGTCAACCCGCTGTTGCTGTTCGATAGTGATGGACGCCAGGTACCCGCGCATTCTCCGCTGCCGCGCGACGAGGTGATCGTGGTACATCCGCGCGCGGCGACGTTGATGGATGCTACTCGGGGCACCGCAATTCCTTTCCTGGTCGAATGCGAGCCGGTCGGCTGGAGCGAATGGTGCGCACGCATCTGTGATCTCAGAGATGTCGACGCTGTCCAGCTGCGCCGGGAAAACGGACAGCCGGGATCGATACGGCAGACCCGGCCGATCGGCGCGGCGGAATTGGAGCTCCCCCAGCCCGTCGATGGAGTGACGACGCGTCGTGGACTTCCGGTGTACAGCGAACGCCCGGCCGTCGCCTTGCCACCCAGCGGAGCTGAACCAATGGTATGGCGTGTCCGTGTGCGCCGATCCGACACCAGTGACTGGTTGACCGACGACGAATGGGAATCGGCCGACGAACCGACCGAACTCGATCCGTTCGATGGACTCGATACCGGCCTGCTCGGACTGTTCGACGTGGTGGTGAGCGGACCGCTCGGCGCGGACCTGCGGCACACCCTGTTCATGGCCGAGGGCCTGGCGGTAGACCACGGCGTGGAATTCCGGCTGCCGGATGGTGACGGTCTCGCCCCCAGCCGGACCGAGCTCGCCGGACTCGACCCACTCGTGCTGGACCGCGAGGTGCTCGAATTCGATCGAAACACCCGCGAGTCCGAGATCCGGGTGCGATCCGGTGCCCGGGAGGAGCGGTTGGTGGTGCGTCCGCCGCATGTCGAGATGCGGGTGGATGAAGTCGGCACGGCGGCCACGTGGCGAACCGCGGCCACGGTGCTGGCGCCGGAGGATTTGACCGAACACGCCGTCGTCGCAGTGCGGGTACCGGGCGAGGTCGAGGTGGATATGGCCCTGGCCGATTCGGCCGGACATATCGTCCAGATCGAGCAACCCCGGGTCAGCAGAGGCAACGTATTCCACGTGCCGACCAGGGCGTTCGTCGACACAGCCCGCCGGTTACAGCGCACGGTCCTGCTGGCGCGCATCGACACCGCGGACCGGAGGACGCATCGGCTCGCGGTGGCGTTGATCCGGCCGCCACTACTGTGCACCGGCGCCGAGATCAGCGGCGGCCGGCTCGTGTGCAGCGGTGTGCGGGGAACCGCGGATCTCGCGGCCTATGTCTGGGCGGACACCGCGCCGTGGCGGGAGCCTGAGCTCGTGCCGATCGATGCCGACGGTCACGGCGATCTGCCGCCGGACTGGGCCGATGCCGGTCCGTTGACCGTCCAGGTGTTCGTGGATGATCCATGGTCGGTGACGCCGGTGCCGGACCGACCGGACTCCACCGCGGTTCATGTCGATCAACCGGGATGGATGAGCGATGCCGATCCGGCCCGGGAGCAGCTGTCGCGATTCCTCGCGGGCTGCGGTGCGGCCCCGGCCGACCCGTCGGCGCTCGCCGATGTCTGGACCGTGCTGGCGGGGGCGCACAGTAACGATCACGCGGACCGGCTGCTTCGTGCCGGCCTGGACAGGGCGCTGGGAGCGGACCCGCGCTCGTCGCTGGAAGCGCTGGAGCGAAGCACCATCGCACAGGAAACCCTCCCGGCGTTGCTGATCCGGACCGGGCTGGTCGAGCAGGATTTCTCGTCACCGATCCGGGTCGGTGCACACACCAATCCCTGGCTCGGGTGCCTGATGGATATCGGCGACCTGCCATGGGTGAGTTTGCGGTCATCGGAGTCGATCGCTGAGATCGTGGGCGGCCTGAGGAACTTGGGCGGCGAGACGCTGGTGGAGCTGCTGGCCGGCCAGACGAGCCGGCTGCGTGCAGGCGTCTTCGATGCGGGCAGCGTGCTGCTCCACAAGCGCGAGCAGCTGATGCCAGGACAGATCGACGCCCTGAAGCAGGCACTGGAGATCGTCCCGGAGGCATTACTGGATGACAGCACCCGGCAAGCGGCGATGTTCGAAGCATTCGCGCAACGAATGGCCTGGCAGAACGATCCACATTGCATGACTCTTACCAAGGGCGCGACCGGCCTGTTCACCCCCCTGTGGCGGGCCTCGCCGTGGGTCCACGACATCGTGAAGGCAAGAAACGAAGTGCTCGACGGTGCCGACACCACCGAACACCCGTGGCTGCTGATGTCGCTGCAATCGCTGCTGCTGGCGACCAGCTCCCGCCTCGCCGCACGTGGCCTCCTGCGCCGACCGGTGATGACCGACTCCACCCGCGCGGCATGGGCGCGGCTGGCCGAACTCTGTCCGGCGATGGTCGGCGCGGATGTGCTGATCGCCGACGCTCTTGCCTGCTATGCACAGAACGACAACCTGATCGGAGGCCAAAAGTGAGCGACCGGCTCGACCCCTTGGCAGCCGCCGCCGATATCGAGGCAGCGTACAAGCGGTATCTGAAAACACTGATCGGACCGCGCGACCCTGCTCTGGCGGCGGCCTTCGACCAAGCGGTCGATGACACCGCACTGCTGACGAAGGGGCCGCTGCTCGAACTCACCCCACCCTATGAGCCGGGTGCCTCCCTGCGGCAGCTCATCAACGAGGGCGTACTGCATCCCGCCTTCGCCGCGTTCGAGTCCACCATGTCGTTGGACCGGCCGCTGTACCGGCATCAGGAGATCGCCGTCCGCAAGGCCGTGGCCGGGCGCAACCTCGTCGTCAGCACGGGCACCGGTTCCGGTAAAACCGAGAGTTTCCTGCTGCCGATCCTGAACGAGCTGGTCACGCAGCAGGCGGCGGGGACACTCGGCCCTGGCGTGCGTGCGCTGCTGCTGTACCCGATGAATGCTCTCGCCAACGATCAGCTGCAACGCCTGCGTGACCTGCTGCGATTCTCGCCGGAGATCACCTTCGGCCGCTACACCGGTGAGACCAGACAGCGCCGTGCCGATGCGGAGTCGGTATTCCACGCCATGCACCCGGGCACCGAACGGCTCCCCAACGAGTTGCTCAGTCGCGAGGAAATGCGCGAGTCGCCACCGCACATCCTGCTCACCAACTACGCGATGCTCGAATATCTGCTGCTGCGTCCGCGTGACATGGAGCTGTTCGACGGCGAGCACGCGGGAAACTGGCGTTTCATCGCGCTCGATGAGGCGCATGTGTACGACGGTGCCCAGGGTTGTGAAGTCGCGTTGCTGCTGCGCAGATTGCGCGATCGCGTTGCCCGCGACCGGCAGGTGCAGTGCATCGCGACCTCGGCGTCATTGTCGGGCAGCTCTGAGGAGGAACAGGGCAGAGAGGCGACGGCGTTCGCCCGCAAGCTGTTCGATGTCGAATTCGAGTTTATCGAAGGCGATACCGACCGCCAGGATTTGGTGACGGCAACACGGATGCGCTGTCGGGACGCACCGACCTGGACCATCGATGATGACAAGTTGCTAGAGCTGGCTGAGCCCGAGGCCGACCTCAGTTGGATCGCGGCGGAATCGGGATGTGCGGATATCGCTGACGCGCTCCAGCGGGAGCGCCGAATTGCCGATGTCAAGGCGGCCGCATTGGCCGGTCCGGTCGATGTCGCCACGTTGGCGGCGAAGGTGTGGTCCGACGATGAGCTTGCCCAGCGGAAGTTGGAAGCCTTGGTCGCTCTTGGCTCCAAGGTATTCGACAGGGGTGGGAATCCCGTGCTGTCGGCTCGCTATCACATGTTCGTGCGCGCGACCGAAGGCGCATACGTCAGTTTTACCGATGCCGGCCCGCGGGTACTGCTCAGCAGACACGAACAGGATCCGGAAACCGGCCGAGCCGTATTCGAATTCGGTGCGTGTGAACGGTGCGGGGCGGTGCACCTGGCCGGCGAATCTCTGCAGGTCGAAGGCCGTCAGTACTTCCGGCCGTGTAAACGGGATTCGAAGGTCAAATGGCTGGTGCTGACAGAGGCCGCCACCGACGACACGATTGACGAGGACGAATCAACGCTTTCCGGAGACCGCGAGTCGGGCGCCGAAACCGGACGCCGGTTATTGTGCACCGGTTGCGGCGAACTCGGTCGCGGCGCCGCAAGCTGCAAGCCCGAATGTCCGGGTGGTCCCACGCTGAATGTGCGGGAACATCCCGCAGCGCAGCGGGTAATGAGCAAATGCACCGAATGCGGTGCGCTTGCCACGCAGGTGATCCGCAGATTGCGTACCGACACCAACGCCGCGCCCGCGGTGATCACCACCGCGTTATATCAGCATCTGCCCACCGCCGACAATGCTTCGGCCGAGCTCGTCGGCGGCGGTCGGAAGCTGCTGATGTTCTCCGACTCGCGGCAGTCGGCGGCGTTCGCCGCGCCCTATCTGGCCGCGACATATGGGCGCATGCTTGTTCGCCGATATCTTGTGCGGACGCTCGAGGATCCCAAGTACGCGGGTGATCCGTTGTCCGCGGAGGATCTGGCCGACGGTGTCCGCGCCGTTGCCGAGCGCGCGCGCCATTTCGATGAGCAGTCCACCCGCACGGGAAAACTGCGTGAGGTGAATCCGTGGGTGATGGCCGAGCTCATGTCGATGGACCAGCGGCAGTCGCTCGAGGGCCTCGGTTTGATGGCGGTGACGCTGGCACGCTGCGGTAAGGCACAGGTTCCGCGCGGCTTCACTCAGCTGGGGCTCACCGGTGACGAGTTCTGGGCGCTATTGGAAGAACTGGTCAAGACTGTCCGCTTGCAGGGCGCTATGACCCTGCTGGACGGAGTCGACATCCAGGATTCAATTTTCGAGCCCCGCAATACCAAGGTCCGGATCCGTTCGATGGAGTCCGATCGTGGCCGGCGGATCCTCAGCTGGTGTCCTGGTGGTCGGCCCGGGACTACGAACAACCGGATCCTGTTGGTACGTAAAGTACTCAAGGCGCTCGGCAGCCCCCACCCGGCCGAGACAGTCCTCGAGAGGTGCTGGGACTTCCTGCTACACCCGTGCCGATGCCACACCTTCTTAGTTGCGGAAAGCGACCGTGTCAGCGGGGTCGTCTACCAGCTCGATCACGCCACCCTGCGGATACTGCCCGGGTCGGAGCGGAAGTGGTATCGGTGCTCGGCCTGCCGCCGGCTCACCACCCACAACATCCGACAACTGTGCCCGCATGGTGCGTGCGACGGAACGCTGGCCGAGTACGAAATCCCGGATCTGAACCAGGACACCAACCACTATCGAACCAGTTACCGGACATTGGAGCTGCTGCCGTTGTCCGCGCGCGAACACACCGCGCAGTGGGTGGCACAAGAAGCCGCGGAGGTGCAGCGCAAGTTCGTCGACGGCGAGATCAACGTGCTGTCGTGTTCGACGACATTCGAACTCGGTGTCGACGTGGGTGAACTCCAGTCGGTCATGCTTCGGAATATGCCGCCGAAGACAGCGAACTATGTGCAGCGGGCCGGTCGCGCCGGTCGGCGCGCCGCTGCGGCGGCCCTGGTGGTGACCTATGCCAAACGCAGTTCGCATGATCTGTCGAAGTTCCAAAAGCCGGAGGTGATGATCGCCGGCCGGATGCGCATTCCGTGGATACCGATCGACAATGCCCGTATCGGCCGGCGTCACGCGCATTCGGTCGCACTGGCCGCTTACCTGCGTGCGCGTTTCGATACGGATGGCTCGGAATGGCGTGATGCGGGATCGTTCTTCGGTCCCAGCGACGGTGAGGGCGACTCCGCTGCCGCGGCCGTGCGCTCGTTCCTTACTCCTGTACCCCCTGGTGTTCGCGAATCGCTGCGGGCCGTGCTGCCCTCCTCGACGGCGCAGGAATTGGGGATCGAAAGTGACGAGTGGGTAGAACAGCTCTGCGCGTTGCTTGCCGATACCGAACGCGATATCCGCAGCGATATCGCGACTTTCCAGCAGCTGCTGGACGAAGCCGAGGCTGCGAAGCAATACACGGTCTGCGCGAGGCTGAACAAAACGATCACCACGATTCGCAAGCGGGATCTACTGGGATATCTCGCCAATAAGAACATCTTGCCCAAGTACGGGTTCCCGGTAGATACCGTGGAGCTACGCACCACCCATTGCGAGGATGTTATCGGCGCTCGACTCGAACTCTCCAGGGACCTCGGCCAGGCCATCTACGACTACGCACCCGGAAACCAAGTGGTGGCCGGTGGCAAGGTGTGGACCTCGCGTGGCCTGCACAAGGTGCCCAAACGCGAGCTCGAGCAATTGCAGTACCGGGTGTGCAAGGAATGCAATCACTTCGAGTGCGGGCACGTTCTGGATACGGCGGCGGTATGCCCCAACTGTCAGCACGATTTCGGTGCCGTCCGTACAGCCGTGCTGCCCGAGTTCGGCTTCGTCGCCGACCGTATTGCCCAGGACGTGCGGTCCGAGCCGCCGCGGCGGTCGTGGTTCGGCGCCAGCTATGTGGAATCAATCGGCGAAAGCTCCGAGGTATTTCCGTGGTCGACGGCGGGCGGGGTGGAAGTGTACGCGCGGGCGGGTACTCGGGCCCGGCTCGCGGTGATCGGCGAGGGCGCCGGCGCCGGCTTCCTGCTGTGTGGCTGGTGCGGATGGGCGGATCCCGATGTCAACGATAGGAAGAAGGGAAAGCGGGGAAAATCGCATCATCGGCCTGCGACCGGAGCACCGTGTGAGGGCCCACTCCAGATGGTTTCGCTGGTGCACCGGTACGAAACCGACGTCGCCGAGTTCACCTTCTCCGAGGATGTCTCATACGACAAGGAGTCGGAATCGACGTGGCTCTCGGTGCTCTATGCCTTACTCGAAGGGGCGTCCGAAGCATTGGAGATCAGCCGCGATGATATCGACGGCACCCTATCGTGGAGTGCGGACGGCAGGCGCAGCATCGTCCTGTTCGACACCGTCCCGGCCGGTGCCGGTGCGGCGAAGCAGATCGCCAAGGAGCTCGAACGGGTCCTGATTGTCGCGGCGGATCGAGTGAACCGATGTGAATGCGGTGTCGAGACTTCCTGTTACGGATGTTTGCGGTCGTTCCGGAACGAGCGTTTCCACGACCAGCTGACGCGGGCCGGTGCTCTCGAGATCTTCGAACGGCTCGGCCTGCTCGACAGCACCGAACCCGTCGGCGAGCAGTGGGGCGACAACGCTGTCTACATTTCGGACGCGGTGCGGCAGCTGCTCGCCGAACTGTCTCAGCGCTCGGTCCCCGAGCCCGAGGTGGGTACGGAGGCCGGCAAATACTACTGGCCGGTGGAGATCGCCTGGCCGGAAGCCAAGGTGGTGGTCGTCGAGGGGCTCGACGAGGAACGCGACGCCGCGCTCGCCGCCGACGGCTACCGGGTACTCCCAGTCGAGCACGCCGACGCGGCACAGCTCGGTGCCTTGCTCTCCGGACGCTGAGCGCACCCCAACACCGAATGCCCGCACAGCCCCAGTGGGGTGTGCGGGCAGCTCGGCGGCATGCGCCGGCTCAGCGCAGGAGCGTGGAGCGCTTGCCGGACCACGTGACAACCAGCTGGTCACGCGCACGGCTGGCGGCCACATAGAGCAGTGATCGTTCCCGCTGATGCGCCTCCGCCTGTTCCTCCTCGGGCACGTTGCGCAGCATGGTCTGAAGCGGCACGTGGTCCTGGTCTACACCGGCGAGGATGACGCAGCGGAATTCCATGCCCTTGGCGCGATGCATGGTGAGGACCTGAACATGATCCGGCGTCGCCGGATCGTCATCGAGAACCTGGGCGGGAATATTGTGCTGATTGAGCGCTCGCACGAACGCGTCGCGCTCCTTCTGCCCGCGGGTGAGGACCGCGATGTTCCCAGGGAACAGCTCGTCCTTCTCCAGCCATTGTGCCACCTGGTCGACCACGACATCCAATTCGTGGGCGCTGGAATCGCATTCCACCAACAGCGGGTTCGGGCCGAGCCGGGCGGAGGTGTATCCGGCGGTCGATTCCGCGCCCTCTTCCAAGTCATGGTAGTCAGCGCCTTCGAGGATGCTCACCGCGAAATGCAGATTCTGCGCCGTGGTCCGGTAGTTGAGGGTGAGCCGACTCGACCTCCCACCTCGGATATTGATGCCGAGCCGGTGCAAGACCACCGGCTGACCGTAGATCCGCTGATGCGAGTCCTCGGCGATGAACAGGTCGTTCGGGCCATCCGCCACCAGTGACCGCAACAGCTGCCAATGTGTGGCGTGCAGGTCCTGAGCCTCGTCGACGATCACATGGTCGGCGAGATATTCTGCACCGGAATCGACCCCGAGACGCAGGTGCGCGGCCGCGACCGCGATAGCCTCCGGGAAGGTCATCGCACCCTGAGTGCGGCCATTCCTGCGGAACTGCTCGATCACCTGCCAGACGGCCGAACGCTGTGGCCGTGACAGCCGGACACCCCGACCCGCGCGCGGCACCCTGAGGTACTGCTCGAGCGACGTAATCCGGTTGCCGAGCACGACCCCGAGGTACTCCCCGGCCAGGAACGACGAATGCGACAACCGAGGATCGAGAGTCGATTTCGCTTCACGGGCCGCCGTCGCCCATGCGTTGTCGTCGTTGTAGATGCGCTTGCGCCGCCGGGTGGTGTCGCCCGGACCGAAGACCGTCTCCAGGGCAGGACCCAGGTCGCCGCCCTGCCGCAGCACGGCAGCTGCGAGCTTGTCCAGGCCGGCGACATAGACGCCGCGCTCACCCGGCCGATCCGCGATGGTGATTGCCGGATCGAGGGCCCGCAAACTCCCGAGCAGGTCCAGCGCCAGGGTCTTGTTGTAGGTGGTGAGGATGATCCTCGCGTCGGGATTCCGCTGGGCGAGGTGCCGGGCGCGGTGCAGGGCAACGACGGTTTTGCCGGTGCCCGCACCGCCGGAGAGCCGGAACGCGCCACGCTGATCCTTTTCGACGAACCTGCGCTGATTCGGGTGCAGGAACGTGCGCCACGCCGCGAAGTCGCCACCTTCGATGACGCGGCGAAGCTCCTCGTTGTCGTCGACCAGGGTGAACTGCATCTTGGTCGCGGGGTGGTCGAGCGCGGCGAGCACCTGCTCGTCGTCGTCCAGGCTCTGGTCGACAGGCTGATCGGTGAAGCCGAGACTGTCGCGGATCTCGTCTATGCTGCGTCCGACCGAGAGCTCGAGCAGCGCGTTCTGCTGCCAGACCACATCGGTCGTCTGGGCGACGGTGAGGACGCCGTCTTGATCTGGTGCCGCCAAGGCACGTTCGGCCAAGTCCGGGTCCAGACCCAGCCGGTCGGTCAGTTCGGCAAGGGTGAATCCGACGTGCGCCAGATAGCCCACGGGGGAGTGCACCGCCAGTTCGGCCAGCTGACCGGTCGGGTCCGGAACCATCGACCGTTTTTTGCGATCGTTGCGGCCGTCCAGCTCACCGACGATGCCTTCGAGGACCCCGTTGACGGGATTGACCCGCAGAGTGGACTGCTGGGCCAGCTTGTTGGCCACATCGTGCTTCCACGTGCCGAGGTAGATGTAGGTGGTGTCGCCGAGCTTGGCGTCGATCCGGAACATGATCGCGCGAAAATTCAGGTCTACCCGGCCGGTGCGGACCCGCGCGTCGACGGCTCCCTTGATCGGTTCGATATGCAGGCCGGGCGCGGTGTGGTCGGTCTGGACTTTGTCGAGGAAGTCGTAGACCCGCTTCTTGACAGAACCATCGAGCTTCGGCATCGACTTGGTGTTCGCCGCCAGCACGACATATGCATTCCCCATCACTACACCCCTTCGCTCTCGAGATCACACGTCGCTCCGAGCCGATACGGTGTTGTGCCTGGTGCGCCCGTGTGCTCGATAGCCCATCGTAATGAACCGTGATGCGACGCGGATTCGTTACGCGTCAGTGCGTTCGGAGGTCCGACCAGCGAGTGCCGGCCGTTCGTCGTGGATACGTAGCGCGGGCGCCGGCTGTGCGCGCCGGTGGAAACGGTGCGCCGAACACGCCGGGGACTCATCGCAGCGCAACCTTCGCCCCACCCGAGAACATCGAGTCGTGCAGCTCGAGCGATGCGGGCACGGTCCCGGCGGGAACGTCGAAGACGATGGTGACCTCGACCGAATTGCCCGGGTTGATCGGTGTGGAGAGGTGGTCGTTGACGTTGATCTCGGCCATGGTGTCGTTCTCGTACCGGCGGCCCTGGTCGTCGAACAGCTTCTGGTTGCTGCTGAAGTAGGTCTGCGGGCGGTCGCCGATATTGGTGACGGTGACGCGCACGAGGATGTACTCGCCCTGCGCGGTCTTCTGCAAGTAGGGGTTGTCGCCGATGGTGGATACCGGAGGATCCACTGCGGTGACGGTGAACTCGAACTTGCCGTCGCGGACCGAGGCGCCGGCGGGTGCGATGTCCGACTTCTCCTCGGCGGGTTTGCCCGGTTCCGGGCTCGCCGCGGTGGTGAAGGTTGCGTCGCTATCGGAGGAATTGTTCGCAGCGATGCCGACGATTCCGAAGCATCCGCCGCACAGCAGGATGACGGCGCCGATCAGAATCCACGGCCAGACAGGCATCTTGCGCTTGGGCGGTTGTGGCGGCTGGAACGGGTGCGGGTAGGGCTGGGGGCCGGTCTGGTAGGTCATGGGGACTCCTGGGGAGGGGCCCCGGCGGGTTCGCCGGGGCGCGGTGACGGTGGTTCGGGAAGCGGGCGAGCGGTCAGATGCGGTGCCACGGGCAGTACGCGTCGATCGCGGCATGCAGGAAGATGTAGGGGTATTCGACGGCATCCCTGGAGCTTTCGGCCAGGTAGATGCGATTGGTCGCCGAATTTCCGTACGCGTCGAGGTATCCGCACTGGCTGTGCGCGAGGCCGATGGCGGCGTCCTGGACGTTGTAGCTCTCGTCGTCGTAGTAGCTTTCGCGCAGGAACTGCCGGTCGGCTGCACTGCGCTGCGGGCCGGAGCTGCCGGAGCCGGCGCTGCCGCTGGCGGAGCCGGAGTCGATGGGCGCGGCGGTGGCAGCATGTGCGCCGCCCGTGACGAGGGCGGCGGTGATGGTCAGCAGGGCGAAGGAGTGCGCGAGTGTGCGCATGGCGAACCTCGAATCTATTCAGGTGGAAAGGGTTTCGGTCAGTAGGTGTCGCGCCCGGGCACGTGATGGTCGGCGCGGCAGGCTGCCTCATCTGGGCAGGGGTGATCGGACCGCGAACCATCCGGGGTTCGCGGTCGGCGGTCTGGCGGCGGCTTGCCGTCAGTGATGCGTCAGCGGATTACGAGAGACTGTCGAAGCTGCCGGTCGCCATCAGCGTGAGAATGTGCAGCGGAATCTCGGCGTGGGGTACGACGGAGAGCCGGTACCGCCCGCCGTTGAGCCGATCGCACAACACCACAGCGCCGGGGACGCTCCCCAGGGCTGCCTTATCGGCGTTGCATGCCCATTCGGCGTCGTAGCCGGAGTAGTGGCGGATATGCGTTTCGGCCTGGGCGGTGCCGGCGCCGAGACCGGCGACCAGGGCGACGGCGGCGGATGCGGTGAGGGCGGTGGCGGTGAGTCGAGTGAACACGGGTTCTCCTGGGTCAGTCCGCCGGCCTCGAGCCAGCGGAAGAGATATGGCTGTTGTCGAGCGGCTGGCTGGTCAAATGCCACCCGGCGCAGCGGTAGCAGCGGTAGGTGCGCTGTTCGCGCCGCCGGGGATCGCGGTGATCGATTCCGGCCAGCGCCAGCTCCGCGGTCTCGGGGTCGAAGTAGCGGATCTTCCCGGTCGTCTCGCATCGAGATCGGCGCGGCAGCGGAGGCAGATCGCGCAGGTCGTCTCCGTGCCGCAGGCGCAGGGGCCGGTGTCCGCGCGTGGTGAGCCGGCGCCGTGTGCCCCGGTCGTGCGCACGATCGGTGAGCTGATCTCGATGATGACGCATGGCAAACCTCCTGTGACACAAGCTGATCGGGATCAACGGTGCGACGAACCGGACTGCCCCCCGCTGATGCAACGCAACAATACGGGGTGAATGAAAACATTGTCAATCATCAGTTTCGCGATTGACTTTAACGTGACGATAGGCAAAGCTATCCACACACGAGAGGAGGCGTATGTCAGAGACCGCCCCACTGGTCACCGCCGCGGAGATCTCCCGGCTGGCCGGTGTTACCCGAGCGACCGTCAGCAACTGGCGCCGGCGGCACCCCGATTTCCCGCCTCCCGCGGGCGGCAGCGAATCGCGGCCGGTGTTCGACCTCGGTGATGTCCGGGATTGGTTGCGTGAGCACGGCGTGGAGTCGGCGGAGTCGCCGCTGCGGGAACTGCGCACTCTGCTGCGCGCACAGGTCGCGCCGTCCGACATCCCCGTGCTTCTGGACGAGCTCGCCGCCGCGGCGCGAGCCGAATCGTCGACACACGGCAACACCGATTCCGAGATTGTGCGGGCGATCCGTGCGGCGGTGGCCGACGCGGGGGTGGCACAGACGGTGGAGGCGCTGGCCGAGCGCGGTCTGGAGGAAGCCCCGACGACGGGCGTCTACCTCACACCAGAGGCGGTCGGCGACCTCATGGCCGAGCTGGCCCGTCCCTCAACGGGGGCATCCATCGACCGGGTGCTGGATCCGGCTTGCGGGAGCGGCAGCCTGTTGGTCGCGGCATCCCGCGCCGGTGCCCGCGTCTGCTTCGGCCAGGACATCCTGCCCGTCCAGGCGCAGCGAGCCGCGATCTTGTTGTCGGCCAACGCCCCGGGCACCGAGAGCGCCATTCGTGCCGGCGACAGTCTTACCGGCGATGCGTTCCCGGGTGTCGAAGTAGACGCCGTGTTGTGCAATCCGCCCTACCAGCAGCGTGATTGGGGTGCCGACGAGCTGGCTCTCGACCCGCGCTGGAAGTACGGCGTGCCACCACGTGGGGAATCGGAACTGGCATGGGTTCAGCACACGTTGGCGCACCTGCGGCCAGGCGGGACCGGCGTGCTGCTGCTGCCGCCCGCTGTCGCCTCACGCCCTACGGGCCGCCGTATTCGGGGCGAGCTGCTGCGTCAGGGCGCGCTGCGCGCGGTCATCGGACTACCTGCGGGCGCCGCGCCGCCACGGCAGCTGGGGTTGCACCTGTGGGTGTTGCGTGGCCCGGACGGCTCCGGCGCCGATGACGTGCTGTTCATCGATGTGTCCGGGCGCGATACCGCGGTGGGTCATCCGAGCGCGTGGCGGGATCTGTCCGATACCACCCTCGAGGCGTGGCGCGCCTTCGATCGCGGTGATATCAAATCCGCCGCCACCGCCGATGTAGCGGCTGTGGTGCGTGTGATGGACGTGCTCGACGAAGACGTCGACCTGACTCCCGGGCGGTACGTACGTGCCGCGGTCGATGCCGGCCGGACGGTGGATGTCGTCGAAACCACCGTGCTCGAACTGTCGGGTGAGATCTCGGCGCTGCGCGGTGCGTTCGATGCGCTGCCCGAACTCTCCGCGGCCGGGGAAAGGTCGTGGCGTACCGCGACCGTTGCTGATCTCGACAAGGGCGGCGCACTGCGGGTGCTCGCCTACCGGCCGCGGGAGGACGGCGAGCCGGTGGCCGAAGCCGATCTCGGCACGCCGGTGCTCACCGGCCGCGATCTGGCCACCGGTGCCGAGCCGTCGGCAGTGGTCGATGCGGATTGGGCCGGTTCGGTGGTGGTGATCGAACCCGGCGATGTGATGATCCCGCAAATGCGCGCCACTCGCGACGGCCGGCTCGGGGCCAGGGTCGCGGGTACCGCCGACGCGGGCGCCGTCCTCGGGCCGAATCTCTTCCTGCTGCGCCCGGACCCGACTCGCGTCGACCCGTGGTTCCTCGCCGGTTTCGCCACCGGACCCGACAACACCGCGGCCATGGCCGGGGCGACCACGATCCGCGTGATCCCCAGCCGCCTGCGCATCCCGCTGCTGCCGCTCGAGCAGCAACAGCGCTACGGTGCCGCCTTCCGTCAGCTACATCGTTTACGCACAGCCGCCCGCCGCGCCGACGACACCGCGGGCAGACTGACCGAACTCGTCACCGCCGGCCTCACCGTCGGCGCGCTCGAACCGCACGACCCCTCCGCCGCCGCGGAACCGACCTCTCGGAAAGGTAGGAAGTGAACACCAACAAGCACACCGAACTGGCCAACCACGCATGGTCGGTCGCTGATCTGCTGCGTGGGGATTACAAG
Source organism: Nocardia sp. JCM 38205 (assembly GCF_058222935.1). Classification (NCBI taxonomy): domain Bacteria; kingdom Bacillati; phylum Actinomycetota; class Actinomycetes; order Mycobacteriales; family Nocardiaceae; genus Nocardia; species Nocardia sp. JCM 38205. The sequence goes on along the minus strand of NZ_JBYHFL010000005.1, from coordinate 393,139 downwards.
CAGTCCGACTACGGCAAGGTGATCCTGCCGTTCACCGTGCTGCGAAGGCTGGAGTGTGTGCTGGAGCCGACGCGGGAGAAGGTGCTCGCGGTGGTGGAGGCGCGCAAAGGCAGCGACCTGGACCTGGATCCGTTTCTGAAGAAGGCGTCAGGGGTTCGCTTCTACAACGTCACGCCGCTGACCTTGAAGTCCATCCTGTCCGATCCCGGGCAGGTGGCGAAGAATATGACCAACTATGTCGGCGGGTTCTCCGACAACGCGCGGGAGGTGCTGGAGAAGTACGAGTTCGCGCAGCAGATCAAGCGTCTCGACGGTGCCGGGCTGCTGTATCAGGTGATCGGCAAGTTCGCCGATCTGGACCTGCGTCCCGCGGTGGTGTCCAACCACAATATGGGTTATGTGTTCGAGGAGCTGATCCGGCGCTTCGCGGAGCAATCGAATGAGACCGCCGGTGAGCACTTCACGCCGCGCGAGGTCATCGAGCTCATGGTGAACCTGCTGATCGCACCGGATATCGATCTGGTGGGCACGCCCGGCGTCACCCGCAAGGTGCTCGACCCCGCGTGCGGCACCGGTGGCATGCTCAGCGCGGCCGAGGAGCACATCAAGGAACTGAATCCGCATGCGCGGGTGGAGGTTTACGGCCAGGAGCTGAACCCCGAATCGTGGGCGATCTGCCGGTCGGATCTGATGATCAAGGATCAGGACCCCGATAACATCGTGTTCGGCAATTCGTTCAGCGATGACGGGCACAAGCATCTGCGCGCCGACTATCTGCTGGCCAATCCGCCGTTCGGGGTGGAGTGGAAGAAGGTCAAGGACGCCGTCGAATGGGAGCACAAGACCCTCGGCGATGCGGGCCGCTTCGGTGCCGGCCTGCCCCGGATCAATGACGGCTCCCTGCTGTTCCTGCAACACATGATCTCCAAGATGAAGCCCGTCGGCCCCGACGGTGGCGGCAGCCGCATCGCCATCGTCTTCAATGGTTCGCCGCTGTTCACCGGCGCCGCCGGATCCGGCGAATCCAATATCCGCCAATGGATCATCGAAAACGATTGGCTCGAGGCGATCGTCGCGCTGCCCGATCAGCTGTTCTACAACACCGGCATCTCCACCTACTTCTGGATCCTCACCAACCGCAAATCACCTGAGCATCGAGGCAAGGTGGTGCTGCTCGATGCCCGCGATTACTGGCAGAAGATGCGGAAATCCCTGGGCGACAAGCGCAAACTCGTCGGCAAAGAACAGATCGCCGAGATCACCCGCCTCTACCGCGACGCCCTCGACGTCGCCGCCGACCCCGACCACCCCCTGCACAGCAAGGTGAAGGTTTTCGCCAATAGCGATTTCGGCTACCAGCGCATCACCGTCGAACGCCCGCTGCGCCTGCGTTTCGAACTCACCGAGGAAGCCCTCGGCCAACTCGCCGCCTCGGCCCCCGTGCGCAAGCAGTACGCCGACACCACTGTCTTCAGCGATCTGCTCCGCCCCCTCGTCGGCTCCACCTGGAAAACCAAGGCCGACGCAATCACCGCCCTCAAAGACGCGGTAGCGGGCGCCGGCGAACCCTGGCCCACCGGCGCCCCATTCGCCAAGGCCTTCCGCGATGCGCTCGGCGTACGCGACCCCGAAGGGGAGGTCCAGCTCGTCAAAGGTTCTCCCGAACCCGACACCGAACTGCGGGATTACGAGAACGTTCCGCTGGAAGAGGATGTCAACGAATACCTCGCCCGCGAAGTGCTCCCACACGTGCCGGATGCCTGGATCGACCACAGCAAGACCAAGATCGGGTATGAGATCCCGTTCACCAGGCACTTCTACGTGTACACGCCGCCACGGCCGCTGGATGAGATTGATGCGGAGTTGAAGGCGTTGGAGGCGGAGATTCAGGAGTTGTTGGGGGAGGTCACGAAGTGATGCGGCAAATGTCGTTGTGGAGGATGGCTCGATACGAAAATGGCTACCCATTTAAGCCCGGCGACTTTTCTGACTCTGGCCACCCGGTAGTCAGGATCCGTCAGATGGTTGATGACTCTGCGGAGTTCGACCGTGCTGGATCTGAGTTTCCATCGCGTTACTTGATTGATAATGGTGACCTGCTGTTTTCATGGTCGGGTTCGCTTGCAGTCAGGAACTGGAATCGTGGGCCCGCATGGTTGAATCAACACCTGTTCAATGTGATTCCGGCAGGTGGAATTGATAAGAGTTGGCTACGATGGCTTCTTGAGATGTCAATCCCAGTGTTTCAGGGCATGATGCACGGTTCGGCTATGACGCACTTGAATCTCGACATGCTAAGGCGGGTCAAGGTTGAGGTCCCCACGCTGGAGGAGCAGCGCCGCATCGCCGACTTCCTCGACGCCGAAACCTCCCGCATCGACCGACTCCAGGCCGCCAGGGGCCGGCAGAAGCATTGCGTACAGGAACGGATCGAGTCCGACTTGGCAAATGTAGTTGAGGCGTTATTTGTCGAGTTTGGCCGTATTGCTTTGCGAAGGGTGTCGGCATCGATTGAGCAGGGTTGGAGCCCGCAGTGTGACGACGCAGAGGCTCAGATTGATGAATGGGCGGTCCTCAAGACCAGTGCAGTGAGCGCCGGGAGGTTTAGGCCAGAAGAGCATAAGCGCCTACCCGCCGGGATTTCGCCATCTCTCAGATACGAAGTTAGGGACGGCGACATTCTCCTGACACGGGGCAGCGGGTCGCCTGCGCATGTTGGCGTTGCTGCCCTCGCTGCGACAGGCGGGCGGAAGCTTCTTCTCAGCGATCTGTTGTACCGCTTGCGCCTCGATCATCGCTGGGATCCTCAGTTTGTGACGGCAGTCCTCGCCAGTCGGCCGGTACGCGGGCAGGTACAGCTACTTCTCCGAGGACAGTCAGGCCAGACGATCAAGCTCCGATCGGAGGATGTTCTGGCGATTGAAGTTCCACTGGTGCCGAGTAACATTCAGCGGTCTGTTGCTGGCGAACTGAGCCGTAGAGCCGAGGTCGCGCACCGTACATCCCGCGCGATCGAACGATCTAACGCGCTGCTCTCCGAACGCCGCCAGGCCCTCATCACCGCCGCCGTAACAGGCCAATTCGACGTCTCCACCGCAAGCGGCCGAAACACAACCCAGGGGGTATAACCGCAATGAGCCCAGTCCATGACGAACTCACATTCGGCGATTCGATCGTCGCAGCCATGTACGAAAACGGCTGGTACCAGGGTAATCCGCACGAGTACAAGCCCGAGCTCGGCATGGATCTGGGCGAATTGCTCGCCTTCATCGGCGCGACTCAGCAACAGGAGTGGGATGAGTTGGTCTCCTTCTACGGTGGTGACCAGCATGCCGCCGAGTTGGGGTTCGCGAAGGCGGTGGATCAGCAGATCGGGGTGAAGGGGCTGATCGAGACGCTGCGGTCGGGGGTGAAGGATCGTGGGGTGCGGATCAGGCTGGCGTATTTCAAGCCGAATCTGGTGACTTCGGCGGATGATCTGCACGATTACAGCAAGAATCGGCTCACCGTGGTGCGTGAGCTGCCGTATGCGACGAAGCAGGCCGATGCCAAGCATCGGCTCGATCTTGCCTTGTTGCTCAATGGGATTCCGGTGGCTACGGCGGAGTTGAAGAATCCGCTCACCGGGCAGACGGTGGAGCATGCGAAAGAGCAGTATCGCAGCGAACGCGATCCCAGTGAGCTGATCTTCACCCGGCGGGTGATCGCGAACTTTGCGGTCGATCCGCACCTGGTGTTCGTGGCGACCCAGCTGAAGGGCAAGAAGACGCGGTTTCTGCCGTTCAATACCGGTTCCGAGGGGCCGGGGAAGGCCGGTGGTGCTGGCAATCCGGCGCCGACGGTGGAGGGCAAGCATGCGACGGCCTACCTGTGGGATCAGATCTGGCATCCGGACAACTGGCTCGATTTGCTGGAACGGTTCGTGCATACGCACGAGTCGAAAGGCCCGGGCGGGCGGGGCAACCGGACGATCATCTTCCCGCGTTACCACCAGTGGGATGTGGTCAAGAAGCTCACCGCGCATGCGGCCACGCACGGCGCGGGACACAACTATCTGGTGATGGCCTCGGCCGGCTCGGGTAAGTCGAACACTATCGGCTGGCTCGCGCACCGGCTCACCGATCTGCACACCGCTGCCGATCCGGCGCTGCTCGATCCGGCGGCCGGGTTGCAGCCTGGCACTCCGGTGTTCGACAAGATCATCATCATTACCGACCGCCGCAATCTGGATAGTCAGCTGCGCGAGACCGTCGGCAGTTTCGAGCGGGTGCATGGGCTGGTCGTCAAGATCGACGATAAGCAGGGGGCGAAATCCGAGCAGCTGGCCAAGGCGCTCACCCAGGAATCCGGCAAGATCATCACCGTCACCCTGCACACTTTCCCGGCGCTGCTGGATTTCTTGCGCCGCAATCCCACCGAGCTGCGTGGCGGGAAGTTCGCGATCATCGTGGACGAGGCGCATTCGTCACAGTCCGGTGATGCCGCCACCGCGGTCCGCGCGGCCCTGCGCGATCTGGGCCTGGATGCCGACGACGAGGACAACGGCGCGACGGAGCTGAAGCTGGAACAGCGTCTCGACCGTAAGGCGGCCGAACGCGCGCAGGCGCCGAATCTGTCGTACTTCGCCTTTACGGCAACGCCCAAGGCCAAGACCCTCGAATCGTTCGGCACCTTGGACGGCGACCGGTATCGCCCCTTCCACACCTATTCGATGCGCCAGGCCATCGAGGAAGGCTTCATCCTCGACCCGCTGCGCAACTACGTCACCTACAAGACGTTCTACCGCCTCGTCAACGAGAACCCCTCCGACCGTGAGGTCCCCGAATCCAAGGCCAAGACGATGCTGGCCCGGTTCGCACTCACCCATCCCTCCACGGTTGTGCAGCAAGCGCAGGTGATCGTGGAGCACTTCGTCGAACACACCCGGGATCTGCTGGGCGGCCGGGCCAAGGCGATGGTTGTCACCGATTCCCGTAAGAGCGCCGTCGCGATGGCGCGGGCGATCAAACGACACCTGGCCGATATCGGTTACGACAAGAAGTATCCGGATATCGGTGTGCTGGTGGCATTCTCGGGTGCCCTCTACTACGAGGGTGAGGAGACCACCGAATCCAAGGAGAACGGCGGTTTGCCGGAATCCCAGCTGCCGAAGGCCTTCGCCTACACCCGCGCCGACGACCTCGCCACCCGTTCGGGCGGTGCCGGGCAGCAGGAGTACCGGATCTTGGTGGTCGCCGAGAAATACCAGACCGGTTTCGATCAGCCGCTGCTCACCACCATGTACGTGAACAAGAAGCTGCACGGTATCGCCGCGGTGCAGACCTTGTCGCGGCTCAACCGCACCCATGAGCTGAAAACCCAGGCCGATCTCGCCGTGCTCGATTTCGCCAATGACGGTGAGGACATCCAGGAATCGTTCCGGCCGTACTACGAGCTGGCCGAGACGATGCCGACCGACCCGAACCTGCTGTATCTGGCACAGACCAAGGTGATGGCCGCACCGATCCTGATCGAATCGGAGATGCGGTCGTTCGCGGAGGCATACCTGGTCGCCGAACAGCAGGCGGCCGGATCGCAGGCCAAGTGGCAGAAGCTGCACGCGGAGCTGTATCGGCACCTTCAGCCCGCGGTCGACCGGTTCAGCGCGCTGCTGCACAGCGATGAGGAATCGGATGTGGAGCTGGCCGAACAGTTCCGGATCGAGCTGCGCGATTACGTGCGCAAGTACGGGTTCCTCGCCCAGATCGTGCCGTATCAGGATGCCGAGCTCGAACTGCTGCATCTGTACGGCAAGCATCTGCTGAACGTGCTGCCGCGTCGCGCCGACGGCGGTGTGGATGTGGGGCAGGTGGATCTCAGCCACGTCAGGGTTCAGCACATCGGGGACCTCGATCTCGGGCTGGCACCGGAAGGTCCGGCCACACTGCCCGGGTTCGGCGAGAACGCTGCCGCGCCGAAGGAGCCGGAGAAATCGCTGCTCTCGGAGCTGATCGAGCAACTCAACGAACGGTTCGGCACCGAATTCAACGAGGGCGACCTGGCCAAGCCGTACCAGGAGGCACTGGCCGATCCCGGGGTACAGCTGGCCGCCGTCGCCAACCGTAGCGAGGACGAATTCCAGGGGAAATTCGTCGAGGTGTTCCAGGACAAGATGATGGAACATTTCGACACCGTCGCCGACCTCGGCAACAAGTACTTCAGCAGTTCCGAGCCGGCGTTCAAGGAAACGCTCAACCGGCACGCCAGCCGCGCCGCCTGGCGGATGATCCGGCGACAGCACGGTCTGGACGGCGTAGCGTGATCGGTTGTCCGGGGCGGCGGCGCGTACTGATAGTGGTGTAGGGGAACAGGGGAACGACCTATGCGGGTGCGGCGGATCGATAACCGATACGAGCTCACCGAACAGATCTCCCACGGCGGCATGGGCTCGGTGTGGCGCGGCTACGACATCGTGCTGGACCGGGAAGTCGCGGTGAAGACCATTCGCGTCGACCAGGTGGTGACGGCCGAGCAGGCCGAGGAGTTCACCGAACGCTTCCGCCGCGAAGCCCGCGTCACCGCCCGCATCCGCCACCACGGTGTGCCGCAGGTGTTCGATGCGGTGCTGGACACGTCGTTCGAGACGGTCTACCTGGTGATGGAACTCATCGACGGCGTTCCGCTGCAGAACTACATCGATCCCGACCATCCGCTACCACTGTCCTGGGTGGCGTCGGTGGCCGCCCAAATCGCTACCGTGCTCTCCTATGCGCATGCTTTGCCCGTTGTGCACCGCGATCTCAAACCCGGGAATGTGCTGATCACCCGCGACGGTGCGGTGAAAGTCATCGACTTCGGTATCGCGGCGATCCTCGACAATTCGGCGCCGAGGCTGACTGTGACCGGGCAGCAGATCGGCACCCTGCGCTATATGGCACCCGAGCGGGTGCACGGCCGCCGGGTCACCCCGCTCAGCGACCTGTATGCGCTCGGCTGCCTGATCCACGAAATGATCAGCGGCCGACCGCTGTTCGAGGCTGATTCGGAATTCTCCATCATGCTCGCCCACACCGAACAGCCGCCGATGCCGCTGCGGGAACTCGGCCTCGATGTTCCCGCGGAGTTCGAACGGCTCGTGCTCGATCTGGTGCAGAAGGACCCGCAATCGCGCCCGGCCGATGCCTATTCGGTCTACGAACGCCTTCTGCCGTTCCTGCCCGGCCCCGGCACGCCGGTGCCCCCCACCGACCTGTACCTTCCCGGATTCCCCGACCCGACGCGGATATTCCGACGGCCGAACGCTCCGCTGGAGACCGGCCAGATCGAGCCCACCCGGCTCCGCCCACAGCCATCGGCACCCACGGCGCCGATGTCGGCGCGGCATATGCAGACCGCGATCGCCGACGCCGAGGATCGCTATTGGCAGCTGCTCGACGGCGGACGATTTGCCCAAGCCGCGGACGCGCTGAGCAGCGTGATCGACAGCGCCGCCGCCGCAGTCGGCCGGGAAAACATCAAGGTCCTCGCCCTGCGCAAACAAGTGGCCGCAGCCTGGGCGCTGGCCGGCGAGGACCGCCGCGCCTGCCGCGAATTCGACCTGCTGGCCCAGGCCTACCAGCGCGCCGAGGGACGTTTCAGCCGCTCGGCTCTGGAATGCCGCGCCGGCGCCGCCCGCGGCCGCATGGCGCTCGGCGATATCGAGGACGGCCTGGCCGAACTCGAACAGGTCCTCGCCGAGGTCACCGACGCCGACGGCAACGGCTCCGACCTCGCCCTTGACCTGCGTTTCGAAATCGGCGACCTGAAACGCGAGATCGGTGATCTGCCGGCCGCACGCTCGATGCTGCAAGCGCTGTTGGATGATCTGCGGATGATCAAAGGACCGCAGGATAGCTTCACGGTCGAGGTGGGGGAGCTGCTGGATGCGCTGTGATCGGTGGGCGGTGCTGTGTCGGAAGTTCCGTGTCCAATGAGCGCCGGAAAATCTGTGCGGCTGTTTCTCGTGGACGGAACGTCGGGAGGTTTGGTCACCGCGGAGATCATGAACTGGACAGGGCACATCTTGTCCGCGCCGCGGTCCGACCTCGCCGAGCTCCAGCGCAGGCCAGAAGTCAGCCGAACGGGCGTGTACGTCTTGCTCGGTGACGACCCGACCACTGTCGGCGGTGTCAGCGCGTACATCGGAGAAGGAGATGATGTCGGGCGCCGGATACTCCAGCATCATCGACCGGAATCTCAAGGTGGTAGGGAGTTCTGGAACCGCGTCATCGTACTCACCAGCAAGGACGCCAACCTGACGAAGGCGCACGCCAGATACCTGGAGAGTCGGCTGATCGGCATCGCCGCGGAATCCGGCCGGGCGACGCTGATAAATGGCACCGCGCCTACGTTGATCGGACTTCCCGAATCCGATATCTCCGATATGGAGTACTTCATCGCTCAGGTCCGAATTGCTTTGCCCGTTCTCGGCGTCAACATCTTCCGATCAGCTGCCAATGCAGGCTCACCCGGACCGGATGAGACCGGAGCACCAGTGAATTCACCGGTCTTTGAGCTGCGCCTGCGAAAACAGAACTTGATCGCTCGTGCGCAGGTCGTGGACGGAGAGTTCACTGTCCTGGCGGACTCGAGCGCCCGCACCGCTTGGATCGGCACCGACAGTAGGCATGACGGATATCGGAGACTGCGAGAACAGTTGATTCAAGACGGCACGCTCGCGCTGGACGATGGACAAGTCCTCCGATTCACTCGGGCGCACGTCTTCAGCAGCCCGAGTGCGGCAGGTGCGGTGATTGTGGGGCGGTCGATCAATGGACGCACCGAATGGAAGACGATCGAGGGTTTGTCGTATGGCGAATGGGAGACGCTCGATGTGGTTCCACCCGGCCCCAGCACCCATGAGTAGCCCTGCTGGTTCGCGCGGCGTACCCGCCGTGTGGGCATCGTGAGCCTATTTCGTAGCTTGCCGCTTCTGTTATGTGAACGGAATAGGTCTTGTACTTGGCATCGATCGGGTACAATGTCGAGATCTGTGCACCGTCTGTGCGACGGATCAGGACGTCGGGGCCGAACGGGGTGCGGGGTGAAAGATCGCCGTGCACCGGGATGGCCGTCGCGCTGGTCGACGGGACGATCTAGCTGTCGGAGGGTGCAGCATCCTGAATCAAGCGAACTATCGACTCCCACAGCACCGGCATATTCAGGAGCAGGCTTTCCGTCTAGGAACCAGAGTCTGCCAGGTCGGTGACGCCACCGCCCCGCAAAATAAAACCCGACCAAACGTGGGCGGCGCGATAGCGGCGGTTGAAGAGGGTATCGCTAGTACGGTCGAGTCCGCGTAACACGCTGATCCGTGCACCCGTAGGGAAGTCAATCGCTGTGAGGGCGAGCTGGGGGTGGGTGGGATCGGAATCCATCATGCCTGCGGCTCGCAACTCCAGCCCACACAGCTGGTTCCTCCCAATATGAGAGTCCACGAACTTCCGGTACAGCCGGACCTGGGTGTTTCATCCAGCGACGACGTCATCGAGAACGCCGAGATCGCCGCCGGCTACGCCGGGCGGATCTGGAACGTGTGGCCCTTGTACTCGGTGGTGTCGTAGGGCCACTTCGGGTACGGCTTGCCGGTGCCGTCGAACAGCAGCAGCCCGTCGTCGCCAACCTCGTAGTTGCCCTTCGGGTACAGGTTCCCATCCTCATCAAAGTAAGTTACCGTCCGTGTCCAGCTCGTACTTCGGCTCGCCCGCCGCGACGGTTTCGGTGGTGGGCGCGGGCTCGGTGTCGCGCTGCTCCCGCGCGGCCAGCAAGGCCGCGCATTCGGCCTCGAACTCGGCGCGCTCACGCGTCAGCTGCTCGGCTTGCGCGACCAGATCCTCTGCGCCACTCGGCGGCTGAATCGTCATCAGGTTTCTCCCGTCCTTGGCTGCCCTGATCGGATGACCGGGGCGCACCGTAGACGGCAGGGGCGCAGACGTCGTGTACTTCCACCGAGCGCGGCTGATTGGTGGGAGGATTCGAGGATGGTCTTTCCATACGGTGATCCAGTTGTCTTGATCGGTCGTCGGCTTCGAACTCGGAAGCGTGCAATGAGGGCGCAGGCGCTGTACAAATGGGCAACTGGAGCAGTGCAGTCTCCCGATCCCGACAGCAACCTGGCTCTGGACGATCGAGATTTCCTGTCTGGCCACTTCGAGAAGGGGCTGGTCGCAGCTCATGCGTTGTTACCGACCATGAGCGCGGTCGACCACCTCGCTGTCGCCGCCGAGAAGTCCTTGGAATCCGATTCCAACGGGCAGCTGCATTCGCCGACAACACTGGCGCTGTGCCGGGTGGCGCTAGAGTCTTCATCCCGAACGATCTGGTTGCTGAGCCCCACCGACCGCGCGACCAGGAGATGCAGGGCTGCTGCTTGCGCACTCAAGGAGGCCGAGGAAGAAGCCAAGTATCTAAGGGCCGAAGTGGCCGCAGCGGAGGACGAAAAGAGTCCGGTCGAGATGCCGGACGAACGACTGCACGACCTCAAGGAGGGGCAGAAGGCGCTCTCAGACATTGTGAAGGACCTCAAGGTCGCGGCTGGAGACACCAAGGTAGCGGGTTTCAAGGAGACGACCGGATTGGCCGGTGCGTGGCTGGATGCGAATATTCCAGCCCATGACGAGGGCGAGATGAAGGCCTACCCCATGGCGCTCGGGGCGAAGCAGATCTACTCGTCAACTTCGTCCGTCGTTCACGGGTTTCAGTGGTTCATCAACCAGCTGTCTCCCGCCGACCTATTTGGAGTGATCGCCGACAGTTTCGCAGCGGCGGTCAATATGACCGAGTGCGCTGTGGCACTGTGCGAGGTCCATGCACAGAGTCCTTCCGGGAGTACGTCACGTGTCAGGCGCTATCCTGAGCTAATCGAGCCCACCATTCACCAGTGGCGCACCCTGTACTACTAGGAGCTGTGACTACGGGATCACCGGCACGGTGAACAGATCCAGCCGGACCGGGCCGACCTTGCCAACGCGGTGGGGGACTGGGTCGCCCCAGAGCGTCGGGTACCAGTCGATTCCTCCGCATTTTCGGGCCGTACCAGCACAATTCGCGCAGCACAGATACACAAACGACGGAATAGCATCCGCTTTGGGAGCGGAAGGTGAACCGTTCGGTTCGGTTGAGCCGTCGGTAATGATCGCGAACCGCGTCCTGGGCAATTTGACCAGCGTGCGCAACCATCCGCTTTGGGCTTGTCCAGATCGCGTGCGCACGACCTTTCCCAAGCGACGGGGACGATGTGGTGTGAGTCCGGTCGTGCCGTGTCATGTCGGTAGCTACCGGACACAATGCCGATGGCAAGGACCCGCTTCAGACCATGATTGGCCACGATCCGATCACCCGGTTCGAGGTCGCGGAAGGCCAAGTTCGTGCTTGCCGCAGACTCGCACCGGCAGGTTGCGGCCGGTGAGAAACCAATGACTGCTTCAATTCGGTATCGCTGGTGTAGTGGGCGAGTGCGTCGGTCCCGCCCGTGTACGGGGTCGGCGCATCGCCATGTGTCACCGGTGGTTGGTCGGCTGCTGGACGAGAGCGTCGCAGAGCGAGCGGAACGACTCGCGGAGCAGGTCGCTGTAGTGCCCCAGGTCCGGCATCATCGACGTGTCCGTGCTGAACGAGATGACGATCTCCTTGCCCTGCGATGCGATCAGATGACGCAATCCGTCCCCGTCCATCGTCGGTAGGACACCGAAGATCCTGGCTATCGGTCTCCCGAGGAATTCGAGGTCGGTCGCGACCGGCGGGACGTTGCTGATGGTGGTGTTCATCAGGGGAACCGTTGTGGCCGTTTCGAAGGTGCGTTGGGCTCGGGCCCAGCCGGCCAGGCGGAGGAGCCAGGCGGGGGAGGTTTCTACTCGGGATTCGGTGCGGAGGACGGTGGGGGTGGTGGTGCGTTGTTTCTCGAGGGTTGCGGAGTGGTGGATGGCTTGGAGGCGGGGGAGGGGGTCGGGGATGTCGGTGTGGAGGTCGACGTACATTTGGCAGAGTTTGTTGGCGGAGGTCCATGTGGTGGTGTTGCGCATGGACATCGGGACCATGGCGGCGAGGGAATCGGTTGGGGGTTCGCCTTTTTCGGTCAGGTAGGTCGAGAGGGCCAAGGACACCGTGGTGAGCATCAGGTCGTTGACGGTGATGCGGGTGGGGGAGGCTGCTTTGGCTGCCTGGACTTCGGCTAGGGGGATGGTGACCAGGTCGAAGACGAGGGGATGGTGGATGCTGCGGTTGAAGCGGGTGGCGGGGCGGAGGGGGAGGGGCTGGTGGAGGTCGCCGGACTCGGCTCTGGCCGCGGTTTCGGCGGCGGCGGTGCGGGTGCGCAGGATGCCGGTGGCGAAGCGGGCGGTGCCGAGGGTGAGGGCGGTGGCGGTGCGTAGGGCGGTGGTGGGGGTGGGCCAGCCGGGGTTGAGAGTGACGGGCTGGGGTGGGGGTGTGGTGCCGAAGAGTTTCAGTTCGAGTTCCCGGGTGGCGACGCCATCGCCGACGCTGTGGTGGAACTTCAGGACGACGAAGGTGGTCGCGCCGGATAGGCCGGGAACGTCGCGGACTTGATCCAGGACATGGAGCTCCCACGGCGGGCGAGCGAGATCCATGCGGGTGCAGGTCAGGTCGGCGATGGCGCGACGGGCGTCGGCCCAGGTCTCCGGGGTGCTGAGGAAGACGTGGTCGTTCAGGTCGAGGATCGGGTCGGGCACCCAGTAGGGCAGGTCGAGATCCATGGGCAGACGTTGCAGCCGGCGGTGGAAGAGCTTCGACAACCCGAGCCGGGCACGCATCCATTCGGTGACCTGGTCATAGGTCAGTGGCGCCGCGGCGGTGAAGGCGTAGACGGCGATGATGTTGGATAGGTGGCGGTCGGTTTCGTCATAGACGAAAACGGCATCGCGGGGGGCTAATTGCTCGGGGCCCAAGCGCAATTCGGCGCTCTCCGACTGCCGCGAGCCGGTGAGCGCGTTTCGAACCAGATGCCTCATATTCCGAGCGACCCCGCGATCATCGGCCAAGAATCGTGCAAATCGTCCTGCCAGTAACCCCAGGAGTGCGTGCCCATCGGCCGGATGTTGTAGGTGATGTTGGTGCGGCCCAGTTCGGCAGTCCGCTGGGCCAGGCGGGTGGTGCAGAAGTTGGTTGCGGCTTCGATGGTTCCGCCGACGAGGGTTTGGTTGAGGAGTTTGCGGGTGTCGTTGTCGAGGCGGGCGTTGGCGAGGGTGTCGTGGATGCCGGGGAAGCCGCTGCCGCTGGAGATGTACATGGGGATGTTCGGCAGGCGGTGGGCTTGTAGGTAGGGGTCGTGCTCGCGCCACTGGTCGCTGTCGAAGGGGCCCCACATGTTCTCGGCCTCGCCGCCGCCCATGTCGATCACGGTTTTGACGAAGGCCTGGCCGATGGGGTCGCTGGTCATCGCGCAGCCGCTGTAGGCCGCGGCGCTGCGGTAGAGGGTGGGCGATTGGATGGTGAGGTCGAGGACCGAGGTGCCTGCCATGGAGATGCCGGCGAGGGCGTTGACGCCGGTGGTGCCGAAGGTCGAATCGATCACGGGGGGAAGCTCTTCGGTGAGGAAGGTGGCCCACATGTTGCGGCCGTTGTTCTCCAGGGTTTCGGCGAGGCCCTCGTCGGGGTTCAGCCAATCGGTGTAGTAGCTGAACGCGCCTTCCATCGGGATGACGACGTTGACGTGCTTGTCGGCGAAGAATTCGACGGCGTCGGTTTGGCCGAACCAGTTCGCCGCGTCCTCGCCGCCGCCCGCGCCGTTGAGCAGGTAGAGGGTCGGTGCGGGAGTGTGAGTGTCGCGGGGGCGCAGCACTTTCAGCGCGATCGAGCGCTGCATGGACGGTGCGAAGACCTTGATCTCGACCAGCTGACCGACGCCGGCGGATTGACTCACCACCACCGCGCCCGGATCGGCGGACGCCGTCGTCGCACCGACGGTCATCGACATCAATGCGAAAGCGCAAGCGGCCGAGGTGATTCCGCGCAACCTGCCAAGATTCATCGTCAACTACCGATCACATGAAGATCGGGGGCACCCGCGTACGCGGGCGCCCCCGGATCGTTGCCTGGGGACTACTTGCCGGGGGCGGGCGTGCCACCGCTCAGGGTGATCAGCGCGTTCACGATATTGGTGCCGTGCTCGCCGAGGCTCGCGGTACCCATGCCCAGAATGTCGATGAGCGATCCCATGGTCTTCTCCTAGCGTTCGTAAAGGTCGAGTCCAATGGACCCGGGGGATGAGATGCCCGGTTGTCAGGCGATGAAGGTCTTGAGGCCCTCGAGCGAACCGAGGAAGACGTCGAGCAGGCCGTCGCCGGCCACGGCCGAGCCGAGTGCGGGAATCAATGCGCCGAGCAGGTCGCTGAGCGAACCCATAGCGAATCTCCTTCTTTGAGACTTGGTGCGAAACCTCTCGGGCAGGACGAACGGAACCGAGAGGTAGGTCACGTAAGGGTCTCTACTGTGACGTGGGCAACATAGCAAGCGACCGTTTGTGTTGACAAGGGGCTGTTTCACACTTTGTCGGGTCATGGGATGTAAAGGCCGCTCAGTCAGCTGAAACGCAGGTCACGCCCCTGGAATTGGGGGCGGCGAAGGGGATCAGTCCTCGACGGCGAGGGCCTGACGGAAGGTGAGGCGGCGCTGGGTCTGCATCAGGGAGCGTCGGTAGACCTTCTCGGCGACGAGCACGATGCCGTAGGTGGCGACTGCCATCAGGGCCAAAGCGAGCATGGGTTCCCACCACGAGGCGGTGCCCTCGGCGAGCCGGGCGGGCATCGCGACGATCGACACGATGGGCACATAGGACGCCACGACACGCGCTGTACCAGACAGGAAAATTCCAGCAAACAACACGATCATGACGAACATGGTCATCGGCGTGGCCGTGGACTGGAGATCCTCACTGCGGGTGGCCAACGAGCCGGCCACCGCCCACAGCCCGGCCAGTGCGAGGAATCCGACGACAAAGAAGACGACGAACCAGCCCGCGGCACCGGCGATCTGCCCCACCTGACCGGCCCGGCCGGTGGCGGCCAAACCGATCAGGCCGGCGACGACGAACAGGGTGAGCTGAGCGAACGCCAGCACGGTGTTGCCCGCGACCTTGCCGATCAGTAACTGGCGGACCGGGATAGCGCTGGCGAGGATCTCGACGATGCGATTCTGCTTCTCCTCCACCACACTCTGCGCGATGGACATGCCGAACAGGATCGATGACAGATAGAACAGGAACGCGAACACGATCGCGACGATGGTGGCGAGCCCGGCATCGACGGCCGCCTCGTCGAGTAGGTCGTAGCTGACGGCGCTGCCGCGGGCGAGTTGTTCGAGCGTGACCCCGGCGGCGGTGGCGTTGTGCTCCAACGCGATCTGCTGGGCGGCGGCGGTGACGTAGGTCTTGACGTCGTCGTTTTCGGAGGTGTCGCCGATCAGTCGCCAGCCGCCGGGATCGGCCACCAGGCCCGCGTCGACAGTGCCGTCGCGCACCTGCTGTTCGAGCGCGGCCTCGTCGGCGACGCGGTGCGCGGTGAAGTCGACGTCGGCGTCGGCGTGTTCGGCGATGACATCGGCGGTGCTGATCACCTGGCCGGCAGCGGGATCGAGGATCGCCACATCGATCTTGTCGGTGCGGCTGGACAGGAAACCGCTGACGGCCAGCGATGCGACGATCGCCACGATGGTGATGACGGTGGAGATCAGGAAGTTCCGGTCGCGCAGTTTCACCGCGATCTCGCGCTGCGCGACGATCAGCCAGGCGCGTCGGGGTGCGGTACTCATGCGGTCACCTCGCGGAAGATCTCGGCAACGGACGGTCGGACCTCGGCCAGTTCGTGCACCGAGCCGCGGATGAGGGCTTCGGTGAGCAGCGCGTCGGTGCTGATGCCGTCCAGCTCCAGCAGGGCGGTCGAGGCGTTGCTCTCCACCACTCGGACGCCGCCGAATTCGTGCAGCCAGCCGGTGTCACCGCTGATCCGCAGCCGATGCCGGACCGGACCGGCGGCGCGCAGCTGCTCGGCCGAACCGTCGGCGACGACGCGGCCGTTCGCGAGGATGACCAGGTGGTCGCAGAGCCGCTCCACCAGGTCGAGTTGGTGTGAGGAGAACAGCACCGGCACGCCGCGTGCGGCGTACTGTCCCAGCAGGTCGGCCATGGCGTCGACGGCGACCGGATCCAAACCGGAGAACGGTTCGTCGAGGATCAGCGCGGTGGGATGGGCGATGAGGGCGGCCGCGATCTGGACGCGCTGCTGGTTGCCGAGTGACAGCGATTCGAGTTTGTCGGTGCCGCGATCCTGGAGGGAGAACCGTTCCAGCAGGTCGGCGGCCTGGTGTTTGGCTTCGGAGGGGGAAAGGCCGCGCAGTCGTGCCAGGTAGACGAGTTGATCGCGCACCGGCTGTTTCGGGTAGAGGCCGCGTTCCTCCGGCATGTAGCCGAACGTACGGCGATCATCGGCGGTGACCGGGCGGCCGTTCCAGGTGATCTCGCCGCCATGCGCCGCGAGGACACCCATGATCATCCGCATCGTGGTCGTTTTGCCCGCGCCGTTGGCGCCGACGAAGCCGGTCATCGTTCCGGGGGCGACGGCGAAAGAGACGTCGTCTACGGCGGTGTTGTCGCCGAATCTGCGCACCAGGTGTGCGACTTCCAGCATCTGGGATCCCCACTTCGTCGTCCGGTTGTGGCGCTACGAACTCCGAATTCGAGAGTACTGGGTGGATCCGGTGTACCCGGCGCTGGAAGTCTGGCCACGCCCGTTAGGGAGCCGCGGTGCGGGCATTCGGGTCGAAGCCGCCGGCGATTTCGTAGATCACGCCGGTGAAGGTTGCGGCGAAGAGGCGGCCGGTGGAGAAGCCTTGGCTGCCGCGGCCGTAGGTGACGACGCTGGTGAGGGGGTTGCCGGTGCTCAGGAGGCAGTACTGGTTCGGGGCATCGATGCGGATCACCTGGCCTGCGGTGTTCAGCGGGACGACCGGACGGTCGGCCGAATCCAGGGTCAGCCCATCGGGAGCGGAGAGCGCGTCCGCGCCGGTGAGGTCGAGCAGGGATTGCGGGGCCGCGGGGTTGGCGACCGGGATCCGGCTGACGCCGGGGTTGGCGAAAGTTCGCCCGACGTAGAGGAATTCGTCGTTGCGGTCGAGGACGGCGCCGTTCGCGCTCGGGAAGGAGGCCCAGTCGGGTTGGACCGCGCGGTTCGGATGGACTTTGCCGATCAGCGAACCGAAGTCGTTGGTGGCGTAGACGCTCCCGTCGCGTGCGGTGGTCATGCCGTTGGCGGCGCTGAGGCCCGCGGCGAACGGGGTGAATGCGCCGGTGTTCGGGTCCATTTCGACGATGCCTGCGTGGCGGAGGGTATCGCCGAGCGCCACTCGAGCGTCAGCGCCGTAGCCCACGAGCAGGGTGCCGCGCGGGGTCCAGGCCAAAGCGCCCGCTCCGCCGCTGGGCACGGTCGCGATCGGGACGGCCGGGGCGCCCGGAGCGTCGATCCGGTAGACGCGCCCGGTGTTGAGGTCTGTGGTGAACGCACGGCCGCGATCGTCGACCGTCAAGCCCTCCAGTGCGCCAGAGACCGAGGCCGCTACCGACGTCGGTTGCCCGGCGCCGGGACAGATCGGCGCCGCCTGCGCGCTCCCTGCCGCGAGAGTGGAGAACATCGCGGCCGAGACGATTGCCATACCCGCTGCGAGTGTCTTCATGGGGACATCCCATCACAGGGCACCCGCGCTCGACGGAGTTTTCGCAGTTCGCGGAGCTGGTCAGCTGCCGAAGCGCGCCAGTACGGAGCTGGCTTCCTGCGAGGCCGTACCTTCGTCGGCGAGATGGGCCATCGCGGGCGCGATGTCGCGTCCGTGATGCGCCATGGCCTGCGCGTACAGGCGCCCGGCCCGGTACGACGAGCGCACCAGCGGCCCCGCCATCACGCCGGCGAAACCGATCTCCTCGGCCACCTTCGAGTGCTCCACGAACTCTTCCGGCTTCACCCACCGGTCGACGGGATGGTGCCGAGGGGAGGGGCGCAGGTACTGGGTGATGGTGAGGATGTCGCAGCCGGCTT
The DNA here is from genome assembly GCF_058222935.1 of Nocardia sp. JCM 38205. Taxonomy (NCBI): domain Bacteria; kingdom Bacillati; phylum Actinomycetota; class Actinomycetes; order Mycobacteriales; family Nocardiaceae; genus Nocardia; species Nocardia sp. JCM 38205. The sequence continues at coordinate 375,083 of NZ_JBYHFL010000005.1, read as the reverse complement.
CGTGCAGGTCGCGCATGGCCTGGGTGACCTCGTCAGGGGTCTCGCCCATGCCGAGGATCAGGTTGGACTTGGTGACCAGGCCGGCCTCGCGGGCAGCGGTGAGCACTTCCAGCGAACGCTCGTAGCGGAAGGCCGGGCGGATGCGCTTGAACACGCGTGGCACGGTTTCCAGGTTGTGCGCCAGCACCTCCGGGCGCGAGGAGAAGACCTCGGCGAGCTGATCGGGCTTGGCGTTGAAATCGGGGATCAGCAGTTCGACGCCGGTGTTGGGGTTCAACGCCTTGATGGCGCGCACGGTTTCGGCGTAGAGCCAGGCCCCGCCGTCATCGAGGTCGTCGCGGGCGACGCCGGTGATGGTGGAGTAGCGCAGCCCCATGGCCTGCACGCTCTCGGCGACGCGGCGGGGCTCGTCGCGGTCCAGTGCGGCCGGCTTGCCGGTATCGATCTGGCAGAAATCGCAGCGGCGGGTGCACTGTTCACCGCCGATGAGGAAGGTGGCTTCGCGATCTTCCCAGCATTCGAAGATGTTCGGACAGCCGGCTTCTTCGCAGACGGTGTGCAGGCCTTCGCGTTTCACCAAGCCCTTGAGCTCGGAGTATTCGGGGCCCATGGTGGCGCGGGTGCGGATCCATTTGGGCTTGCGCTCGATCGGGGTCTCCGCGTTGCGCGCCTCGATGCGCAGCAGCTTTCGGCCTGCCGGTGCTTGTGCTGAGGTCACGAGTTCGACCTTACGCCGGTGGGATCGGCGGATGCGCCTGCCGTATCCCCGGGTGTGAGATGTTCGATATCGTGCGGCTGAACGGGAATTTCTCCGTTCAACGCGGCAACAATCGCCTCGGCCACCAGCGGGCGCACCTCGTCGACCGTGACGTCGCGGCCGAGCTCGCGCGAGAGGGTGGTGACGCCGGCGTCGCGGATGCCGCACGGGATGATCGCGCTGAACCCTTCCATCCCGGAATTGCAGTTGAGCGAGATGCCGTGCAGGGCCACGCCCCGCTGCACCCGCACACCGATGGCGGCGATCTTGCGTTCGGCGAGCGGGCCCGCGGCTGGCAACCAGACCCCGGAGCGGCCCTCGACGCGGCCGCAGCTGACGCCGAGACCGGTGCACACGGTGATGAGCGCTTCTTCCAGGCGACGCACGTAGTCGACGACGTCGACGGGTTCGGCGAGCCGGATGATCGGATAACCGACCAGCTGTCCGGGCCCGTGCCAGGTGATCTTGCCGCCGCGGTCCACCTCGACCACCGGGCTGCCGTCGATGGGCAGGTCCTCGGCTTCGGTGCGGCGGCCCGCGGTGAACACCGACGGGTGTTCCAGCAGCAGCAGATGATCGGCGCCGATTCCCTCGGCGCGCTGGGCGGCGATCTCGCGTTGGCGATCCCAGGCCTGGTGGTAGTCGATGAGTCCCAGGTTCTCGACGACGACGGGTGTGGTGTCGAAGCGAGCCGACCGGGTGACGGAGCGCGTGTGGTTCACGGTCACGACGTTACGCCAGTCGCTGTGGGTCGGACGCGGGCGTGTCGTCGCTGCCGGCGGGCCACGACGCGGGATCGCCGAGACCGATCGTCAGTTGCATGAGGGTGAGGTCCAGCCAGCGGCCGAACTTGATGCCGACCTGGGGCAGCACGCCGACGGTGCGGAAGCCGAAACGCTCGTGCAGCGCGATCGAACCGGTGTTGCCCGCCTCGATGGCCGCCACCATGACGTGTACGTCGCCCGCGGCGCGCGCTCGCGCGATCAGCTCGGTGAGCAGCGCCGAAGCGATACCGCGGCGATGAAAACGGTCGGCGACGTACACCGAATTCTCCACGGTGTGCCGGTATCCGGACTTCGGCCGCCACGTTCCGTAACTGGCGTAACCGGCCAGTTCGCCGTCGACCTCGGCGATCAGCACCGGACGCCCGGCCTCGGTGCGCTCGCGCAGCCAGGCCCGCCGGTTGTCGAGGCCGACCAGTTCCTCGTCCCAGATCGCGGTGGTTTCGGCGATGGCGCGATTGTGGATATCGAGGATCGCCAGCAGGTCACCGTCGGTGGCGTCGCGGATGACGGTGGCAGAGCGCGTGTCCAGCGTCATCGGTGGTTACCGCCTACCGCCGCCGCGAGCGCCGCACCGATGGTGGGGTGCTGGAACTGAAATCCCGCCGCCTCCAACACGGTGGGAATCGCGCGCGGGCCGTGCAGGATTCCCTCTTGCGCGAATTCGCCGAGGACCGCGCGCAGCGCGAACGCGGGGACCACCAGCGGTGTGGGCCGGTGCACCGCGCGGCCGAACGCGCGATTGAACTCGGCATTGGTCACCGGCGCGGGGCCCACGGAGTTGATCGGCCCCGAGATCGCGTCGTTGGTCAGTGCGAACAGGATCGCGCCGATCTCGTCGTCCAGCGAGATCCACGGCGTGTACTGGCGCCCGTTGCCGAGCCGCCCACCCAGCCCGAGCTGGTACAGCGGTTTCAGCATGCCGAGCATGCCGCCGTTGCGGGCCAGCACCACGGCGCTGCGCAACAGCACGGTGCGGGTGCCCGCGGCGCTGGCCGGCAGCGTCGCGGCTTCCCAATCCCGGCACAGGGTGGCCAGGAAACCGGTGCCCGGCGGGGTGGATTCCTCCACCACGCGGTCGCCGGTCTCGCCACCGTAGATGTGCACGCCGCTGGCGTTGATCAGCACCGGCACCCCGGCGGAGGCGATGGCGGCGGCCAGCACGTCGGTCGGGGTGATCCGGCTGTCACGCAGCTCCTGTTTGTAGCTGCCGGTCCAGCGGCGGGTGCCGATGCTCGCCCCGCACAGGTTCACCACGGCATCGGCGCCGCGTAACGCCTGCTCGTCCAGATCGGCGCGGGCTGGATCCCACACGTACTCGTCCGCCGCGGCGGCCGGACGGCGCACCAAGCGGACGACCTGGTGCCCGTCGCGGCGCAATGCCGCGACGAGCGCCGTCCCGATCAATCCGGACGAGCCGGCGATCACGACCTTCATGCGTGACCTTCCCGGTTACAGGCCGAGGTCAGCCTCGAACGCCGCCTCTTCGAGCCGATGCCGGATGGTGGTGAGGAATCGGCCCGCGTCGGCACCGTCGATGAGGCGGTGATCGTAGGTCAGCGGCAGGTAGCACATGGAGCGCACGCCGATCGACTCGTTGCCGGTCTCGTCGGTGACCACGACCGGACGCTTGACGATCGCACCCGTGCCGAGCATGGCCGCCTGCGGCGGAACCAGGATCGGGGTGTCGAACAGCGCGCCCTGGCTGCCGATGTTGGTGATGGTGAAGGTGCCGCCGGCCAGCTCATCGGGCTTGAGACCACCGTTGCGGGCACGATCGGCGATATCGGCGATCGCGCGCGCGAGGCCCGCAAGCGAGAGGTCGCTGGCGTTGTGGATCACCGGGGAGAGCAGGCCCTGCTCGGTGTCCACGGCGATGCCGAGGTGCACCGCGGCGTGGTAGGTGATCTCCTTGGTGCCCTCGTCATAGCTGGCGTTGACGTTCGGGTGCACACCGAGCGCCTCGACCACGGCCTTGGCGAAGAACGGCAGGAACGTCAGGTTGACGCCTTCGCGCTCCTTGAACGCGGCCTTGGCTTGCGCCCGCAGGGCCGCGATCTTGGTGACGTCGGCCTCGTGCACCTGGGTCAGCTGCGCGGTGGTCTGCAACGATTCCCGCGTCTTGGTCGCGGTGATCTGCCGGATCCGGTTGGCCTTCTGAGTGGTGCCACGCAGATGCGCCAGTTCCGGCTTCGCGGCGGCCGGCGCCTTCGCGGCCGGAGCAGCCTTGGCGGGTGCGGCGGCGGCCGGAGCCGGAGCCTTCTTCGCCTCGGCGGCGGCGAGCACGTCCTGCTTGCGGATGCGGCCACCGACACCGGAACCGGTGAGCGTGGACAGGTCCACGCCGTTCTCCTCGGCCAGCTTGCGCACCAGCGGAGTGACGTACGGCGTGGCGCCGTTGCCGGCGGGGGCGGGTGCCGTGGCGGCGGGAGCCTGGGCGGGCGCGGGCTGTGCGGGGGGTGCGGGCTGCGGAGCCGGCGCGGGCTGCGGGGCCGGTGCGGGCTTGGGTTCGGGAGCCGGAGCCGGAGCCGGGGCCGGTGCGGGCTGCGGGGCGGCAGCCGCCGGAGCAGGCTCGGGCTTGGGTTCGGGCTTGGGCTCAGGTGCCGGAGCCGGCGCGGCGGCGGGCGAACCGCTGCCGATGACGCCGAGCTGTCCGCCGACGGAGACGGTGTCGTCTTCCTGCGCGGTGATCTCCAGCAGCGTGCCCGCGACCGGGGACGGGATCTCGGTGTCGACCTTGTCGGTGGAGACCTCGAGCAGCGGCTCGTCGACGGCGACCTCGTCACCGACGGCCTTGAGCCAGCGGGTGACGGTGCCCTCGGTGACGGATTCGCCGAGTTCGGGCATGTTCACCGGGGTGCCGGAGGCGGCGTCGCCGGACGTCTGCGCGGCGGGAGCCTGTTCGGCGGGAGCCGGGGCCTCTTCGGCCGGAGCCCGCTCGGCCGGCGCCTGCGCGGCGGGTTCGGGTTCGGGGGCCGGTTCCGGGGCGGCGGCGGGTTCGGGGGCCTCGGCCGGTGCCGGAGCGGCGGCCTCGCCCGCATCGCTGATGATGCCGAGTTCGCCACCGACCTCGACGACATCATCTTCCTGGGCGACGATCTTCGACAGCACACCCGCCGTGGGGGACGGGATCTCGGTGTCGACCTTATCGGTGGAGACTTCGAGCAGCGGCTCGTCGACCTCGACCGTGTCTCCTTCCTGCTTCAGCCACCTGGTCACCGTTCCCTCGGTGACGCTCTCACCAAGAGCGGGCATCTGGACGGAGAAGGCCATGTCCGTTGACTCCTCTGACTGCTCGACGGGTCTACAACAGTTCGTACCCCGGTGGTAGCTCGCCGCGGGTCGTGGCGAAATACCGGCCGCGCGTGGCTCCGGGGGTCCGTGTGGTTCTTGTACCGGGAACCATCCTTGCACTTATGGGCTCGCGACGTCGCAGAGGGCGTCCCTCAGCCGGGAACTGGCAATATGGACTTACCGGTAACAACGACGGTTCCGGCGGGGGACGAGGAGGTCAGCGCGCGTGGGTTTGCTCGATCGTTTCCGCCGGGGTGCGCGCAAGCAGGTGAAAGCTACTCGCGGGTACGGAAATGACGCCCGCTATCTGGCCGAGTGGGTACACACTCACACCGGCGTCGAGGGCTTCATCGAACCGAAGACGACGATCACCGACGTGACCGTGGTGCTGGTGGCCGCCGACGGCGAATGGACGCGCCGGGCCATCGGTGAGCGCGGCGCCCGGAATCTCGCCCGCGACCTGCGTATTCCCGTTTACGACGTGCACAAGACCGGTTACCCGCAGCGGATGCGTGATTACGACGCGCGGCGGCGGATCGAGCGGAAACGTCAGATCGAACGGGATCTCGAGGATCTCTAGCGGAGTGCACGGCTGACGGGCGTGGATCAGGGGACCGGCCGGTGTCCGAGGGGCCGATACGGCGTGGGATCGGCCGTTGTCCGAGGGGCCGGGAGGGTGTGGGATCGGCCGTTGTCCGAGGGGCCGGGAGGGTGTGGGATCGGCCGTTGTCCGAGGGGCCGGGAGGATATGGGATCGGCTGTTGTCCGAGGGGTCGATACGGCGTGGGATCGGCTGTCGTCCGAGGGGCCGGGAGGGTGTGGGATCGGCCGTTGTCCGAGGGGCCGACTGGTCGCGGGGCCGGCTGTCGCCCGGGTGCCGGCAGGGCGCGGGGCCGTCGATCCACGTAGCTCCCGGGGACCGAAGCAACCAGGATTCCCGTGCTGTCCCAGCATGATCACCGCATCGGCTGCCCGGGAGCTGCCCGCGGCCGGGGACAGGAAGTACGTTTCGCCCGCATCTGAGCGACAACTCGCGCGACTGTCGCTCGAAGTCGCTGAATTGTCGCTCCAATGCGGGCGAAAAGCATACCTGCCGGGGCGGCGTGCGCGTCTGGGACGCCGCCCCGGCTGGTCGTGCCCACTACTCCGCGGCGATGTCCTCGAGCACCGCGATGAGCGTGCGGACCGGAACGCCGGTGCCGCCCTTGCCGATGTAGCCGAACGGGCCGCCGGTGTTGTAGGCCGGGCCCGCGATGTCGACGTGCGCCCACTGCACCCCCTCGGGCACGAACTCCTTCAGGTACAGCCCGGCCGCGAGCATGCCGCCCCACCGATGCGGGGTGACGTTGGCCAGATCGGCGACCTTGGAGTTGAGGTCCGAGCGCAGTTCGGCGGGCAACGGCATGGCCCAGCCGTTCTCGCCGACCTCGCGCGAGATGCGGGCGACGCGATCGCGGAAATCGTCGGTGCCCATCACGCCGGGGGTGCGGGTTCCGAGGGCGACCATTTGCGCACCGGTGAGGGTGGCGACGTCGATGAGGTAATCCGGCTCGTCCTCGCCGGCGCGGACGATGGCGTCGGCCAGGATGAGCCTGCCCTCGGCGTCGGTATTGATCACCTCGACCGTGGTGCCGCCGTACTGGGTGAGTACATCGCCGGGACGCTGGGCGGTGGCCGATGGCATGTTCTCGGCCATCGGCACGGTCGCGGTGACGGTGATCGGCAGGCTCAGCCGCGCCGCGAGCAGCGCGGTGGCCACGACCGCGGCCGCGCCGGCCATGTCCGAGGTCATGTTCTCCATGTTCTGCGCCGGCTTGATGGAGATACCGCCGGTGTCGAAGGTGATGCCCTTACCGACCAGCGCGACCTTCTTCGGGCCGCCCTCGTAGGTGAGCCGCACCAGGCGCGGCGGGCGCGAGGAGCCCTTGCCGACGCCGATGATGCCGCCGTAACCGCCTGCCTCCAAAGCCTTCTCGTCGAGAACCTCGACCTCGAGCCCGGCGGCTTCGGCCAGCACCTGGGCGCGCGCGGCGAACTCGGCGGGGTAGAGGTGGCTGGGCGGGGTGTTGACGAAATCGCGTGCGGTGGCGACCGCTTCGGCCACCAGCTGCGCGCGCAAGAGTTCGGTGATGCCGAAACCCGGGTCGGGCACCAGCAATTCGACGCGCACCACCGGACGTTCGTCGGGCTTGGGTGCCGTCTTGTCCGAGCGGAACGGGGTGAACGAGTAGGCGCCCAGGTAGAAGCCCTCCGCCGCGGCGGCGAGGTCGAGCCCGGACAGGGTGGTCGACACCAGTTCGGTGCCCGACAGCGAACGCGCGGCGACACCGGCCGAGCGGCGGATCTGCTCGGCGTCGAGCTTGTCGGGGCTGCCGAGACCGACGGCGAGCACGCTGGTGACGTTGTCGAGCGCGGCGGGCGCGGGAATGCGGGTGAGCTCCTCGGCCTTGCCCTTGGCGCCGACGGCGCCGAGCTGGTCGAGCAGTTCCGCGCGCACCTCGGGACCGAGCACGTCACTGAACAGGTCCTCGGGCACGATGGCCGGACCATCCTCGGAGGATGTCAGCCCGATGACGAGGACATCGGTGTCGGGGCCGATGGATTCGGTGCGATGCAGTTCGGGGCCCAGCGGGCGATCAGCGACAGCGGTCATGGCCTCAGGCTAGCGGCGGCGCCTCGATCGGCGAGCGCGACCTCGGGCGAATCCACGGCAGCGGCGCGGGTCAGGGCGCGGAGTTTCGCCGGTACCGGGCGGCGACACCATCGAGCAGCAGGTCGATGCCCGCCTCGATCACGCCGTCGAAATCGATGTCGGGGGGACCCGTGTCGCCGAACAGCTTGTGCATCACCGGGCGTGCGGCCGGATCGAGCAGCTCGGCCAAGTCGGCGTGCACCTGCTCAGCGAGATGGGCATCCGGGTCCAGCGCGCGTTCGACGTACTCCGCACTCCACATCAGCGCGATGCCCTGCACCACACCGGATAGGGCGAGGTAGATCGACAGGATCTCGTGCGGCGTCATGGACGGCTGGTCCAGCGCGCTGAACGTGCGCTCCAGCATGTCGAACAGGGCGGGACCGACCGGTGGCCTGGTGCGCGCCAGTACCGGAAGCAACCATGGATGACGCTGGTAGAGCTGCCATTCCTGGTGTGCTTCATGAGCGACGAGCTCGCGCCATCCGGTCAGCTCCGGTGGCGGGGGCGGTACCTCGGCCAAGACCAGTTCGGTCATCGCGGCCAGGAGGGCCTCGCGGTCGGCGTAGTGGCGGTACAGCGCGGCGGTGGCAACGCCGAGTTCGCCGGCCAGCCGGCGAGTGGACAGGCCGTCGAGGCCGAACCGGTCGGCCAGATCGACCGCGGTCCGGGCGATGGTGACGGCGGTCAGCGGTGTGCCCGAGGCGCGGCGGCGGGTGGGTGCGGCGCGATGCGCCGGCGTGAGCGCGTCACGTCGCGCCCGGTAGGCGCGGGCTTGGCAGGCGCGCGAGCAATAGCGGCGACGGCGACCGCGGGCCGGATGGGCGAGGGCAGCTCCGCAGGTCACGCACGCGTCCGAGGGCGCACGGTCGGCGTGTTCCGTGATCGCCCCGGCAACGCCGCCCGATGCCCTCGGGAGCGGGCCGCTTGCCGTCGTCCGATCGGTTCGGCCGCGCGCGGATGGTGCGCGGCCGGGCCTGCGCGTTAGGTGCGTGCTGGCGTCGGATGTCGTCGAAGCCGCCATTTCCACACAGTAGGCAGTGTGACGAAATGATGGCAAGGGCGTTGGTGTCGCTCTACTTTGGCAACCGAAGACACTGTTCGCAGCGGGAGGAAGTAGTCATGGGTGACACGCTGACGGTGCGTCGGGCGACCGAGGCGGATCGGGATCCGGTGATCGAGGCGTTCGGCAAGTGCTCGGACGAGGCGGTGACCGCGTGGGTCTTGGAGGGGCATCCGATCGAGCCGTTCATCGACCAGCACGTGCCGATGATCATCGACCGCGGCCTGAAAGAGGACGAGATCTGGATCGCGGGCTCCGGCGACGACATCTGGGCGGTGTCGATCTGGCAGCACGTCACCTCGCCGGAGCGGTTCCTGGCCGATGCGGAGGAGGCGCGGGCGATGCGGCAGCAGGCGCCGGACCTCAGCATCGCGCGCCGGTTGGAAACGCTGACGGCGCTGCTCGCCGCAGAACACCCGCGGGAATTCCCGCATCGGTACCTCCAGGTGATCGTCACCGTGCCCGAACATCGCGGTAAAGGTGCAGGCGCCGCGATCATCGGCGATCGGTTGACGGTGTATTCGGCCGAGCAGATGCCCGCGTTCCTGGAGGCCAGCACCGAACGCTCGTCGCGGCTGTACAAGCGCTGCGGATTCGAGGCCACCGGCACCACCCATCCGCTCCCGGAGAACGGGCCGACGCTGATCCCGATGTGGTTCCGGCCCTGATCGCGCAGCCGGACGGCCGGGGGCTGCGGCTCGGCCGGTGCCTGCCGGTCGCTGTTCTGCCCGCTCTGCCCGCTCTGCCCGCGCGGGCGTCGGTCACGGCAGCGCCTCGATCATCACGATGGCCGCACCGAGCGTGCGGTGGGCGATCTGGCGGACTGCGGCCTTGCTCTTGTCGAACGGATGGGGTGTCCGAACGGCCGTGCCGATGCACCGGGCGGGCGGGCATCTCGCGCGGGTTAAGCTCGCCGGGTGAGCGACGCTGACCTGTTGCAAGGGCCGATCCATGATCTCCACGTCGAACTCGGGGCGAGTTTCGCGCCGTTCGGTGGGTGGCAGATGCCGGTGTCGTATGCGGGGACGGTGGCCGAGCATCAGGCGGTGCGGACCGCGGTCGGGCTGTTCGACGTCAGTCATCTGGGCAAGGCGACGGTGCGCGGGCCGGGCGCCGCGGAGTTCGTCAACGCGACGCTGACCAACGATCTGGGGCGGATCCAGCCGGGCAAGGCGCAGTACACCCTGTGCTGCACCGAGGACGGCGGCGTCATCGACGATCTGATCGCTTACTACGTCGGCGCCGACGAGATCTTCCTGGTCCCCAATGCCGCCAACACCGCGACGGTGGTCGCCGAGATGCGGAAGGTGGCTCCCGACGCCATCACGGTGACCGACGAGCACCGCGACTACGCGGTGTTCGCGGTGCAGGGCCCGCGCTCCACCGAGGTGCTCACCGCGCTCGGCCTGCCGACCGACCTCGAATACATGGCCTACGCCGACGCCGAGTGGGACGGGCGGCCGGTACGGGTCTGCCGCACCGGCTACACCGGCGAACACGGCTACGAGCTGCTGCCGCGCTGGGCCGACGCCGAGCCGCTGTTCCGCGTTCTGGTGCGCGAGGTCCAGGCCGCCGGCGGTCAGGTCGCCGGGCTCGGCGCCCGCGACACCCTGCGCACCGAGATGGGCTACCCGCTGCACGGGCACGAGCTGTCCACCGAGATCACCCCGGTGCAGGCGCGCGTCGGCTGGGCGGTCGGCTGGAAGAAGCCGCAGTTCTGGGGCAAGGCGGCGCTGGAGCAGGAGAAGGCGGCCGGGCCGAAGCGAATCCTGTTGGGGCTGAAGGCACTCGATCGTGGGGTGCTCCGGCAGGGCCAGCAGGTGCTGCTCGGGGACGCGGTCGTGGGCGAGACCACCTCGGGAACGTTCTCGCCGTCGCTGAAGGTGGGTATCGCGCTCGCCCTGCTCGATACCGAGGCCGCGCTCGAACCGGGCGCCGAGGTCGAGGTGGACGTGCGCGGGCGCAGGCTGCGGTGCGAGGTGGTCCGGCCGCCGTTCGTCGAAGTCAAGGCGAAATAGCGGGCTCCGACCGACTGCCGCAAGGCGCAAACAAACGCGCCGAAAAGCGGCGAAACCTCGACCGATAAGATCGCGGTATGACCGCTGCTGCACAGTTCACCCGTATTCCGCATCCGGCGCCGCTTCCGGAGCAGCGGGTACAGGAGATACTGACGGCACCGGGGTTCGGCCGGTACTTCACCGATCACATGGTCTCCATCGACTACACCGAGGCCGCGGGCTGGACCAACGCCCGCGTCGAGCCCTACGGCCCACTGTCGATGGATCCGGCGACCATGGTGTTCCACTACGGGCAGGCCATCTTCGAAGGGTTGAAGGCCTACCGGCAGCCCGACGGCGGCATCTCCTGCTTCCGGATCGACGCCAACGCCGCCCGCTTCCGTCGCTCCGCGCGCCGGATGGCGATGGCGGAACTGCCGGAGGAGCTGTTCATCGAATCGGTGCGCCAGCTGCTCGAGGTCGACGAGCGCTGGGTGCCCGCGGCAGGCGGCGAGGAGTCGCTGTACCTGCGGCCGTTCATGTTCGCCACCGAGTCCGGCCTCGGCGTGAAGCCCGCCGCGGCCTACAAGTACCTGCTGCTCGGCTCGCCCGCCGGCGCCTACTTCCCGCGCGGTGTGAAGCCGGTGCGGGTGTGGCTGTCCACCGAATACGTGCGCGCCGCGCCCGGTGGCACCGGCGAGGCGAAGGTGGCGGGCAACTACGCGGCCTCGCTGCTGGCCCAGGCCGAGGCCACCGAGAAGGGCTGCGACCAGGTGGTGTGGCTGGATGCCTGCGAGCGCCGCTACGTCGAGGAGATGGGCACCAACAACCTGTTTTTCGTCTTCGGGTCCGGCTCGGAGGCTCGTCTGGTGACGCCGGAACTGTCCGGTTCGCTGCTGCCGGGCATCACCCGCGACTCGCTGCTGACCCTCGCCGCAGACTCCGGCTACCAGGTCGAAGAGCGCAAGATCTCGGTGGAGGAATGGCGTAAGGGCGCCGAATCCGGTGAAATCACCGAGGTTTTCGCCTGTGGCACGGCCGCCGTCATCACGCCGGTCGGCTGGGTGCGTTCCGGTGACGAGGAGTTCGCCATCGGCGGCGGTGAGCCGGGCGAGGTCACCATGGCGCTGCGCGAGACCCTCACCGGAATCCAGCGCGGTACCTTCGCCGATATCCACCAGTGGATGCGCCGTCTGTGACGGTGCGGCCGAATCCGGCCGGAGCGCTGCGTGCGGCACCGGCCGGAGCGCTGCTCAGCCGGGCATGAGCGCCTGCCACTCGGCCAGCGACGTCGGCCGCAGCACGTAATTGTTCGCGCGGATCGTGTCGAGTGCGGCGCTCGGGTCCTGGCTGTACCAGTGGCCGGGGTAGACCGTGGGATTGCCGTCCAGCTCGGACAGGTAGCGCAGGCTGCGGAACATCGCCTCGGAATCACCGCCCGGGAAGTCGGTGCGCCCGCACCCGTCCACGAACAGCGTGTCGCCGGCGATCAAGCGGTTGTCGAACAGGAAGCACTGGCTGCCGGGCGTGTGGCCGGGGGTGTGCAGCAACTCGATGTCGAACGCGCCGACGCTCACCTTGTCGCCGTGGTCGTGACCGGTGAGCTCGCTGGGCGCGATCCCGGTGACATTGGCGACCCACGGAAGTTCCTGGTTGTTGACATGCACTGCGACGCTGGTCTTTTCGAGTAACTCACGCACCCCGCGCAGGGTGAAGCCGAGCATGGTGCCGCCGACGTGATCGGGATGATGGTGGGTGGCGAGTACCCCGGTCAGCCGCAGTCCATCGTTCTCGGCGATATCGGCCAGCTCACCGGCGGCATACGCCGGATCGACCACCACGCACTCACCGGTCTCCCGGTCGCCGATCAGATAGGCGAAATTGCGCATCTGTGTCGCGATGGGATCACCGACGGCGAAATCCCGTCCGGACAACAGCTGACGAAAGTACAGGCGCTCGGCTGACATACCCGTCACTGTAGGGCCAAGGCCATCGGCGGTGTCGGGTCAGTGGGTCGTTTTGACGTGCCGCGACCTCAGTTTGCGCGATCGGCGCAGGTAGACGGCGGTCGAGTGACTGGGACGGTCGGGGCTCGTGGGCGGTGCGCTCGGACCGATCAGGTTCCCAGCGAGAAGCCGAGGGCGGTGAGGGCGGTGGTGGTTTCGATGGCGGTGCCGAGGACGTCGCCGGAGAGCCCGCCGAACCGGCGCAGGCAGTGACGGACGAGGAGCAGTACCGCCGGCGCGATGAGCAGCACGACGAGCGGGCCGAGCCAGCGGTGATCGGGGACGGCGAAGTAGGTGGCGAGCACCGCGACCAGCGCCCAGAGCCCCACGGTGATCGGTGATTGGGTGCCCGCGACCAGTGCACCGAACCCGGTGCCCGGCGCGGCGGTGATTCCCGTGCGGCAGGCGGCGACCACCGCGACCCGGCCGAGCGCGACGGCCAGGACCACGGCGAACCAGCGCTGCGCGTCGGCGAGCGCGGCGAAGGAGAAGGCTTGCAGGCCAATGGCGAACACGATGGCGGTGACGCCGAACGGTCCGGCACTGCCGCTCTTCATGATCTCGCGGGCCCGCTCGGGCGGGCCGTAGCTGCCGAGTCCGTCGGCGGTGTCGGCGAGCCCGTCCAGATGCATGCCCCGGGTGCTCAGCGCGAGCACTCCGACGGCGAGCAGCCCGGCGACCGGCGCGCTCGCGCCGGCGGTCGTGCCCAGCCACAGCACCGCGCACGCCAGCGAACCGAGCACGACCCCGACGACCGGGGCCCAGGCGATGGCGATACCGGCGGCCTTCCGGTCGACGGTGTCGGGTCCGCGCACCGGGAGAACCGTCAGCCAGGAGAACGCCAGGCGCGGCCCGATCATGGGGTCAGCTCCGTCGAGAGCCGGGTGCTCAGGTGACTGCGGAATGGTCGGTGATCACCGGTGCCCGACAAGGTTGCCGCCGGGGGATGAGGCGAGCCCACGCGAAGAAGGTTGGCGGTGGCGGCCCATCGGCGCGGCGGCGGCCGTTTCAGCGTGTGTGGGCGCGGTCGGCTCGTCATTTATGCAGGTCGACGGTGGATGCGGCATCCGAGGTGCTTACCCCGGCCTCGTCGAAGGTGGCCATGTCGGCGAGAGCGGCCACCGCGGCGCGCAGGATCGGCAGGGCGGTGAGGGCGCCGGAACCTTCGCCGAGGCGCATCTCGAGATCGATCAGCGGCTCCAGGCGCAGGTTGGTGAGGGCGAGGGCGTGGGCGGGTTCGGTGGAGCGGTGCCCGGCCAGCCACCACTCGCGTGCGCCGGCGGCGAGGTCTTCGGCGACCAGCGCGGCGGCGGTGACGACGAGTCCGTCGAGGATGACGGGGGTGCGGCGGGCGGCGGCCTGCGCCAGGAAACCCGCCATGGCCGCGATATCGGCCCCCGCCGCGACCCGCAGCAGATCGACCGGATCCTTGGCGACCGGCCGCGCTCGGCGCATGGCATCGCGGATGGCGGCGACCTTGCGGATCCAGCCCGCGTCGTCGACGCCGGTGCCGCGCCCGACCGCCGCCACCGGCTCGGTCGTGGTGAGGGTGGCGATCAGCACGGTCGCCGGGGTGGTGTTGCCGATGCCCATATCGCCGGCGATGAGCAGGTCGGCGCCCGCATCGATCTCCTCGTCGGCGATGGCGCGCCCCGCGGCCAGGGCGGCGGTGACCTCGTCGGCAGTGAGGGCGTCCTCGCGGTCGATGCTGCCGCTGGACCGGCGCACCTTGTGCTGGGAGATGCCCGGATCGGTGTCGGCGTCCACCGCCATATCGACCACCCGCACCGTCGCGTCGGCCACCCGCGCCACCGCGTTCACCGCGGCCCCGCCGCCGAGGAAGTTGGCGACCATCTGCGCGGTCACCTCGCTCGGGTACGCCGAAACGCCGTGCCGTGCGATCCCGTGATCCCCGGCGAACACCACGACCCGCGCGCGCTCGAACTGCTTCGGCGGGCAGACGCCCTGGCATGCGGCGACCCAGTTGCCCAGGGTTTCCAACCGTCCCAGCGCCCCACCGGGTTTGGTGAGCCGGGTCTGCCGCAGCTGCGCCGCCGCCCGAACCTGTGCGTCCGGCGCCGCAACCACTCCGAATCCCTGTTCCACTGTGCCGAGCTCCTCCGGTCGCGCATCCATCACTGCGCACCATCTTGCCCGGCGGTGATCATCTGTCACCCACCGCCCGTTGCGGTGCGGGGGTCGCGCCCAGCGGCGTCGACTACGGCCTCGTCGCAGGCCTTGCCGACTGCTGATCGAGAGCGCCGATCCCATCTGGCCGAGCCTGACCGGAGCGGCTACCGGGACGGCGCTCCCTCGACCCAATGGCAGTGGCAGCTCCGAGACGGTGGGAACTACGTCGTCGCACACCTGAGCCACTCGCCGGTGGGTGCTGATAATCGCCGAACATGCGGCGGCACCCGGCCGGCGGCGACGAGGCGGCTCATCCCAAACGCAGCGGCAGCCCCGCGACGATGAGGACCGCTTCGTCACACACCTGGGCGAGGCGCTGGTTGAGGGTGCCGATCTCATCGCGGAACAGGCGCCCGGAACGCGTGGCCGGAATGACGCCCATGCCGACTTCCGGGCTGACTATGACGAGCCGGTCCCGGTACGCGGCGACGGCGGCGACGAGGGCGTCGGTGTCGGGGGAGACCGTACCGCGCGGCTGCTCCCAGGCGCTGCGGGCGTCGAGGCGCTCGGTGAGCCAGGTGCCGATGTCGTCGATCAGCGTGGCGCCGGGGTAGGGATCGGCGAGAACTGTTGCGGCGTCGGCATTTTCGACGGTCAGCCAGTCGGCGGGGCGTCGCTCGCGATGCTCGGCGATGCGCTCGGCGAAGTCGGCATCCGAGGGGTCAGGGATCGCTGTCGCGATATAGCGCACCGGACCACCCGCAACCAGCGATTCCGCGTATGCCGATTTCCCCGATCGCGCGCCCCCGAGTACGAGGGTGCGCCGCGCGGGAGACGATTGCGGCGTGGGTGACACCCGTGCACGCTACCAACTCGTATGAGGGCGTGAACGCCGCGAACGCCGCTCGGAAGCCTCCTGCTCGACAGGGGCTCGGTTCAGCAACAGCGTCGATTCGGCGCGCCGATGTCGTGGTCCCGGACACTTCGGTGATCACGGGTGCGGTCCGGCGCGGCTGCCGACGCGGCGTGAACCGCAGCACTACCGCGTCCCACCACCGAAGCGGCGCCGGTACTCCGTCGGCGCGATCCCGACCACGCGCTGGAAGTGGTGACGCAGCAGGGCGGCCGAACCGAATCCGGCGCGGGTGGCGATCTGCTCGAGCCCGAGGTCGGTGTCCTCGAGGAGATGTTCGGCGAGCTGGACGCGCTGCGTCGTCAGCCATTTGACCGGTGTGGTGCCGGTTTCGGCGGCGAAGCGGCGGGCGAACGTACGGGTGGACATGGTCGCGCGAGCAGCCAGGGACTCCACGGTGTGCGGGAGGTCGAGGTTGTGCTGCATCCATTCCAGCGTCTCGCGCAGGCTGTCGGAGGCGCATTCGGGGACGGGGCGTTCGATGAATTGGCGTTGGCCGCCGTCGCGCTGGGGCGGCACGACCATGCGGCGGGCGATGCCATTGGCCGCGGCGCTGCCGATTTCGCGGCGCACCAGATGCAGGCAGGCGTCGATGCCGGCGGCGGTGCCCGCGCTGGTGATGAGGTTGCCTTCGTCGACGAACAGTACGTCCGGGTCGACGGTCGCTTCCGGGAATTGCGCGGCGAGTTGGTCGACGTAGCGCCAGTGGGTGGTGCATTTGCGTCCGTCGAG
The DNA here is from genome assembly GCF_058222935.1 of Nocardia sp. JCM 38205. Lineage (NCBI taxonomy): Bacteria > Bacillati > Actinomycetota > Actinomycetes > Mycobacteriales > Nocardiaceae > Nocardia > Nocardia sp. JCM 38205. The sequence continues at coordinate 358,717 of NZ_JBYHFL010000005.1, read as the reverse complement.
CAAACCCGCGGCACCCGCCAGGAAGGCGCCGGAGCAGACGGTGAGCACGATGGCGCCGGCGTCGGCGGCCGCGCGCACGGCGTCGACGACGACGGGGTCGTGGTGGGTGGTGGCGGGAAAGGCCGGAATCGCCACCAGATCGGCGGCGGCGAGTTCGCCGAGTCCGTATTCCGGCGTGACCGTGATGCCCGGCGAGGTGGCGGGCAGCGGTGTACCGGGATCCCGCCCGCACACCCGGAAGTCGAATCCGGGCAGGCCGTCGGCGGTGCGGTCGAGGCCGAAGACCTCGCAGATCACCCCGAACTCGAACATGGCCAGCCGTTCGGAGAGCACGACGGCGACCTTCGACAGCATGCCGTCAGTTTATCTGGCCGAATATTGACGAAGGATGTCAGTACTGCCACTTTCGGCCGTATATCGGCGGGCGAACAATTACTGCCATGGCTGGATTGGTGATAACCCTGGTGGCATTGGCAGCGTTCGTAGCGGCGATCGGATGGCTCGGCTTCGGGCGAGTGGGCTCGACGGACGTCATCGATCGCGACGTCCAACGGGCACGCGAGGAACTCGCGGCAATGCGATCACGAGCGCCGCACCGCTGACGGTATGGCGAATCCTCAGACCGCGTCGCCCGGACCCACCCGCGGCTTCGGTGCCCGCATCTTGCGGATCTGTGAGGCGCGCACGAACGCGTACCACCCGAGCCGGAACCCGGTGTCGGTGGAATCGGGGAACCGCTCGCGGACCCGGTTGTTGACGATACGGCCGAGCATCACGCCCTCGATGGCCATGAACAGCATCATGACCAGCATGGCCAAGGTCACGATCGATTGCAGCGCAGGTGCGGCGAACATCGACAGGATCAGCACCAGCGCCATCGGCATGAACAGGCCGACGAGGTTGCGGCGGGCGTCGACGATATCGCGGACGAACGCGCGCACCGGGCCCTGATCGCGCGGCAGCAGGTACTTGTCCTCGCCGGCCAGCATGCGGGCGCGCCGGTCCTGGGCGGCGGCGCGGCGCTCGGCGGCGGCCGTTTTGCGCTCGGCCTTGTTGCCCCTGGTGGCTTTGCGCCGGGCACGGGCCTCTTTCGCGGTGAGCGGGGCAGGTGCGACCGGGCCGCGACGCCTGCCTTCGGCATCACGACGTTTCGGGGTGGGACGGCCCTTACCCGCGGTGGCGGTGGCGGCCTGCCGCGCGGAACTCGCGGCGGGATCGCCGTCCGCGGTCGTGCGGTCGGCGGGCTCGTCGGTGGTGCTGGAGTCGCCGCGGCGGAACAATTTCACAGCAACCAGGCTATTCGATATATGCCACGGCCGGAAATGCGGTCTGCCCGACACACGTGGGCGGGGTCACCCGGGTCGGGTCCAGCGCAGGCGGAGAAGGTGGCAAGATGGGAATAGCAGCCCGCCCGGTGGTGTTGACTCCCGACGAGCCGTGCGCTGTTCACGGGATGACCACAGCTGTCCTTAGGAGAGTTCATGACAGTGCAGAACGAGACCGAAGTCCACGGTGTGACGCTCACCGACGCAGCCGCCGCGAAGGCGAAGGCGCTGCTGGACCAGGAGGGTCGTGACGACCTGGCACTGCGGATCGCCGTGCAGCCGGGTGGTTGCGCGGGCCTGCGCTACCAGCTGTTCTTCGACGACCGTTCGCTCGACGGCGATCTGACCGTCGATTTCGGTGGCGTCACCCTCGCGGTCGACCGGATGAGTGCCCCGTACGTGCAGGGTGCCTCGATCGACTTCGTCGACACCATCGAGAAGCAGGGTTTCACCATCGACAACCCCAACGCCACCGGTTCCTGCGCCTGCGGCGATTCGTTCAACTGATCTCAGTTGTTCCTTCAACGGACACGTAGTTGATACGGTGAAGACCCGGACTCCGGTCCAGGTCTTCGCCTTTTGCCGCCTCCAGAGGGGTTCAGCTACGTGTCCATTGCCGTATCCGCGTCCATTGCGACCGACCATCTCATGCGCTTTCCCGGGCGGTTCGCCGACGTCCTGCTGGCCGATCAGCTCGACCATGTGTCGCTGAGCTTCCTCGTCGACGATCTGGTGATCCGTCGCGGCGGGGTCGGCGGCAACATCGCCTATGCCATGGGCCTGCTCGGCCGGAACCCGCTGCTGCTCGGTGCCGTCGGTGCCGATTTCAGCGAGTACCGGCAGTGGCTGGAATCCCACGGTGTCGACTGCTCGGCCGTGCGTATCTCCGATTCCGCGCACACCGCGCGCTTCGTCTGCACCACCGACGAGGACATGGCCCAGATCGCCTCCTTCTACCCGGGCGCGATGAGCGAGGCCCGGGACATCTCCATCGCGGGTCTGGTCGAGGACCGCACTCTCGACCTGGTGCTGGTCGGCGCGAACGACCCCGAGGCGATGCTGCGGCACACCGCCGAATGCCGTGAACTCGACATTCCTTTCGCCGCGGACCCCTCCCAGCAGCTGGCCCGCCTCGACGGCGATCAGACCGTTCAACTCATCGACGGCGCCGCCTACTTGTTCACCAACGAATACGAGTGGGGTCTGCTGAAGCAGAAGTCCGGGCTTACCGAGGAGGAAGTGGCCGCGCGCGTCGGCATCCGGGTCACCACCCTCGGCAAGAACGGGGTGCTCGTGGTCGACCGCGACGGCACCGAGGTTCGTGTCGGTGTGGTGCCGGAGAACGCCAAGGTCGACCCGACCGGTGTCGGTGACGCCTTCCGCGCCGGCTTCCTGACCGGCCACACCGCAGGCCTGAGCCTGGAACGCGCCGCACAGCTGGGCTCGCTGGTGGCGGTGCTGGTGCTGGAGACCGTCGGCACCCAGGAATGGAGCCTCGACCCCGATGACGCCCTCAAGCGCCTGACCCAGGCCTACGGCCCCGAATCGGCCGCCGAACTGGAACCGCTGCTGCGCTGAGAGACGGCTCCCGCCACGCCAGCTCGAGACGCCGACTCTCGCATGAGCGTGTCGTCGATGTCCGCACCAGCTCGCAACGCGGTTCGCGCGATCGCCGCGTCGGCGCGATCGAGGGATCGAACTCGCCCCGCTGTGGCGGCGGGATTCGGTCCCACCGGAACTTCTGACACACGAATGCCCCGCTCGAACAGAGCGGGGCATTCGGCGATTTCAGCGGTCGGCGACTACAACGACACCGGATACGTCGGCTCCTGGATCTCCGGCTTGATCCGATCCTCGACGAAGATTCCGTGCCACACCATGAACACCAGCAGCGTCCAGAGCCTGCGGCTGTGGTCGGAGGTACCTGCCCGGTGCGCCTCGAGCATCTTCGTGATCGCGGCCTTGTCCAGCAGGTGATCGGTCTGCGATTCGGCGATCTGCTGCCGGGCCCAGTCGTAGAGTTCGGTGCCGCGCAGCCAATGCCGCAGCGGCACAGGGAAACCCAGCTTGGCGCGGTGCAGCACATGCGGGGGCACGATGCCTTCGAGGGCCTGGCGCAGCGCGTACTTGGTGGTGTCCTTGGTGATCTTCTGCTCGAACGGAATCCGCTCGGCGACCGCGAAGACCTCCGAATCCAGGAACGGCACGCGCAGCTCCAGCGAGTTCGCCATCGTCATCTTGTCGGCCTTGACCAGGATGTCGCCGCGCAGCCAGGTGAACAGGTCCAGATGCTGCATCCGGGCCACCGGATCCCAGCCGCGCGATTTCGCGTAGATCGGCGCGGTGACGTCCTGATGGGTCCATTCGGGCCGGAAATCGCGCAGCACCGCACGCAATTGGGCGTCGTTGAAGCTGCGGGCATTGCCGTAGTAGCGCTCTTCCAACGTCAGCGATCCGCGGTGCAGCAGGCTCTTGCCGCGGGTGCCTTCCGGAATCCGGTCCGACAGCTTGCCGGCGAGCTTGCGCAGCCCGCGCGGCAGTCGCTCGAACGGCTTCAGCGACAACGGTTCCCGGTAGATGGTGTAGCCGCCGAACAGCTCGTCGGCGCCCTCGCCGGAGAGCACCACCTTGACGTGCTTGCGGGCCTCCTTGGCCACGAAATACAGCGGCACCAGTGCTGGGTCGGCCACCGGATCGTCGAGATACCAGACGATCTCGGGGATGGCGGCGGCGAACTCGGCGGGGGAGACCACCTTGACGATATGGCGGGCCCCGATCGCTGCGGCGCTCTCGGCGGCGACATCGACCTCCGAATAGCCCTCCCGCTCGAACCCGGTGGTGAAGGTGATCAGATTCGGGTTGTGCCGCATGGCCAGCGCGGCGATGGCGGTGGAGTCGATGCCGCCGGACAGGAACGAACCGACGGTCACATCGGCACGCATGTGCTTGGCGACCGAGTCCTCCAGCGCCGCGGCGATCTCCCGGTACCGCGCTTGCTCGGAGCCGGCCGCGAACGGCTTCACCCGGAACTTCGGCTCGAAGTAGCGGACCGTCTTCGGCTCCTCGCCGGGCTGGACCATCGCGTAACTACCGGACTCCAGCCTGCGGACGGCCGCGTGCAGCGTCTCCGGCTCGGGCACATATTGCAGCACCGTGTAGTGCTCGAGCGCGCGCGGATCCAGCTCATCGCCCGCGCCGATCGCAGGCAGCAACTCCAGCAAGCTCTTCTTCTCGCTGCTGAACGCGGTGCCGCCGGGGCCGGTGGCCAGGAACAGCGGCTTGATGCCGAACGGGTCGCGGGCCAGGAACAGCTGCTCGGTCTCGGTATCCCAGATCGCGAACGCGAACATGCCGCGCAGCCTGCGCACCGCGTCCGGGCCCCAATAGTGGAAGGCCGCGACGATGGATTCGCTGTCGCCCTCGGTGGCGAACATGGCGCCGTCGGGGAACTCGGCGGCGTGCTCGCGCGCCAGCTCCTCGCGCAACTCCAGGTAGTTGTAGATCTCACCGTTGAAGGTGAGGGCATAACGCTGCGGGTTGTCGGCCGGGCCCCAGCGCAGCGGCTGATGCGAATGCTCGATATCGATGATCGACAGCCGGTTGAAACCGAAGATCACGTGCTCGTCGTGCCAGGTCCCGCGCTCGTCCGGGCCGCGGTGGCGGCCGCAGTGCAGGGCGTCGTACACCTGCTCCACCGTGTCGGGCGCTGCTTTGTCAGACGTCAGAAATCCGAGCAGTCCACACACGGTGCCGGCAACCTCTTTCCTGTGGTCGGGACCGCGCCGATTCGGTTCGCGCGCGGCGGGGGATTCCCTGGCGAAAATCTAGTGACCGAGTATGCCCCACTCGGCCGCCGATCGCGTTGTTCAGGGCTCGGACGCGGACGGCGCCGACCCCGGGAATCGGCCGCCGCGCCGCGGTGCGACTCCGGCGCCGGACCGGCGGCGCGTCCGGTGATGTCGCCGGTGACGAACACGGCGATGTGGCGGGTGCGCAACGGGTCGCGGTATCGCCGAACGCCCGCGTGCTGGGCGGATGCGCGTACGGGCGCGGATGCGCACCGCACCACGGAGTGTCGAAGCCGACCCGACGCGGAACCAAGACCAGGTTTGGTCTACGCTGCGTAGTACTCGGGCCGTCCCGTGGTGCTCCGTGCGCGAAAGCGCCGGTATCCGCGGTGAGGTTCGGACAAGCTGTTGACGTGCCGTCCCCAGCGGACGGTGCAGTGTCGGAATGTGTGGCGACCAGGAAGGCGTGAGCGTGGCGCACAAGGCGAGCGACGAGATCGGGGCACACCCCGCCCGGGGGCGGCAGGGCCGTGTCCTTCGGCGGGCCGGGCTGGCGGTGTCCTTGGGGATCACCGCGATGCTCGTCTCGGGCTGCTCGATCGACAATGTCTGGCTGCGGTTCGGCTGGCCATCGGGCATCACGCCGCAGGCCACCCGCATGCGCGAGCTGTGGACCTGGTCGGTCGTCGCCGCCCTGCTGATGGGTGTGCTGGTGTGGGGCCTGACCTTCTGGACCATCGCCTTCCACCGCAAGAAGAAGGACTCGCCGGAGTTCCCGCGCCAGACCGGCTACAACGTGCCGCTGGAGCTGACCTACACGGCGATCCCGTTCGTCATCATCGCGGTGCTGTTCTACTTCACCGTCGTCGTGCAGAACTACGTGCACGAAAAGGTCGACAACCCCGACGTCGTCGTGGACGTGACCGCCTTCCAGTGGAACTGGAAGTTCGGCTACCGCACCGTGGACCTGAAGAACGGTTTCACCTACAACGGCATCGACACCGAGCGTGAGGCCCTCAACGAGGAGCAGCTGAAGGCCTACGAGGAGCGCATCGACCCCGAGCACGGCCACCCGCAGCCGGGCCCGGTGCACGGTAAGCCCGAGAACGACATCCTGTCCTACCTGCACTACGACAAGATCGAGACCATCGGCTCCAGCAACGAGATCCCGGTGCTCGTGCTGCCGACCGGCAAGACCATCGAGTTCCAGCTCGCCGCCGCCGACGTCATCCACGCCTTCTGGGTGCCGGAGTTCCTGTTCAAGCGCGACGTGATGCCGAACCCGAAGGAAAACCACTCCGACAACGTCTTCCAGATCACCGAGATCGAGAAGGAAGGCGCGTTCGTCGGCCGCTGCGCCGAGATGTGCGGTACCTACCACTCGATGATGAACTTCGAGGTCCGCGCGGTCTCGCCGGAGAAGTTCCAGGCCTACATCGAAGCGCGCGACAAGGGCATGACCAACGCCCAAGCGCTCGAGTCCATCGGTGAATCGCCGGTGGCCACCTCCACCCGGCCGTTCAACACCGACCGCACCGTCAAGAGCGCGGCCGAGAGCAACTGAGGACTGATCTGACATGAAGATCGAAGCGCGGATTTTCGAACTGCTGACGGTGTTCTTCGTCATCGTCGGTATCGTCTACGGCTTCTTCACGGCACAGTCGCGCACCGGCGTCGAATGGGCGGGCACCACCGCCATCGTGCTGACCGCGGGTCTGTCGCTGATCATCGGCACCTACTTCCGCTTCGTCGCCCGGCGCCTCGACCTGCGCCCGGAGGACTACGAGGACGCCGAGATCGTCGACGGCGCCGGCGACCTCGGCTTCTTCTCGCCCGGCAGCTTCTGGCCCATCACCCTGGCGGCCGCGGGCTCCATCACCGCCCTCGGACTGGCCTTCTTCCAGTTCTGGCTGATCGGCATCGGCGTCGTCTGCATCCTCATCGCCGCGGGCGGGCTGGTGTTCGAGTACCACATGGGTCCCGAGAAGCACTGACACTGCCTCGTAGCGAACGCCCCACCAGGTTCCGGCCGGTGGGGCGTTCGCCATTTCCGGGGAATGTCGATCGCCGTCAGGCGCCTATCTGTTCCGGCGCCTCGGACATGGCCCGCGTCCCTCGGGGCGGGTGAGGATCAGGGCATGGAAAACAGCACAGTGCTCGTCATCGGTGGAACCGGCAAAGTGGGGCGGCGCGTCGCGGCGCGGCTGCGGGCGCGCGGAGACGACGTCCGCGTCGCCTCCCGATCCGGTGCGACCCGCTTCGACTGGACCGATCCGCAGACCTGGGAAGCCGCGCTCGACGGGGTGCGGGCGGTGTTCGTGGTGCCGCTGGATGTGTCGCCCTCGCCGACACCGTCGCTCGTGCGTGCCGCCGCCGCGGCGGGAGTCGAACGGATGGTGCTGTTGTCTGCCCGTGGCGTCGACACACCCGGATATTTCGGCGCCGACTACGCGGGTGGCCGGTCCCATCTGGAGGGGGAGCAGGCGCTGCGCGAGTCCGGCCTGGCCTGGACGGTGCTGCGGCCGAGCTGGTTCATGCAGAACTTCTCCGAGGGGGCCTTCCTCGGCGGCGTGCTCTCGGGCGAGCTCGCCCTGCCCGCGGCCGACGGGAAGTCCGCCTTCGTCGATGCCGCCGATATCGCCGACGTCGCCGTGGCCGCGCTCACCGGGACCGGGCATGACGGTCAGGTCTACGACCTGACCGGGCCCGCGCCGCTGAGCATCGAGGAGGCCCTCGCCCAGATCGCGACCGCCTCGGGGCGGCGTGCGAACTATCTCCCGGTGGAGGTCGCCGATTTCGAGCGGGAATTGGCCGGGCAGGGCGTCTCCGCGGCGGAGATCGAACTCTGGTCGGGTGCGTTGAGCTCGATTCGCACCAGCTCGGACGCGGTGGTCGCCGACGGTGTACGCCGCGCGCTCGGGCGTGACCCGCGGACCTTCGCCGCGTTCGCCGCGGCGGAGGCCGACTCCTGGCGCGGGTAATCGCCTGGGGCGACCGGGATATCGGACGCGCCGCTCGTGCTGCGCCGATAGGCGCTCGGGCTCATCCCGCGCACCCGCTTGAACGCGCTGGAGAACCCGAACGCGTCCGCGTATCCCACCCGGCGGGCGATCGCGGCCACCGTCAACTCGGTGTGCGCGAGCAGGTCGGCGGCCAGCGTGAGCCGCCATTCGGTGAGGTAGGCGGCCGGACTCTGGCCCACCGCGGCGGTGAAGCGGGAGGTGAACGTGGTGCGCGCGACGCCCGCCGTCGCCGCGAGTTCGGCGGTCGACCAGGCTCGCGCCGGGTCGGCGTGCATCGCGGCCAGCGCGGGGCCGACCACAGCGTCGCCGAGCGCCCGGTACCAGCTGGGCGGCTCGGCCTCCGGCCGGTCGAACCAGTCGCGCAGGGTGCACACCAGCAGCCAGTCCAGCAGGCGGTCGAGCACGATCTGCCTGCCCGGCCCCGACAGCGACAGCTGCGCCTGCAGGTAGTCGCGTAGTGGCCCACAGTCCTCGGCGTCGGTGACGACGGCGACTCGCGGCAGCACCCGCAACAGCCGGTGCGGCACCTCGGCCCGGATGTCGTAGGAGCCGACCATCAGCACGGTCGGCTCGGAGCTGTCCGCGCCGGGTTCGGGTGCGTCGGTGAAGGTGAACGGTTCGGGCCCGCACACGATCGCCGTCTGCCCGGCCACGATTCGCCGCGGCTGCCCCGCACCGGCGTCCAGCACCCCGCTGCCACGCATCGGCGCGCACAACGTCAGGTACGCCGATTCCCCCAGCCGCAACGACCCCATCGGCGCCACCTGTGGCTGTCCGAACACCGACCCGTTACCCCGGACATTGCGCAGCAGTTCGTCGAACACATCCACCCCGCCACGATAGGCATATCCGGGGCGGGACCGTCTCGGCTGTCGCCGCGAGGTCGTCCGGGCTACTCCGCCGATTCGTAGCGCAACGCGTGTTCGGAGCGGCAGATTTCGTCGATGGTGGTGACGATGTCGCGGAGTTGTTCGGAGGGCAGGGACGCGGGGCGCAGCCGGCAGGTGAAGGTGATGAGGCCGTGGTCTTCGGGCGACAGGCCGCGGGCGGCCGATTCGGCGCGCAGGAACGCCGAGCGCACGCCGTAGGTCATGGCGGAGATGACGGTGAAGCAGCCGGTGCGTTCGCGGTGGCCGGCGAACAGGTCGTGCAGGCGGTAGAAGACCGAGGTGTAGCTCGACAGCGGGGCGAACACGCCGACCCGGTAGGCGGGGCCGCGTTCGGAGGAGCTGATGACGGTGTCGGCGAGGTATTCGGCGTCACGCAGGGTGAGCACCTTCGGGGTGAGCATGACCGCGCCTGCGGCGGCGTTGCGCACCGGCATGCCCGCGCGCCCGCCGGCGGCCGAGGCGATCACACCGAGCGATTTGCGGGCCCTGGTGCCCACCTCGCGGCGTGCGCGCAGCGAACGAGTGGGGGCGGTGGGGTAGAGGCTCGACCACTGCCCGAACCGCACGGTGCCCAACTGCACGTGCCCGGTGCCCACCGGCCGCGACACCTTCAGCGGCGCGGTATCGACCCAGCGGCCCACCTGCAACACCGCCTCACCGGGCCGCGCGACCTGACCGTGGGCGTACTCGACGAAGGAATCGAAATCCAGGAAGCGGTGTGCGGTGGTGCTGAGCCAGCTGTGGTCCTTGTCGACCTCGACGGTGTCGAGGGTCAGCGCGGTGATGATGCCCGCGCGCCCGCCTGCGCCCAGGATGCGGTGGAAACGCTCGGTGTGATGGTCGCGCCCGCAGGTGCCGATGCGCCCGTCCGGGTCGACGTACTCGAGGTCGACGATCTGATCGATGAACATGCCGTACTTGTGCGAGGCCGTGCTCACCCCGCCGACCGAGGCGAATCCGCCCGCGGTGATATCGCGGTGGTCGCCGACGATCGGCAGGCCGAGTCCGTGCGCACCCAGGCGCCGGTCGATCTCGGACAGGCGGGCACCGGCCTGCACCCGGACCGTGCCGCGGCCGAGGTTGATATCGAGCACCGAGTTCATCCGGCGCATCGACACCACGGCACGCTGATCGGGCACCGACACGCCGTCATCGGCCAGCTCACCACCGCAAACGGTGAGCGGCTCGGCGCGCTGACGCGAATCGCGCACGGTGCGAACGACATCCGCGGTGTCACGAGGGAGATGTTCTTCGGCGGCGACAGTGTGCGGCGTGCTCATGGCACGCAAGCTAACCACAGCGCGTCCCCTCGTGCGCGCCCGATCCACCCCCTTCATCGGCCCGGCGCCGGCAGCCGCCGACTGAACAGCACCGATCCGCTCGCATCGCACAAATTCACCGTCAGTTCCCTTGACCGGCCGTCGATCAGCACCTCGCCGAAATGCTGGTAGGCGCCGTCGAGCGGGGAGGTGTCGGGCTGCGGCGGGGCGTGCACGAACACCGCTTCCGGGCCGAAGGTCGGGTCGAGGGTGTTGGGTCCGAACGCGCCCGCGTTGAGGGGGCCGGAGACGAATTCCCAGAACTCGTCGAAATCGGTGAACGCCGCCCGGTCTGGCGAGTAGTGGTGGGCGGCGGTGTAGTGGACGTCGGCGGTCAGCCACACCACGCCGGTCACCCGATCGCGTTTGATCGCTGAGAGCACCTGGGCGATCTCGGATTCGCGGCCGGCGGGTGCGCCCGGTTTACCGTTGGCCGGGCCTTCGAACGCGGTCTTGCCATCGGGCACCACGACCCCGAGCGGCAGATCGTTGGCGATGATCTTCCAGGTGGCGGTGGAGGCGCGCAGGCCGTCGATGAGCCAGCGGGTCTGTTGCGGGCCGAAGATGCGGCCGTCGGGAGCGGTGTTGGCGCCGTTGGCGTCTTTGTAGGTGCGCATATCGAGCACGAACACGTCCAGCAGTGGGCCGTAGGAGATCGAGCGGTAGAGCCTGCCGTCGGCGGCCTCGTGCGGGTCGAGCGGGTTCCACTCGTGGAAGGCCTGCCAGGCGCGGGCGGCGAGGGTGTTCATATCGCGCTCGGTGTAACCCTTGTCGGCGGCGACCGTGCCGCCGGGTGACCAGTTGTTGGTGGTTTCGTGATCGTCCCATTGGACCAGTTGGGCGACCGAGGAGTTGAAGCGGCGGACGTTGTCGTCGGAGAGGTTGTAGGCGTACTGGCCGCGGAATTGATCGAGCGTTTCCGCGACCGCGCTCTTGGCCTCGGTGACGATGTTCTTCCAGGTCCGGCCGTCGGGCAGGGCCACGGTTTCCTGCAACGGGCCGTCGGCGTAGACGACGTCGCCGGAATGCAGGAACAGGTGTGGGTCGCGGGCGGCCATGGTCGAGAAGATCCGCATGCCGCCGAGATCGGGGTTGATGCCGTAGCCCTGGCCCGCGACGTCACCGGACCAGTGCAGCCGGATATCGGCAGGTGCGAGCGGGGCGGCGCGGAAGACGCCGGTGAGTGGTTCGGAGGTGGCGCCGTCCTCGCCTTCCAGGGTGACGCGGTAGTGCACGAGTTCGCCTGCGGGCAGTCCGGAGACGCGCAGGCGGCCGGTGCCGTCGGAGTCGGGGGTGAGCAGCGGTCCGGTGAACCGTCTGGCGTCGGTGAACGATTCGGTGGCGGCCGTTTCCACGATCAGCGTCGCCGGGCGGTCCGACCGTGCCCAGATCAGGGCGCCGTCGCTGCGCGGATCACCGACGGCGACGCCATGGGTGAGCGTCGGCCGCTGCCGGACCAGCCCTGGCCCCGCGTCGTTCGAACAGGCCGCCAGCGCCGGTGCGGCGACCAGGCCGAGCGCGGAGGTGCGCAGCAGTGCGCGCCGAGGGAATCCGTTGCCAGGGCGGAGAACAACCATGGCGTCGACCATGACGCAGCCGGGGCAACGCAATGTGAACGCGCGTCGTCGGCTGGGTCAACGACTTCCGCGCAAGGCGAGCGTATTCAGCCGGTGCCCGGCGGCCGCATGGAAGTTGCCGCGTTCATCGGCTTCGAGCACGACGTCGATGCCGTTCCTGCGGCTGGGCTGTGACCGAGCTCATTCGGCGAAAAGGCCGGGCACGTCGGCCTTTTCGGCGCTAGCACGACACCAGGGGGTAGCGGGTTGGACTCAGCTCGCGGCGGTTTCGGGGATGCGGGTGGCTTCGGGCGCCGAGCCGGACGGGACGCCCTTCTTCAGGCTGGCGGCGTAGACGTCGACGTACTCCTGGCCGCTCAGCCGCATGAGTTCGTACATGACCTCGTCGGTGACGGCGCGTTCGACGAAGCGGTTGCCGCCCATGCCTTCGTAGCGGGAGAAATCGATGGGGGCACCGAACTTGACGGTGACCTTGCGGCGGCGCCAGCGGAACGGTCCGGGCGGGCTCACCTCGTCGGTGCCGATCACCGCGACCGGGATGACAGGGACACCGGTCTCCAGCGCCAGGCGCGCCATACCGGTCTTGCCCTTGTAGAGGCGGCCGTCCGGGGAGCGGGTGCCTTCCGGGTAGAGGCCGACCAGCCGACCCTGATCGATGAGTTTGCGGGCGGCGTTGAGAGCGTCCTCGGCGGCGCTGGCCCCGCTGCGGTCGATCGGGTACTGGCCGGTGCCGCTGAAGAAGAACTTCTGCAGCCTGCCCTTGAATCCGGGGGTGTTGAAGTATTCGGCCTTGGCCAGGTAGTTGATCCGGCGCGGGCTCATCAGCGGCGCGAACAACCAGTCCGCGAAGGAGAGGTGGTTACCGGCGAGGATGGCTGCGCCGTCGGCGGGAATGTTCTCCACGCCTTCTACCGTTGGCCGGTTGTAGATGTGGATGAGCGGGCCGATCAGCACGTACTTCAGCAGCCAGTAGAACATGACGTCCTTACCCCCGGGAGCGGGATCGTAGGCGGGCACCTCTCGGTTGCCGACTTTACCGCTGGACGCAGATCACATCCAAGCGCAGAGGCGAATCTCACCACACCGCGTCGGCGCGGTGCGGCCTGGTGCAGGGTGCTGACGGGCCTTCCGTGACACCGGGCCGAGTCCGGCGGTGCGCGCGGGGAGCCACCGACGCGGTTTGCTCCGGGTGTGCCCGCCGCGGTGCTCGGCGAATGCTCAGCGGCTGATGTGCGCGACCGAGGAGATGTCCCCGCCGGGTGCGGCGAGGGCGGCGCGAGCCATCTCCGCGACGCCGATCATGCCCGCGGCTTCCCCGAGCTGGGTGGTGCGGATACGGGCGAGTGGCCGGTGCCCGCGGCCGGTGAGCGCGGCGGCGTACTCCTCGCGGGCGTCGTCGAGGAACAGCGGCGCCGAACTGCTCACCCCGCCCGCGATGACGATCAGGTCCGGGTCGAAGATGTCGGCGACGAAGGCCAGACCGAGTCCGAGCCAGCGGGCGAAATCGGTCATGGCGCGCAGTGCGAGCGGATCACCGTCCTGGGCCGCGCCCGCGACCCGACGGCCGGTGAGCGAACCCGGATCCCGCAGCACCTCTCTGGCCAGCAACGACGGGCCCGGATCGGTGGCGAGCAATTCGATCGCGGTATCGGCCAGCGCCGTCCCGCTGCAGTAGCGCTCCCAGCAGCCGCGTTTGCCGCACGCGCAGGCGCGGCCGGCCGGAACCACCTGCAGATGCCCGAGTTCGGGCGCGATGCCGTGCGTCCCGCGATAGAGCTTGCCGTCGATCAGCAGAGCGGCGCCGATGCCGGTGCCGATCGCGACAAGCACCACGTTGTGTCCGCCCGCCGCCGCACCGAACCGGTATTCGGCCCACATGGCGGCATTGGCGTCGTGTTCCAGCAGCACCGGCAGGCCGAGCCGGTCGGTGAGCCGCTGCGCGACGGGCGCGTCCTGCCAGGGCAGATGCGGCGCGAACCGGACGGTGGTGTGATCGCCGTTGACGAATCCGGCCACCGCGAGGCCCACCGCGTCGATGCGATGGCGGCCGGCGAGTTCCCGCACCGCGCGGTCGATCGCCTCCTCGAGCGCGCGCGCCGAATGCGGGGTGGGGGCCTGCACGGTGTCGAGCACCGAACCCTCGCTGTCGACCACCGAGGCACGAATATTGGTGCCGCCGACGTCGATTCCGACGGTCAGTGGGTGCGAACCCGCCGCCGGTCCGGTCATGTCTTGATCGTCACTGGGATGCCGACGTAGCGGGATCGAGTGCGCTTGCCCCCGCCCGCGTCCGCGGCGCTCGCGCGCTGATCGGCGTCGGACCCGGATACGGCAGAACTCGGACCGGTCGCGGGCTGCGGTGCGCCGGAACGGCCGGTGGTGCCGCCGGTCTCGTCTGCGCCGGCGGGTGTGCTCGGTGCACTGCCCGCGGGCGTTCCGCCGCTGCGGATGTCGTCGCGGACGGCGTCGGTGTGATGACGATGCCGCACACCGGGTTCCGTGCCGTCGGGCATCACCGGCTCCACCGGCACACCCGCCAGCGCCTCCCGCAACACCGTGACGATCGCGGTGCCGTGATCGGCGATGGCCGAGAGCACATCGTGCTGTTCGCCGCGCACCAGGGCCGCCGCCGCGCACACCGGGCACCAGCTGCAGTTGTCCCATTCGGGTTTGCCGTCGGCCGCGGCCCGGCGCAGTACCGGTTCGACCCGTTCCAGGACGGCTTCGGCGAGCAGTTTGAGTTCGGCGGCGAATTCGGCGAGACCGTCGGGTTCGGCGGTGGCGGTCACAGCGGCCACACCTCCGGGTCGGGCTGGAAGCGGACGATGAGATATCCGCCGTCGAGTTCGGCGGCGGCGACCGTGCACCGCCGCAACACCGGCGCCAGCCGCACCCGGCGCCTGACCCCGTCCGCTCCCACGATCAAATCGTCCTCCACTCTTCCCAGCCGCAACGTCGCCGGGTCGGCGACCGGCAGATGCATCCGCATCGCGTACACCGAATGCAGCCCGGCCCCCGATTCCAACCGAACCATCGGTTCGCCCGAACGTGTGCCGCCCTCCGCCGGATTGTTGCCCAGGACCGGGCCCGTGTCGAGTTCCGCGGCCTCGCCGCGCGCCGCGCCGCCGGTGGGGACGGCGGCCGGCGCGGCCGCATCCACCGCGTACGACAGCGCCGCCAGCGAACCGACACCCACCGGTTCCGGCCCGGTGTGCGCGGCCACCAGCACCGGGACCTCGGGCATCGCCCGGCGCAGCCCGGCGATCACATCGTGCTGCTCGGCGCGCCGGTTCTGATACCAGTGCACCGCGGGATGCGCGGCCTCGGCCGGGCCGCTCGGTTCGGGCACCGCGGGCAGCACCTTGTTCACCACCACGGCATCCAGTCGCAAGCCCAGCAGCGCCGCCGCCGAACGCACCCGCGCCGATTCGGCCACCGCCACCCGCTCGGCGACGGTGATCAGGCGTGCGCCGGTGCGCTCGTGATCGGCCAGCAGATCACGCACCTCGGTCACCGCCGCGACGATGCGCTGCACGGTCGTCGCCAGCACCACCCGCCGCAGATCGGTGCCGATACTGCTCATGGCCCGCGCGTGCGGCGGCCACACCCGGTCCAGATAGCCGAGCAGGGTGTCGGGCGCGGTGACGATGCGGAGCATGTCGGCCGAGGGCGGGCAGTCCACCACGATGACGTCCCACTCGTCCTCGCCGGCGTACTCGGTGATCTCCACCAGCATCAGCAGTTCCTGCACGCCGGGCAATCCGGTGAGTTCGGCCGGATCCAGCGCACCGAGATCGATGCCGTGATCGTGGCCGGTATCGGCCGACAACAGCCGGGTGATCTCACGGAACCGGTCCTCGAGCAGAGCCAGCGAATCGATCTCGATCACCTCGAGACCGGGCACCACCGTGGTGATGCCCGCGACGGTGCCCGGATCGTGCGGGAAACGGAAACCCAGGGCGTCGCCGAGCGAATGGGCCTGATCCAGCGATGCGACCAGCACCCGCGCGCCCGCCCGCGCGTAGGACATCGCGGTAGCACAGGCCAGCGTGGTCTTGCCGACGCCGCCCTTGCCGATGAACAGCTCGACGCGAGTGCGGTGGCCTCCGCCCCGGCCGGCGCCGTGCCCGGTCAGCCTTCGACCCGTTTCTTCAGCTCCTTCAACGCGGTATCGGTGATCACCTTCTCGGCTTTGCGTTTGAACATGCCGATCATCGGGATGTTCAGGTCCACCGTGAGCTGATAGATCACCTCGGTGCCGCCGTCGGGCAGATCGACCAATTCGTAGCTGCCGTCCTGGGCTTTCTGCAGGTCACCGCTGAGCAGGGTCCAGGTGACGGCCTTACCGTCCGGCCGCCAGGTGTAGGACAGCACGTAGGTGTCCTTGACGACGCCGGCGTCGAGCACGAAGCGCGCGGTGCGGGCGCGACCGTCGGGACCGGATTCGAGCACCTCCACCGACTTCGCCGCTGATACCCACTCCGGGTAGGAGGCCAGATCGGCGATGACGGACATCACCTGCTGCGACGGGGCCGCGATGACGATCGATCTCTGGGTCCGGTCGGCCATGACGGTGAACGGTTCCTTTCCGGCGACGATGCTGGCGGTGAAACGTCAGGACGTGAGCTGCGGGGCGACCCCGGCCGGGCGATCGGCCTCCAACCGGGACTTCACCTCGAACGACATCTTCTTACCCGCGACCCGGCGCGCATGGTTGGCCGCGGCCAGTTTGCGCGGCTCGATCGGGCGCGTCGGCTCGGCATGCAGGAAATAGTGCAGGATCACCCCGTCCAGCGAAGGTTCCAGCCACACCTCCATGCTGCCGGTCAGCGCGCCGCCGACGGTCCAGCGGATTCCCTTGTCGCCACGGTCTTCTCGCACGTCCAACGTCAGATCCGGCCACCAGCGCCGCCATCTGCCCGGCGCCGAGAGCAACTCACCGACCGCCGCGCCGGAGGCGGCGACGAACGTCTGATCTGCGACCTGGATACTGCTCACGCGCCTGAGCGTACAGCGCGCCGCGGACCGCTAGCTCAGCAGTTGGCGCAGGCGTGCGCCGAGGGTGTCCCAGCGCCATTGCTGTTCGACCCATTGGCGGCCGGCCGCACCCATGCGGGCCGCGGCCTCGGGATCGGCGAGGATCCCGACGAGGGCATCGACGATCTGGTCGATCTTGCGGCCGTCGACCACGCGGCCGGTCTTGCCCTCGATGACGGTTTCCGGTGCGCCGCCGGAACGTCCGGCCACGACGGGGACACCGGAGGCCGAAGCCTCGAGATAGACGATGCCGAGGCCCTCCACGTCCAGGCCGGCGCCGCGGGTGCGGGCGGGCATGGCGAACACATCGGCCAGGGTGTGGTGGGCGGCCAGCTCGTCCGAACGCACCCGTCCGGTGAAGACGACCGAATCGGCGACGCCGAGCGCCTCGGCGAGCGCGCGCAGCTTCTCCTCGTACGGGCCACCACCCGCGATGACGAGCACCGCACCGTCCACCCGTTCCCGGATCTGGAGCATCGCCACGATCAGCGCGTCCTGGCCCTTGCGTGGCACCAGCCGCGACAGGCACAGGATCGTCGGCCGATCACCGAGCCCGTAGCGCTGCCGCAACTCGGCGCGCGCGGCCGGATCGGGACGGAACACATCCGGATCGACACCCGGCGGCAGATACTCCAGCGCCGCGTTCGGGCCGAACGCCGCCGAGAACCTGGCCCGGGTGTACTTGCTGACGTAGGTGACCACATCGGTCTGCTCACCGATCACCCGCAACGCCTGCCTGGCCGCGGGCAGCATCGACCAGCCGACCTCATGCCCGTGCGTGCTGGCCAGAATGCGTTCGGCACCCGCCTTGCGCAGCACCGGCGACATCAACGCCAGCGGTGCCGCCGCCCCGAACCAGACGGTGTCACAGTTCTCGCTGCGCAACAGTTTCGCCGCGCGCCGCATCACCAGCGGGGTGGGCAGCATCAACGTGGTCGGATGGCGCACCACCTGGAATTTCTGCTCGGCATCGAACTTCACATGACTATCGCCCCGCCACCGCGGCGCATAGACCACCAGATCATCCGGCGGCAGCTGCCCGGCCAATGCCTGCAGATACGACTGGATACCCCCGGGACGCGGCGGGAAATCATTGGTAACCAGCAGAGTTCGAGCCATACCCAACAACCTACTGTGTTTGTTCGGCGCTGCGTCCAGCAGCGCGGGCGACCACGCGTCGCCGTTGTGCAGCCGGTGACGCTGGCGGACTCCGCGACCGGCGTCGGTGCTCGGTGCAGGTCCCGGCGGTGCGGGCGTGTCTCATGCCGTGCGGGCACGCAACCAGGTTTGCCAGGCGGTGATCAGTTCTGCGCGGCCGACGCCGAGGATCTCGCGCATTGCCGCGTCTTCGGTGACGGGGGTATGCGGGCCGGTGGCGAGGCGGCGATAGAGGGCGACGAGGCGGGCGTCGTCGTGAGTGTCGGCGAGGTAGGCGCAGACCGACCAGGCCAGTTCGTAGGCGGTGGCGGCGTCGGGGCCGGTGAACTCGGGGTCGGTGGGGAGGTCGGCGGGGACGGTGCCGGTGGCCAGCCGGGTGGCGAGGGTGGGGGCGATATCGGTGAAGGAGTGGCCGAGGCCGCGGTGGGCGGCGTACTCGGCGAAACCCTCCAGCAGCCACTGTGGGGAGCCGTCGACCGTCGCGGCCCTGGTGGCGACGTGGGTGAGTTCGTGGCGCAGCAGGGTGCGCAGACCGTCGGGGTCGAGGCGGCGCCCGGCGTCTGGACCGAAGACGACGCGCTGGCCGGTAGGTTGCGAACCCGGCGCGAACGGATCCGAGACCGTGGCGGCGGCGATCTCGACGGGCAGATCGGTGGTGGCGCGGACCAGGGCGGCGAATTCGGCGGGCGTGGCGGACACGACCACCACGGGCGACCGGGACCAGTCCTGGCCCCACAGGTCGGTGACGGCGGTGCTCGCGGCCGTGAGCTCATCGGCGAGCAGGTCGACTTCGCGCTGGTGCTGCGGATGGCCGACGACCAGCGCGGGCAGGGCGCCGCCAGTGGGCACCTGCCTGCTCACCAGTGGTCCGAATGGTTCGGTGATGCGCTGGATTTCGGCCAGCCGCGCGTCACCGGTGGGGTGCTGGCCGGCGACCGGGGCGGTGGTCGTGCCCGCGCGGGCCGCGCGCAGCGGCGCCACCACCGAATCGGGGAGCAGCAGCAGCGCGGCGCAGGTGCCGGTCAGCAGCATCACCATGACGGTGGTGAGGCAGAACTCGAAGCGCCGTCGCTGCGACAGCCATTCACGGACGCGCCGCACACCGTTCATCGGTGCTCAGTATCGCCGAGCCGAGTGATAGGGCGTGGAACCCATGGGTGCGACGGCGACCGGAACGCCGAAGGTGGAGGCGTGCAGCATCAGTCCGTTGCCCGCGTAGATGCCCACATGGGAGATGTCGGGGTAGAAGAAGACGACGTCACCCGGACGTAGATCGTCCTTGGCGACCGGCGTGCCGAAGGAGGCCTGCGCCGAACTGGTGCGCGGCACATCCTTGCCGACCTGTTTGAACGCCCACTGCACCAGACCGGAGCAGTCGAACTGGTCCGGGCCGGTGGCGCCCCAGACATAGGGATCGCCCACCCGGGTGAGCCCGGCGGCCAGCGCGCTGGTGCCGCTGCCCGGCACCAGTCCGCGCAGCAGCGAATCGCGATCGAAGCCGGGTGGGAACGGCGATCCGGCCAGCGCCGATTTGTCCTGCGCCGACAGCCTGCCCCAGGCCTCGATGACCTGGGTGATCGCGCCCTGGAGGTCGGCGCGTTTGCGTTCGAGATCGCCGCGCACGGCGTCGGCCTTCTCGGCGGCGGTACGGGCATTGTCGGCGGCGGTGCGCGCGGCCGATTCGGCCGCGGTGGCCGCGTCGGTGGCCTTCTTGTAGTGCTGCAGCTGGGTCGAGGTCTGGGTGGCCACCACATCGAGGGTGGACATCTGATCGAGAAGCTGCTGCGGCGAATCGCTGACCAGGACCGAGAACAGGCGATTGGTGCGCGCGCCCTGATAGGCCGCGATGGCGGTGCGGTCGATCACCGGCTGATATTTGCGGACCTCGTCACGCGCGGCGGTGACGGCATCGGTGGCCGTGGCGAGCGCGGCTTCGGCATCGCGCTGCGCGGCGAGCTTGGCATCGAAATCGGCCTGCGCGCCGAGCGCCTGCTGATTGAGCTGCTCGGATTCGCGCGACAGGTCGATCATGCGCTGCACGGCGGCGCTCGCAGTGGTGGGCGCGGTGGCCGGATCGGCGCCCGCCGGACCGCCGCCGGGTAGCGCCACGGTGAGAAACGCTGCCGTGATCGCCGCCCCTGCCAGGCGTTTCATCCCTCGACTGCGGTGATGTGCTGCCACTGCCTGCCGTGCCCCGTTCTCGTGTGAAGCCGCGGAAAGGTCTCGATTAGGTTACGGAACGGCGACCTGCGGTGTCCAGTAGAGCACGAACCGATCACAGCCGCCGGACCGGCCGGGGCCCGCACCGTCGTGACGATGCGGGCCCCGGTCGTGCGGTCAGAAGCGGACGGCGCCGGCGACCGGCATGGAGGAGATCGGCGCGACCTGCACCGGGGTGCCCGCGGTGGAGGCGTGCACCACGTTGCCGTCGCCGGCATAGAGGCCGGAGTGGCCGCCGCCGTAGAACGACACCACGTCGCCGGGCTGGAGCTGGTCCATCGAGACCGGGGTGCCCGAGGCGAGCTGGGCGCCGCTGGTGCGGGGCACCTCGCGGCCGGCCTGACGGTAGGACCACTGCACGAGGCCGGAGCAGTCGAAGGCGTTCGGGCCTGCGGCGCCGTAGACGTACGGCGAGCCGATCTTGCTCATCGCGGCGTCGAGCGCGGACTGGCCGAGCGTCTTGGTCGGCGCGGTGAAGGGCAGCGGCGCGGGTGCGGGGATCTCGATGCCCGGCACGGCGGGCAGGCCGCCGGGGATCTGGTTCACGATGTTGTCGGGCACGTCGAAGGTGCCGACACCGGGGACGGTGACCGGTGCCGCCGCCGCGGGAGCGGCGGGAAGCAGGAACGCGCCGATGGTGGCAGCGCCGACGGCTCCGGCCGCAACGGCACGCTTGGCCTGTCGTTTGACGGTGGTGGACGCCATGATGCGGTACTCCCAATCTGCCTCACGACGCCGCACCGGGGTGGTGGGTCGGACTCCGTGAGGTCTCGATGAGGTTACGAACCGATCACGGTGGTTTGTAAAGCCGCGAACATGCGAAACGGCGACGGTCAACAATTCGGCGCGAGCAGCCTGCGATATGCGTCACAACAATCACGAAACGATAACGACGCGTTGATTTCCGCAGGAACGCGAAGGCCGACCAGGCGTTACTAGAAGTAACAGTAAAAGTGGCCGATCGCCAGGCGGGGGCCGTTCCGTGCAGTTCACGGGCTATCCGCGCGAGGTAGCGGGGTGGTCGCGGGGCGTCGGACAGCGTGTTCGAGGTGTGGGGCGGGACCGCCCGGCCCCTGGTCGCATAGCGCGAATCCGACACGCCCGGAGATTGATACCTCAGCGCTTTCGCTGTGAGCTACGCCGCTTTTGCGCATCGAAGATCGTTTCGGGGGTACCAGAACGAAAAGCTCGTCCGTGTAATTCGGAAATTCCGCGCTGCCTTCACGCGCGCGCGAAGACGGAAAATCCCGCTCCGCACCGGGGCCGAACCTGTCGGACCCCGGTCGTACGCTGCACGCCGTGTCCGACTCCGTCCCACGCCGCCGCGCCGCGCAACTGGCCTTCGACGAGCTCGACACCCCGCTCTACGACACCACCTTCGTGGTGGTCGACCTGGAGACCACCGGCACCAGCCCGGACACCGACGCCATCACCGAGATCGGCGCGGTCAAAGTGCGCGGCGGTGAGGTGCTCGGTGAATTCGCCACCCTCGTCGATCCCGGCCGCGCCATTCCGCCCGCGGTCGTCCACGTCACCGGCATCACCACCGCCATGGTGTGCGCAGCACCGCCGATCGAGGCGGTGCTGCCCGGGTTCCTCGAGTTCGCCGCGGGCGCGGTGCTCGTCGCGCACAATGCCCGATTCGATATGGCGTTCCTGCGTGCGGCCGCGGCGCGCTGCGGCACACCGTGGCCCGCGGCGCAGGTGGTGTGCACCGTGCGCCTGGCGCGGCGGGTGCTCGCCAGGGACGAGGCACCGTCGGTGCGATTGAGCGTGCTGGCGCGGGTGCTCGGGGCGAGCACCGAGCCGACCCACCGCGCCCTCGCCGACGCCCGCGCCACCGTCGACGTGCTGCACGCGCTGATGGCGCGGGTGGGCAATCAGGGCGTGCACAGCCTCACCGAGCTGATCGACTACCTGCCCGATGTGAGCTCGGGCCAGCGCGCCAAACGCGGGCTTGCCGCCGATCTACCCGCGCGGCCCGGCGTGTATCTGTTCCGGGGGCCGTCCGATGAAGTCCTCTATATAGGGACGGCGGTGAATCTGCGCCGCCGCGTCCGCAGCTACTTCACCGGTTCGGAGACCAGGGGCCGGATCAAGGAGATGGTCGCGCTGGCCACCCGCGTCGATCACGTCGAATGCGCGCACGGGCTGGAGGCCGGGGTGCGCGAGCTGCGGCTGCTGGTCGCGCATGCCCCGCCGTACAACCGACGCTCGAAATTCCCCAAACGCGGTTGGTGGATCACGCTCACCGAGGAGCCGTTTCCGCGCTTCGCCATCGTGCGCAATCCCACCGTCGACGCACTCGGCCCGTTCGGCGCCAGGGCCGACGCCGCCGATGTCGCCGCCACCATCGCCGAATTCAGCGGCCTGCGCACCTGCACAACTCGTTTGTCGCGCACCGCGATTCACGACTGCCCGCCCGCGGTGGTCGGCGGCTGCCCGGCGGCGGCCGACGGAATGACCCGTAATAGTAAGGAATACGCGCCCGCTTCCGATGCGGTGCGCGCGCTGTTCGCGGGCACCGACGACGCGGCTCTGCGCGCGAAGCTCGAACGCATTCGAACTTGTTCCCGCGCCGAGCATTTCGAGGCCGCCGCGCGTTTGCGCGACCGTACGGTGACGGTGATCCGCGCGCTGTATCGCACCCAGCGCCTGGCCGCCGTCGCCCGGATCGCCGAACTCGTCGCCGCCCATCCCGATGGCGCGGGCGGCTGGGAGTTCGCGGTGATCCGCCACGGACGCCTGGCCGGCGCGGGCACGGCAGTCAGGGGAGTGGCACCGATGCCGGTGGTGGAGCGGATCGTGGCGGCGGCGGAAACCGTGGTCTGCGACGGCGATCTGTCGCCGTTGCGCGGTGGCTCGCCCGAGGAGGTGGGCCTGGTGGCGCGCTGGCTGGCCAGGCCGGGGGTGCGGATCGTGCGCACCAGTGAGGGCTACCGGGAACCGATGCACGGCGCGGGGCGCAGGCTGGCCTGGGCGGCGGCGGCCGAGGCGGCGGTGGCGGGGGAGTCCGCCGCCGACACCTACGAGCGCATGTCGGGCTGAGCGCGCCGCGAACCTGTGGCGGCCGCTGGACACCCCGAGTCCGTGCCGCGGCCAACGGAGGGTCGGCAGGTCCGGCACCGCCTAGGCTGAGTCCATGATTACCGCCATCGTCATGATCAACGCCGCCAACGCCCGCATCCCGGAAACCGCGCAGGCGGTCGCCGATATCGAGGGCGTCAGCGAGGTCTATTCCTGCGCGGGCGATGTCGACCTCATCGCGGTGGTCCGGGTCCGCGACCACGAGCAGATCGCCGAGGTGGTGACCGGCCGCATCGATAAGACCGAGGGTGTCGTGCGGACCACCACGCATATCGCGTTCAAGTCCTATTCGCGCGCCGATGTCGAGGCGGGATTCTCGCTGGGGGAGTGAGCTACGGGACCTGGATCGAGGTGCCGACGACGGTGCGGATCTCGCGCGAGGTGAGCGTGGCGGTGATATCGCCGCGGCAACCGCGCCCGTAGTACACGGTCACCGGCACGTCGGTGTGGTTTTCCACCTTCAAGGTGCGCGCGCCGCCGCTGACCTCGAGACAGCCGACGGGATCGTGGTGCAC
Organism: Nocardia sp. JCM 38205; assembly: GCF_058222935.1. NCBI lineage: Bacteria > Bacillati > Actinomycetota > Actinomycetes > Mycobacteriales > Nocardiaceae > Nocardia > Nocardia sp. JCM 38205. Next base: position 334,778 of record NZ_JBYHFL010000005.1, on the reverse strand, counting down.
GGTGCCGTCGACGACGAGCCCACCACGCGCGGCGGCAGCGGGCCCCGCGCTCAGCACCACCACCAACGCGGCGAGCAGAGTGCCGGACACCACGGGCGCACCGTGATTCATGCCTACCTCCAGACCACGATCGACGGTTGTCAGTGAGGCGCGGGCGATGACGCTGCCCCGCCGGGGCGGGACGGCGATCGCCGGATGGGTATGCGCCGAGTCGTCGCATCAGGGCACGTCGATGTGCCTGGACGACCGCGCAACTGTATAGCGCCGATCGACGGTTTGCCGGTCCGGGCAAGACGGCGTTTCGCACCGGCCCGCCGATCATGGTCCGGGCGGGGCCGGCGGCGGTGCGGTATCAGGCGTCGCCGAGGGTGGTGGTGAGTTTCGCCCAGCGTTCCAGCAGCGCCGCGCCGCGCCCGCTGTCGATGGCCTCGGCGGCGCGTTCGACGGCGGCGCCGAGCTGATCGTCGAGATCGGCGTCCGGATCGCCCGCGCCCTGGGACAGGTCGTAGGCCACGACGGCGGCGGCGGAGTTGACCAGCACCGCATCACGCACCGGTCCCGCGGTTCCCGCCAGCACATCGCGCGCCACCCCGGCATTGACCTGCGCGTCCCCGCCGCGCAACGCATCGAGGTCGACCCGGGGGAACCCGAGTCGGGTGGGATCGATGGTGGCCTCGCGCATGCGGCCACCAGAGACCACCCAGACGTCGGTGGTGTCGGAGGTGGTGATCTCGTCGAGTCCGTCGTTGCCGCGCACCACCAGCGCACTGCTGCCGCGCGCGGCGAACACCCCGGCGATCTTGGGCAGCAGATCGGCGAACGCGCAGCCCACCAGGCCCGCGCGCGGCTGGGCGGGGTTGGTGAGCGGTCCGAGCACGTTGAACACGGTCGGGATGCCGATCTCCTTGCGCGCGGGCCCGGCGAAACGCAGCGCGGGATGGAACAGGGGTGCGAAGCAGAACCCGATGCCCACCTCGCGTACGCAGCGCGCCACCGATTCCGGGCCGAGCGCCAGCCGCACACCGAGCGCTTCGAGCACGTCGGCGCCGCCGCTCTTGGAGGTCGCCGCGCGGTTGCCGTGCTTGATCACCGGCACACCCGCCGCCGCGACCACGATCGAGGACATGGTGGAGATGTTCACCGAGCCCGAACGGTCGCCGCCGGTGCCGACGATATCGACCGCGTCGCCGTCGATATGGACCAGCCTGGCGTGCCCGAGCATGCCCGAGGCCAGGCCGGACAGTTCCTCCGCGGTCGGCCCCTTGATCTTGATCGCCACCCCGAACGCGGCGATCTGCGCCTGCGTCGCATTGTCGGAGAAGATCTCGTTGATCACCCATTCGGTGTCGTCCGCGGTCAGGTCGCCACCGTCGGCAAGGGTGCCGAGCACCTGGGGCCAGCTGCGCACGCTCATCAACATCTCCCATCACACTGGTACGCCCAGCAGTCTCGTAGGGGACAACCCTAATGGGCTCCGGCGCGGGTGGTCTCTCGATATCTGTTCGCGCGAGCCGTTCCGGCCCGCTGAACTTGATCTTCGCGACCCGATTTTCCGGCGTTCCCGCAGGCAGTGGCACAACCGAATCCGACACGCACGGGCAAGTTTCATACCCGGGTACTGCTGTCGTACTACGACGAGTCATACTTACCCCCGTGACGACCGCAGTAGGCACCCCAGGATCGGCCATTACCCAGCGTGTGCATTCGCTGAACCGGCCCAACATGGTCAGTGTCGGCACCATCATCTGGCTGTCCAGCGAGCTGATGTTCTTCGCCGGCCTGTTCGCGATGTACTTCGTCGCGCGTGCGCAGTCCACCGAGTGGCCGCCGGAGCCGACGGAGCTGAACATGAAGCTCGCCGTTCCGGTCACCGCCGTGCTGATCGCGTCGTCGTTCACCTGCCAGCTGGGTGTCTTCGCCGCGGAGCGCGGTGACGTCTTCGGCCTGCGCCGCTGGTACGTCCTCACCCTCGCCATGGGCACCTTCTTCGTGCTCGGCCAGGGCTACGAGTACTACCACCTCGTGCACGAGGGCACCTCGATCTCGAGCAGCTCCTACGGCTCGGTGTTCTACATCACCACCGGGTTCCACGGCCTGCACGTCATCGGTGGTCTGATCGCGTTCGTGTTCCTGTTGGTGCGCACCAAGCTGAGCAAGTTCACCCCGGCGCAGGCCACCGCCGCGATCGTCGTCTCCTACTACTGGCACTTCGTCGACATCGTCTGGATCGGGCTGTTCGCCACGATCTACTTCGTCCGCTGACCCGGGCTCAGTGGAAGCTTTTGCACCAGTCGGTTCCGTCTACTCCAAAGGGACACAGATGAGTTCATCTCCCCCATCAGCGCCAGAGCCCGCCAGCCCCGGGCACGGCCAGGCCAGCAAGACGCGCAGGCAGCGCCGCGTCCGCCGCCGCATCGCGGGCGGGCTCGCGCTTCTGGTGGGTCTCGTCGGAGCCGGCTTTCTCGCCTCGGCCCTCACCCCCGACCCGCAGATCGCGACCGCCAACGAGGACACCTCGGCGCTGATCCGCGAGGGTCAGCAGCTGTACGAGACCTCCTGCATCACCTGCCACGGCGCGAACCTGCAGGGTGTGCAGGACCGTGGTCCCAGCCTGATCGGTGTCGGCGAGGCCGCGGTGTACTTCCAGGTGTCCTCCGGTCGTATGCCGATGACCCGCAACGAGGCCCAGGCCGAGCGCAAGCCCGTCAAGTTCGACGCCCACCAGACCGATGCCATCGGCGCCTACGTGGCGGCCAACGGCGGCGGCCCGACCGTGGTCCGCAACGCCGACGGCACCATCGCCCAGGAGTCGCTGCGCGGTGACGACATCGCCCGCGGTAGCGAGCTGTTCCGGATGAACTGCGCCTCCTGCCACAACTTCACCGGTCGTGGTGGCGCGCTGTCGTCGGGTAAGTTCGCGCCGCCGCTCGAGCCCGCCTCCGAGCAGCAGATCTACGCCGCGATGCTCACCGGCCCGCAGAACATGCCGAAATTCTCCGACCGGCAGCTGAGCCCGGAGGAGAAGCGCGACATCATCGCCTACGTCAAGGACTCGATGGAGGCCAAGTCTCCCGGCGGTTACGGCCTCGGCGGCTTCGGCCCCGCGACCGAGGGCCTGGCCATCTGGGTGGTCGGCATCGTGCTGACCGTCGGCGCCGCGATGTGGATCGGATCGAGGTCATGACAGATAAGGAGCGAGACGACATGGGGCGCCCGGATGAGGGATCCAGTGCCGAGCCGTCGAAAGAGACGGTGAAGCCCACCGGCCACGCCGCCGCGGAGCCCACCGAGGCCGAGCTGGACGCGATGTCGCGCGACGAGCTGGTCAAGCTCGGCACCGAGATGGACGGCGTCGACGTCGCCTACCGGCGCGAGCGGTTCCCGGTTCCGGGTACCCGCGCCGAGAAGCGCGCCGAGCGTCAGGTGGCGCTGTGGTTCGCCATCTCCGGTCTGGCCGCCGCCGCACTGGTCGGTGTGTTCCTGTTCTGGCCGTGGGAGTACAAGGGCAAGGAGTCCGACGGGCACGGCCTGTACTCGCTGGCCACCCCGCTGTACGGCATCACCTTCGGTGTCTCGATCCTCGCGATCGGCATCGCGGTCGTGCTGATCCGCAAGAAGTTCATCCCGGCCGAGCTGTCCATCCAGGAGCGCCACGACGGCCGCTCCAGCGAGGTCGACCGCCGCACCCTGGTGGCCGAGCTGCAGGACGCGCTCGACACCTCCACGCTGGGTCGCCGCAAGATGATCACCCGCACCGCGGGCGCCGGCCTCGGCATCGTCGGTCTGGGTTCGGCCGCGCTGTTCGTCGGCGGCATGATCAAGAACCCGTGGGCCAAGGGCGACAAGTCGCCGCTGTGGGTGTCGGGCTGGACCCCGGACTGGGAGGGCCAGACCATCTACCTGCGCCGCGACACCGGCCGTCCGGAGGACATCGTGCTGGTGCGTCCGGAGGATCTGGACGCGGGCGGCATGGAGACGGTGTTCCCGTGGAAGGAAGTCTGGCGCGGTGACGAGCACGCGACCCTGCAGTCGCTGCGCGGTATCCGCAACGCCGTCATGCTGATCCGGCTGCGCACCGAGGACGCGCAGAAGGCGATCAAGCGTAAGGGCCAGGAGAGCTTCAACTTCGGCGACTATTTCGCCTACTCGAAGATCTGCACCCACCTCGGTTGCCCGACCTCGCTCTACGAGCAGCAGACCAACCGGATTCTGTGCCCCTGCCACCAGTCGCAGTTCTCGGCGACCGAATGGGGTAAGCCGGTCTTCGGTCCGGCCGCCCGTGCGCTGCCGCAGCTGCCGATCACCGTCAACTCCGAGGGCTTCCTGGTCGCCAACGGCGACTTCATCGAGCCGCTCGGCCCGGCCTTCTGGGAGCGTCGTTCATGAGTTCTCCAACAGCAATCGGCCGGAAGGTCGGTGCCCACGCCGACGCCGTGGACGAGCGCTACCGCGCCGCCGCGTTCATGCGCCGGTCGATCAACAAGGTCTTCCCGACCCACTGGTCGTTCCTGCTGGGTGAGATCGCCCTCTACGCGTTCATCATCCTGCTGCTGTCGGGTGTGTACCTGACGCTGTACTTCGATCCGTCGATGAGCCACGTCGTCTACGACGGTGCCTACCAGCCGCTGCGTGGTGTGGGCATGTCGCGGGCGTACGAGACGGCGCTGAACATCTCCTTCGAGGTGCGCGGTGGCCTGTTCGTGCGCCAGGTGCATCACTGGGCGGCGCTGCTGTTCGCGGCCTCGATCATCGTGCACCTGCTGCGCATCTTCTTCACCGGCGCGTTCCGCAAGCCGCGTGAGGCGAACTGGGTGATCGGTTCGCTGCTGCTGATCATGGCGATGTTCGAAGGCTTCTTCGGCTACTCGCTGCCCGACGACCTGCTCTCCGGCACCGGTCTGCGCGCCGCGTTCTCCGGTATCACCATCGGTGTGCCGGTGGTGGGTACCTGGCTGCACTGGCTGATGTTCGGCGGCGACTTCCCCGGCGAGATCATCATCCCGCGCCTCTACATCGCGCACGTGCTCCTGTTCCCCGGCATCATGCTCGCGCTGATCGCCGCACACGTGGCCATCGTCTGGTATCAGAAGCACACCCAGTTCCCCGGACCGGGCCGCACCGAGAACAACGTCGTCGGCGCCCGCATCGTGCCGGTGTTCGCCGCGGACCAGGGCGCGTTCTTCGCCTTCACCCTCGGCTTCGTCGGCATCATGGGCGGCGTGCTCCAGATCAACCCGATCTGGAACCTCGGCCCGTACAACCCCTCGCAGGTCTCGGCCGGCTCCCAGCCCGACTTCTACATGATGTGGACCGACGGTATGGCGCGTCTGATGCCACCGTGGGAGTTGTACCTGGGCCGTTACACCGTTCCGGCGGTGTTCTGGGTCGCGCTGGTGATGGGCTTGGTGTTCACCCTGCTGATCGCCTACCCGTGGATCGAGAAGCGGCTCACCAAGGACACCGCCAACCACAACCTGTTGCAGCGTCCGCGCGATGTGCCGGTGCGTACCGCGATCGGTGCCATGGCGATCACGTTCTACCTGATCCTGACCCTGGCCTGCGTCAACGACATCATCTCGTTGAAGTTCGACATCTCGCTGAACGCCACCACCTGGGTCGGTCGTATCGGCCTGCTGCTCGGTCCGCCGATCGCCTACTTCCTGACCTACCGGTTCTGCATCGGTCTGCAGCGCAGCGACCGGGCGGTGCTCGAGCACGGCATCGAGACCGGTGTGATCAAGCGGCTGCCGCATGGTGAGTACATCGAGGTGCACCAGCCGCTGGGCCCGGTGGACGAGCACGGCCACCCGATCCCGCTGGAATACCAGGGCGCCCCGGTGCCCAAGAAGATGAACCAGCTGGGTTCGGCCGGCCAGCCCGGTACCGGCAGCTTCCTTTTCCCGGATCCGTGGCAGGAGAGCGAGCAGCACTTCGCCACCGAGCTGGAGGAGGAGCACAAGCAGCTCGCCGTGCTGAAGAAGGCACAGGAGAACGCCAACGGCAATGGTGGCAAGCACAGCCACTGACCGCTGACACCGCAGCAGGCCCCGAGTCGGATTCGACTCGGGGCCTGCTGTTCGTTGGGCGGCCGATCGTGGGGACCGGCCAGAACCGGCACGGCCTCAGCGGCGCCGCGCGGCCTCGATGGCCTCGTACTTGGCCAGGTTGTGCCGGGCGTCGGCGAGCGCGTCGTGGGCGTCGGCCGGGATCGGCGGCAGATCCGGGCGCCCGTGCGCGTCCCAATGCTGGCGCAGCTCATTGGTGTAGCGGGGCAGCGCGGGCGGCAGATCCACCATCGACCCCCACAGCTGGCACAGCACCACATGGTCGTAGGCGCCCACCCACGCCCACAGCTCCGGCTGCACCGTGGGGCGCGGCACCAAGAACTTGTACAGCTCGTCGCGGATCTGCCTGCGGCTGCGCCACAGCCGCGACGCCGGCGAGGGCAGCTTGGGCAGCACGTTCTTGCGCACCCATGGCCCGGCCCGCTCGGGATCGAATTCGGTGGATACGGCGTAGTATTCGCGGCCGTCCTCGCAGACCACCGCGATCGAGACGAGGTCGATCACCTTCCCGTCCTCGATGAACTCCGCGTCATAGAAGTACTTCACAAAGCCGGTCTCCTCCCGAAACTTGTCCGCTCGAGGGTACGGCCTGGTGGTATACCCGCCGCACGACGGTCCGCCCGAACGCCGCCGCGACGGCTCGCGGAGCGGTCGCCGCACCTGGAGTTGGCCGCGCGGATGCTCGCCGCCGCGCGCGGGTCCGTATTCTGAGTGGGTGAACTGGACCGTCGACGTACCCATCGATCGTTTGCCCGAGCTGCCGCCGCTGCCCACGCAGCTGCGCCAACGGCTGGACGACGCGCTGGCCCGTCCCGCGCTGCAGCAGCCGTCCTGGGATCCCGGGCAGGCGGCGATGATGCGGACCGTGCTGGAGAGCGTCCCGCCGGTCTGTGTGCCCGCCGAGGTGGAAGAGCTGCGCGAGCGGCTCGCCGAGGTGGCGCGCGGTGAGGCCTTCCTGCTCCAGGGCGGTGACTGCGCGGAGACCTTCGCCGACAACACCGAGCCCCATATTCGCGGCAATATCCGCACCCTGCTGCAGATGGCGGTGGTGCTCACCTACGGCGCCAGCCTGCCGGTGGTGAAGGTGGCGCGGATCGCGGGCCAGTACGCGAAGCCACGCTCCTCCGACACCGACGCGCTGGGCTTGAAGTCCTACCGGGGCGACATGATCAACTCGCTTGCCCCGGACGCCGCGCTGCGCGAACACGACCCGTCACGGCTGGTGCGCGCCTACGCCAACGCCAGCGCGGCGATGAACCTGGTGCGCGCGCTCACCGGGGCGGGCATGGCCGATCTGCACCGCGTGCACGACTGGAACCGCGATTTCGTCGCCCAGTCCCCGGCCGGTGCCCGCTACGAGGCGCTGGCCGAGGAGATCGACCGCGGCCTGCGGTTCATGACCGCCTGCCGGGTCAACGATCCGAGCCTGCAATCGGCGCGCATCTACGCCAGCCACGAGGCGCTGGTGCTCGACTACGAGCGGGCCATGCTGCGGCTGGGGGAGTCCCCGGCCACCGGTGAGCCGGTGCTCTACGACCTGTCGGCGCACTTCCTGTGGATCGGTGAGCGCACCCGTCAGCTCGAGGGCGCGCACATCGCGTTCGCGGAGTTGCTGGCCAACCCGATCGGCCTCAAGATCGGCCCGACCACCACCCCGGATCAGGCCGTGGAGTACGTGGAGCGCCTGGATCCGAACAACGAGCCCGGCCGGCTGACGATCGTCTCGCGCATGGGCAACGGCAAGGTCCGCGAGGTGCTGCCGCCGATCATCGAGAAGGTGCAGGCCACCGGGCACCAGGTGATCTGGCAGTGCGATCCGATGCACGGCAACACCCACGAATCGTCCACCGGGTTCAAGACCCGCCACTTCGACCGGGTGGTCGACGAGGTGCAGGGCTTCTTCGAGGTGCATCATGCCCTCGGCACCCACCCCGGCGGCCTGCACATCGAGCTGACCGGTGAGGACGTCACCGAATGCCTCGGCGGTGCCCAGGACATCTCCGATCTGGATCTGTCCGGCCGCTACGAAACCGCTTGCGATCCGCGCCTGAACACCCAGCAGTCGCTGGAGCTGGCGTTCCTGGTCGCGGAGATGCTGCGCTGAGCTGACCGACAGTTCGCTCACCCGGCCGACGCGAGCGTCGACCGGGTGAGCGCGGGATCTATCGGGGTCGATCAGAAGGGTTCGGCGGCGGCGCGGCGCAGCACCTCGCGGGCCAGCGGGCCGTGCAGCGCCTCGACCGGTTTACCCGGCAGTGAATCGTCGTCGGTGAAGATCCATTCCAGGATCTCCTCATCGGTGTATTTGGCATCACGCATGACGGTGATCAGGCCGGGCAGGAACCGGATGACGTTGCCATCCTCGTCGAAGAAGATCTCCGGCACGCCGGCCACGCCGTCCCGGCGGACGGCCAGGAGTTGATGGTCGCGCAGCATCTGATGCACCCTGGTCACCACGATGCCGAGCCGTTCTGCCACTTCGGGAAGTGACAACAGGGTCACCGAGGCGGGCAGAACATCGTCACTGCAGGGAAATGCGCTCACCCGGATAACGGTAGACGTTGGCGCCGACCACGTCGTGAGACACCCGGGGACGTTCGGTGGATACCATCGTGGGGGCCGCAGGGCGCGGCTGCTCTTGTCGCGCGCAGCGAGGGGTGGAGAGGGTTTGTGAAAGCCGGAGGACATCAATTGATCGGCCACATGCTGGAAGGGCGTTACCGCATCGATGCGCCGATCGCTCGGGGTGGGATGTCCATGGTGTTCCGCGGCGAGGACACCCGTCTGGATCGCCCGGTCGCGATCAAGGTGATGGATCCCAAATTCGCCGGTGATCCGCAGTTCCTGTCCCGTTTCGAATTCGAGGCCCGTGCCGTCGCCAAGCTGAAACATCCGTCGCTGGTCGCAGTGTACGACCAGGGCGTCGACGGCGATCATCCGTTCCTGATCATGGAGCTGGTCGAGGGCGGCACGCTGCGTGAGCTGCTGCGCGAACGCGGTCCGATGCCGCCGCACGCGGTGCGCGCGGTGGCCGAGCCGGTGCTCGCGGCCATCGGGGTGGCGCATGCGGCGGGGCTGGTGCATCGCGATATCAAGCCGGAGAACGTGCTGATCTCCGATTCCGGCGAGGTGAAGATCGCCGACTTCGGCCTGGTACGCGCGGTGGCCGCGGCCAACACCACCTCCGCCAGCGTCATCCTCGGCACCGCCGCGTATCTGTCGCCGGAGCAGGTCACCTCCGGCACCGCCGACGCGCGCAGCGATGTGTATTCCTTCGGCATCCTGATCTTCGAACTGCTCACCGGGCGGGTGCCGTTCACCGGCGACACCTCCCTGTCGGTGGCCTATCAGCGCATCGAGAAGGATGTGCCGAGCCCGAGCCAGTTCATCGCCGGTGTGCCGCCGGAGTTCGACGCGCTCATCGCCCGCGCCACCGCCCGCGAACCCGCGCATCGGTTCGCCGACGCCAACGAGATGGTCGCCGAACTGCGCGCGATCAGCGCGTCGCTGGAACTGCCCGCCTATCGGGTGCCCGCGCCGCAGGAATCGGCCGAACATCTGAGCTCGTCCTACCGGGCCGTGCCCGGTGCGGACGGTCCGCGTCCGCCCGAGCCGCGCCCGCATCCGGTGGCACAGCCCCAGCACACCAGGGTGGTCACGGCGCAGCGGCCGCGCACCGAGTTCGCCGCCGCGCCCCCGCCGCCGCAGCATGTGCGCCCACATCCGGGGCCGGCACCGGCCTTCGCCGGCGATCGCGGCAATTCCCGCCGCACCGCAGCGGTCTGGATCGCCATTGTGGCGGTGCTGACCCTGCTGGTCGGTGTCGGCGGATGGTGGCTCGGGGTGGGCCGGTTCGAGGCGGTGCCCAGCATCGCCGGGATGGACGTGGAGAAGGCCACGGCGGTGCTCAGCAGCGCCGGATTCGAGACCACGACGCGGCAGAAGGCCTCCGACACCATTCCGGTGGGGGGCGTGGTCGGCAGCGATCCCTCGGCCGGTTCCCGCGTCACGAAGGGCTCCACCGTCGCGGTGCTGATCTCCAGCGGTAAGCCGCAGGTGCCGGACGTGGCGCCCGGTGCGGACATCTCCGAGGTGAACCAGCTGATCCGCGATCAGGGCCTGCAGCCGGTGGACGCCGGTGAGGCGCCGAGTGCGGCTCCCGAGGGCACGCTCGCCAAGGTCGACCCGGCGCCGGGCACGGTGCTGCCGATGGGCGCGCACGTGAAGGTGTACAGCAGCAAGGGTTCGCAGCCGGTGACGCTGCCGGACCTGCGCGGCAAGACCACCGCGGAAGCCCAGCAGATGCTCACCGACCTGGGCATCACGGTGAGCGAGAACCGGCCCCGCTTCGATCGCAGCGTGGCCGCCGGACAGGTCGTCGGCACCGATCCCGGGGCCGGGACGACGGTCGAGGCCGGCTCGTCGGTGGTGCTGCTGGTCTCCGATGCGGTGAAGATGCCCGAGGTGCTGGGCAAGTCGGTCGCCGAAGCCCGTGATGTGCTCGAAGGACTCGGCCTGTCGGTGCAGGTGCGCCAGCTGGCCCCACTGGATTCCTCGGTGGTGGTCTCCCAGACTCCGGCGATGAACGCCAACGTCCAGGCGGGAGCCACCGTCACCATCGTCGCCCTGCCCTGAGTCCGTCGATCCGCGCACTCCGGCCTTGCCCGAAACGCGGTGCAGGCGCATTGTGATGTACCGAGTAGGGCCGGGGACGGTGTTCGAGGAGGAAATGGCCGATGGTGCGTGGCACCGTGCGATGGTTCGACCGGGAGAAAGGGTTCGGGTTCATCGCCCGTCCGGGTGGCGCGGATGTGTTCGTCGAGTACTCGGTGATCCTCGGCGAGGGCTTCCGGTCACTGGAGGCCGGTCAGGAAGTCGAATTCGACGTGGAGGAGGCGCGCCGAGGGCCCGAAGCGCGCGCGGTGCGGCCGGTGTAGAGCCGGTTCAGCGGGCGCTCAGGTACGCGCCGGCGGCGACGCGCAGCTTGCGGTGCATCGGCACCACGGCGCGCCGGTCGAAGACCGGGTAGTCGGCCTCCTCGATCTGCTCCAAGATCGCGCCGTACAGGGTCGCGGCGGTGCGGATCGCCGGACGTACTCGCGGTGCGAGCAGTTCGATGCCAGGTGCGGCGGTGCGGTAGAGATCCCGGTTGACGGCGATGAGGTGGGCCAGCGCCCGCCGCATCCGTCGATCGGTGCGGCCGGTGCGGCGGCATTCGGCCAGCAGGTCGTCATCCACGCCGAAGGCGGCGAGTTCGGCGGCGGGCAGATAGATCCGGCCGCGATCCAGGTCCTCGCCGATATCGCGCAGGAAATTGGTGAGCTGGAAGGCGTTGCCCAAGGCGGCCGCCGCCGGTTCGGCCTCGGCGACCGGGACGGCGGTGCCGAGCAGCGGCAGCAGTTGCAGCCCGATCGCCGCCGCCGAACCGCGCATGTACTCGTTCAGTTCGGCCATATCGGCGTACCGGTTCCGGAACTGCGGTGTGCCGGGGATATCCATCCGCATGGAGTGCAGGAAGGTCCAGAAGTGTTCGGCCGCAATCCCGTAACGGCGGATGGTGTCGGTGAGCGCGAGCAGGATCGCGTCGCGGAGCTGGTCGGTGGGGACGGCGGTTGCCGGTCGTGCCGCGGCGGCGGGATCCAGTGCCGCCCTGAGCTGTTCTTCGATGAGATCGATCCGAGCGGCGAGCGCGGCGCCGGTGACGGGGAGGTGGTGCGCCGGTCGCCGCGCGCCGGTCGCAGCATCGTGCGGCGCGCAGTCGACGATATCGTCCACCATCCGCGCGAACGCGTACAGCGCGTGCACGGCGGGCCGCTGCGAGGCCGTCAGCAGCCGAGTCGCCAGGAAATAGGTGCGGCCGTGTTCGGCGGCGATGCGGCGGCACAGCCGATACGCCTCGGCGAGTTCCGTGGCGTCGGCGGGTCGCAGCCGTTCGGGCGTGCGCCCGGCAGGTCCGGCGGTGAGGTCGAGGCCGCGCTCAGCGCCGGTCATGGATGACGGGATCGGCCGGCGAGGGGATCGCCGGGCCCGTGACCGTGCGCGTGCTGCGCAGCCGAAGCGGGTCGACCGTGCGCAGTGACAGCGCCGCCACCACCGCGGCGAAGGTCGCCGCGGCCACATGCCAGAAGTTGTACAGCCCGATCGAACCGCCGGGCTGGAACACCAGCATCAACCAGGTGCACAACCCCACCAGCACCATGAGCGTCCTGGTGGACAGCGCGAAGGCGGCGGCCAGCGCCAGCGGCCACGAGTAGTACCAGGGCAGCGCGGCAGGCGAGAGGATGACGATGGCGACGAACGCGATGAGGATGCCGAGCACGGCCTCGCGTTCGCTGTGCCGGAACCGCCACCAGGTCCAGGCCAGGATCGCCACCAGCGCCGCGGCGCACAGCGCACGCGTGACGGTGAGCACCGGGTCGAAGGGCAGCGGGCCGATCCAGGTCATGCCGTGCGCCATGATGGTCGGCAGCGACAGCCAGTTGATGATCTTCTTCGAGCCCGACAGCGCCGTCAGCCAGCCGATGCCGACGCCGGCCGCCGCGGACGCGAGCGCGAACACCACCGCGAACACGGACAACCCGAGCCCGGCGATCTTGGCGAACAGCAGCGCCGGATGCGGCAGCGTGCCGCCGGACTCCTTGTCCTGGGCGGCGCGTCGTTCGCGTTCGTGCAACATCCAGATCCACACCAGGAACGGCAGGGCGATACCGGCGGTGGCCTTGATGGCGACCGCGACCGCGACGACGACGATGCCGAGTACATGCCTGCGCTCGAGCACCAGGGCGATACCGGCGCACATCAGGCCGACCATCAGCAGTTCGTTGTGCACGCCGCCGATGAGGTGGATCAGCACCAGCGGGTTGAGCACCGCCAGCCACAGCGCGACGGTGGGCTTGCCGCCGAGATGCTTGGTCAGGTACGGGATGGCCCACATCATCAATGCCAGGCCGGGCAGCATCACCAGCCGCAGCGCGATGGTCCCCGCCACGACGTTGTCGTCGGTGATGGTGGTGATGGCGCGCCCGAGCAGCAGGAAGATCGGGCCGTAGGGCGCGGTGGTGGTGGTCCACACGGTGCTGACGTTGTCCAGCAGCACACCGGGATTGGCGACGGGGCCGACCTTGTACGGGTCGAAGCCGTCGCGCAGCAGCGCACCCTGCGCCAGATAGGAGTAGGCGTCCTGGCTGAACATCGGCACCGCGAACAGCATGGGCGCGACCCAGATGCAGACGATCGCGCGCAGCTCGTTGAGCGTGACGCCCGCGCCGGAGTAGCTGCCGCGGCCGAGCGTGGCCCGGCCGAGCCGCACCCAGGCGGTGATCATCATCAGCACGCCGATCCAGACGAAGATCGTCGAGAGCGCGTAGCCGTGCCCGAAACGCAGCCACGACAGGTGCATCGCTTCCAGCAGCGGATCGCGTTTGCGCACCGCGCCCGCGCCGAAACCGCCGAAGGTGATCATGATCGCGCCGACCAGGCCGAGCAGTGCCGCATGGCCCTCGGGGCTGCGCGCGAAGTCGGCGGCGGTGCGTAGCCACGTCAGCAGCGTCTGCGGGCTGCCCGGGGCGGGTGCGGATGCTGGTTTTCGGGATCGAGCCGCGGGTGTCGGAGACACGGTGGCCTGCGCCGGGGTAGTCACGTGGGCAGTCGTTTCCGGGGGTGGCATGTGGTGTCGTTCCCCCCGGGTGTGGTCGGCGGTCGCAACCGCGAGCTGATAGGTCGGCGCTTAGTTTACGGCTTGTTCGCGCGGGGCTGTCCCGATGGTGCGCGGGGTTTCGTTTCCGAGCCGTTCCGGTGTCCCGATTATCCGGTTTGCCGCGAGTTTCCCCGACAGCAGGGCGGTCGGTACACCGACGCCCGGCGTAGTGCCGCAACCGGCGATAACCACGTTGTCGCTGCCGCGCGGCAGATTCCGTTGCCGGAACGGGCCGGTCTGGCGGAAAAGATGGGCGGCGGAGAACGGCGTGCCACTGAGCATGCCCTGCTCCAGCCAGGTCTGCGGGGTGTCGAGGTGGTCGAGCCGGAAGTGTTCGGCGATGCCGTGGTAGCCGCGCTGCTCGAGGACGCCGAGCAGCTCGCGCAGGTACGCCGGGCCCAGGCTCGCCCAGTCCAGTGCCGCCGAATCCAGGTTCGGGCAGGGCGCCAGCAGCGAGAACGGCTCGTAGCGGCCGTCGGCGCGGTCGAGATACAGGCCGGGATCCGAGAGCGCGGGCCTGGTCAGCAGTAGGGAAGGGTCGCTCATCAACCGGCCACCGCGCGGTGCGGCGATCTCGGTGAAGGTGCGTTCCCAGGCGGCGCCGAAATCAATGGTGTGATGGGCCTGGATCGGCCAGCCCGCGGCGATGTCGGCCGGAATGGTGCCGTGCGCGACCACCGCCGATGGAGAGGCCCGCAGCCCGCGCCTGCGGCGCAGCCCGAAGCGTTCGATATCGCCGAGGTCGGCGGTGACGACCACGGCGTCGCAGTCGCGCGCCGTGCCGTCCGCCAGCCGGACCCGGCGCGCCCGGCGGCGGTCGTAGTCGATGCCGGTGACCTCGGCGCCGAGTTCCAGCCGCGCACCGGCGGCGACCAGCGCCTCGGCCATGGCGTCGGCGACCGCGCGCATACCGCCCTCGGGGAAGTACACCCCGAGCGAGGTGTCCATATGCGGGATCGCCCCGTAGACGGCCAGTGCCCGGTTCGGCGGCATCCCCGCGTACAGCGCCTGGAAGGTGAACAGCCTGGTCAGCCGCGGATCGCGGAGGAAGCCGCGGACCCGTGGCCCGAGCCGCCCGAATCCGCCGAGGCGCACCAGCTCCAGCAGCGCCGCGCGTTTACGCGGCAACCGCACCATGTCCAGCGGCGAGTCGAAGTTGGTGTCCATGAACTCGCCGAATTCGGCGCGGTAGATCCGGGCCAGCCATTCGCGCAGCCGTCGATAACGCCCGGCTTCGTCGGGACCGCAGGTCCGTGCCACTTCGGCCGCCATCTCATCCGGGTCGGCGAACACCCGGATATCGGAGCCGTCGGCGAAGCGCGCGTGATACGACGGCGCGAGCCGGTGGATGCGCAGCGGCGCGGTGAGCGACTCGCGGTCGTGTCCGACCGCCGCCAGCGCGTCGTCGATCAGCTCGGGCAGCGTCAACACCGTTGCCCCCGAGTCGATCTCGTAGTCGTCGAAGCGGTAGCGGCCGACCCGCCCGCCGACGTGATCGGCCCGCTCCAGCACGGTGACCCGGCGTCCGGCGCCGGTGAGGTACAGCGTGGCGGCCAGGCCCGACAATCCCGCGCCGATGACGATCACCCGGTCGGCGGGCCCCGCCACCGACCTCATCGCAGGCTCCGGATCGGACGTGCCGTGGCTGCGCTCACGCGGTGTGGACAGGAGCGAGCGACCTCTCCGTGGTTACGCACGCTGCCTCCGCCGTGGCCGTATTCGCTCATGCCGTGCGGCGGGTGGCGGCCAGCGCCATGGCGTGCAGCTGGTCCTTGGCGGCGGGGGTGGCCGAGCTGGTGTCGATGGCGGCCAGCGCGCGCTCGGTGAGCTCGGCGATGCGGGCTTCGACCGCGTCGACGGCGCCGAGTCGCACCAGCACCGCACGCAGCTCGTCGACGTCCGCGCCGCTGAGATCGGTGCCGACCTTGCCGCGCAGCAGCTCGGCGGCGGCCGGATCGGCCTGATCGGCGCGGGCCAGCGCCTCGGCGATGAGCACCGTCCGTTTGCCCTCGCGCAGGTCGTCGCCGGAAGGTTTACCGGTGACCGAGGGATCGCCGAAGACGCCGAGCAGGTCATCGCGCAGCTGGAACGCGATACCGATGTCGGTGCCGAAATCGCGATAGGAACGCACCAGGTCGGGGCCCGCGTCGGCGAGGGCGGCGCCCAGGTGCAGCGGTCGTTCGACGGTGTAGGCGGCGGTCTTGTACCGGTTGATCCGGAGCGCTGCGGCCACCGATTCGTCGCCGCTGGCCTCGCCGTGGATGTCGAGCAGCTGCCCGCCGAGCACCTCGGTGCGCATCTTCGCCCAGACGGTGGCGAAGCGGGCGACGGCCTGCGGGGCCAGCCCGGAGGCGTGCACCATGTCATCGGCCCAGGCCAGCGCCAGATCGCCGATGAGGATGGCCACGCCGGTGCCGAAGCGGGGCGCGTCGCCCGCCCAGCCGCGATCGCGGTGGCGCTGCTCGAAGTCGACGTGCACGGTGGGGAAGCGGCGCCGGGTGCGGGAGGCGTCGATGATGTCGTCGTGGATGAGCGCGCACGCCTGCACCAGCTCCAGCGCGGCGCAGGCGGTGAGCACGGCGGGCGCGTCCGGGCCCTCGGGGTCGCCGCCCGCGCCGAGCCAGCCGGTCCAGGCGAAGCCGGGCCTGGTGCGTTTGCCGCCGCGCAGCACGAACGATTCCAGCGCTTCGGCGGCGTCGACGAAGATCGGCCCCAGCTCGCCGACGGTTTCGCGGCGGGTGGCGAAGAACGAGGTCAGCGCCTGTTCCACGGCGGCGGCGAAGGCGGGCGTCCCTGGGATCGCCGAGGTCGGGCTCGGCTTGGTCGGGGTACCGGGTCCGGCGGACAGGATGACCTCCAAGGATGTCCGGGGAAGGGGTCGGCTCGGCGGATGACGCCGGGCGCGCCGCTGCCGGCGTGCACGGCGGTGCACCCGCTCATGGCTCGAACAATACGCGTCCGGTCCGACGACACTCCGGCCCGCGGGCCGCTCACCTCTACACTGAACCGGTGACTTTCGACAACGTGCGGGGACGTTCGACCCCTGGCCGGCCGTCCTCGACCCGTGGTCGGCCGCCGCAAACCCCACCGATCGTCTCGGGGACGCCGTCGGTCGTGCAGAGTTTGCGGCTGCACTCGAGCCGGGCGGTGCCCTTCTCCGTCGAGTTCAACCCGCCCCGCGACGCCGCGGGTGAGGCCAGGCTGTGGCGTGCGGTGCGCACCTTCGAACGCATGCATCCGGCGTTCGTGTCGATGACCTATGGCGCGGGCGGGTCCACCAAGGACCGCACCGTGCGCGTGACCGGCGAGCTGGCCGGCGAGACCACACTGCTGCCGGTGGCCCATCTCACCGCGGTCGGGCACAGCGTGGCGGAGCTGCGTTCGCTGGTCGGCGCCTACGCCGATTCCGGTATCCGCAACATCCTGGTGCTGCGCGGCGATCCGCCGGGCGATCCGCTCGGGGAATGGCACAGGCATCCCGAGGGCGTCGAATACGCCGAGGAGCTGGTGCGCATCGTGCGCGATCTCGGTGATTTCCATGTCGGGGTCGCCTCGTTCCCGCAGGGCCACCACCGCTCGCCCGACCTGGACCACGACACCCGGTTCCTGGCCGCGAAACTGCGTGCGGGCGCGGAGTATTCGATCACCCAGATGTTCTTCGACGTCGAGCACTATCTGCGGCTACGCGATCGCCTCGTCGCCATGGATCCGATCGAGGGCGCCAAGCCGATCATTCCCGAGCTGATGCCGATCACCTCGCTGCGCACGGTCAAGCGGGCCGAGGAACTGTGCGGCAGGCCGCTGCCGCGTTCGGTGATCGACCGGTTGGAGCGCGCGGCGGGCAGTGGCCCCGAGGAAGACGCGGCGGCGGTGCGCGCGGTGGGCATCGAGATCGCCACCGAGATGGCCCAGCGGCTCATCGACGAGGGCGCGCCCTGCCTGCATTTCATCACCCTGAACTTCGCCAAGGCGACCGGCGAGGTGCTCACCAACCTCGGCTACGGCGTCACGGCCGCACCGATCAGCGCCTGAGTCCGGCCGCCGGGTGCGGATCCGGCCGGCGCCGGGTCAGGCGGCCCGCGCCTGCCGGAGCCCCCACGCTTCGGCGAGCAACCGATGCGATTCCAGCCGGTCGCGATGATCGTGAGTGATCCCGGTGATCAGCAGTTCGTTCGCGCCGCTGACTCGTTGCAGCGCCGCCAGCCGCCGCACCACGGTCTCCGGCGCGCCGACCAGCTGGGTGGCCAGCCGGTCCTCGACCAGCCTGCGCTGATCGGGGGTGAGCGGGGTCAGCGTCGCGGGATCGGCGAAATCGGCGGCGCCCGCCCCGCTGCGGATGCTGTGCACCCAGTGCCCGTAGGGTGCGGCCAGCCGTTCGGCGGTGGCGTCGTCGGCGGCGACCACCACATCCGCCGACACCACCACATACGGTTCGGCCAGCACCTCCGAGGGCCGGAAGGCCGCGCGGTAGGCCACCACCGCGTCCAGCGCGGTGCCGGGGGAGACGTGATAGGCGGCCGCGAACGGCAACCCGAGCCTGCCCGCCAGCTCCGCACTGGCGCCGGCCGTGCTGCCGAACACCCACAGTTGCACCTGCGCGCCCTCACCCGGCACCGCGTGCAGGGCGATGCCCTCGGCGTCGACGTAGCTGCCGTCGAGCAGGGCCCTGATCTCGGCCACCTGGTCGGCGAACTCCGCCGGTCGGGCACCCTGCTGGTACAGGGCACGTTGACCGGCGAGGAAGATCGACGGGTCGGCGATGCGCAGCGGATCGAAGGGCGGCGGGATCACCACGCCGTCACGCACTTCGGTGCGGCCGCGCACAGTGTCGTCCAGCGGCCGGACATTGCGGGCCCGCACCGATTCGGCGCCGAAGTGCCGCGCGCGGTGCCCGGAGCGGCCGAGCCCGAGGTCGAGCCGGCCCGGATGCAGCGCATCGATGGTGCCGAACGCTTCGACGATGGAGATCGAGGTGTGATAGCCGACCTGAACCGCCGCCGAGCCGACCCGGATCCGCGAGGTGGCGGCCGCGACCTGCCCGATCAGGATGATCGAGGCCGAACTGGCCACCCGCGCGAAATGATGTTCGGCCAGCCAGAACCGGTGATAGCCCCACTCCTCGGCGCGCCGGGCCAGCTCGACGGTATTGCGCAGCGCCTGCTGCGGGCTCGATCCGGCGCTGATGGGCGCCAGATCGAGGATCGATAGCGGAACCGTCATGCCCGGCGCTCCGCGGTGCCGAGCCGTGGATCCTGTTCGCCCGCCTCGATCGCCACCCGCAACCGGTTCTGCGCGGGCGCCACCGGGCACGTCGCGTAGTCGGTGAACGCGCACGGCAGGTTGATCGCGCGATTGAAGTCGAGCAGCACGGTGCCGTCGTCGTCGGCCGCGCCGACATCGAGCAGGCGGGCCGCCGGGTAGGTGGTGATGCCGCTGGTGGCGTCGGTGAACAGCACCCGCAGCGCATCCGGGGTGCCGAAGGCGACGACCCGTTCGGTCACCTCGCCGACGCCGAACTCGATGACGCCGGCCCCGCGATGATGGTGTTCGAGGCCGGCCACCACCGCGCCCGTGGTGACGGTGGTCGGCTCGCCGAATGCCTCGAACCGGCCCCGCAGCACCCACCGTTCGTCGGGTGCGTAGGCAGGCACCCCGGTGAACGCGGCCAGGGTGGGTGCGGCCGGATCGTGCACGCGCACGGCGGACTGCCCGGTGCGCCGGATCACCTCGAGTACCCGGCTCTCGTGCCGGATGAGCACTCCGGGCGCCCCTTCCTCGGCGACGACGATGTGCACGCCCGCGATCCGCTCGCCGTCGTGCTCGAGCCGGTCGGCGGGTTTGGCGGTGACGAACACCCGGTCCTCGATCACCCACCAGGTGCCCGGCACGCCGGGTAGTTGTTCGGGCCGGTCGGTGAGCCAGTGCAGCGCGGTGAGGCTCAGGAAGCCGAGCGGGTCGCGCAGGGCGTCTTCGCGTTCGGCGTGCCACGCGGTCCAGTCGGTGGCGAAGGAGGTGAGGCTGGTGGTCATCGGAGGTCTCCTCGGTGTGGTGGGTGGGTCGAGCGTCGTCAGGACGGGTCGTCGGGTGGTGCGGGCAGGCGCAGCGTGACCGACGGTTTCGGGATGGCGGCGAGCAGCTCGCGGGTGTAGTCGTGCCGCGGATTGCCGAAAATCTCGTCGGTGGTGCCGGTTTCGACGATGCGCCCGTACCGCATCACCGCCACCCGGTCGCTGATGCGGCGCACGACGGCCAGGTCGTGGGAGATGAACAGGTAGCTCAGCCGCAGCCGCTGTTGCAGATCGTCGAGTAGTTCCAGGATCTGGGCCTGTACCGAGGCATCGAGCGCGGAGACCGGTTCGTCGAGCACCAGCAGCTCCGGCCGCAGCGCAAGGGCACGGGCGATCGCCACCCGCTGACGTTGCCCGCCCGAGAGTTCGGCCGGTCGCCGCCGCGCGTATCCGGCGGGCAGTGCCACCTGTTCGAGCAGCTCGGCCACCCGCTGTGCCCTGGCCTTGCGGTTGCCGATGCCGTAGGCGCGCAACGGCTCCTCGATCACCGACCCGACGCGCAGCCGCGGGTCCAGCGACGAGTACGGGTTCTGGTAGACGATCTGGAACCGCCGTCGCAGCGCCCGCAGCTGCCCGGCGCGGGCGCGGGTCAACGGCTCACCGTCGAAGACGACCTCGCCACGGTCGGGTTCGGTCAGTCGGACCGCGATGCGCGCGGTGGTCGATTTACCCGAGCCCGATTCGCCGACCAGCGCCAGTGTTTCGCCGCGACCGAGTTCGAAGCCGACCCCGGCCACCGCGGTGACGCTGCTGCCAGCCCCGGCGCGGAACACCTTGTGCACCTCGCGGACGGTGAGCAGCGGGCCGCCGTCGAGCACCGCGGCCGGTCGCACCACCCGATCGGCGGTCAGGGCGGGCGCGGCGGCCAGCAGTTGCCGCGTGTAAGGATGGCGCGGATCGCCGAGAACCTCTGCGGTGCGGCCGGATTCGACGACGGCGCCGTTGCGCAGCACCGCCAGCCGGTCCGCGCGTTCGGCGGCCATCGCGAGATCGTGGGTGATCAACAGCACCGCTGTCCCGCGCGCGGCGATGCGCTCGGCCAGCCGGTCGAGCACCCGGCGCGCGACGGTGGCGTCCAGGGCGCTGGTCGGTTCGTCGGCGATGATCAGATCCGGTCCGCAGGCCAGCGCGATGGCGATCAGCACGCGCTGGCGTTGCCCGCCGGATAGTTCGTGCGGGTACTGGGTGGCCCGCAACTGCGGCCGATCCAGCCCCACCTCGGCCAGCAGGGCCGTGGCCCGCTCCAGCGCACCGTGCCGGTCGTCGAGCCGGTGCACCCGCAACGCCTCGGCCACCTGATCGCCGATGCGGCGCACCGGATTGAGCGACAGGCCCGGATCCTGCGGCACGAACCCGACCCGGAGCCCGCGCAACCGGCGCAGGGCCTGCTCGGATCGGAAGTCCACCGGCTCTCCGGCGAAGGTGACGGAGCCGGCGGCGATATCGGCGGTCTCGCCGAGCAAGCCGATCACCGCATGCGCCAGCGTCGACTTGCCCGAACCGGATTCGCCCACGAGCGCGAGCACCTCACCCCGGCGCACCGCGAGCGAGACGCCGTCGAGGGCGGTGACCGGCCCGTCGCCGGTGCGGTAACGCACCCGCAACTGCCGGACCCGTAGGAGTTCCTCGGCGTCGGTGGGCGCCTCGTGGTCGTCGGCGGGGGACAGGACGTCGACGGCGGTGTTGTCGCTCATCGGTGTGCACTCCTCGTGACGGCGCGACCCACGCGCTGGGCGGACAGGACGACGGCGATGATCACCAGGCCGGGCAGCGTCGTCAGCCACCAGGCGGTGGCCAGGTAGTTGCGGCCCTCCGAGATCAGCGATCCCCATTCGGGGGTGGGCGGTGCGGTGCCGTACCCGAGGAAGCTCAGCGCCGACACCGCGAGCACCGCCATGCCGAACTCGACCGCGGCCAGCGCGAGCACCGGGGGATAGGAATTGGGCAGGATGTGCCGGGCCAGCACCGTGTACCAGCGCACTCCCGACGCCCGTGCCGCCTCCACATAGGCCGCCCGGCGCACCCGAAGCACCTCCGAGCGCATCACCCTGGCGAAGTTGGCGATCAGCGAAACGCCCACGGCGATGGCCACATTCCGGGTGCCGAAACCGAGCGCGGTCACCAGCGCCAGCGACAGCAGCAGCGCCGGAACCGACAGCAGCACATCGACAACCCGCATCACGACCATGTCCACCACACCGCCGAGCGCACCGGCGAGCAGGCCGAGCAGCGTGCCGGCCACCAGGGCGATGGCGACCGCCGTCAGGGTCGCGGTGAGCGACAGGCCCGCTCCGTGCACCATCCGCGTGTACAGGTCGCGGCCGAGATTGTCGGTACCGAACCAGTGCTCGGCGCTGGGCGGCTGGAATTTCTGTGCCGGAACACCTTTCAACGGGTCGCCGCCGGCGAACACCGACGGCGCCAGCGCCCAGCCGATAACCAGCACGAGCACCGCGCTCGCCGGAATCAGGGCCGCGTTGCCGCGCACCAGGTGCCACGCCCGGCGCCGGCGCGGCGGCTGCTTCCGTTCCTCGGCCGCAGCGGTCGTCGTCGCGGGCCGTTCGAGCAGCTCAAGCGACATCGGTGACCTCCCTGCGCTCGCTCGGGCGCACCGAGTGCCCGGCACGACCCCCACCTCCGGCGATTCGCGGATCCAGCACGGGATACAGCAGATCCACCGCGAGGTTGACGACGACGAAGGCCAGCGCGCTCACCAGCACGATGCCCTGCACCACCGGAATGTCCTGGGCCAGCACCGACGTCTGAGTGAGCCGGCCGAGCCCCGGCCGGGCGAACACCGTCTCCACCACCACCGAACCGGCGAGCATGGTGCCCACCAGCACACCGGCGATGGTGAACGCGGGCACGCTCGCCAATCGCGCCACATGCCTGCGTTGCACCCACCAGCGCGAGGCGCCCTTGGCCAGCGCCACTTCGGTGAACGGCTGCCGCCACGTCGATTCCAGCCCGGCGGCCAGCACCTGCGCGATCACCGCCCCGATCGGGATGGCCAGCGTCACTGCCGGCAGCACCAGCCCACCGAACGCGGGCGCCAGCTGCCAGCGAAAGGAGAACAGCTGCAACAGGATCAGCGCGGTCCAGAACGTCGGCATCGATACCCCGACCGGCGGCAGCGCGGCCAGGGCCGAACGCAGCCACGGTGTGCGGGTGTAGGTGGCGGCGAAGGCCAGCGCGGTGCCGCCGGCCGCGGCGAACAGCAGGGCAAGCCCGGTGAGGGCGAGAGTCGAGGGCAGGGCGTCGACGATCGCCTCGGTGACCGGCTGCCCGGTGGCGATGGAGCGGCCCAGATCGCCGCGCACCGCATGCGACAGCGAACTCAGGTACTGCTCCCACAGCGGTTGATCCAGGCCGTACCTGGCGCGCATCTCGGCGAGGGCGGCCGCGTCCACCGGGGTGCCGCCGCCACCGCCGTCGGCCGCGATGGCCACCGGATCCGACGGCAGCAGGTACAGCACGACGAAGGAGATGGTGAACGCCGCCCACAGCACCCAGACCGCGGCCACGCACCGCAGCAGCACATACCGGGTCATGGCCGACGTCCGCTCAGCCAGGTGTCGAAGAACTGCAACCGGGCCGAGGCGTCGAACTTCAGGTCCTGCACGGCCGGGCCCGCACCGATGGCCTGCGACAACTCGACGGTCGGGATCCACAGTCCCTGATCGAGGATCTGCTGCTGGGCCTGCCCGATCAGCGCCGCCCGTGCCTGTGGGTCCACCGCACCGAGTTGTGCGGTCAGCACGTCGTCGAGAGCCTGGATCGGCGGGCGGACATTGAAATTGCGGCCGTCCAGGCCGAATCCGGTGCGCAGGATGTCGCCGTCGGCGCGGGTGCTGTTGTAGTACAGCGCGTCGAAATCCTTGCTGTTCTGCCGTGCGGTGTACTCGGCGATGGACACCAGGTCCAGCGTGAGGTCCACGCCCACCGACCGCAGCTGCTGCTGGATCAGTTCGAGGATCGCCTGATTACCGGCGAACACCTGACTGAACGTCACCGCGAATCCCAGGCGCTGCCCATCCTTGACCCGGATGCCGTCCGCGTCGGGCAGCCAGCCCGCCCGATCGAGGATGGCCCGCGCGGCGTCGGGATCGAAACTCACTGTCCGGGAAAGATCCTGGTATCCCGGCGTTCTGGAAGCGAGCACACTGGTCGCCGGACGGAACTGCGGCCCGAGCACGGTGTCGACGAGCTCGCGCCGGTCGATCGCGGTGAGCAGCGCACGGCGCACGTCGGGATCACGCAACGGTCCACGGGTCACATTCGGCTGGAATCCGAACGGGATACCCGGATTGGGGGTGCTGAGCACCCGGCCACCGCCGGCCTCGATCTGCGGTGCGTCCTGGGGGAGCGCGTCGCTGGCCGCATCGAGCTGATCCGAGGACAGCGAACCGGTCCGCACCCCGGATTCGGGCACCACGGTGAACTCGATGCGGTCGAGGTAGGCCTCACCCCGATGGCCGAACACCGCCGAGCCCCAGCGGTAGCCGGGGCGTTTCACCAGCGTGGCGGAGACGTCCTGGCGGTAGTCGGCGTAGGTGAACGGACCCGAGCCCACCGTCGCCGTACCCGCGCAGCGGTCCTCGGCGGGCAAGGCGGTGGTGGCGTCGGCGAGGATGCCGAGCTGCGGCGTCGAGGACGCTTGCAGGAATTGCGTATTCGGCGCGCTGAACTCCACCCGCGCCGTCAACGGATCGACCACCGTGGTGCCGACATAGCCGGTGAGGTAGCTGCTGCCCAGCGGTGCCTTGACGGCGCCGAGGGTGCGCACGATCGAATCGAAGCTCTTGCGCACCGAGTCGGCGGTCAGCGGTGTGCCGTCGCTGAAGCTCACCCCGTCGGCGAGGTGGAAGGTGAACGTCTTCGCGTCCGGGGCGATCTCCCAGCTGGTGGCCAGCCACGGCCGCAACTCGCCGGTCTCGGGATCTTGGTCGGTCAGCGAATCGACCACCTGCCGCGTCACATAGATCGTCTGGTTGGTGCCTGCCTGCGCGGGATCGGCGCAGGTCGGTGCCTGTGACAGGCCATAGCGCAACACCCCGCCCGGCTGCGGAGGGCCCGCGTCGGGCCCCGGCGTCGTGGTCCCGGAGCCGCAGGCGGCCAGGGTGGCGGCGGTGAGCACCGCGCCGGCAAAAGCCGCCTTGACGGGTACGGCCATGTCGTCGTCCTTTCTGACACGACCGACGAGCCCGGCGCGTCGCCGCGACGTGCGGACTGCGGACTCGACCATGTGTGCCTCCATCGGTCCCGGCAGAAGCACCCGCACCCGTGGACCGGGGGGTTGCTGCGACGTCGGCGAGCCAGGTCTCTCGGTCGCTCTGGATGGTGTCGCCGGACCGGAACCGGGTGGGCCTCCGGTCGGGCCGAATCATCATGCGTCGCAGGGAAACCGCAGCACAATGGTAGTAATCAGGGTGAGTTGAGCCCTTGTCCGGCGAGCCGGTGCGCGGTCGGGTAGGGGTGCGAAACGGGTGCCGCGGGCGCCTGCTCGGAGAGTGTGAGATCACGGGTCTCGGCCTCACTGCGTGAGCGAGCGGCCCTTCCACACGAGTGTCCGGCGCCGCCGGGCGCGGCGTGAACGTGCCCAGAGGTAGAGGTAGGCCGCGACCGATACCGGATGGGCGCACGCGGCGAGGATGTCGTCGCGACCGGGTGCCGCACCGCTGTCCAGGCGGCAGGTCACGAGGCGTCCCGCGACCGCGGCCACATAGCCCATCAGGCCGATCCGCCGGACCCGCCCGTGCCCGGCAACCAGGGCCAGCGGCGGCACCCAGTAGGCGAGCGCGGCAACGGCGCCCACCGCGAAACCACCTGCCGCCGAACCGCCGTAGGCCGACCAGAGCCACCGCGTATACCCGGCCTCCAGTTCGGCCGCATCACGGTACATGCGGGTGCATGCCATCGATCCGGCCGCCACCACTTCGGTGCGCAGGCCCTGACGCCGCATCACCCTGGCGATATCGAGATCCTCGGTGACGCTGCCCGCCACCGCCGCATGCCCGCCGATGGCTCGGTAGGCCGCCGCGTCGAAGGCCAGGAACTGCCCGCACGCCACCGCCATCGACGGGCGCGCACCCCGGTTCGCGAGCGCGATCGGCAGCGTCGTGGCCCACGACCAGCACAGCAGCGGCTGTACCAGTTGTTCGGCGGCCGAGTGCGCGAGTTGCCGCGGCCAGGGCGAGACCAGTGCGCAACGCCGCGCCCGCAATTCGGTCACCGCCGCGGCGATCGCCGCGGGTGCCAGCCGCACGTCGGCATCGACGAAGATCAACGCGGTGGCGCCGGTCGCGGCGGCCGCCTCGGCCAGCCCGGCGCACGCGGCGGCCTTACCGGTCCACCCCGGCTCGGGTTCGTCGTCGCAGCGCAGCACGGTGATGCGCGGGTCGTCGCCGGCCGCGTGCCGCGCCGCCGTCTCGGTGCCATCGGTCGAGCCGTCATCGAGGATCAGCACCCGCAACCCGGGCACACCCGTCTGCGCGCGCAGATCCGCGACCAGCCGCGGCAGCCGCTCGGCCTCGTCGCGCGCGGGGACACAGACGGCCACGGGCTCGGGCACCGGCGGGCCAGGCCGCAACCGGCGCATCGTCAGCAGATTCCCCACCGCGACAGCGCATCCCGCCACCGCGATCCCGGCGCCCACCCGCACCGCCCGCGCGACCAGCGGATGCGGTTCGCGCCGCGCTCGCGCATCGGAAGCGGCGCGCCGACGCCGCAACCCACCAGCCCCGCCGGTCATCGTCGCTCGACCACGCCGGGCCGGCACACCCTTACCTACTTACTGCGCACTTCGCGCCACCAACGGCCGAGGTCGAAGCTCGGTTCCGGGGCGTTCGGCGGCGCCGGATTGCGGTTGACGTAGGCCATGGCCGCCACCACGGCCGCCACGGCCAGGGTGATGCCGCCGACGATGCCTGCCCAGCCGGCGAACGAGCGGGTGTTCGGGTCGGCGTAACTCACCTCGGCGCGAATATTGGTGACGTCGCCGGGCGGCAGCTTCCACGACACCACCGAATCGCCCTCACGATTACCGTTCGTCTTAGCGATGCGGGCCGGGAACGCGATGCTGAACTGCACGTCCGAGCCGTGCGGCGGCACCGATTTCAGGTCGACGCGGCCATTGAGGCTGACCAGATCGCCGGTGCGCTGGAACTGCAACTGGAACATGCCCTGGGTCTGCTCCGACAGCTGACCGAGCTGCTGCACCTCACCGAAGTTCAGATCGTCGAAGAACACCTGACTGCCGACGTAGCCATCCTGGCTGTAGGGCTCCACCCGCATCTTGGTGGCCAGCGCGTCCGGCGCCTTCAACTGCGGGCCCTTGTCCTCGGGGTTGGCCGGGATCACCGCGGCGACGATACGGCCGGAGACCCGGTCGTTGGACGAGACACCCATCGAGGCCTGCACCCGCAGGCAGCCGGCCAGCACCGGCACCAGCAGAGCCGCCAGCAACACGGCCGCCGTCACCCGGATCCCGGGGCGGGGCGCGCGCGGCGAGGGGGCCGGAACGTCGGGTGTCGTGGTGTCGGGACTCGGCTGCACGGGTGACATCGTGCCAGGCGCGCGCCGCGCCACGCACGCGACACCGCGCATCGGCGCGATAGTCCCAGGTGGGTCTCGCTACCGGCTGCGCGCGGCCACCGCTTCGTCGTGGCGGCGATGGGCACGGTGCAGCAGCTCCATCAGTTCGTCCTCCTGCCGGATCCGTCGCCGGTACTTCTCCGGCAGCGCGCGCAGCCGCTGCTCCTCGCTGCGCAGCAGCCCGAAGATCCGGTCGCGTTCGGCCTGATCGGCGGTGTAGCCGAGGTCGAGGTAGTCGGTGGCGTGCCTGCGGGCATTGGCCACGGCCTGCTGGGCGCGCCCGCGCGGACTGATCACCGACACCACCACGGTGACCACCAGCACCAGCAGGATCACCAGCAGCGACGCACCGGTACTGATCTCGCCCACATGCACCGGATCGCCGTTGTTGATGAACGGCAGATTGTTCTCGTGCAGCGCGTGCAGGATCAGCTTGACGCCGATGAAACCGAGGATCGCCGCCAGTCCGAACGACAGGTAGATCAGCCGATCGAGCAGGCCGTCGATCAGGAAATACAGCTGCCGCAACCCCATCAGCGAGAACGCGGTCACGGTGAACACCACGTAGACGTTCTGGGTGAGCCCGAAGATCGCCGGAATCGAATCGAGCGCGAACATCACGTCGGTACCGCCGATGGCCACCATCACCAGCAGCATCGGGGTGAGCATGCGCTTGCCGCCGCGCACGGTGAACAGCTTGTCGCCGTCGTAATCGGGAGTGGTGCGAAACCATCTCTTGGCCACCCGGATCACGATGTTGTCCGCCGACCGGGTCTCGGTTTCCGCCGGAGCCAGCATATTGCCCGCGGTGACCAGCAGCAGCAGGCCGAAGATGTAGAACACCCAGGCGAAGGCGTTGATCAGCGAGGCGCCGAGGAAGATGAACCCGGTCCGCGCGATCAGCGAGAACACGATCCCGACCAGCAGCACCTTCTGCTGGTACTCGCGGGGAACGCGGAAACTGCCGATGATGACGAGAAAGACGAACAGGTTGTCCACCGACAACGCCTTCTCGGTGACATAGCCGGCGAAGTACTCGGTGCCCATCTGCACGCCGCCGAAGATCAGCACCACGAACCCGAACACCACCGCGATCCCCACATAGATCGCCGACCAGATCGCCGCCTCGCGCAAGGTGGGGGTGTGCGCCTTGCGCACGTGGAAGAAGTAGTCGAACAGCAGTAATCCGGCGATCAGGACCAGGGTCGGGATCCATACCGCGGTCGATACCTGCATCTTCCCTCCGGATCGTGGACGACGAAGCCGATCGGGCGTCGGGGGTGTGGCGGCGGGACGGCCCGCTCGCGCTACCGCGGTCCGGCCCGCCCGCTGCCACAGCCGACTGCTCCGAACCTACTCGATCCGGGTCGCGACATGGGCGAACCCGACCGGAACCGGTCGCCGATCAGCGCGATCCGGGCGGCGCGGGCACCGCACCGCGTGCGCGCACCAGCCGCACCGCCAGCGGCACACCGAGCAGTCCCATGCCGACGGCGCCGTAGCAGGCGGAGGCGGGCAGATCCAGGAACACGGCGTGCGCCAGCGCCGAACCGAGCCAGGTCCACCCGAACGCCGCCACCGGCACCGCGTTTCCGCCGCGCCGCCACGGGGCCGTGCGTTCCCAGCCGGTGAGCAGCACCGCCATCAGCGTCGCCACCAGCAGCCAGCCCAGATAGTTGGTGAGCGGAATGTGTTCGATGCCCGGCAGTCCCGCGTCGGTGACGCACCAGCTCCAGTGACCGTCGGCGACCATCTGCGGGTCGAGAAACAGATCCCAGCCCACCGCGCCGACCGCGGTGACCGGGATCCGCCGCCACGTCCGGCCGGTCAGCAGGCCCGCGACCATCCAGATCGGGTACACCCCGCCGGTCCAGGCCAGCGGGACCACCAGCGGAACACCGGCGATGGCAGGCCCCAGCCGATCGGTGGCGTAGTCGTAGCAGCCGAACGGTATCCCGGTCGCGGTGCCGATGATCTCGGCGAGCAGGCCGCTGCCGGACACGATGATCAGGACGCCGAGCGCGTAGCGCGGGCCGCGGGTGTAGGCGGCGTGGGTCAAGGCGGTCGCGGCCGCGAGCACGACCACCGTCACCGTCACCCGGTCGCGGTCCGCGCCGCTGGTCAGGGGGTAGGCGATCTGGCTGAGCACCCACGCAACGGCGAGTGCGCCGGGAACGAGCGCACCGATCTCCGGTCGGTGGCCGCGGGACGCGACCGCCGAGAACCGGCCGAGGCCTCGGTCGGTCGCGGCGTGCCGGACGCGGCTCATCGTCGCAACAGCCGCGCGAACCGACCCTGATCGCGCAGCACCAGCCGCGCGGCGGTGCGGCCGCTGGCCCCGGACACGCCGCCGCCGGGATGGGTCGAGGCGCCGGTCAGATACAGCCCAGGTGCGCCGGGCACCCGCTGCCCCGACAACTCCGGCAGCGGCCGCCACAGCATCATCTGGTCCAGCGACATCTCCACATGCATGACGTTGCCACCCAGCAACCCGAGTTCGCGCTCCAGATCGGCAGGGGTCTGCACGAATCGGCGCAGCACCGAATCCGCGAAACCGGGTGCGTAGGAATCGACTTCGCCGATGATCCGGTCGGCCTCGGCGTCGGCGAGCGCGGCCCAGTCGGCGCCGTCGGCGAGCCGGTAGGGATGCCACTGCGACCACAGCGACAGCTGATGCTCACCCGGCGCGGCGATACTCGGATCCAGCGCACTGAAACTCATCGCCAGCACCACCGGCCGCGGCGGCAGCGCACCGGCCAGCGCCGCGCCGTGCGCCGCCCGCAGCTGCCTGCGCTCGGACACCAGGAATTGCAGCCCGCGCGCCGATTCCCGTGCCGAGCTACCGGGGTAGGCGGGCAGCGCGTCGGTCGCGGCACGCACCACCATCCCGATGCCGGGCCCGACCCGGATCCGGCGGCGCCAGTCCGCCAGCGTCGCGGCGTCGAAACCGCCCGCACCCAGCAGCTCCAGCGTGGTCAGGATGTGGGTGCCCGCGATGACGGCGCGCGCGGTGAGTTCCCGGCCGGAGGCGGTGCGCACCCGCCAGCCCTCGCCGTCGCGGCGCATCTCGGTCACCGCGTCACCGCTGGTCACCACCCCGCCGTCGGACCGCAGCCGCGCCACCAACGCCGAGGTCAGCGCGCCACTACCGCCGACAGCGCGCCCGGGCGGCAGCGTGTGCATCAGTGCCGCGAAGCCCACCATCGGCGCGGTCCCCGGCTCCGACATGGGCGGGCCGGACTGCGCGCCGAACCAGGCCAGCGATGCCTTGAGCCGCTCGTCGTCGAACAGGCCGTCCAGCAGCGCGTCACCGGATTGCAGGAATTCGTGTGACAGCGCGCTGCCGCCGGCACTCGCGTCCAGCCCCCAGAACGAGCGCAGCAGATGCCCGGGCGTCGGGCCGCCGCCGAACGCGCGCATCACCCGCGCGCTGCGCGGACCCCAGTCCCGCACGAACCGGCGATAGGCATCGGCCTCGCGTTCCCCGCAGGCCGCGGCGATGGACGCACAGGTGCGGTCGAGGTCGCGATGGAACACGATGGGCGCGCGGCCGTCCGGGCCCGCGGGCGTGAAACCCCATGGATCGCAATCGATGTAGCGCAGCCCGAAGCGCGCCAGGTCCAGCTCCTCGATGATGCCGGTGTGTCGGATCATGATGTGCGCCGAGGACCCGCGATCGACCAGATGCCCGGGGAATCGCTCGACCGTGGAGACCGCACCGCCGAGCACCTCGTCGCGCTCGAGCACCTCCACCCGCTGCCCGGCCCGCGCCAGATAGCAAGCCGCGACCAACGCGTTGTGGCCGGAACCGACGACCACGATCGTCATCGCGAGCTCACAGCGGCAGCCGCCGGCCCAGGATGGCGAACTCCCTGGTGTCCCCGGCGAAGATGAAATGCCGCACCACATCGCCGAACCCGGCGCGCCGGTACAGCCGCCAGGCCCGGTTGTCCTCGGCGTCGACCTCGGGGGTCGACAGCAGCACCGCCCGCTCGGGCCGATCCCGCAGCAGCCGCTCCAGCAGCGTCGAGCCGATGCCGCGACCCTGCGCCGACGGGTGCACATGCAGTTCGGTGAGCTCGAAATAGTCCGACAGCAGCTCCCGTGCCGAATGCTCCGGCCAGCTCGACCGCCGCATGCCCGTATAGACCTGCTGCTGCCACCACTGATGCGGTGCGCCCCGGTACCCGTAGCCGATGGCCACGATCGGCGAGGTGCGCACATCGAAGTAGCCGGAGTCGTCGGGGATCACCGCGGCCACGGCCTGCCAGCCCGCGCGGGAGGTGTGTTCGGTCCACATGGGCGCGCGGTGGTGTTCGGTGCCGCGCGGGTAGTCCATCGCCGCGACGTACACCGCGAGCGCGTCGTGCAACCGGGCACGCAGCGCCGTGACCGAGAGGTCGACGACGACGGGTGCGGGCGTGTGATGTGGCTTGACGGCGGTCATGGCTCTCGTGTCGTGGGGACGCTCGACATGCGAGCGGGAAAACGTGTCGGTGGTCGTCTCTATATTCAAGCTCAATTCAAACGTTCGAATACCTGTTCGGTTCGTGCGGTGCCGACCGTCCGGTCGGCCATCGGTCTCGGGCCGGGGTGTGCGACTGGTGGAGGGACGGCTGATGTCTGGTCGAAACGTTCATCCGGGCCGGCCCGGGCGCGCGGGCATGCTGCTGCGCCGCGCCGACGGGCTGTTGATGGAAGCGGCGGGGGAGCACGATCCACGCGAACGTTTCCGCACCGCCTATCTGGCCGCCCTGCGCGGTGCGGGCGCCGTGCTCGCGGCCACCGGCGCCGATGCCGCGCCGCGAGCGCGATCGCGCAATGCCTGGGTGATGCTGCAACGCGCGGCCCCGGAATTCGTGATGTGGGCCGACTACTTCAGTGCCCATTCCGAGACGCGGGCCGCGCTGGAGGCGGGCCTGCCGCGCGAGATCGGACACACCCAGGCCGACGAGTTCTACTCCCGGGTCGGCGCGTTCCTGCACGACGTGGAGGATTTGATCGCGCCCGCCGCCCGTTTGCGTGGCCCGGCGGAGCCCGACTTCGGGATCGGTCCGCGAGTTATCGGCGAGTAGGTGGTACGGCCCTGATCGAACTCGTATCATTGGAGACAGATAGCCGCCAAGGTCGGCTATCTGTCGCCTACCCGGAGGCGACAGCCACGTCCTAGTGCCGGGGGAGGTACCGTGCCACTCTCCGAGCACGAGCAGCGCATGCTCGAACAGATCGAGAGCGCGCTCTATGCTGAGGATCCGAAGTTCGCCTCGTCCGTCCGCGGCGGACGCCTTCGTACGACCTCGAGTAGACGCAGACTTCAGGCCGCCGCCTTGTTCGTCCTCGGCCTGTTCCTACTCGTCGCAGGTATCGCCGCACCGGTGAAGCCGGGCGGCTTCCCGATCATCAGCCTGATCGGATTCATCGTCATGTTCGGTGCCGGAGTGCTGCTGCTGCTCGGTGGCTCCAAGAAGGCCGGCGGCGGCGATCGCGGTGGCGACGCGCCGTCGAGCGGTCCGTCCGGCCCCGGCTCCGGTGGGCGCGGACGTCAGCGCCGGTCCGGCGGCTTCTCCGAGCGCATGGAAGATCGCTTCCGCAGAAGGTTCGAGCAGGAGTAACCTCCGCTCGCCCGAGCTCTACTCCGAACGGCGGTGCGGTACCGGATTCCCGGTGCCGCACCGCCGTTCGTCTGTCTGTCCACACCCCTTGGCGTCCACGGCGTGTCGAGCCGACCGGTCGGCACGGGCCGGCTCGGCCCGCTGAGCCCCACATCGCCCCACGATCGCGCCCCACCTTCCCCCACCGCTCCTCGATCCGAGGGCACACCAGGGAGTTTGCTGGTTGTTGTCGGGGTGGGTCGATGTGGACGCGCGCGGGGAGGTGAAGCGCCGGAAAAGTTCTTCCACACAGTGATAGCTGGGATGACCTGCGGAATCGCCGAAGCGGGGAGCCAGATCACCCCGTGTTTCGATTGAAAGTGGGGGAAAGTGGGGTAATGTGGAGCGCGCACTACAGGAGAGGCCGTAAGGCGCTCGGCCGGAGCGAGTTCCGGCCATGCGTGATCGAGGTGGTCCGGTAGGGAGGTGTCGAGTTGTTTCTCGGTACCTACACACCTCGATTGGACGACAAAGGGCGACTCACGTTGCCTGCGAAGTTTCGAGACGATCTGGCGGGAGGGTTGATGGTCACGAAGGGGCAGGACCACAGCCTTGCCGTGTACCCCAAAGAGGAGTTCACCGCGCTCGCGCGGCGAGCCGCGGCGGCGTCTCGGAGCAACCCGCAGGCACGGGCGTTCGTCCGGGCTCTCGCGGCAGGCACGGACGAACAGCGTCCGGACGCTCAGGGCCGGATCGTGCTGTCGGCGGATCATCGTCGCTACGCCAACCTGTCACGGGATTGCGTGGTGATCGGTTCGGTCGACTTCCTCGAAATATGGGACAAGCAGGCGTGGGAGTCCTACCTCGCCGAACACGAGGAGGACTACGCACAAGCCAGAGACGAGTCGCTGGGCGGGATCTTCTAGCCCGTACGAGTGCCACGCGGCCTCTGCCCGGATGCGGACCCTGACGTACTTCCCCGACGCCAGGTGCCGCTTCGGTCAGAGACCACGGGGCATTCGTCACCGACATCCGGTCCGAATCCCGCAGCATTCGCTGCTCCGCAATCCAGAGCAATCACTCACGACAGCACGACCCATCTACCCGCGGTGTTCGCCGAAAACACTGCGGAACAAGGCGACCCGATATCGGTGCGTGACGAAGCGAGGCAAGATCCGGGAGGTCGAGGTGAACCGTGAACAGCACGGCCCGCGCCATGTCCCGGTCCTGCTGCAGCGCGCCGACGAATTGCTCGGGCCCGCGCTCGGCGAACCCGGCGCCGTCTACCTCGATGCCACCCTCGGATTGGGCGGGCACGCAGAACATTTCCTGCGCAGCTACCCGCGGATCCGGCTGGTCGGGCTCGACCGCGACACCGATGCCCTCGCGCTCGCGGGCGAGCGACTGCGGCCATACCAGGACCGAATCACCCTGGTACACACCCGTTATGATGGAATCCCCGATGCCCTCGCCGAGGCCGGGCTGTCGGCCACCGGTTCGGTCAGCGCCATCCTGATGGACCTCGGTGTCTCGTCCATGCAGCTGGACGAGACCGATCGCGGCTTCGCCTACTCGGTGGACGCCCCGCTGGACATGCGGATGGATCCGACCACCGGCCCCACCGCCGCCGACGTGCTCAACACCTACAGCCACGGCGAGCTGGCCCGGATCCTGAAAACCTATGGCGAGGAACGTTTCGCGGGCCGCATCGCGAGCGAGATCGTGCGACGCAGGCAGCAGCGGCCGTTCACCACCAGCGC
This sequence comes from Nocardia sp. JCM 38205, assembly GCF_058222935.1. Taxonomy (NCBI): domain Bacteria; kingdom Bacillati; phylum Actinomycetota; class Actinomycetes; order Mycobacteriales; family Nocardiaceae; genus Nocardia; species Nocardia sp. JCM 38205. The sequence goes on along the minus strand of NZ_JBYHFL010000005.1, from coordinate 300,005 downwards.
GCAGCTGGTGGAACTGCTCTACGACGCGATCCCCGCCGCCACCAGGCGCACCGGCGGGCATCCGGCCAAACGCACCTTCCAGGCGCTGCGGATCGAGGTCAACGGTGAGCTGGAATCGCTGCGCGCCGCACTGCCCGCGGCGCTGAACGCACTGCGAGTGGGCGGGCGGATCGTGGTCATGTCGTATCAGTCACTCGAGGACCGCGTCGTCAAACATGAACTGGCCCAGCGTGCGGCCTCGCGCACGCCGGTCGGCCTGCCGATGGAACTGCCCGGCATGGGGCCGGAATTCCGGTTGCTCACCCGCGGCGCGGAGCAGGCCACCGAAGCAGAGATCGAGGAGAACCCGCGCGCCGCCCCGGTACGGATGCGCGCGGCAGAACGGATTCAGGAGGGTGCATGAGCAGGGCGACGACGACGCTCGGGCAGCCTTCCACGGGGAGACGGGGGGCGGTCCGCACGAGCGGGTCGGTGCCCGCGGGCAGCTCGGCTGAGCGAGCAGAGCGGCCCGGTCAGGCCAAAGGAGGGCACAGCGTGAGCGTACGGACACCGACCGTCGCCGAGCCCAGGCGGATCGCCCGCCGAGTGCAGGCCGCCGAGCGGGTGAAATCGGGTGCGGCGCAACGCGCCTACGCCCGCCGCAAGCTGCGCGCCGAAGGGGCAGGCGCCTTCGATGCGGTGCTGCCGCGCGGTTCGGTCATGGCCACCCGCATCCCGTTCGTCGCGGCGATTCTCGCCCTGCTCGGCTGCGGGCTCGCGCTGACCCTGCTGCTCACCACCCGTGCCGCGGAGGACAGCTACCTGCTCAGCGATGCCAGGAAGCTGAACCAGACCCTCGCCGACGAGCGGGCCGCACTGCAACGGGAAGTGGAGGCCGCCGATTCGGCGCCCGAACTCGCCGCGCGGGCCAGGGAACTCGGCATGATCCCGGCCAAGGACCCGGCGCGCCTGGTGGTCGGGCCCGATGGCAGCATCATCGTCATCGGTGACCCGAAGCCCGCCGAGGGCGCACCGGTGCCGCCGCTGAACCCGCCGCCCACCCGCGCCGCGGACCGCCCGGGGGCGCCGCAGAGTCACGGCGAACGAGTCGTCCCGGTCACCTCGACGCCCCGCGCTCCGGCCGCGCGTCCGGACGGCGCCCAGATCAACGCCGCCCCGCCGGTGGGAGCCGGGTTGACGCCTGCCGCGCCGAGCCCTGCGGCGCCGAGCCCCGCGCCCGCCGGCGCTCCGGCACCGGAAGGCGCAGCTCCGGGCCAGGCCGGGGCGTCGGCGCCCGCTCCGGCCGGTGCTCCCGCACCAGCGCCCATTCCCGCAGGTGCCCCACCCGCTCCGGCGGATCCGGCCGCGGGCCCGGCACCCGCTCCGGTCGACCCGGCCGCGGGCCCGGCACCGGTCCCGGCCGCCGCCCCGGTCCCGCCGGCCGACGCTGCACCGGCCCCGGCAGACGGAGCGCCCGCTGCCGCACCGGACCCTGCCACGGTTCCGGCCCCAGCAGGAGCACCGGCCGCGGCACCGACACCGGCACCTGCCGCGGCGCCGATCGCGCAGTCACCGGCGGCGGCCACCGCGTCGGCGCCTGCGGCTCCGGCCCCCGCCCAGATGCCGGATCAGTCCGCGGCTTCGGCCCCGGCCGCCGGCCCGGTCGCCGGGCCTGCCGCGGATCAGCGGCAAGACACTGCCGAGGTGCCGGTCCCGGCGCCGAACGTCCCCGCTCCGCCGTCGAATCCAGGTCCCGTCGAAGGGCAGGGCATGGCTGCTGAATCAGCCCCCGCCGCACCGGCTCTCATCGAGAACGCGCCCGGGCAACCCGGCGTCGCGCCCGCCGTGCGGCCGACCGCTGGCGAGGCCGCACGATGAGGCGGCCCGGACCCGCGAAGCGTTCCCGTCGCGGGCCGGTGAACAGACGCAGGCCTGCGGCGCCGCAGCTGGACCGGCCGGTGCGGATGCGGTTGGGGGTTGGGCGGATCGCGATGTTCGGCGCGCTCGCCGTCGTCGCGATCCAATTGCTGTGGGTGCAGAGCATTTCGGCGCCGGGACTGTCGGCGCAGGCGGCCAGCCAGCGCACCGCGCACTGGGTGGACGAGGCCATGCGCGGGCCCATCACCGACCGTAACGGCAAGGCGCTCGCGTTCACCGTCACCGCCAAGGAACTGCACTTCCAGCCCGTGAAGGTGCGCAAGGATCTGGCCGAGGCCAAGGCCAAGGACGATTCCGCGCCCGATCCCGAGCAGCGGCTGCGCGATATCGCCGCCACCATTCACGAGAAACTCGGTGACAAGGGGCCCAGCGAGAAGAAACTGCTGGAACTGCTCAACAGCGACGAGCAGTTCGTGTATCTGGCCCGCAATGTCGACCCGCGCGTCGCCGCCGAGATCGTCGTCGAGTTCAAGGAGGTCGGCGCCGACTCGCAGAATCCGCGCGAGTACCCGGGCGGATCGCTGGCCGCCAATATCATCGGCGCCACCGGCTGGGACGGCCACGGCCAGATCGGGCTGGAATCGTCGATGGATTCGGTGCTCGCGGGCACCGACGGCTCGCACACCTACGACCGCGGCGCCGACGGCGCGGTGATCCCGGGCAGCTGGCGCGACCGGGTGCCCGCGGTCAACGGCTACGGCGTCGAACTCACCCTCGATTCGGACCTGCAGTACTACGTCCAGCAGCAGGTGCAGCAGGCCAAGGACCTCTCCGGCGCGCAATCGGCGTCGGCGGTGGTGCTGGACGCCAAGACCGGCCAGGTGCTGGCGATGGCCAACGACAACACCTTCAATCCGTCACTCGGGCCGGAGCATTGGAAACCGGAAGCGCTGGACAACCCGTCGGTGACCCATGCCTTCGAGCCCGGCTCGGTGAACAAGATCGTCACCGCCGCGGCCGCCATCGAATACGGACTCACCAACCCGGACGAGGTCCATCAGGTGCCCGGCCAGATCCATATGGCAGGCGTCACCGTCGGCGATGCCTGGGAACACGGCGTCGCGCCCTACACCACCACCGGGATCTTCGGGAAGTCGTCCAACGTCGGCACGCTGATGCTCGCCCAGCGCGTGGGTGAGGACCGCTTCGCCGACATGCTCACCCGGTTCGGCCTCGGCCAGCGCACCGGCGTCGGCCTGCCCGGCGAGAGCCCGGGTCTGCTGCCCGCGCGCGACCAGTGGTCCGGCGGCACCTTCGCGAACCTGCCGATCGGCCAGGGCCTTTCGATGACGACGCTGCAGATGACCGGCATGTACCAGGCCATCGCCAACGACGGCCTGCGGATCCCGCCACGCATCGTCCGCGCCAAGATCGCCCCCGACGGCACCCGCACCGAGGAACCCACCCCCGAGGGCGTGCGGGTGGTCAGCCCACAGACCGCGCAGACCCTGCGCACCATGTTCCAGGCGGTCGTGCAGCGCGATCCGATGGGCGTGCAGATGGGCACCGGCGTGCCCGCCGCGGTCGAGGGCTATCGGATCGCGGGCAAGACGGGCACCGCGCAGAAGGTCGACCCGGCCTGCGGCTGCTATTCGAGCTCGTCGTATTGGATCACCTTCGCCGGGATGGCCCCGGCCGAGGACCCCCGCTACGTCATCGGCATGATGCTCGACGCCCCGGTCCGCAGCGCCGACGGCAGCGGCGGACAGTCGGCGGCCCCGCTGTTCCACAACATCGCGTCCTGGGCGTTGCAGCGCGACCGCATCCCGCCCTCCACCGAGCCTGCCAGGCGTTTCGTGCTGCAGGCCTCGTGAGTTCATGCCACTGCCCGCCATCGCTGGACCTGCCGCGACCGGTGTCGCGGTGGGCTGGCGCGGGTGCGGCGGACCCGAATCCGTGAACCGCGTTGCCTGCCGCGAAGCAGGCGTCGGTAACCTGACTCGTCGTCGGTGTACGCACCACAAATCGCAGAGAGGAACCTTGTGCCCGCGCAGTCCAGCCAGCACGCGCTACGACCGGCCGAGCCGACGTCGTCGACGCTGCCCGACCTGCTGGATCTGACCGGCGCCGAGCTGCGCTCGGACCTGCCGTCCGGCCTGGTGATCACCGGTATCGAACAGCGTTCGGACGCGGTGCTCCCCGGCGATCTGTTCGCCGCGCTACCCGGCGCCAAGGCGCACGGCGCACGGTTCGCCCGCGCCGCCGTCGAGCGTGGCGCGGTGGCGGTGTTCACCGATGCCGAAGGCGCCGGGCTCGCCGGTGAGCTCGGGGTGCCGGTGCTGGTGCGGGAACGCCCGCGCGAGGTGCTCGGCGAGCTGTCGGCCGCGATCTACGGCCATCCCTCCGATCGGTTGCGCATCGTCGGCATCACCGGGACCTCCGGGAAGACCACCACCTCCTATCTGGTGGAGGCCGGGCTGGCCGCCGCCGGACTGTCCACCGCGCTGATCGGCACCATCGAGACCCGCATCGGCGGACGCCGGGTGCCGAGCGCGCTGACCACGCCGGAGGCGCCGCAGCTGCACGCGATGTTCGCGCTGATGGTCGAACAGGGCGTGGACGCGGTGGTGATGGAGGTGTCCAGCCATGCGCTGGCCCTCGGCCGGGTCGACGGCGTGCGGTTCGCGGTGGGCGGGTTCACCAATCTGTCCCAGGACCACCTGGATTTCCACGCCGACTTCGAGGATTACTTCGCCGCCAAGCGCAGGCTGTTCGAGCCGCAGTCGCCGGTGGCCGCGCGCACCTCGGTGATCTGCGTCGACGACGAATGGGGCAGGCGCCTGGCCGACGGGCTGGACGCACCGATCACCGTCGCCACCACCGGCCCCGCCGACTGGCAGGTCGCGGGCACGGTGCGCACCCACGGCGGCGAACAGGAATTCACCGCGGCCGGCCCGCACGGCGAAACCGATGTGCGGCTGCGGCTTCCGGGCCGCTACAACGTCGCCAACGGGCTGCTCGCGCTCGCGCTGTGCGCGGCTGCGGGTGTCGAGCCCTCGGCCGCCGCGCCTGCCCTTGCCACCGTCGACGTGCCGGGACGGATGCAGCGAGTGGAACGCGGCCAGGACTTCCTCGCGCTGGTCGACTACGCGCACAAACCGGCGGCGGTCGAATCGGTGATCGCCACGCTGCGTGCGCATCTGGCCGAAGCGGGCGCGGGCGGCAGGCTCGCGGTGGTGGTCGGCGCGGGCGGCGACCGCGATGCGGGCAAACGGACGTTGATGGGCGCGGCCGGCGCGCGCGGCGCCGATCTACTGATCATTACCGACGACAATCCGCGCACCGAGGATCCGGCGGCCATCCGGGCCGCCCTGCGCGCAGGCGCGCTCGGTGTGCCGGAATCCGAGCGCGGCGAGATCCGCGAGATCGGCGACCGGGCCGCAGCCATCGAAACGGCGGTGGCCTGGGCCCGCGCCGGTGACGTGGTGCTGGTCGCGGGCAAGGGACACGAGGCAGGGCAGGAGATCCACGGGGTGAAGCACCCGTTCGACGACCGCGAGGTGCTCGCGGCCGCGATACAGCAGCGAAGTCCGCAGGGTTCGGACGCGGAGGACTTGACGGTTTCATGATCGAGATGACACTGCGGGATATCGCGGACGTCGTCGGCGGCACGCTGCACGACGTCGCGGACCCGGAGGTGACGGTGACCGGTTCGGTCGAATTCGACTCGCGCAGAATCGGTCCCGGAGATGTTTTCCTCGCCCTCCCGGGTGAGCGCGCCGACGGCCACGATTACGCGGCCGCGGCGGTCGAGGCCGGTGCGGTCGCCGTGCTGGCCGCGCGTCCGGTGGGTGTACCCGCGATCGTGGTCGCGCCCAGCCCCGGCACGTTGCCCGCGAATTCGGCGGTGGTGGCAGGCGATACCGACGGCTCCGGCGCGGCGGTGCTGTCGGCGCTGGCGAAGCTGGCGCGCGCCAGCGTCGAACGGTTGGTCGCCGCAGGCAGTTTGACCGTCGTCGGCGTCACCGGCTCCTCCGGCAAGACCTCCACCAAGGATCTGCTGGCCGCCGTACTGGCGCCGCTGGGCCCGGTGGTGGCCCCACCCGGCTCGTTCAACAACGAACTCGGCCATCCGTGGACGGCCTTGCGTGCCGACGAGACCACCCGGTTCCTGGTGCTGGAGCTGTCCGCGCGCGGTGTCGGCCATATCGCCGCGCTCACCGAGATCGCCCCGCCGAACATCGGCGTCGTGCTCAATGTCGGCACCGCCCACCTCGGCGAGTTCGGCAGTCGTGCGGCGATCGCCAAGGCCAAGGGCGAACTGGTCGAGGCACTGCCCTCGACCGGCCTCGCCGTGCTCAATGCCGACGACTCACAGGTCGCGGCCATGACCGCACGCACCGAGGCCAGGGTGGTCATGGTGGGGCAGGCCGAACGCGCCGATATCCGGGCCACCGACGTCGTCCTCGACGATGCGGCCAGGGCGCGGTTCACCGTGCACACCCCGGCCGGGAGCGCGCAGGTGCGGCTGTCGGTGCACGGCGAACATCAGGTCGGCAACGCGTTGTCGGCGGTGGCCGTGGCCCTCGAATGCGGCGCGGACCTCGACACCATCGTCGCGGCGCTGGCCGGAGCCCGTGCGGCCTCGGCCCGCCGGATGGACGTGCGCACCACCTCCGAGGGTCTCACCGTCGTCAACGACTCCTACAACGCCAACCCGGATTCGGTGCGGGCCGCGCTCAAGGCGCTGGTCACCATGTCCAAGGCAGGTGATACCCCGCGCCGCAGCTGGGCGGTGCTCGGTGAGATGGCCGAACTCGGCGCGGAGTCGGTGATCGAACACGACGCCATCGGACGTCTCGCGGTGCGGCTGGATGTGGACCGGCTCGTCGTGGTCGGCACCGGCCGGCCCTCCCGGGCGATGCATCAGGGTGCGGTGATGGAAGGCTCATGGGGCGAGGAATCGGTCCTCGTCCCCGATATCGGCGCGGCGATCGCGCTGCTCGACGACGCGGTCGAGCCGGGTGATGTGGTGCTGGTCAAGGCGTCGCAGTCGGTCGGCCTGTGGGCCGTCGCCGAGCATTTGACCGGCGATGCTCGCCCGGATGGACGCAGGGGTAGCGCGGAGGCAGTGCGATGAGACAGATTCTGTTCGCGGCGGGGATCGCGCTGGCGGTGTCGATTCTGTTGACGCCCCTACTGATCAAGATGTTCGCCAAGCAGGGGTTCGGCCAGGAGATCCGGGTCGATGGCCCGGCCAGCCATCAGGCCAAGCGCGGCACGCCGACCATGGGTGGCGTCGCCATCATCATCGGTATGTGGGCCGGGTACCTCGGCTCGCACCTGATCGGCATCGGCTACGACGCCGAAGGTCCGTCGGCCTCGGCGCTGCTGGTGCTCGGACTGGCCACGGCGCTGGGCGCGGTCGGATTCGTCGACGATTTCATCAAGATCCGCAAGGGCCGCAATCTCGGCCTGACGGCCGCCGGTAAGTACATCGGCCAGCTCACCGCCGCGGTGGTGTTCGGTGTGCTGGCCTTGCAGTTCCGCGGCGCCAGCGGCTTGACCCCGGCCAGCAGGCATCTGTCCTACGTCCGCGACATCACCACGGTGTCGATGGGCGTGATCGTGTTCCTCGCCTTCGTCTGCCTGCTGGTGGTGGCCTGGTCGAACGCGGTGAACCTGACCGACGGTCTCGACGGCCTGGCCGCCGGATCGATGAGCCTGGTGCTCGGCGGATACGTGATCATCACGTTCTGGCAGTACTACCACGCCTGCGAGACCAAGCCGGAGACCGGCTGCTACAACGTGCGCGACCCGCTGGACCTGGCGCTGGTGTGCGCCGCGGGCGCCGCGGCGTGCATGGGTTTCCTGTGGTGGAACGCGGCCCCGGCCAAGATCTTCATGGGCGACACCGGCTCGCTGGCGCTGGGTGGCCTGCTCGCCGGCCTGTCCATCACCACCCGCACCGAACTGCTGATGGTGGTCATCGGCGCGCTGTTCGTCGCCGAGGCGGCGTCGGTGGTGTTGCAGGTCGCGGTGTTCCGCACCACGCGCAACCGGTTGTTCAAGATGGCGCCGTTCCATCACCATTTCGAATTGAGTAAATGGGCGGAGACGACGGTGATCATCCGGTTCTGGTTGCTGGCCGCGATGGCCTCCGCGGTCGGACTCGGCCTGTTCTACAGCGAATACCTCTCCGCGGTCGGGTGAGCTGACAATGGTCGAACATTCTCCGCGGGCCCTGCGGTCGCCGGGCCCCATGCTCGAATTCCTGCGTGGCCGTGAGGTGCTGGTGGCAGGCTGGGGTGTCTCCGGGCGCTCGCTGCTCGAGCCGCTGCAGGACATCGGCGCCAAACCGGTTGTCACCGACGGCGGTGCCAAGGCCCTGGCCGAGGCCGCCGAACTCGGCCTCGAGGTCGCCACCTGCGCCGAACTCGAACACGCCGACTGGAGCCGTTTCGCGCTGGTGATCACCAGCCCCGGCTGGCGCCCCGACTCACCGGTGCTGGTCTCGGCGGTGTCGGAAGGCATCCCGGTCTGGGGTGATGTGGAGTTCGCCTGGTGGGTCGATCAGGCCCGCATCTACGGCGAAGTCCGCAAATGGCTGGTCGTGACCGGAACCAACGGCAAGACCACCACCACCCAGATGGTGCATTCGATCCTGCGCGCGGCCGGCATCGCGAGCGTGGCCTGCGGCAATATCGGGCTGCCGATCCTGGACGCGCTGCGCCGCAACCCGGGCCCGCAGGTGCTCGCGGTGGAACTGTCGTCGTTCCAGCTGCATTGGGCGCCGTCGGTGCGGCCGGAGGCCGGGGTGGTGCTCAATGTCGCCGAGGATCATCTGGACTGGCACGGCGGGCTCGACGCCTACGCCGCTGCCAAGGCGCGGGCGCTGGTCGGGCGCGTGGGTGTGGTCGGCCTCGACGATCCGGTGGCCGCCTCGCTGGCCCGCAAATCCAAGGCCAAACGCACCGTCGGGTTCCGGGTCGGTGTCCCCGCCGACGGTGAACTCGGCGTGGTCGACGGCAAACTGCTGGACCGGGCCTTCACCAAGGCCGCGATCCTGGCCGAAACCAAGGAGATCAGTCCGCCCGGCCCGGCCGGCGTCGCCGACGCCCTCGCCGCCGCCGCACTGACCAGGGCCATCGACGTGGCCCCGCAGTTCGTGCGGGAAGGGCTGGTCGAGCACAAGGTCGGCCCGCACCGGGCGGCCTTCGTGCGCGAGGTGGGTGGCGTCGAGTTCATCGACGATTCCAAGGCGACCAATCCGCATGCCGCGCGGTCGTCGATCCTGGCGCATCCGCAGGTGGTGTGGGTGGCCGGTGGTCAACTCAAGGGCGCCGGCGTCGAGGACCTGATCGAAGAGGTCGCCGACCGGCTGGTGGGGGCCGTGCTGATCGGCACCGACGCGGAGGTCATCGCGTCCGCATTGGCGCGACACGCGCCCGAAGTCCCCGTAGTGGAGCTGGCCTCGGGAGACTATGCAGGCATGGGTGACGATGATGCGGGCAGAGCCGCCGCCGACGAGGTGATGGCACAGGCGGTGCGCGCGGCGGCCGGACTGGCCCGCCGCGGCGACACCGTGTTGCTGGCCCCGGCCGCGGCCTCGCTGGACATGTTCGCCGATTACACCCATCGTGGCCGTAGCTTCGCCGCCGCGGTGCACACCCTGGAGGACGGGGACATCGGGCGGCGGCTGTGACCCCGGCGCGGGCTCCACGGCCGGGCACGCGCTTCGGCGCCTGGCTGGCGCGTCCGCTGGCCTCGTTCCACCTCGTCGTCACCATCGCCACCCTGCTCACCGTGCTGGGGCTGGTGATGGTGCTGTCGGCGTCGAGCGTGGAGGCCTACGCCGACGGTGGGTCGGCGTATTCGCTGTTCGTCCAGCAGGCGGTGTACGCCGCGCTCGGTGCTGTGCTGTTCTATCTGGCGTTGCGGATTCCGTTGCGCCGGCTGCGGCAGCTGTCGTTCCCGGTGTTCGCGCTGTCGGTGCTCGCGCTGGTGCTCGTGCTGATTCCCGGCATCGGCGCGCAGGTCAACGGTGCCCGCCGCTGGATCGATCTCGGCGCGTTCTCGGTGCAGCCCTCGGAGATCGTCAAGGTGACGCTGGTGGTGTGGGGTGCGCATCTGCTGGCCTCGCGCCGCTCCGAGCACGCCGCGCTCAAAGACATCCTGGTGCCGCTGGTGCCCGCCGGACTGCTGGTGTGTCTGCTGATCGTGTTGCAGCCCAACCTGTCCACCACCATCGCCGTCGGCATCGTGCTCGCGGCACTGCTGTGGTTCGGCGGGCTGCCGGTGCGGCTGTTCGTGACGATCGCGATCTCCGGCGTGATCGCGGCGGGCGTGCTCGCGCTCTCGGCCGGATACCGCTCCGACCGCATGCGCGCCTTCTTCAACCCCGGCGACGATCCGCAGGGCATCAACTATCAGGCCATGCAGGCCAAGTTCTCCCTCGCCGACGGCGGCATCTGGGGCCGCGGGCTCGGCCAGAGCCGGGCCAAATGGAACTATCTGCCCAACTCCCACAACGACTTCATCTTCGCCATCATCGGCGAGGAACTCGGCTTCCTCGGCTGTGCGCTGGTGCTCGGCCTGTTCGCGCTGTTCGTCTATACCGGACTGCGCATCGCCGCCCGCTCGGCCGATCCGTTCCTGCGGCTGCTCACCGCGACCGCGACCACCTGGATCACCGGGCAAGCGCTGATCAATATCGGCTACGTCGTCGGATTGCTGCCGGTCACCGGCTTGCAGCTGCCGCTGGTCTCGGCCGGTGGGTCCTCGCTGGCGATCACGCTGTTCATGTTCGGCATCATCGCCAATGCCGCCAGGCACGAGCCCGAGGCGGTCGCGGCCTTGCACGCGGGCCAGGACGGCCGATTCAGTAGATTGCTCCGACTGCCCAAACCGGAGGTGTACGCACCGGCGAAGGCGGAGGCGGCCAGGGCGCGGTCGGCCGCGCGGGCCAAGCCGGGACAACGTGGCGGGCCGCCACCGGCGCGCAGGCCACGCACCGGCGGGCAACGCGACGCCGATCCACGGCGACGCTCGGCGACCAGCCGCGGCACCGGCTCCGCGCGCGCGACCCGCGCCTGGGAGCCGAACTATCCGGTCACACACGCGAGAGAACGAGGAAGATCCAGGTGAGTGCACGCCAGTCCGCGAACGAGAACACCGCGGTGAGCGGGGCGACCCGCACCTCGGACGCGCATGGGAAGGCACTCTCGGTGGTCGTCGCCGGCGGCGGCACCGCCGGCCATATCGAACCGGCCATGGCCGTGGCCGACGCCCTGCGCCGCCTCGACCCGTCGATCCGGGTGACCGCGCTCGGCACCGCCCGCGGCCTCGAGACGACGCTGGTGCCCGAGCGCGGCTATCCGCTGGAGCTGATCCCGCCGGTGCCGCTGCCCCGCAAACTCAGCGCCGATCTGCTGCGCCTGCCCGCCCGGGTGCGCGCGTCGGTGGCCGCCGCCCGCGCCGTCATCGACGCGGTCGACGCCGATGTGATCATCGGTTTCGGCGGCTACGTGGCCCTGCCCGCCTACCTGGCCGCCGGTCGCGGTGCCCTGCGGCGCAGGCGCGCGGTGCCGGTGGTGGTGCACGAGGCCAACGCCAAGGCCGGGATCGCGAACAAGGTCGGCGCGCGCGTCGCGGCCCGGGTGCTGGCCGCCGTGCCGGATTCCGGGCTGGCCGGCGCCGAGGTCATCGGCATCCCGGTGCGCGCGGCCATCACCACACTGGACCGCGCCGCGCTGCGCGCGCAGGCCCGCGCCCATTTCGGCCTGCCCGCCGAGGGCCCGGTGCTGCTGGTGTTCGGTGGATCCCAGGGCGCGCGCACGCTCAACGAGGCGGTCTCGGGCGCGGCGAAGGAGCTGGCCGCCGCCGGTATCTCGGTGCTGCACGCGCACGGCCCGAAGAACACCCTGGAGCTGCCGCCGGGCACGCCGTCGGCGCCCTATGTGGCGGTGCCGTATCTTTCCCGGATGGATCTGGCCTACGCCGCCGCCGACGCGGTGGTCTGCCGCTCGGGCGCGATGACGGTCGCCGAGGTGTCCGCGGTCGGGCTGCCCGCGGTGTACGTGCCGCTGCCGCACGGCAACGGCGAGCAGGAGCTCAACGCCCGCCCCGTCGTCGCCGCGGGTGGTGGCACAATTGTGGCCGATTCCCAGCTGACGCCCTCCTACGTGATCGATGAGGTGATTGCCCTGCTCACGGACCCCGCACGGCTGACCGAGATGGGCCGCGCCGCCGCAGGCGCCGGACATCGCGACGCCGCGGACGAGGTTGCCCGCATCGCTGTCCGGGTGGCGGGCCGATGACCGGGGAAGCGAGCAGCCTCGACGCGCGGGCCGCCCTGCCGCCCCTGCTCGAACGGGTGCACATGGTCGGCATCGGCGGCGCGGGAATGTCCGGTATCGCCCGGATCCTGCTCTCCCGCGGTGGTGCGGTGTCCGGCTCCGATGCCAAGGAGAGCCGCGGTGTGCTCGCGCTGCGCGCCCGCGGCGCCCAGGTGCGCATCGGCCATGACGCCAGTGCGCTGGATCTGCTACCCGGCGGCCCGACCGTCGTGGTGACCACCTACGCCGCGATCCCCAAGACCAATCCCGAACTGGTCGAGGCGAATCGGCGCGATATCCCGGTGCTGCTGCGCCCGGCCGTGCTCGCCTCGCTGATGAGCGGGCATCGCACGCTGCTGGTCTCGGGCACCCACGGCAAGACCTCCACCACCTCGATGCTGATCGTGGCGTTGCAGCACTGCGGGGTCGATCCGTCCTTCGCGGTGGGCGGTGAACTCAACGAGGCGGGCACCAACGCCCACCACGGCAGCGGTGACATCTTCGTCGCCGAGGCCGACGAGAGCGACGGTTCGCTGCTGCAATACGACCCCGACGTCGCCGTGGTCACCAATATCGAATCCGATCACCTGGATTACTTCGGCTCCGACGAGGCCTACACCCAGGTCTTCGACGATTTCGCCGACCGGCTCGCCCCCGGCGGCCTGCTGGTGGTGTGCCTGGACGATCCCGGTTCGCGCGCGCTGGCCGAGCGCGTCGGTGACCGGCTGGCCGAGAAGGGCGTGCGGGTGCTCGGCTACGGCTCCGGCGATCTCGCCGATGCCCCGGTACCGGTCGGAGTCCGGCTGCACAGCTGGGAGCCGCGCGATGTGGGGGGCCTGGCGCAATTCCAGCTCGACGGCGAGTCGACCCCGCGCACCCTGCGGCTGTCCGTGCCCGGCAGACATATGGCGCTCAACGCGCTGGCCGCCCTGCTGGCCGCGCGTGCCACCGGCGCCGATCTCGACGAGATCATCCAGGGCCTGGAGGGCTTCGGCGGGGTGCACCGCCGGTTCCAGTTCGTCGGCCGGGAGAACGGCGTGCGGGTCTTCGACGATTACGCCCACCATCCCACCGAGGTGCGTGCGGTGCTCGGCGCCGCGGCGGCACTGGTCGAACAGGAAGCCGCCGATGGCGCGCGTTCGCGACGCGGCCGGGTGATCGTGGTGTTCCAGCCGCATCTCTACAGCCGCACCGCGACCTTCGCCAAGGAGTTCGGCGCCGCCCTCGACCTGGCCGACGAGGTGGTGGTGCTCGATGTCTACGGCGCCCGCGAGGAGCCGCTGCCCGGTGTCAACGGCGCGCTGGTGGCCCAGTCGGTCACCACACCGGTGCACTACCAACCCGATATGTCGCGGGTCGGACGGCAGGTGGCGGGTCTGGCACTGCCCGGCGACGTGGTCATCACCATGGGCGCGGGCGATGTCACCATGCTCGGCAGCCAGATCCTCGACGGCCTACGCGCGCGTCCGCAGTTCGGGCGGTGAGCGCGGGTGCGGTCCGGAGCCGAGCTGTTCGGTGCGCGTGGATGGCGCCGGATCCGGCTGTGGGGATTGCCCGCGGTGTGCCTGCTGATCACCGTGATCGTCGTGGCCTGGTTCACGCCGCTGCTGTCGGTGCGGACGGTGCAGATCCAGGGGCTGTCGGCGGTGCCGGAGGAGCAGGTGCGGGAGTTACTCGAGATTCCGGACGGCCAGTCGATGCTGCGGATCGATACCGCCGCCATGGCCGCACGGGTGGCGAGTATTCCGAAGGTGAGCACGGTACGGGTGCAGCGTTCGTTCCCGTCGACGGTGCGGGTGACGATCACCGAGCGCGCACCGGTGCTGTTCTATACCAGCGAACGCGGTGCGCATCTGCTCGATGCCGAGAGTGTCGAGTACGCGATCGAGCCGCCGCCGATCGGAGTGCCGGAATTGACCGCCGACCATCCCGGCAGCGCCGACCCGGGTACCCGCGCCGCGGTGGCGGTGGTCACCGCGCTGCCACCGGCGCTGAGAGTGCAGGTGGGCGAGGTTGCGGTGCGGTCGATTTCGGATATTTCGCTGCGGCTGCGCGATGGCCGGACAGTATTGTGGGGCGGGGCCGACGATGCCGAACGCAAGGTGGCGGTGGTCGGCCCGCTGCTGACCCGCCCCGGCACGGTCTTCGACGTGTCGAGCCCCGATCTGGTGACGGTAAAATGATCGAAGTCCATCGAACTCGGCGTGATACCCCTTGTGTCCGGCGAGTTTTCGGTGGCGGTCCGGGAGGCGTCCCCGCAACGGGATTCCCGCCGGGGGGCAACCGACCACGATACGACGTCCGGCGTGTCCGCACGAGCGGGATCACACAAGATTCTGATTCTCGTCTCGGCGCGCCTGCGCGCGGATCGCGTCGGCTGCGAATAGCGTTCGGCACCAGTCGGATACTTGACATAACGCCAACCCTATGGTTGAGGTTTAGGGTTTGCTCGAGTCGCGGACCGCTGGGAGACACGGCCCGGCCGACGCGGATCGGTGCCGAGCATCCGGAAACGACAGGCTTTGGATCGAAGGAAGGCGAGAGCCCATGACGCCCCCGCACAACTACCTTGCAGTGATCAAGGTCGTCGGTATCGGCGGCGGCGGCGTGAACGCCGTCAACCGGATGATCGAACAGGGACTCAAGGGAGTCGAGTTCATCGCGGTCAACACCGACGCCCAGGCGCTGCTGATGAGTGATGCCGACGTCAAACTCGACGTCGGTCGCGAACTCACCCGCGGCCTCGGAGCCGGCGCCGATCCCGAAGTCGGCCGCAAGGCCGCAGAGGATCACAAGGACGAGATCGAAGAGGTGCTCAAGGGCGCCGACATGGTCTTCGTCACCGCAGGCGAGGGCGGTGGCACCGGTACCGGTGGCGCCCCCGTCGTCGCCAGCATCGCGCGCAAGCTCGGTGCGCTCACCATCGGTGTGGTCACCCGCCCGTTCTCCTTCGAGGGCAAGCGGCGCGGCAACCAGGCCGAGGTCGGCATCAATATGCTGCGCGAATCCTGCGACACGCTGATCGTCATCCCGAACGACCGGCTGCTGCAGCTCGGCGACGCGGCGGTGAGCCTGATGGACGCCTTCCGCTCCGCCGACGAGGTGCTGCTCAACGGTGTCCAGGGCATCACCGACCTGATCACCACTCCCGGCCTGATCAACGTCGACTTCGCCGACGTCAAGAGCGTCATGTCCGGTGCGGGCAGCGCGCTGATGGGCATCGGCTCCTCGCGGGGCGAGGGCAGATCGGTGAAGGCGGCCGAGGCGGCGATCAACTCGCCGCTGCTGGAGGCCTCGATGGATGGTGCGCACGGCGTGCTGCTGTCGATCGCCGGTGGCTCGGATCTGGGTCTGTTCGAGATCAACGAGGCGGCCTCGCTGGTGCAGGAGGCCGCGCACATCGAGGCCAACATCATCTTCGGTACCGTCATCGACGATTCGCTCGGCGACGAAGTGCGCGTCACCGTCATCGCGGCGGGCTTCGACGGCGGCGGACCGGCCAGACGCACCTTCGACCCGGCCACCACCCGCGGCACCATCGGCGCGGGCCGGGCCGGCGAGATCGGCCAGAGCCGCAGCACCGAGTCGAGCGCGCGTCCGGCGGAGAGCCCGGCCGCCGCCACCTCCAGCAGCGTGAGCAGGGGACCGGCGCCGAGCTACCGCGACGAGCGGCCCCGTCCGGCAGCAGATCCCATCGCAGGCCACACCGGCCGTTCGCACACCCCGCCGCCGGACACCGGCGACGATGACGACGACGATGTCGACGTCCCGTCGTTCATGCGACGCTGATCACCCGCGCACCCGCGCTGACCGGCGGATAGGCGAGAGCCGACTACGCTCGTCGGCATGACATCGGTTTCGGTTCGCACAGTCCGGCGCGTGGTCACGACGCGCGCCGGAGGCTACTCCGCCGCACCGTACGACTCGTTCAATCTCGGCGACCATGTCGGTGACGATCCGCAGGCCGTGCGCCGCAACCGCGAGCGGCTCGCCGAGACCATCGGCCTGCCGCCGCAGCGGCTGGTCTGGATGGAACAGATCCACGGCCGCAACGTCGAGATCGTCGACGGGCCGCGCCCCGAACCGGTACCGGCCACCGATGCGCTGGTGACCACCGTCGGCGGGCTGGCCTTGGTGGTCGTCACCGCCGACTGTGTGCCGATCCTGCTCTCCGATGACGAAGCCGGGGTGATCGCCGCGGTGCACGCGGGCCGGATCGGCGCCCGCATCGGCATCGTGCCCCGCGTCCTGGATGCCATGGTCTCGGTCGGCGCTCGCATCGACCGCATCGGCGCCTTCCTCGGGCCCGCCGCCAGCGGGCGGCAGTACGAGGTGCCCGCCGAGATGCGCGCCGATGTGGAACGGCATCTGCCCGGCAGTGCCACCACCACCGAACGCGGCACACCCGGCCTGGATCTGCGGGCCGGGCTGCGCCGTCAGCTCACCACCGCGGGCGTCGGCGCCGTCGCCGTCGATCCGCGTTGCACGATCGAGGACAAGACGTTGTTCAGCCACCGCCGCGGCGCACCGACCGGCCGGCTCGGCGGAGTCATCTGGATGGAGGAAGGGGAGCCGCAGGCGTGAGTCCGACGAGCACCGCTCAGACCCTCGACCGCCGCACCACCGAACTGGCCGCCAATCTGGCCGCGCTGCTCGACCGCATCGACGCCGCCTGCGCGGCCGCCGGCCGCGACCCGGGCAGCGTCCGCCTGCTGCCGGTGACGAAATTCTTTCCCGCCGCGGACGTGGAAATCCTTTATAGCCTCGGCCGCAGGGAGTTCGGTGAATCACGCGAGCAGGAAGCCAGCGCGAAAGTGTCCGAACTCACCCGGCACCCGGATATCCAGTGGCACATGATCGGGCGGCTGCAACGCAACAAGGCCAAATCGGTCGCCCGCTGGGCGCATACGGTGCATTCGGTGGACAGCGAACGATTGGCAACGGCCCTTGACGTCGCGGCCGCCGCGGCGCTCGAGGCGGGGGAGCGCGGCGCACCGCTGAACGTGCTCATCCAGGTGAGCCTGGACGAGGATCCTGGTCGCGGCGGTGTCGCGCCGGATGCCGTTGCGGCACTGGCGGATCGGATCGCCGAGGCGCCCGCGCTGCGGCTGTCGGGCCTGATGGCGATACCTCCGCTGGAGGTGGAGCCGGCCGCCGCCTTCGCGCGGCTGGCGGCTGTACACGCCGAGCTGACCGCCGCTCATCCCGGCGCGTCGGAATTGTCGGCCGGAATGTCGGGAGATCTGGAATCGGCGATCGAACACGGGAGCACGTGTGTGCGTGTCGGTACCGCTCTCATGGGCGCCCGACCGATAACCTCGGCGTAGCAAAGAAACCTCATCAGTCACATTCGACACATATGCTGGGACCGACGAGGGGCTGAGCAAGACTTCAACACCCGGCCGTCACCGGGGCCGAAGGAAGGTCGACCAGGATGAGCGAGCGAAGTGAGCGAGCGATACACACCGCCACCATCGTGGTCACGGCGGAGTCGGGTGTCGGCAAGGGGGAGGAAATGAGCGAGCGTGGGACCAGGGCCGTCGTGGCCATGCCCGAGGCGAGCGTTAGCGAGGTGGAACGATGAGTACCCTGCACAAATTCAAGGCCTACTTCGGCATGGTTCCGCTCGAGGATTACGAAGACGACTACGTCGACGATCGTGGCCCTCGCCCGATGGACGAACGCGGCACGCGCCGGCCTCGCGACTACGCCGACCGTCCCGGCTACGGCGCCGACCGGTACGCCGACGACCGCTACGACGACGCCGAGTTCGACGAGCCGGCCTACAAGTCGCCGTACCAGGCCGGCTACCCGCCCGCCCGGCGCGACGATTACACCGCCGAGAGCTACGGCGAGGACCGTTACGAGGCGCCGCGCCGCCCCACGCGCATCGACGCCGCGGCTTCGGGCCGGTTCCGGGCCGGCGCCGGCGCGCCGATCATGCGTGGCGCCACCCGTGGTGCGCTCGCCGTCGATCCCGAGGCCGAGGAACGGCGACTGGAAGAGCGGATGCGTCCCGATCCCGTCGTCGCCCGCCGTCCCGCGATCTTCGAGGACGGAGGTCCCTTGTCCAAGATCACGACGCTGCGCCCGCGCGATTACAGCGAGGCCCGGATCATCGGCGAGCGGTTCCGCGAGGGCAACCCGGTGATCATGGACCTGGTGGATCTCAGCAATGCCGACGCGAAACGGCTGGTCGACTTCGCCGCGGGCCTGGCCTTCGCGCTGCGCGGCTCCTTCGACAAGGTGGCCACCAAGGTGTTCCTGCTCTCACCTGCCGATGTCGACGTATCGGCCGAGGAACGCCGCCGGATCGCCGAAACAGGCTTCTACAACCAGAAATAGCATCATGAACCGGGGGGAGAGCCGGATGCGGGTCGAACTGGTCGGCGCGGCCATTTTGCGCGACGCCGATTTTGCGGCAGAGTGAGGTCGTGGCCTTGTTCGCGGTGCTGTACTTCGTGCTGTTCATCTTCTGGCTGTTGCTGATCAGCCGGGTGATCGTCGAGTTCATCCGTAGCTTCGCCCGTGACTGGCGCCCCAGTGGCATCGTGGTCGTCATCCTCGAGGTGATCTTCACGATCACCGACCCTCCGGTGAAACTCCTGAGGCGGTTGATACCACCGGTGTCATTGGGGGGAATTCGGCTCGATCTGTCGATAATGGTCCTGCTATTCATCGTCTTCATCCTGATGTCGATCGTGAGCAGGCTCGGGCAGCCGGTAGCCCCGGTGTGACAGAATGGGCCGAGGACACAGCTCGCCAGATCTGCTAGATCTCCAAAAGACGCGTGAAGGGATCCTTCCATGCCGCTGACCCCAGCCGATGTGCACAACGTCGCGTTCAGCAAACCGCCGATCGGGAAGCGCGGCTACAACGAAGACGAAGTAGACGCCTTCCTGGATCTCGTGGAGCAGGAGCTTTCGCGCCTGATCGAGGAGAACGCAGACCTGCGCCAGCGGGTTGCCGAGCTCGATTCCGAGCTGGCCGATGCGAAGAAGAACCGGGGCAATGCGGCCGTCGCCACCGCGAAACAGCCGGTCCAGCAGGCACCTCCGCCCGAACCGGTGAAACCACCGGTGCCCGCGGCGCCGCCGGCGCCGATTGCCGCGCCCGCGCCCGCCGCCAAGGATCCCGCGGGCGCCGACTCCAATCTGCAGGCCGCCAAGGTGCTCAGCCTCGCCCAGGAGATGGCCGATCGCCTCACCAGCGATGCCAAGTCCGAAGCTGAGAATTTGCTGTCGAATGCCCGGGCGAATTCCGAGCGACTCGTCGGCGATGCCCGCACCCGGTCCGAGGCGATGATCGCCGACGCCCGCCAGAAGTCGGAAGCGATGCTGTCGGACGCGCAGACCCGTTCGGACAACCAGCTGCGCCAGGCCAAGGAAAAGGCCGACGCCCTGCAGGCCGACGCCGAGCGCAAGCACACCGAGATCATGGCGACCATCACCCAGCAGCGCACGGTGCTGGAAAGCCGGATCGAGCAGCTCAAGACCTTCGAACGCGAGTACCGCGTGCGGCTGAAGTCCTACCTGGAATCGCAGCTCGAAGAGCTGGAGAACCGCGGGTCCGCGGTGCCCGTCGACGGCGGCGAGGCCTTCGACACCGGTTCGAACAACCTCGCGCCCGCGTCGTTCGCCAAGGGTGGCAAATAGTCACACCTCAGACGCAGTCGGGCCGCCTGGCATCCCCTGGGGGTCACCATGCTCGTCTTGACGCTTGTCCTCGCCGCTATCGGCTTCGCCCTACTGGTCGCAGCGCTGACCACCGGCTCGGTCGTCTGGGCGTGGGGCTGCATCGTGGTGTGTGTGATCGGAGCTGTGTTGTTGCTGGTGAGCGCGTTGTCGATGGGAAAACCCGAAGGTGACGACCGGCCCCCGCAGGGCAGGCATGCCAAGCGCTGAGCGTTTGCCGGTTCGCGTGGCCGTCGCGGCGGCGTGGCCGTCGAAATACTGGTTTGACCGAACTGGTTAGAATCAAACATGAATACGGCGTCGATCCGGCCATCACCGGGGAGCCTTCGGAAGAACGGTGTGTTCGCCCAGCTAGGGCCGCCGCACACTCATTAGAACCGAACGGGTGAGCCCGTCACAGCTCAGGACGAGAGGTCCGGCGCCGGTGGGGGCGCCTGGACAAGCGGGGTGGTACCGCGGTTTCGGCGCACCGGGCGCCGGAGTCGTCCCCGTGCCGAGGAGAGTGCGCTACGGCGCACGGGCACGAGGAGACGCACCGCGATGGCGGACGAGAATTCCAGTAGCAGCGCATATCCCCGCGTCGACCTCGGCGCCGGGCCGGGCGCGTCGTTCCCCGACCTGGAACGCGCCGTACTCGACGCCTGGGCCGCCGACGACACCTTCCGCGCCAGCATCGAAAACCGCTCGCAGGCAGGCACTTCGGGCGAAGGCGAGTTCGTCTTCTACGATGGCCCGCCGTTTGCCAACGGTCTGCCGCATTACGGCCATTTGCTCACCGGATATGTGAAGGATCTGATCCCGCGTTTCCAGACGATGCGCGGTAAGCGCGTCGATCGGCGATTCGGCTGGGACTGTCATGGACTTCCCGCGGAAATCGAGGCGGAAAAGCAGCTCGGTATCACGGACAAATCACAGATCGATGCGATGGGGCTCGCGGAATTCAATGCCGCGTGTAAAACGTCGGTCCTTCGGTATACCGGGGAATGGCGCGACTATGTCACCCGGCAGGCGCGCTGGGTCGACTTCGACAACGACTACAAGACCCTCGATCTCGACTTCATGGAGTCGGTCATGTGGGCGTTCAAGTCGCTCTACGACAAGGGCCTGATCTATCAGGGTTTCCGGGTGCTGCCCTACAGCTGGTACGAGCAGACCCCGCTGTCGAATCAGGAGACCCGCCTCGACGACGCCTACAAGATGCGTCAGGACCCGGCGGTCACCGTGGACATGGTGCTGACGGTGCCCGCCGAGCATCCGCTGCACGAACTCGACGGCGCCAATGCCCTGATCTGGACCACCACCCCGTGGACGCTGCCGTCCAACCTCGCGATCGCGGTGCATCCCGATGTGCGCTACGTGCATCTGCGTGGCGCCGACGGCAAGCGCTATGTGCTCGCCGCCGAACGGGTGTCGCATTACGCGCGTGAGTTCGGCGAGGAGCCCGAGGTGCTCGCCGAATACGACGGCGCCGCACTGGTCGGGCTGACGTATCGGCCGCCGTTCGACTTCTTCCTCGGCCACCCCAACGCCCACCGGGTGCTGTCGGCCGACTACGTCACCACCGACTCCGGTACCGGCGTCGTGCACCTGGCGCCCGCGTTCGGTGAAGAGGACATGGATGTCGCCACGGCCAACGGCATCACGATCGTGCAGCCGCTGGACCCTGGCGGCAAGTTCACCTCGATGGTGCCGCCGTACGAGGGCCTGATGGTCTTCGACGCCAATCCGGTGATCATCAAGGACCTCAAGGCCGCCGGAAAGCTGCTGCGGCACGAGACCATCGAGCACTCCTACCCGCACAGCTGGCGCTCGGGCCAGCCGCTGATCTACATGGCGGTGCCGTCGTGGTTCGTGGCGGTGACCCGGTTCCGTGACCGGATGGTCGAGCTGAACAAGCAGATCACCTGGGTGCCCGAGCACATCCGCGACGGCCAGTTCGGCAAGTGGCTCGAGGGCGCGCGGGACTGGAACATCAGCCGTAACCGCTACTGGGGCAGCCCGATCCCGGTGTGGGTCTCCGATGATCCGGCCTACCCGCGGGTGGACGTCTACGGCTCGCTCGATGAGCTCGAACGTGATTTCGGTGTGCGCCCGACCGATCTGCACCGTCCGATGATCGACGAGCTCACCCGCCCGAACCCGGACGATCCGACCGGAAAGTCCACCATGCGCCGGGTGCCGGAGGTGCTCGACTGCTGGTTCGAGTCGGGTTCGATGCCCTATGCCCAGGTGCACTACCCGTTCGAGAACAAGGACTGGTTCGACAGCCACTTCCCGGGCGATTTCATCGTCGAGTACAACGGCCAGACCCGCGGCTGGTTCTACACCCTGCACGTGCTGGCCACCGCGCTGTTCGACAGCCCGGCGTTCAAAACCGTTGCCGCGCACGGCATCGTGCTGGGCGACGACGGGCTGAAGATGAGCAAGTCCAAGGGCAACTACCCGGACGTGAAGGAGGTGTTCGACCGCGACGGCTCCGATGCGATGCGCTGGTTCCTGATGAGCTCGCCGATCCTGCGCGGCGGCAACCTCATCGTCACCGAGCGCGGCATCCGCGAGGGCGTGAGCCACGCACTGCGCCCGCTGTGGAACGCGTGGACCTTCTTGCAGCTCTACGCCTCGAAACCGGGTGTGTGGCGCACGGATTCGGCGCATGTGCTCGACCGCTACATCCTGGCCAAGCTCGCGGTGACCAGGGACGCGATCACCGAGGCGCTCGAGGTCTACGACATCGCCGGCGCCTGCGATGAACTGCGCACCTTCGCCGACGCGCTGACCAACTGGTATGTGCGCCGGTCGCGTTCGCGATTCTGGGAAGAGGAGCGCGACGCCGTCGACACCCTGCACACCGTGCTGGAGGTGACCACCCGGCTGGCCGCTCCGCTGCTGCCGCTGATCACCGAGGTGATCTGGCGCGGGCTCACCGGCGGGCGTTCGGTGCATCTGACCGATTGGCCGGCCGCCGAGGAGCTGCCGCACGATCCCGAGCTGGTCGCCGCGATGGACGAGGCGCGCACGGTGTGCTCGACGGTGCTGAGCCTGCGCAAGGCGCAGAACCTGCGGGTGCGGCTGCCGCTGGCCGAGGTGACCATCGCCGCGGCCGACGCCGAGCGGCTGGTGCCCTACGCCGACATCATCGCCGACGAGGTGAACGTCAAGAAGGTGGATCTCACCACCGATGTCGCCTCGCACGGCCGGTTCGAGCTGGTCGTCAATGCCCGTGCGGCCGGCCCGCGCCTCGGCAAGGACGTGCAGACGGTGATCAAGGCGGTCAAGGCCGGCGAGTGGTCGGAGAGTGCCGACGGCGTGGTGAGCGCGGCCGGTATCGAGCTGCTGCCCGAGGAGTACACCCAGCGGCTGGTGGCAGCCGAGCCGGAGTCGACCGCGGCCCTGCCGGGCAATGCCGGTCTGGTCGTGCTGAACTCGGTGGTCACCGAGGAGTTGGAGGCCGAGGGCTGGGCTCGCGACCTCATCCGCGATCTCCAGGAGACCCGTAAGTCGCTCGGCCTCGACGTCTCCGACCGGATCACCGTGGTGCTCGAGGTGCCCGAGGACCGGCAGGCGTGGGCGCAAACCCATCGGGATCTGATCGCTGGCGAAATCCTGGCTACCGAGCTGACGTTCGGTGCGGCGGGTGCCGAGGCGGCCGAGTTGGTCGGCGGTGCCCGCGCCGCGGTGGCGAAGGCGTGAGTGCGGCCGGTGTGGGCGGCGGGATCGGATCGCCGCCCACGCCGGTTCGTTCGGGGGCCGGTCCGTGCTGCGGGCCGTCGTCCGCGCTGGCCAGAGGCGCAGGGGCGAGTGTGCTCGGCCGGTAGCTCGGCGCCGTCGAATCTCGGTCGTGCCGGATGCGGGACGGTTCCTCCGGTCCTGCCGGGCGGTGTGGCCCCTCGTCCTCTCCGCGTTCGTGCGCTTCGCCACGACCTGAATTGTGATGTAAATCACACACCGGGGATTAACTGAATCCGCGGTGCTCGCATTTACGGCGCGGCACAATCGGGCTGTTGCTGCTGGGGCTGAAGTTCCTGCCGGTGCCGCAGTGACTATCGGTACGGATTGTTCTACCTGATACGCGTCCCGGTGGACGGCTCGTCGGCCGGGCCGACCGAAGGGCGAGCACGTGACGAGAACCCCACTGCGCCGGACCATCACCGGCTTCTGCTTCGCCGCCCTCGCGGCAATCACTCTGGCCACCCCCGCCGTCGCCGCACCCGACACCGGCAGCTCGTCCGGTAGCGGCGACTCGGGATCGTCCTCGGGTTCCGGATCCGGTTCCGGCTCGGGAAGTTCCAGCGGTTCGGCCGCGCTGCCGCTGCCGAGCCCCGCCGGGCTCGGCGCGCTGGCCGCCGCCATCACCCAGGCCGGCAAACCCTACGAATGGGGCAGTGAGGGGCCGCATTCGTGGGACTGCTCGGCGCTGGTCCAGTGGGCCTACGCGCAGGTCGGGGTGCGGCTGCCGCGCACGACCTGGGAACAGGCCGAGGTGGGTGCCGAGGTCCCGCGCTATGCCCTTTCGCCCGGCGATGTGGTGATCCTCAACGCCGACGCCTCACACGTCGGCATCTACGCCGGGTTCGGGCAGATCTTCAACGCCTACGGCCGCGGCGTCCCGGTCGGGCTCGCGCCGTTGAACCAGTTCGAGATCTACTCGATCCGGCGGTTCTGACTCAGTCGATCAGCTGGCGCAGCCGCGGGCCGTAATCCGGGTGGGCCAGCGCCGTGGCGAACTGGGCGACCAGGTAGTCGGCCGGATTACCGGTGTCGTACCAGCGGCCCTTGATGACCTGGCCGTACACCGCGTGCCCGGAGGCGAAGGCATTGATGGCATCGGTGAGATAGACCTCGCCGGTGCGGTGGGTGTACCAGCGTTCGGTCTGCTTGCGCAGCTCCTCGATGATGCCGGGCGTCACCACGTAGCCACCGATCGCCGCGTACGCCGACGGGGCGTCCTCGGGCTTCGGCTTCTCCATCAGCCCCGAGATGCGCAGCAACCCGTTGTCGAGATCCTCGTGCACCATCGGCACGCCGTAGCGCTGCGACTCGTTCGGATCCATCGGCATCAGCGCCAGCACCGGGCAGCCGGTGGTCTCGTAGGCGGTGATCAGCTGCTGGGCGCGCGGGGTCTCGGCGACGAAGACGTCATCGGGCCACAGCACCAGCATCGGCTCGTCGCCCAGGGCGCGGGCGGCATTGAGCACCGGGGTGCCGTTGCCGTAGGGGCCGTGCTGGTCCAGGTAGGTGATGTGGCCTGCCCGCGACAGCTCGCCGACCTCTTCGACGGCATCGGCGTAGGCGGTCTTCCCGTCCGCGCGCAGCTGCGCCACCAGCGCCGGATTGGGGCGGAAGTGGTCCTGGATCAGCGATTTACCGCCGCTGACCACGATGGTGATATCGGTGATGCCGGAGGCGACCAGTTCGCGCACGGTGTGCTCGATCACCGGCTTGTCGCCGACCGGAAGCATCTCCTTGGGGATCGCCTTGGTCAGCGGCAGCAGGCGGGAACCGATACCGGCGGCGGGAATCACAGCCTTGCGGATCATCATGGACCGATCATCACATATCCGGCGCCGCGCCGAGTCCGATCCCCGGGCCGGATCGGCGGTTCACCGGTGCCGGGGCCTGGTTGATCATGGCAGGTCAGCGCCGTTGCGGCGGTAGCTGGGCCGGGGAGGAATCCGCAGGCAAACCGGCAGCGACGAGCAGGCATCCGGGCCGCGCCGGGCCCGGTGGTGCGCGACTGCGCCGAACCTGTCGGTGCGCACGCGTAAATTCCTGCCCATGTGCGCCAGTCCTGGGACCGTCACCGCGTATGGCGTTCTTCTTCGAGCGGGGAGCGGCGCAGCAGCCCGGTGTCGGCCGCTGGATTCCGGGGCGGTGCACGCAGACCGTGGTGCGTCCGAAACCCGCACCGGTGCCGATGACCGGTCGACCCGGGCGCGCTCATGATCGGAATGCCCGGGACAGCTGCCGGACCGTCTCAGCCAACGCCCGGCGACCCGATGGTGAGCCCGCAGCATCTGGCCCACGCTGCCGATCCGGCCGCCGTCACTTCCCGCCGCTGGGTACTGCACATCGACATGGACGCCTTCTTCGCCTCTTGTGAACAACTGACCAGGCCGACCCTGCGCGGCAGGCCGGTGCTCGTCGGCGGCACCGGCGGACGCGGCGTGGTCGCCGGCGCCAGCTATGAGGCCAGGGTGTACGGCGCGCGCTCGGCGATGCCGATGCATCAGGCGCGGCGGCTGGTCGGGGTAACGGCGGTGGTCGTGCCGCCGCGCGGCGCCGTCTACGGCGTGATGAGCGGGCGGGTGTTCGACGCGCTGCGCAGCCGCATCCCGGTGCTCGAGACGTTGTCGTTCGACGAAGCGTTCGGCGAACCCGCCGAACTGGCCGGCGCATCCGTTGCTCAGGTGCACGAATTCTGCGCCGAGCTGCGGGCGCTGGTGCGCGAACGCACCGGGCTGGTCGCCTCGGTGGGCGCCGGTACCGGCAAACAGCTCGCCAAGATCGCCTCCGGCCTGGCCAAACCCGATGGCATCCGGGTGGTTTCGCCCGCCGAACAACAGCAGCTGCTCGCCGCCCTGCCGGTGCGCAAACTCTGGGGGATCGGCCCGGTGGCCGATGCGAAATTGCGCTCGCTCGGCATCGAGACCGTCGGCGCGTTCGCGGCGTTACCGGAGGCGGAGGCGGTGTCGATCCTCGGCAGCAGTGTCGGCGCGGCGC
Source organism: Nocardia sp. JCM 38205 (assembly GCF_058222935.1). Classification (NCBI taxonomy): domain Bacteria; kingdom Bacillati; phylum Actinomycetota; class Actinomycetes; order Mycobacteriales; family Nocardiaceae; genus Nocardia; species Nocardia sp. JCM 38205. The sequence goes on along the minus strand of NZ_JBYHFL010000005.1, from coordinate 273,397 downwards.
TGCACCGGTTGGCGCGCGGCATCGACGACCGGCCCGTCACCGAGCGCGCCGAGGCCAAACAGATCAGCGCCGAGACCACGTTCGAACACGACATCGTCACCCTGGACCGATTGCGTCCGGCCATCGACGACATGGCCGCGTCCGCGCATCGCCGCCTGGCCCGCGACGGCCGCGCCGCCCGCACCGTGGTGCTCAAGCTCAAGAAGTCCGATATGAGCATCGTCACCCGATCGTTCACCCTGCCCTACGCCACCGAGGACCTCGCCACCCTCACCGCCGCCGCCCAGCGCTCGGCCATCGACCCGCAGGAACTCGGCCCCATCCGCCTGGTCGGCGTCGGCTACGGGGGGTTGTCGGATGTGCGCCAGGAATCGCTGTTCCCGGAGCTGGACCGGATGCCGGAGCTCGCCGCGATCGTCCGCGACGACGAGCTGGAGGTCGACGAGCCGGTCCTCACCTCCGCCGGGCGTAGCGCCCGCCTCGGTCCCGAGTCGTCAGCCGACCAGGCGCCGCGTGGTGACGCAAAGCCGGACCGTGATGCAGGGCCGCGGGGTGACGCGGTGCCGGGCCATGACACGGGGCCGAGCGGTGACGCAGGGCTGGGCCAAGACGCGGTGTCGGACCATGACGCAGGGCCGGGCTATGACGCGGGGCCGGGCGGTGACGCGGAGCCGAGCGGTGACGCAGGGCTGGGCCAAGACGCGGTGTCGGACCATGACGCAGGGCCGGGCTATGACGCGGGGCCGGGCGGTGCTGCGGACCCGGGCGGTGGCGCGGTGCCGGGCGGTGCTGCGGAGCCGAGCGGTGACGCGGTGCCGGGCCGTGACGCGGAGCCGAGCGGTGACGCAGGCCTGGGCCAAGAGGCGGTGTCGGACCGTGACGAGGGGCCGGGCGGTGCTGCGGGGCCGGGCGGTGACGCGGGGCCGCGCCGTGACGCGGGGGCGAGCGGTGACGCGGGGCCGGGCCGTGCTGCGGGGGCGGGCGGTGACGCGGGGCCGGGCCGTGCTGCGGGGGCGGGCGGTGAGGCGGGGCCGGGCGGTGACGCGGGGCCGGGCCGTGCTGCGGGGGCGAGCGGTGCTGCGGGGCCGGGCCGTGATGCGGGGCCGGGCCGTGATGCGGGGCCGGGCGGTGAGGCGGGGCCGGGCGGTGCTGCGGGACGCGGTGATGCGGGGCCGAGCCGTGATACGGGGCCGAGCCGTGACGCGGTGCCGGACCGCGGCGCGGGGCCGAGCGGTGATGCCGGGTCGGGCGGTGGTCCGGCGAGCGGCGATTCCGCGGTGACCAGTGCGATCCGCCATGCTCCGGCCGAGGCGGCGGCACCGCTCTGGCATCGCGGCACCGACGTCCGCCACCCGGATTTCGGTCACGGCTGGGTGCAGGGCGCCGGGCACGGCCGGGTGACGGTGCGGTTCGAGACCCGCTCGACGGGACCGGGCTCGGCGCGTACCTTCGCGGCAGACGATCCCGCGCTGTCGCGGGCCGACCCGCTGGGCAGTCTGGACTGACGGGTACGCGCCCGACCGACCGGCGGGTAGCCTTGGTAACTCGTGCAGCGTCGCCGGTCGGGCGGGGCTGCCATAGTGCCAACGACACAACCCCACTCGAACGCAAAGGACGAGCAGTTGAAGCTTCGTAAGACCGGACGCATCGCCATCGCGGGCCTGGCCGTGGCCGCCGCGCTGACCATGACCGCGTGTGGTAGCGACGACAAGGAATCGGACAAGCCGGCCAAGTCGACCACCACCAGCCAGTCGACGACCGCCGACGCCGCCGACCCCAACCTGCCGCCGGTCCCCACCGTCGAGGAGCTCAACCAGCAGCTGCAGCGCGCGCTCGACCCGAACGTGCCGAACGAAGAGAAGCTGCAGTGGATCCAGGGCGCCGAGGCGGATCCGAACCTGCCGAACACGCTGACCCAGGCCTACCAGCAGTCCGGTGCCTCCATCGAGGTGGTCCGGGTGACCGCCCTCGGTGACACGGTCAGCGCTGACGCGAACTTCGTGATCAACGGCCAGACCAACCCGGTCACGGTCCCGTTCGTCGCCGAGGACGGCAAGTGGAAGGTCCAGCAGCAGTGGGCCTGCGACATGCTCAAGGCGGCCAGCATGCAGTCGCCGGCCTGCCCGGCCTGATCGGCTCGCACACCTGAACAACGCGTAACGGCCGATGCCCACCGGGGCATCGGCCGTTACGCGTAGGTGCGCCGCCGCCACCCCGATCGGCGGCGAACCGACCACACCGCCCTACCCGCTAGTATCGAGCTCCGTGGCTGACACGATGGTGTGGGCGGGCGAACGGCCCGGCGAGACAACCGAACCCCGTCCGGCACCCGTTGATCGTGGCGGCCGGGCGCGGCCGGTCGCCATCGTCGCCGCACTCATCGGCGCGCTGTGCGCGCTCGCGGTGCCGTTCCTCCCGGTGCGCATGGACGCCGCCACGATCAGCTGGCCACAGGACGACGCGGCCCGTAGCGTCGCGGCCCCGCTGGTGTCGTATGCGCCGATCAGGTTGACCGCCGAGGTGCCGTGCGCGGCGATCTCCCAGCTGGCCGATTCCGGCGGCGTGGTGTTCTCCACCGTCCCGCGCCAGTCGGCCGATATGGAACGCTACGGCTTCGTCGTCAAGGTCGTCGCCGACACCCCGGAACGTCCCGGCCGCGTGGACGCGGTCTCGCGCAACACCCTGCTGTGGTCGGCGCCGCTGGATCAGGTGCGTGGTCAGGACTGTGCGCTGTCGATCGACGTCTCCACCGCGCGGGCGGCGGTGTCGGTGACCGGCGCGGGCCCCGCGGGCGCCGCCACCGAACGCGATCTGCGTCCGCAGGTGGTCGGCGTGTTCAGCGATCTGGCCGGTGCCGTGCCGGCCGGGATGCGTGTCGATATCGAGGTCGATTCGCGCTACTCCACCTCGCCGACGCCGATCAAGCTCGTCGTCATCGTGCTCGCCGTGGCGGCCACGCTGGTTTCGCTGGTGGCGCTGTATCGGCTGGACCGCCTCGACGGCCGCCGCGCCCGCCGGTTCCTGCCCGCGCGCTGGTGGCGGTTGACCCCGGTCGACTTGGTGGTGTTCGCGACGCTGCTGGTGTGGCATTTCATCGGCGCCAACACCTCCGACGACGGCTACATCCTCGGCATGGCGCGCGGGGCGCAGAGCTCGGGCTACATGTCGAACTACTACCGCTGGTTCTCCGTCGACGAGGCGCCGTTCTACACGCCCTACACCGACGTCATCGGCTGGATGACGCATGTGTCGGTGGCGAGCACCTGGGTGCGGTTGCCGGTGCTGCTCTCGGCCCTGGTCTGCTGGTGGGTGATCAGCCGCGAGGTGATTCCGCGCCTCGGTGCCGGTGTGCGCGACAGCAAGATCGCGGTGTGGACCTCGGCGCTGGTGTTCCTGGCGTTCTGGCTGCCCTACAACAACGGCCTGCGCGCGGAGTTCGTCGTGGCCACCGGCGTGATCCTGACCTGGGTGTCGGTCGAGCGCGCCATCGCCACCCGGCGGCTGCTGCCCGCGGCGCTGGCGATTCTGATCGCCGCGATGACGTTGACCGCCGCGCCGTCGGGTGTGATCTGTGTGGCCGCGCTGATCGCCGGGGCGCGCACGGTGACCGCGGTGATCGTGCACCGCGCCAAGACTGTCGGTTATCCGGCACAGCTGCTGCCGTTGTTCGCGGTGGGCGTGCTGGTGCTGACGGTGATCTTCGCCGACCGCAGCTTCAGCGCGTTCACCGAGATGCTGTACGTGCACGACCGGATCGGTCCCGGTGAATCCTGGTTCTTCGAATACCTGCGCTACCAGTACCTGATCCAGCCCAGCGGCGACGGCTGGCTGACCCGCCGCTTCGGTGTGTTCCTGATGTTCGTGTGCCTGCTGGTGTGCGTGGTCACCATGTTGCGCCGCGGCGGCCACATCCCCGGTACGGCGGCCGGGCCGTCGCGGCGCATCATCGGCATCACCTTCGGCGCCATGGTGCTGATGATGTTCGCGCCGACCAAGTGGAACCATCAGTTCGGTGTCTTCGCCGGGCTGGCCGCCTGCGCGGCGGCGCTCGCCGCTGTCGCGGTGAGCGCGAAGGTGATGCGCCCGGTGCGCAACCGGGCGCTGTTCGCGGCCGCGGTCTTCTTCACCCTTGCGATGAGTTTCGTTGCCGCCAACGGCTATTGGTATGTGTCGTCGTGGGGCATCCCGTGGTGGGACAAGCCGCCGTCGTTCGCCGGTTTCGGGTTCTCGACGTTCATGATGGGCCTGACGGTGCTCGCGCTGGCGGTGGCCGCGTGGTTCCACATCCGCCCGGGCGCCGAGCCCGCACCCGGGTCGGCGGCGGGGCGGCTCGCGCGCACACCGGTGCTGATGATCGTGGCGGCCGCCATGGTGGTGTTCGAGGTGGCGTCCTTCGCCAAGGCCGCGGTCGCCCAGTACCCGGCCTACTCGCTGGCGAAATCCAATATCGCCGCGACCTTCTCGGATGGTTGCGGCCTTGCCGACGACGTTCTGGTCGAGCCGGATCCGAACGCCTCGATGCTGCGGCCGCTGTCCGGTGACAGCGCCGCCGCGCTGGCCGGGACCGAATCCACCGGCTTCACACCCAATGGTGTGGCCCCGGTCCTGGTGTCCGAGGAGCTCGAAACCAGTACCGGCCGAGCCAATACGGTGTCCTCGGACCCGGACGAGATCCGCGATGCGGCGGCCTCGGCCGGCTCCACCTCGGACACCTCGACCGGTCGCGGCGTGAACGGCAGCAACGTGCCGTTGCCCTTCGGCCTGGATCCGGCCACCACGCCGGTGCTCGGCACCTACAGCGCCGACGATCAGGTTCCGGCCGCCCTGACCACCGACTGGTATCGGCTGCCCGACGTGGTCGACGGCAGCCGCGGCGACATCATCGCCATCGCGGTCGCGGGCCGGATCCGTTCCGTCGACGCCGACGGGATCGAACGGCCCGGCCAGCGGCTCGAACTCGAATACGGCAGCACCCGGCCCGACGGCAGCGTAGCCCCGCGCGGCACGATCCTGCCGCTGGATATCGGCCCCGCACCGGTGTGGCGGAACCTGCGCGTCCCGCTGGACCAGCTGCCCGGCGACGCCGACGTGGTGCGCGTGGTCGCCGAGGACAAGGATCTCGGCGCCGACCAGTGGCTGGCCGTCACCCCGCCGCGGGTGCCGCAGACGACAACGGTGACGCAGTTGCTGGGCTCGCAGACCCCGGTGCTGCTGGATTGGGCTGTGGGACTGAACTTCCCGTGCCAGAACCATCTGCCCACCCGCTACGGCGTCTCCGAGCTGCCGCAGTACCGGATCCTGCCCGACCGTGGTGGCGCTTCGATCACCACGATGTGGCAGGCCCACGATGGTGGTGGCCCGCTCGGCTGGACCCAGCTGCTGTTCACCGCCCGCACCCTGCCGGCGTATCTGGATCAGGACTGGGACAAGGACTGGGGTTCCATCGAGCAGTTCATTCCGGTGGATCCGGAGGCCGAGGCCGCCAGGGTCTCGGTCGAGCAGGTCCGGCGTTCGGGCACGTGGACGCCCGGCCACATCATCACCTCGTACTGAGCCTGTGGCTGCGCTGGGCGACGCTCGCGCCCATCGCAGCCACGGCCGGGCGCCCGCGCACTCGGATCGGCTACCCCGCGTTCTTCACCACGATCCGGTGCGCCAGCGCGACCAGGTCGTTCCCCGTGAGCCCGGGGTAGCCGTGCAGCAGCTCGCGCCAGCGCGACGGCACCGCCGACGCACCCCACCGGGCGCCGAGCAGCGCGCCCGCGATGGCGGCGGTGGTGTCGGTGTCGTTGCCCGCGCGCACGCACTGCTCCAGCGCGCGCGGCAGGTGGTCGGGGCCGGATTGATCGGTGGTAGTGATGGCCCACCATGCGGTCTGCAGGGCGTGCACCACCCAGCCGTTCTTCGGGAAGTCCTGCGGGGTCCCGGTTTCGGCCTGATCGAGCAGCGGGTTCCAGTAGTCGGCGGCGGGGCAGGCGGCGACGTAGTCGCGCACGCCGTCGAAGTTCGCCTCGAGGATCGCGTGCCGGATGGCGTGGCTCCAGATCTTGCAGGCCTCGACGGCCTGCTGATCGTGATGGGTGAGCAGCCCGATCGCGCCGGCCGCCCTTGCGCATTCGACCGGATCGCCGAGGTAGGCGAGGGCGACCGGCCCGGTGCGCATGAGCGAGCCGTTGCCGCCGGTGAGCCCGGGCAGTGACATGGCGACCGCCTGCATGCCGCGCGCCGAACTGGGCCGCGCACTGAGCACCTTCGAGGTCTGCACCCCGACATCCGGCGGCTGGGAATCCCACCACGCCATGAACCCGGCGGCCACCTCGTCCAGATCGATGCCCTTGTCCGACGTGTCCGCGGCCAGCGCGATCGCCACGGCCATGGAGGTGTCGTCGGTCCACTGGCCGGGCGCCCAGCCGAACATGCCGCCGCCGACCATATCGATCACCTGGTCGGCGCTCGGATAGGTGAACTCGTAGCCGGCGCCCAGCGCGTCTCCGGCCGCACTACCGAGCAGCGCGCCCGCGGCCCGATCCAGTTGCGCGTCATCCAATGTCACTGATACCCCTTGTCACATAAAACCCCTTGTCGTAGGGCATTTTGAGATCGATTCGACGGCAGAATGTAACCGACGCGAGCCCTGCGCGCCCATCGTCTGTGGGTCCTCACAGCCGCGGTGACCGATAGCTGGGCGGTATGAGTGTCGTATCGGCCCGGCGAATCAGCGAGCCGCGGTGCCTTCCGAGCCCGAGCCACGGGCAGCGGAGTCCGATTCTGCCGTCTCCACCCGCCGGCGGGAGCGGACGAGCGCGTGCACGGTGAACACCGCCAGTGCCGCCCAGATGAGCGCGAAACCGGCCCAGCGCGAGGCGGGCATCGGCTCTCCTGCCACCGCGACGCCCCATGCCAACTGCAGGGCGGGTGTCAGATATTGCAGAATTCCCATGGTCGACAGCGGGACTCGCTGGGCGGCCACCGCGAACAGCAACAGCGGCACCAGCGTCACCGGGCCGGTCGACATGAGCAGCGCGCTCTCGGAGAACCCGCCGCCGAAGCTGCCCTGCCCGGTGACGGCGAGCACGATCACGAACACCAGCGCGAACGGTGCCGCGATCAAGCCCTCGGCCGCCACCCCGCGCAACGCGTCCAGCGGGATCACCTTCTTCACCAGTCCATAGACGGCGAACGAGCACGCCAGCGTCAGCGCGATCATCGGCGGGCGCCCGTAATCGACGGTGAGCACCGCGACCGCCGACGCGCCGAGCCCGAGCGCCACCCACTGCGCGGCGGCCAGGCGTTCCCGGAAGATGAGCACCCCGAACGCCACGGTGACCAGCGGGTTGATGAAGTAGCCGAGCGCGCACTGCACCACCTGCTCGGAGATCACCCCGTAGACGTAGACACCCCAGTTCAGCGAGATCGCCGCCGAGGCCGCGGCCGCGTAGCGCCAAGTGCTCGCCGAGATCCGGCGCAGCTCGCCCAGCCTGCCCACCGCGCCGAGCACGATGAGCACGACCACCAGGGTCCAGAGGATGCGTTGCGCGAGCACCTCTGTGGCCGAGGCGAAGGCCAGTAGCCCGAAGAAGGCCGGGAACGCGCCCCAGGACGCGTACGCGCCGACCCCGAACGCAACCCCAGGAATCGATTCGGTCCGCCGCACTCGTCCGAACCTACCGTCGCGGCGCCACACGGCTGCTCACCACCGGTGGCCGGTGACGGCCCGCGCCCGGCGCCGTCGCTTAGGCTGGCAGCCATGTCGATATCCGTGCAGGCGCCGCGTTCGACCGGGTTGACCGCCGCCGAGGTGGACGAACGTCGTCGTGACGGCCGCACCAACGATGTGCCCGACCGGGCCAGCCGTTCGGTGCGCGATATCGTCCGCGCCAATGTGTTCACCAGGATCAACGCGATCCTCGGTGTGCTTTTCGTGCTGGTGATGGCAACCGGTTCGGTGATCGACGGCATGTTCGGGCTGCTGATCGTGGCCAACAGCGCGGTCGGCATCATTCAGGAGATCCGCGCCAAACGCACCCTCGATCAGCTGGCCATCGTCAGCCAGGCCAAGCCGACGGTGCGCCGCGACGGCCGCTCGGAGCAGATCGCACCCAAGGATGTGGTGCTCGACGAGTTGATCGAACTCGGTCCCGGCGATCAGATCGTGGTCGACGGCGAGGTGGTCGAATCCGAACTGCTCGAGGTCGACGAGTCGCTGCTCACCGGCGAAGCCGATCCGGTGCACAAGGAGCTGGGCGCGCAGGTGCTCTCGGGCAGCTATGTGGTGTCCGGCTCCGGTGCCTACCGGGCCACCAAGGTCGGTCGCGACGCGTATGCGGCCAAGCTGGCCGAGGAAGCCAGCAAGTTCACCCTGGTCAATTCCGAACTGCGCAACGGCATCAACACCATCCTGAAGGTCATCACCTACCTGCTGATCCCGGCCGGTGCGCTGATCATCTACAACCAGCTGTTCTCCAGCGGTCAGTCGTGGCGGCCCGCGGTCACCGGCATGGTGGCGGCGCTGGTGCCGATGGTGCCCGAGGGGCTGGTGCTGATGACCTCGATCGCGTTCGCGGTCGGGGTGGTGCGGCTGGGCCGGCGCAAATGCCTGGTGCAGGAACTGCCCGCGATCGAGGGCCTGGCCCGCGTCGACGTGGTGTGCGCGGACAAGACCGGCACGCTCACCGAGAACGGGATGCGGTTGGCCGATCTCGAGGTGCTCGGTGCCGGCGACGAGGCCGAGATCCGCCGCGCGCTCGCCGCCATGGCCGGCGACGATCCGCGCCCCAATGCCAGCGTGCAGGCCATCGCCGAGGCGGTTCCCGACCGGCCGGACTGGTCCTACACCGCGGTCGCGCCGTTCTCCTCGGCCAAGAAGTGGAGCGGCTTCTCCTACGGTGAGCACGGGAACTGGCTGCTCGGCGCCCCCGATGTGCTGCTCGATGCCGGTTCCGAGGATGCCCGCAGGGCCGAGGAACTCGGGTCCTCCGGCCTGCGGATCCTGTTGCTGGCCACCAGCGATCGCGCCGTCGACGCGCCCGACGCGCCGGGCGTCGTCACCCCGGCCGCGCTGGTGGTGCTGGAGCAGAAGGTGCGTCCGGACGCCGGCGACACCCTCGATTACTTCGCGAGTCAGGACGTGGCGATCAAGGTCATCTCCGGTGACAACGCGGTATCGGTGGGCGCGGTGGCCGCCTCGCTCGAGCTGCCGGGCGGCGACCATGCCGTCGACGCGCGCGGGCTGCCCGAGGACCGCGACGCGCTCGCCGATGTGCTGGACCGGGAGACCACCTTCGGCCGGGTGCGCCCGGATCAGAAGCGCGCCATGGTGGGTGCGTTGCAGTCGCGCGGGCACACCGTCGCCATGACCGGTGACGGCGTCAACGATGTGCTGGCGCTCAAGGACGCCGATATCGGTGTCGCCATGGGCTCGGGCAGTCCGGCCACGCGCGCGGTGGCCCAGATCGTGCTGCTGGACAACAAGTTCGCGACCCTGCCGTATGTGGTGGGGGAGGGTCGCCGGGTGATCGGCAATATCGAACGCGTCTCGAATCTGTTCCTCACCAAGACGGTGTATTCGGTGCTGCTGGCGTTCCTGGTCGGTCTGGCCGGTGCCGGGTCGCAGATCTTCGACTACGAGCCGATCGGGTATCCGTTCCTGCCGCGACATGTCACCATCGCGGCCTGGTTCACCATCGGCATCCCGGCGTTCATCCTGTCGCTGGCGCCCAACAACGAGCGGGCTCGCCCCGGTTTCGTCGGCCGGGTGATGCGGTTGGCGATTCCCTCCGGTGTGGTGATCGGCGTGGCCACCTTCGTCGCGTATCTGATCGCCTATGCGGGGCCGGAGGCGACCGAGCAGCAGACGGTGCAGGCGGGCACCACCGCGCTCATCACGCTGATCATGATCGCGGTGTGGGTGCTGGCCATCGTGGCCCGGCCCTATGTGTGGTGGAAGGTGGTGCTGCTCGGCGCCTCGGTGCTGGCCTATCTGCTGCTGTTCACCATCCCGTTCACCAGGGAGTTCTTCAAACTCGACCCGTCCAACGTCGGGCTCACCACGGCCGCGGTGGTCTGCGGTGTGGTCGGCATCGTGCTGGTCGAGGCGGCCTGGTGGATCACCGCGTCGCTGCGCGATGAGGAGCACAAACTCATCCCGGCGTCCCCGGGTGGGGCCGCCTGAGCGACGCGTCGGCGCTGGCTGCGGGCGCTACCCGCAGCCGGCATCACCCCGCGGTCAGGATGCGCCGGTGAACTCGGCCATCCGCCGCTCCATCTCGTCGGGGGTGACATCCTCGACGTGCGTGGCAACGGTCCACTGGTGGCCCCACGGATCGGTGAAACTGCCCGTGCGGTCGCCGTAGAACTGGTTTTCCATCGGCATGAGCTCGGTCGCGCCCGCCGCGATGGCCGCGTTGAAGGCGGCATCGGAATCGGGGACGTAGATGTTGAAATTGACCGGGGTGCCGCCGACGCTCTTGGGGTCGAGGAACTTCATCTCCGGCGCCGGATCACCAAGCATGATCACCGAATCGCCGACCAGCAGCTCGCAGTGGGCGACCTTGCCGTCCGGACGCGGCATGCGCATGCGCTCGGTGGCGCCGAAGACCTTCTTGTAGAACTCGATCGCTTCGGCCGCGCCGTCCACGGCGAGGCCGGGGGACAGGCGCGGGTAGCCCTCGGGAATCGGGGAGACATCGGACATCGCAAGACCTCCAGGTCTCGATCGGTTGTCGGACGGGTTCGAGCCTATGCCCGGGCACCGACAGACATCCGCCGATCGCGAGATCCCGCGGTGCTATCCACCCCAGGACACCCGCGTGCTGATGGTCTGGCGCAGCAGCGTGTCGGTGCGCGGGTCGCGGTAGGACTGGTGCCCGCCGATATCGATGGCGCCCGATACCGGCAGCGGCAGGCCCAGATCGACGATGATGGTGCCCGAGCCGGTCATCGCGTAATCCTCGATGTGCAGGGTGCCTGCCTCGTTGGGCAGGTTCCAGGTCCGCGATTTCGGCGTCTGGGCCACGGTCAGGTCGATGGTGAGGCGGTTGCCCTCGCGTTCGGTCAACGTCGCCGTGGTCACCTGGTCGAGGGCCACCCCACCGGTGACCTCCTGACGCACCGTCCACACCGCGCCCACGCCCACCGGATCGTCCGGGAAGGTGATCGACTGGTACACCGCTTGATAGAACGCCTGCTCGATGGCCGCGCGCGCGGAGTTCGAGGTTTCCGGTGAGGGGGCAAGCCGCAGCGCGGTGATCGCGCCGAGCTCGCTCATGTCCAGGCCCGCGTGCGAGCCGTCGGCGGCGGTCAGCGCCTGCGACAACGACGGGTCGGGGGTGGTGACGGCACCGAGGGTGAGGTCGACGTCGGAGTCGTCCGTGCGGGCGGTCAACGGGATGGTCAGCGCCGGATGCGAGAAATCGCGCGGCGGCTGATCATCGATCCGCTGCTGGATGCGGTGATCGGTACGCAGCGTCACCTCCTGCACGGTGCCGTCCGGGAAACCGGCCCGCAGCGCGCCGCGCGGTTCTTCGCCGGGCGACTCGACGGTGGCCACCGCCGCGGCGATCGGCACCGTCACTTCACGCCCGATGCCGAGCGGCTCGGTGCCCTCGGCGTCCGAGGACGGCTCCGCGCCGTCGCTGCACCCGACACCGAACGCCGACAACCCGACCGCGAGCACCATGATCAGCACTCCGGAACGGCCGATCCGGGGTGCGTGGGGAGAAGACAACACCGTCACGAGCAACAGAGTACGACCGGTTCCTGAGTGTCAGCTGGGACATGTGGGCAGCGCGGGCTGAGGATCGGCTGGGACAGCCGACGGCCGCGGTGCCGGGACATGCGGTGCCCGCAGCACAGGCCCGTTCGCGCCTCGAGCGATGATGGTCGGCGTGAGTGACGACCGGCCACCCGAGCCAAGCACCGCCGAGCAGCCCCCCGAGGGCCCGGCGCGCCCACCGCAGCGACTGCGGCTGTTGCTGGTGATCGCGGCGGTGTTGTTCGCCCTCGACCTGCTCACCAAGGTCATCGTGGTCGCCACGCTGACCCCCGGCGATCCGGTGTACCTCATCGGCGATTGGGCCCGGCTGAGCCTGGTGCGCAACCCGGGCGCGGCCTTCTCCATGGCCACCGGCATGACCTGGCTGCTGACCTTGGTCGCGGCCGCGGTGGTGATCGGGGTGATCCGCATCGGCCGCACCCTGCGCTCGCTGTGGTGGGCCGTCGGGCTCGGCATGGTGCTCGGTGGTGCGCTGGGCAACCTGGTGGACCGGCTGTTCCGCTCGCCGGGGCCGTTGCAGGGGCATGTGGTCGATTTCGTCGCCGTCGGCTGGTGGCCGGTGTTCAACGTCGCCGATTCGGCCATCGTCTGCGGTGCGATCCTGCTGGTGGTGCTGACGGTGTTCGGATTCGAGCCGAACGGCACCAGGGCCGGCCGGGCCGAGAAGACTACCGAAGAGTCCGAGAACACAGTGAACAGCGCGCGATCCGAGACCACAGAGAACACGAAGAACACCGGGGCCGGCGAGGGGAGCGCGGCATGAGGGAAACCAGGACCATGCCGGTGCCCGACGGGCTGGACGGCATGCGGGTCGACGCGGGCCTGTCGCGGCTGCTCGGCCTGTCCCGGACGGCGGTGGCGGCGCTGGCCGAAGAGGGTTCGGTGCAGCTCGACGGTGTCGCTGCCGGCAAATCGGATCGGCTCACCGCGGGCGCCTGGCTCGAGGTGGTGTTCCCCGAGCCCAAACGTGAGCTCACCATCGAGGCCGAACCGGTCGAGGGGATGAAGATCCTCTACGCCGACGACGACATCGTCGCGGTCGACAAACCCGTCGGGGTGGCCGCGCACACCGGTGTCGGCTGGTCCGGGCCGACGGTGGTGGGTGGGCTGGCCGCGGCCGGCTACCGCATCTCCACCTCCGGCGCACACGAACGCCAGGGCATCGTGCACCGCCTCGATGTCGGCACCTCGGGGGTGATGGTGGTCGCCCAGTCCGAACACGCCTACACCGTGCTCAAGCGCGCGTTCAAACAGCGCACCGTGGACAAGCGCTATCACGCACTGGTGCAGGGGCATCCGGATCCCAGCAGCGGCACCATCGACGCCCCGATCGGCCGGGCCCGCGGCAACGACTGGAAGTTCGCGGTCACCGCCGACGGCCGCCCCAGCGTCACCCACTACGACACCGTCGAGGCATTCCAGGCGGCGAGCCTGCTCGACATCCATCTGGAAACCGGGCGCACCCATCAGATCCGGGTGCATTTCTCCGCGATCCGCCACCCCTGCTGCGGTGACCTCACCTACGGCGCCGATCCGCGCCTGGCCGAGCGCCTCGGTTTGCAGCGGCAGTGGCTGCACGCGCGTTCGCTCGGATTCCAGCATCCCGCCGACGGCAGATATCTGGAGATCACCAGCGAGTACCCGGCCGATCTGAGGCACGCCCTCGACGTGCTGCGCAATGCCTGAGCGGTGCTGCCGATCCAACCTCCGGTCGACGCGACTGCTGCGAGCGGTGTTCGCGGCGGTCGCCGGGGTGGTCGTTGTCGTCCTGGTCGCCGTCGGCGCCATGCAGCCGCCGCGTTCGGAGGGCGTGTCCACCGACCGCCTCGGCCCGCAACAGGGCGAATCGGTCGCGGAATACTTGGCGCGAGCGCGGGATTCGCTGTCGGGCACCGATGCCGCCGAGCGCTGGGCGCTGGTGTCGTTCACCGAATACCAGACCCCGCAACGCCTTCCGGCTCTCGCGGCCGGTCTGCGGATCGGCCGGGTGCTGTACCAGGTGCCGTTACCGCGGGTGCAGACGCAGCTGGTGACCGTGCAGGTCCCAGCGACCGAGGTCGTGGTGCTGCGATCGGCCGAGGACGCCGCCTGGCAGCTGCTGGATAATCTGCGCAGCTCGCGAGCTGTCGACGAACGCACCGAGAAGATCGTCACCGTGTCGGTCGCCCGGCTGCGCGCCGGCTGCGCCTGCGCGGTGGGCCTGGTCGTGCGCGGCACGCCGGAGCAACTGCGAAACCTCGCCACGCACAACGGTATCCGCGCGGTGGAGGCGCTACCCGCCGACGCGGTGGCCGGCGCCTTCGCGATCGTGCCGCTGCTGCCCGACGCCACCGGCGTCATCGGCCCGGCGCCCGACGACGGCCCCGTCCCCGACCGGTAACAGGTCGGCTCCGGGCGATGTGTGCGCCCGCGCCGCGGCGGCCAGATAGTCACCGAGTTCGTGCTCCAGTGCCCGGTCGAGCGCCTGATCGAGCCCGGAATGCACCATGCCGGTGCCGAGTTCGCGCCAATGCCGCAACATCTGGGTGGTGTCGGCGATCGCGTCGTCGGTGTCGGGCAGCCAGCCGAGGCCGTGCTCGGACACGATGTGGTCCTTGGCGGCGGCCACCATCCGCCGGGCGATATCGTCGAGTCTGCCCATCACCTCCGCGTACAGGTCGATGAGGGTGGGCACCTCGATGCCGTAGGCCTTCAGCTGGAACACGGCTTCCAGCAGCTGCGGGCGCAGCAGTTCGATGGTGCTGCCGCCGTCGTGCACCCGCACCAGCCCCAGCCGCACCAGGCGATCCAGGTGCGCGTCGTCAGCGTGGCCGGGTTCCGGATCGCCCAGGATGGCATCGACCATGTCGCGGGTGAATTCGACCGGTGCTCGGGACTGTCCCCACGCCGCGGTCACGGCGTGCTGGAGCCCGAGGATCTCGGTGAGGTCTTTGCCGGTCTCCCAGCTGGTGATGAAATCGGCGATGTGGGCGGTGGTGAATCCGCGTGCGAGCAGCCCATCGATGATGCGCAGCCGCGCCAGATGCGCATCGCCGTAGATATTGGCCCGTCCCGCCCGCCGGACGGGCGCGGGCAGCAGGCCTTTCTCCTGGTACAGCCGCACATTGCGGCTGGTCGTTCCGGCCGCTCGCGCGAGCTCGTCGATGCGGTATTCGCCCACCTCGGTCACGTCCGTACCTTCCCGCTCCGGGCGCTCACGCGCGCGCCCGTGTCCCGGTAACCGGTACCGGGACACGGGCGCGAATCTGGCTGGGGCATCAGCCGAGCCGGGCTCCGCTGCCGGCCAGCGGGCGGTGCGCCGAACGGGCGGTGAGGACGTAGTCGTCGAGGTTCACCCGCGACAGCTCACGCACGTACTGCGTACCGAAACCGGGATACATGGTGGCGTTGAAGCCGTCCTCGGTGAGGTACCAGCTGCGGCAGCCGGAGTTCCAGGTCGTCGCGGCCAGGCGCCGTTGCAGCCGGGCGTTGTAGCGGTCCTGGCGGTTCCGGTCGACTTCGAGCATCCGCAGGTCGCGGCGTAACAGGATCTGGATCGCCTCGGTGAGGTATTCGATCTGCGCCTCCATGTACACCAGTGCCGAATTGTGGCCGGGGCCGGAATTCGGCCCGAAGGTCAGGAACATGTTGGGATAGCCCGCGACCGCGACGCTCTTGAAGGCGTAGGCCCCGCGGCTCCACTCCTCGTTGAGCGAGCGGCCGCCGCGCCCGGTGACCGGGATCGGTGCCCCGGCCTTGGACACATCGAATCCGGTGGCGAAGACGATGCAGTCGGCGCCGTGCACCACCCCTTCCGCGGTCTGGATGCCTTCGGGCACGATGCGCACGATCGGCCAGGTGATGAGCTGACAGTTGTCGGCTTGCAGGGCCGGGTAGTAGTCGTTGCTCATCAGCAGTCGTTTGCAGCCTGCCTTGAATTCCGGGGTGAGCTGGCGGCGCAACCACGGGTCGCGCACCTGGGTGCGCAGATGCAGCAGCGAGACCTGCTCGACCACCCGGGTCAGCGGGCTGGTCCACACCACACCGAGGGCCACCGACTCGTGCCCCCAGAACCAGGCGTCGCGGGCCAGCGCCTGGGTGCGCGGGAACCGCCGGTAGATCGATTTGGTCATGTCGGTGGTGGAGCGGTTGACCCGTGGCAACACCCAGCCCGGCGTGCGCTGGAACACCTTCACCGATCCGGCCCGCCGCACCAGCTCCGGCACGATCTGCACGGCGCTGGCGCCGGTGCCGACCACGGCCACCTTCATGCCCGTGAGGTCGTAGTCGTGATCCCAGCGGGCACTGTGGATCTTGTGCCCGGCGAAGCTGTCGATACCGTCGATGTCCGGGAAGCTCGCGTTCGACAGCGGGCCCGAGGCGATCACCACCGCACGCGCACGCAGCCGGCCCCTGCGGCCGGCGACGGCGATCGACCACAGTCCCGCTTCTTCGTCGAAATCCAATCCGGTGACATTCTGGCCGAACTGGATGAAGGGCCGGATCGCGAACTGGTCGACCATGGACTCGATGTAGTCCAGGATCTCCGCGCTGCCCGAATAGGTCTGCGACCAGTTCGGATTCGGCGCGAAGCTGTAGGAGTACAGCCGCGACGGGATATCGCAGGCGGCACCGGGATAGGTGTTGTCGCGCCAGGTGCCGCCCACTCGGGTATCGCGCTCGAGGATCGTGAAGTCGGTGATCCCGCGCTGTCGCAGCCGGATCGCCGCGCCGATGCCCGCGAAACCCGCGCCGATGATCGCCACGTCCAGTGGCTTCGCCGCCGCGCTCATGCGACCGGCTCGTGGGTCAGCGCCTTCGACCACGACGGCTGCTCGGCGAAATAGCGTTCGGGAATCCGGCCGGTCACCTTGACCAGGGCGTCGGCGAACAGGTGGTAGGGGTGATCGCGGTTGATCACCCAGCCGCTGTGCATCTTCACCAGCCGGTACATGGGCAGCCGGTTCACGATCGGCGCACGTTCACCGACGGCCTTGAACCGCGCCATCGCCGAGTACAGGCGTTCCTCGGACACACCCATCTCCACGATGTTGTCGCGCATCTTGTTCAGCAGCGGGAAATAGCTGAGCGCGCCGACGATCAGCGACGGCTTGGCCCAGCCGCCGACGAAATCGATGGCCAGCTTGCGCGCGGTCGCGTGGCCGAGCAGTTCCATCACCGCGTAATCGGTGGCCAGATGCCGAGCCTCGTCGGCGTTGATCTTCTTGAACACCTCCTGCGCCACCGGATCCTTGATCTCGTCGGTGACGAACTTGATCAGTGCGCCGTCGAGGGCCACCTCGAGCATCGGGATCACGGTGCCGAGGAACGACATCGACATCCCGTCGGCGTGCTTGTCCAGGAAGTCGATGACCAGCTTGACGTTGATATTCGGCTCCGGCAGCTCGTCGCCGTCGAGCATGCCCCAGCGCCGCATCAGCGCGAGCTCGGCATTGGCGTGGCGCTGCTCCTCGGCGTGGAAGTACCGGTAGATCTCCTTGAGGGTGTCGGTGGGCGCCTTCTTGGCCATGGCGGCGAAACCGCGTGCGCCGACGTTCTCGATCCACATCAGATCGGAGATGAACGGCTTGAGTTTGGTCCACAGCTCCGGGTCGATCTCCTCGGCGCCGGGGGCGTCCCAGTCGATATCGGCCAGGGCCCACTGGCGGGCCTTGATCTTGGCGAGCATATCGTCGAAGTTGAAGGACATGTCAGGCTCCAGTCGTGGGGGAGGATGCGGCCGTGGTGGCCGGATCCTCGAGTGGCAGTAGGCGATTGAGCAGGCCGAGGGCGCCGGCGTAGGTGGCGGGGAAGGTGCGTTTGAGCTGCCACACCAGCCGGGCATCCAGCTGCGGCACCACATAGAGGCGGCCGCGGTCGAGTGCGTCGAGGGCGCCGGCGGCGACCCGTTCTGGTGAGAATCCGGTCCAGCGCATGAGCTGATCGGCCAGGCGCGAGGGCCCCGCGGTGATCCGTCCGTCGGCGACCACATTGGTCTTGACGAAGGTGGGGCACAGCGCGGTCACCGCCACGCCGCTGCCCGCGAGTTCGGCATGCATGGTCTCCGACAGCGACAGCACGGCCGCCTTGGACGTGTTGTACACCGCCATTCCAGGGGCCGCGGCGAACGCGGCCGCGGAGGCGACGTTCACGATGCCGCCGCGGCCCGCGGCGCGCAGCCGCGGTGCGAAGATCTCGCAGCCGTGCACCACGCCCCACAGGTTGATGCCGAGCGCCCATTCCCAGTCGTCGAAACCGATCTCACCGACCGGCTTACCGCCGATGCCGACTCCGGCGTTGTTCACCACCACCGTCGGCGGGCCCGCGAAGACCTCCTCGGCGAAATCGGCGAGCCGCTGCACATCCGCGCGCATCGCGACATCGCAGAAGAACGGGTAGGCCGTGCGCCCGTGCCGTTGCTCGATCAGCCGCACGGTCTCGTCGGCGCGGTCCTTGTCGATATCGGCGCAGATCACCTCGCCGCCGCGCGCGGCGATCTCGAGCGCGAAGGCGCGCCCGATGCCGCTGCCGGCGCCGGTGACGACGGCCCGCGCGTCATAGCTGCGCCTGGTGGAAAACGGCCACATCTCAGCTCACCTTCTCTACTACCGAGGCATTCGCCTGCGCCAGCGCGTCGGAGACGAACGCGGCGGCCCGGCGCAGCGCGGGAGCCGCCTCGGGCACGATCAGTGGCAGCGCCTGGAAGACGTGGATGCGGCCGGGCCACAGCTCCAGCCGGCACGAGGTCCCGGCCGCGGTGGCCATCTCCCAGAGATGGCGGGCATCGGCGGCGAGCATCTCCTCGGCCGCGGCCTGTACGTACAGCGGCGGCAAGGTGGTGCCCGGCGGGATGGTCAAGCGCAGCCGCGGGGAGTCCGCGGGCTCGTCGCGGGTGTAGAGCTGGATCATCCGGCGTCCCACCGGGGCCGGTGCCATCGGGTCCGGCTTGCGCCGGTCGAGCTGTTCGGCCGCGGACAAGCTCAGATCCATCAGCGGGGAGAACATGAACGCGCCCGCGGGCTGGGCCGCTCCGGTTCTGGCGTTGTCCAGCAGCAGATCGAGGGTGAGGTGGCATCCGGCCGAATCGCCGCCCATGACGATGTTTTCGGCCTGGTAGCCGTTGGCCAGCAGCCACCGATACCCGGCCGCCACATCGTCGGCGGCCGCGGGGAAGGGGTGCTCGGGTGCCAGCCGGTAGTCGACGACGAAGACCGGCAGCCGGGTCTGTGCGGACAGCCGCGAAGCCAGCCCGCGATGTGTGCGCGCCGAGCAGATCACATAGCCGCTGCCGTGCACGTAGTAGATCACCCGATCGCCGAGCCCGACGCCGGGTGCGCGCACCATTTCTGCGCGCACCCCGGCCGCACGCACGGGCATGACCGTGGTCCCGGGCAGGGTGGGTCCGCCTACCGCCATCACGCTCGCGATCAGGCCGCGTCCTGCCCCGATGCCCCAGCGGGTGGGCGGCAGGAGGCCGTTCAGTTGCCGGATGCTCAGGACCGACCCGGTCGCCGCGATGCGGGTCCGCAGGGACGCGGAACGAGGGACCGGGCGTCGCAAAGTCGCCGTTGACTCTGTTATCACCATGCTCTTAGCATCATCACGCAATGAGCCAGTTGTCAATGGCACATTCATGAACTGTAATCGTCGGGCGGCGTCGCCGAGCCGCTGACCTGCGTGAAGGAGCACTGCGATGACGCTGACCCCGGATCTCGCCCCGCCGTCGGCACCGACGGTGCGGGTCACCGTGCAGGAGGTCGTGCGGGAGACGGCGGAGGCGGTGACGTTGGTCCTTGGCCCACCGCCGGGCTCGGCCTTGAGCTACCGGGCGGGCCAGTTCCTCACCCTGCGCATTCCGGGACCGGACGGGCCGCTGGCACGGTGTTATTCCCTGTCCAGCTCGCCGGTGATCGACGCCCGGCCCGCCGTCACCGTCAAGCGGGTCCCCGGTGGCCGCGCGTCGAACTGGATCTGCGACAACGTCACCGCCGGGACGGAGCTGGAAACGCTGCCACCGGCCGGGACATTCGTGCCCAAGGACTGGGCCGTGCCGTTCGTGCTGCTCGCGGCGGGCAGCGGTATCACGCCGATCATGTCGATCCTGCGGACCGCGCTTGCCGCGCATCGGAATTCGATCACGTTGATCTTCGCCAACGTCGATCGCGCGTCGGTGATCTTCGCGCGCGAACTCACCGAGCTCGCCCAGCGTCACTGCGACCGGCTCACCGTCACCCACCTGTTCGATGCCGATCACGGTGTGCCGACCACCGCTTCCATCGCGGCGGCATTGCCCACGCTCGACGACGCCCAGATCTATCTCTGCGGCCCGGCTCCGTTCATGGACGCCGCCCGCGCCGCGGCGCTGACGCGCGGAATCGGCGAATCACGGGTTCACGCCGAGGTTTTCGTCTCGCTGGACTCCGATGCCTTCGCGGTCCAGCCGGTTTCCGCCGGCGCGGTATCGGGCGGTGCATGCGTCACCGCGACCGTGGAACTCGACGGCGAGCAGCACGAGATCGAGTGGCCGAAGCAGTCCGTCCTGCTCGACGTGCTACTCGAGCGTGGCCTCGACGCTCCGTATGTCTGCCGCGAAGGCACCTGCGGCGGCTGCGCCTACACGCTGCGCGCCGGTGCGGTGGAGCTGCTCGACAATCAAACCCTCGACGATCACGATCTGGCCCGCGGCACCCGCCTGGCCTGCCAGTCCGTGCCGCGCAGCGACCATCTCGACATCGTCTTCGACCTGTGACCGCTGCCGGTGCTCAGTCGTCGGGCAGGGTGACCACACCGTCGAGGTAGCGGCGGCAGCGTCCGATCAGCAGTACCCGGTCGCCGACGAGTTCGGTGCGCAGCCGCCCGCCGCGGCGGGAGAGCTGACGCGCCGTCATGGCGGTGCGACCGAGTTCGCGGCTCCACAGCGGAACCAGTTGCGCGTGCGCCGAGCCGGTCACCGGATCCTCGGGTACGCCGACGCCGGGGCCGAAGAACCGGGAGACGAAGTCGACGTCGTCGCCGCGAGCGGTGACGATGGCGCCGCGCGGCAGCGGCGGAAACCGGTCGAGGGCCGGGCGCAGCGTGCGCACCTGCTGCTCGCTGCCGACCACGATGACGGCGTCCGCACCGGTGTAGGCGCGCACCGGCCGTACACCGAGCGCGGCCACCAGCACCGGATCGGGCTCGGTTTCGATGGAGGGCACCACGGGCAGGTCGAGCACATATTCGTCGTCATCGGTGCGGTCGACGTGCAGCCAGCCGCTGCGGGTGTAGAAGCTGACCCGGTCGGCGCCGGGCGCGATATCGGTGAGGATCTGGGCCGCGCTCGCCAGCGTCGCGTGCCCGCACATGTCCACCTCCACCCGCGGGGTGAACCAGCGCAGGTGAAAGGCGGGCCATTCGCCCGGCGGCGGGCCCGCCTCGGCCGGTAACCCAGGGGTGTAGAAGGCCGTTTCGGCGAGGTTGTTCTCCTCGGCCAGGTGTTGCAACAGCGCATCGGGCAGCCAGGTCGGCAACGGCATGACCGCGGCCGGGTTGCCCGAGAACGGTGCGTCGGCGAACGCGTCGATCTGATGCAGCAGAACCTCCATGCGCAAGAAGGTACTCCAACTCTGAATAACCGCTTCGCGCAAGGTATCTCGCAGCGTCGCCAGGTCATGCGTCCACTTGGGCGTAGCCGGCGGACGACGCCGATTCCGGGCCACCGATGATTCCGGCGGCCCCGCGCCGTCGATATCGGTGACGCCCCTGCGATCCGGGAGAACCGACGATGGACCCTGACCTGATCTCGACCCGGTTGCGTGCCGAACGGCTGGCCTTCGCCGATTTCTTCGACGAATTGAGCGACGACGAATGGGGGCGCGAATCGCTGTGCGCGGGCTGGACCATCCACGACGTCCTCGCCCACATCACCTCGGTCGACAGCCTCGGCTCCACCCTCATGGGCTTGATCCGGGCCAGGGGCAACTGGGATCGGATGAACGCCGACGCCGCACGCCGGGTGTCGGCGCGCTACGCACCCGCCGAGCTGATCGCACAGCTGCGGGCCGCGGCGGGATCGTCGCGGCGCTCGCCCGGCGCCGCGCCCGCCGACCCGCTGGTGGACATCATCGTGCACGAACAAGATGTGGCCCGCCCGCTCGGACGCACCCTGCACACCCCGCCGCCCCGGGTCGTCGCCGCCCTGGATCATGTGCTGGCCAGCCGGTTCTACGGTGCCCGCAAGCGGCTGCGTGGCCTGCGGCTGACCGCGACCGACGCGGACTGGTCTTACGGTGACGGGCCGGAGCAGGTGCGCGCTCCCGCGATCGATCTGCTCTTGCTGGCCACCGGCCGCGACGTCGCCCGGAGCTGACGACGGACCCGATCCCCCTCACGGAGCGGGTCCGCCGCCTGTCCCCGGGATTACCCGCGGGCGATGGACTCGAAAACGGTCGGGTCGACCAGGGTCGAGGTGTCGCCGAGTTCGCGGCCCTCGGCGACATCGCGCAGCAGCCTGCGCATGATCTTGCCGCTGCGGGTCTTCGGCAGCTCCGGCACGATATGAATATCGCGCGGGCGGGCGATCGGGCTGATCTGCTGGGACACTTCGGCTTTCAGCTGTGTGATCAGTGCCTCTCGATCCTGCTCGCCGGCCCCGGCCTCGGCGGTGAGGATGGCGAAGGCGACGATGGCCTGCCCGGTGGTGGCGTCACTGGCACCGACCACGGCGGCCTCGGCCACGGCGCGATGGGAGACCAGCGCCGATTCCACCTCGGCGGTGGAGATGCGGTGGCCGGAGACGTTCATGACGTCGTCGACGCGGCCGAGCACCCACAGGTCACCGTCGGCGTCCAGCCGCGCGCCGTCGCCGGCGAAGTACCAACCGGATTCGCGGAACCGGTCCCAGTAGGTCTCCTGGAACCGTTGCGGATCGTTCCAGATACCGCGCAGCATCGACGGCCACGGCTGGTCGAGGACCAGCAGGCCCGAGCGGTCGCGGCCGAGCCCGGTGCCGTCATCGTCGACGACGCGCGCGGAGATGCCGGGCAGCGGGGTCATCGCCGCACCGGGCTTGGCCGCGGTGACGCCGGGCAGCGGGGAGATCATGATCGACCCGGTCTCGGTCTGCCACCAGGTGTCCACGATCGGCGCCGTGCCCGCACCGATCACGTCGCGATACCACCGCCACGCTTCCGGGTTGATCGGTTCGCCGACCGAGCCGAGCACCCGGATCGAGGACAGATCGTGGGCGTCGGGGATCTGCCTGCCCCACTTCATGAACGTCCTGATCAAGGTGGGAGCGGTGTAATAGATGCTCACCCCGTACTTTTCGATGATCTCGAAATGCCGGTGCTCGTTCGGAGAGTTCGGTGTGCCTTCGTAGACGACCTGGGTGGCGCGGTTGGCGAGGGGGCCGTAGACGATGTAGCTGTGGCCGGTGACCCAGCCGATGTCGGCGGTGCACCAGTAGACGTCGGCGCCGGGTTTGTGGTCGAAGACGTAGTGGTGTGTGTAGGCGGTCTGGGTGAGGTAGCCGCCGGAGGTGTGCAGGATGCCCTTGGGTTTTCCGGTGGTGCCGGAGGTGTAGAGGATGAACAGCGGGTGTTCGGCGTCGAAGGCCTCGGCTTCGTGTTCGGGGGAGGCGTTCGCGACGGTCTCGTGCCACCACAGATCGCGGCCCTCGGTCCACGGCACCTCGATCTCGGTGCGCCGCACCACCAGCACATGTTCGACGGTGGTCTCGCCCGGCGCACCCAGCGCCTCGTCCACCGCCGCCTTGAGCGGCGCGGGCTTGCCGCGCCGCCACTGCCCGTCGGTGGTGACCACCAGGCGCGCGCCGGCGTCGTCGACGCGCTGCCGCAGCGCCGCCGGCGAAAAGCCCGCGAACACCACTGAATGCGTCAGCCCCAGCCGCGCACACGCCAGCATCGACACGATGGCCTCTGGCACCATCGGCATATAGATGGCGACCCGATCTCCGGCGACCAATCCCAGCTCGGTGAAGTAGTTCGCCGCCCGGCTCACCTCGGCCAGCAGGTCACGGTAGGTGATCGAACGGGAGTCGCCCGGCTCGCCCTCCCAGTGGATGGCGACCTGATCGCCGTGACCGTCGAGCACATGCCGGTCGACGCAGTTGTAGGCCACATTGAGGGTGCCGCCGGCGAACCACTCCGCGTACGGCGCGTTGCTCCAGTCCAGCACCTGGTTCCACGGCCGTTCCCAGTGCAACCGGCGGGCCTGCTCGGCCCAGAATTCGAGCCGGTCCGCGGCCGCCCGGTCGTACAGGGCGGCACCGGCGTTGGCGTTCGCGGCGAATTCCGCGGGCGGCGGGTATGCGGCGGGGTTGTCGAGATGGTCGACGGTGACGGTGGTCAACGCGTGCACTCCTATCGAATGAGCAAGGGGGACAACGGGGATCGGGAAGTGCTCAGTGCACCACCGCCTTCTCCGCGCCCACCCCGGTCAGCGAGCGCACCTCCATCTCGGCGGCCTTGGCCGGATCCTCGCCGCCGCGGCGTCCGCCGTAGAAGGTGCCCGCGACGCCGAGCGCGAAGGCCAGCGGGATGGACACGATGCCGGGGTTGGACAGCGGGAACCAGGAGAAGTCCGAGCCGGGGATCATCGCCGACTTCGACCCGGAGACGGCGGGGGAGAACACGATCAGCACGATGGTCGAGACCAGGCCGCCGTACATGCTCCACAGCGCGCCGGTGGTGTTGAACCGCCGCCAGAACAGCGAGTACAGGATCGTCGGCAGATTCGCCGCCGCCGCCACCGCGAAGGCCAGCGCCACCAGGAAGGCGATATTCTGGCCGTTGGCCAGGATGCCGAGGCCGATGGCCAGCACACCGATCACCACCGCCGTGATCCGTGAGACCCGCACCTGGGCGGACTCATCGGCCTTACCGCGCTTGAGCACGCTGGCGTAGATGTCGTGGGCGAAGGAGGCCGACGCGGTGATCGTCAGCCCGGCCACCACCGCGAGGATGGTGGCGAAGGCGACGGCGGAGATCACGCCGAGCAGCAGCACACCGCCGAGTTCGAACGCCAGCAGCGGGGCAGCGGAGTTCTGTCCGCCGGCCGCGGCCAGGATCTCGTCCGGGCCGACCAGCGCCGCGGCGCCATACCCGAGTACCAGGGTGAACAGGTAGAACGCGCCGATCAGGGCGATCGCCCACACCACCGAGCGGCGGGCTTCCTTGGCGGTGGGAACGGTGTAGAAGCGCATCAGCACATGCGGCAGACCGGCGGTGCCGAGCACCAGGGCCAGACCGAGGGACAGGAAGTTCAGCTTCGACATCTCGCTGCCGCCGTACTGGGCGCCGGGGGCGAGCACATCGCGGGCGGCGACGGCGTCGTTGGCCGAACCGCTCACCGCGGCCTGCGCGGAACCGAGGATCTCCGACAGGTTGAACCCGAACTTCGCGAACACCACCAGCGTCATCACCGCGGCACCGGTGATGAGCAGCACCGCCTTGATGATCTGCACCCAGGTGGTGCCCTTCATCCCGCCGACGAGGACGTAGACGATCATCAGCACACCGACCACGGCGATCACCACGGCCTGCCCGGATTTACTGGAGATGTCGAGCAGCAGCGCCACCAGACCGCCGGCCCCTGCCATCTGGGCCAGCAGATAGAACAACGAGACCGTCAGCGTGGTCAATGCCGCCGCCGTGCGCACCGGGCCCTGCTTCAACCGGAAGCTGAGCACGTCGGCCATGGTGAATTTGCCGGTGTTGCGCAGCATTTCGGCCACCAGCAGCAGCGCGACCAGCCAGGCGACCAGGAAGCCGATCGAGTAGAGGAACCCGTCGTAGCCGTAGACCGCGATGGCGCCCGCGATGCCGAGGAAGCTGGCCGCCGACAAGTAGTCGCCCGCGATGGCGATGCCGTTCTGCGGACCGGAGAAGCCGCGTCCGCCGGTGAAATAGTCGGCGGCGGTGGTGTTCTTGCGGCTGGCCCGGATGACCACGACCATGGTGACGGCCACGAACAGCGCGAAAATGCTGATATTGGCGATCGGATTGCCGACGGTGGCGTCGGCGGCCAAATACTGCGCGTTCATGCCTTGACCCCTTCGAGTTCCTCGCGGATGGCCGCGGCCCGCGGGTCGAGTTCCCGGTTGGCGAACCGGACATAGAGCCCGGTGATGACGAAGGTGGACACGAACTGCCCGAGGCCGAGCACCAGCCCGACATTGATGTTGCCGAACAGCGTGGTGGCCATGAAGTCGTGCGCGTAGGCGCCGAGCAACACGTACACCAGGTACCAGGTGAGGAACAGTGCGGTCATCGGGAAGACGAAGCGCCGCAATCGGCTTCGCAGTTCCTGGAACTCCGGGCCGGCCTGCATCCGGAGGAACTCCTCCGGTGTCGGCGTACGCGGCGGCGGTGCGGCGTCGGTATCGGTTGTGGTCATCACCCGGTCCTACCTGTGACGTGGCTTACGGTGTGTACCGAAGTTACGACCACCCGCGCTCGGTGAGAATGCTGTGGCCTGGGTCACTCGGCAGGCGTAGCCGACCGTGCGGTGAACGGTCGGATGTGTGCGACGAACGGTCAGCCCGCCGACAGCCCGCCTTCGCGGTCGGCGCCCATACCGAGCCGTTCGGGGGCATGCATGCGGACGAAGATGCGCGCGACGGTGAGCTCGTCCTGCCGCCGCGTCAGCAGGCTGACCACGATCATCGTCAGGAACGCCAGCGGCACGCTGAGCGCCGCCGGATACCCGAGCAGCGCGGCGGGCCAGCCGTCGCCGAGTTCCTCGGAGATTCCGCCGAGCACCGACACCACGGTCGCGCCGCCGGAGGCCAGGCCGCCGGCGAGCAACCCGGCCACCGCGCCCGCCGCGGTGAGCCCGCGCCACCAGATGCCGAGCACCAGCAGCGGGCACAAGGTCGAGGCCGCCACCGCGAACGCCAAGCCCACCGTCCGCGACAGGTCCAGCGACACCACCGTCAGCGAGAGGCCGAGCGGTACCGCCCCGGCCACCAGCGCCGCCGCCCGGAAGTCGCGGATGCGCCCGCGCAGCACATCGGTGCTGAGCACGCCCGCGATGCTGACCAGCAGCCCGGAGGAGGTGGCGAGGAAGGCCGCGATCGCGCCGGCCGCCGCCAGCGCGGCCAGCAGCTGACCCGGCAGGCCGTCGAGCACCGAACCGGGCAGCAACAGCACCGCCGCATCGGAGGTGCCGGTGATCAGCAGTTGCGGCACATACAGCCGCGCGAACACCCCGAGCAGAATCGGGAACAGGTAGAACCCGCCAACCAGTCCGATCACCGCCAGCGCGGTGGCGCGGGCGGCGCGGCCGTCGGGGTTGGTGTAGAAGCGCACCAGCACATGCGGCAGGCCCATGGTGCCGAGGAAGGTGGCGATGATCAGCGAATACACCTGATAGAGCGGATGCGGGTCACCGAATCCGCCGCCGGGTCGCAGCCAGGCCGTGCCGTCGGCGGGTGCGCCCGCGACCACCGGGACCGTGGCCCCCGCCTCCAGCACGAGCCGGGTGTCGGCGGCCAGTTCGTGTGTGCCGGGGCCGAGGTCGACCGGACCGTCGACCGGGCGCCCGTCGAGGGTGCCCGAGATCAGCACCCGCTGCGGCGCGTCGACCTGCACGATCACCGGTGTGGTGACCTCGACGGTCGTACTCTGCGCGACCGTCGGCGGGGCGGGGGCGCCGACGGGTTGCTGCGCACCGAGGAAATGCCCGAGCAGTACCAGCGCGGGCAAGGCCACCGCGGTGAGCTTGAGCCAGTATTGGAAGGCCTGCACCAGCGTGATCGAGCGCATGCCACCGCCAACGACGTTGGCGATCACGATCGCGCCGACCGCCACCGCACCGACCCAGCCGGGCACACCGAGCAGAATGCGCAGCGTCAGGCCCGCGCCCTGGAACTGCGGAATCAGATACACCCCGCAGATCAGCACCACCACCAGTGCCGCGAGCCGCCGCAACCGCAGGGAGCCGAGCCGGAACTCGGCGAAATCGGGCACCGTGTAGGCACCCGAGCGCCGCAGCGGGGCCGCGACGAACATCAGCAGACCCACATAGCCTGCGGTGAAGCCGACCGGATACCACAGCGCATCCGCACCGTACTTCGCGATCAGGCCCGCGACACCGAGAAACGAGGCCGCCGACAGGTATTCACCCGACACCGCCGCCGCATTCCAGCGCGGACCGACGCTGCGGGAGGCCACCAGGAAGTCGGAGGTGGTGCGCGCCAGCCGGACCCCGTAGCCGCCGATGATCACCGTCGCGGCCGCTGCCAGCAGCAGCGCCGCCACCGTCAGCCAGGTCCCGGCCGTCGACGCCTGCGTCATCGTCAATCCTCGGCCAGCTCGAGGAAATCGTGCTCATTGCGTTCGGCCAGCCGCAGATAGAGCCGGCCGATCCCGTACAGCGCCGGATAGGCCGCCGCGCCGAGCAGCAGCCACGGCACCCGGATTCCGAGCACCGCGGCCTCGGCGACCGATTCGACGCCGAACAGCAGCGGCAGCGCACCCAGCACGGCCACCGTCACCAGGGCCAGGCGCAGCGCGAGGCCGAGCTGGGCGCGGATGAGCCCGCCGATCATGGCGGCACCGATCTCGGTCTGCTCGGCCACCTCCATCCTGGTGTGCACCCGGCGGGCGCCGCGCCGCTCGGCCAGCACCACCCGTTCCCGAGGCGGGCGCGGCTGCGGGCCCGTCATCGGCCGGTCCAGGTCTGGCGCGGGCCGCGGACCAGTCGCTGTTTGAGTTCACGCACCTGACGCCGGCTCACCGGCAGCTCGACCGCGGCCGCCTCGCCCTCGCCGCGCAGGCACACCACCGTGCCGCTGCCGACCGTGCGCAGGCCCGTCACCTGCCGCAGCGCCACCAGATAGGACCGGTGCACCCGCAGGAAACCGGCGTCCTGCCAGCGCGCCTCCAGCGCCGAGAGCGGGATCCGCACCAGATGCGAGCCCGCACTGGTGTGCAGCCGCGCGTAATCACCGTCGGCCTCCACCCAGCTCACGCTGGAGCGGTGCACGAGCGTGGTGACTCCGGCGAGCTCCACCGGGATCACCTCATTGGTGTCGGGTGTTTCCGATGCGGCTTCGGCCTCGGTCGTCGCGGCGGTGCCGCGCGCGGCGGCGATGCGGCGCACGGCCTCGGCCAAGCGGGCCTCGCGCAACGGTTTGAGCAGGTAGTCCACCGCCCCGAGGTCGAAGGCGGCCACCGCCTTGTCATCGTGGGCGGTCACGAACACCACCGCGGGCGGGCTGGCGAATTCGGACAGGATTCCGGCCAGTTCCATGCCGTCCAGGCCGGGCATATTGATGTCGAGGAACACCGCGTCGACCGGGTTGGCCCGCAGCAGCCGCAGCGCACTGGTGGCATCGCCGGCGGCATGGATCTCGCCCACCGCCGGTTGCGCGCGCAGCAGGTAGACGAGTTCGTCCAAGGCCGGCTTCTCATCGTCGACGGCCAGCACCCGCAGCATCGCCAGCCCCTTCCGGTGTCCTACATCACAGCCCACCCATCGTAGACAGTGCGGTGGGGTGGGCGCGGGCAGGTCTTGCGGCGCGATCCGGCGGTCAGGCTTGGATTCCCGCGCGGAATTTCGGCACTCGCATGCTGACCTTCGTCCCCGCGCCGGGCGCGGTTTCCACCACCAGCCCGTAGTCGTTGCCGAACGCGGCCCGCAGGCGATCGTCCACATTCGCCAGCCCCACGTGCGCCGATTCGCTGGAAGCGGTGGCGCCGGAACCGGATTCGACCGCGTCGAGGGCACCCGAGCGCAGCAGCTCCGGGTCCATGCCGGCGCCGTCGTCCTCGACGCTGATCACACAGTCGGTGCCGGCGTCGGCGGCCACGATGCTGACCGTGCCGCCGGTGGGGGAACCGGCCAGCCCGTGCCGCACCGCGTTCTCCACCAGCGGTTGCAGCGCGAGGAAGGGCAGCACCACACCGAGCACTTCCGGGGCGATCTGCAACTTGACCTGGAGAGCATCGCCGAATCGGGCCCGCTCCAGCGCCAGATACCGCTCGATATTGCGCAATTCGTCGGCCAGCACGGTGTATTCGCCGGCGGCCCGGAACGAGTAGCGGGTGAAATCGGCGAATTCCAGGATCAGCTCGCGGGCCCTCGCCGGGTCCGTGCGCACGAACGAGGCGATGGTGTTGAGCGCGTTGTAGATGAAATGCGGGCTGATCTGCGCCCGCAGCGCCCGCACCTCGGCCCGGTCCAGCCGCGCCCGCGAGGCGTCGAGTTCGGCCAATTCCAGTTGCCCGCAGGCATACCGCGCCACTTCGGCGACCGCGCCGAGCGTGCCGGGGCCGGGTGTTCCGGTGCCGACGACGCCGAGCGCGCCCACCACACCGGTGCCCTCGATGATCAGCGGCTGCGCGATGAGCGTGCGTCCCGCGTGATCGCCGCCGCGCCCGCGCGGCTGCCCGCCGGGCCCGCCGACCAGCACCGGTCGTTCCCCCGCCATGGCGCGTCGCGCCGCCTCGGTGAACTGCTCGCTCAGGTCGGTATGGGGCCCGTCCCAGGCCAGCAGCGTGGCCTCCGCATCGGCCACGCCGAGCGCGTCGGCTCCGGTCAGCGCCCGCAGATGCGGTGCGGCCTCGGCAGCCGATTTCTCGTCGAGCCCGCGCCGCAGCGGACGCGCCGCCAGCGACGCGGTGTGCAGCGCCGAATGCACGGCCCGCTCGGCCGGTGTCGTCACCACCCGGCGGGTCCGCGACCAGATCAGCAGCGCCACCGCGAGCACCGCCGCGGCGACCGCGATCGCGACGAGGGTGGTGATCATGCGCTGTGGTGGTCGTCGCCGGGCAGGCCAGCGCGCATCGGCCTCGGGTCGTGCCCGGGCCTGCGCCGGTCGAACGCCGGGCATCGCCCGCGCACGGTCCGTCGTCTGCCGAGGTGGGGTGAGCCGAGGCGCCGACCGGGCCGGCCGGATGCGACCCGTGGGACGCGCTGCGCCGCCTGCCGATGACAGTTCATGCCCTGATTGTGCCGCCGATCATCGTTGTCGCGGCCGGTGCTGCGCGGTATGCGCTCGTCAGCCCTGGTAGTCGGCGACAGTGAACTCGATGGTCCCCGGCTCGGGCACATGCGCCGCACCGATGGTGATGGTCGCCGAGAATTTCCCGATGCCCGGTGCGAACAGGGCGGCCTTGCCGTCGTTCATCCAGTAGCCGGGCCCGTGCGGAGTCTGGGTCTTGCTGCCCGTCGCACCGGTCTCCAGGTTGCGCCAGTTCAGCGTGACCGGCAGCTGGCAGTCGCCGACGCCCCACATGGTCGAGGCCACCGTGAACGCCGCGTGCTCGGGATAGGCGTCGCCATTGACCGACGCCTCGATCTGCGCCACACACAGGCCTTGGGTCAGCGAATAGACCGTCTGGAACTGGCCGCCGTTCACGGCGGCCGCGGGCGCCGCGGTCACCGCCAGCGCGGCTGCGGCCAGGGCGGAGGCCGCCGGAACGGCGAAAGCGAGCTTGCTTGTCATCTTCGACCACCTCGAGGGGCTCGTCATGGATGGGATCACGCTTGCTGCCCGGCGACGCTACCAGCGGACGGGGCGCTGCCATGGCGGATTCGCGACGGTCGCAGTCGCCTTGTCCCGAGGCCGTCCCTCCCGCAATGGGTGCGGGCGTCGATGCCGCGGTGGACACCAGCGGTTGACGAGGCGCCGTCGGCCGAGCAGTTCCACCTCGGCCATCGTCTCCGTTCTCGAGGTGACCGCCGCGACAGACTGTGCCGAACCGGCATGACGGTGGTCGCCTCGCCGGCACCGAGGTTCGGGCCGGGGCACTGGGTAGCATGCGTCGACAGCGCGGCAGATGGACCACGCCGGAAGACCGGGCATGGTGCGCGGGGGACGCGGTCGACCGGCCAGGGGAGAAGTCGATGATGTTGGGCGAGAACCCCGGAGGGGCGGTGGAGGTCGCGGGGAAGCTGGGCGAGGGCGCCGTGCCGTCGAGTGAGAATGCCGTAGCCCTGGGTGCGGAGGGCGTGACCGTCCCCGTGGAGGCCGTCGTGTCGTCGGCTGATGCCGACCGGTCGGAGCGCAGGCCCGAGCTGATCGCGGTGCTGACCGAGATCGCCCGCCGGACAGGGACTTCCGGACCTTCCGCGGTAGTGGCCGACCGGGTGGACGCGCTGGTGATCCGCGTGGGCGACGTCGTCGTCAAGGCGCATCCCGCCGAATCCGATCTCGCCGCCCTGCGCGCTCGGCTGCGCACAGCCGATTCGCCTCACCTGCAATCGGTGACACTGTCCCCGATTCCGGTCGACGGTGAGGTGCTGCTGACATACGCGGGCAGGCCGATCACGGTGTGGCCGTACGGCACCCCGGTAGACCCGGACGACCCCGGTGCCGCGCCATGGGAATCGGCCGCCCAGCTGCTGGCGACCCTGCATGCGGTACCCGTCGACGCCTGCCGCGGCCTGCCCGCCGCCGGTGGCCCGGCCCGGGTGCGCCGGGCGATGCGCCGACTGCACGGCGCAGGCCATGGCGTCGACGCGACGGCGGCGGCGGCGGTGTCGCGGGCTTTCGGCAGCCTCCCCGAATTCGATTGCGCGCCGGTCGCACTCACGCACGGCGATTTCCACCTCGGCCAGCTGGTCCGTCCCGCCGACGGCGACTGGCGGCTGATCGACCTCGACGATCTCGGCCTCGGCGACCCCTCCTGGGATCTCGCCCGCCCCGCCGCCTTCTTCGCCGCGGGCATCCTCGAACCGGACGCCTGGACGCGCTTCCTGTCCGCCTACCGCGCGGCGGGCGGACGCGCTGTCCCACCCGACGGCGACATCTGGCCGGCGCTGGATCTCCCGGCCCGCGCCGTCGTCGTCCAGGCAGCGGCCCTGGCGGTGGCGTCGGGCCGGCCCTTGGACGAGCTGGACACTGCACTCGTCGACACCTGCCTGCGCCTCACCGAAACCCCTGTCCCTGAGCCGATCTCAGCGCCATCGACCACCTGATCGCCCCGCGCACCACGATCCTCGGGAACCGGCCGCGGCCACGCCCCGACGACAGATTGCCGTGTCTGCATGGAATCGGTGAAACCGGTAACGTGACCGGCATGCAGTGTCCGAAATGTCGTGGAATGATGCAGACGTACAACCGCAGCGGGGTGCATATCGAGCAGTGCGGTCACTGCCGGGGGATCTTCCTGGACTATGGCGAGCTCGAGAACCTGACCCGCCTCGAAGCGGGCTACGCTGCCCCGCCGCCGCCTCCGCCCGCCGCCCCGGCCCCCGCGTGGGGCGCGCCCGCACCGCACTACCGCCACGGACACCACTACCAGCACCGCGGCTTCGGCAAAATGCTGTTCTCCTCCTGAGATCCCCGCGAGCAGCGCCTCATCCGCTGCTCGCGCAGCACAATTCATCGCCCGGATCGCGATCACCGTCAGGTCCCGCGGTCCGGGCGACAGGTCCTAACTCGTCAAGCACCCCGGGCCGAGCAGCGCCTTCAGATCGCCCATCAATGCCGAAGACGGCGAAACCCGCAGGCTGTCATCCAGTTTCAGCAGCGTCGTCTTGTCGCGGGCGCCGACGTGCCGCAGGTGTACGTCGGAGGTGCCCGGGTGGCTGGACAGCACACGCTTGAGCGCCGAGACCTTTTCCGGGGTGCACATGCGGGTCGGGATGGTGACGGCGAGCGGTTTGGCGACGCCGATGGCGGACAGGTCCGGCACGGCAAGATCGTTGGCGATCAACGAGATCCGGTCGTCGCGCACCGACACCCGCGCCTTCACCAGCACCACCGCGTCCTCGACGACGTCCATGCCGTACACCGAGTACGCCTGCGGGAAGAACAGCACCTCCACACCACCGGTGAGGTCTTCGAGCTGCGCCGACGCCCAGGCCAGGCCGTTCTTGTTGATGCGGCGGTTCACCGAGGCCAGGATGCCGCCGATGGTGACCTGCTGGCCGTCCTTGACCTCACCTTCCAGGATGGTCGGGATCGGGGTATCCACTTGGGCGGCGAGCACATGCTCCACGCCGTTGAGCGGATGCCCGGAGACGTACAGGCCGAGCATCTCGCGCTCCAGGGCGAGCTTGTGCTTGGTCTCCCATTCCTCGTCGGGCACCTTCACGTTGAACACCGACGACACCGAATCGTCGTCGTCCATGCCGCCGAACAGGTCGAACTGACCCATCGCCTCGGCCTTCTTGGTCGACATCACCGCGTCGATGGCGTCGGAATGGATCAGCATCAGGCCCTTGCGCGGATGCCCGAGTGAATCGAAGGCGCCTGCCTTGATGAGGGATTCGGTGACCTTCTTGGTGCAGGCGATGGCGTCGATCTTGTTCAGGTAGTCGGAGAAATCGGTGAACTTCGATTTTTCCTTACGGGCGGCGATGATCGAGGACACCACGTTCGCGCCGACATTGCGCACCGCGCCGAGCCCGAAGCGGATGTCGGTACCCACCGAGGCGAAGTTCTGTTCGGATTCGTTGACGTCGGGCGGCAGCACGGTGATGCCGAGCTTGCGGCAATCCGACAGGTAGATCGCGGCCTTGTCCTTGTCGTCGCCGACGGAGGTGAGCAGGCCCGCCATGTATTCGGCCGGATAGTTGGCCTTGAGGTAGGCGGTCCAGAACGAGACCAGGCCGTAGCCGGCGGCATGGGATTTGTTGAACGCGTATCCGGCGAACGGCAGAATCGTGTCCCACAGCGCCTTGATGGCGGGCTTGGAGAAACCGTTGTCCAGCATGCCCTTTTCGAAGCCCTCGAATTCGGCTTCCAGGACCTCGGCCTTCTTCTTACCCATGGCGCGGCGCAGAATATCGGCTCGGCCGAGGGAATACCCGGCCACCTTCTGCGCGATCTGCATGATCTGTTCCTGATAGACGATCAGGCCGTAGGTGTCGGCCAGGATCTCCTTCAGCGGCTCCTCGAGCTCCGGATGGATCGGCTTGACCTCTTGGCGCCCGTTCTTGCGGTCGGCGTAATCGTTGTGCGCGTTCATGCCCATCGGGCCGGGGCGATACAGCGCGAGCACGGCCACGATGTCTTCGAAGCCGGTGGGCTGCATGCGGCGCAGCAGATCGCGCATGGCGCTGCCGTCGAGCTGGAACACGCCGAGGGTGTCGCCGCGCGCCAGCAGCTCGTAGGTGGGCGGATCGTCGAGCGGCAGATGATCCATATCCAGATCGATGCCGCGGTTGGCCTTGATGTTGTCGAGCGCGTCACCGATGACGGTGAGGTTGCGCAGGCCGAGGAAGTCCATCTTCAGCAGGCCGATGGCCTCACACGACGGATAGTCCCAGCCGGTGATGATGGCGCCGTCCTGGGCCCGCTTCCACACCGGGATGGCGTCGGTGAGCGGTTCGGAGGACATGATGACCGCGCAGGCGTGCACACCGGCGTTGCGGATCAGGCCCTCCAGTCCGCGCGCGGTCTCGTAGATCTTGGCGATGTCGGGGTTGCTGTTGATGAGTTCACGGACCTCGGCGGCTTCCTTGTAGCGCTCGTGGTCCGGGTCGGTGATGCCGGACACCGAGATGTCCTTGGCCATGATCGGCGGCGGCAGCGCCTTGGTGATCTGGTCGGCGATGGCGAAGCCGGGCTGGCCGAACAGCACCCGCGCGGAGTCCTTGATCGCGGCCTTGGTCTTGATGGTGCCGAAGGTGATGACCTGCGCGACCCGATCGCTGCCCCATTTCTCGGTGGCGTAGCGGACCATCTCACCGCGGCGGCGATCGTCGAAGTCGATATCGATATCGGGCATCGAGACGCGCTCGGGGTTGAGGAATCGCTCGAACAGCAGTCCGTGCGGGATGGGGTCGATATTGGTGATGCCCATGGCGTAGGCCACCAGCGAACCGGCGGCCGAACCACGGCCGGGGCCGACCCGGATGCCGACCTCGAGCGCGTGGTTGATCAGGTCGCCGACGACGAGGAAGTAGGCCGGGAAGCCCATCTCGCAGATGACGCTGAGCTCGTATTCGGCGCGGCTGATGTATTCGGGCGGCACCCCGTCGGGGAAGCGGCGCTCGAGGCCACGCATGACCTCTTTGTGCAGCCAGCTGGCCTGCGTCTCGCCCTCGGGCACCGGGAAGACCGGCATCCGGTCACGGTGTTGCCACACGTCGTCGTAGGACTGCACGCGCTCACCGATGAGCACGGTGTTGTCGCAGGCGCCGGGTACCTCGGCGTCCCAGATGGCGCGCATCTCGGCGGCGGATTTGAGGTAGTAGCCATCACCGTCGAATTTGAACCGGGTGGGGTCCGACAGCGTCTTGCCGGTCTGAATGCACAGCAGCGCTTCGTGATTGGTGGACTGGTCTTTGGTGACGTAGTGGCAGTCGTTGGTGGCCAGCGGCGGGATGCCGAGCTTCTTGCTGATGTCGAGCAGGCCCTCGCGCACCCGGCGTTCGATGGACAGGCCGTGGTCCATCACCTCCAGGAAGAAGTTCTCCGGCCCGAAGATCTCCTGCCACTTGGCGGCGGCTTCCAGCGCTTCGCGCTCGTGGCCGAGGCGCAGCCTGGTCTGCACCTCGCCGGACGGGCAGCCGGTGGTGGCGATGATGCCCTCGGCGTACTGGGCGATGAGTTCTTCGTCCATGCGCGCCCACTTGCCGAGCTGGCCCTCGATGGAGGCCAGCGACGACAGTTTGAACAGGTTGCGCAGGCCGGTCGCGTTCTCGGCGACCATCGTCATATGGGTATAGGCGCCGGAGCCGGAGACGTCGTCGCCCTTCTGGCTCGGATCGCCCCACTGCACGCGCTTGGTGTCGAACCGGGAGCCGGGCGCGATATAGGCCTCGATGCCGATGATCGGCTTGATGCCCGCCTTCTTGGCGGAGTTGTAGAACTCCGAGGCGCCGTACATGTTGCCGTGGTCGGTCATCCCGACCGCCGTCATGCCCAACCGGTTGGCCTCGGCGAACAGCGGCGAGATCTTGGCCGCGCCGTCCAGCATCGAGTACTCGGTGTGGTTGTGCAGGTGAACGAACGATCCGGACGAGTCGGCCAAGACGGTCCTTCCTCCCAAGGTCTCGACGGGGGTTGGCGGATCAGATTCTAGGCCGGGGGGCCGACAGTATTTCCGAGGCTCTCCGGCGGGGAGACCGACGTCGCACCCCGCTCGGCGTGTCGCCGGAGGCGGGGCCGTCGGCGCGTCGCGAACGGGACACGGCGCGCCTGAGACACCCCCGCGGCGCCTACCGATGCCGCCGGTCTACCTATCGGCGCATCCTCGGTCCGTCCGACCGTGCAGTGTGGCCCGGTCATGGCTTCGACGCCGGTCTATCAGGGGAGCTCCACCGTTGCACATCCCACCCGAATCCCTTCGTGCCGGACAGTGCCCGGTGCCCCATCACAGCTCACCGGTGCATACCGATCACGACCGGGTCCGGCTCTACACGCCCGAGTTCGCCACCGATCCACACCGGGCCTACCGGGAGATGCGCGACCGATACGGGTCGATCGTGCCGGTGGAGCTGGCGCCGGGGGTGCCGGCGACGCTGGTGGTCGGCTATCGGGTCGCGGTGCGGATCCTGCACGACCCGGACCATTTCCCGGCCGATCCGCGCGCCTGGCAGCGGCGTATCGATCCCGGCTGCCCGGTGTTGCCGATCCTGGCCTGGCGGCCCAACGCCCTGCGCAGCGCGGGCGTCGAGCACGAGCGCTACCGGCGCGCGGCCACCGCGGGCATCGACGGTGTCGATCTGCACCGGCTGCACGACACGGTGGAACGGATCGCGATCGCGCTGATCGATACGTTCCGCGGCACCGGCGCCGCCGATCTGCTGCGCGACTACGCCGCGCCGCTGGCGTTCCAGGCGATCAACGCGCTGCTGGGGTGCCCGCCGGAGATCGGCAACGAGATCGCGACGGCCACCGCGGCCATCTTCGAGGGCGTCGACACCGCACAGGCCGATCTGCGGCTGGCCGCGGCGATGCTGCGGCTGATCGAAGACAAGCGCGCCGAACCCGGCGACGACATCACCTCCCGGCTGATCGCGCATCCGGCGGCGTTCACCGACGAGGAGCTCATCCATCAGCTCGGCATCCTCTATGGCGCGGGCACCGAGCCGACGCTGAACCTGATCACCAACTCGCTGCTGCTGATGCTCACCGACGAACGCTTCGCCGGCAGCATGCTCGACGGCAGCCTCTCCACCCGCGACGCCCTCGACGAGGTGCTGTTCCACGATCCGCCGATGGCCAACTTCAGCGTCACCTATCCGCGCCAGCCCGTCCTGATCGACAACACCTGGCTGCCCGCCGACCAGCCGGTGGTGATCGGGCTCGCCGCGTGCAACAACGATCCCGAGATCGGCGCGGGTCCGGTCACCGGCAACCGGTCGCATCTGGCATGGGGCGCGGGCCCGCATGCCTGTCCGGCCAGGGATGTGGCGTCCCTGATCGCGCAGGATGCCGTCGACCAGTTGCTCGACGCGCTGCCCGAGCTGCGGCTGGCCGTACCGGTGCCGGAATTGTCCTGGCGGCCAGGGCCTTTCCATCGGGCCCTGGCCGCGCTGCCGGTCGTCTTTCCCGCATCCCCTTCGTGACAGCCGACCGGCCGAGGGCTCAGGACAGGGCCGCGGCCAGCTGCGACATATTCGCCGGGACGATGAAGGTCTCGGCGAACAGGTCGGCCAGCCTGGAGTCGTACTGGGCGGCGTCCATGAGCTTTTGCAATGCGGCCGGCGGGTCCAGCAGGGTCATCGTCCACAGCGCGGCCGGTCGGGCGATATCGGTGAGCCAGGGCTTGGCCGCCGCGGCCATCCACGTCGCGTCGAAGCCGTCGCCGGGGCTGTCGAGCACCGCCGCGGCGTAATAGGCGGCGCACTGGGCGGCGCTGTTGGCGCCTTGGGCGCCACCGGGATCCATCCGGCAGACGACATCGCCGCCGCCGAGCACCGGCTGCCCGGAGGGCAGCGTGCCGACCGGGTGACGCAGCGCCGGGATCACCGCGCCGGCGATCGTCGCGCCGGCGTCGGTCAGTTCGGCGTCACGGAAACGCGCGGCCAGAGCTGCCGGGAAGTGCCGGTCGAGCAGGTCGAGCGCGGTGCGCAGCCGCTCGGCCGGGGTGCCTGCCGCATCGAATACGTCCAGGCCGCCGCCAGGATGCGCCTCGAACATCAGGGTGTGGCAGCGCCGTTCCCGGCCCGGCGCGCCGGTCAGTGCGGCCGTGGAGACCACTTCACCGAGTCCGGGCAGCGCGACGTACATGCCGAGGCCCTCGGGGTCGGGCTCGACGCCGTCCAGATACAGCGCGGCCAGCCTGCGCACGGGCTGGTTCGGCAGGGTGAGCGTGGTGTCGGCGGGGAAGCACGCGGCCAGTTCCCGCGAGGCGCGGGCGACCACGGTGAGGTCCTGAGCCCCGGCTCGGCGGTCGAGTTCGGTCAGTGGCAGATCGGCGATCTCGACCCGTCCGCCCTCGGCCTCGACATCGCCGAGCCAGCGTGCGAAGACGGTGCGCTGGTCGACGCTGCGGGCCGGTCCGGTGGTGAACCGCCCGGCCCAGCCGGCGACCGCCGTGCGATCGACGGCCATGGTGAACCGGATGCCCGCGATGGCGGGGGCGGTCGAGGCCCAGTGGTCGAGCCCGGCCGCCGATTCGAGCGCAACGGTCCGCGCGAACTTGACCTGGGTGCTGGTCACGGTGCCCGCCAGCACCGCATCGGCGTCGCGGTCGGTGACCAGGGTGAGCTCATGCCCGCCGCGCAGCAGCCGTAGCGCCAACGGCAGGCCGCACTCGCCGGCGCCGATCACCTGAATCTGTGCCATCTGCGGATCCTTCCGGAATCGAATCGTGGTTACCGGGCAAATGCTCGGCGGATAGGTAGGCGTGCGGCATCGGTAGCCGATGCGTCACCGTTCGTCTGCCCGGCCGTCGTCGCGTCGCGGCGGATGCGTGGCCGCCCACCGGATCGCCGCGGGCACCGCACCCGCGGCGCCCGAGGCCAACGCCGTGCAGTAGGCCGCCGGGCGCCACCGGTCATCCGGGCGCGGCCGGTCCCGGCCCGGGTCGCTGGTCGTCATGTCCACAACCGCCGGCACGGCAGCGCGGGCAGGCCGTATTGCAGGTGATGGTCGATCGTCACCACCACCCCGGCGGCCGCGGCCGCGGCGGCGAAGCGCTGGGCGACGCCGCGATCGTCCTGATAGTTCAATTCGATGGGCGGATCGGCGAAGCGCACGCGAATCCGGCACGGGTCCTGGCATGGGGCGCCCTGATCCGCCGCGTGGTCATGGTTGTCCCGCAGAGGCGTCATCTGACACTGTCCTGACACTGTCGTATTCGTGCCGTTCGTCCCGGGCACCGCCGGATGCCTTGGGCGGCAAGTAGACCCACGAGCCTGCGCCTATAGGTAGGTTTCGCGCATCCGTGGTCGCTAACGGGCGTGCGTGCCGGGCGCGGCCGCTATGCTGCACCACTGTGACGGCCAGATCTCCGCGCACCGGTGCTCCGCCAGCGACCACCAGCGATTTCATCGGCCGCGAGCGGGAACTGGAGCGGATCGGCACCCTGCTGCTGGGCTCGGCCCGGCTCATCACCTTGATCGGCGCGGGTGGTATCGGCAAGACCAGGCTGGCCACCGAGGCGGTACACCGATTCCACAAGGCCAAGCGGGTGCCGGTGCACTGGGTCCGGCTGGCCCGGTTGTCCCGCGACGCCGACGCCGACGCGGTCGAGGAGGAACTGGCCCAGGCGCTGGTGCACGACGATTTCTCCGGGCGTCCGGCCTGGGACGCGCTCGTCGACACCCTCGCGCGCACCGATGCCGTCGGGCGCACACTGCAAACGATTCTGGTGATGGACAACTGCGAGCACGTCCTCGACGGTGCGGGCAGCGTCATCGCGGATCTGATCGGCGCGGTGCCCGGCCTCACCGTCGTATCGACCAGCCGTGAGGCCATCGGATGGGTCGACGAGCACCTGGTGCCGGTGGGCTCGCTGACCCCGGAGCAGGCGTTGACGCTGTTCTGCGGCCGGGCCGAGCTCACCGGGCACACTGTCGCGAGCGACGCGGATCGCCGAGCGGCCGAGGAGATCTGCCGCCGGGTGCACAACCATCCGCTGTCGATCCAGCTGGCCGCGGCCCGGCTGCGCAAACAACCGCTGTCGATGATCCTGCGCGACCTCACCGGTGAGGCCTCCGACCGTAGGTTGGGTTGGTCGCCGGGGCACCGGGTCGGCACCGACGGCAGGCATCAGGGCATTCGCGATGTCATCGCCTGGTCCTATGACCTGTGCCACGACAAGGAGCGGCTGCTGTTCGAGCGGCTGTCGGTATTCGCCGCTGGCTACGACGCCGACCCCGGCGATACCGGCGCACGCGATATCGGCGCCGACCTCGAGGCCATCGAAGCGGTCTGCTCCGACGACGACTCCGACGCGAGCCCCGACGGTATCGCCCGCGCGGAGGTCGAGGGCCTGCTGGAGCGGCTGGTCGACCAATCACTGGTCTCGGTGCACCTGACCGCCGACGCGGTGCGGTATTCGCTGCTGGAGAGTTTCCGGGTGTTCGCCCAGCAGCGGCTGCGCGAACGCGATGGTGAGCAGGCGGCTCGGTTCAGCGCCCGCCACCGCCGCTACTACCGCGACAAGGTCGTGCAGGCGCGCGAGCAGTGGCTCGGGCCCGGCGAGCAGCAGGTACTGGATTGGGCCCGCGCCGGCTGGGACAACCTGCTGTGCGCGATCGACACCGCGCTCGCCACCCCCGGTGAGGCCGCGATCGGCCTGGAGATCGTGGTCGGGCTGATCGCTGTCCGGGTGCCGTTCTTCAAGGGTTCGCTGCGCGAGTCGCGGCATCTGGCCGAGCGGGCGCTGGCCGCCACCCGCGACCTCGACCCGCAGCCGGTCGAATTGCAGGTGACGGCGCTGGCCATGATCGGCTGGATCAGCCTGTGCCAGGGCATTCCCGCCGACGCGCAGCGTCTGCTCGACGAATGCATCGCGTCCTGCCTGGGTCCCGATGCCGTGGCGCGCGCGCACCGCGACCCCGGCCGCGATCTCGGATTGCCCGCACCGGTCGAATTCACCTGGGGCAACCAGCTGATGCTCGTACACAACGACGCCAGTGCGATCGAGGTGCTCGAGCGGGCCCGCCGCAAGTTCCTCGCCGCCGGCGACCCTGGTGCGGCGTCGATGAGCGAAATGTTCGAGATCCTCGCCACCGGGTTCACCGGCGAGCCCGCGCAGGCCCATGCATCCGCTCGCCGCCACCTCGACGCGGCCCGCCGGTCCGGGGCCGGCTGGGAGATCTCCTGGGCCGAACTCGCCTGGGCGCTCGCCCTGATCAAGAACAGCGAGACGGAGACGGCGCTGACCACCGTGCGCACCACCCTCGCCAACCAGCTCGCCATGCGCGACCGATGGGGCGTGGTGTGGGCGGTGCACATGTACTCGTGGGTGCTGGCGCGCAAGATCACCGACGCGCAGACATCCTCAACCGCGGCATCGCGGGGATCGGCTGCGCCACAGCGAGACTGGGCGTTGGAGATCGCGCGGATTCTCGGTGGTGCTGCCACCCTGCGGCGGCGGCTCGGCGTCGAGCTGCGCGACCTCGGCCCCTTCCGGCTGGAGACCGAGCAGGCCGCGCGGGCCGCGCGCGCGGTGCTCGGTGAGGCCGCGTTCACCGCCGCCGAACGCGAGGGCGCGATGCTGCGCCCGGAACTCGACGAGGTGGCCCAGCTGGCCCTCGGCACGCTGTCGCTGGACGCGCTGCCGGTGCGGCATCCGGTCCGGCGGCACCGGCCGACCCGCTGGCAGGAGTTGTCGGCGGCCGAACAGGATGTGGCGACGCTGGCCGCGGCGGGCTGGACCAATACCGCGATCGCCGCCCGCCGCGGGAGCTCGTTCAAGACCGTCGACGCGCAGATGGCCGCGATCTTCCAGAAGCTCACCATCGGCTCCCGCGACGACATCATCGCCCTGGTGCCCGCCGAGCACCGCGCCACCGTCGCCGAGGAGGCGGCGCGGCGCCCCGGCACCCCACGGAAACGGGAGCCGCGGCCGCCGGGCACCTGAGCCGCGCCCGGACGGTTACCCGGGCGCGGCGTCGTGCGGCGCGTATCAGACGCGGACCGGTGCCTGTTCCACAGCGGGCGTGCGCACCTGCTCGCCGAGCCGGGCGGTGACCTCGCGCCGCTGCACCGCCGCCACGCAGCCCACCAACCCCAATGCCAGCACACCCAGCGCCGCGCCGATCCACGCCGTCGCCGGATAACCGAACCCGGCGGTGAGCGCCAGCCCGCCCAGCCACGGTCCCGCGGTGATCCCGACATTGAACGCCGAGGTGTTCACCGCCGCCGCCATCGTCGGTGCCTCGGGGGCGAGGGCGAACACCCGGGAGTTCAGCACCGGGTTGGTGCCGAAACCGAACGCGCCCAACGCTAGTGCGAGCACCACCATCGGCGCGATATGGGCGGCGGCCACTGCGATCAGCGCCGAGGTGACGATCAACCCGGTGACGCCGACGGTGAGCGTGCGCATCGGGTACCGGTCGGCTACCCGGCCGCCGACGACGATGCCGAGCAACGCGCCGGCACCGTATCCGGCCAGGACCGCAGGCACCCAGGACTCGTCCAGCCGGGTGGTCTCGGTGAGCATGGCGCCCAGATAGGAGAAGGTCACCAGCAGCGCACCGGTCGCCACGGCCGTCATGGCGTAGGACAACCACAGCCGGGGCCGGACCATGGCGGCGAGTTCGCTGCGCACCCGCGGGGTCCGGGTGGGACGCCCGCCGGGGACCTTCGCCAGTACTCCGATCATGGCCGGCGCGGACAGGATCGCGACCGCCCAGAAGGCGGCCCGCCAGCCGAAATGCTGCCCGATGACGGTGCCGAGGGGCAGTCCGACCACCGTGGCCACGGTCAAGCCGCCCGCTACCACGCTCATCGCCCGCCCGCGCATGTTCACCGGCACCAGTCCGATGGCGGTGGCGGCCGCGACCGCCCAGAACCCGGCGTAGACGAAGGCCGCGACGACGCGGGTGCCGAACACCACCCAGTAGTCGGTGGCCAGCGCG
The DNA here is from genome assembly GCF_058222935.1 of Nocardia sp. JCM 38205. NCBI lineage: Bacteria > Bacillati > Actinomycetota > Actinomycetes > Mycobacteriales > Nocardiaceae > Nocardia > Nocardia sp. JCM 38205. Next base: position 229,701 of record NZ_JBYHFL010000005.1, on the reverse strand, counting down.
CCGACGATGTGCGCGGCGATGAAGACCGCGAGGAACACCAGCAGGGCGGTGCGCCGCGACCAGCGCAGGGTCAGCACCGCCAGCACCGGCGCACCCGCGAGCATGCCGAGGGCGAAGGCCGAGATCAGCAGTCCCGCACGGGGAACCGAGACACCGAGGTCGGCCGACATCTCGGTGAGCAATCCGGCGAGCATGAGCTCTGAGGTGCCCTGGGCGAAGATCGAGAGACCCAGGATGTAGATGGCTACGGGCACGGGAAACCTTCCATTGTTTTGAATTGATCGGTCCAAAATGTGGGCAGCGCAAAGGTCGGCTCGAAAGCCGCTGGGATGTGGGTTACAGGGCGTCGAGCGCGGTGGTGGCGATGGCCGCGCGTTCGGCTCGATCGGCGCCGCCGCGCGCCGCCACCTGGAGCCCGCCGATGGTGGCGATCACGAACAGGGCGAGGGTGCGGGCGTCCTTGTCGCGGCCGATCTCACCGTCGCGTTGCCCGCGTTCGATGACGGCGGTGAGCAGCTCGAGCCGATACCGTTGATCGGCGCGAAGTTTCGCGGCCACCTCCGCGTCGCGGGGGCCGAGCTCGACGGTCGAATTCACCACCAGACAGCCGATCGGATCGTCGTCGGGGGCGTCGACGACGATCCACAGCAGGGTTCGCAGCTTCTCCAGCGCCGGGGTGTCGGCGTCGAGTACCTGCTCGGTGGCGGCGTTCTTGACTGCCATATAGCGGTCGAGCGCGCGCTCGAACAGGTCGTGCTTGCTGGTGAAGGTGTTGTAGATGCTGCTGCGGCCCAGCCCGGTCGCCGCGCAGAGATCCTGGGTGGAGGTGGCCTCGTACCCCGCGGACCAGAACGCGCGCATCGCCGCGTCGACCGCCGCGTCCTCGTCGAAGCCTCGTGGTCGCGCCATGGGACAACCGTAGCAGTTTTGGACCGATCAATACAAATGTTGCGGGCGGCAGCGGTACAGACGGTGCCCGGTGCGCTAGGGCGAGACCGCGACCCCGATCGTCTGCGCCACCATGAACTTCGGCCACCCGCCGTAGAAGACGTCGACATCGCGGATCTCGAACCCGGCGCGCTCGATCAGCCCGCGGATATCGCGGTTCAGATTGCAGCCACCGGCGACCGCGTTCTGGATCGGATTGAGCCGGTGCTGCCAGGCCTGCACCTTCGCGTCCGGTGCGAGCCCGTGCTCGACGAAATGCAGCGTGCCGCCGGGCACCAGCACCCGGCGCACTTCTGCGAGTGCGGCGTCGATATCAGGGATGGTGCACATGGTCCAGGTGGAGACCGCCGCGTCGAAACTGTTGTCGGCGAAGGGCAGTGACTGGCCGTCCAACCCGGCGCGTTCGATCGGCACCGTCGCCGCGGCGACGCGTTTCCCGGCGAGTTTCCAGCCGAGGTCGGCCGGTTCCACCGCGCTCACCGACCGCACCGCCTGCGGATAGAACGGCACGTTCAGACCCGATCCGAACCCGATCTCGACCACCCGGCCGGACAGCCCGCCACACACCTGCGCGCGCAGCTTGTCATTGGCCTTGATGCCGCACGCGACCTCGACGAGCCGGGGGACGACCTGATCGTTGTAGATACCCACGGCCTCCACTGTGTCAGCAACCACACCGGCACACCAGTGCCGCGCCGGGCTGCCCGGGGCGGCGGGCCGTGCGATGCTGGCGCGGTGACCGTGTTCGAGGTGTGGGCGCCGACGCCGGAGCTGGTGCGCCTGGACGTCGACGACGTCGTCCATCCGATGACGCGCGCGCCCGGCGGCTGGTGGCGCGCGGATGTGGCCGCCGCACCGGCCGCCCGCTACGGCTACCTGCTCGACGACGACCCGGTCGTGCTGCCCGATCCGCGCTCACCGCGTCAGCCCGAGGGTGTCCACGCCCGCTCGGCACTGCACCGCATGGACCCCGAGGCCCGAGACACCGACTGGACCGGCAGGCCGCTCGCCGGCGCGGTGTTCTACGAACTGCACATCGGCACCTTCACGGCCGCGGGCACCTTCGATGCCGCGATCGAACGTCTCGATCATCTGGTGCGCCTCGGGGTGACCGTGGTGGAGCTGATGCCGGTCAATGCCTTCGACGGTCCGCGCAACTGGGGCTACGACGGAGTGCTCTGGTACGCGGTGCACGAGCCGTACGGCGGGCCGGACGGGCTGCGCCGCTTCGTGCGGGCCTGCCACGCGCGCGGTCTGGCCGTGGCACTGGATGTGGTCTACAACCATCTCGGCCCGGTGGGCAATTACCTGCCGCGCTTCGGCCCCTATCTGACCGAGCAGCGCAACACCTGGGGGCAGCGGCTGAATCTGGACGGCCAGGGATCGGACGAGGTGCGTCGCTACCTCATCGACAACGCGTTGCGCTGGTTCCGCGACTTCCACATCGACGCCCTGCGCCTGGACGCGGTGCACGCGCTGGCCGACACCACCGCCACCCACCTGCTCACCCAACTGGCCGCCGAAACCGAGCGCCTGGCCGCATACCTGGGCCGTCCGCTGACCTTGATCGCCGAGAGCGACCTCAACGATCCACGACTGATCACCCCGCGCGCGGCGGGCGGTCACGGCCTGGCCGGGCAGTGGAACGACGACCTGCACCACGCCATCCACGCCGCCGTCTCGGGTGAACGGCAGGGCTACTACGTCGATTTCGGTTCCCTGGCGTGCCTGGCGCGGACCTGGGCGCACGGGTTCTTCCATGCCGCAACGTATTCCACCTTCCGCGGCCGCACCCACGGCCGCCCGCTGGACCGTGCCGCGCTGCCCGCCTCGGCGCTACTGGCCTACACCTGCACCCACGATCAGATCGGCAACCGCGCGCTCGGCGACCGTCCCGGCGCCTACCTGTCCGACGGTCAGCTCGCGGTGAAGGCGGCGCTGGTGCTGTTCTCGCCGTACACGCCGATGCTGTTCATGGGGGAGGAGTGGGGTGCGAGCACGCCGTTCCAGTTCTTCACCTCGCACACCGATCCCGAGGTCGGCGCGGCCACCGCCGCCGGGCGGCGGGCCGAGTTCGCCGAACACGGCTGGTCCACCGACGACGTCCCGGATCCGCAGGATCCGGCGACCTTCGCACGCTCGACGCTGGACTGGACCGAACTCGGCATGCCCACCCACGCCCGGCTGCTCGACTGCTATCGCGCGCTGATCGTCCTGCGCCGCAGCCGTCCGGAGATCACCGACGGGTGGGCGTGCGACGGCGCTATCGACTACGACGAGGACGCCGGCTGGATCGTCATCCGCCGCGGCGCGCTGGCCCTGGCGTGCAATCTGTCCGCCGACCAGGTGACGGTGCCCGCGGCCGGAGCCGTACTGCTCAGCTGGGGCACACCGGCCCGGCGTGCGGGCATGACGGGACTGAGCGGCCATTCCTTCGTGGTCCTCGACACGAGCCGCAGTGCTCCGGATCGCTGAACCAGCGCAGGATCCGGCGGCGCTCGGATCGCGCGCGGCAGCTCAGGTCAGGTACCGGTAGGCCGGTGAGTCCGGCTCCAGCCGCTCGCACTGAATCGGCGAGGCCTCGATCCGCGCCAGCAACGATTCCAGCTCCTCCGGCGCGCCGAGTTCGATACCCACCAGCGCCGCCCCGGTCTCGCGGTTGTTGCGTTTGACGTATTCGAACAGGGTGATGTCGTCGTCGGGTCCGAGAACCTCGTCGAGGAAGCGGCGCAGCGCGCCCGGCTCCTGCGGGAAGTCCACCAGGAAGTAATGCTTGAGCCCCTGATGCACCAGGGACCGTTCGATCACCTCGCCGTAGCGGGAGACGTCGTTGTTGCCGCCGGACACCAGGCACACCACAGTCGACCCCGGTGCGATCTCGAGCCCGGCCAGCGCGGTCACCGCGAGCGCGCCCGCGGGTTCGGCGATGATGCCCTCGTTCTGGTACAGGTCCAGCATGGCGGTGCAGATGGCGCCCTCGTCGACCTGCATCATCCGGAACGACCCCGCCCCCGACGGTGACTCCGTCGCCACCAGCAACGGCAGCGAACCGTGCGTGACCACCCGGCCGCCGAAGCCGGACACCGCCGCGTACGGCACATCGCCGATCCGGCGCACCGCCGCGCCGTCGACGAACGGGTCGATCTCGGGCAGGGTCACCGGGCCACCGGCCACCAGCGCCGCCGTCATCGAGGCCGCGCCCGCCGGTTCGACGCCGAGGATCGCGGTCTGCGGAGACCGCTCACGCAGGTAGGTGCCGATGCCGGCGAGGCAGCCGCCGCCACCCACCGGAACGACCACCAGGTCCGGGGTGCGGCCGAGCTGTTCCAGGATCTCCGCGGCGATGGTGCCCTGCCCGGCGGCGGTGCGCGTGTCGTCGAAGGGCGGCACCATCGTCGCGCCGGTGCGCGCCACATCGGCGGCGGCGGCCGCCGCGGCGGCATCGTAGGTCTCGCCGACCGCGATCAATTCCACGAACTCACCGCCGTGGGTGCGGATGCGGTCGCGCTTCTGCTTCGGCGTGGTGGTCGGCACGTAGATGCGGCCGACGATGCCCATGGCCTTACAGGCGAAGGCCACGCCCTGCGCATGGTTGCCCGCGCTGGCGGTGACCACGCCCGCGGCGCGTTCGCTCGCGCTGAGCTGGACCACCAGGTTGTAGGCGCCGCGCAGTTTGTAGGAGCGCACCACGGTGAGGTCTTCGCGCTTGAGGTACACCTGCGCGCCGGTGAGCTGGGACAACCGCGGGCACAGTTGCAGCGGGGTCGGCTCGATGATGTCGGCGATTCGCTTCGCGGCCGCGTCGATCTCGTCCGCGTTCAACGGCGGACGGGTGGGCAGTTCTGCGAGGACATCGACCGGATCCGACACCCGAATATCGTGCCACCCGCCGCGGGCGGCTGCTGCGGCGGGTGGTCGGCGAGTGTGCGAAACGATCAGCGCGGGGTCAGGACGAAGACCGGGATCTCGCGGGTGGTTTTCTTCTGGTATTCGGCGTAGTCGGGCCAGACCGCGACCGCGCGCTCCCACCACAGCGTCTTCTCCGCGCCGACGACCTCGCGGGCGGTGTAATCCTTGGTCACCGTCCCGTCGCGCAGTTCGACGTGCGGATCGGCCTTGATGTTGTAGTACCAGACCGGATGTTTGGGCGCCCCGCCCAGCGAGGCGACGACCGCGTACTCGCCGTCGTGCTCGACCCGCATCAACGGCGTCTTGCGCAGCTTGCCGGTTTTCGCGCCGCGGGTGGTGAGCAGCACGACGGGCACGCCGTTGAGCGTGGTGCCCTTCTCGCCGCCGGAGTTCTCGTAGGTCTCGGTCTGCTTGCGGGCCCAGTCGGAGGTGCTCGGTGCGTATTCCCCTGTAAGTGGCATGACTGCGGAAACAGTTCGGGACCGTGCCGTTGTTCCCGCGCCCTCGAAAGGCCCCGGCAACCGGCGGCTGTGGCGCCCGCGACAAAAAGTTCGCTGGCCCTAACTTTGCTGTCCGGTATACCCTGAAGACATGACCGCGTCCTACCCCGAACTTCGCGCCGCGAGCCGTCCCCTACCGGCCCGCCCGGCCGCGATCGACCTCGCGGGTAGCGCTTGGCCGGTCTACAAGCTGGAAGCGCTCGCCGCGGGTCTGGCGACGCTGCTGGCGCTCGCCCTGATCGTCGGCTCCGCGCAGGTCGCGGTACTCGCCGCCGCCGCGGTGGGCAGCCTGGTGTGGATCGCCGGGCTGATCCGAGCGCGCTAGCCGCTCGGTTCACTCCGGCCCCAGCGGCAGTCCGGCCAACTGCCCGCGTGACACCACCCCGAGCTTCGGATACGCCTTGTAGAGGTGATGGCCGACGGTGCGCGGGCTGAGCACCAGCTGCGCGGCGATCTCCCGATTCGACATGCCCTGCGCGGCCAACCGCACGATCTGCAGTTCCTGCGGTGTCAAACTCGCCGCGAGCCCGTGTGCGGGCCGGCTCGACGCACCGACGCCGAGCGCGGCGAGTTCGGTGTGTGCCCGCTGCGCCCATGGCGCGAACCCGAGCCGATCGAAGGTCTCGGCGGCGGATTCGAGCAGGGTGCGCGCCTCGGTCTTGCGTTTGTCGCGGCGCAGCCACTCGCCGAACAGCAGTTGCGTGCGTGCGGTGTCGAAGGGGTGGCCGACGGGTGCGAGCGCGGCGCGGAAGTGGTGTTCGGCGGTCGCATCCGGTGTGGTGAGTGCGCGGGCCCGGTGGTCGAGTGCGCCGATCCAGCCGGCGCCGGTGGCCTGCGCCCACGCCGTCAGCCTGTCGCGGGCGTCGGCCGCCTGCTGTGCCGCATCGGCGCGCACCGCCGCCTCCACCAGATCCGCCAGCACCCGCAGCCCGATCACCTGATGACGCGCCGGTTCGACGGTGAGCGCCGTCAGCCGCGACAACGCACCGTCCACCCGGCCGAAACCCAGATCGAGCAGGCCGAGCGCGGCGTGCGTCCAGGTCGCGCCCGCCGCCTCCGGGCCGCCCAGCTCGTCGGCCAGGGCTGTGCCGACCAGTTCGGCACATTCGCGCTCGGCACCTTCGAGTGCGCCGAGGTAGGCGAGAAACCCGCACAGCTGGCTGACCCAGTGGCCATTGCCGATGTCCTCGGCGATCCGCAGCCCTTCGGCCGCCGCGATCCGTGATTCCCGTGGCCTGCCGAGGAACAGTTCGGCTTCGGCGCGGAAGAACAGCAGCGGTGGCAGCAGCGCGATCCGGCCTTGTTCGCGGCACTGTGCCAGCAGCGTCCTGGCGAGTTCACCCACTTGCTCATCCGCGCCGACGACCAGGCCTGCGCCGCACATCTGCACCAGATCGCGCGGGCTGTCGGCGCCATTGCGTACCGCGGCCGCCGCCGCGGTACGCAGATCGGTTCGCGGGGTCGTCGAGGGCAGGGCCGATCCCCGCGGGGCGTCGAGGAGGGCGGCGAGCAGATAGTCGATGATCGGCGCCATCGGGTCGGCCGCGGGCAACCTCAGGGCGCGCACTCGCCCGGCGACCTCGGCGAGTTCCTCGGCCCCGACGTACCAGGCGGCGTGCACGGCCTGAGCCAGAATGCGTGCGGCCCGTGACGGATCGGCGGTGGCGTCGGCGGCCCGCGACAGCAACTCGTGTGCGGTCCGTGGGCGACCGGCACCGAATTCGGCGGCGCCGCGCACCGAGTCGAGTCGCGCGGTCACCGATTCGTCGCAGCCATGTGCCGCGGCGCGTTCGGCCAGTAGCCGGGCCCGGTCGAAGTGCCCGGCCTCCACGGCGGTTTCGGAGGCGAGCAGCAGCCTGCGTACTCGCGCTTCGGCGTCGGTACTCAGATCCGCGGCGCGCTCGTAGGCCGCGACCGCGCCGTGGTGGCCGCTGCGTACGCGGGCCCGTTCGGCGGTCGCCTCCAATGCGGCCGCTGTGGATTCCTCCGGTCCGGTCGTGGCGGCGGCCAGATGCCAGGCGCGCAGGTCGGCATCCTGCGGCGCGGTCGACACGTCGGCGAGCGCGCGATGGGCTTCCAGTCGCCGGCTCAGTCCCGCGCCCTGGTACACCGCCGAGCGCAGCAGCGGATGCCGGAACACGAGAGTGCTCCCGTCGCTGTGCACGAGCCCGGCATCCTCGGCCGGCCGCAGATCACCGACCCGGGCGCCAAGTGTTTCGGCCGCCCGCAGCACCATCGCCAGCTCCGCCGTGTGCGCGGCGGCCGCCACCAGCAGTAACGTCGACGTGGCTGGCGGCAGCCCGCTGATCTGGCCGTGAAACGCCATCCGCAGCCGGTCGGTGATCGGCAGTGGATTCGGGCCTGCCCCTGGCGCTTCGGCCGCCAGCAGTGCGGGCAATTCCAGCAATGCCAGCGGATTTCCCGCGGCCTCGGTGAGCAGCCGGTAGCGCAGCACCGGCGCGAGGTCGGGTGCGGTGCTGTCGATCAGGGCGGCGGCGTCCTCCTGCCGCAAACCGGTCAACCGGAGTTCTGGAAGGCCCGGCGCCGGAAAGTCGGAAGCGCCTGCGCGGGTGGCGAACAGCATCACCACACCCTCGGCGTCGAGCCTGCGCGCGGCGAACAACAGCGCCTCGGCGGTGGCACGGTCGAGCCAGTGCGCGTCATCGATCAGGCACAGCAGCGGTCCGTCCGCGGATTCCTCGGCCAGCAGCGTCAGCACGGCCAGACCGATCAGCATCCGATCGCCCGGGTCGCGCGGCGCCAGCCCGAACGCACCGCGCAGTGCGTCGCGCTGCTGCTCGGGCAGCCGGTCCACCAACGCCATACCCGGCCGCACCAGCATGTGCAGTCCCGCGAACGGCAGCTCCGCCTCGGACTCGATGCCCGCGCTGCGCGCCGCCGGAATACCTTGCGCCGCCGCATAATCCAGCAGCGCTGTCTTCCCGATACCGGCCTCCCCGCGCAACACGAGTGCCCCGCTGCGCCCGGCCCGCGCCGCATCGAGCAGCCGGTCGATCTCGGCTTGTTCGGCTTCGCGTCCATGCAGCATGGGGCAACGGTAGCGTCCCTCGTCGCGCCGGTGCCCGCAGTCGGGTTCACCGTTCGGCGGCGCGGCGCACGTGCCCGTCGCCGTCCCGCGCTGGACCTCAGCGCCGCAAGCTCACTTCTTGCTGCACCCGTGACAGCTTCTCCGGATTACGCACCGAGTACAGCCCGGTGATCAGCCCGTCGTCGATGCGCACCGCGATGACGGTGTCGATCTCGCCGTCCAGCCGCAGGATCAGCGCCGGATACCCGTTGATCCGCGCCGCCTCCATCGACCGCGCGGCGAGATTGCCCAGCCCGGCCGCCAGCAGTCCGGCCACCGCCTCGGCTCCCACGATGGGCGCCGATGCGGCACGCGCGATCCCGCCGCCGTCGCCGAGGAACACCACCTCCGGCGCGAGAATGTCGAGCAGGCCCTGTAATTCGCCGGTCTCGACCGCGTGCTGAAACGCCGCCAGCGCCCCGCGGGTCTCGGTGTCGGACACTGCTCCGCGCGGCCGGCGAGCCGCGACATGCGCCCGCGCCCGATAGGCGAGCTGGCGCACGGCCGTGGGGCTGCGGTCCACGGCCTCGCCGATCTCCTCGTAACTCAGATCGAACACCTCGCGCAGCACGAACACCGCCCGTTCGATCGGTGCCAGGGTCTCCAGCACCAGCAGCATCGCCATGGAGACACTCTCGGCCAGCGCCACGTCCTCGGCCACGTCCGGTGTGGTCAACAGCGGCTCCGGTAGCCACGGGCCGACGTAGGACTCCTTGCGCCGTCCGAGCGTGCGCAGCCGGTCCAGCGATTGCCGGGTGGTGATGCGCACCAGGTAGGCCCGCTGATCGCGCACCGCGCCGAGGTCGACGCCCGCCCACCGCAGCCAGGTCTCCTGGAGGACGTCTTCGGCGTCGGCGGCCGAGCCCAGCATTTCGTAGGCGACGGTGAACAGCAGATCGCGATGCGCGACGAACGCCGCGGTGGCCGGGTCCGCCGTGTGGTGGGTGTTCGCTGCGGCCATTGCTGTGCTCCTGTTCTCCTCGGTTGTCACCCACAAGACGCCGGACGTGGCCGTCGCGTAACACCATGCGGTAGTGGCGCACCTCACTCGTTCGCGCCGTTACGCCGATCCGGGAGCGTTCGTCTCATGGTCGTTCCCATCCAGTGACACCAGTGAGGACCACACCATGGAACCCCGTTTCGACCTGAACGCCAACGAACTCGGCGCCAAGATCGGCAAGCGTTTCGCCAACACCAGCATGGCGATCATGGGCTCGACGCTGCCGAAATCCCTGATCGAACTGGTGGAGTTGCGAGCCAGCCAGATCAACGGCTGCGGCTACTGCGTCGACGCGCACGCCAAGGAGCTGGCCGCCGCCGGTGAACCCGCGGTCCGGATCAACCTGGTCGCCGCCTGGCGCGAATCCACCGTGTTCACCGACGCCGAACGCGCCGCGCTGGCCTTCGCCGAGGAGGGCACCCGCCTCGCCGACGCGAATCACGGCGTGTCCGACCAGACCTGGGCCCAGGTGCGCGAGCACTTCGACGACGATCAGATCGCCGCCATGGTGTATCTGGTCGCCATGATCAACGCCGCCAACCGATTGCTGGTCATCACCCGCACCAAGGGCGGTTCCTACGAGGCGGGCGCATTCGCCGCCGCGAGCTGAGGGCGCGACGAGCCGGGTCGTCGGGCGCGGTCGGCCCGGTTGAGCCCCGGGATAGGCGCGCGCCGATGGCCCCAGACGCCGACCGCTCGCCTCGAGCCCCGTCGACACCTCGCACGACGAGGCAGCCGAGCACTGCACTGCGACCGGACGCGAAGTGCAGCGCGCAACAGGAGGTCAGGGCCGGATCGACCTATCGTCGCCGGCACGGCCGCTCGCCTCCGGCGCGACGAAAGCCCCGGCCGCCGCCGCGCGCGCCGCACTGTCCGCGACCCGCTCGGCCAGCCCCGGATCGGCCGGTGTCCGCATCAGCACCAACAGGTGGTACAGCGGCGCCGTCGCCGCGATCAGCAGCTCCCGCGCATCGGTCCCGGCGGGAATCTCCCCGCGCGCCACCGCCCGTTCGACGACGATCTCCGACTGCCCGTAGCGCTGCTCCCACAGTTGTCGCAGCGCGCGGGCCGCTTCCTCCGACCGAAACGACACCGCGATCAGCGCGCCGGCGATCGAGGGCTGTTCGGTCAGCGACGCCTGGATCTCCTCGTTGAGCGCGGCGAGATCCCCGCGTAGCGAGCCGGTGTCGCGGGGCTGCCAGTCGATATCGGCCGCGGCGGCGAACACATCGGCGATCAAGCCGCCCACATCGCGCCAGCGCCGGTACACCGTCGCGCGATGGACCCCGGCGCGGGCGGCGACGGTGTCGATGGTGATCGCGTCATAGCCGTGTTCGGTCAGCTCGGCGTGCACGGCCTCGAGGACCTGGGTGCGGATACGGGCGGTCCGGCCGCCGGGCCGGGGCCGGGGAGTGCTGGTGGGCGGATCGTTGTCCGGTGCGGAATTCATCGTCGGTCATCCGATGCTTGACGGAACGGGTCTGGGCTGTCATCCTATTACGACAGTTGTCGCACTAGTGAGGTACTTGCCGATGCTCATTCGAAGTGTTCACCCGTCCCAGCGGTCCGTCACGGCCGCCTCGACCTCGAATGCTTCGGAGTGTGTGCATGCCAACTCAGATCACCGCGCTGGCGGTCACCAAGTCCTTCCACGGGCGCGTCGTTCTCGACGAGATCAGCTGCTCGCTCGGCGCGGGTGAGCGCACCGGCATCATCGGCGAGAACGGGTCGGGCAAATCCACCCTGCTGCGCCTGTTCGCCGGGGTCGAGCGCCCCGACCGGGGTGAGATCGTCGTCCACTCCGACGGTGACGTCGGCTATCTCGCCCAAGATGAGCAGCTGCCACCACACCTGACGGTCCAGCAGGTCGTCGACCGTGCCATGAGCGAACTGCGTGCCATCGAGCACCGCATGCGCGGGCTCGAATCCGCCATGGCCACCGGCGACGACGCCGCGATGACCGAATACGGCGAGCTGATGACCGTCTTCGAACTGCGCGGCGGCTACGACGCCGACGCCCGCCTCGAACAGGCGTTGCACGGCCTCGGTCTCGGGCTGGTGTCGCGCTCGCGTGCCGTCGGCGGCCTCTCCGGCGGCGAACAGGTGCGTCTGCGCCTGGCCGCCCTGCTGGCCGCGGCACCGGAGGTGCTGCTGCTCGACGAGCCGACCAACCATCTCGACGACGACGCCCTCACCTGGCTCGAGGATCACCTGCGCACCCGCCGCGGCACCACCGTGGCGGTCTCCCATGACCGGGTTTTCCTGGATCGGGTCGCGACCGGCTTGCTCGAGGTCGACGCCGACCGCCGCCGGGTGGTGCGCCACGGCAACGGCTACCGCGGTTTCCTCGCCGCGAAGACGGCGGCCCGGCAGCGCTGGGAGCAGTCCTACGCGCAATGGCAGAGCGACGTCGCCCGGCAGCGGGAGGCCGCCGCGACCACCGCGCGTCGGGTCGCGCCGGGACGGGTGATGCGCGACAACAACAAGATGGCCTACGACCGGGCGGGCGGCCGCGTCCAGCAGTCGCTGGCGAGCCGCGTCCGCAATGCCGAGGAGCGGCTGCGGCGTCTGCTCGACGACCCGGTGCCGCCGCCCCCGCAACCGCTGCGCTTCACGCCGAGCGTGCGGGGCGGTGCGGTCCGCGGCGCGGTGCTCGCGGCCACCGACGTCCTGGTCGAGGGCCGCCTCGGCCGGACCGGCCTGACCCTCGCCGCCGGTGACCGGCTACTGATCACCGGCCCCAACGGCGCGGGCAAATCCACTCTGCTGCGGGTACTCGCCGGTGAACGCGCCCCGGATGCGGGCACGGTCGTGCGGCGCGGCCGAATCGGCTACCTCGCCCAGCAACCACCGGCGCCGAGGCCGGGGGAGACCCTGCTCGCGGCGTTCGCCCGCGGCCGCGGCGCACCGGATCGGCAGGCGGAACGGTTGCTCTCGCTCGGCCTGTTCGACCGTGCCCAGCTCACCGCCCGCGTCGCCGAACTGTCCACCGGGCAACGCCAACGCCTCGCGCTGGCCCGCCTGGTGAGCGAGCCGACCGACGCGCTGCTGCTCGACGAGCCCACCAACCACCTCTCACCCGGGCTCGTCGAGGAATTGGAGGCGGCGCTCGCCGACTATCCCGGCGCGCTGGTGATCGTCAGCCATGACCGGCGGCTGCGTCAGCGCTGGCGCGGCGCACACCTCGAGCTGGGTGCCGTGCCTGCGGTCGTATGAGCACGGCCGAGCGCCGGGCAATGGCGGCGCGAGCACGGCTGCGCTTCGCCGACCTCGGAGGTCGCAGCCTGCTAAGCGGACATCCTCGGAGAGCGGGTTTCCCCGGAGCGGGGATGTGCACGCGAACTCACTGCGGCCGCTGGAACCAGTCCGCCGCGCTGCGCTGCGACAGCAGGATCACAATCGCCAGGCACATGCCGACGCCGAGGAGGCCGGGCGGAAGTCCCTGTGTCACCGCGCCGAGACCGAGCAACATGCCGAGGCAGGCGGCGACGATCGCGGATACCCGCACGCCGTTCCCGTTCACCCCGAAACCGAACGCCAGGATCACGAGAAAGACGGCGGGCAGATAACCCCCGATGAGCGCGCCGACCAGCTCCCAGTTGTCGGCGGCCACCGCCACCGCAATCAGCCCGGCGCCCACCGCACCGAACACCCAGGAGATGATCTGAGCCGCTCGCACCGGCGCGGGCATGGCGACCGGACATTGCTGCGGCGCAGCGTCATGCGGCGCCTGCCAGGCGCCCGGCGCGCTGTTCGCGCCCGTGGGGTACGGCTCGTACTCGGTCGCCGAGTCGTCGTTCGTGCCGAAATCCACTGGGATCCCCCTCTTTCAGCCAGCGGTCCACGCGCCGGTCTCGGCAGCGAACACTACCGTGCCCGGGGCACCGCGACTCACCGGCTCGTCGGTGGCGGGTCACCGGCCTGCCGACGTCGTGGAGCCGGGTGGGTCGCCCCGCGGTGACGCCGGGTGGAGAGTGTCGTGCCGACGCACGAGCGGTTGACCACGCCCATAGGTAATGCCGTCGGAAAAGTACTTATAGGTGACTGATTCGGCGACCCCCTGCCCGCCCATAACGTAGTTCTCAGCACCGGATCGAGCGGAGAAACCGCAGATCACAACGTTATGGAGGACTCGATGAACACTCTCGTCGCGCAGTACCTGGAAGCCTGGAACACCACAGACGAGCAGGCCCGCGTGGCCGCCGTCGAGCGCGTCTTCACCCCCGACGCCACCTACGTCGACCCGCTGGTGTCGGTCGCCGGCCATGCGCAGCTGTGCGCCGCCATCGCCGGCGTGCAGGCACAGTTCCCCGGCTGGGTGTTCCGTCCGGCCGGCCCCGTCGACGGCCACCACGATCAGGTGCGCTTCGCCTGGGAACTCGGCCCCGTCGACGGGCCCGCCGTCATCGTCGGGTTCGACGTCGCGATCATCGCCGACGGCCGCATCGCCGGCGTCTACGGCTTCCTCGACAAGGTCCCCACCGCCGCCTGACCTCGACCACCTTCCGAAACCTCCAGGAGTCATCATGACCACCACCGCCCCCGGCTACGTGTCCACCCTGCTCGCTCCCGGCCCCGCCCTGCTGCGGTTCTCGCTGCGCCTCGACGCGGTGGTGACCGCCGCCAACGGCCTGGCCTACCTCGCGCTGTCCGGCCCGATCGAATCCTTGCTCGGCCTGGACACCGCTGTCGGTATCCCCATCGGCATCTTCCTCACCCTCTACGGCATCGGCGTCGCCCTCGTGGGCCTCCCGGCGAACATCAACCCCGTCGCCGTGCGCGCGGTGATCACCGGTAACGCCGCCTGGGTGGTGGTGAGCCTGGCGGCCCTGATCGCCGGCGTACTCGACGTGAACGCGATCGGCACCGTATGGGCCGTCCTCCAGGCCATCGTCGTCGGCGCCTTCGCGGCCATGCAATACCTGGGCCTGCGCCGCGCGCGGTGATTCGGAAAGCTGCTCGGCACAAGAACATCGACGAATCCGGTCGGGATCTCCCGACCGGATTCGTCGTAGTTCGATAACGGGACCGGCACCGCACGGGTGCTACCGGGACACGGCGCGGTCTCGTCCTCGTTCAGTGGCCGGCTTCGGTGTAGATCGTGCGCCACTGCGCCGACAGTTGCTGCTCGGTGGCGTTTCCGAACTCGTATGCGGGCGAATTGATCGGCGCTATCTCCTCGACCCGGACGAAGATGACGCGATGCGCGGGGTAGCCGGGCCCGTTTCGGTCCAGCAGCCAGGACTGGAGCCACAGGTACTCGGGGGTGCCGGGATCGCGAAATTCCGCGAGGCCGGTGAATCGGTATCCCCGGCGGGCGATGAAGTCCACCACCGCGATCTCGATACCCGGGTTCTGCGCCAGATTCCCCACGGTGCCGGGTGAGGCGATGTCCATGAACACCAGGTGCTGGTCGTCGTAGACGCGCACCGACCCCTTCGGCGAGATGTTCGGCGAATGATCGGGCCGCACGGTCGCGACGAAAGCCAGCTTGGCCCGGTCGACAACGCGGCGCATGTCCTCGTCGATGTATGTCATCGCTCGACTCCTGCGCGAGCGGAAGGGCCGCGGCGGCGATGATCGACGCTGAGTACGTGCGCGCGTTCCGGCGACAGCGCAAGCAGCGCCGCGGCGGCGGCCGCGCTGAACACCGAGGCGTTCAACGGTGATTCGGGGCCCGAGAAGAAGAACATGGATCCGCCGAACGCGAGCAGGGTCACCAGCGTCGCCGCGGCCGTCCACCGCATCGCGACCCCGAGCAGCAGTGCGACGCCGAGCACCGCTTCGGCGGCAGTCGAGGTCCAGGCGGTGATGTCGACCAGCAGTTCGGGCATATACGGCGCCAGATCGTCGACGTAGGCGGTGAACGCCTCGAATTCGCCCCAGGCGACATTGCCGGTACCCGGTTCACCCCACAGTCCGAACCGGTCGCCGACCGCGGACAGGAAGCCCACGCCGAGCGCGAGTCGCGCGAAAATTGTTGCCGCTGACCAGTATTTGAGTCGGACGACGTCCTCCGACGACGCCTCGGTGGTGTGTGTGGGTGTCATCTGAATTCCTCACTGCTCGATGTGTCGATGATTCGATTCGTCAGGCCGCCGCGACGCGACCCGCCGTGGCCCGCACGCACATCACCACGGTGACCGCGACCGCCAGCGCGATCGGTGCGAACACCGGGATCAGGTCTGTGGGGCGAGCGGCCATGAGGTAGGCGCCGGCCAGGGTGAATGCCGGTGTGCCCCACTGTGATGCGGCGATCGTCACCGCGGCAGCGGCGCCGATGGCGACCGAGGCCGTCTTCCGCCGCCCCAGCACTCGCAGTGCGTTCAGGGAGGTGAGGAAGATGAGTGTGCTGGAGACCATGCCGGCGGCGGCCCACGCGCCGACGTGTGATCCCGAATTCAACAGCCGGCCACCGGTTCCCGCGACGAACACGGTAACCGGCAGGATCGCGCCGATCGAGATCAGCACTCGCCTCGGTGCCCGAGTCGTCGACGCGCGCCGCAGCCGGCCCAGCTCGCCGCACTGCACACCGAGCAGCACCGCCAGCAGTAGCGCTGCGGTCACATGCGTCGCCAGAAGCGTTGTGCTCATGAGATGTCATACCTCCTGCGCCGGGCGGCCGAGTCCACACACGCCCTATTCGGAAGCGGATTCACATTCCGATACGGTACAGGAGGAGATATCGCGCTTGTCAAGGAAACTTCTGGGTGCGATCGCCGCCCTGATGGCCGCCGATGGCGGCCTGGGGGCTCGTCTCGGGGCATGGCACGCCGACGGCGGCCATGCCCCGGGGTGCCCGTCAGCAGGTGGAGCCGTGTATGACGTTGTAGATCGCGTTACCCGGTAGGCATTCCGGTGCCCCCGGGCGGCTCTGGTCGACCGGATGGCTGAGCCACCACGCCATACCGGCGGCCGCGATGACGGCACCCGTGCCGATGACCGACGCGGTGACCGTGCGCGGAGCTCGAAGGATCAGTGCGGTGGCCAGGCTCAGTGTGCGGCGATGTCGGCTATGACCGAGTTGGCGACCGGTGCTGCGGCGCGCACGGAGGAAGTCCTCGGCGATGTCGGCCGATACCTCATCGAATCCCTCGCCGGGTGAGCGGAATGTGTGGCCGACGCGACGCCCGCGTGCTGGAATGCCGAAAGTCTCAGGGCTTCAGGCCATCGAGGACGATGTCGATGAACCGATGCCAGTCGCCGAGATCGGCGCGCACCACGGTTGCGAGCGAACCGATGATCATGTAGAGGTCGTCGGAGGTGACATCAGGGCGCAGGGATCCGTCGGATCTGCCCTGCTCGAGAATCGATGAAGCGAACTCGAAGAGTTCGGCTTCGACGGGGCCCTGAGGGGCGACGCTGCCGAGCGTCGACTCGATCATCCTCGAGAGGGTGCGCCCCCCTTCGTGTACCTGGCCGACATGTGACAGCAGCCATCGCACCGCCTCGATGCCGGTGGCGAATTCCGGCCGTTTGGTCCGGGCGGAGTCCAGAATCTGGATGAAGCGCTGTTCGGCGATGGCCTCCATGAGCGCCTGCCGCGTGGGGAAGTGGCGATAGATCGTTCCGACGCCCACGCCCGCGGCGCCGGCGACCTCCGACATCTGGACCTCGTCCCCGCGCTCGGCGAAGAGCGCGGTCGCGGCCTCGAGCACGCGAGCTCGATTACGTCCGGCATCAGCGCGCAGGCGGCGGGGTGGATTCGACATGAGGTGGAGGCTTTCGGTCGACGGAAGTGGATTCCGATTCGGCAGCGTACTCCATGGTCGCGATCCGGTTACCTGATCGACACCCGGCGGGCGGCCGGGGGGGGCGTGCCCCGGGGATTGACAGCGGCCGCGGGCTCTGCGATGGTCGGTAATCGGAACCGGAATCCGAATCCGGTTCGGGAGAGGATTGTGATGTCCAAGGATCGCTTCTATCTGCTCGAGGCCGGCGCCTCACGGCCCACCCGAGTCCCGCTGCCGCCGTGGACGACCGTCAAGGCGGGCACCGACGACACCGAGGGCCGGTTCACCCTGATGGAGAACCGCGGCAACGGCGACATTCCCGCCCATGTGCACGACAACTTCGACGAGTTCGTCTATGTCATCGACGGCGAGCTCGGGCTGGACTACCGCGGTAACACCCACCGCTTCACCAGCGGAATGTGCTTCCTGGTTCCGCGCGGCATCACCCACGCGATGCGCAACCTCGGCGGAGCGGACACTCCGGTACACGCGTTGCAGCTGTCCGCGCCGTCCGGTTGGGAGCGCTACCTGGAGGCGGTGGCCGAGGCGCGGCAGAGTGGTGACTGGACCGCCGATCGTGACTGGGTCGAGGCCAACGAGATCGGCAAGCCCTTCGGCATGCGCTACCACCTGGGCCACGACGACCCGAAGGAGTGGGGCGACCCCGATCGTTTCTACCTGCTCGGCAAGGGGGAAGCCCGGCCCGGCCGTATCCCGATTCCCCCGGCCTTCAGTGTGAAGGCACGTACCGAGGACACCGACGGACTGTTCTCGGCACTGGAAGTCACGGTTGCCCAACCGATTCCGCGGCACACGCACCACGTCGCCGATGAGTGCATCTATGTGCTGGACGGTCTCCTCGAAGTCGAATTCGACGACCGTATCCAGGTCGCGGGTCCAGGCCAGGTGGTCCTGTTGCCGCATGGTGTGCCGCACGCGCTTCGTCCTGGCTCGAACCCGCCCCCGCGCGTCGTCCAGATCTCCTCACCCGGCGGTTGGGAGTGCGTGGTCGAGGCGATCATCGAACATCGCACCGAGGTCACCTCGGGCGGCCGTTTCGATCCGGCGGCGCTCAACCGCTACACCCGCCGCTATCACGTCGTCTACGACGAGAACTGACGACGCGTCGAGGTCTGGCGCGGCGAACCCGCGGGTCGTTACGGTGGCACGAGTAATCGCTCATTAACGGCCCCGGGGGCGGGAACGAATATTCGGGTAGTCGAGTACGCGGGTCCCGGAGCGGGCGCGGCGGGAGGATCTGGATATGAAACGACTTGTGGTGTGCTGCGACGGCACCTGGAAGGCCGAGTCGAGCACGACGGTATCCAACATCATCAAGATCGCGCAGACCATCCGGATCGAGGCGCCCGACGAGCAGGGGCGGCCGGTCGCCCAGTGGGTCACCTACGTACCGGGGCCCGGCACCCAGGGCTTCCTGGCCGACCGCCTGATGGGCGGGGCGTTCGGCCTCGGACTGGAGGCGAATCTATCGGCGGCCTACTGGCATCTGGCGTTGAACTGGGAGCCAGGGGATCAGATCTTCATCTTCGGTTTCAGCCGCGGCGCCTTCACCGCGCGCAGTTTGGCGGGTCTCATCGGGCGGATCGGGATCATGACGCCGGAAGCGATGATCGACGGCATGTACCCGGAGGCGTTGAAGATCCACAAGCAGCCGGTACCGGCGGACGGTGAGACACCCGCCGAGTGGGAGAAGTTCCGGAGCGAGAACTGCCACCCCGGTCCGGCCAAGATCGATTTCCTCGGCGTCTTCGACACTGTCGGCGCGCTGGGGGTGCCGGGGCTGACGTCGCTGCGGCACAAATTCCACGACGTGCGCCTCGGTCCCGCGGTGCACTGCGCGCGCCAGGCCCTGGCCATCGACGAGCGGCGCCGCAACTTCGAGCCCTGCCTGTGGGAGGTCCCGGTGGAGCCGAATGTGAAGTACCGCAGGGGTTTCCAGCGGGTGAAGCAGGTGTGGTTCGAGGGCGTGCACAGCGATATCGGTGGCGGTTACGCCGAATGCGGGCTGTCGGATATCACGTTGCGGTGGATGGTGGCCGAAGCCGAATCGGTGGGGCTGGTGTTCGACCGCGAGCGCCTCGACGCGCTGTCCGAGCGTTGCACCGCGGGCGCCGACCACATGCGCAGGCACGACTCGCTCGGCATCGGTTACCGGGTCCTGAATCTGGCGCGGGCGCTGCGGAATCCGCGCAGTCCGCGGTTCCACTGGGATTCCTGGCGCAAACTCGGCGTCGCCGAGGACATCGGCATCCGTTTGGCCTCCTGCACCCAGAACGACGAGTACCGCCCCGCCAACCTGCGCCGCTGGCGCGAGGAGCTGGGCGGAATGTTCCCCGAGGAACTCATCGAGAAGACCGTCCCGGTGACGGCGAAACTGGGCGCCTGAGCGTTCAGCGCACCAGCAGCGCCACCGGGAGCCGGGCGAACAGCTTCTCCAGCCGCGCCCGGCCCTGGAAGGTGTGCCCGGTGAGCCGGTCGGTCCAGGTGCCCTGCGGTAGATCCAGCACCGTGTCACCCCAGCCGGTCTCGGCCAGCGATACGCTGTGCCGGGTCGCGGCCACGATCACCTCCGGCGCGTCGCCGGCGCGGCCGCGGGCGTAGGACACCAGCTTGCCCGCCTGCTCGCCGGTCGCGAACAACGGCAGATAGGTGCCGCCGACGAAGCAGTCCGGCCGCTCCCGGCGTAACCACAGCGCATAGGCGACGATCCACATCTTCGCCGCCCCGGTGGTGTCCAAACCCGGTGTGCCCGTCAGTGATTGCAGCATGCCGGCGCGGGTGGCGAAATCCACCGGACGCCGGTTGTCCGGGTCGACCAGCGAGTCCTCCCACAGCTCGCAGCCCTGATAGACGTCCGGAATCCCGGGCCCGCACAGTTGCAGCAGTTTCTGCGACAGCGCATCCGACCAGGCATGCGGGGCCAGTTCGTGCACCAGATCGCCGAGCCCGGAACCGACCGGGCCGTCGATCACCGCATCGATCCAGGTGTGCACGGCGGTCTCGAATTCGGGGTCGGGTTCCTCCCAGGAGGTGTGCTCGCCAGCCTCGCGAATCGCCTTCTCCGCGAACCGGTGCAGCCGATCGCGGAGCCCGGGAACCGAGGCGGCGGGACGGCCGTCGGCGGGCCACACCCCGAACATGTTCTGCAACAGGAACAGTGCCGTCGCGCCGTCGGGGCCGGGGGTGAGCTCGAGCCAGGTCGCCACCGACCGCGCCCACCGCGTCGCCACCTGCGACAGCACCCCGATGCGGGCGCGCACATCCTCACCGCGTTTGGTGTCGTGGGTCGACAGCGCGGTCATGGTCGCGGGCCAGCGTTGCGCGCGTTCGCTGTTGGCGAGGTGGAACTCGTTGAGCGAATGCCCGAATCGGGCCGGGTTGCCGCCCACCTCCTGCAGCGACACCAGCCGTGCGGCCCGGTAGAACATGGTGTCCTCGACGGCTTTGGCCGTGATCGCGCCGCCCACCTGGCTGAACCGCACCGCCGCCTCGCCGCCTGCGGCCAGCGCCGCCACCAGTACCGACAGCGGCGCGGTGAGTTCGCTGTTGCGTTTTTCCACATCGGCGACCACGGCGCCGGTCATCCCGGCCAGCGGCGTGTAATCGACCCGGTACACCGGAAGGAACGCCAGCACCTCGATGGTGGCGTTGGTCAGCGCCATATCGCTGATCCCGGAGGCGTCGAAGCCGTTCACCCCCGCGTCGCGTTTGACCGCCGCCACCAGTCGCCGGATCTCCGGTGCCAGAATGCTTTCGGCGACCGCGCGCTTGATGCGGTGCTGCTTTTCGCCGATCCAGGCGCGGTCGCTGCCGTGGCCGGCGAAATGCTGGGACAACTCCGTCAGCGTCTGCTCACCGCCGGGGTCGATCAGCACCCCGCCGATATCGGCGAGCGCGTCGTAACCGGTGGTGCCGTCGATGGGCAGGGTCGCGTCCAGCGGTTCCCGGTTGGCGAGGATCTTCTCCACCAGCAGCAGCCGGTGCGGGCCGATGAGGCTGCGCAGCCGGGCGAGATAGGCCGCCGGATAGGACAGCCCGTCGGGGTGGTCGACGCGCACACCGTCGATCAGATCGTGTTCACACCAGGCCGCGAGCTCACGATGGGTGGCTTCGAACACCTCCGGATCTTCCTGACGCAGCGCCGCCAGCCCGCTCACCGCGAAGAACCGGCGGTAGCTGCACAGGCCCGCCTTCCAGCTCACCAGCCGGTAATGCTGTTTGTCGTGGATGCGCAGCGCGTTGTCGCCGTCGGTGTCGGGCGCGATCGGGAACCGCAGATCGTGCAGCGCGAGCATCGGCTCTGGACCGGACCGGTCCACCGTCAACGCCGCCGGATCGTTCTCGCTCTGCAAGACCGGCAGCGCCAGCCGCCCGCCGGCGCCGTTGAGCGGGCTCCAGTCGATATCGAAGTAATGCGCGTACTGCGATTCCGGTCCGTGCCGCAGCACATCCCACCACCACGGGTTCTGCCGCGGATCGCCGACACCCACATGGTTGGGCACCAGATCGACGATCAACCCCATGCCGCGGCTGCGCACCTCGTCCGAGAGCGCCTTGAGCCCGGCCGGGCCGCCCAGCGCCGCCGACACCGTGGTCGGATCGGTGACGTCGTAGCCGTGCGTCGAACCGTGCGCGGCGGTCATCACCGGCGACAGATACAGATGCGAGATGCCCAGCTGCTGCAGGTATTCGGCGATGGCGGCGGCGTCGGCGAAGGTGAGCAGGTCCGGGCGCAGTTGCAGCCGGTAGGTGCTGCGCACCGGCGTCGACCGGGCCGGGCGGCGCATGGACTGTGGATCGGTGAGATGCGTGGCGGTCAGGTTCTTCTCGGTCATGTTCGTATCGGTCAGGCGGTGCGGCGGAGGACGAGCAGACAACGGGCGGTGACGGTGACGGTGCTCGCCGCGGCATAGCTGGCCTCGGCACGTCCGTCGGGTGCGGAACAATCCAGGGCGACCGACCACTCGGCGCCGAAATCGGGGGTGGGCAGGGTGAAATCCAGGGCGCTGTCGTGGGCGTTGAAGCACAGCAGGAATGAATCGTCGGTGATGCGTTCACCGCGCGGGCCCGGCTCCGGGATCCCTTCGCCGTTCAGGAACACCGCCAGCGCCCGGCCGAAACCGCTGTCCCAGTCCGCGACCGTCATCTCCGCGCCGTCGGGGGTCAGCCAGGCGATATCGCGGGGATGCTCGCCCTCGCGCACCGGGCCGCCGGCCAGGAACCGACGGCGGCGGAACACCGGATGCGCGGTGCGCAAGGCGATCGCCGCGCGGGTGAACGCGAGCAGATCGGCGTTCTTGTGCGCCAGCGACCAATCCATCCAGGACAATGCCGAATCCTGGCAGTAGACATTGTTGTTGCCGAGCTGGGTGCGGCCCATCTCGTCGCCGTGCGCGAGCATCGGGGTGCCCTGGCTCAGGATCAGCGTGGCCAGCAGGTTGCGCGACTGGCGATCACGCAACGCGAGCACTTCCGGGTCGTCGGTGGGTCCTTCCACCCCGCAGTTCCAGGACCGGTTGTGGTTTTCACCGTCGCGGTTGCCTTCGCCGTTGGCCTCGTTGTGTTTGTCGTTGTAGGACACCAGGTCCCGGAGGGTGAAGCCGTCGTGGGCGGTGACGAAGTTGATCGAGGCGCTGGGTCTGCGCCCGGTGGCCTCGTACAGATCCGAGGACCCGGTGAACCGGGACGCGAACTCGCCGAGGGTGGCGTGCTCACCGCGCCAGTAGTCGCGCACCGTATCGCGGTATTTGCCGTTCCATTCGGTCCACAGGCTCGGGAAGTTGCCGACCTGGTAGCCGCCCTCGCCGACGTCCCACGGTTCGGCGATGAGCTTGACCTGGCTGACCACCGGATCCTGCTGCACCAGATCGAAGAACGTGGACAACCGGTCCACATCGTGCAGTTCGCGGGCCAGCGTGGCGGCCAGATCGAAGCGGAAACCGTCGACGTGCATCTCCAGCACCCAGTACCGCAGCGAATCCATGATCAGCTGCAAGGTGTGCGGATGGCGCACGTTGAGGCTGTTGCCGGTGCCGGTGTAATCCATGTAGTGCGCGGGGTCGTCGTCCATCAGCCGGTAGTAGGCGGCATTGTCGATGCCGCGGAAACCGATGGTCGGCCCCAGGTGATTGCCCTCGGCGGTGTGGTTGTAGACCACGTCCAGGATCACTTCGATGCCCTCGGCGTGCAGTGCCCGCACCATCGCCTTGAATTCGGTCACCGCCGCGCCGGCCCGCGCGCCCGCCGCGTACTCGTGATGCGGGGCGAGGTAGCCGAAGCTGTTGTAGCCCCAATAGTTGCGCAGGCCCTGGTCGAGCAGGATGCGGTCGTGCAGGAACTGGTGCACCGGCATCAGCTCGATCGCGGTGACGCCCAGGCCGCGCAGATGGTCGATGATCGCCGGATGCGCCAGCCCCGCGTAGGTGCCGCGCAGTTCCTCGGGAACGTCGGGGTGGGTGATGGTCATGCCCTTGACGTGGGCCTCGTAGATCACCGTCTCGTGGTAGGGCCGCTTCGGCGATCGGTCGGTGCCCCAGTCGAAGAACGGGTTGATCACCACACCGGTCATGGTGTGGCCGAGCGAATCCTCGCCGTAGGTAGAGAGCGAGCGGTGATCGGTGAACGTGCCGTCGAAGGCCTTGCCGTACGGGTCGAGCAGGAATTTGCTCGGATCGCAGCGCAGGCCGCGGTCGGGATCGAACGGGCCGTGCACCCGGAACCCGTAGCGCTGTCCCGGACCGACCCCCGGCAGGAAGGCATGCCAGACGTGCCCGTCGACCTCCTCCAGCCCGATCCGCGTCTCCGCGCCCTGCTTGTCGACCAGGCACAATTCCACCGCGTCGGCGACCTCGGTGAACAGCGAGAAATTGGTGCCGGTCCCGTCGTAGGTGGCGCCCAGCGGATACGCGCTACCCGGCCAGACACCCAGCGGTGCCGCGGCGGACGCGGGATCGGGCGAAACCATGGCAACGACACTAACGGTCGCTCGGTCGCCGCCGCTGCGGCCCTGCGCGTTAAGCGGGCGGACCGGCGGTGGCCGAGGTCGCGGGCAGCCAGCGGCGGTGGTATCCGGTGCGGCGGGCGAGGCGGGCGAGGGTGCCGAGGACCGCGCGCTGGACGGGGGCCGGGATGCCGGCGAGGTAGCCGTCCTGGAGCTCCCAGAGCATGGCGAGCGCGACGGGATTGCGCGGGACGCCCGCGCCGGTGGTTTTGCCCGCGTTGTCGAGGGCGGACCACAGCCGGAACATCTGCCAATGCCGAAGTGGCGGCCGGATCTCGTGGTCGACGACGGTATCGGGCAGCTCGCTCCAGAATTCGTGCACCGCGCGAGGTGCGGCGGTGACGGTACCGCCCGGGTCGGCGATGACCTCGCGCCCGTCGATGCGGAAGCGCAGCCGTCCGCTGCGGATGGTCCAGCTCTCGGCGATTTCGGGGTGCCAGTGTGGGCCGGCCTGCCGTTTCGGTACCGGCAGCAGATGCTGTAGCCGCAGGTAGGGGCCGTCGTCGTCGACGCCACGAGCCATCAGGGTGACGCGATGGCCGTCGCGGAAGGTGAGGGTTTCGTGCATGAAACCAGATATAAAGGTAACCTTCCTATTGTGTCAATGGGCGAAGCCTCCATCTTGAAACTGCTCACCTTGGCGACCAGGTCCGTGGAACGGGAACTGAACCGCGAACTGGGCGCGATGCTCGGTGATGGCCTGCGGCCCGCGCACTACGCGGTCTTCCGGTACCTGGACCCGGCGGGCTCGCGCGTCACCGCCCTGGCCGACGCGGCGGGGATGACTCAGCAGTCCATGGGTGAACTGGTCACCCATCTCGAGCGGCACGGGCTGGTCGAACGCCGGGTCGATCCGGCCGACCGCCGGGCGCGGGTGGTGCTGCTGACCAATTCCGGGCGCCAGGCGCTCGCCCTGGCCGCTGATCGCATCGCGAGCATCGAGCGCGAACTGCGCGCTCACCTCGGGGTGGACGAGTTCGAGGCGCTGCGTGCGGGTCTCGCGGCCGTGCCGGGGGTGCTCGAGGCGCCGGAGCGGTAAGCGCAGGGTGGATGCCGCGCCGCTGGTGTTTCGCGGCGGGGGCCGACGGTCTCGCCCTGCTCGGTCCCGCCGTGGCATCAGCACCTGCTCAGATGTTAACTTGAACGGCGTTCAAGGCCGCCTGCTGGTGGCGGCACGTCCACTGTGCGAAGGGTTGCTGTGGTGCTGACGCCCGACGAGATCACCGCCATCGACGCGAAACATGTGTGGCACCCCTACGGCGGATTTCCGGCCACGACCGAGCCGCTGGTGGTGGCCTCCGCGTCCGGGACCAGGCTGCGCTTGGTCGACGGCCGCGAACTCGTCGACGGCATGAGCTCATGGTGGGCGGCGGTGCACGGATACCGGCACCCGGTGCTGGACTCCGCGCTGCTGGTGCAGTCGCAGCGGATGAGTCACGTGATGTTCGGCGGGCTCACTCATGAGCCGGCGGCGCGGCTGTCCGAGCTGCTGGTGCGGCTGACCCCGCCCGGGCTGGACAAGGTGTTCCTCTGCGATTCCGGTTCGGTGTCGGTGGAGGTGGCAGCCAAGATGTGTCTGCAATATCAGCGCGCGCTCGGCCACCCCGGGAAACGCCGCCTGCTCACCTGGCGCGGCGGCTACCACGGCGACACCTTCACCCCGATGAGCGTGTGTGATCCAGAGGGCGGCATGCACTCGCTGTGGACCGACATCCTCGCCGAACAGATCTTCGTGCCCGCTCCGCCGACAGACTTCGATCCAGGCTATGTCGCCGAACTCGAGCGGGCGGTGCGCGAGCACGCCGACGAGCTGGCCGCCGTCATCGTGGAACCGGTGGTGCAGGGCGCGGGCGGGATGCGCTGGCACGATCCGCGCTATCTCGGTGAACTGCGCCGGCTCTGCGACGCCAACGGCGTGCTGCTGATCTTCGATGAGATCGCCACCGGATTCGGCCGGACCGGAACGTTTTTCGCCGCCGAACACGCGGGAGTGAGCCCGGATGTGATGTGTGTCGGCAAGGCATTGACCGGTGGTTATCTGACGCTGGCCGCCGCCTTGTGTACCGAGCAGATCGCCGAAACCCTCAGCGCCGCACACGGTGGGCTCATGCACGGGCCGACCTTCATGGGTAACCCGCTGGCGTGCGCGATCGCGGTGGCATCGACCGAACTGCTGCTCTCCCGCGACTGGCAGGGCGAGGTGACCCGCATCGAAGCCGAGCTGGGTACCGGCCTGGCTTCGGCGCGGGAGTTGCCCGGCGTCACCGACGTCCGGGTGCTCGGCGCGATCGGGGTGATCGAGCTCGATCACCCCGTCGACATGCGCGCGGCCACCGATGCGGCCGTTGCGGCAGGCGCCTGGTTGCGGCCCTTCCGGAATCTCATTTATACGATGCCGCCGTTCATCAGCACTACCGGCGATGTCCAGGCGATCACCTCGGCGATGGTCGCGGCGGCCCGGGTCGCATGAGCGCTGAGGCGAGCTGATTCGGCTGTGCGGGTCGTGCCCGGCCGCTATGCGATCCAGGGCGGCACGATGGTGCCGTCCCGGTCCGGGGCGCCGGCTCGGGCGCCTGCGGGAGCGGTGACGATGGCGGTGAAACCTTCTGCACCACCGCTGATCTGGCGCAACACATCGGGCGGCAGGATGATCGTGTCGCCTGCGGCGATGACGTGATCGGCGCCGTCGACGGTGACCTCGGCGCTTCCGCTGAGGACGGTCCACACCTGTTCGGCATCGATGAAATGCAGCGGGCCGGACTGGCCGGGCGCGAGCTCGACACGCCACAGCGGGAGCGAGGCGCCGCCCTGGGTGGGGGAGGCGAGGGTGGTCATGATGCCGCCGGGGGTTTCCGTGCGGCGGGTTTCGGAGTGTCGGATGACGGTCACGGAGTTACGTCCTTAAGATAGACAACGATGTTGTCCATATAGTTAACGAGGTTGTCCATCATGTCAAGGGATGCCGGTGGCTTCGAGCTGCCACTGCGGATGCTGGCTGCCTTCCGTGCGGTCATCGACGAAGTGCACGCCCGCCTGGCCGAGCGCGGCCACCCCGATCTGCGGCCGATGCACGGCTTCGTGTTCCAGGCGATCGCGCGCAGCGGGCCGCAGGGGTGCACTGCGGCCGACCTCGGGCGGGCCCTCGGCATCTCCAAACAGGCCGCGGGCAAGCACATCGACAACCTCGAACACCTCGGCTACCTGCGTCGTGGCCATGATCCGGCCGACGCCCGGCGCAAGGTCTACACGCTCAGCGATCGCGGTATCGAGGTGCTGGACCGCTCTGCCGAGACCTTCGACCGCATCCACGCGCGCTGGTCGGCCCTGCTCGGCGCCGACCGGATGGCGGCACTCGACGCCGATCTCCGGGTGCTGGCGCCGGGTGAGCTCTTCCGGATGGATACGCCGAGCTGGTTCGGCTCATGAGGGCGTCGCCGGTGCGCATCCGGTGGCCCCGGTCACTGTCCTGAACGCCGTTCAAGTATGGTGTTCAGCTGTGAGTACCGATCCATTGAGCTGGCTGGACGCGCGTGCTGCCGAGCGGGTGGGGGCGGGGCTGCGGCGGCAGCTGCGGGCACGGGAACCGCAGTCACCGTCCATCGATCTGGCATCGAACGACTATCTGGGGCTTGCGCGCCACCCCGAGGTGATCGAGGGCGCGGTCGCGGCCGTGCGGCGGTGGGGTGCCGGTTCCACCGGATCGCGGCTGGTCACCGGGACGACCACCGAACACGAACTGCTCGAGGCCGAGCTCGCCGAGTTCATGGGCGCCGAAGCCGGGCTGGTGTTCGCCTCCGGGTATGCCGCCAATCTCGGCGTGGTGACGGCGCTGGCCGGACGCGGCTCGCTGATCGTCTCCGACGCGGGCAGTCATGCCTCGCTCGTCGACGCCTGCCGGTTGTCGCGGGCGCGGGTGGAGATCGCGCCGCACTGCGATGTCGCGGCGGTGGACCGGCTACTGGCGAGTCGCACCGAGGAACGCGCACTGGTGCTCACCGATTCGGTGTTCAGCGCCGACGGCGACCTGGCTCCGCTGGCCGAACTGCACCGGGTGACGCGCGCCAACGGCGCGGTGCTCGTCGTCGACGAGGCGCACGGGCTCGGTGTCCGTGGCACCGGCGGCCGTGGGCTGGTGCAGGAAGTGGGGCTGGCCGGGGAACCGGATCTGGTGATCACCGCGACCCTGTCGAAAGCCCTTGCCGCCCAAGGGGGAGCGGTGCTGGCCAGTGGCCGGGTGCGCGCGCACCTCATCGACGCGGCGCGCACGTTCATCTTCGATACCGGGCTGGCGCCCGCCGCTGTCGGCGCGGCCCGCGCGGCGCTGGGGATCCTGCGCGGCGATCCGGGTATCGCGCAGCGGGTGCTGGATCGGGCCGCCGATATCGCGCGGATCGCCGGTGTGCCGCAACCGGATTCGGCGGTGGTCTCGGTGGTGCTCGGTGAGGCGCAGGTGGCCTTCGAGGCCGCGCAGCAATGCCGGGCGCGCGGCCTCGA
The DNA here is from genome assembly GCF_058222935.1 of Nocardia sp. JCM 38205. Taxonomy (NCBI): domain Bacteria; kingdom Bacillati; phylum Actinomycetota; class Actinomycetes; order Mycobacteriales; family Nocardiaceae; genus Nocardia; species Nocardia sp. JCM 38205. The sequence continues at coordinate 201,008 of NZ_JBYHFL010000005.1, read as the reverse complement.
CGTCGGCTGTTTCCGTCCGCCGTCGGTGCCGGAAGGGACGTCCCGGCTGCGACTCACGGCGCGCGCGAACCTGACCCCGGCGGAGATCGAGGTCATTGCCACGGTTCTCGGCGAGGTGCTGGCCGCGGCACGGCAGGCAGCGGGCAGTCCGACGTATCCGGTCGGCGGCTGGCCCGCGACGGCGGGGCTCGTGTCGACGGTGCGGGGGTAGCGATGACGCTGATGTTCGTTACCGGAACGTCGACCGATGTCGGCAAGACCATTGTCACCGCCGCATTAGCGGCCACGGCCACGGCGGCCGGGCGCTCGGTCGCGGTGTGCAAACCCGCCCAGACCGGTGTCGCCGAGGATGAGCCCGGCGATCTGGCGACCATCACGCAACTCTCCGGCGTCACCAGCACGCTCGAACTGGCCCGCTATCCGGAACCGCTGGCCCCCGACACGGCGGCCCGCCGTTGCGGCGCACCACTGCTCACCATCGACGAAACACTGTCGGCTATCACCGAACTCACCGCCGACCTCGTCCTCGTCGAGGGTGCGGGCGGCGTGCTGGTCCGTATCGGTGAGTTCACCCTGCTCGATCTGGCGGCAAAGCTCGGCGCGCCGGTCGTGGTCGTCACCGCCCCCGGTCTCGGCACCCTCAACCACACCGAACTCACCACCCGCGCGCTGGCGGCGGCCGGTGTGGAATGCGCTGGTCTGGTCATCGGGTCCTGGCCGGACGTTCCCGATCTGGCCATGGAAACCAACCGCACCGACCTGCCGCGCGTGACCGGCGCCGAGCTGATCGGCTCGATCCCCGCCGGGGCGGGCGCGTGGCCGGCGGCCGCGTTCCGGGCCGAGGCCCCCGGCTGGTTCGATCCGGACTGGGCACGGCGCCACCTGCTCGGCTGAATTGATCCGCCCGGCGGCGCTCGAGACCGGCGGGGCTACACCGCCGGGCAGATCGTGTGTCTTCGGCGGGCTCGACGACATCATGCCCCGCGGTGGATGCCGGCGTGGCAGACGATGCATGGCGACGAATCAGGATCGAGTTCTTCGATTTCTCGAGTACGAGGCACTCCGGTGCGGTAACGTCGTTACTCGGTAACCGAGTTACCGGCGTGGAGAGGTCGCGCCGGGATCCTCGGTGACCGACGCACGGCGCATCCGGACCATCACGTGACCAGCGCTGGCCACCCGATGGCAGGGCTCGCCAGTGCTGCCGAGCGATGCGCCGTGCACCCGCACTCGGCTCGTCGTAAGGATCTTTCATGTCAGTGCTCTCCCGCCGCTCGCTGCTGACCGGGGCGGTGGCCACCGCGGCCGTGCTCGCCGGAGCCAGGATGTCCGACCCGAAGCCGGCCATCGCCGCGCGGGTCAACGGAGTTCGGCTCACCAGGGAAGAGCACCGCGTCGTGGTGATCGGTTCCGGTTTCGGCGGCGGGGTGACGGCGCTGCGGCTGGCCGAGGCGGGAGTGCCGGTACTGCTGCTCGAGCGCGGCATGCGCTGGCCGACGGGGCCGAACGCGGAGACCTTCCCGCGTGCCTCCGCACCGGACAAGCGCATGCTCTGGCATCGGTCCAGCCCGAACCTGTTCGGGCAGCCACTGGCCTTCGAGCCCTACACCGGCTTGGTCGAAGCGGTACCGGGGCAGAACATGACGGCGTTGTGCGCGGCGGGGCTCGGCGGCGGATCGCTGATCTACCAGGGCATGTCGCTGCAGCCGGACGAAGCGGTGTTCAACACGCATTTCCCGGCCGAACTCGACTGGGCCACGATGGATCGCGTGCACTACCCGCGGGTCGCGCGGATGCTCGGGCTCGCGGTCGCGCCCGAGGAGCTGATCGCTCACCCGAATTACGCCGCCGCCCGCGTCTTCGCCGACCACGTGCGCCGCGCCGGGTTGCCGCTGTCGAAGATTCCCATGCCCATCGACTGGAACTTCGCGCTGGCCGAGCTGCGCGGGGAGATGAAACCGTCCTACACCAACGGTGACGGCGCGATGGGGGTGAACAACGGCGGCAAGCACTCCGTCGACGTCACCTATGTCGCCGCGGCCGAAGCCACCGGGCGGGTGCAGGTCCGCACCCTGCACGAGGTCACCGATATCGAACGCGGCGCCGACGGACGCTGGATCGTGCACGTCGACCGCATCGACAGCACCGGCACGGTCCAGGAGAACATCGTCATCACCGCCGGGGCGCTCGTGCTTGCGGCGGGCAGCCTCAACACGACGAAGCTGCTGGTGCGCGCCGGAGCCAGGGGACTGATCCCCGATCTGCCCGATGCGCTGGGCCAGAACTGGGGCACGAATGCCGACCGCATCTACGTCTGGACCAACCCGGCCGCGGATTTCGGTCCCGCACAGGGCGGTCCGGTCGTGTACGGCAGCCTGAACTGGGCGGACCCGAACTCCGCGTGCACGCTCATCCAGGCCTCGATCCCGCCCATGCCTGTCGATCCGAAGTCGACCATGATGGTCGGCTACGGCGTCAGCGCCGGCCGCGGCGCGTTCCACTACGACGCGGCGGCCGAACAGGCGGTGCTGCACTGGCCGGTCGATGGCGATTCCTTCATCCAGGACAACCACATCGGGCCCACCGCGCACCGCATCGCCGGACCGGGCACCGCCCTGCTCGACACCAATGCCGCGTTCCCGTCCACCTGGCATCCGCTCGGCGGGGCGAGCATGGGCAGCGTCTGCGACCTGGAGGGCCGGGTGCTCGGTCAGCGCGGGCTCTACGTGCTCGATGGGGCGCTGATGCCGGGCACTACCGCCGCGTGCAATCCGTCGATGACGATCGCCGCCGTCGCCGAACGCGCGCTCGATCATCTCGTCGCCACCGATGTCGGCGCGGTGATCTGAGGCCGATCCCGCGGTGGCCTTCTCGCCGGAGGGAATATCGCGGCTCGTGCGTGCGGGCGGAATCTGCTATTTCTTGCCGTGGTCACCTGCGCCTGTGGCAGACAGGGCAGGGAGCGCATGCTGCGGCATCGTGTGGTGGAGGTGGACGGTGGCTCCGGAACCGGTGAAGTTTCGGCGATTTACTGACGCCCCCATTCTGAATCCCTATATCGCGCGGGCGGAAGCAACGCTGGAAGCGTTGAAGAAGGGTCTCGGCAACAAGAACGCCACCCGGATCACCGCGAAATACCTCGACGGTCTCGGCGGGGCCGAGATGCCGGGCACCGGAGAGATGAAGCAGCAATACAAACTCCGGGCCGCCGACGTCAAGGACTATCAGGACCAGTGGAACTCCCTCGACGACCAGATCGCCGAGATGGCCGCCGCCTCCGCCGACGTGGCCAACGAGGTCACCAAGCAGGTCGATCTGCTCGAGGACGCGATCAAGGAAGCCCTGGGCACGGTGGTCGACGATCCGCCGGACCGCCCGACTCCCGCCGAACAGGTCGGCGCGGTACACGCGATCGACAAGCTCATCGCCAAGGCCGTCGACGCCGTGTGGGACGCGTTCAACGAGCTGGACCGGCAGGCGTGGAATTCGCCTCCGGGCGGTGCGAATACCGGTGGCGGTGGTGGTGGATACGGCGGCGGTGGCGCGCCGCCGTGGACGCCGACCTTCGGCAGCAACCTGCCCGGTGATGTCTACACCGGCGGCGATGTCCCGACGACGGCGGACGCGGCACCGCTGGACGGTGGTGAGCGGACCACGGCGGAGAAGATCTACCGGCGGCTCATCGACGTCTACGGTCTCACGCCTGCCCAGGCGGCCGGGATCGTGGGCAATATGCAGGTCGAGGCCCCCGGATTGAACACCGGTGCCTATAACCCGAACGAGGGTGCCTACGGGCTGTGCCAGTGGCTCGGCGGGCGGCGCGAGAACCTGGAAGCCTTTGCCGCATCCCGGGGTAAACCGGTCGGCGACTGGGAAACCCAGGTCGATTTCATGATGCACGAGTTGCAGGGCAGCGAGTCGGCGGCGTATGCCAGGCTGCGCGCCACCGACACGCCTGCCGCCGCGGCGGCGGTGTTCGACCAGTACTACGAACGCAGCTCGGGCGAGGCGCGCGGTCAGCGGATCGCCAACGCGAACAATGTCGCGGCCACCATGGCTGCGGTGTCGGCCTGAGCCGGTTCCGATACGCGAACAGCCGATCCCCGTGCGCATTCGCTCGCACGGGGATCGGCTGTTGTCGGTTGTCGCGGGTCAGTGCATCATGACCGGCGCCTTGGGCTGCTCGCCCTCGGCGGGATCCTCGATCTTCTTGCGCGGCAGGAAGAACGACGCGATCAGGGTGACCAGGCACAGGAACGCGGCCACCAGGTAGCTGGTGGAGAACGCCGAGGCCATGTCGTCGAGCACGATCGACTCGAACTTCGCACCCAGCGACTGGATGTATTCCAGGATCGACGGATCCGGCGGTGTGCCGGTGCGTTCGGCCTCACCGACGGCCTGGGCCGCCGACACCGGCTCCGACGCCTTGAACTGGTTGGTCAGCACCACCGAGATGATGGCGACACCGACCGAGCTTGCGATCTGCTGGGCGATGTTGAGCAGCGTGGAACCACGGGCCACCTCGTGCTCGGTGAGGGTGCGCAGCGCGGCCGTCATCAGCGGCATCATGGTGCCACCCATGCCCAGACCCAGCACGAACAGCAGACCGAGCAGCACCGGGTAGGAGGTGTGCGCATCGGTCTGCGAGAGCCCGAACATCGCGACAGTGATGGTCAGCATGCCGACCGGCACGATCCGGCCCACCGGGAGCTTGTCGGCCAGCGCACCCGCCAGCGGCATGGTGAGCATGGTGCCCAGACCCTGCGGCGCCACCAGCAGACCCGCCATCAGCGGGCTCTCCCCGCGCACCTGCTGGAAGTAGGTGGGCACCAGCAGCAGGCCACCGAAGAACGAGGCCGCGAACAGGAACATGGTGATCGTGGAGATCGACAGGTCGAAGTTCTTGAACAGCCGCAGGTCCAGCAGCGGATGCTTGGGCTTGAACGAGTAGAACACGAACGCGATCACCAGCAGCGCGCCGAGCAGCATCGTCGCCCACACCTTCGGCGCGGTGACGGTGCCCTCCTCCGGAATCGTGGACACACCGAACAGGAACAGCGCCAGACCCGGCGAGAGCATCAGCATGCCGATGAAGTCGAAGGTCTCACTCGGCTGCGGATCATCCTTGGGCAGCACCACGTAGGCGTAGACCAGCGAGATGGCGCCGATGGGCAGGTTGATCAGGAAGATCCAGTGCCAGGACGCGTTGTCGATCAGCCAGCCACCCAGGATCGGGCCCAGGATCGGGCCCAGCAGCATCGGGATGCCGAGGATGGCCATCAGCCGGCCGATCCGCTCCGGTCCGGCGGCCTTGGTCATGATCGTCATGCCCAGCGGCATCAGCATGCCGCCGCCGAGGCCCTGGATCACCCGGAACGCGATCAGCGCCTCGATGTTCCATGCCGCGGCACACAGCACCGAACCGCCGGTGAACAGCACCAGCGCGGCCAGATACAGGCGTTTGGTGCCGAATCGGTCGGCGGCCCAACCGGTCAGCGGGATGACCGTCGCCAGGGCGAGGGTGTAGGCGGTGACCGTCCAGGCCACCGTGGAGTAGTTGGCGACGTCGAACTCGGTCTGGAACGTCGGCAGCGCGACGTTGACCACGGTGATGTCGAGAATCGACATGATGGCGCCGAGGACGACGACACCGGCGACCTTGAGGACGGCGCCGTCTATCTTGTCGGGTACCGCTGCGGCGGTATTGCCGGCGGACTTGCTCACGAGGGGTCTCCCGTCGATACGGCTGGGATGGATTGCACCGAGGCGAGTGCCCCGGAGTCGAGCACGCCGAGGAGGGCGGCGTGCAGATCGTCACGCACGGTGTCGGGCAGGCGTTCGACCAGGCGGTCGATCGCGTCGCGATGGCACATCATCTGATCGCGGATGACCTCGCGGCCATGTTCGCTGAGGCCGACCAGTTTGACCCGCCGGTCCTCTGGGCTTTCGTCCCTGGTCAGCAACCCGAGACGAACGAGCCGATCCACATTGCGCCCCGCCGCGGTCACCGACAACGAGAGTCGTTCGGCAATGGTGTGGATGGGCAGCTGCTGACGATCGTCGTGGCCGAGGACGAACAGGGTGCGTGCCTGCGAGAGCGACAGATCCAGGTCGACCAAACGATCGGCACCCCCGGAGCGGCTCGCGCTGAACAGGCCCGTCAGGAAACGCTCCAGCGTCTCGCTGATTCCCAATTCACTCGTCACCGCGCGATCATAATGCGCACGCAATAGTCGCGTACAAGCGAATATCGCGCGTTTGTGTCTAACGTCACGCCTGCTGGGTGGGACGTCATGATGGTGGCCGTGCGACGTATGCGTCACGGAGCCGACGCTAGACCCGGGGTCCGACACGATCGGTGTGATATTCGCCGGAAACGCCGCTCTATCTGTGTCGATGTGGTGAGTGTCACGTTCGGCCCGCGCCGATCCAGCGGTGCTGGAACGTGCCGGGCACCGGGGTCAGCGAATCGCGTCGTCGGATCGCGGCGCGATGTCCGAGGGCGGCACCAGCCCCCACTGCTCGAGGTGCTTGCGAATCTGTTCGGCCGCGTCGATATTGAGCGGCCCACTCGTCCACATCGCATACGGCAGGTTCAGGAAGCGGCCCTCGGTCACGGCGCGCAGTTGGTTGATGCCGGGTTTGGCGCGCAGCATCTCGACCTTCTGCGCGTAGCTCTGCATCGGATAGTCGACGAACATGATGGCGTCCGGGTCGGCGCCGGCCAGCCGCTCCCAGGACACCGCGGTCCAGGTGTCGGGGACATCGGAGAGCACATTGCGCCCACCGGCCGCGTCCAGGATCGCCTGCGGCGCACCGAAACTGCCGCTGGAGAAAATGGTGTCGCTGCCGCTGTCGAACAGGAAGATCTGCGGGGTGCGTGCGGGTTTCGGCGCGGCCGCGAGCGCGGCGAGGCGGCGATCGAGATCATCGACGAGCGCGGCGGCGCGTTCGGTGCGGCCGGTGATGGCGCCGAGATTGGTGAGGTCTTCGCGCAGCGCCGTCCACGGTTCGACCACGCCGCGCGGGCGTTCACCGGCGCGCTGGCGGCAGCTCTCGGTGAGGATGTAGGCGGCGATGCCCGCCGCCCGCAGCGAGTCGGGGGTGAGATTCTTGGATTCGTCGTAGCCGTAATTCCAGCCGGCGACGACGACGTCCGGTCCCTGCGCGAGAACCGTTTCCCGCGAGGGGGATTCGTCGGCCACGGAACGGAGCCGGTCCACGGCGTCGCCGTAGTGCTCGCGCAGCACGGTGATGTCCTGCTGCATGCTCGACACCGCGGCTACCTGATCCTGCGCGCCGAGCGCCAGCACCATCGAGACCATATTGCTGTCGTTGACGAACATGCGCTGCGCGGGAGCCGGAAAGCTCGACTCCACACCGCAATTGCGCACGGTCAGATCGCCGGTGGCCGCCTGGGGGTTGCCGCAGGCGGCCAGCGTCACCGCCAGCGCCGCCGCGCAGAGCATTCGGATCGGGTGTTTCATGGCGCCGCCTCTCGCGGAGTGATCAACAGATGGTTCTCGCCCGTCTCGGGATGCGGCACGCGGGTGGCCCGCACCCCGAACACGGCGTCGATGACGTCGGCGTGCAGCGCGATCTCGGGTGGCTCCAGCGGCTGGGCCCGCCCCTCGTGCACCACCAGCACCCGGTCGCAGTAGCGATCGGCCAGCGTCAGGTCGTGCAGCGCGGCGATCACGGTGCGGCCCAGGCGCCTGGCGTGGGCGAGCAGCTCGAGCCGGTGAGTGATGTCGAGATGATTGGTGGGCTCGTCCAGCAGCAGCACCGGAGTGTCCTGCACGAGTGCGCGCGCCAGCAACACACGCTGACGTTCGCCACCGGAGAGCCGATGCACCGGGCGGTCGCCGAATCCCGCGAGATCGACCGCGGCCAGCGCGTCGTCGACGACCGTGCGTTCGCGCGCCGAACCCGCACCCCACGGCGGCAGATACGGCGTCAGGCCGAGCGCGACCACCTCGCAGGCCAGCAGATCATCGGGCGGGCGTTCGTCCTGCGCCACTAGGGCGACAGTGCGCGCGCGGCGGCGGGGCGAGAGGGCGTGCAGGTCGTCCGGGCCCACCAGCACCCGCCCACGCCGCGGCTTCGTGAGCCCGGCGAGCGTGCGCAGCAGCGTGGTCTTGCCCGCGCCGTTCGGCCCGACGATGCCGATCATCTCGCCGGCACGGACCTCGAAGCCGACGCCGGTCAGGACCTCGCGCCGCCCGGCCCCGCAGGCCAGATCGTGCACGGCGACGACCGCCCCGCCGGTGGGGGCGCTCGCGGTCATCGAAGGCTGCGGCCGTCCAGCGGTCTCGCCGCCGCTCCGGTCGCCGGCCTCGGCCGCGGTGAACGCGCTGCTCACGACGCACCGAACCGGTAATGACGCCGGCCCATCAGGATCAGGAACGCCGGCGCGCCGATCAGCCCGGTCAACACCCCGACCGGTATCTCGGTGGGGCGCACCAGGACTCGGGTCGCGGCATCGGCGATCACCAGGAACAGCGCGCCCAGCAGCGCGCAGGCGGGCAGCAGCGTGCGATGGCGTGGCCCGACCACCAGGCGCGCCGCGTGCGGCACCACCAGGCCGACGAAGCCGATCCCGCCCGACACCGCCACCAGCACACCCACCAGCACCGCGAGCAGCACGAACAGCGCGATCCGCAGCTCACGCACCGGAACCCCGAGGGAACCGGCGGAATCGGCGCCCAGATGCAGCGCGTCCAGCCAGCCCGACGCCGCGATCAGCGCCACCGCGGAGGCCGCGACCACCGCCAGCGGCACCGCGATCTTGGTCCAGTCCGCCCCCGCCAGGCTGCCCAGCAGCCAGAACAGCACCGACTGCGCGGCCGCCGGATCGGTGCTGCGAAAGATCAGATAGCTGGTGAGCGCCGAGAATGCCGAGGCCAGCACGGTGCCGGTCAACACCAGCCGCAGCGGGGTCAGCCCGCCCTGGGTCACCGCGATCATGAACACCAGCGCCGCCGCCGCGAACGCGCCCATCAGCGCGCCACCGGACAATGCCCAGATCCCCGCCCCCGCGAACACACCCGAGGTGATCACCGCCGCGGCACCGACCCCGGCGCCGGAGGACACGCCGAGCAGAAACGGGTCGGCCAAGGGGTTGCGTACCAGCGTCTGCATGGCCGCACCGGCCAGCGCCAGCCCGGCACCGACGATCGCGGCCAGCACGGTGCGCGGCACCCGCAACTGCCAGACGATGGTGTCCAGGCCGGGATCCGGCGGAATCCGGCCGCTCAGGCGGTGGGTCAGGACCTCGACCACGCCCGATACCGGAAGCGATTCCGCGCCGAATCCGGTGGCCAGCACCATGACCGCGGCCAGCGCGGCCAGCAGCAACGGGACGACGACAGCGGTGCTGACACGAGTCATCGCGCACGCACCATCGATGAACAGCGCTCCACAGGCAAGTCGCGGCCTCTCCAGAGTTCGTCCGGTGGGGGAGGTCTGACTCGCGCCCGCAGTGGGCGCTCACAGTGGCGCGACCGTCCCGGATTTGCACCGGATTCCCGCACCCACCGAGGGTGAGGCCGAACTCTACCGATCGGTCCGGTTCGCCGTGGCGCCGGGTCGCGGCGATGGCAGAGGTTCGCGCGCCGTGCCTACAGTGAAAATATGTCGCCGCTGGACGATCGACACCCGTCCACTGTCACCGACTGGGCCGACGCGCGACGGCGGGCCCGATTGGCCGAGACCCGGCTCGGGCACAACTGGACGACGTTGCGCCGCACCCGGTTGGTGTTGTCGCGGGTCGGTGCGCTGGTACTGATCGTGCTGATCGGCATGGTCCAGTACTGGGTACACGACGTCGCGCCGGAGCGGGCGCGGCTGGCGGGCACCGAGCCGTCGCTGCTGCCGATCTCCGCGCCCGCCGATCCGGGGGACTGGGATACCGCCGTCGTCGACATGGTCGGTCTGGGCGGTCTCAACGCCTCCGACACCGCCGAGGCGCTGCCCGCACTGGCCACGATGGGCGTGGTGTGGGCGATCCGCTACGACAATCGCGGTATCGACACCAAGGTGATCGCCGATCTGATCATCCGGGCCGCGGTGATGTCCGGGATCCGCAATATCGTGCTCACCGGCCACAGCATGGGTGGGGTGATCGCGCTCGAGGTGGGCCAGCACATCCACACCGGCAGCGAGCTGCGCCTGGTCGCGGTGCTGCTCGACTGCACCCCGCTCGACCTCGACGCGGTACGACCCGACAAACGCGGCCGCGGCCAGGACATGGTGCGCTGGATGGGCTGGCTGCCCGGTGCCAGGGAGAGCCGCACGCTGCGCCTGACCGTCGAAACCTATGCGCGCCGGGAACGTTTCGTCGACCGCGAGGGCGTCCCCGGTATCCGCGTCGCCGAGTTGGGTGATGTGGTGGCCGAAGTGCTGCGCGACAAGATCTTCAACCCCGACGCCGCCAGCAACGGCCTGATCGAATCCCAATTCCTGGCCATCGTGGCCGGTGGTTCGGCCGACAACCTGCGCGCGCTGTCCGAGCCCGCCGACGGCAAGCCGCGGCCGGCGATCGTGTTCATCCGCCCGCACGACGCCCACCGCGACGACGTGGTCGACGTCGAACGCACCCATCAGGTGCTCATCGACGAGGTCGGCGGCGTGGACGGCGCGCTGCTGGTGGTGCTGCCGCACGGCACCGGCCACGCCAATCCACGGCAGCGCCCGCACGAGTACAACACCGTGCTCGCCCAGCAGGTGCAGCCGTTCGTGGAACGGTTCGAACAGCAGAGCGCCGACCGCGTCGACGCCGGACGGTGAGCCCGAGTTCGGATCACGGTGCCGTTAACGGTGTTCGGCGGCGGGCCCGGATTGTTGAATTCCGGCATGGCTCGACCTCGTATCTCCCGCACCGGCCCGCGCGGCCGCACCGCCGCCCTCCTGCTCGCCGCGGTATCGTTCGCGACGTTCGCGCTGACCGGATGTGCCTCCGACACGACGGAGGCGGGGTCTGTCGTCGACGGGCCGCTGCCCACCGAGGTGCCGCCGGGCACCAAGCTCGTCCTCGCCGACCAATCCGAACTGCTGCGCCATCAACTGCTGCTCTCGGGCGAGTTGGACAAGCTGCCGTTCGAGGTCGAGTTCGCCAACTTCGTCGGCGGGCCGGCCATCCTGGAATCGTTCCGCGCCGGGGCCGCCGACGCCGCCTGGGTCGGCGATGTCCCGCCCATCCACGCCCTCGCCGCGAAACAGGACGTGCCGATCGTCGCGGCGGCGCAGATCGATCCCAGCGCTTTGCGATTCGCGGTGGCGCCCGGTGTCTCGGTGCGCACGGCCGCGGAGATCAAGGGGAAGAAGATCGCCTACGCCGAGGGCACCTCACAGCAGGCGGCGGTGCTGCGTTTGCTGGACAAGGCCGGGCTGCAGACCTCCGACGTGGAGTTGGTGCGCATCCAGCTCGCCGAATTCCTGGACGCGGTACGCACCGGCCAGGTCGATCTCGCGCCGCTCAATGAACCCAACACCACCCGGTTCCTGCGCACTCCGGGCACCTCGCTGATCCCGGCCGAGGAAACCGAGGGCACCTACCCGGGGCTCACCTATCTGTACGCGCGCCGCGAGGTGGTGCGTGATCCGGCCAAGGCCGCCGCGGTGCGGGCGCTGGTGGCCGCGTACGTGCGGTCGTGGCAGTGGGTGAACGAGCACCGCGGCGAATGGGCGCAGAAGTACTACGTGGACAACCAGAAGGTGAGCCTCGACGACGCCACCCGCATCGTGGAATCGCGTGGCACCATCACCTTCCCGCATCTGGACCAGCAGCTGATCGATCGCCAGCAGGCCACCATCGACGTCATCGACGCCGCCGGCGAACTGCCGCGCAAGGTCGACGCCGCCGACGGCATCGACCTGCGATTCGACGCCGTCATCACCGAAACCGTCGGCCAGGTCGGCGCCGGCTTCGCAACCGGGAGCAACTGATGGCTGTCCATACCGCACGCGCGGGCGTCGTCGGACGGGTACCGCGCACCGCATCCACCCCCGCGCTCGCCGCACGCAAGCGCACCCGCCGCACGCTCGGTCCGGGCCGGGCGATCCCGTTCGGCGCGGCGCTCGGACCCGCGCTGCTGATCGCCGCGTGGATCGCCGGGTCCGCCTCCGGTGCGCTCGACCCGGAGACGTTGCCCGCGCCGTGGACGGTCGCGCAGACCGCGGGCGAGCTCATCGCCGACGGCCGCCTGCAATCCAACCTGCTCACCTCGCTGCAACGGGCCGGGATCAGTCTGGTGCTCGGCGTGGTCATCGGGGTGGTGCTCGCCTTGATCGCCGGGCTCAGCCGCCTCGGTGAGGCACTGGTGGACGGGCCGATCCAGATCAAACGCTCCATCCCGACGCTGGCATTGATCCCGCTGTTCATCGTGTGGTTCGGCATCGGCGAGCAGATGAAGCTCATCGTCATCACCACCAGCGTGCTCATCCCGGTCTACATCAACACCCACGCGCATCTGCGCAGCGTCGACGCACGCTATGTCGAACTCGCCGAGACGGTGGGCCTGTCGCGGACGGCGTTCATCCGCACCATCGCCCTGCCCGGTTCGCTGCCCGGGTTCTTCACCGGGCTGCGGCTGGCCGTCACCATCTCCTGGCTGGCGCTGGTGGTGGTCGAACAGGTCAACGCGACCAGCGGCATCGGCTATCTGATGACCCAGGCCCGCACCTACGGCCAGATCGACGTCATCGTGGTGGGCCTGGTCATCTACGGCCTGCTCGGGCTGCTCGGCGATCTCGCGGTACGCACCGTGGAAAGGAAGGCGCTGTCATGGCGGCAGACTCTCGGCGACTGAACCTCGTCCGGGCCCGCGCGCTCACTCGCGGCTTCGGTGAGCGGGTGGTTCTCGACGGCCTCGATCTCGATATCGCGCGCGGTGAATTCGTGGCGCTGCTGGGCCGCAGCGGCTCCGGGAAGAGCACCTTGCTGCGGGCGCTGGCCGAACTCGACGACGGTGTGCCCGGCTCGGGGGAGTTGTCGGTGCCCGCGGAAAAGGCGGTGGTGTTCCAGGATTCGCGGCTGCTGCCGTGGACACGGGTGCTCGCCAACGTCACCCTCGGGCTGACCGGGCCCGGTGCCGCCGACCGCGGCCGGGACGCGCTCGCCGAAGTCGGCCTGGCCGGCCGGGAGAAGGCCTGGCCGCGCGAGCTGTCCGGTGGTGAACAGCAGCGGGTGGCGCTGGCCCGTTCGCTGGTGCGCGCACCGGCCCTGCTGCTGGCCGACGAGCCCTTCGGCGCGCTCGACGCGCTCACCCGGATCCGGATGCATGCGCTGTTGCGTGAGCTGTGCGCCAAGCACACTCCGGCCGTGCTGCTGGTGACCCATGATGTGGACGAGGCGGTGTCGCTGGCCGATCGCGTACTCGTCCTGGAAGCGGGGCGCATCGTGCTGGACCGCCGCATAGATTTGGAACACCCACGCCGGCACAGCGATCCGGCCTTCGCGCAGTATCGAGAGGAGCTGCTCGGCGGGCTCGGTGTCGAGCCGCAGGCAGCGCAGGTGAAGCAGGCGTCATGACCGAGCAGCGACAGTTGAGTCTCAACGCGTTCATCTACCCGGCCGGCCATCACGAGGCGGCCTGGCGGCATCCCGACAGCGGCGCCGACCGGATCTACGACGTGTCCTATTACCAGCAGATCGCCCGCACCGCCGAGGCCGCGACCTTCGACGCGGTGTTCTTCGCCGACGGGCCCGCCCTGCGCACCAACGTCGAGTTCAATGCCGCGCCGGGGCTGGAGCCGATCACGCTGCTCACCGCGATCGCCGCGGCGACAACGCATCTCGGGTTGATCGCGACGGCCTCGACCACCTACTACGAGCCCTACAACCTGGCGCGGCTGTTCTCCTCGCTCGACCACATCTCCGGCGGCCGCGCGGGCTGGAACATCGTCACCACCGGAACCGAGGCGGCGGCGGCCAACTTCGGTCTCGACCGGCACCCCGATCATCGCGAACGCTATGCCAGGGCACGGGAATTCGTCGACGCGGTGGTCGCGCTGTGGGACAGCTGGGAAGACGACGCGATCGTGTTCGACCGCGCGGCCGGACGCTACGCCGACCCGGACAAGATCCACCGGATCGACTTCAACGGCGAATACCTGCGCGTGCGTGGCCCGTTCAGCTCCGCGCGCACGCCGCAGGGCTATCCGGTGCTGGTGCAGGCCGGTGCGTCCAATGACGGCCGCGCCTTCGCGGGCCGCTACGCCGAGGCCATCTTCACCGCGCACCAGCGGCTCGAGGACGCGCAGCGGTTCTACCGCGACATCAAGGAGCGGGCGCGCGGCTTCGGCCGCGATCCCGAGCACGTCAAGATCCTGCCCGGCATCAGCCCGTTCATCGCCGACACCGAAGCGGCGGCGCGGCGGCTGGAACGGGAGTTCAACGAGCTCACCGTGCCGGAATACGGTCTGACGCAGCTGGAGAGCATCGCGGGCAAGAGCCTGCGGCATCTGGCGCTCGACGAGCCGGTGCCGTACGAATTGTTCGCCGATGCCGGCGACGTCACCGATAACGCCCAGAGCCGCCTGCAAGTGGTGGCGGGAATCGTGGAGCGTGAGCGTCCCACGGTGCGTGGACTGCTGTATCGGCTGGCCGGTGCGCGCGGGCATAGGGTCGTCGCCGGAACACCGGAACAGGTGGCCGACACCATCGAAGAATGGTTCCGGCACGGTGCGGCCGACGGATTCAATGTGATGCCGCCGTATTACCCGGGCGGGCTCGAGGCGTTCACCGAGACCGTGGTGCCGATCCTGCGTGAGCGCGGGCTGTTCCGCACCGAATACCGCGGGACCACGTTGCGCGATCACTTCGGGTTGCCGCGTCCGGAGAGCCGGTTCGCGCGACGGCCCGCACTGGCCCGGTGAGCGCCCGATAGCCATCCGGCTCCGAGCGGGCCGGCGCGCGAGCACTGCGCCGGCCCGCTCAGCGCACGCGTGAGCCGAGCAGGTGCCGGATACCGCCGACGAACAACTGCAGTCCGAAATCGAAACGGGCTGTGGGGTCGATGGATTCGGTCTGCTCGAGCGGTGACGCCGCGTCGGCGAGCGCGCCCGCCGAATCCATCTGCATCCGCGACTGCTCGTCGACGGTGTGCCCGAGCACGTAATACAGCAGCGTGAACGCCGCCAGTTCGGCCTCGGCGCGCGGCATGCCCGCCCGGATGGCGGCGCCGGCGAAACGCTCGCGGCCCTTGCTGGTGGTCAGCCGCGAGGCGTAGGTGGCCGAGACGAGTTCGGCGCCGTCACGGTAGGCCAGCAGGCAGTTGCGCAGCCGGTGCGCGAGTTCGGTGAGCTGGCCGGGCCAGTCGGTGGCCGTCAGCGGATCCTCCATGGGCGCGAGGATGCGGTCGGCCACCGCGCCGAGCAGGGCCTGCTTGTTCGGGAAGTGCCAGTACAGGGCGCCCGGCTGTACGCGCAACGATCCGGCCAGGCGACGCATCGTGAGGTCGGCGAGACCGTATTGGTCGAGGATGGCGATGGCGCCGTCGACCACATCGGACCGGTGCAGTTGCACGCTGGAACCCTCCCGTCGTGTTGTGTCTCACTCTCGAGCTAGCCTATCCTGAACACCGTTCAAGTTGCCGGGTCGGTTCAGTGTGCACACTCCTTCCAGTGTGAACGCCCTCTCGATCGGCCGTCGACGGCCGCGCCCCGGCCGGATGAAAGGGATTCGTGCAGTGACCCAGGCACCCGTGACCACCGACATTCTGGCCATCGCCCGCGAGCAGGTGCTCGAGCGCGGCGTCGGGCTCACCCAGGAGCAAACTCTCGAGGTACTGAAGCTCGGTGACGACCGGCTCGAGGACCTGCTGGCATTGGCCCACGACGTGCGGATGAAGTGGTGCGGGCCGGAGGTCGAGGTCGAGGGCATCATCAGCCTCAAGACCGGCGGCTGCCCGGAGGACTGCCACTTCTGCTCCCAGTCGGGCCTGTTCCAGTCGCCGGTGCGCGCCGCCTGGCTCGACATCCCGAGCCTGGTGGAGGCCGCCAAGCAAACCGCCAAGACCGGCGCCACCGAATTCTGCATCGTCGCGGCCGTGCGTGGCCCGGACGAGCGGCTGATGGCCCAGGTCGCCGCCGGTGTCGAAGCCATCCGCAATGAAGTCGACATCCAGGTCGCGTGCTCGCTCGGCATGCTCACCCAGGAACAGGTCGACCAACTCGCCGCCATGGGCGTGCACCGCTACAACCACAACCTGGAGACCTCGCGCTCGCATTTCCCCAACGTCGTCACCACCCACACCTGGGAGGAGCGCTGGGACACCCTGCGCATGGTGCGTGCGGCCGGCATGGAGGTCTGCTGCGGCGGCATCCTCGGCATGGGCGAAAGCCTGGAACAGCGCGCCGAATTCGCCGCCAACCTGGCCGAACTGGAGCCCGACGAGGTCCCGCTGAACTTCCTCAACCCGCGCCCGGGCACCCCCTTCGGTGACCTCGAGGTGCTGCCTGCCGCCGATGCGCTGCGTGCGGTGGCCGCGTTCCGGCTGGCGCTGCCGCGCACCATCCTGCGCTTCGCCGGCGGCCGCGAGATCACCCTCGGCGATCTCGGCGCCAAGCAGGGCATCCTCGGCGGCATCAACGCCGTCATCGTCGGCAACTACCTGACCACGCTCGGCCGCCCCGCCGAGAGCGACCTCGACTTGCTCGGCGAGCTGAAGATGCCGATCAAGGCGCTCAACGACACCATCTGACGGTCGGCGGTCATGGAGATGGACGAGCGCTACAACCCGTTCACCGGCAAACGGATCGTGCCGGGCCTCGACGACCCGATCCCGAAGGCCGCCGAGCTGGGTCTGGAGCCGCCGCGGTTCTGCGAGCACTGCGGGCGCAGGATGATCGTGCAGGTCAACCCCGACGGCTGGTGGGCCAAATGCTCCCGGCACGGGGTGACCGATTCGAGCAGCCTGGAGCGCCGCTAGGGCCGCGGCCGCGGCGGTCGGTCATAATCGCGCACATGGTCGAAGCGTCTACGCAAGCCCACCCCGTGACGGCGGAACCGGGCGCTGCCGTGCGCCGCGAGGTGGGCGCGGCGGGCGTCATCGCGGCCGCCGTCATCGTCGCCAACCTGGTCGGGGCGGTGGTGTGGGCGCTGCTCGCGCCGGCCGAACAGCTGCTCGTGGTGCAGCCGGGACGAGGCGCGGCGCTCACCGGGGAGAGCGCGCACCGGTTCGACGCGGTGGCGATCTTCGTCTGCGTGGGCGCGGTGATCGGGCTGGTCTCGGCCGTGGGCGCATGGCGGTGGCGGCGGGTGCGCGGGCCCATCGCGTTCGCGGGCCTGCTGTTCGGATCGCTGGCGGGCGGCTGGCTGATGGCACTGCTCGGCCAGTACATCGCCGATGCGAACCATCCGCGCCCCACCGATCCGCCGGTGAGTCAGATCGTGGCCCTGCCGCCGGAGGTCGGCACCTGGCTCGCCCTGGTGCCGCAGCCGTTGATCGCGGCGCTGGTGGTGTTGTTCCTGGCCGCGCTGAGTTCGTCGGAGGATCTGGGGACCGGGTACGCGGGACCGGTGGGGGCGTCGCGACCGGTGCCGGATTACGCCTACGACCCCGCGGCGGTGTACGACCCGTACCGGGTGCCCGCGAACCCCGGGGTCTACGGTGCGCCGCTTCAGCCCGGTGCGCAGCGGCCGGAGACGCTGCCGGAACGGGATTCGTCGAACTGACGCCGCGGTGCGCGGGCCTGCCCGGTCGAATCGGTTGTTGGCCCAACCGTTGCCGTGTGTTCGGCCGAGTAGCTACCTGCCGACCCTAGAATTGGTGCATACGCTGGACTTTCAGGGGAGGCGAGCCATGCCGTTCTCCGATGGCGGGATCGTCGTCGAGGAACTCGACGAACGGTTCTGGCAGGTGGCCGAACCGTTGGAGTACCACGGCGCCACCGAGCGATTCGTGGTGCCCGCGGGTTTCCGCACCGATTTCGCCTCGGTGCCGCGCCCGGTCGTGTGGTTGATCCCGCGCTACGGCGCGTACACGAAAGCCGCCATCCTGCACGACTATCTGCTGAGTTCCGGCGTGGTGAGCGCCGCCGATGCCGACGGCATCTTCCGCCGCACCCTCGGTGAGCTCGGGGTGTCGGTGCCGCGCCGCTGGATGATGTGGGCGGCCGTGCGTTTCGCCAGCCGGTTGCGCGGCGCCACCGCAGGCGATATTGCGCGGTTCCTGCTCGTCGCGGTGCTGTCGGTGCTGTTCCTGGCCGTCCCGGTGACGGTGGTGACGGTGTATCTGATCCTGTTCTGGTTCATCGAGTTGATCGCCTGGGCGATCCACCGATCGACCCACCGTCCACCCGAACCGGCTCCTACGCCGGATATGAAATCGGCCTGACCCCGCAACGGTCCGCGTCGCGAATCGCACGGGGCGGTCGGCCCGCCGCGAAAACCGCTGGCCCGGCCCGACCGCATCCGCCTACGGTGGCACGGCATTCATCCGGGGCGACAGCGTTACACGAGTGCGTCGCCACGCGTGAGTAGCCCGCGCATCGCCGAGAGGAGGTGAACCCGTGCGCAGCACCACCCCAGCGGCTGCCGGCGACTCGGCGTCGCGCGCCGGCGGACAGGCATCGGAGCGACCCGACCTGACCGCCTGGCGCACGCGCCACGCGCTCCGCAGTTCCAACGCCGCCCGGCCACTGCCGAACAAGCGGCGCTACCGGCGCGAACGCAAACACGCGAAAGCCGATCACCAGTAGGGGAATTCGGCCGGTGCGCGGCTGCTCCTAGCCTTCGGGATAGAACAGGAACAGCGTGCAGCCGGTCGTTGTCGCGGGCACATGCCAGGTGCCCGCCGGTGCGTGCAGGAAGGTGCCCGCCGGATAGTCGCGGGCCCCGTCGTTGAACGTACCCGCCACGACGAACACTTCCTCCGGGCCGGGTTCGTGCACGTCGCGCCGCGGCCAGGAGGCGCCGGGATCCATCTCCAGCACGTTCGCGTGTGCCCCGTCCGGCCCGCGCCACAGCGGCCGGAGCCGGATGCCGGGAAAGAGTTCACGCACAGGCGCGTCGTCGACGGATACGGACGTGTAGCCCTGCTGGGCCAGGATTTCCGGATGCATGCCACCCACCCTGCCGGGCCATCGGGCCGGCACACCAGTGGCGGTAAAGACACCATAGGGTATTTTCCTGCCATGCATCGCGTCGTCGCTCTGGTGCGGCCGGTCCAGTCCACATTCGAGCTCGGTTGCGCGGCCGAGGTCTTCGGCACCGCGCGGGCCGGGATTCCGCAGCGCTACGAATTCCTGGTCTGTGCGGAGAAACCCGGGTCGGTGCCCACCTCGGCCGGATACTCGATGTCGGTCGCGCACGGGCTGTCGGCGCTGCGGTCGGCGGATACGGTCATCATTCCGGGATGGGCGCCCGTCGAGGCGCCGTTGCCGGAGCGGGTGCGCCGGGCACTGCTGGCCGCGCACCGCAGGGGTGCGCGGCTGGTGACGATCTGTTCGGGGGTGTTCGCCCTGGCCCGCACCGGGCTGCTGGACGGTCGCGAGGCCACCACGCACTGGGCGCGGGCCGCCCAGCTGGCGCGGGAGTTCCCGGCCGTGCGGGTGCAGCCCGACGTGCTCTATGTCGACCACGGTGACGTCGCCACCAGCGCGGGCGCGGGCGCGGGCATCGACCTGTGCCTGCACCTGGTCCGCAAGGATCACGGCGCCGCGCACGCGGCCCTGGTGGCCCGCCATATGGTGATGCCGCCGCACCGCGACGGCGGCCAACTCCAGTACGCGCCCGCCCCGCCGCCGGAGGACGCCCTCGACGGACTGCTGGAATGGGCGGCCGCGCGCCTGGACACCCCGCTGTCGGTCGCGGATCTGGCCGCGCACCTGAATGTTTCGCCGCGCACCCTGGCCCGGCGATTCACCGAACAGCTCGGCACCGGCCCGGGTGCCTGGTTACTGGCACGGCGCGTGGCCGAAGCTCGCACCCTGCTCGAACAGACGGATCTGCCGGTGGAGGCGATCGCGGCCCGCGTCGGCCTGTCCTCGGCGGTGAACCTGCGCCGCCATTTCCGCACCCACGTCGGTACGACGCCGGGCGCCTACCGCCGGGCCTTCCGCACCGGGTGAACCGCCGCCGACTGGTCGGGCAGGCCCCGTCCGGAGTCGGCTGCCGGTCCACGCCGAAACACGGCTGTGTGCCGCTCAGGTCGGTGGGCGCAGCGCGGCGAACTCGTCGGTGACGCGGAGTTCGGAGTCGGTGAAGCGGTAGACGGCGGCGGGGCGCCCACCGGCGCGGCCGGGAGCGGCGGTCTCGCCGGTGGGGGTGATCACCTTGCGGCGGCTGAGGACTCGTTGCAGGTTCGTCGTGTCGACGTCGTATCCGAGTGCCACGCAATAGATTTCGCGCAGCGTCGACATGGTGAAGGTATCCGGGGCGAGCGCGAAGGCGATATTGGTGTAGGAAAGCTTGGCGGCCAACCGAGTTCGCGCATGGTCGACGACGATGCCGTGGTCGAAGGACATGTTCGGCAGTGCCGTCACCGGATGCCAGGCGGTGTCGGAGGGCAGTTGCGGATCGGCGGTCAACGGCACCAGGCCCAGATAGGCCGAAGCGATGCGGCGCGGCGGCGGCACCCGGTCGGGGGCGCTGAACACCGACAGCTGCTCGAGATGGGTCAGCTCGCGCACATCGACCTTCTCGGCCAGCTGCCTGCGGGCCGAGAAATCCAGGTCCTCGTCGTCGCGCAACCGGCCACCGGGCAGCGACCAGGTGCCCGCCTGCGGGTCGAGCGCCCGCTGCCACAGCAGCACGGCCAATTCGGTCCGTTGACCAGGAGTGCGCCGCCCGCTGCGCCCGCCAGAACCCGAGCCACCGCTCTGACCTGCGGAGATGTCGGCAGGGAAGCGGCGAACCTGGAACACCGCGGTGAGCGATTCATGGATGGTGCTACTATGGGCCATGTTTTCGATCATAAGTCGAAAACCTGGTGTGGTGCGAATCGGCGGCGATGCCGGCTCGCACGAAGGAAGGAGCCGTCATGGCGACGATGGGAGCTGAACTCGCCCCCGCGCTGTTGGAGCGGGTCACCGACACCCCGTCGGGATTCGCCGGGGTCGACGCGACACCCGAGTGGGCGAGCGAGGTCAAACGCCTCGCCAGGATGCGCAACGCGACCATCCTCGCGCACAACTACCAGCTGCCCGAGATCCAGGACGTGGCCGACCACGTCGGTGACTCGCTGGCGCTGTCCCGGATCGCGGCCGAAGCACCCGAGGACACCATCGTGTTCTGCGGCGTGCACTTCATGGCCGAGACCGCCAAGATCCTGAGCCCGGACAAGACCGTCCTGATCCCGGATCAGCGCGCGGGCTGCTCGCTGGCCGATTCGATCACCGCCGACGAGCTGCGCGAGTGGAAAGCCGAGCACCCGGGCGCGGTCGTGGTGTCGTATGTGAACACCACCGCCGCGGTGAAGGCCCTCACCGACATCTGCTGCACCTCCTCCAACGCCGTCGACGTGGTTGCCTCCATCGACCCCGGCCGCGAGGTGCTGTTCCTGCCGGACCAGTTCCTCGGCGCGCACGTCAAGCGCGTCACCGGCCGGGAGAACATGCACATCTGGGCGGGCGAATGCCACGTGCACGCCGGCATCAACGGCGACGAACTCCAGGAACAGGCGCGCACCCACCCGGACGCCGAGTTGTTCGTGCACCCCGAATGCGGGTGCGCCACCTCGGCGCTGTACCTGGCGGGCGAGGGCTCGTTCCCGGCCGACCGGGTGCACATCCTGTCCACCGGCGGCATGATCGACGCGGCCAAGGCGGCCAAGTCGAATCAGGTGCTGGTGGCCACCGAGGTCGGCATGCTGCACCAGCTGCGCAAGGCCGCGCCCGGCATCGATTTCCAGGCCGTCAACGACCGCGCGGCCTGTAAGTACATGAAGATGATCACCCCGGCCGCCCTGCTGCGCAGCCTCGCCGAGAACACCGACGAGGTGCACGTCGATCCGGAAACCGCGGCTCTGGCCCGCAATTCGGTGCAGCGCATGATCGAGATCGGTAATCCCGGCGGCGGGGAGTAAGCCCGGCATCGCGGCCGCGTGCCGATATCGCCGCCACGGCGCGCGATTCGGCGCCGGCCGCGGGAACCGCGAATGCGGGAAGAAGGTAGGAACGGGATGGGCTTCGACTGGACCGCGGACGCGGATTTCGTCGTCATCGGAGGTGGGGTCGCGGGGCTGACCGCGGCCCGCGCGGCGTCCCAGCGTGGGCTGCGGGTGCTGGTGCTCAGCAAGGGCGGGCCGACCGACACCTCCACCCAGTACGCGCAGGGCGGCATCGCCGTGGTCGCGCCGCACGGGGATTCGGTCGAATCGCATGTGCGTGACACGGTCGACGCGGGCGGCGGTCTCTGCGATGTCGCGGCGGTCGAGTCGATCGTCGCCGGCGGTCAGGACGCTGTCGCCGCGCTGACGGATCTGGGCGCCGTCTTCGACCTCGGCCGCGACGGGCAGATCTCACGCACCCGCGAGGGCGGGCACAGTACCCGGCGGATCATTCACGCGGGCGGTGACGCCACCGGCGCGGAGGTGCAGCGGGCGTTGAACGCGGCGGGGCTGCCGGTGCTGTTCCGCACCGCCGCCCTGCGGATCGTCACCGGAGATCGCGGCGTGCGCGGGGTGATCGCGGTATCCGAGCGCGGGATCGGCGCGGTGCACGCGCCCGCCGTGCTGCTGGCCACCGGCGGGCTCGGTCAGCTCTACGCGCTGAGCACCAATCCGCCGGGTGCCACCGCCGACGGCATCGCACTCGCCCTGTGGGCCGGTGCCGAGGTGGCGGACCTGGAGTTCGTGCAGTTCCATCCCACGGTGCTGCACACGCCGGGCGGGCTCGGCCGCAGGCCGCTGATCAGTGAAGCGGTGCGCGGCGAGGGTGCGGTGCTGGTCGATTCGCGTGGCGAGTCGGTGACCGCGGGTGTGCATCCGCTCGGTGATCTCGCGCCCCGCGATGTGGTCTCGCGCGCCATCGCCGACCGCATGCGACAGCTGGGGGAGGATCACGTCTATCTCGACGCGCGCGCCGTCGAGGGTTTCACCCGGCGCTTCCCGACGATCACCGCCTCCTGCCTGGCGGCCGGGATCGACCCGCGTACCGAGCTGATCCCGGTGGCACCGGCAGCTCACTACCAGTGTGGTGGCGTCGTCACCGATGTGTGCGGCCGCACCTCGGTGCCGGGGCTGTACGCGGCGGGGGAGGTGGCGCGCACCGGTCTGCACGGGGCGAACCGTCTGGCCTCCAACAGCTTGCTGGAGGGCCTGGTGGTGGGTGAACGCGCGGGAGCCGCCGCGGTGGCGCGCCTGGGCGAACCGACCGGCTTCACCTTCGGTGCGAGAGTCGAGGCCCCCGCGGCACCACGGGAACTCGTGCAGCGGATGATGACCACGCACGCGGGCGTCGTGCGCGACGCCGCAGGCCTCACAGCGGCACTCGATGCCCTGGGGAGGGCTGCGCGCGGTACGGAAGATTCGCCGCTCACTCCTGACTCGACGGTGATGGATGCGTTTGCGCCGGAGCAGCTTGCGGCAGGCGCCGACGCGGATGCGGCCGGTCGCTCCGAGCTGCTGGCCCGGCGCATCGCCGCGTTCGAGGACGCGGCCCTCACCGTCACCGCGCGCGCTCTGCTGCTCGCGGCGGCGGCGCGGGAGGAGAGCCGGGGCTGCCACACCCGTTCCGATCACCCGGTGCCGGTCGATGCCGCCCGCGCCAGCACAGCGATCCGGCTGGGGCCGGACGGCAACCCGTCTTCGACGCCACTGACCGTGCCGGTCACCACCGGATAGCGCCCGCCGGTGACACAAGGCGGCCGAACCCGTGCCGCCGTGGGCCATTCGGCCGTCACAGACATGAGAGTAGGGAGTTCGTAATGGGTTTGGATGCGGGGTTGGACCGCGAGGAAGTGCGCACGCTGATCCGCACCGCGCTGGACGAGGACCTGCGCTACGGCCCGGACGTGACGACCGTCGCGACGGTCCCCGAGGACGCGGTGGTGAAGGCCTCGGTGGTCTCGCGGCAGCCGGGGACGGTGGCCGGGATCGATGTCGGGTTGCTGGTACTCGACGAGGTCATCGGCGCGGGCAACTACGAGGTCGCCGAGCGGGTGGCCGATGGCACCCGCGTCACGCCGGGCGACGCCGTGCTGAGCATCGTCGCACCGACTCGCGGGCTGCTCACCGCTGAACGCACCATGCTGAACCTGCTGTGCCACCTGTCCGGCATCGCCACCGCCACCGCCGCCTGGGTGGACGCCGTCTCCGGCACCGAATGCCGTATCCGCGACAGCCGCAAGACCCTGCCCGGTCTGCGGGCTCTGCAGAAGTACGCGGTGCGGGTGGGCGGCGGCGTCAATCACCGGATGGGCCTCGGGGACGCCGCCCTCATCAAGGACAACCACGTCGTCGCCGCCGGTTCGGTGGTCGAGGCGCTGCGCGCGGTCCGCGAACTCGCCCCCGATATCGCCTGCGAGGTGGAGGTCGACAGCCTCGAACAGCTCGACGCGGTGCTCGCCGAGGACGTGGAGCTGGTGCTGCTGGACAACTTCCCGCTCTGGCAGACCCAGGCCGCGGTTCAGCGCCGCAACGCCACCGCACCCCGCACGAAACTGGAGTCCTCCGGCGGGCTCACCCTGGAGGTGGCCGCCGAGTACGCCCGCACCGGTGTCGACTTCCTCGCCGTCGGTGCGCTCACCCACTCGGTGACGGTGCTGGATCTCGGCCTGGATATGTAGGCCCGGCGCCCATTCAGTGCACCGCGGGCGCCGACTCGCTCCAGAACTCTTTGCGCAGTTCGCGTTTGAGGATCTTGCCCGCTCCCGAAACGGGCAGGGAGTCCACGAACGCGACACTGCGGGGGATCTTGTAGTTCGCGATCAGGCTCTTGCAGTGCTCACGCACCGTGTCGGAGTCCAGTTCGGCGCCCGGCTGCCGGACGATGACCGCGTGCACCCGTTCGCCCCACTGGTCGTCGGGTACCCCGATCACGGCGCAGGCGGCGACGGACGGGTGCGCCGCCACCGCGTTTTCGACCTCCACCGAATACACGTTCTCGCCGCCGGTGATGATCATGTCCTTGATCCGGTCGACGATGAACACATAGCCCTGCTCGTCCATCCGGCCGCCGTCACCGGTGTGCATCCAGCCGTCGCGAATCGCCTCGGCGGTCGCTTCGGGCTTGTTCCAATAGCCGAGCATCACGTTGTCACCGCGCGCGACCACCTCACCGACCGCACCGCGCGGCACCTCCGCGCCGGTCTCGTCGACGACCTTGACCTCCACGTGCGGCGCCGCCCGGCCGGCCGAGCGACGCAGTTCCGGGCGCAGATGGTCGGCCGGGGAGAGCAGTGTGGCGATCGGCGAGAGTTCGGTCATGCCGTAGGCCTGGGTGAAACCGGCGTCCGGGAACATCGCCATCGCCCGTTCCAGCACGGCCTCCGCAATCGGTGAGGCGCCGTAGATCAGATGCCGCACACTGCTGAGATCATGCGAGGCGGCGGCCGGATCGTCGACCAGCATCTGGATCATGGTCGGCACCAGTAGTGCGTCGGTGATCCGTTGCCCGGCCATGGTTTCCAGTACGCCGGCGGGCGTGAAGGCCGGGACGAACACGTGCGTCGCGTCGGCCAGGTTGCCGCAGGTCCACAGGGCGAAATCGGCCAGATGGAACATCGGCGCGGCGTGCAGCAGGCGTCCGGCGCGAGAGAGTACGTGGCCGGTGGACAGCGAGCCCAGCGCCGAGGTGACCAAATTGTCGTGGCTGAGCATGACGCCCTTGGGGTGACCGGTGGTGCCGCCGGTGTAGAAGATGCCGAGCAGGGTGTCGCCGCCGGTGCGGGTGTCGGGCACGGGTTCGTGGCCCGCGATCAGTTCTTCGTAGTCGACGGTGTCCGGCGGTGCGTCGCCGTCACCGATGAAGATCACCGTGCGCAGCCGGTCGAAGGCCTCGCGGATCGGCGCGATCATCGGCGCGAACGCATCGTCGACCAGTAGCACGGTGGTGTCCGAATCCTGCAGCGAGTAAACGATTTCCGCGACGCTCCAGCGGATGTTCACCGGATTGGCGACCGCGCCGAGCCACGGCACCGCCAGGTAGTACTCGTGGTAGCGATCGCTGTTCAACGCCAGGATCCCCACGCGCTCGCCCTGTCGCACCCCGAGCGCATTCAGCGCGCCGGCCAACCGCGCGACCCGATCCGCCGACTCGGCGACGGTGCAAACCCGGTCGCCGCAGATCGTGGCTATCTCGCCGGGCCGCTGCTGTAGCGCGCGATGCAGGGATTGCGTGAGGTACATCGTGTCCTCCTGGAGCAGGTGATCAGAGTGCGACCTAGGTCACACCAGGCAGTGTAAGTAAACGACTGATAGGTGTAAAGAGCCGTCACCTGGGCTGGTTGGAGCGCTTTTTCAGTATTGACACCGATACTCCTGCTGGTGCAACCATGTAAGTGAATTGCTGATAGCTGATTGGAGAAAGGCTATGGGAGTCACGACCCTCGTCGCCGGTGTCGGGATGATCCCGTTCACCACCCCGCGCACGAGCCAGACCTACGACGTGATGGGTGAACGCGCGGTGCGCGCCGCACTGATCGACGCCGGCATCGACTACACCGCCGTCCAGCAGGCCTATGCGGGCTACGTCTACGGCGATTCCACCTCCGGTCAGGCCGCGCTGTACCGGGTCGGCGTCACCGGTATCCCGGTGGTCAACGTCAACAACAACTGCTCGACCGGCTCGTCGGCGCTGTTCCTGGCCAGGCAGGCCATCGAGCACGGCGTCGCCGATGTGGTGCTCGCGGTGGGGTTCGAACAGATGCAGCGCGGTGCGCTCACCATGTCCTACACCGATCGGCCGAGCCCGTTCGACAGTTTCGGCGCCGTCGTCGACCGCCTCCAGGGTGGCAGCGACGCACCGTTCGCGGCGCAGTACTTCGGCGGCGCCGGCCGCGAATACGCCGACAGATACGGCATGGATCCGGCGGTGTTCGCCCAGATCGCGGTCAAGGCGCGCAAGCACGCGGCCCATAACCCATTCGCGGTGTTCCGCGACCCGTTGACCGTCGAGCAGGTGCTGGCCGCACCGCGGATCTACGGACCGCTCACCCGATTGCAGTGCTGCCCGCCCACCTGCGGAGCGGCCGCGGCAGTGCTGGTGAGCGCGGAGTACGCACGCAAGCACGGGCTGCGCCGCGACGTCGCGATCGCCGCGCAGGCCATGACCACCGACGGTCCCGCGACCTTCGACAGCGATTCGATGATCGATATCGTCGGCGCCGATATGGCCCGCTCGGCCGCGCAGCAGGTGTACGAGCGCGCGGGCATCGGGCCCGAGGACATCCGCGTGGTCGAGCTGCACGACTGCTTCACCACCAACGAACTGCTCACCTACGAGGCACTCGGACTCACCCCGGAGGGGACGGCCGAGAAGTTCATCGCCGACGGGGACAACACCTACGGCGGCCGGGTCGTCACCAACCCGTCGGGTGGGCTGCTGTCGAAGGGGCATCCGCTGGGCGCGACCGGTCTGGCCCAATGCGCCGAACTGGTGTGGCAGCTGCGGGGCGAGGCCGAGCAGCGTCAGGTGGACGATGCGCGGGTCGCCTTGCAACACAACATCGGCCTCGGTGGCGCCGCCGTCGTCACCCTGTACCAGAAGGTGGGCTGACCCATGCCGCTCGACCCCGCCGTCATCGCCCTCTGACCTTCGCACGTAAGGAGATTCACCATGGGAAATCTGGACAACAAGGTCGCCATCGTCTCCGGCTCCGGCCGCGGCATCGGCCGCGAGATCGCGCTGAAGTTCGCCGCGCAGGGAGCGCGCGTGGTCGTCAACGATCTCGATGCCGAACCGGCGAAGGAGACCGTCGCCGCCATCGAGGCCGCGGGCGGCCAGGCGGTGGCGGTGCCCGGCAGCGTCACCGATGAGGACTTCGCGCAGCGCTTCGTCGCCACCGCCGTCGACACCTACGGCGGCCTCGACATCATCGTCAACAATGCCGGCTACACCTGGGATTCGGTGATCCAGAAGATGACCGACGAGCAGTGGGACGCCATCCTGGACGTGCACCTCAAGGCGCCGTTCCGGATCTTGCGGGCCGCCCAGCCGGTGATCGCCGGTCTGGTGAAGCGAGCCAAGGAGGCGGGCGAGCCGGTGCCGTGCCGGAAGGTGGTCAACATTTCGTCGATGGCGGGCACCGGAGGCAATGCCGGACAGTCCAATTACTCCGCCGCCAAGGCGGGTGTGCTGGGCCTGACCAAGACCCTGGCGAAGGAATGGGGTCGCTACAACGTCACCGTCAACGCGGTCGCGTTCGGGCTCATCAAGACCCGGCTCACCGAAGCGCCTGCCGACGGCAGCAGCACCATCGACGTGCAGGGCCGGGAGCTGAAAGTCGGCGTCAACCCCGATCTGCTGGCGGCGATGGAACACTCGATCCCGCTGGGCCGGGCGGGCACCCCGGTCGAAGCGGCCGGTGCGGTGTACTTGCTGTGCACCCCGGAATCCGATTACATCAGCGGCCAGACACTCGTCTGCGGTGGCGGGTTCAACGTCTGACGATGCGGGAGGAGCGGGCAGTGATCGCGAGCCGAGCCGAGCCGACGCAGGTGGCCCGGCCGGCTCGCGGCACCCGCCCGGCCAACCGGCGCGACCTGATCCTCGCCGCGGCCGCCGACCTGTACTTCCGGCGCGGCTACGCAGGTGTGTCGATGCGCGATGTCGCCGACGCGGTCGCCATCGGGCCGTCGGCACTGTATCGCCACTTCACCGGCAAACAGGACCTGCTGTATGCCGTCGTGGCCGGCGCGCTGACCACGGTGGAAGCCGCCCTCGACGGCCTCGCCGCCGATCCGAGCGCCGATCCGGCCGTCATCCTGGCCGAGACCATGCTGGAGCATCGCGGTGCCGGGGTGCTCTGGCACGCCGAGGCCAGGCATCTGAGCGGTGCGGCGCGCACCGAGCTACGCCATCGGTTGCGCGGCATCGGTGCCCGGCTGGCCGAGATCCTGCGACGCGCCCGGCCCGAACTCGGGCACGCCGAGGCCGATTACCTGTCGTGGTGTGTCCTCGGTGTCACCACCAGCGCGTCCTATTACCACCTCGAGCTGCCGAAGGAGCGCTTCGTCGCCTTGATCGCCGGTCTCAGCAGGGCGGTCGCGGAGATGCCGATCGCGCCGCTGCCGAGCCCGAGCCGAGCCGATGAGCCCGCGCCGCGGTGGGCGCCGAATCGGCGCGAAGCGATCCTGCGCACCGCCACCACGCTGTTCGCCAGGCACGGATTCGCCGGCGTCGGCAACGACGATATCGGCGCCGCCGTCGGCATCGCGGGCCCGAGCATCTACAACCATTTCGACAGCAAGGCCGACATCCTGGCCACGGCCATGCGCCGCGGGAACGAACTGCTGCGCGCCGATATGATCCGCCAGCTCGGCCGCGCCCGCAGCGCCATCGATGCCGTGCGCCTGCTCATCACGAGCTACTGCGAGTTCGTCTTCGAGTACAACGATCTGATGCGCCTGCTGATCTCGGAGGCCGATCGGCTGCCCGCCGACGATCGCCGCCGCACCCGCCAGGTGCAACGCGAGTACATCGCCGAATGGGCGCAACTGCTGCGGCAGATCCATCCGCACTGGGACGCCGATGAGACCCGCATCCGGATCCACGCGGCGTTCACCGTGGTCAACGACCTCGCGGCGACGCCGCATCTGCGTGCCATCGATACGGTCGCCGAGCCGACGGCCGCCGTCTGCCGCCGAATACTCGACGTCGGTCGATAGGCTCAGAACTCCCGCACCATGGTCTGCTGACGCACCCGCTTGCCCTGGTATCGCACACCGGGGACGAGTGGCCGGGGGCCGTGCGGCCGAAAACCCATGCGGTCGAAGAACTTCACCGCCCGGGCGTTCTGGACCAACGTCTGTAGATGGCAGCCGGGGGAGTCGACCGAACGCAGGCGGGTGAACCACAACCGCATCATCGCGTCGGCGGCGCCGGTGCCGCGGCCTTCCGGGGCGACATTGATGTGCTCGGAATCGGCGTGCCCCCAGAGGCGTTCGGTGGGCGAACCCGCACCCGCGCGGCCGAACAGCTCGCGGAGTTCGGCGCGGTCGGTTTCCCGGTACGGGCGAGCATCCATGCACCCGACAGTAGTGAACTCCCGGCACGGGTGTGTTCGCCGCGACCGGCCATCGGCTCAGGCGGTCAGTTCCTTTTCGAGCGGGGTCCGGAAGCGGGGAACCGGGCGGACATCGCCGAACCAGGCGCCGATCCGTTCGGCTTCCGCCTCGATCATCGCGATGGCGTCGGACCCGACGTCCTCCAGCAGCCGCAGCGCGATCTCCCCGTTCTTGCGTTGCGCCCAGCCGCCGACGATGCGGCCGTCGCACCAGATGGTCGGTCCGATATTGCCGTTGCGGTCGAACAGGGCGGCGGCGTGGTCGCCGAGGTACCAGGAGCGCGACTGCCAGCCCATCGGCGTGGGATCGAGCGCGGGCAGCAGCGCCACCCATGGTTCGGGTTCGGCCACCGGATCGAGGTCGTCGGTGAGGATCACGCCGGTGCCCTCGTCGAGTTCCACCTCGGTGATGTCGAGGCGCGCCAGTGTCTTTCGCACCTCACCGAGCGTCCACCCGGTCCACCATTTGATATCGCTCACCGGTGCCGGGCCGAACGCGCGCAACCACTGCCGGACCAGTGCGTCGCGGGCGTCGTCGGCGGGCAGGACGGGCACGCCGCCGGGCAGCCACGATTCGATCGGCGACCAGGTGTACTGGCTGCTCGACCAGCTGCCGTTGGGGCGCCCACGCACGATGCGCCCCTCCGCGCCGAGCGTCACCAGCACCCAGGTGGTGATATTCGTCGGACGCGAATACGCCTTCTCCGGTGCGGTATTCACCTGGGTGCGTAGCAGCGGCACATCCTTGCTCAGCTGCGCACCGGTGGCGGCGCCGCGTGCGAGCAGCGCCCGATGCGTGTGCTCCTCGACCGCCGTCCACCAGGACCGCACGTCACCATCACCGATTCCGGCCTGCTCGAGGAATTTTCCATAGGTGCGGCGCTGCTTGTCGGCCAGTGCATCCGCGCACGAGGCCTGCAGGACGGGCACCAGCTCCACCGGCGCCACGAACATGGTGCGCCGCATCGCCAGCATCCGCAGCAACGAACGATCCTCGTACAGAGCCTGTTCGATATCGGCGGGCATGATCCCGTCGCCACGC
Organism: Nocardia sp. JCM 38205; assembly: GCF_058222935.1. Lineage (NCBI taxonomy): Bacteria > Bacillati > Actinomycetota > Actinomycetes > Mycobacteriales > Nocardiaceae > Nocardia > Nocardia sp. JCM 38205. The sequence continues at coordinate 169,797 of NZ_JBYHFL010000005.1, read as the reverse complement.
GCGGCCACCGACAGGAACACCGTCGCCGGATCGGTCGCGTGCAGCACCACCATCGACCGCGCGATATCCGCGACGTCGGCACTGCGCTGTCGGTAGGCCAGCCGATGCCGGACCCCGAGCCGTGCGCGCCGCTGTGCGGTGGTGATCGAACGCATATGCGAATACTAGCGGGCGCCCGGGCCGCCATGCCCGCCCGAAATCGGTGGGCGCGGGCTCGGCGAGGTGGCAGGATCGGCCCGGTGTCCGATTTCATGAGCCCCTCAGCCCTCGCCGATCGCACCGCCGCCGCCGTCGACGCTGCCGTCGGAGCGGGGCGCGACCTCGGTCTCACCGTCACCGAGGCGCGGGTGCTGCACGATCTGTTCTCCGTCGTCGTCCACCTCGCGCCCGCGCCGGTCGTCGCGCGGATACCGACCGTGCTGCCGGCCGGCGGCGGCCTCGACGCGCTGGCCCGGCGGCAACGTTCGGAACTCGACGTGACGCGGTGGCTGGCCGATCAGGGCACGCCCGTCATCGCCCCCAGTTCGCTCGTCCCGGCCGAACCCGTTCGCCGCGACGGGTTCTCGATGACCTTCTGGGAGTACGTCGACGAGCAACCGGACGCCGAACCCGACTACGCGGCGAACTGCGAACGCGTCGCCGACCTGCACGCGGCCCTGCGCGCCTACCCCGGGCAGTTGTCGTTCCTGTCCGCGGCCGAACCGGGGTTCGTCACCGAAGCTCTGGCCGCGCTCGGTACCCGCCCCGACCTTCTCGATGCCACTGATCTGGACCGCGCACGCCGCGAGTGGTCGATCCTGGAGCCGCTGGTGCGTTCCCGCCCGGCCTTCGAGGAGGCATTTCCCGGGGTCGACCTGCAACCCATCCACGGCGATTCGCCACCGGCGAACATTTTCCCCGGTGTGCGCGGCGACCTGTTCTCCGATTTCGAGCTGGTGACGCTCGGCCCGGTCGAATGGGATCTGGCGGCGCTCGGACCGGAGCTGGAAGCCGCCTACGACCGTGGGGCGCGCCGGCGTGGTCTGCGGCCGTTGAATCCCGAGGCGATGAAGTTCGTCAACGCGGTCGGCATGCTGCGGGTTGTCGCTTACCTCTGGCTGGCACCGCAACTTCCGGTGCTGGTCGACTTCATGAAGCCGGCCATCGACCAGTGGCGGGAGATGCCGTTCGCCGGTGGACTGCGCCGCTGACGATACGGATGCGCGTCGGCCGTCGCGGATGCGGGGATAGCGGCGGCCGTAGGGGCAGGTTCGCGCGCGACGAGCAGGCCTTGACCTGGAGTGCACTCCAGCTCATAACCTGTGCCGTACAGCCTGCCGATCTGAGGAGATCATCGTATGGACCTCGGCTTTCACATTCCGAACTTCGACATCGACGGTGGCCCCGGCGCGATCGCCGGTGAATTGACCAGGGTGGGCGCGGCGGCCGAAGAAGCCGGCGCGACCTGGCTGTCGTTCATGGACCACTACTTCCAGATCCCGCCGACCGGTCTGCCCGCCGAGGCGCACATGCTCGAGGGGTACACCACGCTGGGCTTTCTGGCCGCGCACACCTCGAGTGTGGAACTCGGCCTGCTGGTCACCGGCGTCACCTATCGCCATCCCGGCCTGCTCGCCAAGATCGTCACCACCCTCGACGTGCTCTCCGGCGGCCGCGCCGCCCTCGGCCTCGGCGCCGCCTGGTTCGACCGCGAACACCACGGCCTCGGCGTGCCCTACCCGCCGATCTCCGAACGCTTCGAACGGCTCGAGGAAGCTCTGCGCATCTGCGCGCAGATGTGGGACCCCGACAACAACGGCCCCTTCGACGGCAAGCACTACCAGCTGGCCGAAACCCTGTGCTCCCCACAGCCTCTGCACCGGCCCACCGTCCTCATCGGTGGCGGCGGCGAACGCAAGACCCTGCGCCTGGTCGCGCAGTACGGCGATGCCTGCAACCTCTTCGCCACCTCACCCGCCGAGGTGGAACACAAGCTCGACGTCCTGCGCCGCCATTGCGACGACGTGGGCCGTGACTACAGCACGATCCGCACAACCATCATGGCCGACCGCTCTTACGCCACCCCCGACACCCGCGACGAATTCGTCCGCGCCATGGCCGATTACGCGAAACTCGGCGTCGATGCCGTGATGGCCATTCCGCTCACCGGCTCCCCGGCCAAGTGGATCGACGGGCTGGCCCCGATCGTCCCGCAACTCGCCGACCTCGGGTGAGGGGGCGGTCCGCACAGTCGGACTGAATGCGATTGGGCAGCAGGTCCGCCCGTGCGCTCGCCCTGGCCGGGCGGCGCGGGCGGATCGTGCTGAATCGGGCCGCGTGAAGAGCGCGGTCGAGCAGCGTTCGGCACGCGGTCCGGCAGGCAGGTGCGGCGGACTACGCGAGCGCGTGTTCGCTGATCTCGGTGCTGAATCCGGATCCGTTGAGTTCCAGGTAGAGCTGGCGTTCGGTGATCGAAACGGTGGCGGTGGTGCGGCGGTCGAGGGCGGGGGTGGCGGCGTCGATGAAGGGGCGGGCGAAGCTGTAGAGGGGGATGGCGTCGGCGTGGTGGATGCGTTTGCCGGTGAGGGCGGCCAGGACTTTGGCGGGGTCGCGGTGGGTGTAGATGGCGACGCGGTCGGCGAGTTTGGCGGCGCGGTGGATGCGGTCGGCGTCAGGGGCGCCGACGTCGATCCAGGTGGTGAGGCGGCCGGTGAGGTCGCGGATGAGGACGGGCGGTTCGTCGGTGGCGGAGACGCCGCCGTCGCTGAAGGTGATGCCTTCGGCGTATTCCAGGCAGTAGGCGAGGATGCGGGTGAGCATGTACTCGGCGGTTTCGGAGGGGTGGCGCGCGACCCGCAGCTCCAGGTCCTGGTAGACGCCGCGATCGACGTCGGCCAGCTGGATGGTGAAGGTGTACAGGGTTGCGCTGAGAGCCATGGAAGAAGCCTACGGCGGGGTCGGCGAGCAGCGGCCGCCCGGCCGGGACGGGTGGTCGATGCGCCGCTGCGCCGGACCCACCCCCTCAGCCGAGGTGATACGCCAGGGTCACTGCGAAATTCCCAGCCATGAGCGCGAGCGCGCCGCCCGCCTTACCGAGGTCGAGGTCGTGCACGCGGAGATGGGCGATGATCGCGCCGACGAAATGGAAGACGAGCCCGGCGGCCGCGGCGACGCCGACGACCGGCAGCGCGAATCCCGCGAGCACACCCACTCCGCCGGCCGCGAACACCAGGCCGATCGGCCGCGTCCACGACAGCGGGACCTGCACCTGCTCGGCCGCCGCCACCGTGACCGGATGACGGGTGAAGTTCATCCACGCCCCGCCGGCGCACAGCAGCGCGGTGAGACAGGTCGAGATCACGTACAGGGCGAACATCGGTGGCCTTTCTTGCGTGGACGGGGGCTGCTTCCACCCTCGCGCCCGGCCCTGTTGCCCGTCCAATACCCGCATCCATAACCTGATGGCATGGATGTCGACACCCGGCTGCTGCGGTATTTCGCGGCGGTCGCCGAGGAGGGCAACCTCTCCCGCGCGGCCGAACGGCTGTACGTGTCGCAGCCGTCGCTGACCAAGCAGATCCACCGCCTGGAGGAACTGCTCGGAGTGACGTTGTTCGTGCGTTCACGCGCCGGCATGGCGCTCACCGAGCCGGGCAAGGCGCTGGCCCGCTCGGTACCGGTCCTGTTGACGGATTGGCAGCGGGCGGTGGCCGAGGTGAAAACCGCTGCGGCCGAACAAGACCGCGTGTTGCGCGTGGGCTTTCTCGCCAGCGCGGCAAACGAGGCCACGCCGGACATCATCGCCGCGTTCGGTGAGCTGCGCCCCGGCTGGCGGGTGGAGATGCGGCAGAGTTCCTGGTGGGATCCCACCGCGGGGCTCGCCGACGGCGAGGTCGACGCCGCGCTGCTGCGGGTGCCGTTTCCCGGCCAGCAGTCGTGGGGCGTCGAAGTGCTGCTGAGCGAACCGCGCGGGGTGATGCTGCCGAGCACGCATCCGCTCGCCGCGGCCGAGACCATCGACTTCCCGCAACTGTGGGACGAGCCGTTCATCTCCGCCCCGGACGCGACCGGCGAATGGCGCGACTACTGGCTCGCCATCGCCGAGCGCCGTGGCCATCCGGTGCGGATCGGTGCCGTCACCGAGCACACCGACGAATGGCTCAGCGCGATCGCCAACGGTTACGGCGTCGCGCTCGCGCCGGAATCGGCCGGGCGCTATTTCCAGCGTCCCGGTGTGGTGTATCGCCCGGTGAACGGCATCGCGCCCACCCAGGTGGCCGTCGCCTGGGACCCGGCGATCGCCGCCGACTCGGCCGTGCATGATTTCGTCGCCAGCTGCCTGCGATTTCGCCAGTAGGGGCTCCGGGTCACTTGCTCGAAGCGGGAAAGTGCCCACGCTCGGCGATCCGTCTCGCTACGATGCCATCAATTGAGACGGCCCAGTCTCAAAGGTGGCGTCCGCGCGCAGGGCACGCCACCATCGCTCGACACCTAGGACATCCGATGGCCCTCCCTCGCACTCGACTCTTCACCGCGCTCGCGCTATCGATGCTGGCGCTGTCGCCGGCAGCGGCGGTGCATGCGGCGCCGGGTGCGGCCGGCGGTGCCGAGTATGTGGCGCTCGGTGATTCCGGGGCGGCGACGGCGGGTGTGGTGGATATCGATCCGACGGCGCCGTTGGCGTGCATCCGGTCCAACTCGAACGCGCCGACCCTGGTGGCGCGGCAACTGGGCCTCGAACTGGACGACCGGACGTGCAGCAGCGCCAAGATCCCCGATCTGACGCGCTCGCAATCTCCCGGTGTCGCACCGCAAGTGGAGGCGCTCGGCCCGGACACCCGGATCGTGACCCTGCACATCGGAGCCAACGACGCGAACATGACCAGATACATTCTCGGCGGCTGCCACGCCGGTCTGGCGACGGGCGGCTGCGCGGCGGCCGCGGATCCGCAGTGGGACGCCGATATCGATGCGATCGCCCCGGCCTACGCCGCTGCCTTGGACGAGATCTCGCGTCGCGCGCCGCAGGCGACGATCTTCGTCGACGGCTGGCCCACCTACCTGGGTGAATCCAGCTGCGCGGCGATGCTGGGCCTGCGTGACGCCGACGCGCGCTACATCCAGTCGAAGTTCGCCCGCCTCAACACCGTCGTCGCCCGCGAGGCCGCCGCGCACGGTGCGATCTACCTCGACACCATCGCCGCCTCCCCGCCCGCGGGCATGTGCGCCGATCCGGCGGTGCGCTGGTTCGATCCGATCCTCGCCGACCAGACCTTGCTCCCGTATCACCCGACGCCGGAAGGCCATCGCGGCGTCGCCGACCTGATCGTCGCCGCGATCATCCGCTCCGGTGCCCTGAACCGCTGACCGCTCCCGCACAACCGAAGGACCCTCGACGATGAGGCTGATCATCCGCCGCGTTTTCCCGGCCGTAGCGACCCTGTGCCTGCTGGCTTCCGGCACCGGCGTGTCCGCCGCGGCCCCCGCACCCGAGCCGCGACCGTCGGTGCAGACCGTCGAAGAGGCGCTGACCTGCACCGGCGATCCGCGCACCGGACCCACCCCACTGCTGCTGTTGCACGGCACCACCTCGACCGCCGTCGCCAATTGGTCCTGGAATTGGGACCGCTATCTGGACGCGCGGGGCTGGGCGCACTGCGATCTGCAATCGCCGGACAACGCCAACGGCGATATCCAGCTCAGCGGCGAGTACGTCGCCCGCGCGATCACGATCATGTTCGAGCGCGCGGGCCGCCCCATCTCGATCCTCGGGCACAGCCAGGGCGGGATGGTGGCGCGCTGGGCGTTCGCGTACTGGCCCGAAACCCGCGCCATGGTCGACGATTACGTGGGGCTGGCCTCGTCGAATCACGGCTCCCGTAACCCGGTACAGGATTGTCACCGCACCAGGGAATGCTCGGCGGCCCGCTGGCAGCAGACCGCGGGATCGGCGTTCCTCAACGCACTCAACCGGCAGCCGGAAACGTTCCCGCAGATCGACTACACCGTGATCACCACCCAGCTCGACGAAATCGTCGTGCCCTACACCTCCTCCTACCTGCCGACGGGCCCGAACGTGACCAACGTGTCCGTTCAGGACCTGTGCCCGGGCCGGCTCGTCGAACATTTCGGCATGGCCTACGACAACACCGCCTTCGAGCTCGCCCTCGACGCACTCACCCACAACGGGACCGCGCGACCGGAGCGGGTCGGCGCAGCGGGCTGCGGTGCGATGCTGATGCCCGGCGTCGACCCGGCCGGGTTCGTGCAGAATTCGGCGATGGCGTTGAACGTGTCGGTCCAGTCGACGTTGTCGGCGCCGCGGCTGAGCGAGGAACCGCCGGTGATGCCGTACGCGCGCTGAGGCGCGGCGGTACCGGGCGTCCTACATATGCGGCCAGTCGGCCGGAACCATCCTTTTCGCCTCCACCAGACGGATTTTCGCCTGATGCCGGATCGGGCAGTTGGTGGTGAGGCAGTGCCGGTGCTTCTGCATCACCAGATGGGCGGTGGTCACGTCCATGACGGGCAGGCGGGCGTGCCCGAGCAGCGGTTCCAGCATGGCTTCGGTGATCATTCGAAGGGCTCCAGATTCTTCAGCGGCCAGCGGGCGTAGACGTGGAACGGATCGAGGGTGATGACGTCGACCTGTTGTTCCAACGCCCGGAAGGCGTGGTCGAGGTGGATGAGTGAGGGCACGAACAACGCCTCCGCGTGATATCGGCCGATCGCGTCGGTGATATCGGATTCCCAGAACGAGGCCTCCGGCCCGAACACGAAGATCGGGTGCCCCAGCGTGTAGCCGAGCCGCGTGGCGAGCTTGTGTATGCGCGCCTCGTCCCAGCACGTCGAGGTGTGCGGCGCGCTGCGAAAACAGATGAGCGCCAGTGCTACCGGTGTATCGTCGTCCACGTCATCCTCACGATTGGTTGGGAGCCGCCAGGGCCGGGGCGAGGGGCAATCGCCATCCGCAACCCGCGCTCCAGGCATCGTGCGAATGTCCGTTCCGGGGGTCGGTAAGGGGTCCCATCCTCCCGGTTCGGCTGTCCCGGCCCTGGTGGCCGGCGACAGGAGAACATGGCTCTGCCAGCGGTTTCCAGTTCTCACGGGCGGCTCGGAGGAGTTCGTCGAGTTCCCCTGAGAGCCCTCCGTGGCGGTGCCGAATCCCATCCACGAATCGACCGCACATCCATCCACGAGGGGGAAGGCGAACGATGACCACCAAGCCGGTGCCGACCAACATCCCACGCAGGCAGCTCGGTCGGCAGCTACGGGAAATCCGCCAGGGGGCCGGACTTTCCATCGAACACCTCGCCCGCTTGCTCGGACGGGGAGCCACGACGGTGCAGAGATTGGAGACCGGGACGGCGAACACGATCCGGATCAGCGATCTGGAAGGGATCTGCGAGCTGTGTAATGCGGAAGAGAAGCTTGCCGGGCTGGTGAAGCTGGCGGAGGAGGCGGGGGAACCCGACCAGGGGTGGTGGCATCAGTATTCGGATGCGCTCAACGAGAGCTTCGCTTCATATCTGAGCCTCGAGGCGAACGCATCGAAGGTGACGCAATATCAACCATCGCTGTGTCCGGGATTGCTACAAACCCCCGCCTATACCCGCGCGCTGGCCAAGCTGGCCGACATCCCTCCAGAGGAAATCGAGGATATGGTGCGTATTCGGGCCAAGCGCCAGCGCTTGATCTCTCGCTCGCGAAGTCCGCTAGCCTGCGACGTAGTCATCGAGGAGTCTGTACTTCGTCGTGTGATCGGTGACCGTGCCACTATGGCTGAACAGGCGAGCCGTATGGCGGATGTGCCCGTGAACGTCGAGCTTCGAGTTGTGCCTATCGGAGCGCGATATCCGCTGGGATACCAGGCAGGCTCGTTCGTCATCCTGGATATCCAGACCGAGCCGTCCGTGGTGCACCTGGAGCAACTGGGTTCGAGTATTTACTACGACAGGCCACGGACGGTCCACGAGTATCGTCGAGCGCATGACGCGTTCAAGCGGGTAGCGTTGTCTCCGCCGGACAGTAAGCGTCTACTCAGGCAGATATCTAGGGAGTACAGGCAATGAGCGTGGACCTTGCAGGCGCACGGTGGTTCAAATCCACGCGTAGCGAAACTGGTGGCGAGTGTGTCGAAGTCGCCCACTTGCCGGCCGATCTCGTCGGCGTCCGCGACTCGAAGAACCCCACCGGCCCGGCCCTGATCTTCGCGCCGGGCGCGTGGGATGCCTTCCTCACCGGCGCTCGCTCTGGCCGCTTCGACCGCCCTTGACACCCACCCCTTCCACCTCGACTAACCGACGAGGGAGATATGAGGCAGGTCGCATCGGCGTGTCGCCAGTCTCATGTCTCCCTCGTGGGCTCGAGTGGCGGGCGGAGCCCGGGGGCGGGCTCGGTGGGGGGAGTGGGGGTCGGCTCGGGCGGGCGGCGCAGTCGGTGTACGCGGTCGCGGATTCGGGCGGCGGTTTGGCGGGGCATGTGGCCTCGGCCGTAGAGGCCGCGGCCCCTGCGGATGATTCGTCCGCGCCGCCCTTCCCAGCGCAGTGCGTCCGATACCGTCTTCGATGGTCGCCCGCGTACTCCTAGGCCGGCGAATTCGAGTGCGTCCACGAGTTCGGCGACGGTGAGCGGGCCTTCGGCCTCGAATACCGTTGCTGTCAGCGCGTATCGCAGTTCGATCCCCGAAACAATACGCAATCCCTCCCCGTCCATGCCGTGCAGTATGCACGCGGGGTACGACAACATTCGGCGGGCTGCCACCGACAAAGTACTGTTCGCCCGCATATGAGCGACACGTGATCGCGTTGTCGCTTGTTTGTCGCTCATATGCGGGCGAAAGGTACCTCGGGAGGAGAGGAGCTGCCCGCAGTTCCGGCAACGATGAAGCGACGCTCATCCGGATTCGGCAGGCGGCGGCTACCTACAAGGTACTGTTCGCCCGCATATGAGCGACACGTGATCGCGTTGTCGCTTGTTTGTCGCTCATATGCGGGCGAAAGGTACCTCGGGAGGAGAGGAGCTGCCCGCAGTTCCGGCAACGATGAAGCGACGCTCATCCGGATTCGGCAGGCGGCGGCTACCTACAAGGTACTGTTCGCCCGCATATGAGCGACACCTGATCGCGTTGTCGCTCGATTGTCGCTCATATGCGGGCGAACAGGTACCTGGAGAGAAGGGAACTGCCCGCAGATTCGGCAATGATGGAGCCACGCTCATCCACCCGGCGGGAGCGCTCGACGGTCCGCAATACTCGGTGGTCGTCGCGCGGATACCGCGTCTGGGCGCTCGCCACAGCTCCACGGGGGCAGAACTCGATCGGGTGATTACGCCGCCGGTCGGCCGCGCGTTCGTCGGCTGCGTCCGGCTCTGGCGACCTGGAGGCGACAGCGCAGTCCCATCTGCTGAGACCGGATGATCACTTCTCGATCCGGCTCTGCTCACCGTGGGCGAGGGCGCTGGGGGTGAGGCGGCCGACGATGGCGGGGGCCTGGTGGATGAGGGAGTCGTCGGTGAGGGCTTCGACCATGAAGAGAGCGAAGTCGGTGCGGCGGGTGCGGTTGCTGGCGAGGATGGGGTCGCCGACATGGGGGCTCCAGACGGGCAGGCCTTGGCTGTCGCCTTCTTCGAGATCGCTGCCGCGCACCAGGGTCCAGCGGCGGTCGCTGGCGTAGATGCGGTGGGCCGCCTCCACCTGATCGTCGATTTCGACGGCGCGGACCAGCCGGGCCAGCCAGGTGGTGACCCGGACGATGGCCTTGAAATGCCAGGTGTAGCGGTCGTTGTCGTCGCGGGGCACATGCCAGCCGCAGGAGAAGATCAGGCGCGCATGGGGTTCGGCGTAATCGAGCACCGCCTGGGCGGTTCCCGAGGAGTACTGCTGGATGCCCCAGGGCGCCAGCACCGTCAGCACGCCGTCGCATCCGGCGACCGCCCGCCGGATCACCTCGCGGTCGTTGGTGGGGCCGGCGACGATGGTGATCCGGTCGGCGACCTCGGCCAGTTTCGGCACGCTGCGTTCGCGGCACACGCCGACGACCTCGTATCCGCGGTCCAGGGCGTGCCGGACCATGTACTGCCCGAGCTTGCCCGAGGCTCCGACGATGCACACCTTGCGTATCTGGTCTGTGCTCATGTTCCCGCGCTCCTGATCAGGTGAACTTACGTTGTAAGTCACGGTAGACTTACGGCGTAAGTGCGTCAAGGGTGGAAGGAGTCGGATGGGCGAGCAGGGCACGCGCCGGCGCGGGAGAACGGACCGGGCGCCGCTGAGCCGGGATCGGGTGATCGCCGCCGCGGTGCGGCTGGCCGATGAGAAGGGGGCGGCCGGTGTGACGATGCGGGCGGTCGCGGCCGGGCTGGGGGTGGAAGCGATGTCGCTGTACAACCACGTGGCCGGGCGCGAGGACATCCTCGACGGGATGGTCGACGCGGTGTTCGCCGAAATCGACTTGCCCGCTACAGATTCCGACTGGAAGACGGCGATGCGCGAGCGTGCGCACTCAACGCGTACGGCGCTGCGGCGGCACCGCTGGGCCGTCGGGCTGATGGATTCACGCAGTCATCCGGGGCCGGCCACGCTGCGCCACCATGACGCCGTGCTCGGCGTGCTGCGCGCGGGTGGCTTCTCGACGGCCATGGCGGCGCATGCCTTTTCGGTGATCGACAGCTACCTCTACGGGTTCGTGCTCCAGGAGCTGAGCCTGCCGTTCGGTGACCGCGCCGAACTCGACGAGGTCGCCACCGGCATTCTGTCCGGTGCACCGGCCGACGAGTACCCGCACCTGGCCGAACTCATCGCCGACCACGCCCTGCGCCCGGACTACGCGTATGCCGACGAATTCGAGTTCGGGTTGACGCTGATATTGGATGCGCTGCACCCGGACGAGGACATCTGAGCCGGGTGCGCGCTCGAGCGGTGCGAAACCTCAGCGGTCGGCCGGCGGCTGCGGCGGATGACCGTCGGGCCCGACCGGGGGCGGGCACGGCCTGCCGTCGGCGCCGATCGGAGGTGGCAGCGGCTTGCCGTCAGGGCCGAGCGGAGGCGGGAGCGGGCGGCCGTCCGGGCCGAGCGGCGGGGGCGGGCAGCCGTCGCCAGGGGCACCTGCCAGCGTCGCCGACACGGTCTCGACGGGCGCGGCCATGGCCGATCCGGCGCCGATGACGCCGAATCCGGCGATCGCTGCGGCGACCAGGACGCTCGCGGTCCGAAGCTTCATCATGTGATCCTCACTCGAATGTGGTTGTCCTACAACGGCTTGGACGCAGGAGCGCACGCCCGGTTCCCACCGGTTCGGCATTGTGACCGCAATCACTCCCGGCTGCCGCGGCTGCGGACCGCCTGGGGTCTGGAACATGCGCGGGCCCGGTGCGGTTGTCCGAGACGACACGGCGACGAATCGAGGACATCAATGAGCAAGCCCGCGGACCCGGCCTACCACTGGAACGGCGCCGAGATCGATCTGGACGCGTACCTGGCCAGGATCGGCTATGACGGCGAGCGCGCTCCCACCGTCGCCGCGTTGCGGGCGCTGGTGGCCGCACACACCACCTCCATCCCCTTCGAGAATCTCGAGGCGGTGCTCGGCAGGCCGGTGCCGCTGGACGTGGCGTCGTTGCAGGACAAGCTGGTGCGGCGGCGGCGCGGCGGGTACTGCTACGAGAACGTGGGGCTGTTCGCGGCGGCGTTGGAGCGGTTCGGATTCGGCGTCACCGGGCTCAGCGGGCGAGTGACGATGGGCTCGGGCGGGTTGCGTCCGGCGACGCACGCGCTGCTGCGCGTCACCACCGATGACGACGACCGGGTCTGGATCGTCGACGTCGGTTTCGGCGCCGGGCCGGCCGCGCCGTACGAACTCGTGGATTCCGGCGGCGAATTCGGGCTGGGCGAATGGAAGTTCCGCCTCGAACAGGGCACAGGCGAGCTCGACAGCGAGCTGTGGACGCTGCACCAGTTCGCCCGCGACGGCTGGGTGGACCGCTACACCTTCACGCTGAACCCCCAGTACCGGATCGATTTCGAAGTCGGCAACCATTTCGTCTCGACCTCGCCGCGGTCCCCGTTCACCCAGCGGCCCTTCGTGCAACGCTTCCACCCCGCCGCACACCACATTCTCGACGGTGCCACCTGGACCACCGAATACCCGGACGGCACCAGCGAAACCCGTGCGGTGAAGCTCGATGAACTGCCCGAGGTGCTGAGCGAGGTCTTCGATATCGATCTCACCGAGGAGGACGCGAAGGCGGTGATCTCCGCCCCCTGGACCGAGCGCGAATGAGACGAGCCGGTGTCGACCGGTCCGAGCAGTGTTCGGCGCGCCGGGCGGCCGCTCGACGGGTCGGATCGAGCGCACATGGCTACCCTCGGGCGAGTGCGCACCGATCGGAAAGTCTTCGTGGTACTGGCCGCCGTCGCATTGTTCGCTGCGGGATGCTCTTCGGGGCCGGGGCAGCCCGACACCGTGGCCGGCGAGTTCGTCGAGGCCCTGAACAGGGATGATCTGCCCGCGGCGGCCGCACTGACCGACAATCCGGCGCAGGCAGGGGAGGCGCTGCGCGGGCTGTACGAGGGGCTGGGATCGGAGGTCGTCTTCCGGGTCGACGACGCCGGCGACGACCGCTTCACCCTCACCGCGACCTGGAAGCTCGGCAAGGACGGCACGCACGAATGGACCTACACCACCACCGGAACGGCCGCCGAATCCGGTGACGACTGGACGATCCACTGGAACCCGGCGACCGTCGCGCCCGGCCTGGACAAGGGCCCACTGACCTACGCGCCGGTGTATCCGGAACCCGCGCGGGTGCTGGACGCGAGCGGCGGTGAACTCATGACCGAGCAGATCGTCACCCTGGTCAACGTCGCGCCAGGCGCCGACACCGCCGCGCTGGCCGCCGTGCTCGCCCCGGTGGCGCCCACCATCACCGCCGCCTCGCTGGACGCTGAGCTCGCCGCCGCCGAGGGCAAACCCATTACGCCGATCAGCTTGCGCGCCACCGATATCGCCCCGATCCAGCAGGCGCTGGCCGCTGTCCCCGGCGTCACCCTCGCACCGCAGACCCGGCTGCTGACCACCGATAAAGCGCTGGCCGCGCCGACACTGTCGGGGCTGAACGAACTGTGGCAGCAGCGTGCCGACGAGGCCGCGGGCTGGGCCGTGCGCGCCCAGACCCCGCAGGGCACCGAACGCATCGCCGGCCAGGATCCCCAGCCCACCGCCGACCTCACCACCACCCTCGACATCGACCTGCAACATGCCGCCGAGGACGCGCTGACACCGCTGACCCAACCGGCGGCGATCGTGGCGCTGCAACCCTCGACCGGCAAGGTGGTGGCCGTCGCCCAGAACGAGGCCGCCGACGGGGAAGGCCCGATCGCGCTGACCGGGCTCTATCCACCCGGCTCGACCTTCAAGACGATCACCGTCTCGGCGGCGCTCGCGGACGGCGCCGTCACCCCGGACACCGTGCTGCCCTGCCCGGGCGAGGCGAATATCGAGGGCCGCCGCATCCCCAACGACGACAGCTTCGACCTGGGCGACGTCCCGCTGCACACCGCCTTCGCCCGCTCCTGCAACACCACCATGGCCCGGCTCGCGGTGAATCTGCCACCGAACGCACTCACCGACACCGCCGCACAGCTCGGCCTCGGCATCGACTACGTCACGCCCGGGCTCACCACCGTCACCGGGTCGGTCCCGCCCGCCAACACGCCCGCCGAACGGGTCGAATCGAGTATCGGCCAGGGTGCCGTCACCGCGTCGCCGTTCGGGATGGCGCTGGTCGCGGCCTCGCTCGCGCACGGAAGCACACCGGCGCCGATGCTGGTCGCGGGTGCGCCAGGCGTCGCAGATCGGACACCGCAGCCGCTGCCGGCCGGTGTCGCCGAGCAAGTGCGCACGATGATGCGCGAAACGATCACCGCGGGCACCGCCACCCAGCTCGCCGACATCCCCGGACTGCTCGGCAAGACCGGCACCGCCGAATACGGCGACAACTCCCACGCGCACGGCTGGTTCATCGGCATCGACGGTGATCTGGCGTTCGCGGTGTTCGTGGCGGACGCGGGAAGTTCGGCGCCCGCCGTCGAGGCCGCGGGACGGATGCTGCGCGCCGGCCGCTGAACAGACGTTCGACCGGACCGGCCGGACCAGACGGCGCATGGGTGTCCGGAGCGCAGGTGGGTACCCGGCGCTCTCGGCGAGTCGCACGGCGTGTCGGGCCGAGTTCGGACCCGTGCGACCAGCCGCGCGCCGCGTGCCCGCAGGTGGCGGGGTAAGGGCGGGCCCCGAAGGCGGGTGGAGGGGTGTATCAGTGGCCGGTGCGGCCCGCACGCCCGCTACACTCGTCCCGAACGCGCGAGCGGTCAGTTACGCGATTTGTCACATTTCGAGAAGGTTCGGAGTAGGCGCCATCGATACCGGTCAGTTGATCGCGGAGCATTACCGCCTGGTCGAGCGGATTGGTAGCGGCGGCACAGGCGTAGTTTGGCGTGCCATCGACGAGCGCTTGCAGCGATCGGTCGCGGTCAAGCAGATCCACATCAAACCCAGTCTGCCCGAGGCGGAACGCGATGTGCTGCGCCAACGCGCCATCCGGGAAGCCCGCAACGCCGCCAGGTTCCAGCATCCGAACGCGATCGTCGTCTTCGACATCACCGAACACAACGGCGACCCGTGCCTGGTGATGGAATACCTGAAATCGCGCAGTCTCGCGCAGGTGCTCTCGGCGCAGGGCGCGGTGCCGCTGAACCAGGTCGCGCGGATCGGTGAACAGGTCGCCTCGGCGCTGATCGCGGCGCATCAGGCCGGAATCGTGCACCGTGACGTCAAACCCGGCAATGTGCTGCTCGACGACCACGGCACCGTGAAGATCACCGACTTCGGCATCTCCCGCGCCGCAGGCGATGTGACACTCACCGAAACCGGCCTGATCTGCGGTACCGCCGCCTATCTCGCGCCGGAGGTGGCGCGCGGCGCCGATCCGACCCCCGCCGCCGACGTTTTCGCCCTGGGCGCCACCCTCTTTCACGCACTCGAAGGCGAACCGCCTTACGGCGCAAGCTCGAACCCGCTGGCGGTACTGTACGCGGCGGCCAACGGTCAGGTCAGTGAGCCGCGTAATGCCGGTCCCGCAACCGATTTCCTGCTCCAGCTGCTGAGCCCGCAGCCCGAGGACCGCCCGACCATGCGGATGGCGCGCGATCAGCTCGCGGCCTTCGCCGACGCCGGTGAGGACGCGGTGCCCGCCGGATTCGTCCCGGCCAGTGAGGCGTTCGGGCGCCGCAACGGCGACGGCGCCACCGAAGTGGTGGCCACCCGCGCGCTGCGTTCGCGCGCCGCGGCCGCCGGACCGGCCACCGAACGTCAGCCCGCGCCGCGGCGCAATTCGGTCGCGGTGGACACCGCCGCGCATCGTCCGGTGGCGCCAGCGCGCGATCATCCCGACACCGCGGCCCATCCCCGCACCACCACCCAGCCGCGCACCACCTCACCGGCCGCGGGCAAACGGCGCGCCGTGCTGATCGGCGCGCTCGTCGGTGCGGTCGTGGCGGTGTCGGCGCTGCTGGTGAGCGCGTTCAACACGGCCGACGACAACTCCTCGCCGCAGGCCTCGGCCTCGTCGGTGGCCACCGCGCCCTCGGGTGACGCGAGCACCTCGGCAGCGGTGCCGCTGCTCGGGCAGACCCCGAGCGTCGGCGGCAAGGTCACCGATATCGGCGCCGCCGGGCAGCTGGTGGAGCGGTTCTACAGCGATCCGGAGAGCTCGTGGTCGCTGCTGACGCCCGCCGCGCAGAAGGTATACACCGACCAGCAGGGCTTCCGGCAGTACTGGAGCGCCGACAACCGCACCATCCAGAGCTTCGGCCGCATCTACGCCCCCAACGGCGTCAACGCCGACGGCTCGGTCGACATGCGCGTCACCGGCCTCACCTACGGCGGCCAGAGCAAGAACCCCGACCTGCGCATCATCGACGCCGGCGGCGGACGACTGCTCATCGACAGCGACACCCGCTAGCAGATACCCTCGCCCGCATGGGTATTCGGGGGATGGTCGCTGCCGAACGAGCGCAGCTGATCGAGCTGCTGCGCGATCTGTCCGCGGCGGAATGGGAAACGCCGTCGCTGTGCGCGGGGTGGCGGGTGCGTGATGTCGCCGGGCATCTGATGTACGACACCTACTCTCCGCTCGCCTACGCGGTGCTGACGGCGCGGGTCCTCGGGTCGGTGGACAAGACCAACGCCGCCATCGTCACCGCGTCGGCGCGGCTGTCCACCGGCGAACTCGTGGACGCGCTCGAACACCGGGCCGGACGGCTGTCGAGGCTGGCGCCCCAGCTGCTGCTGGCCGACCTGATGGTGCACCAGCAGGACATCCGCCGCCCGCTCGGCCGCACCCGTGCCATCCCCGAGGACCGGCTCATCACCCTCCTCGACCATCCCGACCCGTTCGCCCGGCCCCGCCGCCGCACCAAGGGATTGCGTTTCGTCGCCACCGACGTGCCCTGGTCCTCGGGTGCGGGGCCGGAAGTGCGCGGCCCGGGCGAAGCACTCGCCCTGGCGATGGTCGGGCGCACCGCCGCGCTCGACGACCTCACCGGCGACGGCGTCGCCGAACTGCGCCGCCGCTGCGCCTGAGTATCGGTATCGGGCGTGCGCGCCACCTCGCGTAGCGCGGGCAGTGTGACGTGCCGATTCGGACGAAGGCGGGGTGCCCGTCACACGCTGGGCAGCCCGCGAGGATAACCGGTGGCGTCGGCCCATTAGGCTGGTAGAGGCAACTTTCCCGTTGCGGACCCGCTGCAGACAAGGATCGACACCGATATGACATCCCGCATCGAGCTCGCCCGCGTCGATTTGCGCGGTCGTACTCCCTCCGCTGCCGAGCTGCGCACCGCGCTGCCGCGCGGGGGAGTCGACGTCGACTCGGTGTTGCATCAGGTGCGGCCGGTGGTCGAGGCGATCCGCGACCGTGGTGTGGCCGCGGCACAGGAATTCAGCGAGAAGTTCGACGGCGTCGTCCCGGCCGCCGTGCGCGTGCCCGAAGCCGAACTGGCCGCCGCGCTCGACCAGCTCGACCCGGCGGTGCGGGCCGCGCTCGAGGTCGCCATCGAACGCACCAGGACCGTGCACGCCGATCAGCGGCGCACCGACACCGTCACCGAGGTGGTGCCCGGCGGCACCGTCACCGAGCGGTGGGTTCCGGTGGAACGGGTGGGGCTGTACGTGCCCGGCGGCAACGCCGTCTACCCGTCCAGCGTCGTGATGAACGTGGTCCCGGCGCAGGCCGCGGGCGTGGAATCGCTGGTGGTGGCCTCGCCGCCGCAGGCACAGTTCGGCGGGCTGCCGCATCCGACCATCCTGGCCGCGGCCCGGCTGCTCGGCGTGGACGAGGTGTGGGCGGTCGGCGGCGCGCAGGCGGTGGCCCTGCTCACCTACGGCGGCACCGACACCACCGGCGAGCAGCTCGCACCGGTGGACATGATCACCGGCCCCGGCAATATCTTCGTCACCGCCGCCAAGCGGCTGTGCCGCGGCCTGGTGGGCATCGACGCCGAAGCCGGCCCCACCGAGATCGCCATCCTCGCCGACGCCACCGCCGACCCGGTGCACGTGGCCGCCGACCTGATCAGCCAGGCCGAACACGATGTGCTCGCGGCCAGCGTGCTGGTCACCGACAGCGTCGCCCTCGCCGACGCCGTGGACGCCGCGCTCACCGCGCAGATGACAGTGGTGAAACACGCGCACCGGGTCACCGAGGCGCTCACCGGCGCCCAGTCCGGGACGGTGCTGGTCGACGACATCGAGCAGGGCCTGCGCGTGGTCAACGCCTACGCCGCCGAACACCTCGAGATCCAGACCGCCGACGCCGCGGCCGTGGCCGCGCGGGTGCGCAGCGCGGGCGCGGTGTTCGTCGGCGCCTACGCCCCGGTCAGCCTGGGCGATTACTGCGCCGGCTCCAACCATGTGCTGCCCACCGCTGGCTGCGCGCGGCACTCCTCGGGCCTGAGCGTGCAGACCTTCCTGCGCGGCATTCACGTCGTGGAGTACACCGAGGCGGCGTTGAAGGACGTCGCCGGTCACGTGGTGGCGCTGGCGAACGCCGAGGATCTGCCCGCGCACGGCCAGGCCGTGCAGGCGCGGTTCGAGGCGCTGTCGTGAGCGCCGTGCCCGGTGCGCGCATCGGACTCGCGGATCTGCCGCTGCGGGAGAACCTGCGCGGCAAGAGCCCCTACGGCGCCCCGCAGCTGACGGTGCCGGTGCAGCTCAACACCAACGAGAACCCGCATCCGCCCAGCCGCGCCCTCATCGACGACGTCGCCGAGGCCATCCGCGCCGCCGCCGCGGATCTGCACCGCTACCCCGACCGCGACGCCGTCGCCCTGCGCACCGACCTGGCCGCCTACCTGACCAGGCAGACCGGTGTCGCGGTGGACGCGAGCAATGTGTGGGCGGCCAACGGGTCCAACGAGATCCTGCAACAGCTCTTGCAGGCCTTCGGCGGCCCGGGCCGCAGCGCGCTCGGTTTCGTGCCGTCGTATTCGATGCACCCGATCATTTCCGAGGGCATCGACACCGAATGGATCGAAGCCAGGCGATCGGCGGACTTCTCCCTCGACATCGACGCCGCCCTCGCCGCCATCGCCGAGCGCGGGCCCGATGTGGTGTTCGTGACCAGCCCCAACAACCCGACGGGGCACAGCGTGCCGTCGGCCGAGCTGGCGCGGATCCTGGACGCGGCGCCGGGCATCGTCATCGTCGACGAGGCCTACGGCGAGTTCTCCGCCCAGCCCAGCGCCATCGGCCTGATCGACCGGTACCCGGCCAAGCTGGTGGTGAGCCGCACCATGAGCAAGGCCTTCGCCTTCGCCGGCGGGCGCCTCGGCTACCTGGTGGCCGCGCCCGCGGTGATCGACGCGCTGCTGCTGGTGCGGTTGCCCTATCACCTGTCGGTGGTCACCCAGGCCGCCGCTCGCGCGGCCCTGCGTCACGCCGACGAAACCCTCGGCAGCGTCGCGGAATTGGCCGCCCAGCGCGACCGGGTGGCCGCCGAACTGGCCGCCCTCGGCTTCGAGGTGGTGCCGAGCGACGCCAACTTCCTGCTGTTCGGGCGGTTCGCCGACGCGCCACGCGCCTGGCAGCACTACCTGGACGAAGGTGTGCTCATCCGCGATGTCGGGATCCCCGGCTTCCTGCGCACCACCATCGGCCTCGCCGCCGAGAACGACGAATTCCTGCGGGTCAGTGCGAAACTGGCCGGCACCGAACTGACCGCCGGGTCCGCCCGATGAGCACGGAAGCGAGCATGAACCGAACCGCGCGGGTGGAGCGCACCACCAAGGAGTCGAGCATCGTCGTCGAGCTGAACCTCGACGGCACCGGCCGCACCGACATCTCCACCGGTGTCCCGTTCTACGACCACATGCTGACCGCGCTGGGCGCGCACGCCAGCTTCGACCTGACCGTGCGCGCGGACGGCGATATCGAGATCGAGGCCCACCACACCGTGGAGGACACCGCGATCGTGTTCGGCCAGGCACTCGGCCAGGCGCTCGGCGACAAGAAGGGCATCCGCCGCTTCGGCGACGCCTATATCCCGATGGACGAAACCCTCGCCCACGCCGCCGTCGACGTCTCCGGGCGGCCCTACTGCGTGCATGTCGGCGAACCGGACCACCTGCTGCACGCGGTGATCCCGGGTTCGCCGGTGCGCGGGCGCGGTGAGCCGGGCGCGCCGTATTCGACGGTGCTCAACCGGCACGTCTTCGAATCGATCGCGCTCAACGCGCGCATCGCGTTGCATGTGCGGGTGCTGTACGGGCGCGACCAGCACCACGTCACCGAGGCCGAGTTCAAGGCGGTGGCGCGGGCACTGCGCGCGGCCGTCGAACCCGACCCGCGGGTCAGCGGCGTCCCGTCGACGAAGGGGGCGCTGTGAGTACCTCGGTGGTGTTGCTGGATTACGGTTCCGGCAATCTGCATTCGGCCGAACGCGCGCTCGTGCGGGCCGGCGCCCAGGTGGAGGTGACCGCCGACCCGAAGGCCGCGCTGGCCGCCGACGGATTGGTGGTGCCCGGCGTCGGCGCGTTCGCGGCCTGCATGGCCGGGCTGCGCGCGGTGCGCGGGGAACGCATCATCGGCCAGCGCCTGGCCGGCGGCCGTCCGGTGCTCGGCATCTGCGTCGGCATGCAGATCATGTTCGACCGCGGCGTCGAGTTCGATGTGGAGACCGAGGGCTGCGGCGAATGGCCCGGCACCGTCGCCCGCCTCGACGCCCCGGTGCTCCCGCACATGGGCTGGAACACCGTCGACGCCCCCGCCGACAGCGTGCTGTTCGCAGGCATGGACGCCGACACCCGCTTCTACTTCGTGCACTCCTACGCCGCCCAGCAGTGGGACCTGCCCACCAGCGAGCACATCGCCGCACCGAAGCTCACCTGGGCCGAACACGGCACCAAGTTCCTGGCCGCGGTGGAGAACGGCGCGCTGTCGGCGACGCAGTTCCACCCGGAGAAATCCGGGGATGCGGGGGCGCAGCTGCTGCGCAACTGGGTGCGGTCGCTGTAGGTCGGCGTCGGGCCGAGCGCAGCTCGCGGTGGTCGGCGATCACGCGGTCCATGTCTCGAGCACTCCTCGGCCGTCCGCTGTGGCGGACGGGCAGCGGTGCGCGTGACCTCGGTCGAGCTCGCACGGGGTTCCGGCACCAGGTCTTCGGTGTCCTCGGGCATGTCGGCGATGGTCCCACGCGCCGGAGGTGGGCGTAGTACGTGCGGGCCTCGGCGCCGAGTCGGGGAGAACCCTGACCCGGAGGGGGCGAAATCCCCGGGGCGCTCCCGGATTCGGGTGCCCGCCCACGGATCTAGCGTGGTCGGCAGGAGGTCGCCATGAGATCCGTCACCGTAGCGTCGGCCGTGATCGGGGTGTACGCGGTCGTCGCGAGTTTCGCCTTCGCCACCACGGCCGTCGAGACGATGCTGTTGTACCCGAACATCTTTCGTGAGGTGCCGGATTCGCTGGCGCAGACCGAGGAGTTCATGTCCGTGGTCGCCGTCGGCGACGTGATGCGGCCGATGGGCGGGGTGCTGACGCTGACCGCGCTCATCGCCTGCGCCGTCGCGGTGCGCTACCGCATGGGCCGGGCCTGGATGACGGCGTCGCTGATCTCGCTGATCAGCGGGCAGTTCCTGCTCTCGGTGCTGTACCAGTGGCCGCGTGCGTCCATTCTGTTCGACGACCGTGACGAGCACACCCTGGCCGAGATCGAGCAGGCCGCCTCGGAGTTCCTGCTCGGGCAGGGCGTGCGCATCGCGGCCGCCGGGGTGACCGCGGTCTGCGCGGTGGTCGCGGCGCTGGCCTGTTATCGCGCGAGGGTGCTGGAGACCGCGGCCGACGAGTTCGCCGCGGCACTCTGACGGCGGCACGTACCGAACCGGTGCTCGAAGGCGCGGCGCGGCTGCCTCGGCGATCGGTGAATCCGCAGGCCCGGGGCCGGGTTGCCGAAGGTGAGCTACTAGGCTGTTCGGAGTGAGTCTTGTGCTGCTGCCCGCCGTCGATGTCGCCAATGGAGAGGCCGTCCGCCTGGTACAGGGGGAGGCCGGGAGCGAGACCAGCTACGGTTCGCCCCGTGAGGCCGCGCTCGCCTGGCAGGAAGCCGGCGCCGAATGGGTGCATCTGGTGGATCTGGACGCGGCCTTCGGGCGCGGATCCAATCGGGAACTGCTGGCCGAGGTGGTCGGCGAACTCGATGTGAAGGTGGAGCTGTCCGGCGGCATCCGCGACGACGAATCGCTGAAGGCCGCGATGGCCACCGGCTGCGCGCGGGTCAACCTCGGCACCGCCGCGCTGGAGGACCCGGTGTGGTGCGCCCGCGCGATCGCCGAATACGGCGAACGGGTCGCCGTCGGCCTGGATGTGCGGATCATCGACGGCGAGTACCGGCTGCGCGGGCGCGGCTGGGTCAGCGACGGCGGCGACCTGTGGGAGGTGCTCGAGCGCCTGGAACGCGACGGGTGCTCGCGCTACGTGGTCACCGACGTCACCAAGGACGGCACGCTGACCGGCCCCAACCTGGATCTGCTGCGCGAGGTGTGTGCCGCCACCGACGCCCCGGTCATCGCCTCCGGCGGGGTGTCGACCATCGACGATCTGATCGCCATCGCCGAGCTGGTGCCCGACGGGGTGGAGGGCTCGATCGTCGGCAAGGCGCTCTACGCGGGCCGGTTCACGCTGCCCGAGGCGCTCGCCGCGGTGCGCTGACCCCACCGATATGACCGTCCCGAACCCCGATCCCGCCACACTGCTGCCCATCGCCGCCGAGGTACTCGACGCGGCCGCGGCGCGCTTCGTCGACGGCCTCGGCGCGCCGAGCGCGGTCGACAAGGGCCACAACGATTTCGCCACCGAACTCGATCTGGAACTGGAACGCACCATCTCCGCGCGGCTGCACCAGCTCACCGGAATCGAGGTGCACGGCGAGGAATTCGGCGGCCCGCAGCTGACCAGCGGTACCGCGTGGGTGCTCGACCCCATCGACGGCACCTTCAACTACTCGTCCGGGCATCCACTCTCGGGCATGCTGCTGGCGCTGGTGCGGGACGGGGAACCGGTGCTCGGCCTGACCTGGCTGCCGGTGCTCGGCCGCCGCTACGCCGCCGTCGCCGGTGGTCCGGTGCTGCTCGACGGTGTGCCGCTGCCGCCGCTGCCCACCGGAACGCTGGCCGAGGCGATGATCGGCTTCGGCGCGTTCAACCTCGATTCGCGCGGGCGCATCCCCGGCCGCTTCCGGTTCGATCTGCTCGGTGCGCTGAGCAGGCTGTCCTCGCGGGTGCGGATGCACGGCTCCACCGGCATCGACCTGGCCTTCACCGCCTCGGGCGCGCTGGGCGGAGCCATCGTGTTCGGCCATCACCCGTGGGACAACGCGGCCGGTGTGGCGCTGGTGCGCGCGGCCGGGGGAGTGGTGACCGACCTGGCCGGCGCGCCGTGGCATATCGAATCGGGCTCGGTGCTGGCCGCCGCGCCGGGGGTGCACGCCGAGCTGCTGGAGATGATCGGTTCGGTGTCGGCGGAAACAGAACCCACCGCCGCGCGCGGTGGCCGGGAAGGATGAGGCGATGACGGTCGCGGTACGCGTGATTCCGTGCCTGGACGTGGACGCGGGCCGGGTGGTCAAGGGCGTCAAGTTCCAGAACCTGCGCGATGCGGGCGATCCGGTGGAACTGGCGGCCCTCTACGACGCCCAGGGCGCCGATGAGCTGACCTTCCTCGACGTCAGCGCGTCCTCCGCCGACCGGGGCACCATGATCGACGTGGTCACCCGCACCGCGGAACAGATCTTCATCCCGCTCACCGTCGGCGGCGGCGTGCGCACCGTCGACGATGTGGACCGGTTGCTGCGCGCCGGTGCGGACAAGGTGTCGGTGAACACCGCGGCCATCGCCAGGCCCGAGGTGCTGCGGGAGATGTCGGAGCGGTTCGGTTCGCAGTGCATCGTGCTGTCGGTCGATGCCCGCACGGTGCCGGACGGCCAAGCCGATACGCCGTCGGGGTGGGAGGTCACCACGCACGGCGGTAAGCGCGGCACCGGCATCGATGCGGTCGAGTGGGCGGTGCGCGGCGCCGAACTCGGCGTGGGCGAGATCCTGCTCAACTCGATGGACGCCGACGGCACCAAGGCGGGATTCGACCTGCCGATGATCCGCGCCGTGCGCGCGGCGGTCTCGATCCCAGTGATCGCCAGCGGCGGCGCGGGCAAGGTCGAGCACTTCGTGCCCGCGGTGGAAGCCGGGGCCGACGCGGTGCTGGCGGCGAGCGTGTTCCACTTCGGCGACCTGAGCATCCCGCAGGTCAAGGACGCGATGCGGGCCGCGGACATCGTCGTCCGGTAGCGGCGCCGGCTCGGCGTTCGCACACCAAGGGTGAGGCCGGACGCACCCTGCGGGTGCGCGGCCCGGTCCCTGAGGGTGCTGTTTCGGCAGCGGTGAATCGGTGAGAGTGAGAACTCCCACCACCCACCGCGAAGGAATCCGCCCGTGCACGACAGTTTTGTGCAGCACGTCAGGCAACAGGTCGCCGAATACGGTAATACCAGGTCCTACACCTATCTCCGTGAGCGCGGCCGCGAGCTCGACGAGGAGGTCGTCGGCTATCGCGATCTCGACCGCGACGCCAGGGCCCTCGCGGTCTGGCTGGCCGGGCAGCAGGCGTCGACGCGGCCGGTGGTGCTGCTCTACGCCGACCCGATGGCGTTCCTGCGCGCGTTCCTCGGTTGCCTGTACGCCGGTGTGATCGCCGTTCCGGCGCCGGTTCCGCATGATGAACGCAGCACCCGGCGCGTCGCCGGGGTGATCGCCGACTGCGGTGCCGGGCTGGTGCTCACCACCGCCGACCTCGCGCCGCTGATCGCGGCCGCGGCTCCCACGGTGTCGGCTTCCGCCACCGACGCCGCGCTGGGCGACCCCGACGCCTGGCAGATGCCGGAGATCGACCGGGACACGGTGGCGTTTCTGCAGTACACCTCGGGGTCCACCGGCAACCCGAAGGGCGTCGTCGTCACGCACGGCAATCTGCTGCACAACGAGGCGGCGATCGCGGAACTGGGCATCGACGACACCACGACCGCCGTCAGCTGGATCCCGCACTTCCACGATATGGGTCTGATCGGCATGCTGCTCGGCGCGGTCCACGCCGGGGCGAACCTGGTGTTCATGGCGCCGATGACGTTCCTCAAGCGGCCGGTGCGCTGGCTGCAGGCCATCGACCGATACCGGGCGACCGCCACGGCCGCACCGAATTTCGCCTACGAACTGATCAGCCGCCGGGTCACCGACGAACAGCTGGCCGAGCTGGATCTGTCCAGTCTGGAGATCGCGCTGTGCGGTGCGGAGCCGGTGCGCGCACGCACCATGGCGGCCGTACGGGAACGGTTCGCGCCCGCGGGCTTGCGGGCGACGGCGTTGCGTCCGGCCTACGGGTTGGCCGAGGTGACCTTGCTGGCCAGCGCCGCACGCACGCCGTCGCTGCCGGCTTCCTTCCACACCGCCGACGCGCCCCTGGTCGGCTGCGGGCAGCCCGCGCGTGGGCTCGACATCCGCATCGTCGACCCCGACACCCGCCGGCCGCTGCCCGACACCGTCGTCGGCGAGATCTGGATCCGCGGCGCCAGCGTCGCTGCCGGTTAC
This sequence comes from Nocardia sp. JCM 38205, assembly GCF_058222935.1. Taxonomy (NCBI): domain Bacteria; kingdom Bacillati; phylum Actinomycetota; class Actinomycetes; order Mycobacteriales; family Nocardiaceae; genus Nocardia; species Nocardia sp. JCM 38205. Next base: position 144,638 of record NZ_JBYHFL010000005.1, on the reverse strand, counting down.
TGGAATCGCCCGGCCGAGGCCAGCGACGATTTCGGCGCCCACCTCGGCGCGGAAGGGCCGTTCCTGCGCACCGGTGATCTCGGGCTCATGGCCGACGGCGAGCTGTTCGTCGCCGGGCGCCGCAAGGATCTGCTGATCGTCAACGGCCGCAACATCTATCCGCAGGACATCGAGGAGTTGGTGCGCGGGCTGCATCCGGCGCTGGCGGGCGCAGGCGTCGCGGTCTCGGTCGACGCCGGCGACCGGGAACGCCTGGTCGTGGTGCACAGCGTGAAGACCGCGCGGCAAGAGGGCGTCAGCCTGGCCGAACTCACCGCCGTGATCAAGACCGCCGTCGCGCGCGAATTCGCGGTGCCCGCACCGAATGTCGTGCTCGTCGAACCGTGCTCGGTGCACCGCACCACCAGCGGCAAAGTGCAGCGCAACTCGATGCGCACCGCACTGCTGCACCGCCGCGTCGACGGCGTGCTGCACCACGACCTCGAACCGGCGCCGAGCCGGTGACCACCCACCCCTATTCCACCCGGGAGACGACCGTGTTCGCCACCGCAACCACCCCTCCGACATCGATCACCGGCTGGCTCGCCGAGCGCGTCGCCGACTACACCGGACGCGCCGCGCACCAGGTGGATCCTGCCGTCCCGCTCGCCGAACTCGGCCTCGACTCCGTCTCGGCGGTGGCGCTGTGCGGGGAGATCGAGGACCGCTGGTCGATCGAGGTGGATCCGACCCTGGTGTTCGACTATCCGACCATCGCGGATATCGCCGCGTTCCTCGCCATCGACACCACCTGCGCGGCGTGATGAGTTCGCCTACCGGATCCGAGAGTTCGCGCGAGCACGCCGATATCGCCGTCGTCGGTATCGACTGCCGATTCCCCGGCGCCGCCGACCCGGGCGCACTGTGGCGGCTGCTGATCGAAGGCGACGAAGCCATCTCCGAGGTTCCGGTGAACCGCTGGGCGGCCGAGGACGTCCACGATCCGGCCGGCGGTCCCGGCACCATCAACAACCGCGGCGGTGGATTCCTCACCGACGCCGACGTTTTCGACCACGCATTCTTCGGCATCACCCCGCGCGAGGCGGCCGCGATGGACCCGCAGCAGCGGCTGCTGCTGCACACCGCGTGGCGCGCCCTGGAAGATGCCACCCTCGATCCGCGAGCCCAGGCCGGGTCCCGCACCGGCGTGTACGTCGGCGTGATGGCCAACGAGTGGGCGAATGTGCAGATGAGCGACTATTCCGCGATCACCGCGCAGCACGGGTCGGGCAACGGGTACTTCATGACCGCCAACCGGCTGTCCTACCAGCTGGATCTGCGGGGTCCCAGTATGGCTGTCGACACCGCGTGCTCGTCGTCGCTGAGCGCCGTCCACCTCGCCTGCACCGCCTTGGCCTCGGGGGAATGCGATCAGGCGCTGGCCGGTGGAGTGAACCTCGTGCTGACGCCCGCGGTCGGCATCTTCTACACCCAGGCCGGCCTGTCGGCGCCAGACGCGCGATGCAAACCGTTCAGCGGCTCGGCCGACGGCATCGTCCGCGGCGAGGGCGCGGCCGTGCTGGTACTGCGCAGGCTGGCCGACGCGCAAGCCGCCGGACTGCCGATCTACGCGGTGATCAAGGGCAGTGCCGTCAACTCCGACGGCCGCAGCAACGGCATCACCGCGCCGAACCGGTGGGCGCAGCAGCAGGTCGTCGAGCAGGCCTACCAGCGCGCCGGGGTGCGGGCCCAGGAGGTGGATTTCATCGAGGCGCACGGCACCGGCACGGTGCTCGGCGACATGATCGAGGTCAAGGCGCTCGGCGCACTGCACGCAGGCCGCGCCCGGCCCTGCGGCATCGGTTCGGTCAAAGGCAATCTCGGGCACACCGAGGGCGCGGCCGGCATCGCGGGGCTGATCAAGGTCGCGCTCGGCCTGCACCACCGACTGGTGCCGCCGACCCGGTTCGCCGATACCGAGAATCCGAAACTGCGGCTCGCACGGCACGGTTTGCGTCTGCTGGGAGAGGCCATGCCGCTCGGTGAGCAAGCGGTGGGCGGGGTGAGCAGCTTCGGTGTCGGCGGGACGAATGCGCATATCGTGCTGGGCAGTGCGCCGCTGTCATCGCCACCCGCTGCCGTCGGCCGCGCGCCGGGATCTGGCTCGCGGGCTGCCGGCGGTTCGGCTGGTGCGGTCGGCGGTCCGTCGGTGTCTGCGGACACGGTTGACCGGCCGGGCCGAGATGCGCTGCCGGACCATCCGGTCGACGGTGGTGTGCCATCGGCGGACACCGATGACGGTGTGGGCCTGGATGGTCACGGCGACCCGGTGGCCGGCGCTGGTGTGCTGACACTGTCGGCGGACACCACCGACGGGTTGCGCCGTAACGCGGCACGGATCGCCGACGCGGTGGCCGCCCTGCCTCGCGATCGGTTCGCGCAGCTGTGCTGGACGAGCAATCAGGTCAAGGCCTCCGGTCGGCAGCGGCTCGCCGTCGTCGCCGCCGATCGGGACGAGGCGATCGAGCAGCTGCGGCGGGCACCGGACAGCGGTGTCGCCCAGCCGGTGTCCGCCGGGTGGATGTTCAGCGGGCAGGGCGCGCAGTTCGCCGGAATGGCGCGCGCGCTCGACGCGGCGAGCCGAGGCTTTCGCCGGGCGCTGCGCACGGTCGACGACGCCATGCGCGCTCACCTCGGGCGGTCCGTGCGCGCACTGCTGCTCGACGACACCGCCCACATCGACAGCACCGATCTGGCGCAGCCGGCGATCTTCGCGATGGAGTACGCGCTCGCGAGTGCCCTGGCCGAGACGGGGCTGCGCCCGGCCTGGTTGCTCGGGCACAGCATCGGCGAATACGCGGCCGCGGTCGTCGCGGGCGTGCTCGACCTGGACGACGCCTGCCGGCTGGTGGTGCTGCGCGGCGCGCTGATGCGGCGGCTGCCCGGCGGCGGCGCGATGCTCGCGGTGCGCGCCGGCGAATCCGCGGTGGCCGACCTGCTCGCCGAGGAACCCGAGGTCGCGATCGCCGCCGTCAACGCACCGGCCGACCTCGTGCTCTCCGGCGACGCCGCCGCGCTCGCACGCATCGATGAGATCCTGGCCGAGCGTGCGGTGAGCACCAAGACGCTCACCGTCTCCCACGCGTTCCACAGCCCTCGCATGGAACCCATGCTGGCCGAGTTCGAGTCCGCCGCGCACGCCTGCACCTACCGCGCGCCGAACCTGCCGATCTACTCGACCGTGCGCGGGCGTCTGCTCGCGCCCGGCGAAACGATGGACGCCGCCTACTGGACCGAACACATCCGCGCCACCGTCCGGTTCGGTCAGGCCGTCGACGTCGCACTCGGCACCGAACCGACCCACCTGATCGAGGTGGGACCGCGTCGCGTGCTGACACCGATGATCAACCGCATCCGACCCGAGTTCGCCGGCCGCTGCCTGGTTCCCAGCCCCGGCCCAGGCGCCACCGGCCACGAATTCGCCGGCACCATCGCCGCCCTGTACCGCGACGGCTTCGACCCGGACTGGGACCGGCTCTACGAACCCGCGCACCGAGTGCGTCACCGGCTGCCGGTGTACGAGTTCAGCACCGAACACCGTTTCTGGTTCGACCCGCCCGGCCCGCACAGCGCACAGCAGCGACCACAACTCGGCGCGGCAGCACCGGCACCCCGCGAACAGCAGAACACCGATCATCCGGCACAACCCGAAGTACGAACCCGCACGGCCACATCCGAACACTCCGAGGACATCACCACCATGGACCAGATGATCGCGCTCTTCCGCGAACAGAACGCGCTACTGGCGAAGCTCGCGCACGGGGCCGCCGGTCCCGCCGCAGCGGCTACCGACGGCGCGCGGACGTCCGGTCAGCAGGCCATCGGCGTTGTCTACGCCGAAGCGGCCAGGGTGAGCGGCTACCCGGCCGACCGGCTGCGCAACGCCCAAACTCTCAGCGGCGACCTGGGATTCGATTCGATCATGACCGCCGACCTGTTCACCGGAATCGTCCGCCGGATGCCCGGGCTGGTCATCGATCCGGCTCGCTTCGGGGAGCAGGCGACGCTCGGCGAGGTGGTCGAGTACGTCGCGGCGGGTGGTGCCGCGACAGCGCCCACTGCTGCGGCCCCTGAACCGCACGTCGTACCCGAGTTCCGCATCAGCGAGTTCGCCGAGGTGAAGGCGATCGAGGGCAGGCTCGCCGGGGCGCAGGCGCTCGGCCTGGCCAATCCGTACTTCCTGGTCAACGACGGCGTCACCCGCGACACCTCGGTGATCGACGGTGTGCCGGTGCTGAATTTCTCCAGCTACAACTATCTCGGCCTGTCGGGGCATCCGGCGGTCGTCTCGGCCGTGCAGGACGCCGTCGCCCGGTACGGCAGCTCGTGCTCGGCCAGCCGGGTGCTCTCCGGGGAGAAGCCGGTGCATCGGGAGCTGGAAGCCGAACTCGCCGCGCTGCTCGGCACCGAGGACGCGATGGCGCTGGTGGGCGGGCATTCCACGAACGTCACCATCATCGGGCATATCGTCGGGCCGCAGGATCTGGTGATCCACGACAGCCTGGCCCACGACAGCATCCTGCAGGGCTGCAAGCTCTCCGGCGCCACCCGCAGACCGTTCCCGCACAACGACCACGCCGCCCTCGACCGGATGCTGAGCGAACTGCGGCACCGGTATCGCCGGGTGCTGATCCTCATCGAAGGCGTGTACAGCCAGGACGGCGACATCCCCGACCTGCCCGCCATCATCGAGATCAAGAACAAGCACCGGGCGCTGCTGATGATCGACGAAGCGCACAGCGTCGGCGTGCTCGGCGCGGGCGGCGGCGGCATCGGCGAGTACTACGGGGTGGATCGCGGCGAGGTCGAGCTGTGGTCGGGCACGATGTCGAAGGCGCTGGCCGGGTGCGGTGGGTATGTCGCGGGCAGCGCGGAGCTGATCCGGTTCCTGAAATACACCACGCCCGGCTTCGTCTACAGCGTCGGCATGACCCCGATGAACGCGGCGGCCTCGGCGGCGGCGATCCGCCTGCTGCGCACCGATCCGGAACCGCTGGCGCGGCTGCGTCGCAACGCCGAACTGTTCCTGAAGCTGGCGAAGGACGCCGGGATCGACACCGGTGACAGCCACGACACCCCGATCATCCCGTGCATCGTCGGCGATTCGCTGAAGACACTGACGCTGTCGAACGCGCTACTGCGACGCGGGATCAACGTCAACCCGATCCTGTATCCAGCTGTCCCAGAAGATTTGGCGCGACTGCGGTTCTTCGTCACCGCCTGCCACAGCGAGCAGCAGATCCGCGAGGCCGTCGCGATCCTCGCCGAAGAGCTGGCACTGCTATAACGGTGGCATGACTCTGGATCCAGCCATCGCCGCTCGCCTCAAGCGCAACGAGGCCGGCCTGTTCTCCGCCGTCGCGCAGGAACGGGGCACCGGCGATGTGCTGATGGTCGCGTGGATGGACGACGAGGCGCTGGCCCGCACCCTCGCCACCCGCAAGGCCACCTACTACTCGCGCTCACGCGGCCAGTACTGGGTGAAGGGGGAGACCTCCGGTCACACCCAGCACGTGCACGAGGTGCGCCTGGATTGCGATGGCGACACCGTGCTGCTCACCGTCGACCAGGTGGGCGCGGCCTGCCACACCGGCACCCACACCTGCTTCGATGCGGATGTGCTGCTCGCCGCCGGTTCCGAGGGCTGATCAGAAACCGGAGGGTTCGCCCTTGGTGCGGGGGACACCGAGCCGGTCGGCCAGTTGGGTGGCCATCGCCTCGCCCAGATCGGCGAGGGTGGAGATCTGACCGGCGTCGAGACCGTCGAAAACCAGCGAGCGGATCGCGTCGAGGTATCCGGGCGCGGCCTCGACGACCTTCGTGTACCCGTCATCGGTGAGGACGGCCTGGACACCACGCCGCCCGGCGGTGACGGTGCGCTCGGCCCAGCCCATCCGCTCCAGCTTGGACACCACATGAGACAGTCGCGATAGCGATGCGTTTGCCCTGTGGGCAAGCTCACTCATCTGAAGCCGGTGTCCCGGCTCCTCCGACAGCAGCGACAGCACCCAGAATTCGAAGTGCGTGAGTCCGGCCTCGCGTTGCAGCTGGGTGTCCAAAGTGCCCGGCAGGCGTGTCATCAACGCGACAATCGCCCGCCAAGCTCGCTGTTCTACTGGGTTTAGCCACTTCGTCACTGTGCGCCTTCTCTCGAGCCAAGTGACGTGGTCGTGCCCTGACAGTCACCCGCGCCCATGAGTTTGCCACGACTTCGCTCGACCGTCTGCGAGACACGAAACGACGTGAGGTCACTCACAGGTGGTCGGGGCGGCGTCCCTCCGCGCGGGGTGCGGTGCCGGGTTCGCGGACCGGCCGGCCGGTGTCGATCGGCGCCGAACCGCCCGACTGCACGAGCGCCTTGGCTTCCGCGCGCCGCCGCCACCCGCGCCGCACCACCAGGAACAGCACGAGCAGGAAGATCAGCGCGGCGATGATCGCGCCGGTGAGCGAGGCGCCGCGGAAGGCGGGCGCGTCGACGTCCATGATGCGTTCGCCGGCGTGCGCGGCATTGTTGCCGCCGAGCACCACCGTCAGCGTCATCAGGTTGGGAATCGCGAAGACCAGGGCCAGCACCACGGCCCCGCCCGCGATGACCTTGCCGCCGCGTCGCCGCCACACCAGCGCCGCGACGAGCAACAGCAACAACGGGATGGCGGTACACAGTCCGCCGTAGACCAGGCCCCAGCCGATGCCCTTGGAGAAGCTGCCGTTGACCATCTCGCCCACCCGCTGGGCCCACCAGCGGGGAATGAACGCGGCGAGAATCAGATAGGCGACGATCAGTACTACGACCAGGACCGCACCCGCGATGATCCGGGTGCGCCAGGAGATCGTGGAGGTCCGCGTGTCCGGCGTGCGCTCGGGCGTGGTCATGACTCCAGCGTAGGTTGCCCGGGGACGACGGTGCGGGTGCTCGGACGGTGTTTCGGCAGGAAAAGTGCCGGTCCGGGGGGCACCCGGACCGGCGATGGATCATTTGGCGCGTTCGCGCAGGAATTGCAGCGCCTCGTCGGCGTGCACGTTGGCGCGCAGTTCACCGGTGATGACGGTGAGCACGGTGCGGTCGGTATCGATGACGAAGGTCTGGCGCTTGACCGGAGCCAGCTTGCCGAGCAAGCCACGCTTGACGCCGAACTGCTGAGCCACCGCGCCATCGGCATCCGACAGCAGCGGATAACCGAGGCGCTGCTTGTCGGCGAATCCGGCCTGGGTGTCGACCGCGTCGGTGCTGATACCGGCACAGCTCGCGCCGAGCGCGGCGAACTCCTCGGCCAGATCACGGAAATGGCAGGCCTCGGCCGTGCACACCGGAGTATTGGCGGCGGGGTAGAAGAAGAGCACGAGCGGCCCGTCGGCGAGCAGCTCGTCGAGGGAACGTTTGGTGCCTGATTGATCGGGGAGCTCGAACTGCGGAGCGAGCTGGCCAGTCTTCATGGACCGACCCTACCGGCGGGTGCGCCCATCGGCCTGTCGTAGCCGCCTGGGATGATGGACCGATGCAGGGCGCATCCCACCGCCAGGACACCACGGCCACCACGACCCGCGAACAGTTCCATCAGCTGGCCGCCGAGCATCGGGTGGTGCCGGTGACCCGAAAGGTGCTGGCGGACTCCGAGACTCCGCTGTCGGCCTACCGCAAGCTCGCCGGTGACCGGGCAGGCACCTTCCTGTTCGAATCGGCGGAGAACGGGCGGTCCTGGTCGCGCTGGTCGTTCATCGGCGCGGGCAGCCCGTCGGCGCTGACCGTGGTCGACGGCGAGGCCGCCTGGCTCGGCGCCACCCCCGCCGACGCGCCCTCGGGCGGCGATCCGCTGGACGCGCTGCACCAGACCCTGGAACTGCTGCGCACCGAACGCATGCCGGGGCTGCCGCCGCTGACCGGCGGCATGGTCGGCTACCTCGGCTACGACGCCGTGCGCCGGATGGAGCGGCTGCCGAATCTGGCCGCCGACGATCTGCGGCTGCCCGATCTGGTGCTGCTGCTGGCCACCGACCTCGCCGCCTTCGACCACCACGAGGGTGCGATCACCCTCATCGCGAACGCGGTGAACTGGAACGGCACCGCCGAGCGAGTCGACGAGGCCTACGACGACGCCGTGGCCAGGCTGGACCGGATGACCGCCGCACTCGCCGCGCCCGCCGCATCGACGGTCTCGGTGTTCGACCAGCCCGAACCGCAGTACCGCCGCCAGCGCACCAGCGAGGAATTCGGCGCCGGAGTGCGCAGGCTGGTCAAGGAGATCGAGGCGGGCGAGGCCTTCCAGGTGGTGTTGTCGCAGCGCTTCGAGATGGACTACGACGGCGCCCCGATCGACCTCTACCGGATGCTGCGCGCCTCCAACCCGAGCCCGTACATGTACATGCTGCACGTGCCCGATGGCTCCGGCGGGACCGCGTTCTCCATCGTCGGCTCCAGCCCGGAATCGCTGGTGACGGTGAAGGAGGGCGTGGCCACCACCCACCCGATCGCCGGAACACGGTGGCGCGGCGCCACCGAGGAAGACGATCTGCTGCTGGAGAAGGGCCTGCTCGCCGACGAGAAGGAGAACGCCGAGCATCTGATGCTCGTCGACCTCGGCCGCAACGATCTGGGCCGGGTCTGCCAGCCGGGCACGGTGCGGGTCACCGAGTACCGGCATGTCGAGCGCTACAGCCACGTCATGCATCTGGTGTCGACGGTGTCCGGGCGGCTGGCGCCGGGCAAGATCGCGCTCGACGCGGTCCGCGCCTGCTTCCCGGCGGGCACGCTCTCGGGTGCGCCGAAGGTGCGGGCGATGGAGTTGATCGAGGAACTCGAACCCAGCCGCCGCGGCGTCTACGGCGGCGTGGTCGGTTATCTGGACTTCGCCGGCGACGCCGACACCGCGATCGCCATCCGCACCGCGCTGCTCAAGGACGGCACCGCCTACGTCCAGGCCGGTGCGGGTGTGGTCGCCGATTCCGAACCCGAATACGAAGACGCCGAATCGCGCAACAAGGCCATGGCGGTGCTGCGGGCGGTGGCTGCGGCGAAGACCGTGCGGGCCTATCGGGCGGACCCCGAGACCGTCGCGGACACCGACGCCGGTACCGGCGCCGGGCCGGCGACGAGCACCACCGGAATCGGCGAGGCGCCCGCATGAGCGACGAGAACACCCCGGAACCCGGGACGTCAGCGCAGAGTGCGGGCACGTCCGGCACGCCGGCCGGACGGCGCTATCCCGTCGCTCCGGTGGTGTTGCTCGCCGTCTCCGCGGCCGCCCTGTGGGGCGCCTCGCGGATGACCTGGGTGAGCGTGCGCTCCTCGGACGGGCTCACCGAACCACGCACCGACGACCTCGACGGCGGCACCTGGTTCGGCGCGCTCACCCCGCTGGCCTTGGTGCTGCTGGCCGCCATCGCCGCGGTGCTGGCCACCAAGGGCTGGCTGCGCCGGGTCGTCGGCGTGCTGGTGGCGCTGGTCGGCGCGGTCGTCGCGGTGCCCGCGCTGGCACTGCTCACCGGCTCCGGCGCGACCTCGCAACGCGCCGCCACCCTCGCCGAACTCCCGGCACGCGCCCAGGTCGAGCAGGTGAGCACTTCCGCCGCGCCCGCCGTGCTGACCATGGCAGGCGCGCTGGCCGCCTTCGCCGCGGGCGTGCTGCTGGCCAGAATGCCCAAAGACAGCGCACAGCTGTCGGGCAAGTACGACACGCCGGTCGCCCGCCGCGCCGCCGCCACCGACCTGGTCGCCGGGCGCGGCGAGGCGAGCGACCCCACCGCGCCGCCGGTGACCGAACGAGTCCTCTGGGACGCGCTCGACGCGGGGACCGACCCCACCGAAGATCACCCGCGGACCGGCTCCGATGATGGCCCGGCCGAGCCCGGCACCAGGTGATCCGATGATCCGGCGACCTCGCGCAGCACAAGTAGCCGACGCCCGCAACCCGGGGGACAACCCCGGCGAACGCGCGTCACACCCGCCCCTTTACTCTTGATCAGCACCGGTGAGACAGCGCCTGGGGGGATTTCTCAGGCAGTGAGTCCGTCTCCCCAGAAAGGATTCGAGCCAGATGACGGTACTCGACTCGATTCTCGACGGGGTCCGCGCGGATGTGGCCGCACGGGAATCCCTGCTGGACTTCCAAGCCATCAAAGCCGCAGCGGCCGCCGCGCCGCCGCCCAAGGACGCGCTCGCGGCACTGCATGAAGACGGCATCGGCGTCATCGCCGAAGTGAAGCGGGCCAGCCCCTCCAAGGGGCCGCTCGCCGAGATCGCCGACCCCGCCAGCCTGGCCAAGGCCTACGAAGACGGCGGCGCCCGCATCATCAGTGTGCTCACCGAGGGCCGTCGCTTCCACGGCTCGCTCGACGACCTCGACGCCGTCCGCGCGGCCGTGAACATCCCGGTGCTGCGCAAGGACTTCGTCGTGGGCCCGTACCAGATCCACGAGGCGCGCGCGCACGGCGCCGACGTCATCCTGCTGATCGTCGCCGCGCTCGAACAGGACACGCTGAGCTCGCTCATCGACCGCACCGAGTCGCTGGGAATGACCGCGCTGGTCGAGGTGCACACCGAAGAAGAGGCCGACCGGGCCCTCAATGCCGGCGCCTCGGTCGTCGGCATCAACGCCCGCAACCTCAAGACGCTCGAGGTCGACCGCGACTGCTTCGCGCGGATCGCGCCGGGGCTGCCCACCGAGGTCATCCGCGTCGCCGAATCCGGGGTGCGCGGCACCGCCGATCTGATGGCCTACGCGGGCGCGGGCGCGGACGCCGTGCTCGTCGGCGAAGGCCTGGTGACCAGCGGCGACCCGCGGGCAGCGGTATCGCAGCTGGTGACCGCGGGCACCCACCCGTCCTGCCCGAAGCCCGCCCGGCGGGCGCGCTGATGGCCGCGACCGGGCTGCCCGCGGCCAGCGAGGGCGTCGCCCACCGCAGCGGACACGAACCCGACGACGGCGGCCACTTCGGCGTCTACGGCGGCAGGCATGTGCCCGAGGCGCTGATGGCCGTCATCGACGAAGTCACCGCCGAATACGACAAGGTGCGCAGCGACCGCGAATTCCTCGGTGAGCTGGACCGGCTGCAACGCGACTACACCGGCCGTCCCTCGCCGGTGTTCGAATGCACCCGCCTGGCCGAGCACGCCGGCGGCGCCCGCATCCTGCTCAAGCGCGAAGACCTCAACCACACCGGCTCGCACAAGATCAACAATGTGCTCGGGCAGGCGCTGCTGGCCAAGCGCATGGGCAAGACCCGCGTCATCGCCGAGACCGGCGCCGGCCAGCACGGCGTGGCCACCGCGACGGCCTGCGCGCTGCTCGGCCTCGACTGCATCGTCTACATGGGCGCGGTCGACACGGCCAGGCAGGCACTCAACGTGGCCAGGATGCGGTTGCTCGGCGCCGAGGTGGTGTCGGTGAGCACCGGCTCGGCCACCCTCAAGGACGCCATCAACGAGGCCCTGCGCGACTGGGTCTCCAACGCCGATGACACCTACTACTGCTTCGGCACCGCCGCGGGCCCGCATCCCTTCCCGCTGATGGTGCGCGATTTCCAGCGCGTGGTCGGGCTGGAGGCGCGTGAGCAGGTGCAGGAGCTCACCGGCAGGCTGCCCGACGCCGTCGCCGCCTGTGTGGGCGGCGGCTCCAATGCCATCGGCATCTTCCACGCCTTCATCGACGATCCGGGCGTGCGCCTGGTGGGCTATGAGGCCGCGGGCGATGGCGTCGAGACCGGCCGCCACGCCGCCACCTTCACCGGTGGCTCGCCCGGTGCGTTCCAGGGCGCCTACTCGTACCTGCTGCAGGACGAGGACGGCCAGACCATCGAATCGCATTCCATCTCCGCCGGACTGGACTATCCGGGTGTCGGCCCGGAGCACGCCTACCTCAAGGACATCGGCCGCGCCGAATACCTGCCGGTCACCGATACCGCGGCGATGGACGCGCTGCTGCTGCTCAGCCGCAGCGAGGGCATCATCCCGGCGATCGAGTCCGCGCACGCGGTGGCCGGTGCGCTCGAACTCGGCAAGCAGCTCGGCCCCGGCGCCATCATCCTGGTGAATCTGTCCGGTCGCGGTGACAAGGACATGGACACCGCCGCGCGCTGGTTCGGACTGTTCGACGACGCAGAGGGCAAGGGGAACGCGCAGTGAGCCAGCAGTCCAGACTCGCCGACACCTTCGCGGCCTGCCGCAGCGAACATCGTGCCGCCCTGATCGGCTACCTGCCCGCGGGCTACCCCGATCTGGACGGCTCCATCGCCACCGTGCGCGCGATGGTCGAGGCCGGTTGCGACATCGTCGAGGTCGGCGTGGCCTACTCCGATCCGGTGATGGACGGGCCGACCATCCAGCGGGCCGCCGAGCAGGCGCTGCGCGGCGGGGTGCGGGTGCGGGATGTGTTCTCCGTGGTCGAGGCCGTCACCGCCGCCGGTGCCCAGGCCGTGGTCATGAGCTACTGGAACCCGGTGCTGAAGTACGGCGTCGACCGGTTCGCCCGCGACCTGGCGGCCGCGGGTGGCGCGGGCATCATCACCCCGAACCTCATCCCGGACGAGGCCGGCGAGTGGTTCGCCGCCTCGGCCGCGCACGACCTGGACCGGATCTTCCTGGTGGCGCCGTCGTCCACCGAAGAACGCCTGGTCAAGACGCTGGAGGCGTCGCGCGGGTTCGTCTACGCCGCCTCCACCATGGGCGTCACCGGTGCCCGTGACGCGGTGTCCTCGGCCGCGCCCGCACTGTGCGCCCGCATCCGCGCGCATTCCGACATCCCGATCGGCGTCGGTCTCGGGGTGCGTTCGGGTGCGCAGGCCGCCGAGATCGCCGCCTACGCCGACGGCGTGATCGTCGGCTCGGCGTTGGTGAGCGCGGCCGCCGACGGCCTGGACGCGGTGCGGAAGCTGACGGCCGAGCTGGCCGACGGCGTGCGCTCGGCCACCGTCGCGTCCTGACCCGAAGGCGCACCGTCGCGCTCCTCGACTACGGTGGCCCCCGTGACCTTACGAGTCCTGGCAGACAGTGTTTCCAGCATCGGCACGCCGGGTGACGGTGTCCTGAGCGCCGCCACCGCCGACGTGCTCGCCTATCTCCCCAGCCCGCCGCAGGGCGTGTGGCAGGTCGGGCCCTTCCCGCTGCGGGCCTACGCGCTGTGCATCATCGCCGGCATCATCGTCGCCATCTGGTGGGGTGAGCGGCGCTGGCGCGAGCGCGGCGGACAGCAGGGCGCGGTGCTGGACGTGGCGATGTTCGCGGTTCCGTTCGGTCTCATCGGCGGCAGGCTCTACCACGTCGCCACCGACTGGCAGAAGTACTTCGGCGCCGACGGCAACCCGATGGACGCGCTGAAGATCTATCAGGGCGGCCTCGGCATCTGGGGCGCGGTCTTCCTCGGCGGTGTCGGCGCCTGGATCGGCTGCCGCGTCTACAAGATCCCGCTGCCGGCCCTCGGTGACGCCATCGCTCCGCCGATCCTGCTGGCGCAGGCCATCGGCCGCCTCGGCAACTACTTCAACCAGGAACTCTACGGTCGCGAGACCGAGGTGCCCTGGGGCCTCGAGATCTACCAGCGCTTCGACGACCAGGGCCGCCTCGACATGATGAACGGCGTCTCCACCGGCGTGGTGGAGAAGGTCGTGCACCCGACGTTCCTGTACGAATTGCTGTGGAACGTGCTGGTGGTGCTGCTGCTGGTGTACGTCGACAAACGTTTCCGCATCGGCCACGGCCGCCTGTTCGCGCTCTACGTCGCCGGCTACAGCTTCGGCCGGTTCTTCGTCGAACTCATGCGCGACGACGAGGCCACCCATATCGCGGGCATCCGCATCAACTCCTTCACCTCGGCCCTGGTCTTCCTCGCTGCCATCGCTTACTTCGTCTTCGCGACGAAGGGCCGCGAGACGCCGGCACAACTGCAGCCCGGCGCCGAACCGCGCCCGTGGCCGTGGCAGATCGGCGCCCTGCGCCGTGCCCCTGCGGCCGAGGATGCGGGAGCCGACGAGAGCGACAAGGAAACGAAGTCGCCGGAGGGCGGCTCTTCCGGTGCCGACGCGGACGAGTCGGAAGCGCCGGCCGACGCCGCGACCCGGACAGCCGAGTCCGACGCCGGCGCCGAGACGAGCACCGATGGCGACGCCGAGCCGACGCAGTCCACGGTGCAGAAGGGCGGTTAGTCCGCGCGAAGGGTCCTTTCGCCCACCTTTGATCGACATTGTCGGGCGTTGTCGCTCAGAGGCCGGCGACAGTCATGTCCGGCGGCCCGGGCTCACCGCCGATCCTTCGCGGCCGGCGGAGGACAGCGCTGGGAGCCCATGATCGGGTTCGAGCGACAACCGCGCTCCGTCCCGACAGAATGGGGGCGGTGGGGTCCGGCGCGGGCCCGCATGGTTGGGCGAAGAGATTGAGCTGACCGGGGGGCGGCGCGAGCGCCCGGGAGACAGGAGGACGCGAGTGGCCGACAATGATCCGAACGCGCCGGGAACCGGTGGCCCGCGGTACGGCCCGCCCGGCACCGGGCCGAGTCTGCGCAAGGCCACCGATCCACCACCATCACATCCGGGCGATCAGGCCTACCCCGCCGACGGCGGTCCCGCCCGGCCGGTGACCGGCGCACAGCGACCCGCCGGGCCGCAACACACCGCAGTTTTCCCACCCATGGTGGGTGTGATGTATCCGTCGATGCCGCCGGGCACGGCCGGTCCGATGCCGTTCGGCGTGCCGGGCGGGTTCGTGATGTCCATCGGCGATATCGGCGTCTCCGAGGATTCGGTGACCACTCCGGCGGGCACGATGCCGTTGCGCGGTGCGGTCTGGACGATCACCGATATGTCGCAGACCTCGGAGAAGATTCCCACCTACGCGGTGGTGCTGGCGATCCTGCTGTTCCCGGCGTGCTTCCTCGGCCTGCTGTTTCTGCTGGTCAAGGAGAAGACCACGGTCGGCTACGTCCAGGTGACGGTCACCAGCGAGGGCCGCTACCACTCCACGATGATCCCGGCGCAGAATCAGCAGACCTTCCCGATGCTGCTGCATCAGGTGAACTACGCGCGTTCACTCAGCGCCCGGTGAGCCGGCCCGGCCCGGCGATTCCGTGCACCCACCCGGCGGCCCCGCACTGCCACGCGGCGCCTCGGCAACTGTCACGCGGCGACTCGGCGCATCCACGACGCGACCCACACCGCGGTCGGGACTAGGCTCTACTCGTGATGCGACGGACGAAGATTGTGTGCACCCTCGGACCGGCCACTGCCACCGAGGACCGTATTCGAGAACTCGTCGAGAGCGGTATGGACGTGGCGCGGCTGAACTTCAGCCACGGTGAGCACTCCGACCATGCCGACAACTACAAGAAGGTGCGGCAGGCCGCCGACCACGTCGGCCGCGCCGTCGGCATTCTCGCCGATCTACAGGGCCCCAAGATCCGCCTCGGCCGCTTCATCGAAGGCCGGACGGTGTGGGCGACGGGCGAAGAGGTGCGCATCACCGTCGAGGACTGTGACGGCACCCACGACCGCGTCTCCACCACCTACAAAGAACTCGCCGCCGACGCCAAGCCCGGCGACCGCCTGCTCGTCGACGATGGCAAGGTCGGCCTGACGGTCACCGCCGTCGACGGTAACGACGTCGTGTGCCGGGTCACCGAGGGCGGCCCGGTCAGCAACAACAAGGGCGTGTCGCTGCCCGGCATGGACGTGTCGGTGCCCGCCCTGTCCGACAAGGACATCGAAGACCTGGAATTCGCCCTGAAACTGGGCGTCGACTTCATCGCGCTGTCATTCGTGCGTTCGCCGTCGGATGTCGAGCTGGTGCACGACGTGATGGATCGCGTCGGCCGGCGGGTGCCGGTGATCGGCAAACTGGAAAAGCCCGAGGCGATCGACAACCTCGAGGCCGTCGTGCTCGCCTTCGACGCGGTCATGGTCGCGCGCGGTGACCTCGGTGTGGAGCTGCCGCTCGAGCAGGTGCCGATCGTGCAGAAGCGCGCCATCCAAATGGCAAGGGAGAACGCCAAACCCGTCATCGTGGCGACCCAGATGCTGGAGTCGATGATCGAGAACTCCCGGCCCACCCGGGCCGAGGCCTCCGATGTCGCCAACGCGGTGCTCGACGGCGCCGACGCGGTGATGCTGTCCGGTGAGACCTCGGTCGGCGCCTACCCGATCGAGACGGTGCGCACCATGGCGCGCATCGTGCACGCGGTGGAGACCGAATCCACCCGGGTGCCGCCGCTGACGCATGTGCCGCGCACCAAGCGCGGCGTCATCTCCTACGCCGCCCGCGATATCGGTGAGCGGCTCAACGCCAAGGCGCTGGTGGCCTTCACCCAGTCCGGCGATACGGTGCGCAGGCTGGCCCGCCTGCACACCCCGCTGCCGCTGCTCGCGTTCACCCCGCTGCCGGAGGTGCGCAGCCAGCTGGCCTTGACGTGGGGCACCGAAACGTTCATCGTGCCTACGGTGGACAGCACCGACGCCATGATCAAACAGGTCGATCAGGCGCTGCTGAGCATGAACCGGTACCAGAAGGGCGACCTGGTCGTCATCGTGGCCGGCTCCCCGCCCGGTACCGTCGGTTCCACCAACCTGATCCACGTGCACCGTATCGGTGAGGAGGACCATTAGAGTGAGCGTTTCGCTTGACGACTCCGTCGGCGTCGATGTGACGCGGGCGCAGCGTACCGATCTGGACGTACTGCTGGATCTGCTGGATCTGGAACAGGTCGACGAGGACGTGTTCGTCGGTCAGCACCCGGAGAAGGTGTGGAGCCGCACGTTCGGCGGGCAGCTGGTGTCGCAGGCGATCATGGCCGCGGGCCGGACGGTCGGCGACCGTCCGGTGCACGCTGTCAACGCGCATTTCGTGCGCGGCGGCGATGTGAAGAAGCCGATCGAATACCGGGTGGACCGCCACCGCGACGGTCGCTCGTTCGCCAACCGGACCGTCACCGCCAGCCAGGACGGGCAGGAACTGTTCGTCATGCTCGCCGCCTTCCAGGACTGGGGCAAGGGCCTCGAGCATGCCCACGAGCAGCCGAAGGTCCCGGATCCGGAGACGTTGCCGCGGGTGGAGGAGAGCTTCGAAGGCTTGGAGGACAAGCTGGAGATGTTCGTCAACGCCCCGCATCCGATCGATATGCGCTACACCAACGATCCGGCCTGGATCCTCAAGGGCACCGGTGAGCGGCTCAACCACAACCGGGTCTGGATGCGCGCCGACGGCATCCTGCCCGACGATCCGCTGATCCACGTCGCGACCCTCGGCTACTCCTCCGACACCACGGTGCTCGATTCGATCATCACCACCCATGGTCTGTCCTGGGGCCTGGATCGCATCGTCGCGGCGACGGTGAACCATTCCATCTGGTTCCACCGCCCGTTCCGCTTCGACGACTGGGCGCTCTACGCGACCGAATCCCCGGTGGCGGCGGGCTCGCGCGGCCTGGCCACCGGCCGCTTCTACTCCCGCAGCGGCGAACTGCTCGCGACCACGGTGCAGGAAGGGCTGATCCGCCACTTCCCGGCCCGCCGCTGATCGTGCCGGCAGGCGCCCGGGTGCCGGGCGCCTGCGCGGCTCAGATCCGTTCGATGGTGGGGTAGAGGTCGACGTCGGTGCGCTGGTGGGCGCGGATCGTCAGCGGGGTATCGGCGGTGGTGACGCTGTCGAGGCCGGCGCGCAGACGGTTCTGGAGCGCCACCATGTCGGCATCGGTCAATTCGGTGGGATCGCCCACCAGGCTCAGTGCGATTTCGTAGGTGCCGTGCCCTTCCGGCGCGGCACCGGAATGGGCTGTGCGCCAGCTGTTTTCGAATTCCCGATGCAAGGGATCGTCGGGCGCGGCGGGCAGGGTGAACCGCCAGGCGAACACATCGCGGTCTTGTAGGTGGTCGTCGAGGGCCGTTCGCACGGCATCGACGATGCGTTCGAGGTTTTCCGGTGTCACATAAACATGGAGCGAAACATCCGAAATGCGTTTCGGCATGTCTGATTCCTGTCGTGTGTGCGGAGGGCGCCACCGGGTCTAAACGTCGACGGCGGAGGTCTTTTCGCGGGAGTGTAGTCCGTAACCGCGCGGGCGTCAGGCATACCAGCCCGTGCGCTGAGCGGCCAGAAACGTTGCCAGCGGAGCGGGGCCGTGCGCCGGTTGCAGAACAAGCCCCGGATGCTCGGCATCTTCGGGCTGCGGTGCGCCGGTGTCGAGGGCCAGCAGCAGCGGCAGCAGGGCTTCGGCGATGCGGTCGCCGACGGCGCAGTAGGCGGGTTCGGACAGGCCGACCGGGTCGGCGATATTCTCCCGGCCGACCAGCGACAGATCATTGCGGGCCCGGTGCAATTCGGCGACGGTGCGCGCGCCGGTGACCTTGGCGATGCGGTGCGCCTCGAGCAGGGTGAAGGTGCGCGCCGCGGCCCCGAAAGCCATGGCGGCGGCCTGATCTCGGATCTGTTCGGTCATGGCCAGCACCAGATCCGCGCGGTCGATGTGCTCGGGTTTGAGTTTGCGGGCCCGGAAGTTGTCCGGGTCGGCGCCCAGGCCCGCGATGGTCTGCGCGGCCAGCGGCTCGACCGGGAAACCGACCAGCGCGCGGGTTCCGGCGCTTTCCGCGGTGAGCCCGGTGAGGCCGTGTTCGATCGCGATGGCGCGGGCGAGCCGTTCGGCGATGACCGAACGGCACACATTGCCATTGCAGACGAACAGGACGTGCATGCGGATACGGTAAATCGCCCGATTACCGACCAGAAGTACGAAAAGTGCAAAATCACACTCGCTCGGCCACATATTCATCTGCGCTTAGCGTCCCGTACACAATCGCCGCGCGATGTCCATTCGAGTTCGGGTGTGTCGCGAGTATTGCGCGATGCCGGCGAATCCGTTCCTATCCTACGGAATCGCCCGGATAGTAATCGGTTTCGGTCACCACCGGTGGATATGCCGCGGGTTCGCCGTGTACGCGGCCGCGGGTGGAGAACATGCGGCCGCGGCTGGCCCGGACCGGGGCGAATCGGCTGAGTCCGGTGGTGGTGCTCATGTCGTCGTACATGGCGTCGATGCCGCCGCGCAGGAAGTAGGCCTCGTGCCAGAAGCCGGTGCCGCCGGAATCCCGCAGGAATTGCTGCCACCAGTCGCGGTGCGGCGCCGATCGGGTCCATCGCTCCAGGCTGTCGAGATCACGCCAGTACTGGCGCGCACCCCAGTGCGGCGGGAACAGTGACCAGATGACGTCTTCGTGGGACAGCAGCCCGTCGGGCCGATCCCGATGAGATCGATACAGCTTCGGGCCCACCCCGAGCAGCCGCAGCATTCCGCGCGGCCTGCGTACCCGCATCCCCAGGTAGATCACCACGAGGTCCGGATACCCCGACAGATCCACCGTCGCCCTGTTCACCCGCATGCGTAACCTCCACGACGTCGTAGTGGCATACGCAGCGGAGCCGGTCGTGGTTCGAACCGCCGGGTGTGCGCTCGGATGGCCGGCATCGGCGGAATCGTCGTGTGCTCGTTGCCCGGCCCCTCGAAATGACATACCGTTCCGTTCATGACGCACGGTTCCGTTCACGACATTTCATTCCGCGGCGGCGGTCGATGACCCGCCGCGGACTCGCACTCGGGTGCGGCGGGACACTGGGATTCGCCTGGTCGGCGGCCGCACTGGCGGCCGTCGAACGAGCCATGGACTGGGATGCGCGCGAGGCCGTCGCTATCGTCGGTGCCTCGGCCGGCGCCGAAATGGGGGCGATCCTCGGCGCGGGGATCAGCGTCCGCGAGATCAACGACGCCCTGGACGGCCGCGCCACCGATGCCCGGCTGCGCGAGCACCTCGCCTACCACCCGGGAATGCTGCCGCCGCTGCCGGCTCCCCGCTGGCCCGGCTTCGGCATGACAGCCCGGCTCGTCACCGGGGACGCGCCACCACTGGTGGCCGCGGCGGGCCTGCTGCCCCGTGGCCGCGGCGACGCCTCGTGGCTGCGCACGCTCGGCGCCGCCCTGAGCAACGACGCGGGCTGGGTGGACCATCCGGCGCTGTGGATCGGCACCACCGACGTACGCACCGGCGAGCGCGTCACCCTCGGCGCACCGGGCGCACCGTCGGCGTCACTCGGCGAGGCGATCGCCGCCTCGTGGGCCATCCCCGGATGGTTTCCACCGGTCCGGATCGGCGGCCGCGACCTGATCGACGGCGGCGCGTGCTCCACCGCGTCCGCGGATCTGCTGCTCGACGCCGACGTCGACGAGGTCGTCGTGATCGCCCCGATGACCTCACACGGCGGCGCACCCGCCCGCGGTTTGTCGCGGTTGGAACGGCTCATGCGGCATGCGATGACCCAGCGGCTGAACCGGGAGGTCGAACTCCTCCGCCGCGCCGGTGTCGCCGTCGTCCGCGTCGAGCCCGGCCACGCCGAACTCGATGTCATGGGCCCCAACTTCATGGATGTCCGCAGGCGCACGGCGACCCTGGCGGCCGCACGCGCCGCCGTCCCGGCCACCATGCACCGCCCTCGCCGAACGGCGCGGAACCGCCGCGTGAGCAGTCAGGAGATCGCAAGATGAGCCGCTATCCCACGATCGACCTCGCGGGCGCTCTCGTCCTCATCACCGGCGGCGCCCGCGGCATCGGGCTGGCGACCGCGCAGGCGTTCCTGGCCCGGCGCGCACGGGTGGCGATCGGTGATATCGACGCCGGCCTCGCTCAGGAGGCGGCCGCGCAGCTCGGTGCCGGCGTGAGCGCGCACCACCTCGACGTCACCGACCCGGATTCGTTCGCCGAGTTCGTCACCGCCGCCGAGCGGACACACGACCGGCCCGTCGACGTCCTGGTGAACAACGCCGGGATCATGCCGAACGGGGCCTTCCTGGAGGGGACCGAGCGGATCGACCGGAGGATGATGGACGTCAACGTCCACGGCGTCATCACCGGCATGCGCCTGGTGCTCCCCGCCATGGTGGAGCGCGGCCGGGGCCACGTCGTCAACGTCGCGTCGCTGGCCGGAAAATTTCCGCTCAAGGGCCTTGCGGTCTACAACGCCAGTAAGTTCGCCGCGGTCGGCCTGACCGCCGCGGTGCGACTGGAAATGGCCGATACCGGCGTCAGTGTGACGGCAGTGCTACCCAGCGCGGTGCGTACCGAGTTGAGCTCGGGCATCGACCTCGGCGTACTGCCCGCCGTCGACCCCGAGGACATCGCCGCCGCGATCGTCGGGTCCGTGAAAACCCGCGCGGCGGAAATCGCCGTCCCCTCCTACGTCGGCTTCGCGACGAAAACCGTCCCCTTCATCCCCGAGCGTGTCTTCCTGACCGCCCGCAAGCTGTTCCACGACGACGCGGCCATCAACGGCGTCGACGACGACGTCCGGCGGCGCTACCTCGACCGGATCGACCGCCAGGCCGAGTAGGGGCGCCAGACCGTCCAGGAAGGACAGAGCATCACCGAGGATCGATCTCGCGCGCCACACGGTGACCGGATTCGGCGGCGCCGTCGATGTAACCCGCCCAGCGGGTGGCTGTTTCGGTGCCCGCCCAGTGCAGTGGGCCGATCGCGGGTCGCAGGGCGTGCCCGAAGCGGGTGAGGGTGCCGGGCGCGGTGAACGCGCCGTAGCAGCCGCGGCTGTATTCCTCTTCGGCCCAATCCTTTTCGATATAGTCGATCGGTGTGCGGGCCCGCGGGCCGAAGTAGCCGACCAGGTCGTCGACGACGAGCGCGCGACGGTCGGCAGGATCCAATCGTGAGCCCGCGTCGGCGTGGCGGCCCTCCAGGAAACCGACGATCACCCCGGGTGATCCGTCCGGCGGGGTGTTGTCGAACACCGTCCCGAGTGGCCGCCGGTCGCTGACGGCCTGGCCGCTCAATCCGTCAGCGCGCCAGAACGGTTCGTCGTAGACGACGTTGACTTTGATGACGCGGCCCATCGGCATCCGCTGGACGAGCTGGTCGCGGTCGCCCGGCAGGGCGGGGGAGAAGCGGATGCGCGCGGCCAGTGGCGGCGGCACCGCGATCACCGCGCGCCGCGCTCGCACCACGGCACCGCCGGCCCGGACCCGCACACCGGCCTCGTCCCAGTCGATCTCGGTCACCGGACTGTTCAGCACTACCCGGTCGCCCAGCCGGCCGGCCAGCGTCAGCGCGATCATCTGGGTCCCACCGACCACCCGATCCTGCTGGGCGCCGCCTGCGACGCCGATCATCGCATCGACCCCGCCGCCCGCGCCGAGATAGAAGCTCGCCCACAGTGCCGACATGTCCGCCGGTTCGGTGGCGAACACCGCCTCGGTGATCACCCGGAAGAATGCCCGGCCTGTCGCGGTGTGGGTGGCGCGGCGCAACCAGGTGTCGAAGGTCTGCGCATCCAGCGCCTCGGCTCGTCGCGCCCGCCAGGGTTCGATGCGCGACACCTGGCGCCCGATGCGGTCCAGCCGCCACTGTGTCTGCGCGATGTCGGCCAGGGCCAGGGGGTTCAGCGCGGGAATCCGGCCGGTGTATTCGGAGCGGACCGTGTCCAGTTCGGCGATGTGGCGGCCGGCGGTGTGCGTCGGATGCGTCTGCAAGCCCAGTTCGGTGATCAATGCCATCGCCGCATGCTGCGTCGGGCCGACCCACTGGCCGCCGACTTCGATGGGCGCGCCACCGGGCAACTCGGCGTTGAGCAGCCGCCCGCCCACCCGGTCCCGCGCCTCCAGTACCAGCACCTCGTGGCCCGCGCGCACCAGATCGCGGGCGGCGACGAGGCCGGCGATGCCCGCACCGATGACGACGACATCCACTGACTTGTCCATCTCGATCCTCCAGAATCATGCACCGCGTATCTGACATACAGCGTGTATGTGGTAAACGTACTGTATGGCGTCGCTGCGTGACAAGCACATCGAGGACACTCGCCGGGCACTACTCGATACCGCCGCGCGATTGTTCGCGGTGCGGGAATACACCGATCTGTCCGCCGAGGAGCTCGTGCGTACCGCCGGATTGACCCGGGGTGCGCTGTATCACCACTTCGACGGCAAGAAGGGGTTGTTCGAGGCAGTCGTCGATGAACTGGAAGTCCGTGCAGCGCAACGCATCAGAGCTGCCATCGACTCCGCGACGGACCCGGCCGAACGTGTCGATCGCGGTCTGGAGGCATTCCTCGACGTCTGTGTGGAACCCGATTACCGCCATATCGTGCTGCTGCAAGCTCCGATCGCACTGGGCTGGCGGCGCTGGCGGGAAGTGGACCGGCGTCACCTGAACAACCTGGTGCTCGAGGGCGCGCGCACCCTGCTCGACGCCGGCGTGATCCAGCCGCACCCGCCGGAATTGGTGGCGAGCGCGCTGTACGGCGCGCTGACCGAGATGTCACTGACCATCGCCGAATCCGACGACGTCGAGAAGGGCCGCGCCGAAGCCGCCGCCGTGGCACGCGCTCTGTTGAGTGGCCTCGCCGCCGGGCAGTCACGGGGATGATGCTGCTCGGACTCGGTGGGGTCCGAACGCATCGCGCTCATGCGCGTCGATATCGAGGCTCGGTCGACATGAGCCGGCTCGGGCGGCTGCGCTGTGTGCCGCGCCTGCGGAAATGACGGCGTCCGTCATCGGTGCCGTCATCACCGATGAATTCCTCGCGTGTCCGCCGTCGGTACCTCTGGATGCACCGATTGCGGTGTGTCGGAACCAATCGATCCGGACGATGATCCGGCGGGGCAGGTGGGAGGCGCGGTGAGCGGTGTCAGAGTGTTGGTGGCGGGGGCGAGCATAGCGGGGCCGGCGCTGGCCCACTGGCTGCACCGTCGTGGTGCCGCGGTGACCGTGGTGGAACGAGCCGCCGAACTGCGCCCCGGTGGCCAGGCCGTGGACGCGCGTGGTGTGACCAAGGACGTCATCCGGCGGATGGGGCTGGACTCCGCGGTTCGCGCGGCCTGCACCCAGACCGTCGGCGCACACACCGTGGACGCGGACGGGAACGTGCTGGAGACCTTCCGCGTGGACGACGACGGCGGCGACGGCTTCATCGCGGAGATCGAGATCCTGCGCGGTGACTTGTCGCAGGTGCTCTACGAGGACAGCAGTTCGTCCGCCACCTCGGCCATGTGCTGGCCTTCTTCAGCGTCCCCAATGAGTTCGGGCTCGATACCTGGCTGCTCGAGTATCAGGAGGCCGGGCGCTCGGCCGGGCTGCGGCCGATCCGGGACGCCACCCGGGCGATGGCGATGTTCTCCTTTCCCGCGGCCGACGTCGACGTCGATTACCGCGATATCGATGCGCAGAAGCGGCTGCTGCGTGAGCGGATGAACGGCTTCGGCTGGTTGACCCCGCGCATCCTCGCGCACCTGGACGATGCCCCGGACTTCTATCTCGACCAGGTCGCCCAAGTGGTCATGGATCGCTGGTCACGTGGGCGGGTGGGGCTGCTCGGCGACGCCGCGTTCAGTTCCTCGCCGATGTCGGGCCAGGGCACCGGGCTGGCGCTGGTCGGCGCCTACGTGCTGGCCGGCGAGTTGGCTGCTGCCGGATGGGATCCGGAGATCGGTTTCGCCCGCTACGAGGCGCGGATGCGCTCGTTCGTCGAGGCCAATCAGGAGATCGCCCGATTGAACGCTCGCAGCCGCGACGTCACCGGGACCGATGGTGAGCCGGGCCCCGATTTCACCGGGGAGTGGTTCGCCGAGTTGGTCGAGCGCGCCATCAATGGAGTCGAGCTACCTGATTACGTGGGGCTGCCGGATTCCGGAGTCCCGGCCGTTGCTGCCACCGCGCCGGCCGAGCCGTAACTCACCGGTCAGCGGCGGCCCACGCGGTTGAGGAACGATCGTTCTTGACCGATCGTTCCTCAACTGGCATGCTGTGGTCATGGGAAGGCCGCGGGGTTTCGACGAGGATGAGGTGATCGCCGCGGCGGCGAGGTTGTTCGCCGAGCGGGCCTATGACGGTGTGTCGGTGGACGATCTGGTGAACCGGCTCGGCGTCCATCGCAACAGCCTGTACAAGGTGTTCGGAAGCAAGCGAGGCCTGTATCTGGCCGCGCTGCGGTGGTACGTCGAGCACCGGCTGCGTCCAGTGCTCGCACGGGTCGGCGACGAGCCGAACCTGCGCGAAACTTTGCCGGCGGCAGCCGATCTGGACTTTCTGTTGCTGGCGGCGGTCGAGCGTGCACCGGTCGATCCGGACGTCGCTCGCGAGATCGCCGCCGCCCTGGATGCGCTCGACGCGGCTGTGTCGGACGGTGCCACCCCCACCGGTGACACCGCCGCGCTGTCGGCGACGGTCCTCGGTCTGCGCCTGCGGGCCAGGGCGAGCGGAAGCCTCCTATCCCATCCGTCCGAGCGTGATCGAGAGGAATGACGTTGGCCAAGGTAGCGATTCGCGAGAGAACTCTGGTCGTCGAGATGGAGGGCCTGAGCAAACTCTGGGCCCTGAAGAGCCGCCTGGAGATTCCGCTGGCCAACGTCCGCGGCGCGACCGTCGACCCCGGAGTGGTGAAGGAGTCCAAGGGCATTCGCGCCCCCGGCACCTACCTGCCCGGCGTCATCACCGCCGGAACCTTCTACACCGGGGGTGAGCGGGTGTTCTGGGACGTCCGCGACGCGAGCCGCGCCGTCGTCATCGAACTGCGCGACGAACGCTACGCCCGCCTGATCATCCAGGTCGACGACCCCCGCGCCACCGTCGACCTCATCGACCAGGCGATCCCGCCGAGCCGCCCCGACCGCTGACCCCGCCCGGGTCAGCGCGGCACGAACCCCACGGCCGCGCTCCGCCCGGGAAGCGGATATCCCCGCGGGCGGTTGTGACGAGTGCACCGGCGTCATGGCCTGAACCGGTGCACTCTCGATCACCGATTTGCCCGGGCAGATCGCTGACCTGCTGTAGCGGTACCCGCCATCGCGGTCACCACACCCCGTCACGGACACGCCTCACGTCGTGATCCGGCCGTGTCTCGAGGCGGACGTGCGATCGACCGCGATACGCGATACTTGCGCCTCACGGCGTCTTGCGAGTCGCGCGGCCGCCCTTCGACAGCTGCACCGGCAGTTTGACGTGGCGGCTGAGCTTGGCGGCGAGCGGCGGGGTGCTGCTGACCTGCTCCTTGTAGGCCTCACCGGCTTGCCGCGCAGCAGCTGGTCGATGACCGAAGCGGTGTAATCGGCGGTGACAACCCCGCTTTGGCACGTGCCGTGCAACTGCCCCCACGCTTGACGGACCAGCGCGGCGTCACCGATGGCGTGAATGTCGGGGTGCGATATCGAGCGCAGGGTCGCATCGGTGACGATCAGCCCGCGCGCGTCGGTCGCGATTCCGGCCCGCGCGGCGAGCGGAGCCACCTTTACTCCGGTGGTCCACAGGATGAGGTCCGAGGCAATGGTGTCGCCGTTGTCGAGGTGCACCGCATCGGGAAGCACCTTGGTGACCTTCGTTCCGACGGTGCGCACCACACCCAGCTCGTCCAGGACGCGATTCATGTAGCGGCGAGCCTTGTCGCCCATCATCGCCCCGGGCTCGGTGGCGCTGATCAGGTTGACGGTCACCCCAGGGTGCGCTTCGGCGATTTCGGCGGCGGCCTCGATCCCGGTGAGGCCGCCGCCGCAAACGGTGACCGTGCCGGCGGCGGCCGCGGTCTCCGCCAGCCGCTTCGAGAAGTCGCGGGCCAGGCGGGGGTCGTCGAGCGTCCAGGCGTGCTCGGCCGCGCCGGGGACGATGCCGGTGTCGGTGGTGCTGCCGAGGGCGTAGACGAGCGTGTCGTAGTGCAGGGTGGCCCCGCTGTCGAGGGTGACGGTCCGCGCGGCGGTGTCGATAGCGGTAGCGGCGGCCTGGCTATTACGCCATGGCGGTGACGCGGCGGCGGCGCGACGGCATCATGGAGGTCGGGTGTGAGGTGCTCCAGACAGCGCTCTTGCAGATGAACTCCTTGAGTCGCGCGGCCGATCGGCCGGTCACCGCGGAGGATTTGGGCCGGTCGTCCGGGGTGACCCACTGCACGATGCCGTCACGCCTGCCGAGGCTGATGCACTGGGCGGAGTAACTGATCTCGTTGCGCGGCACCGCGCGGCCCGCCAAGCGGGCAGCGATGACGTCGGCGGCGTACTGAGCCGACGGGACTCCCGACGCGCAGGACATGCGCAGCGGCACACCGTTCTTACCGGATGCGAGCGCGGCGTCCCCGACGGCGTAGACATCCGGGTGCGATATCGACCGCATCGTGTCGTCGACAACGATCTGCCTGCTGCCGGACACCTCGAGGGTCGAGGCCGCGGCGATCGGGTGCGCGGCGAATCCGGCTGTCCAGACCGTGAGCTGCGATCGGATCGTTCGCCCGTCGACGGCGACCACGCCGTCACGCTCGACCCGCGTGATGTCGGTGTGCTCGTGCACGGTGATAACGAGTCCGGCGAACGCCGTGTGCAGGTGTTGCCGTGCCTTCTCGCTCAGCCACTCGCCGAGGCGGCCACGCACAGCGATGGCGACCTCGAGATCCGGTCGGGCGTCGGCGATTTCGGAGGCGGCTTCGATGCCGGTGAGCCCGCCACCGGCGATCAGCACGGTCGCTCCCGCGTCGAGGCCTGCCAGCCGATCGCGCACCCGCAGCGCCGATTGCTTACCGGCGATATCGAGCGCGTATTCGGCTACTCCGGGCACGCCGCCGTGTGCTACGGCGCTGCCGAGGGCGTAGACGAGGGTGTCGTAGGTCATGGCGCGATCGCCGTCGGCATCGGCGAGGGTGACGGTCTTGCGGTCGGCGTCGACCGCTTGGACCCGCGCCACCAGCACGCGCACACCGGTACCGGCGAACACATCGGTCAGCGAACGGCGGCGAAGCCGCTGACCGGTCGCGACCTGATGCATGCGGATCCGCTCGACGAACTCGGAGTCGGCGTTGACGAGGGTGATGTCGACGTCGGCGGGGTGCAGCCGCCGGGCGAGGCGGCCGGCGGCGTTGGCTCCGGCGTAGCCGGCGCCGAGGACGACGATGCGGTGCTTCATGGTCTTGCTCCTGTCTGGCGGTGGTGTTCGGTACCTGAACCGGACAGCAGCGCGAAATCTGACAGGAAGCAGACTGTGAGCTACATCACCAACCCTGGGTGAGGGGTTCGGCGTGCCCAGCTGCCGCCCAATGCCGGGTCGCGCGTTCGAGCTTGGTGGGATTGCCCTGGGTGTGGACGGCAGCGATACCGTCGGTCGTCAGCTCCAGGCTGATGATGCCGACGATGCGCTCGCCGACGGTGATCACCAGCGCGGGCATGCCGTTGGCCATCCCGGCGAAGATGTCGGCGCGGCCTCCGATCATGGCCCATTTGCCCTCGCTGGGTTCGAAGAGACGGCGCAAGAACCGCGCCACCCGCAGCGCACCGGTCACCGGCTCCGGCAGCGAGAAGACGATGCCGCCACCATCGCCGATGCTGATCGCGTCGTCGGCGAGCATCCGCACCAGCGCGTCGATATCGCCGCTGAGCGAAGCGGTGAGAAACTCCTCGACAACCTTCCGCGCGGCGATCTCGTCGACCTCCCGGCGCGTCTTGCCGTTGGCCAGGTGCTGTTTGGCACGCCGGTAGATCTGTGTGCAGTTGGCCTCGGTGATCTCCAGGATCTCGGCGATCTCGCTGTGCGGGTAACCGAATGCCTCACGCAGCACGTAGACGACGCGCTCTCTGGCCGAGAGCTTTTCCATGAGCGTGAGCATGGCGATCGACACCGATTCGCGCTGCTCGACCGTATCGGCCGGACCCGCCATCCGGTCGCCTGCCAAGACCGGCTCGGGCAGCCACTGGCCGACATAGGCTTCACGGCGCGCCCGCGCCGAGGTGAGCTGGTTGAGACAGACGTTGGTGAGCACCTTGGTCAGCCACGCCTGTGGTGTTTCCACCGCGTCATGATCGGCGGCGTGCCAGCGCACGAACGTGTCCTGCACCGCGTCCTCGGCGTCGCCGGCCGACCCGAGTAGCCGGTACGCGATCGCCTCCAAGCGAGGCCGGAAATCCTCGAATACGGCTACTTCCCGCACGCCAACTGCCATGGATCGACGATAACCGCAGCGGCGTTCCCGGCATCGGATTCGGTTCTCCCGGTGGAATCCAGCGGGGGCGTATCGGCCCGCAATGGCATCCGGCCGGGCTACCATCCGGCTGGTGATCAAAGCGGCGGCCCTGACGGCAGGCCACTGCCCTCGATCCACGCCAACAAGTCGCTCGAACCGTTGACGATGTGGTTTCTGCGCGGGCCGCTGGGCAGGCGCATGCTCGCCGGCCGGACCCGACGCAATATCGCGACCCAGCTGAACAGCGGTGTCACCACGCTGCGCAGCGTCGGCGACGTGGCCTACGAGGTGGTGGCCGAACGCGACGCGATCGAGCGGGGCGAACGCATCGGTTCAAGGTATCGGCCACCGCCGGCGTCACCGATGCGGTGCGGGTCGGTTACGCCGGGAAGCCCGAAATGACCGAAGCCCAGATCGCGGCCGTGTGCGAAGAAGCCCACGGCGCGGGGATGACCCAGGAAATGATCGAGCTCTACACCGATAACCCGCGCTCGCTGCGCGGTTTCTCCGCGGTGATCCCGACCCTGCTCGCGGGTGTGCCGCTGGTGAAGCTGGACCGCTCGGTCACCAAGATCGACGATGTGGTGCACGCCGATGCCGAAGGTGTCGAGTAGTTGGTGGAGTAGGGGTGTCGCCGTTTCGGCGAGACCGAGCTTGCTGGCCGTACCTGTCTCGTTCCCGACGGATGTCGCCACCGTTGCTGCGGACTCGGTCCAAGTCGGGACTGAATGTGATCAGCGCCGGGTCGACATCGGGATCGCAGGTTCCGGGTATGTGCAGAACGGTGCCGGTTCGGATACCTCGATGGTGCGCAGAGAGGTCGAGCTGCCTCGGCAGTCAGGCGCGGGCGGGCAGCAGTTCGACGATGAGTGCCTCCACGCGTGACTTGATCTCGTCGCGGATCGGGCGCACCGATTCCACGCCCTTGCCTGCCGGGTCTTCGAGAACCCAGTCGCGGTAACTTGTGCCGGGAAACACCGGGCAGGTGTCGCCGCAGCCCATGGTGATGACGACATCGGAGGCTTCGACGGCGTCGTGGGTCAGGATCTTCGGTGTCTGCGCGGAGATGTCGATTTCGAGTTCGGCCATCGCCTCGACCGCGGCGGGATTGATCGAATCGGCCGGGGCGCTGCCGGCCGAGCGGACCTCGATGTCGTCTCCCGCCAGCGCGGTGAGGAATCCGGCGGCCATCTGGGAGCGGCCTGCATTGTGCACGCAGACGAACAGGACGCTGGGCTTTTTCGCCATGGGGGAGTGTGCCTTTCGGGTCAGCGAGGGGGTTCGGTTTGTCAGGGTGCGGCTGGCGGGTGCGCCGCAATCGACGTGGGCCTGCCGGCCGAGCGGAACCGTGTGCGCAATGCCAGCGACACATACACGAGCCCGACCAGGACGGGGACCTCGATGAGCGGTCCGACGACGCCGGCGAGCGCTTGGCCGGAGGCGGCGCCGTAGGTGGCGATGGCGACCGCGATGGCGAGTTCGAAGTTGTTGCCCGCGGCGGTGAAAGCGAGGGTGGTGGTGCGTTCGTAACCGAGGCCCATGACGGCGCCGAGGAGGTAGCCGCCGCCCCACATGATCGCGAAGTAGGCCAGCAGCGGGACGGCGATGCGAACCACGTCCAACGGGCGGGAGGTGATCTGCTCGCCCTGGAGCGCGAACAAGATGACGATCGTGAACAGCAGCCCGTACAGTGCCCACGGACCGATGCGGGGGATCAGGGTGGATTCGTACCAGTCGCGGCCCTTGGCCTTCTCGCCGAAATGGCGGGTGAGGAATCCGGCCAGCAGCGGGATGCCGAGGAAGATCAGCACGGATTTCGCGATCTGCCATGGCGACGCGTCGATGGTGGCCTGTTCGAGGCCGAGCCAGCCGGGCAGGATCGACAGATAGAACCAGCCGAGCCCGGCGAACATGATCACCTGGAAGATCGAGTTCAGCGCGACGAGGACCGCGGCGGCCTCCCGGTCACCGCAGGCGAGGTCGTTCCAGATGATGACCATAGCGATACAGCGGGCAAGCCCGACGATGATCAACCCGGTCCGGTATTCCGGCAGATCCGGCAGCAGCAGCCAGGCCAGCGCGAACATCAGCGCCGGACCGAGCACCCAGTTCAGGATCAGGGATCCGAGCAGCAGTTTGCGATCTCCGGTGACGGTGTCGAGCCGGTCGTAGCGGACCTTCGCCAGCACCGGGTACATCATGATCAGCAGCCCGAGCGCGATCGGCAGCGAGATCCCGTCGATCTCCACTGCGCTCAGCGCATCGCCGAGGCCGGGAATCATCCGGCCGAGCAACAGCCCGGCGACCATGGCCGCGCCGATCCACAGGGGTAGGAAGCGGTCGAGGGTGGACAGCTTGCCGACCACCGGGGTCGGTGTCTCGGTGGTGACGCTCACGCGCGTACCTCCGCGGCGCCGCTTTCCACGAGCAGCACATCCGACAGTCGCTGCAAGGCTTGCGGAACCACGCGGTAATACACCCAGGACGCCCGGCGTTCGCTGGTGATCAGACCGGCCTCACGCAGCACCTTCAGGTGATGCGAGATCGTCGGCTGGCTCAGATCGATCCCTTCGGACAGGTCGCACACGCAGGCCTCACCGTCGCGCCGGGAGGCGATCGTGCTCAGCAGCCGCAGCCGCATCGGGTCCGACAGCGCCTTGAACACCACCGCCAACTCGGCAGCGGTCTCGGCATCCACTGGTTCACGCACAATCGGCGCGCACACGCAGTCCGCCGCGAGCAACCCTGGTTTAGACATGCATCGATATTGACAGTTATCGAAATGGTCGGCAAGCGAACTTCCGGTGAACGGTTGCGCGGATCGCAGGACCGGACTGTGCGGGCGGTTGACCGCCCGATCCGGATCGCCGAGTTCGACCGGTTCTTCGCCGCCGATGTGCGCGCCGGTCACCGGCCGGGCCCGGAGCTGACCGCTGTGCGTGACACCCTGCGTGCGGCGCTGGCGGCCGGCTGCGATGACCTGCTCGCATGCAGCGAAAGCCCTGATTGCCCGGTGCCGTTCACAGACCGGAGGGAAGGGCCCCGCGGTCGTGCCGAGTAGGGAACAACGTCCTACCTCCGTCGGCAAGGGCCTCTCGTCCGGGCATGGGGCGGCAGTGTCGATGACTATCCGGCACGTCCATGGCGCTCGGCCCGCCGCCTAGGCTGACCGGCTGTGACTGTTGCGCGTTCGGTGCTGTTGTTCGTCTTGGCGGCTGTCGCTGAAATCGGCGGAGCCTGGTTGGTCTGGCAGGGCGTGCGCGAGCACCGCGGCTGGGCCTGGATCGGTGCGGGCGTCATCGCGCTTGGCGTCTACGGTTTCGTCGCCACGTTGCAGCCCGATGCGAATTTCGGACGCATCCTCGCCGCCTACGGAGGGGTATTCGTCGCCGGATCGCTGGCTTGGGGTATGGCCTTCGACGGCTTCCGCCCCGACCGCTGGGACATGATCGGTGCCGGCATCTGCCTGATCGGGGTCGCGGTCATCATGTACGCACCACGCCCGGCCTGACTCGGCCCGTCGCTTCTGCGGTCGACACAGGTTGTCCTACTGGCGTCTTTCGGCATCCGGGCGGAATCGGGCAGCCCACCGTCTTCCCCGACGACATCACCGTCGGGCGTATGACCGAGAGCGATTGGGAAGCCGTGCGCGAGATCCACACTGACGGCATCGCCACGGGCGATACCGGCTTCCACACCGAATCTCCCAGCGGCGCACCCGTCGCCAAGGCGTGGCTACCCGTCCACCGATGGATCGCCGAAATCGACGGCACCATCGCCGGATTCGCGGCCGCAGCCCCGATCTCGACGCATACCGCGGCTTGGCCGAGACGATCGTCTACGTCGCTGATGGCCAACGGGGGCGAGGTGTGGGAACGCCTTCGCCGGCGACCATCCGGAGGCATCGCAGCGGTATGGGTGAACGCTCGGCACCATCCTCGCCCGCGCCCGAGCATCGCTGAATGCCGCGGCGACGGCGATCGACTACATCGCATGGCCGACGCAACGACTGATTTCGTCAGTATCCGGGTAACTCACCGGGTGCGCCCAGAACTCGCGGGAGCCCAGGTTCGCCGTGGTGGGGCCCTCACTGCCGGGAAGGGCCACTAAGAGGGGGTCCGGGGGCGGAGCCCGCCGGGCGGGGTCTGGGGGTTGCACCCCCGGAGAACACGACGAACATCCCCGTTGGTGAGCGCTTTCCGCGAACAGGGGTGGGCGAAGGGATGTGAGTGCCGAGTGTGGGACTCGAACCCACACGTCCGTGAGGACAACGGTTTTTGAGACCGTCGCGTCTGCCAGTTCCGCCAACTCGGCGCACCGGGTGGAAATGATAGCGGGTGAGTGGGGTAATCGCCCAACCGGTCGCCTCACGGTTGTGACGTAGGGGGTGTGCGCTGGGTATATGCGTTCGATGCCGAGGTGAAAGGTACTCTTTACATCACTCGATTGCGTGACGGTGGGTCGTCGGCCGGTTCGTCCGGCTCTGGCCGCGGTCGATCGTGTCGGGGCTCGAGCATCGAACCAGAGGGGTCTTCTATGAGCACTACTGCGGGCGCGGACGCGAAGGCAGGCGCCGGGGCCAAGCGTGTCGTCGTCGCCGAGGACGAGGCCTTGATTCGCATGGATCTGGTCGAGATGCTCACCGAAGAGGGCTATCAGGTGGTCGGTGAGGCGGGCGACGGCCAGCAGGCGGTGGATCTGGCGGTGGAGCACCGGCCGGATCTGGTGATCATGGACGTGAAGATGCCGCGCCGCGATGGAATCGACGCGGCCGCCGAGATCGCCTCCAAACGTGTTGCGCCGGTGGTGATCCTGACCGCGTTCAGTCAGCGCGATCTGGTCGAGCGGGCACGCGACGCCGGGGCGATGGCCTATCTGGTGAAGCCGTTCACCAAGTCGGATCTGGTGCCCGCGATCGAGTTGGCCGCGAGCCGGTTCCATGAGATCACCGCGCTCGAGGGTGAGGTCGCGAGCCTGTCGGAGCGGCTGGAGACCCGCAAGCTGGTCGAGCGGGCCAAGGGCGTGCTGATGCAGACCCAGGGGCTGTCGGAGCCGCAGGCCTTCAAATGGATTCAGCGCACCGCGATGGATCGCCGTACCACCATGAAGGCGGTCGCGGAAGTGGTTCTGGAGAATCTGACCCCGCAGTGACCGCCGCTCGGGCCTTATACCCGACGCGATTTACATCGCGGAAACATGATCGCGAAAAAGAATTCGACACGATGTCATCTGCATGATCCGAATGTGATGCGGATCTAACCTGCCGACGCTATGTTTCTGCGCAGGCTGAGTGGTCGGCCTCCTCGGTTGCCCGGGGGAAGCACAGGAACGCAGAGGTGAATCGTGCTTAGTTCGACGTGGCGAAACCGTACGGTGCGAGTGCTGGGGGCCGGTGCGGCCGTAGCCCTGGTGTTGACCGGATGCAGCGATAAATCGACGGGGGATTCGGAGGCCACCGGCGCCGACACCGGGGGCCTGTCCATTCAGCCGGTGATGCAGATCGACGCCCAGGGCAAGGAAGTTCCGTCCACCGACACCGCCGCGGCCGCCGATCCCGCCGGTGACGGTTCGGCGACCTGCCCGGAGAACACCTCGATCGCCATGGCGGGCGCACTGACCGGACCGAATGCCGCGCTCGGCATCAATATCCTCAACGGCGCGAAGCTGGCGATCGACCAGCACAACAAGGCCAATCCGGGTTGCCAGATCGAGTTGAAGGACTTCGACACCGAGGGCAACCCGCAAAAGGCCACGCAGATCATCCCGCAGATCGTCAACGATCCCACCGTCATCGGCTTGGTCGGCCCGGCCTTCTCCGGCGAGACCAAGGCCACCGGCCAGATCCTCAGCGACGCGGGCCTGGTGGCGGTGTCGTCCTCGGCCACCAACGCCTCGCTCACCCAGAACGGCTGGCGCAGCTTCTTCCGCGGCCTGGCCAACGACGACGTGCAGGGCCCGTCCGTGGCCAATTACATGATCAATACCGCCGGCTACAAGAAGGTGTGCGTCGTCCAGGACAACACCGATTACGGCACCGGCCTCGCCGCCAGCGTCACCGCCGCACTCGGCCCGGTGGCCGATCCGGCGTGCGCGGCCAGTATCAAAGAGGGTGACAAGGACTTCTCCGCCACCGTCACCAAGATCGCCAGCGCGAACCCGGACGCGATCTTCTACTCCGGCTACTACGCCGAGGCCGCACCGCTGGCCAAGCAGTTGAAGTCCGGCGGCGTGGACGCCACCTTCGTTTCCGCCGACGGCAGCAACGACCCGCAGTTCGTCTCTCAGGCCGGTAGCTCGGCCAAGGGGGCGGTGCTGTCGTGCCCCTGCGGTCCGGCCCCGAAGGAATTCACCTCCGAATACGAGGCGCTCAACGGCCAGGCCCCCGGCGTCTACTCGGTGGAGGCCTATGACCTGGCCACCATCCTGGCCAAGGGCATCGACTCGGGCAAGCTCACCCGGCCCGACCTGCTCGAATTCGTCCGCTCCTATGACGGCGCCGGCCTGGCCCGGCAGTACAAGTGGAACCCCGACGGCGAACTGTCCAACGCGCTGATCTGGGTGTACGAGGTCAAGTAGCGGGAGTGGTACCGGCGCGTGCCCCACGACCCTGCCGGAGGGTCGGGGTACGCGCCGATC
Organism: Nocardia sp. JCM 38205; assembly: GCF_058222935.1. Classification (NCBI taxonomy): domain Bacteria; kingdom Bacillati; phylum Actinomycetota; class Actinomycetes; order Mycobacteriales; family Nocardiaceae; genus Nocardia; species Nocardia sp. JCM 38205. Next base: position 109,009 of record NZ_JBYHFL010000005.1, on the reverse strand, counting down.
CGTCAGGGGCGACAGCGATGAGGGCAAGGCACGGATGACTCCTACCGTTTACGTCGGCGCGTTACCGCTTGCCGACGGTTCGATCGACTTCAACTACGAGGGGGTGATCGATCAATTCTGGCGACTGACCGTCGACGGACTGTCCTACGGCGCGATCTACGCCCTGGTGGCGGTGGGCTACACGCTGGTGTACGGCGTGCTGCGGTTGATCAACTTCGCGCATTCGGAAGTGTTCATGCTCGGCATGTTCGGGCAGTACGTGGGGTTGATGCTGCTGGGATTCTCGCCCAGCGGTGATGTGTATTCCCAAGGTGTCATCCTCACCGTCACCTATCTGGGTTTGGCGATGCTGTTCGGGATGGCGGTCTCGGGTGCGGCGGCGGTGGGATTGGAGCGGGTCGCCTATCGGCCGTTGCGCCGTCGCGGCGCCAAACCATTGATCTTTTTGATCACCGCGATCGGAATGTCGTTCGTACTCCAGGAATTCGTGCATTTCATCCTGCCGAAACTGTGGCCGGATCTGGGTGGCACCAATGCCCAGCAACCGATCATCCTGGTCGAGCCGACGGTGCAGTTCAGTGTCGGCGGCGCCGACGTCACCAATGTGACGATCGTGATCGTGGTGGCCGCGGTGGTGCTCGCCGCGGCAGCCGAGATGCTGATCAACCGCACCAAGTTCGGGCGCGGCATCCGCGCGGTGGCTCAGGACCCGGATACCGCCACGCTGATGGGGGTGTCGCGGGAACGGGTCATCATGCTGACGTTCCTCATCGGTGGTGTGCTGGCCGGTGCGGCGGCGCTGTTGTACGCGCTGAAGATTCCCAACGGCATCATCTATTCCGGCGGTTTCGTGCTCGGTATCAAGGCCTTCAGCGCGGCGGTCCTCGGCGGCATCGGCAATCTTCGCGGCGCCTTGCTCGGCGGGCTGCTGCTCGGGCTGGCCGAGAACTACGGGCAGATCCTGTTCGGCACCGAATGGCGCGACGTGGTGGCGTTCGTGGTGCTGGTGCTGGTGCTGATGTTCCGGCCGACGGGCATCCTCGGTGAGAGTCTCGGGAGGGCCCGCGCATGAGTGAGAAGTCCACGCCGATCGAGGCTCCGAAGCCGCCGCCGCGGCCGATGCACGGTGTCGGCGACGCGTTACGCGGCTGGTGGGAGGGGCTGAGCCGGCCCGCACAGTGGGCGGTCGGCGTTCCGGCGATCATCGCGCTCGCCCTGCTTCCGCTGTTCCCGCCGCCGCTGCTGGACACCCCCGGCACCAGTTTCGGCGGCGTGATGGCTCAGTTCGCGATGTACGCGCTGATCGCGATCGGGTTGAACGTGGTGGTCGGGCAGGCGGGCCTGCTCGACCTCGGATATGTCGGCTTCTACGCCGTCGGCGCCTACACCGTCGGCCTGTTGACCAGCCCGAACAGCCCGTGGAATCAGACCGACGGCGGCTGGCTCGACTCCGACTGGGCGTGGCTGGCGTGTGTGCCGCTGGCCATCGCGGTGACCGCGGTGTCCGGGTTGATCCTCGGCTCGCCGACCCTGCGGCTGCGCGGTGACTACCTGGCCATCGTCACCCTCGGGTTCGGTGAGATCGTGCGACTGCTCGCCGACAATCTCGGCGATCTGACCAACGGCAGCCTCGGCCTGTCCGGCATCGCCTACCCGCGTGTCGGCGAATCCGAGGAGCGACCGACCGGGGTGTTCTCGGCGGGCAATGTCGGTGCGGGCGACAGCGCGAACCTGCTCGACCGCGCCAACTCCGGCACCTGGTGGTACTGGCTCGGCATGATCTGCGTGATCGTGGTGCTGCTCATCGTCGGCAACCTGGAACGCAGCCGGGTGGGCCGGGCCTGGGTCGCGATCCGCGAAGACGAGGACGCGGCCGAGATCATGGGCGTGCCGGCGTTCAAATTCAAGCTGTGGGCATTCATGATCGGCGCCGCCGTCGGCGGATTGTCCGGCGCCTTGTACGCGGGCCAGGTGCAGTTCATCAATCCGACCGGATTCAACATCATCAACTCGATGCTGTTCCTGTGCGCGGTGGTGATCGGCGGTCAGGGCAACAAACTCGGCGTCATCATCGGGGCGTTCCTGATCGTGTACCTGCCCAACCGGTTGATGTCGGTGCAGCTGGTCACCGATGAAACCGCGGGCTATATCCAGCTCGGCGTGCTGGCGGTGGTGTTCGCCGGACTCGCGCTGGCGTGGAAGCGGTGGATGCACGAGCGCGGCGTGTGGGCGCGCAGGCTGTTCGTCACCGTCACGGTGGTGCTCGGGGTGTACTGGCTGGTCCTGCTCGGCAGCGTGCTGCTGTTCCGGCCGCAGGGCGCGCAGACCCTCGGCGACCTGAAGTATCTGTATTTCGGCATCGCGCTGGTGGTGATGATGATCCTGCGGCCACAAGGTCTTTTCCCGATGCGGCAGAAACTGCTGGCCTACGGCAGGCAGATCTATCTCGCGGTGCGCAGACCGATGACGGCCGAACCGGTGGGAGCGAAGCGATGACCGGGCCGGGCGCGGGCGACGCACTGTTCGACAACGAAGATATGGCCGCGGGGTATGCCCCGGAACCGGAGGTGGAGTCGGCGGGCACCGTCGACGTCGAGGCCGTCGACCCGGCGCTGGCCGATGCGGCCGCGGTCGCCGAGGCGGTCGCTCCGCGTCGCGAGATCGAGACCGAGGTCGGCGCGCCGCTGCTGCGCACCGAGGGGTTGACCGTGAAGTTCGGCGGCCTGACCGCACTCGATGCCGTCAGCTTCGAGATCCGCCGAGGTGAGATCCTCGGCCTGATCGGCCCCAACGGTGCCGGCAAGACCACCTGCTTCAATGCCATCACCGGCGTGTACCGGCCCTCGGCGGGCACGGTGTATTTCGACGGCAAGCCGCTCACCAAGACCAAACGCAACGCCATCACCCGCCTCGGCATCGCCCGCACCTTCCAGAACGTGCGGCTGTTCGGGGAGATGACGGCCCTGGAGAACGTGGTGGTCGGCACCGATGCCAGGCACAAGACCTCGGTGCCAGGCGCGATCTTCCGCACGGCCAGGCATCGGCGCGAGGAACGCGACGCCATCGAACGCGGCATGGCGTTGCTCGAATTCGTCGGTATCGCGCCGCGCGCGGTGGAGAAGGCGCGCAACCTGTCCTACGGCGATCAGCGTCGCCTCGAGATCGCCCGTGCGCTGGCCACCGAACCGAAGCTGCTGTGCCTGGACGAACCGGCGGCGGGGTTCAATCCGAGCGAGAAGTCGGCGTTGATGGACCTGATCCGCAAGATCCGCGACGACGGGTTCACCGTGCTGCTGATCGAGCACGACATGCGGCTGGTGATGGGGGTGACCGACCGGATCGTCGTCCTCGAATTCGGCCGCAAGATCGCCGATGGCCTGCCCGCCGACATCCGGGCCGATCCGGCGGTGATCGCCGCCTATCTCGGTGTGCCCGACGACGAGGACGGACAGGACGCATGAGCACAGCCACTTCGATGCTCGAAGTCGACGAGATCTACGTCAACTACGGCAGAATCCGAGCGCTGCACGGCATCTCGCTGCGCGTGGCCGAAGGCGAACTGGTCACCCTGCTCGGCGCCAACGGTGCGGGCAAGACCACGACGATGCGCGCGCTGTCGGGGCTGCTGCCGCTGACCAAGGGCCGCATCGTCTTCGAAGGTCGCGACATCAGCCGGATGAAAGCCCACGAACGGGTCGTGGCCGGGTTGATCCAGGCACCGGAGGGCCGCGGCATCTTCCCCGGTATGTCCGTGCAGGAAAATCTGGACATGGGTTGTTACGCACGGCCTTTCAAGCAGAAGGCCGACTACGCCGCGACCCTGGAGCGGGTGTTCGAGCTGTTTCCGCGGCTGCAAGAGCGGCGCAAACAGGTCGGCGGCACGCTCTCCGGCGGCGAGCAGCAGATGCTGGCGATCGGCCGGTCGCTGATGGCGCGCCCGCGCCTGCTGCTGCTCGACGAACCCTCGATGGGGTTGGCGCCCATGGTGATCCAGCAGATCTTCCGCATCATCAGCGAGATCAACCAGCAGGGCACCACGGTGCTGCTGGTCGAGCAGAACGCCAGGCAGGCGCTCAAACGCAGCGATCGCGGCTACATCCTGGAGACCGGTGCGGTGACCAAGTCCGGTACCGGTGCGGACCTGCTGGTCGACCCGGCGGTGAAGTCGGCGTACCTGGGTGTCGGGTGAGTGGCGCGCGCCCGGGTGTCGGCGGTTCGACTTGTCGGTGGCTGTCCCTACACTCTGGGGGGTGAGTTCACCGACGACAGCCCCGCGTTCTGCCTCTTCCGGATCCGGCACGGCACCGAGCACCGCGTCGAGTGCCGCCGCGACGGCCACGGGGGAGCGGCCGACGCTATTGCTGATCGACGGCCACTCGGTGGCCTATCGCGCCTTCTACGCGCTACCGGCGGAGAACTTCAAAACCGTCACCGGCCAGACCACCAACGCGGTGTACGGGTTCACCGCCATGCTGATCAACCTGCTGCGCGATGAGAAGCCCACCCATATCGCGGCGGCCTTCGACGTCTCGCGCCAGACCTTCCGCACCGAGGCCTACCCCGAATACAAGGCCAACCGCACCACCACGCCGGACGAGTTCCGCGGCCAGGTCGAGCTCACCAAGGAGGTGCTGGGTGCGCTCGGCATCCCCGTGATGGCCATCGACGGCTACGAGGCCGACGACGTCATCGCCACGCTCACCACCCAGGCGGTGCCGCAGGGTTACCGGGTGCTCATCGTCACCGGCGACCGTGATTCCATCCAGCTGGTCAACGACGACGTCACCGTGCTGTACCCGCGCAAGGGCGTCTCCGATCTCACCCGCTTCACCCCCGAGGAAGTGCAGGCCAAATACGGTCTCAGCCCGGCGCAGTACCCGGACTACGCAGCGCTGCGCGGCGACCCGAGCGACAACCTGCCCGGCATTCCCGGCGTGGGGGAGAAGACCGCCGCCAAGTGGATCCGCGAATACGGTGATCTGGCCACCCTGGTCGACAAGGTCGACGAGGTGCGCGGCAAGGTCGGCGACGCGCTGCGCGCCAACCTGAGCAGCGTGGTGCTCAATCGTCAGCTCACCGAGATGGTGCGCGATGTGCCGCTGCCCTACACCCCCGATCAGCTCGCTCAGGGGCCGTGGGACCGTGAACGCATCCACCGGCTCTTCGACGACCTGGAATTCCGGGTGCTGCGCGACCGGCTGTTCGAAACGCTGGCACCGCCCAGTCCGGAGGCGGAGTCCGGTTTCGAGATCAGCGGTTCGTCGCTGGCGCCGGGCAGCGTCGGCGATTGGCTCACCGATCACGCGCCGGCCGGGGTGCGCCACGGGGTGTCGGTGGTCGGTTCCGGTGCGCCGGCGCACGGCGACGTCAAGGCGATCGCCATCGCCGCGGCCGACGGTGAGGGCGCCTATATCGACGTCACCGGAATGACGCCCGAGGACGAAGCCCGCCTCGGCGCCTGGCTGGCCGATCCGGCGCGTCCCAAAGCCTTGCACGAGGCGAAGTCCGCGATCCACGCCCTGCGCGGGCGCGGGTGGACGCTGGCCGGGCTCACCAGCGATACCGCGCTGGCCGCCTACCTGGTGCGGCCGGGGCAGCGCAGCTTCAACCTCGACGATCTGTCGCTGCGCTACCTGCACCGGGAGCTGCGCGCCGAAACCGACGAGACCCCGCAGCTGTCGCTGCTCGACGACGAAGACGCCGTCGACACCGAACTCGCCAAGGCCGAGATGCTGCGCGCCCGCGCCGTCGCCGATCTCGCCGAAGCCCTCGACGGCGAGCTGGCGAACATCGAATCCACCGCACTGCTCGGCGAGATGGAGTTGCCGCTGCTGGAGGTGCTGGCCACGCTCGAAGACGCGGGCATCGCCGTCGACGTCGACCAGCTGGAAACGCTGCAACGCCAGTTCGCCGACAAGGTGAACGAGGCCGCCGAGGCGGCCTACGGCGTGATCGGCAAGCAGATCAACCTCGGCTCGCCCAAACAGTTGCAGGTGGTGCTGTTCGACGAGCTCGACATGCCCAAGACCAAGCGCACCAAGACCGGCTACACCACCGACGCCGACGCGCTCGAATCGCTCTACGAGAAGACCGAGCATCCGTTCCTTGCGCATCTGCTGGCCCACCGCGACGCCACCCGGCTCAAGGTCACCGTGGACGGCCTGCTCAAGTCCGTCGCCGACGACGGCCGCATCCACACCACCTTCAACCAGACCATCGCCGCCACCGGCCGGTTGTCCTCCACCGAGCCGAACCTGCAGAACATCCCCATCCGCACCGACACCGGCCGCCAGATCCGCGACACCTTCGTCGTCGGCCCCGGTTACGAATCGCTGATGACGGCCGACTACAGCCAGATCGAGATGCGGATCATGGCGCATCTGTCCGGCGACGCCGGCTTGATCGAGGCCTTCAACTCCGGGGAGGATCTGCACACCTTCGTCGCATCCAAGGCCTTCGACATCCCGATCTCGGAGGTGAATCCGGAGATGCGGCGCCGGATCAAGGCCATGTCCTACGGCCTGGCCTACGGTCTGAGTTCCTACGGCCTGTCCGCGCAGCTGAAGATCAGCACGCAGGAGGCCAAGGACCAGATGGAGGTCTACTTCGCCCGGTTCGGCGGTATCCGCGACTACCTGCACGAGGTGGTGGAACAGGCCCGCAAGGTCGGCTACACCCAGACCCTGTTCGGCCGCCGCCGCTATCTGCCCGACCTGGATTCCAGTAACCGTCAGCGCCGCGAGGCCGCCGAACGGATGGCGCTGAACGCGCCGATCCAGGGCACCGCCGCCGACATCATCAAGGTCGCGATGATCAACGTGCACAAGGCCATTCAGGACGCGGGCCTGAAGTCGCGGATGCTGCTGCAGATCCACGACGAACTGCTCTTCGAGGTCGCCACCGGTGAACGGGAAGCCCTGGAGGAACTGGCCAGGCGGGAGATGGCAGCGGCCATCGACCTGTCGGTGCCGCTGGATGTGTCCGTCGGCACCGGCCGCAGCTGGGACGCCGCCGCGCACTGATAGCCGTACCGGTCTCGGCCGGTGCGTCGGTCGCGGATTCAGCGCTCGGTCGTATTCGCCATCACTCGTCCGGAAACGGCGTCGATGGTGACCTCATGCTTGGTGCCGGAGGGATCGATCACGTCCGACTCCCACACGGTGGTCCCGTTGTCGCTGTCGAGATTCAATTCGGTGATGGTGCCGCCCGGAACTTCCCGCAGTACGCTGTCGGCCGCTGCCCGGTAGTCCACGCGAGCGGTTTGTATGCGGTCGCGATGCTTGGCTTTGTCGGCGTCGTCCTCGTTCTTCGCGACGGGCCCCATGGTCACGGTCGCGCCGTCGCCGGACACCTCCATCTCGTGCTCGATGCCGTCGGCGGTGACGACCTGGACCTCCCAGCCGTGGTCGCGTTCGGTCTCGATGGAGATGAGCGTGCTACCGGCCACGGCGGCCGTCGCGGTGCTGCCCGCCTTGTGCAAGGCGTCGGTGTCGAGGGCTGCCGCTGCCGAGCCCGTCACGGATGCCGACACCGTCGTCGCCGGCGGCGCCGTGGTCGCCACCGCATCGTTGTCGCTGCCGTCGGCGCACCCGCTCACCGCGAGGAGTGCGGCACCGGCCAGCACCACCGGCGCGCCGTACCGGCTCTTCGGACCCGAACCACCTGGGACTCGCATCTGTTCCTCCGTTCGCCGCTGTTTGCACGGGCGTGCCCCGCCGACGTGCGCCGAAACCTGTTCCGCGCACGCCGGGACCGAGCGAAACGACCTGGTGCGCGAGCACGATGTCCCAAGAGACCGGGTAGGTGATTCCGGCTACCCGCCTGCTACTCGCGCGTAACCCGGTCGCGCCCGATGACCTGGGCGAACAGCATCCGGCACGAAAGGAAACGACAAGCAAATGTGGTTGCCTTCGCCGCATCGACTCTCTATCCTCGGACGCGTGCCGAATCCCTCCGACCGCCACAGCGCGCCGCTGCATGTCGCCGACCGCGACAGCGTTGCGCTAGTTCCGCACACCGCGATGGTGGCGCGTCGGCTACTGCTCGTAGTAACCCGCCGCAGCGGGGTCTGATTCGGACCGGCCCCCTCGCTGCGGGCCGTTTGACGTTTGTTGCTGGTCCCCTCTGCCGCCTCACGCATTCTCGGGAAGACCTACGTGACCATGCTCACCCTCGATAGCCATGACCTGATCGCCGCCGCCCCACGGAGCCTGCGCTCCGAAAGCGCCGGCCTGACCCCCGACCAGTTCCGCGACCGCTACGGCGAAAGCACCGGGCCGATCCGCCTCGGTGACTGGTCGCCGGCCGGGAACCGGAACGCCACCTTCACCGCGACCCTCGAATTCGCCGGTCACCTGCGCACCGTGGTGGCCACCGGCAACCCGGTCGCGGCCATGACCTCGGCCCTCTACGACGAGGGCTACCCGGTCGAGATCCTGCAATTCCATCAGCGCCGCACCGGCTCGGCCACCGCCACCTTCGTCCAGTGCGAATTCAACGGCCGCCGCGGCTGGGGCGCCGCCCTGGCCGGCGACGGTGCCGAATCCACCGTGCGCGCCATGATCGCCGGGCTCAACCGCCTCGGCGCCTGACACGACAGACGGGTCCGGCCCTCCCGATCGGGAGGGCCGGACCCGTCGTCACGGTCTGCGGTATTACTCCGTGGAAGCCTGCTGTTCGGCCAGCTGCTTGCGCACCTCGTCCATGTCGAGGGCCTTCACCTGGGTGACCAGGTCCTCGAGTGCGGCCGGGGGCAGCGCGCCGGGCTGGGCGAACACCAGCACGCCCTCGCGGAAGGCCATGATCGTCGGGATGGACCGGATGTTGGCCGCGGCCGCGAGACCTTGCTCGGCCTCGGTGTCGACCTTGCCGTGCACCACGTCGGGGTGCTGCTCCGAGGACTTCTCGAAGGTCGGGGCGAAGCTCTTGCACGGACCGCACCACTCGGCCCAGAAATCGACGAGTACCACGTCGTTTCCAGTGACGACCTCATCGAAATTCTTGTCGGTCAGCGTCTGCGTTGCCATGGGCGTCCTCTCGTGTGGGTGTGCCGGGTCCAACGCCGGGCGCCGGTATTATCTTCCACCGGCGACCGGCCAGGCCCGCCGTTCGTCGCCGTCCCACCTCCGGATACCCACCGCGGTCGCGGTGAAATCACGATCCGACGCGACAGCGAGAATCGCCGCGCCGAGCTGCGGTGGTGGCACGCGTCTGGCCAGTGTGACATGCGGGGTCCACTGATCGGGATGCATATTGCCCGGAACTCCAGGGCACGGCGCAACCAGTGCGTGGACGCGGCGCTGCCAGGCCAGCAACTGCTCGGACGGCACCACCAGCCGCACCAGAATGGGCCGGCGCGCCCCGAACACCAGTACGCCACCCAGCCGCACCGGAAACGGGTGAAACGGCAATTTCTCCAGGTCGTGGTCGATGCGCGGCCAGATCTGGCCGGCCACCGCCAGGGTGATGTGCGGGCGTTTGGGCGGATCGCCCGCGGCGGGCTTGCGGATGACGCCCGTCAGGCCCGCCGCGGCCAGCGCGGACCACTGCTGACGGATGTACTCCTCGCCCGTGTCGTCGAGCACCAGTTCCACCGACTGCACCATGATCTGCAGAAACTAGCCGCCGCGGACCCGGGCGCGGGCCGGTTCGACGGCGACGGCAGGATGTCGGGGTGCACGAGTCGAAGCAAACAGGTGGTGAACCGCTGCGATTGGGGCTGATCGACGGCGACGGCATCGGCCCCGAGGTGGTGGGCGCGGCACGCGCCGTGGTCGACGAGGCCCTGGTGGCTTCCGGCGCGGCCGCCGTGGACTGGGTGCGGCTACCGATCGGCCACCGCGCCATCGCCGAGTACGGCAGCGCGTTGCCGCCGCACACCCTCGACGCGCTCGCCGAGCTGGACGGCTGGATCCTCGGCCCGCACGACAACGCCTCTTATCCGCCCGAACACCGGGCGGCTCCGGGCGGCGCGATCCGCAAACATTTCGGCCTGTACGCCAATATCCGTCCGGCCAGGGCGTTCCCCGGTGTGCGCGCGGCCGCCCCCGATATCGACCTGGTGATCGTGCGGGAGAACAGCGAGGGCTTCTACGCCGACCGCAATATGTTCGCCGGAACCGGTGAGTTCCGGCCGACTGAAGACGTCGCCATGTCCGTCGGCGTGGTCACCCGTCGAGCCTGCGAACTGATCGCGCACGAGGCCATGCGGCTGGCGAGCACCCGGCGCAAACGGGTGACGATCGTGCACAAGGCCAATGTGCTGCCGATGACGATGGGCCTGTTCCGCGACGTCTGCTACGAGGTGGCGCACCAGTATCCGGGTGTGCGCGTCGACGACGAACACGTCGACGCCACCGCCGCGCACCTGGTCCGCGCGCCCGGCGACTTCGATGTCCTGGTCACCGAGAATCTCTTCGGCGACATCCTCTCGGATCTGGCCGCGGAGCTGAGCGGTTCGCTCGGTCTTGCGGCGTCGCTGAACTGTTCGGCCGATCGCGCCATGGCGCAGGCCGTGCACGGCGCGGCGCCGACGCTGGCCGGACGCAACCGCGCCAACCCTGCCGCCCTGCAATTGTCATCGGCAATGTTGTTGCATTGGATGGGAATTCGCCGTGCCGACCCGGTGCTGACCCAGGCCGCCGAGCGCATCGAGCGTGCCGTCGCGACGACGCTGGAAGCCGGGATCGCGACCGCCGACCTCGGTGGACTGGCCTCGACGAGTGAGTTCACCGAGCAGGTGAGCGCGCGGGTGCATCGCCGATGAGCGCGCACCGGAGGCGGGCGAGCGCGCATTACGGCTCGGTGTGTATTGGACCGCAGGGGCCGGATTCTCCGCTACTGTCCGGTACGCGGGTGCTCGGTCGCCTGGATCGCGAGAAGGGTGGGGTCGGGTACTCCGGACCGGAAGGTGGAGGCTGCGGTGGCTGATCGAACCGAACCCGGCAGGCGTGGACGCTGGGCGATACTGGTGGCCGCCGTGCTCGGTGCCATCGTGCTCGCGGTCACCGGCTGCACGCACAACACCGAGGATCTACCCGACGTCGCGAAGGTGCCGGTGAGCGAGGTGCCCGAGCTCGCGGCGCTGGTGCCGCCGGAGATCCGGCAGTCCGGGGTGCTGAAGGTGGGGGTGAACGTGCCGTATCAGCCCAACGAGTACCGCGACAGCGACGGCAATATCGCCGGATTCGACGTCGACCTGATGGACGCGGTGACCACAGTGCTCGGCTTGCGCGCCGAATACATCGAGTCGGCGTTCGAGAAGATCATTCCCGCCGTGCAGGCCGGCACCTACCACGTGGGCATGTCCTCGATCACCGACTCGCTCGAACGGGAGAAGCAGGTCGATTTCGTCACCTACTTCAGCGCGGGCGTGCAATGGGCCCAGCGCGCCGACCGGCCGGTCGACCCGGACAATGCCTGCGGTAAGCGGGTGGCGGTGCAGGCCACCACCTTCGAGCATCTGGAAGAACTGCCCGCCAAGAGCCGGGCCTGCGAAGCGGCGGGCAAGGACCCGATCATCATCCAGAGTTTCGATGAGCAGAGCGCGGCGACGAATGCGCTGGTGCTCGGCCAGGTGGACGCCATGTCGGCCGATTCGCCGGTCACCGCGTATGCCATCAAGCTCACCGAGGGCAAGATCGAACCGGCGGGCCCGGTCGTCGACGCCGCGCCCTACGGCTGGGCGGTGGCCAAGGGGTCGCCGTTGGCCCCGGTGCTGCAGCAGGCGCTGCAACATCTGATCGACAACGGCAAGTACCGCCAGATCACCGAGAACTGGGGTGTGCAGGAGGGCGCGATCACCGAGTCCGTCATCAACGGCGCGCCGAAGGGATGAAATGAGCGAATCACAGACCGAGCCGGAGCCGATCAAGGCCGTCCCGCTGCGCAGGCCGGGGCGTTGGCTCGCCGCGACCGCCATCCTGGTGCTGGTCGGGCTGTTCATCTATGGCGCCGCGACGAATCCGGCCTACCGCTGGGACGTCTACTGGCGGTACCTGCGCGACAGTCGCATCGCCGAGGGCGCCGTCGTCACGCTCGAGCTGACGGTGCTGTCCATGGCGATCGCGGTGGTGCTCGGCGCGCTGCTCGCGGTGATGCGCCTGTCACCGAATCCGGTGCTGCGGTCGACCGCGTGGGTGTATCTGTGGATCTTCCGCGGCACACCGGTGTTCGTGCAGTTGGTGTTCTGGGGACTGGTGCCCTCGCTGTACAAGCAGATCACCCTCGGGGTGCCGTTCGGGCCGCAGCTGGTGGAGCTGGATGTGCAGGGCTTGCAGGCCGCGTTCGCCTTCGCGGTGATCGGCCTCGGCCTCAATGAGGCCGCGTATATGGCCGAAATCGTGCGCGCCGGCATCAATTCGGTCGGTGAGGGGCAGCGCGAGGCGTCGGTCGCGCTCGGCATGACGTGGTCGCAGACCATGCGCCGGACGGTGCTGCCGCAGGCGATGCGGGTGATCATCCCGCCCACCGGCAACGAACTGATCGGCATGCTCAAAACCACCTCGCTGGTGACCGCGATCCCGCTCAGTACCGACCTGTTCGGCCGCGCCCGCGATATCTACGGCGTCAACTTCCTGCCGATCCCGCTGCTGCTGGTCATCGCCACCTGGTACCTGGCCATCACCAGCGTGCTGATGGTCGGGCAGTACTACCTGGAGCGCTACTTCTCGCGCGGGGTCTCGCGGCAGCTGACCGCCAAACAGTTGCAGGAACTGGCCGATGCGCAGAATGTGGTGAAGGCGAAATGAGCGATGCGATGAAGGGTGGCGCCGATTCCGCGGCCGAGCCGATGATCGTCGCCGATCGGGTGTGCAAATCCTTCGGGGCGCTCCAGGTGCTCAAGGGGATCTCGCTGGAGGTGCAGCGTGGGCAGGTGCTGTGCCTGGTCGGGCCCTCAGGTTCGGGCAAGTCGACGTTCCTGCGCTGCATCAACCATCTCGAGCAGGTCAATGCCGGACGGCTCTACGTCGACGGCGAGCTGGTCGGTTACCGGGAGAAGGGCGACAAGCTCTACGAGCTGCATCCGCGGGAAGCGGCCAGGCAGCGCCGCGATATCGGCATGGTCTTCCAGCACTTCAACCTGTTCCCGCACCGCACCGCGCTCGCGAACATCATCGAGGCGCCGACTCAGGTCAAGAGGATGCGCAAGTCCGAGGCGGTGGGCCGGGCCAAGGAATTGCTGGATCGGGTGGGGTTGGCGGACAAGGCCAATGCGTATCCGGCGCAGCTGTCCGGCGGGCAGCAGCAGCGGGTGGCGATCGCCCGGGCACTGGCGATGGACCCGAAGCTGATGCTGTTCGACGAGCCGACCTCCGCGCTGGACCCCGAGCTGGTGGGCGAGGTGCTCACCGTGATGCGCGAGCTCGCCGACGACGGCATGACGATGGTCGTGGTCACCCACGAAATGGGTTTCGCCCGCGAGGTCGCCGACCAGCTGGTGTTCATGGACGGGGGAGTGGTGGTCGAGGCCGGCGCGCCGCGTGCGGTGCTGGCGGAGCCGAAACACGAACGCACCAAGGCGTTCTTGTCGCGGCTGCTCTGATCGCGAGATTCCCGGACGCGGCGTTCGGACGATCCGGTGCGGTGTCAGCGCGCCGGACCCGGGGCCGCCGGCGTCGCGCCCGTCGGCCGTGCCAGGGCGATGCGTAGCTGGCCGAGCAGCACTTTCGCCGCCGGAGGCATGGGGCGGGCGGTGCGCCAGGCGATGGCCAACTGCCCGCGCAGTTCGGGTTGCACGATGGGCAGCGCTCGGACGCCGAACGCGGCGGCCTCGGCCTCGGTGAGTTCGGGTACCACCGCGACACCGAGCCCATGCGCCGCCAGCCGCAGCAACAGTGGCGGCGCCGCGGCTTCGAACGCGATATTCGGGGTGAAACCCGCTGCCGCGCACGCACGTTGGAGTACGCCGTGAATGCCGGTGCCTGCGGGCAGGCAGATCAGCGGGCGGTCGCGAAGATCGCGCAGCGGCATCAGCGCGCCCTCGGTGCCGTCGTCGGCGGCGACGGCGGCCACCACCGCGGTGTCGAGGATGACGTCGACGGCGATACCCGGATCGAGTTCCGCCCCGGTCAACCCGACCACCGCGATATCCAGCTCGCCGCTGCCCACCGCGTCCAGCATGCGCTGCGAAGTGTCCTCGGTGAGCACGATGCCGACCTGCGGATGATCGTCGTGGAAGGCGGCCAGCGCGGCGGGCACATCGAAGGCCTCCATCGCGGCGCCGGAGATGAGCCCGACCCGCACCTGCCCGCGCAGCAGCCCGGTGAACTCGTCGACGGTCTGCGCGATCCGTTCGGCGGCGGCGAGCGCGGCGCGGGCATCGGCCAGTACCGCGGCGCCGACCTCGGTCGGTGTGACCCGGCGCGTACCACGCTCGAGCAGCGGTTGGCCCAGCTCGCGTTCCAGCTGCCGGATCTGTGCGCTCAGCCCGGGCTGGGTCAGATGCAGCCGTTGCGCGGCGCGGGTGAAACCGCCTTCGTCGACCACGGTGACGAAGTAGCGCAGTTGCCGCAATTCCATAACTGATGATTATGGCAGCAAGACAAACTAGCTGTTTCCCTTATCGCCCTGGCCGGGGCACTGTCGAAGGCATGGGAAACATCGCAGCCGAATACCTCGCTCTCACTCCAGCCGCCGAGGCGGAATTGCCGTCCTTCCCCGCGCCGGTGCTCCGGCCGGCGGACGCGGAGTACGCCACCGAGATCTCCGGATTCCAGACCGCCTACCAGCACCGTCCGGCCGTGGTCGTGGCCGCCCGGCACACCGAAGACGTCCGGGCCGCCGTCGAATTCGCCGCCAGGCACCGGCTGCCGGTGGCGGTGCAGGCCACCGGACACGGCTTGTCGGTCGCCGCCGAGGGCGGCGTGCTCATCAGCACCCGGCGCATGACCGGCATCCACATCGATGCCGACGCCGCGACCGCGCGTATCGGCGCGGGTGTACAGGCCGGCGCGTTGATCGACGCCGCGGCCGGGCACGGACTTGCGCCGCTGAACGGGTCGTCGCCCTCGGTCGGTGTGGTCGGCTACGTCCTCGGCGGCGGGCTCGGCCTGCTCGGGCGCACCTACGGCTACGCCGCCGATCACGTCCGCGCGATCGAGCTGGTCACCGCCGACGGCCGGGTGCGCACGCTGCGCCCCGGTGACGAACTGTTCGGTGCGGTGCTCGGCAGCGGCGGTAATTTCGGCGTCGTGACGGCGCTGGAAGTGGGCCTGGTGCCGGTGACCACCGTCTACGGCGGTCAACTCATGTTCGACACCGCCCAGGTGCCGCGCGCGCTCGAGGCGTGGCGGGAATGGACCACGACCGTGCCCGACACGGTGACCTCCACCGTCGCCATGCTCGCCTTCCCGGATAGCCCGCCGGTGCCGCAGCCGCTGCGTGGCCGGTTCGTCGCCTCCATCCGGATCGCGATCGCCGGCGACGCCGAGGCAGGCGAGCGCCTGGTCGCGCCGCTCCGGGCGATCGGCACACCGTTGAAGGACGATCTGCGCCGCATGCCCTACACCGAATCGCACACCATCCACTCCGATCCGGCCGATCCGCACGCCTACGCCGCCACCAACGCCCTGCTCGACGACCTCACGCCGGAGGCATTGCAGGCCTTGCTGTCGGTGGCCGGACCCGATTCCGGGCTCGGCGCCGTCATCGATATCCGGCATCTCGGTGGCGCGCTGCGTACGGCCCGCGAGGATCTGGCCCTCGACCACCGCGAGGCCCGCTACGTGGTGCGGGCGATCACCATGCCGGAGCCGGGGGCCGGCCCCGTCGAGCCCGGCGCTCCGGTGCGCGCCGCACTGGCGCCGTGGACGATCGGCCACAGTCTCAACTTCCTCTACGGCGCCGGCGATGTGGCCGACGAGGCGCAGACCCGGGGCGGGTACCGGGAGGAGACCTACCGGCGGCTGGCCGCGCTGAAGGCGGTCTACGACCCGCACAACATGTTCCGTTTCAACCGCAATATCCGCCCGGCGAGCTGATCCGCCCGCAGATCGGAACGAACCAGGTCTACGACGGCGGCACCATGCTATTGTCGTGATATCACTTTGATACCGGGAGGATGTCATGAAGCTTCGTGCCGCTGTCCACGTCAACGGGTTCGTGGTGCTACTGACGTGGCTGGTGCTGACGCTCGCCGTCGGCGGCGCCACCGCGCTCGCCTTCGTCGTCGGCACCAAGGACGGCAACGCCGCCGCGATCGGGGCCGGCATCGCCGGATCGGTCGTGCTGGTCGCGCTGCTGCTCGCGATCACCGGGCTGATCGTGGTGAACCCGAACGAGGCGAAAGTGGTGCAGTTCTTCGGCCGCTACATCGGCTCGGTGAGCGAACCGGGCTTCTTCTCGGTGCTGCCGCTGACCGACCGGCGCAGCATCTCGCTGCGGGTGCGTAACTTCGAGACCCAGAAGCTGAAGGTCAACGACGCCGACGGCAATCCGGTCGAGATCGCCGCGGTGGTCGTCTACCGGGTGGTCGACAGTTACAAGGCCGCGTTCGCCGTCGACGATTACGAGGAATATGTGGAGACCCAGTCCGAAGCCGCGGTCCGGCATCTGGCCACCACCCATCCCTATGATGCCCACGACGACGAGCGCACCAGCCTGCGTGACGGCAGCGAGGTCGCCGAGGAACTCACCGTCGAACTGCGGGAACGCACCGAACTGGCCGGTATCGAGGTGCTGGAGGCCCGCATCACCCACCTCGCCTACGCCCCCGAGATCGCCCAGGCCATGCTGGTGCGCCAGCAGGCGTCGCAGGTGGTCGCGGCCCGCACCCACATCGTGGAAGGCGCGGTCGGCATGGTCGGTCTCGCGCTCGAGCGGCTGGCCGCCCAGGGCATGGTGGAACTCGACGAGGAGCGCAAGGCCGGCATGGTGTCGAACCTGCTGGTGGTGCTGTGCGGTGATCGACCGACCCAGCCCGTGGTCAACGCCGGATCGCTCTACTCCTGACCGGCGAGCGCGATGGCCGACCGTAAGAAGATCCTGCTCCGGCTCGATCCGGCGGTGTACGAGGCGGTGGCCCGCTGGGCCTCCGACGACCTGCGCAGCGTCAACGCGCAGATCGAATACGCACTGCGCCTTGCCCTGGACAATGCCGGGCGCAAACCCCGGCCGGGCCGGTCATCGGCCGACGACGGCGAATGACACCGGACCGCACGCTCGGGAACGACGTGCGGTCCGGTCGTTCATGTCGTGGCGCCGGGTTTGCGGGCCACGAAGATCGCGGTGCCGGGGAACAGCGCGCCGCGCAGCGGGCTCCACTGGCCCCATTCCCGGTCCAGCCATTCCGGCCAGTCCGGTTCGATGATGTCCTCCAGGATCAGGCCGGCGGCGACGATCTCGCGGACCCGATCGCCGATGGTGCGGTGGTGTTCGACGTAGGTGGGCTCGCCGTCGGCATCGACCTCTATATAAGGGGTGCGGTCGAAGTACGGGGTGGTGGCCACCAGCCCCGCCGGCCCGGGATCGTCGGGGAAGATCCAGCGCATGGGATGGTTCACCGAGAACACCCAGCGCCCGCCGGGCCGCAGCACCCGCTCGACCTCGCGCATCACCTGGGCCGAATCGGCGACGAAGGGGATCGCGCCGAACGCCGAGCAGGCGGCGTCGAAGGATTCCCCGGCGAAGGGCAGCGCCTCGGCGGTGGCCTGCACCAGCGGCACCCGTGGACCGCCGCGTGCCATCGCGGCCAGCCCGTGCGCGAGCATGCCCGCCGACAGATCCAGGCCGACCGGGAACGCGCCATTGCTCGCCAGCCAGCGCGAACACGGCGCCGAACCGCAACCGATCTCCAGAATGCGCTGTCCCGCAATATCGCCGAGCAGATGCCAATCGCCCTCGTGCAGTCCCTCGGGACACCAGACGAATTCACCGCCGGGGGAGTCGACACCGAGGAATTCGGCATGGGTATCGTGGTATTGGCCGGCGTCGGCATCCCACCAGCGCCGGCTGGCACGTTCGGAGTCCGTGGAATCGATTCGGGCACGTGCCGGACCAACGGTTCCGAGCAGTTCGTTTGCTTGCGCATGGCGATCGTCCGACACGCCGTAAGAGTATCGGCGTGGCGACGGGACCGGTTTGCCCGGCCCGATGCAGGTCGCGTACGCTGAACGCGCGAGTGATCACACCGCGCCCAATTTCGGTGTGTCGCACAGTACCGAAAGATCCAATGTCCGCAACCGACCACAATCCGTCCGGAGCAAATCCACATATGCCCACCACCGTCACCTCGCCGCAGGTAGCCGTCAACGACATCGGCTCCGCCGAGGATTTCCTCGCCGCCATCGACGCCACGATCAAGTACTTCAACGATGGCGACATCGTCGAGGGAACCATCGTCAAGGTCGATCGTGACGAGGTCCTGCTCGACATCGGTTACAAGACCGAAGGCGTCATCCCCTCCCGTGAGCTCTCCATCAAACACGATGTCGACCCCAACGAGGTCGTTTCCGTGGGTGATGAGGTCGAGGCCCTGGTTCTCACCAAGGAGGACAAGGAAGGCCGCCTGATCCTGTCGAAGAAGCGGGCGCAGTACGAGCGCGCGTGGGGCACGATCGAGGAGCTCAAGGAGAAGGACGAGGCCGTCAAGGGCACCGTCATCGAGGTCGTCAAGGGTGGCCTGATCCTCGACATCGGGCTGCGTGGCTTCCTGCCCGCCTCGCTGGTCGAGATGCGTCGGGTCCGCGATCTGCAGCCGTACGTCGGCAAGGAGATCGAGGCCAAGATCATCGAGCTCGACAAGAACCGCAACAACGTGGTTCTCTCGCGTCGCGCCTGGCTGGAGCAGACCCAGTCCGAGGTCCGCAGCGAGTTCCTGCACCAGCTGCAGAAGGGCCAGGTCCGCAAGGGTGTGGTCTCCTCGATCGTCAACTTCGGTGCCTTCGTGGACCTGGGTGGCGTCGACGGTCTGGTGCACGTCTCCGAGCTGTCCTGGAAGCACATCGACCACCCGTCCGAGGTCGTCGAGGTGGGCACCGAGGTCACCGTCGAGGTGCTCGACGTCGACCTGGACCGCGAGCGCGTCTCGCTGTCGCTGAAGGCCACCCAGGAAGATCCGTGGCGTCAGTTCGCCCGCACCCACGCGATCGGTCAGATCGTGCCGGGCAAGGTCACCAAGCTGGTTCCGTTCGGTGCGTTCGTGCGCGTCGAAGAGGGCATCGAGGGCCTGGTGCACATCTCCGAGCTGGCCGAGCGCCACGTCGAGGTGCCGGACCAGGTCGTTGCCGTCGGCGACGACGCGATGGTCAAGGTCATCGACATCGACCTGGAGCGTCGCCGGATCTCGCTGTCGCTGAAGCAGGCGAACGAGGATTACCACGCCGAGTTCGACCCGTCGAAGTACGGCATGGCCGACAGCTACGACGAGCAGGGCAACTACATCTTCCCCGAGGGCTTCGATCCCGAGACCAACGAATGGCTCGAGGGCTTCGACAAGCAGCGCGAGGAGTGGGAAGGCCGCTACGCCGAGGCGGAGCGTCGCCACAAGATGCACACCGCGCAGATGGAGAAGATGGCGGCCGACGCCGCGGCCGAGGCCGCGAACGGTGGCGGCTCGTCGAACTACTCCTCCGAGAGCGGTTCGCAGTCCACCTCCAGCCAGCCCGAGTCCGCCGGCGGCTCGCTCGCCAGCGACGCCCAGCTCGCGGCTCTGCGGGAGAAGCTCTCCGGCAACGCCTGATACGGCTAGAGCAACACCGAAGGCCCCGGTCCGCAATGGACCGGGGCCTTCGGGCTTGTCCGGGCCGATCACCGGTGCGGGGCCCGGTGATCTCGGCCGCCCGCCCGGATCGCCGCAGGCAGGACCTGCGGCGAGGGGGCAATCAGGCGGCGGCGACAGTGAACCGGCGTTGCACGAACCGGGAATTCTCGGCCTCGTCGATGAGCGCGACCGCGAGATCCTCGGCCGAGATATCGGTATCGGCCGCCAGGAGCTGATCGCCGCCGAGGCGGTAGCGGCCGGTGCGCACACCCGGATCGATCCGCCCCGAGGACGGGCTCAGGTACGTCCACTGCCGGTCGGAGAGCCGGTACACGTTCAACGCCTCGCGCAGCGCCGAGATCACCCGGTGATACTCGACCGGGACCCCGAGATTCTCCGGCAGCCCCTCGGCGAACCCCGGCTGATCCACCAGCTGCATCCCGGGCGCGACCTCCAAACTTCCGCCACCGCCCACTGCGATCAGCCGAAGCGCCGGATGACGGGTCATCGCCCGCACCATCGCCCGCGCACCGACCACGAAATCGTCGGCCTTGGCAATGGTGTCCTCGATTCCATGTCCCGCATTCACCGCGCTGACCACCACATCCAGGCCGGCGATAGCCTCCGCGACACTATCGGCATCGCGCCAGTCCGCCACCTGCCAGCTGACGCCCTCGCGCGCCGCGGGAAACCGTGCCGCATCACTGGCGAACGCCCGCACCGTATGCCCGCGCCGCCGCGCCTCCTCGACCACCCGCGAACCGATGACCCCGCTCGCGCCGAACACCCCGATATCCATCCCGACTCCTCTGCTGTACATGCCGTGCAATTACTACACGGCGTTCAGTGACTGCACGGCAGATAGTACTCGCACGCTGTAGAGTGTCAACCGTGGTGGAGGCGATGACGAGTCGGCGAGAGCGGCTGCGTGCTCAGACGGCGCAGGAGATCAAGACGGTCGCGCTGCGATTGCTCGACGAGGGCGGTCCCGATGCTGTGACACTGCGGGCCATCGCCCGCGAGATGGGCATGACGGCGGGCGCCATCTACGGCTACTACGCCACTCGCGACGAACTCATCTCGACGCTGATCACCGAGGTCTACACGGCGCTGCTGGACCGCGTCGAAGCGGCCCGCGACGCCATCGCCGCCGATGATCCGGGTGCTCGCATCATCGCGTGGGGCGAGGCGGTGCGGGACTGGGCGGTTGCGCGACCCGCCGAATTCCGGCTGATCTACGGTGATCCGGTCCCCGGCTACCAACCCCCGCCCGGCGGCCCCGCCGCCGGGGCGCGGCTACGGGCCTGCACCGGCCTGGTCGGGCTGGCTGCCGCGGCCTGGCCGCACGGCGCCGACGGCCGCGCGGACACCTCTCCGGAATTCGCGTGGACGGATTTCGACGCCGATCTGGTCGACCATGTGCGCACCGATTTCCCCGATCTCCCGCCCGCGGGTCTGGCCCTCGCGCTGCGCATGTGGGGCCGGATGCACGGGCTGGTCGCGCTCGAGGTGTACGGCCATCTGCGCCCGCTGGCGCAGGATCCGGCGCGGCTGTTCCGGGCCGAGATGCTCGACCTGGTGCATTCGCTGGGACTGTCGCCGCAGCTGCCGCGGCGATAGTCGTCGACGCGCACGACAGTGGCCCGGTCGCGAGGACCGGGCCACTGTCGTGGAAGTGGGCGTCAGCCCGCGGTGGCGGGAACCCAGCGCACCGAGGGCGTCGCGGAACGTCGGCGCATGGCGGCGAAACTATGCCGAGCCGGACTGATCAACGAGGTGAACCATGTGCGGCGGTGCTCGGCGAGCGCAGCCGCGACGGCGGGGATTTCGATGCAGTGCACGCCTCCCGCCATTCCCAGGCGGTGGCGACCCGTCTGGTTGTTACTGGTGCCCAATGGTCTTCCTTTGCTTGATGGTTCTGGCCTGGATCGCCACGGCGAAGATTAGCGGACCCGAAGTCGTCGGCAGTGTATTTTGCCGAAGTAATTGCCCGGCGTGTCGGAAAGTTATCGCTTGGAAACCGACTTCGAAAGGAAATGTTGCGAGATGGTCTCGGCCGCGTCACGGAACGGGCAATTGCGGTGCAGGGTGGTGAAAAGGGATGCGGGAGTGGGTATCCAACATGGTCGGCATATTGCTCGCGAAAGCGAAGGCCGATTCCATGCGGTGCCGCGGATTTCCGGCCCCGATTCACGCGGGGCGTCGTCGGCCCGCATCCACTGTTCGTGGCGGCACCGCCCGTGGATGGGTACCGAATGGGAGCTCGGCCGCCCGGATGCGAAACTGGTCGGATGTTACGAATCGGCCTCACCGGAGGCATGGGTGCCGGCAAGTCGACCGTGGCGCGGATCCTCGCCGAACGGGGCGCGGTGGTGATCGACTCGGATGCGATCGCGCGCGAGGTCGTCGCGCCGGGCACCGAGGGGCTCGCCGCTCTGGTCGAGGCCTTCGGCCCCGATATTCTGGCCGCCGACGGTAGTTTGGACCGGCCCGCGCTGGCGGCCAGAGCCTTCGCCGACGACGACGCGCGCGCCCGGTTGAACGCGATCACGCACCCGCTGGTCGGCCGCCGCACCACTGAACTGCTGGCCGCTGCCGCGCCGGATGCCATTGTCGTGCAAGATATTCCGCTGCTGGTGGAGAACGGCTTGGCGCCGCTGATGAATCTGGTGATCGTGGTGGACGTGGCCGCCGAGACCCGCATCCAGCGGCTCGTGCACTCGCGCGGCGTGCCCGAAGCCGATGCGCGCGCCCGCATTTCGGCCCAGGCCACCGATGAGCAGCGACGGGCCGTCGCCGACGTCCTGCTCGACAACAACGGGCCGGCCGAAGCCATCGAATCCGCTGTACACCAGCTGTGGGACGAACGACTTGTGCCCTTCGAGCACAACATGCGCACCGCCCGGGTGGCCGAGACCGAACTGCGGCTGGTCGCACCCGCTCCGCAGTGGGCGGCGCAGGCGCAGCGGTTGATCGCCCGGCTGTGGGTGGTCGCGGGGGCGGCGGCCTCGCGCATCGATCACGTCGGATCGACCGCGGTGCCGGGACTGCTCGCCAAGGACGTCATCGATATCCAGATCACCGTGGCCGATCTCGCCGCCGCCGACGGCCTGCGTGACGCACTGGGCGCGGCCGGATTCCCGGTGGTCTCCCGGATCGCGCACGACAACCCGAAGCCGACCGAGGCCGATCCCGAGGGCGTCGACACCGAGCTGTGGGCCAAGCGGTTCCACGGCAGCGCCGACCCGGGCCGTCCGGCCAATGTGCACCTGCGTGTCGACGGCTCGCCCGGTCAGCAGTTCGCGCTGGCCTTCCGGGACTGGCTGCGCGCGGATGCCGGCGCCCGCGAGGAGTACGCGCGGGTCAAGCGCGAGGGGGAGTCGAAGGCCGCGGGCTTGTCCGGTGACGAGGCGATGGTGGCCTACCTGGCGGTGAAGGAACCGTGGTTCGACCAGGCGTACCCGAAGATCATGCGGTGGCGCGCGGAGCAGGCCTGATCGCCGCTCACAGCCAGCTGAGCGGCATACCCCGCGAAGCGGTCCAGGCCAGCAGGTCGTGGCCGTGCGCGGCGATACCGTCGATGGCCGCGGTGGCGGTGGCGATCGCCTTTTCCGCGGTGGCCGCGTCCACCAGACCGGCCTGCAGCGCCGCCAGCAGTTCGTCCACGTCGAGCAGACGGGTATCGCGTCCGGTGCGCACCAGCAGATCCAGATAGTGGTCCACCGACCGCCACTTCTTGGGTTCGACCTCGGTGAACTCGCCGATGTCGATGTAGTAGTCCTGGTTACGCAGATGCGCGGCGGTGTAGTGGAACACCGTCGCGCGGATCGACAGCTCGGGCAGCAGCCATGACTCCATGTAGTGGAACGACGGATGATCGGCGGTGCGCGCCATGTACAGGCCCCACGGCTCGACGCGGTAGTTCTGCACCGGCCGGACGAACCCCTTGGGATCGGTGTTGGTGAGCTCGGCGACGTTGAAGTACTCCACCTTCGGCCGGTGCACGTGCACGGATGGTGCCTGAGTCATGTCCCGAGAATCTACCGTCAGCGATGCCGTTGTCCAGGCCGGTCGTGGCGCGGCTCTCCTCGGCCGAAATCTGTCGGTGGCTGCGCCTACCCTGGTGACCATGGCATTCGCAACCGAGATCCCGGCCGACGAACAGGGCGGCACCCCGCTGGCCCATTCGGAGTTCCGTCCGGTGGGCGAGATCGAACGCGCCGGTGGCCGGTTCGAGGTCGTCAGCCCGCATCAGCCCGCAGGTGATCAGCCCGCCGCCATCGATGAGCTCGAACGCCGCATCAAGGCGGGGGAGCGCGATGTGGTGCTGCTCGGCGCCACCGGTACCGGTAAATCGGCCACCACCGCGTGGCTGATCGAGCGGCTGCAGCGGCCGACGCTGGTGATGGCGCCGAACAAGACGCTCGCCGCGCAGCTGGCCAACGAACTGCGCGAGATGCTCCCGCACAACGCGGTCGAGTATTTCGTCTCGTACTACGACTACTACCAGCCCGAGGCCTATATCGCGCAGACCGATACCTATATCGAGAAGGACAGCTCGATCAACGACGATGTCGAGCGGCTGCGCCATTCGGCGACGTCGAGCCTGCTGTCGCGCCGCGATGTGGTGGTGGTCGCGTCGGTGTCGTGCATCTACGGCCTCGGTACCCCGCAGTCCTATCTCGACCGCTCGGTGCAGCTGCAGGTGGGCACCGAGGTCGATCGGGACGCGCTGCTGCGGCTGCTGGTCGATGTGCAGTACACCCGCAACGACATGGCCTTCACGCGCGGCTCGTTCCGGGTGCGCGGCGATACCGTCGAGATCATCCCCTCCTATGAGGAGCTCGCGGTCCGTATCGAATTCTTCGGCGACGAGATCGACGCGCTGTATTACCTGCATCCGCTCACCGGTGATGTGGTGCGCCAGGTGGATACGCTGCGGATCTTCCCGGCCACCCACTATGTGGCCGGCCCCGATCGGATGGAGCGCGCGGTTCACGATATCGAGGCCGAGCTCGAGCAGCGGCTCGCCGAATTCGAACGGCAGGGCAAATTGCTCGAGGCGCAGCGATTGCGCATGCGCACCCAGTACGACCTGGAGATGATCCGTCAGGTCGGGTTCTGCTCCGGTATCGAGAACTATTCGCGCCATATCGACGGCCGCCCGGCCGGGTCGGCGCCCGCGACGCTGCTCGACTATTTCCCCGAGGATTTCCTGCTGGTCATCGACGAGTCGCACGTCACGGTGCCGCAGATCGGCGGCATGTACGAAGGCGATATGTCGCGCAAGCGCAACCTCGTCGAATACGGGTTCCGGCTGCCGTCGGCCATCGACAACCGGCCGCTCACCTGGGAAGAGTTCGCCGAGCGGATCGGGCAGACGGTCTACCTGTCGGCCACCCCCGGCAACTACGAGCTGGGGCAATCCGGTGGTGAGGTGGTCGAGCAGGTCATCCGCCCGACCGGTCTGGTGGATCCGAAGGTGATCGTCAAACCGACCAAGGGCCAGATCGACGATCTGGTGCACGAGATCCGTCAACGCACCGACCGCGACGAACGCGTCCTGGTCACCACCCTCACCAAGAAGATGGCCGAGGACCTCACCGACTATCTGCTCGGTCTCGGGGTACGGGTGCGGTATCTGCATTCGGAGATCGACACCCTGCGCCGGGTGGAACTGCTGCGGCAGCTGCGCCTCGGCGAATACGACGTGCTGGTCGGCATCAACCTGCTGCGTGAGGGCCTCGACCTGCCCGAGGTGTCGCTGGTGGCGATCCTCGACGCGGACAAGGAAGGGTTCCTGCGCAGCAGCACCAGCCTGATCCAGACCATCGGCCGCGCGGCGCGCAACGTGTCCGGCGAGGTGCACATGTACGCGGACAAGATCACCGATTCGATGCGGCACGCCATCGACGAGACCGAACGCCGCCGCGCCAAGCAGATCGCCTACAACGAGGAAATGGGCATCGACCCGCAGCCGCTGCGCAAGAAGATCGCCGACATCCTCGACCAGGTGTATCAGGAGGCCGACGACGAGGTCGCCGTCGGCGGCTCGGGCCGCAACGCCAGCCGCGGCAGGCGCGCCCAGGGCGAGCCGGGGCGGGCGGTGAGCGCAGGCGTCATCGAGGGCCGCGATGTGAAGTCCATGCCACGCGCCGAACTGGCCGACCTGGTGAAGGAACTGACCGACCAGATGATGAACGCCGCGCGCGAATTGCAATTCGAGCTCGCCGGTCGGCTACGCGACGAGATCGCCGACCTGAAAAAGGAGCTACGCGGAATGGATGCGGCCGGGTTGAGCTGAGTGGTGTCGCCGGCCATCGGGTCTCGTCGTCCGGAGCGCTGCGGGGCCGCCGCTCGCCGGCCGGCCCCGCGGCGGCTCCCGGGCCGGGTGCCGCCGCAGCCGACGGCGCCCGGCCGCACGGCCCGGAAGGAACAGTGCTCAGCCCTGGGTTGCCATCCATTCGTTCACGCGGCGCTCGGCCTCTTCCCGCGAGACATCCTCGACCTTGGTCATCACCGCCCACCGGTGGCCGAACGGGTCGATGATCACGCCGAAACGATCGCCGGTGACGAAGGTCTGCGGTTCTTCGACACAGCGGGCCCCACGCTCGACCGCACGGGCGACGGCCGCGTCGGTGTCGGGGCAGTAATGCACGAGGGAGGTGTGCACCCACTCGCCGTTCGGTGCGAGCACTCCGTTGTCCGGAATCGGCATGCCCAGCTGGAGCGTGGAATCGCCGATCTTCAGCTCCGCGTGGGCGGGCTGACCGTCGGGCAGATCGTTGCGGGTGATCACCTCGGCGCCGAAGACCTCGGTGTAGAAGTCGATCGCCTTGTTGGCGTCGGCGACGGCCAGGAAACAAGTGATGGAGTGGTAGCCGTCGGGAATCGGATTCACAGTGCTTGTCATGTCTTTCATCCTCGGCGCCACGGACGCCGTGATCTTGTAAGAAAGCGACATCATGGCCGAGCGGGGTGATCGCGGCGCCCTCACCGGGCGCAAAGGGATCCTGCATCCGGACGAGCAGGCCAGGTATCGCACCCTGAACCGGCTGCCGGTGGGTCCGGCGGTGGCCGAGTTCATCGACTGGTATTGGTCGGTGCGCTGGGATCTACGCGGCCGGCCGCCGTATATCGCCGAGGTGCTGCCGTTTCCGTGCGTGAACGTCACCTTCGAGCGGTCCGACGTCAAGACCGGCGGCTTCGTCAACGGCGTCTGCACCACCAAGTTCGTCCGCGAATTGTCCGGCGCCGGTGAAACGTTCGGGATCCGGTTCCGCGCGGGCGGATTCGGCGCGTTCACCGGACTCGACGTCGGCGAATTCCGCGACCGCACCGTCGCCCTTGCCGAGGTGCTGCCCGACGCGGATCGGCTCACCGCCGCGGTACTGGCCGAGCCCGGCGATGCGGGCCGCCGCGACATCGTCGAATCGTTCTTCGGCCGCGGACTGTCCGCGCCCGACCCGAACTACGACCTGGTGCGGCGCATCGTCGCGGCGATGGCAGGCGACCAGGAACTGACCCGTGTCGATCAGGTCACCGAGCGCTACGCGGTGTCGATCCGCACCCTGCAACGGCTGTTCCGGCGCTATGTCGGCGCCGGTCCGAAATGGGTGCTGCGCCGCTACCGGCTACAAGACGCGGCCGACCTGCTCGCCCGGGGCCGGGCCGAGGATCTGGCGGCACTGGCGGCCGAGCTCGGCTATTACGATCAGGCGCATTTCACCCGCGAATTCACCGCGGAAGTCGGAATGGCGCCGGCGGAATATGCCAAGCACACCCTTCGCGCCCGCAACGAGGTCACCGCGAAAATGCTCCCGCGCGGCGCGGAGATACCGGAACAGTTCCGATAGATCATTTCCGGCCGAACACCGGCCGGTCGAGTGGTTGAATTACGCATCATCTACCCACCGGCGAAACGAGGAGCTGGACATGGATGTCGTGGTGTTGATCGGCCGGGTGTTGTTCGTTGTGCTCTTTTTCGGCTCGGCCATCGGTCACCTCACCCAGACCGAGGCGATGACCGGATACGCGCAGAGCAGGGGTGTGCCCGCGGCCAAGGCCGGAGTGCTCGCTTCGGGATTGCTGATGGCGCTCGGCGGTCTGAGTGTGCTGCTCGGCATCTGGGCCGATCTCGGGGCGCTGCTGCTGTTCATCATGCTGCTGCCGACGGCGGTGCTCATGCACGGGTTCTGGTCCGAAACCGATGCGGAGGCCAAGCAGATGGAGATGATCCAGTTCAACAAGGATCTGGCGCTGGCGGGAGCGTCGCTGATGCTGTTCGCCTTCTTCGCCCACACCGACGAACTGGGATTGACCATCACCGGACCGCTTTTCAGCCTGTGACGGAGCGCACGCGCTAATATTGCGGTCCGCATCCGCAGTGAAAGGGAACGCATGGACATCATCGGCGCGATTCTGGGTATTTTCTGGGCCGACTACCGGCAGTGGCCCTGAGCCCAGTACCTGCCGGCCGCCGGCCCGTTCGTGATCGCGGACGGGCCGGAGCTGTTTCCGGCACCGGGCATGTGATGAATGTCCCAGAGCGGCAACGTCGTTCACCGATGTTGTGGCATATCACAGCCCAGCCCGGGCCGGTTTGGGTCCGCCCAGGTAGAGCAGGCCATGCGGTATTCGCCCAGGCCGGGCCGCTGCCACCGCGGGTGAACACTCCGAATGTGATGTGTTGCGAATTCTGATAATTCCGGGCGTATTGCCGCTATGGTCGACCCAGTCGCCGCGCCGAAGCCCCGACACGCCGGGACGAAAAACCTGACGCAGGCGTCCGACCCGCACAGTTGGAGGAGAGATGACCGCCTACCGGACCATTGTCGTCGGTACCGATGGCTCGGACTCGTCGTATGTCGCCGTCGACAAGGCCGCCGCACTGGCCGGGGCCGCAGGCTCGACCCTGATCGTTGCCTGCGCCTACTACCCGACCGACGACCGTGAGGTCGCCGCGGCCGCCGATGTGCTCAAGGACGAGGCCTACCAGGTGCGCGGTTCCGCGCCGACCAACGAGATCCTGCGCACCGCCCGCGACCGGGCCACCGCCGCGGGCGCCAAGGAGATCGTCGAGCGCGCCATCGTCGGCGAGCCGGTCGAATCGCTGCTCGACCTGGTCAAGGAGACCCAGGCCGATCTGCTCGTCGTCGGTAACCGCGGCCTCAACACCCTGACCGGGCGCCTGCTCGGCTCGGTGCCCTCGGACGTCGCCCGCAAATCGCGCTCGGACGTCCTCATCGTGCACACCGTTCGCTGACACCAGCCGCGTGGTCGCCGCCGCACCGGCGGCTGACACACCCGCGTGTTGTCCTCTGCCCCCCCAGGATGCTCGTGCACATTTTTCGCGGACACCGCCATTGGGGTTGCCGCTTCCTGGGGGGCACCCACGCCTGCGTGTGGCCCTATGCCACGGCCGGGCGCGCCTCGAGCGAGCTCAGCACCTCGGGCAGATCGGTGCTGTGCAGCACCGTCAGCCGCTGGGTCGCGCGGGTCAGCGCGACGTACAGATCGTTGAGCCCGCGCGGCGACTCACCGATGATCCGCTCCGGCGCCACCAGATACACCGCGTCGAATTCCAGGCCCTTCACCTCGTGCACCGTCAGCACGCGCACCGATTCCGCCGCAAGTCCGGCCAGTTCGCCGGCCAGTGCGTGCGGCACGATCACCGCCGTGGTGCCCGGCCCCTGCTCGGCCGCGAGCAGCCGCGCCAATTCGGTGCCGAAGGCAGGCTCGTCGCACCGATGCGCCTGCGGCGGATGCCCGGACTCGCGGACCGAGCGTGGTACTCGGGCCTTCGCATCGATGGCGGTCAGCACCTGCGCGGCCACGTCCATGATCTCGGCGGGCGTGCGGTAGTTGACGGTGAGTTCGGTGAGCTTCCACCGTTTGGCCACATACGGTTCCAGCACCGTCTGCCAGGTGGAGGCGCCCGCCGGGTCACCGGTCTGGGCGACATCGCCGACCACGGTCATCCAGCGGTTCGGGATGCGGCGCATCACCATCCGCCACGCCATCTCCGACAGCTCCTGTGCTTCGTCGACGATGACGTGGCCGTAGGTCCAGGTGCGGTCGCCCGCCGCGCGTTCGGCGGTGGTCTGGCGGGTGCGCACCTGCTGGCGTTCGGCCAGCTGCCCGGCATCGATCAGGTCGTAGGCCATGAGGATCTCGGGGTCGAGTTCGTCCTCGAGATCCTGCGGTGCGGAACCGGTGAGGATGTCGAGCGCGTCCTGGGCCTCGGCCAGCTGGGCGCGCCAGCGGCGGCGGGCGCGTTCGCGTTCCTCGGCGTCATCGATGCCGAGCAGTTCGGCCAGCTCGTCCAGCAGCGGAGCGTCGGCGGCGCTGAATTCGCCGGTGTCCTGACGCAACAGTTCGGCGCGGTCGGCCGGGTCCAGCGAACTCGCGGCCCGGTCCAGGCGGGCCGGATCGGCCAGCAGATCGGCCAGCACCTGCTGCGGGGTCAGGATCGGCCACAGTGCGCCGATGGCACGCTGGATCTGCGGATCCGAGCGCATCTCGTCGGCGATCTCGGCCAGATCGGTGCTGCTGAGCAGGCTGCGCGCACTGTCGACGGGGTCGGCGCCCATGGTCGCGGCCAGCTGTTCGGTGAGCGCGTCGATCACCGAGGACGCGAAGATCGGGCGGGCCAGATTGTGCGGCCGCCGCGAGGAGCGGGCCCGGCCCCTGGCCTTGGTGACGATCTTGCGGTTGAGCGTCAGCGGATAGCCGTCGAAGCTCAGCGCGATCGGCTCCTGCGGCACCTCCTGCCGGTCCCGCACCGCCTGCTTGAGCACCTCCAGAATGCTCAGCGAACCCTTGATCTCACCGGCCCGCAAGGAATCCTCCCGGGTGGCCTTCACGCCGGGATACAGGTCGCCGATGGTCGACAGCAGTACGCCGGTCTCACCGAGCGAGGGCAGCACCTGGCCGATGTAATCGAGGAAGGTCGCGTTCGGCCCGATGATCAGCACACCGGCCTTGGCCAGCTGCTGCCGGTAGGTGTAGAGCAGGTAGGCGGCGCGATGCAGCGCGACCGCGGTCTTGCCGGTGCCCGGCCCGCCCTGCACCACCAGCACGCTCTTGTGCTCGGCGCGGATGATCGCGTCCTGCTCGCTCTGGATCGTTTCGACGATGTCGTTCATATGGCCGGTGCGGGCGGCGTTCAACGCCGACAGCAGGGCGCTCTCACTGCCGACGCCGCCGTCGTCCTCGGTGACGCCGGCGCGTTCGGCCGCCTCCAGATCCAGGTATTCGTCGTTGATCGCGGTGACCCGGCGATTGCGGGAACGGATGTGGCGCCGGCGCAGCACGCCGTCCGGCGCGGCGGTTGTGGCCAGGTAGAACGGCCGGGCCAGCGGGGCGCGCCAGTCCAGCAGCAGGGTCTCGTAGTCGTTGTGCTCGTCGAGGATGCCGAGGCGGCCGATGTAGCGGCGCTCGGCCTCGGGCTCACCGTCCTCGGTGCCGTCGCCGTCGAGATCGATGCGGCCGAAGCACAGGCCGTGTTCGGCGGCATCGTATTTGGCCAGGTCCTCGGTGTAGAGCTGGGTGAACGATTCGCGTTCGCTGCGTGCCTGTGGGGTGCCGCCGGTCTCCAGCAGGACGGTGCGCAGCCGTTCGGTGGCGTACTTGCGCATGCCGTCGAGGCGGTCGTAGAGGACGTTCAGATGGGCCTGTTCCCGATCGATATCGGTGCCGGTGCTCGATGCGGTGGTGGTCTCGGTGTCCGGGATCGGGGAGCGGTGATCCTGAGTGAGGCGGTCGGGCAAAACGAACTCCTTGTCACCCGGTGACTGGCACCAGTGGGGCAGGCAGACGACAGCGGTGGTGGAAGGCGCGGACGATCGGAAAACGGAATCGTCCAGTCTACTGCGCGTTCGGCGTGGTCGCCGCCGCGCTCAGGACGCGTGGGTGTTGTTCGGCCTGCGGGCGGGCCCGATCAGGCCCTCGCGATGCCCGGCCGGCTTGGCGCGGTACATCGCCACGTCCGCGTCGTGCAGCACCGCTTCGGGGGTGCGCCGGTCGCCCGGGCGCAGCGCGGTGACCCCGATCGAGGCGTTGACCTCGATGCGATGCCCACGCGCGACGATCGGTTCGGCCATCGTCCGCTGCAACCGCAGGATCAGCGCGTCCAGATCGGCCTGCCGGGTGCGCCCGGACAGCAGCACCAGGAATTCGTCGCCGCCGAGCCTGCCGACGATGTCGTCGGCGCGCAGCGCCCGCTGCAAACGCTGCGCCACGATCTGCAGCACCGTGTCACCGATGGCGTGGCCGAGGGAGTCGTTGATCGCCTTGAATCCGTCCAGGTCGATGAACATCACCACCGACACCGGCAGATCTTCGCTGGCGGCCAGCGCGCCCGCGAGTTGCGACAAGATCAGCGACCGGTTGGCCAGCCCGGTCAGCGAATCGTGGGTGGCCTGATATTCCAGGTGCCGCCTGCTGGCCCGGTATTCGGTGATATCGGCGAACGAAGACACCGCCGAGGAATCCGGATCGCCGGGATTGAGCAGCCTGCTCGACCCCGACAGCCAGCGCCGTTGCCCGTCGGAGCGGTCGACGCCGAAGACATAGCCGGTGATGGTCTCGCCGGTGGCAAGGGTGCGCGCGACCGGATGTCGGGCGGTGGACATCGGCTGGGCGTTGGTGTCCAGCAGCGTCAGCGGCAGCTCGGCGATGCTCACCCCGGCCAGGTCACCGGCGTCCTCGATGCCGAAGATGCGTCGCGCGGCCGGATTGACCGATTCGATCCGGCCGTCCCGGTCGATGACTGCCACGCCCTCCTCGAGCTGGGACACCACCGTGGTGAAGTGCTGTTCGGCGCGGCGCTGGGCGGCCTCGGCGGCGCGCTGGGCGCTCAGATCGTGGATGACGACCTGGTAGGCGGCCTGGTCGTGCCAGACGGTGAGCACCGAGACGGTCTCCACCGGCACCTGCGTGCCGTCCAGCCGTAGCAATGTCATCTCGGCGGGGGTGGAGGCCGCGCCCGCCCGGGTGAGCCGGGAGATGCGGTCGAGCATGCCGGGCACCGAATCCGGGTGCACGAACTGCACCAGCGGGCGTCCGACCAGATCTTCCGGGCCCGAGGCGGCCAGCATGCGCACCGTCGCCGGGTTGACGTAGACGATGATGCCGCGTTCGTGCACGCAGATACCGTCCGGAGTGTGTTCGACCAGAGACCGGTACCGCTGCGCCAGCTGCTCGGCGGCGCTGAGCCTGTCCTCTCCCACCTCGAACCCCCGATCGTCCACCGATAGCTGGTCATTGGAGCACGGGATTATTCTGGATCCGACATGTGCGCCGTTCACATGATCGACGCGATTGCCGTGTGTCGGGTACTGCGCCCGGGCTCGATCCGGTGATCATGACAGAACCGGTTCTTCACGACGGCGGGCCGGCGCGAGTGGCCGGAGGAGATCGGGCCGAGGAGCGATGCCATGTCCGAACCTGATCATCATATGTCCATTGCCGGTGTCGGCGCTGTCACCGGGTACGGATGGGGGCGCGAGGCGCTGTGGCGCGGACTGCTGAGCGGCAAGTCGGCGGCTGGCGTGCAGCCCGGTTACGGCGTGGGACGCGATGAGCCGGCATGGGTGTCGCTGGTCCCGTCGGGCGGCGATCCGCGGGTGAGCGGCAGCCGATACGGGCGCGCCGTGCACGCGGCGGCGCGCGAGGCCATCGAGGATGCGCGCGCCCGTGGCTGGCGGCCGGGCCGCACGGTGGGCCTGCTGCACGCGATCGTGCTCGGCGACGTGGCCAACTGGCGTGACTTCTACACCGTCGACGACGGCCACCGGCGTTCCCGCGGGTATCTTCCGCTGCTGCCGTCCACGCCGATCTCGGTGGTGATGCAGGAGTTCGGTTTCCACGGTCCGGCGATGAACGTGTCCGCGGCGTGCAGTTCCGGCAATGCCGGATTGCTCACCGCGAAGCTGTGGCTCGACAGCGGCCAGGCCGACGACGTGGTGTGCGTGGTGAGCGACCTGTCGGCGACACCGGAGATGGTGGAGCATTTCGTGCGGCTCGGCGCCGCCGTCACCGATGCCGAACCGCTGCAGGCCTGCCGCCCGTTCCAGGAAGGCAGCCGTGGTTTCAGCATGGGGGAGGCGTCGGTGGGTTTCGTGCTCAGCCGCTCGGCGCCGCGCCCGTATGCCCGGGTGCTCGGCGGTGCGATGACCAACGACGGCTATCACGTGGTGTCGGTGGATCCGGGGCACGGCCAGATCATCGAATGCGCGCGCCGGGCGCTCCGCGCGGCAGGCGTATCGGCGGATCAGGTGGCCTATTTCAATGCCCACGGCACCGGCACCCGCCAGTGCGACGACGCCGAACGGGCGCTGCTGGCCGAGGTCTTCGACGACCGGCCCGCCATCTACGCCCTCAAGCCGCTGACCGGCCACTGCCAGGGTGCGGCGGCCGCGGTGGAGATCGCCGCCGCGGCCATGGGCTTCGAACGCTCGCTCGTGCCCGCCGCGCCGATCGTCGCGTCACCGCATCCGCGGTTGCTGGACGGGCCGGTGGCGAGCGCGGGCGCGATCACGGCGAAACTGTCGCTGGGGATGGGCGGCAACAACGCGATGGTGGTGCTGGCACCGCCGGAGTGAGCCGCCGCGACGGATCGGCGGTCACGGCAGGGGAGCCGTCCAGCAGAGCCGGGTCCCCGGCAGTGCGTCCGCGCTCTCGGCGCGCGAGTGCCTGGCCACCGCGGCGGTGACGGTGAACCGGCCCGCGGCCTCCTCGGCGCGCTGCTCGAGGTTGCGCAGCCCGCTGCGGATGACGTGGTTCGGCACGCCCCAACCGTTGTCGGTGACCACGATGGTCAGATCGTCGGACACCCCGATGTCGACGGTGACGGTGTCGCCGCCGGAATGGCGCACCGCATTGCTCACCGCCTCCCGCACCACCGCCTCGGCATGATCGGCCAGCTCGGGTTCGAGCACCGACAGCGGTCCGGAGAACTGCACGGTGGCGCGGATCTCGGTATCGGCGGTCTGCTGACGGATGGCGTGTTCGATGCGTTGCTGTAGCCGCGCGCTGTCGGCGCCACCGTGCAGATCGAAGATCGAGGTGCGGATCTCCTGCACGACCTCCTGTAGATCGTTGATCACTCGTGAGAGCCGGTCGCGGACCTCGGGCACCGTCGCCCGCGGCACCGCACCCTGCAAGGTCAGCCCGATCGCGAACAGCCGCTGGATCACATGATCGTGCAGGTCGCGGGCGATGCGATCGCGATCGGCCAGGATGTCGACCTCACGCATCCGTCGTTGCGCGTCGGCCAGTTGCATCGCCAGTGCCGCCTGATCGGTGAACGCGGCGGTGAGCTCGACCAGCTCGTCGGAATACGGCGCCGAGCCGGCGCGGCGCACGGTGACCAGCGTGCCATGGGTGGCGTCCGGGGTGCACAGCGGCAGGATCAGCGCGGGCCCGGGGGAGGGCAGGGTGATGCCGAGCGTCACCTGCCCGGCGTCGTCGAAGCGCAGCGGGGTGCGGCGGCCGAACGCCTCACCGACGGCAGTGCCGGTCAGCGGAATCGGATGCCCGGCCCGGCGCGCGTCGGGGCCGGACCAGTGGGTGATCAGCAACTCGCTGACGTCGCCCGGACCGGCCGCGGCCAGGAAACACAGCTGCGAGCCGGTCAGCGCCCGCGCATGATCGACCACCCGTTCCAGAGCCTTGCCCGGTGTGCCGACGGCCAGGAATTCGGTGGCGACATCACGGGTGGCTTCGATCCATTCCTGCCGGGTGCGTGCCGACTCGTAGAGGCGCGCGTTGTCGATCGCGATGCCTGCCGCCGCGGCCAGCGCTTGCACCAGGACCTCGTCCTCGGCCGTGAACGGCTGTCCGCCGGACTTCTCGCACAGGTAGAGGCTGCCGAACACCTCGTCGCGGATCCGGACGGGCACGCCGAGGAAGCTGCGCATCGGCGGGTGGTGCGCCGGGAATCCGACCGAGGCCGGATGGCCGGTCAGATCGTCGAGCCGCAGCGGCGTGGGCTGGGCGAAGACCGCCCCGAGCACGCCGTGGCCCGCGGGGAGGGCGCCGATCCTGGCCCTGGTCGCGTCGTCGATGCCCTCGGCGACGAACTGGAAGAGCTTGCCGCTGTGCTCGCGCACCCCCAGCGCGCCGTAGCGGGCGTCGATGAGGGTGGTCGCGGTCCGCACGATCGCACTCAGCGTGTCGTCGAGATCCAGCCCGGAGGTGACCGTCAGCATGGCTTCGATCAGCCCGTCCATCCGGCCGCGGGAATCGGCCGACACCTCGACCCGATCGCTGACCTCGGCCAGCAGTTCACGCAACCGCTGCTGGTAGAGGGCGCCGCGCACGGCGGGCGGGCCGATGCGTTCCTTCGTGGCCCGGTGAGTCGGTGCGGCGGCCGAGTCCGCCCCGGCAGCGGTGTGGCGAGCCGGCCGGGAGTCGGCGCCCGAGGACCCGCGGCGGTGGGCTCCGGTCTGCTCGGCCATCGGCTTCCTTGTCGTCTGCGCGCGAGGCGGCCCGTCCCCCAGCGGCGGTCCGATGCGGCGTCGTAACCAATGCTATGGCGCGATCGGGGACTTTCGGCCCTGTTCGTGATCTCCGCGTGATGGTGGCATATCCGCACGGCGAGAATAGAAAGCAGGGGTTTCCTATGAATTCGCTGGAGCTGTGGGACACCGCGACCGAGCCGGACCTCGCGGTCACCACCCGTGGCGCGGTACCGCCGGCCGACGTGACCCGTGCGGTGCGGGCCATCGGGCGGGTACTGCGCCGTCATCATCTCGACGCGGCCGCGCACGTGCGCGTCACCGCACCGGCCGACGCCGATCAGCCGACGGTCGTGCAGGCCAATATCCATTCCCGCGATACCCGCACCCGGGTGCAGGTGCCCGGCCCACGCGGTTTCGCGGTCACCTTCGCCGCCGAACGGCTGGACCGCCAGATCGCCCGGCTCGGCGCCGATCCGGTCCCGCGGGTCTGGCCGGATCCGGCCCGGCCGCCGCTGGCCCGGGTCACCGAGCAGCGGCCGATCACCCGGCGCAAGGACTACGCCCTGCTCACGGGCACCCCGGCGCAGGCGATCGAGGTGCTCGACGCCATGGATTACGACGCGCACCTGTTCACCGACGCCGCGACCGGCGAGGAAGCCGTGGTGCACTGGATCGACCCGGACGGGGTGCACATGATCCGCCAGCACAGCACCGCGCCCACCGAGGCCGTACCCGCGCCGATGGCGTTGACCGTGGACGCCGCACCCGCCCCGCGGCTGGACGAGGGCGATGCCGCCACCCAGCTGTGCTGGCGTGGCCTGCCGTTCCTGTTCTATACCGATGCCCGCACCGGCCGCGGTCATCTGCTCTACCGCCGCTACGACGGCGACCTGGCCCTGGTGCGCCCGGCCCGCTAGCGCCTACCGCTCGCCGAGCTTGGTGGCGAGCACCGCGGCCTGGGTGCGCCGCTCCACGCCGAGCTTGGCGAGCAGCCGGGAGACGTAGTTCTTCACTGTCTTCTCGGCGAGGAACATGCGCGCGGCGATCTGCCGGTTCGTGAGCCCCTCACCGAGCAGGGTCAGCAGTTTGCGTTCCTGCTCGGTGAGCCCGGCCAGCGGGCCGTCGTCCTCGGTGCTGCGCCGCAGCCGCGTCTTCAGCGCCGCCGCGGCACGCGTATCGAGCAGTGAACGGCCCGCGCCGACCTCTTTGACGGCGTCGGCGAGCTCCATGCCCTTGATGTTCTTCACCACATATCCCGAGGCTCCGGCGAGGATCGCATCGAGCATGGCCTGGTCGTCGGTGTAGGAGGTGAGGATCAGGCAGCGCAGATCGTCGAACTCGGCCAGCAGATCGCGGCACAGCTCGATGCCGTTGCCGTCGGGTAATCGCACGTCCAGCACCGCGACTCGGGGGCGAAGGGCGCGGATGCCGATCATCGCCGACGCGACGTCACCGGCCTGGCCGACGACGGTGAGATCCGGATCGCTCTCCAGCAGGTCGATCAGACCGCGGCGGACGATCTCGTGATCGTCGACCAGGAACACCTCGAGCACAGCCGACTCCTGTTCGTTTGTCTACCCTGGTCAAGGTAGCTCGCCGAACGGCCGTGGGGGATGGCCGAAAGTCATCTGGCGGGCCTCGCCCCTCGCCCGGGAAAACTTGTCGGTGGTCCGGCCTAGCATGGCCGCCGGGGACATATCGGCATGCCAGAACCCGGTACGCGGGACATCGAAGAGAGAAGGGACCCACCTGGTGGCGGAACGCCTCACCGTGCGCGGAGCTCGGGAGCACAACCTCAAAGGGGTCGATCTCGACCTGCCCCGCGACAGCCTGATCGTCTTCACCGGGTTGTCCGGCTCGGGCAAGTCGAGCCTGGCCTTCGACACCATCTTCGCCGAAGGTCAGCGGCGCTACGTGGAGTCGCTGTCGGCGTACGCGCGCCAGTTCCTCGGGCAGATGGACAAGCCCGATGTCGACTTCATCGAGGGGCTGTCGCCCGCGGTGTCGATCGACCAGAAATCGACCAACCGCAATCCGCGCTCCACCGTCGGCACCATCACCGAGGTCTACGACTACCTGCGTCTGCTCTATGCCCGCGCGGGCACCCCGCACTGCCCGGTGTGCGGTGAACTCATCGAGAAGCAGACCCCGCAGCAGATCGTCGATCAGGTGCTCGCGATGGAGCCCGGCATCAAGTTCCAGGTGCTCGCGCCGGTGGTGCGCACCCGCAAGGGTGAGTTCGTCGACCTGTTCGACCAGCTCAACACCCAGGGCTACGCGCGAGTGCGGGTCGACGGCGTGGTGTATCCGCTCACCGATCCGCCGAAGCTGAAGAAGCAGGAAAAGCACGATGTCGAGGTGGTCGTCGACCGCCTGGCCGTCAAGCCCGGTTCCAAGCAGCGGCTCACCGATTCCATCGAGACGGCGCTGCGGCTGGCCGACGGCATCGTGGTGCTCGATTTCGTCGACCGCGACGAACACGCTCACGACCGCGAGCGCCGTTTCTCCGAGCGGCTGGCCTGCCCCAACGGCCACCCCCTCGATATCGAGGATCTCGAGCCGCGCTCGTTCTCGTTCAACTCGCCCTACGGCGCCTGCCCGGACTGCACCGGCCTCGGCATCCGCAAAGAGGTCGATCCGGAACTGGTCGTGCCCGATCCCGATCTGAGTCTGGCCGATGGCGCGATCGCGCCCTGGTCGCGCGGACAGACGGCCGAGTACTTCACCCGGCTGCTCTCGGGTCTGGCCGAGGCCATCGGTTTCTCCATGGACACGCCCTGGCGGGAGCTGCCGGCGAAGGCCCGCAAGGCGGTGCTGGAGGGCAGCTCCGATCAGGTGCACGTCTCCTACACCAATCGGTACGGGCGCAAGCGCTCCTATTACGCCGATTTCGAAGGCGTGATGCCGTTCTTGCAGCGGCGCATGGAGAACACCGAGTCCGAGCAGATGAAGGAGCACTACGACGGGTACATGCGCGATGTGCCGTGCCCGGTCTGCAACGGTGCCCGGCTGCGTCCGGAGATTCTCGCCGTCACCCTCGCCGCCGAGGGCGAGCGCAAGTCCATCGCCGAGGTGTGCGATCTGTCCATCGGTGACTGCTCGGCGTTCCTGAACGCGCTCACCCTCGGCGAGCGCGAGGCCGCCATCGCCGGGCAGGTGCTCAAGGAGGTGCAGGCCCGGCTCGGCTTCCTGCTCGACGTCGGCCTGGAATACCTGACGCTCTCCCGCGCCGCGGCCACCCTCTCCGGTGGTGAGGCGCAGCGCATCCGGCTGGCCACTCAGATCGGCTCCGGCCTGGTGGGCGTGCTGTACGTGCTCGACGAGCCGTCCATCGGCCTGCATCAGCGCGACAACCGCAGGCTCATCGAAACGCTGACCAGGCTCAAGAGGCTCGGCAACACCCTGATCGTGGTCGAACACGACGAGGACACCATCCGCGCCTCGGACTGGGTGGTCGATATCGGCCCGCTGGCCGGTGAACACGGCGGCCGGGTGGTGCACAGCGGCCCGTACCAGGAGCTGCTCACCGACCCGAACTCGCTGACCGGCGCCTACCTGTCCGGTCGTGAGCGGATCGAGGTGCCGCTGGTGCGGCGTCCGGTGAACAAGAAGCGCCAGGTCACCGTGGTGGGTGCGAACGAGCACAACCTGAAGGGCATCGACGTCGCGTTCCCGCTCGGCGTGCTCACCGCCGTCACCGGGGTGTCCGGCTCGGGTAAGTCCACCCTGGTCAACGACATCCTCGCGACCGTGCTGGCCAACCGGCTCAACGGGGCGCGCCAGGTGCCGGGCCGGCACACCCGGGTCAACGGCCTCGACCATCTGGACAAGCTGGTCCAGGTGGACCAGTCGCCCATCGGTCGCACCCCGCGCTCCAACCCCGCCACCTACACCGGTGTGTTCGACAAGATCCGCACCCTGTTCGCCGCCACCACCGAGGCCAAGGTGCGCGGATATCAGCCGGGCCGGTTCTCGTTCAACGTCAAGGGCGGTCGCTGCGAGGCCTGCTCCGGCGACGGCACCCTCAAGATCGAGATGAACTTCCTGCCGGACGTCTATGTCCCGTGCGAGGTGTGCCACGGCGCCAGGTACAACCGGGAGACCCTCGAGGTGCACTACAAGGGCAAGACCATCGCCGAGGTGCTGGACATGCCGATCGAGGAGGCCGCGGAGTTCTTCGAGCCGGTCACCTCGATCCACCGCTATCTCAAGACCCTCGTCGACGTGGGTCTCGGATACGTGCGGCTCGGCCAGCCGGCGCCCACGCTCTCCGGCGGTGAGGCCCAGCGCGTGAAGCTGGCCGCCGAACTACAGAAACGCTCCACCGGGCGCACGGTCTACATCCTCGACGAGCCGACCACCGGGCTGCATTTCGAGGACATCCGCAAATTGGTCGGCGTTATCAACGGGCTGGTCGACAAGGGCAACACGGTGATCGTCATCGAGCACAACCTCGACGTCATCAAGACCTCGGACTGGGTGATCGACATGGGTCCCGAGGGCGGTTCCGGCGGCGGCACCGTCGTCGCCCAGGGCACACCGGAAGACATCGCAGCGGTGCCCGACAGCTACACCGGGCAATTCCTGCGTGAGGTGCTCGACAAGCCCGCCACGTCGACAGCGGCGAAACCCAAGCGCGCGACCAAGCGGGTGGCGAAGAAAGCGGCTGCGGTCGGCTGACCGCTGCGGGGTGGCGGTGCGCCGCCGCCCCGCGCGCGTCACCGCTGGGCGACGGTGTGGATCAGCTCGGCGAGCTCGTGCGGTTTCGACCACATGGGCCAGTGGCCGGTGGGCAGGTCGACGTATTCGGCGTCCATCCGGGCCAGCTCGGCGAACATCGGCATCTCGCCCTCGTCGCGTAGCTTCCCGACCACCTCGGCGGTGAAGGTATTGCAGATCACCGTGGTCGGGATCCACCGGCCCGCGGGCTGCTCGCTGAGCCGCAGCGGCGCCGTGGCCACCGCGATCGGCTCGGAGACCGCGCGGGCCCGGAAGGTCGCCAGGGCTTCCTCGTCGAGACCGGCGAGGTTGTCCCCGTCGGCGGTCAGCTCGTCCCAGTGCGGCAGTGGGTATTCGCGGGCGGCGAGGTCGAGCTCGGAGTTGAGCACGAAACCGTTCGGCAGGGGCGCGCTGTCGACATAGATCGCCCGGGAGAACCGCTCAGGGGCCAGGTCGCAGGCCAGGTAGGCGGCCGCGCCGCCGCCGGAGTGGGCGACGAGGACGGCGGGCCGGCCGTCGGTGGCCTCGACGATGGCCTCGGCCTGGCGCTCCAGGGTGGCGTCGAGCCGGTCCGCGTCGTGCGGGTCGAGGCCGGGCAGGGTCAGGGCCAGCACCTCGTCACCGTGGCGGCGCAGATCGTCCGCGACCTCGTCCCACGCCCATGCGCCCAACCAGAAACCGGGAACCAGAAGTATCCGTGCCATTCGGAGAGCATCCCATGCCGGGCCCGCCGGAGAACGCGCGGTTCCGCAGATTTCAATGAAATGTGGTGTGCGACACGATGTTTCGCAATCTCTAGGGTCGACGCCCCTGGCTTCGTCCGGTCGTGGCGACACCCGGTGACGGCGGGTAGGCGCTTTTGCCGGAAAACTGTCCTAAAAGTGAAACATGCGTGTGTAGGATCGGCCGCAACCGCGTCCCAGCAGCCTGGGGCGCGGCGATGGACAGCCGGCGCGGCCGGTGCGAACGAAAGGAATGCCCGCCATGGAAGGCGTCGACATCGGGGCCCTGATCACTCAGATCCTCGGATTTCTGAGCAGTGGCTCGTCTCTCAACTACACCCCGGGCACGCCTGCCTGAGCGCGGATCCACCGAAAGGAACCACCCATCATGAACTCAGGAAGCGCGGGCCTCGGCGACATCTTCACCGCCATCGCGAACATGCTGAGCACCGGCTCGGCCATCTCGGTGACGCCAGGGATGTGATCGACGCACGAAGGCCGGGTCCCTCGGGACCCGGCCTTCGTGGTGTCCGGCGTGCCGACGCCGCGTCAGTACACCGGACCGGTGTACTTCTCGCCCGGCCCCTTACCCGGCTCGTCGGGATGCGCCGACGATTCCCGGAAGGCCTTCTGCAACGACTGCAAGCCCTCGCGGATCGGCCCCGCGTGCGGACCCAGATACTCCACCGACGCCGTCACCAGGCCGGCCAGTGCCGTGATCACCCGCCGTGCCTCGTCCAGATCGCGGCGGCTGCTGGTCTCCGGATCCTCATCGGCCAGCCCCAGTTTCTCCGCCGCCGAACTCATCAACATCACCGCGGCCCGGCTGATCACCTCCACCGCGGGGATATCGGCCAGTTCACGCACAGAGCTGTCGGGCTGTTCAGTCATGGCTATCAGGCTAGAACCCCGGGCCGGGCCCGCTCACGCCGCCGCCCGGATCATTCGCAGCTGGCCGATCTCGGCGATGTTCTTCATGAGTTCGGCGTTGACCCACGCCACCAGGTGGGCCACCGTCAGGCCCGCCTCCGAGGGCCATGGATACGCGACGGGCGCGTCGAGATCGGCGTCGGTGAGCGCGTTCAATGCCGCCAGCCAGTCGGTGTGCAGTTGCCGGATCCGCGCGACGGCCGCCGCGCCCGTCCCCGGCCAGTGCACGCTCGCACGCGAGCGCAGCGCGCGGCCGCGCACCTGATCGAGGGCGGTGCTCCACCACCAGTCGATATGCCAGGTCAGCCACCCGATGGTCGGTACCGGGACCGGATCGGGTTCGGTCTCGGCCCAGTCCGGGCGCCAGACCCCGTCGGCGTCGGGATGGACGGTCCAGTGCGATGGGGCGAGCGTGGCGAGGACGTCGTCCTCGCTCAGGGCGTCGAGGTGATAATCGGCCAGGGCCCAGGTGAGCTCGAATTGCCAGGCCAGCAGCTCGCGGCGAGAATCAGGCACCGGGGGACGGTCGCACGCGGCCGATGCGCGGGCAAGCGATTTTCGCCGCTGCCTGTGTGCGCGCGACCCGATTGGGTTCCGGGCGGCGCAGCTGCTACGCTGTTCTGCGACGACCGCCCTG
The DNA here is from genome assembly GCF_058222935.1 of Nocardia sp. JCM 38205. Lineage (NCBI taxonomy): Bacteria > Bacillati > Actinomycetota > Actinomycetes > Mycobacteriales > Nocardiaceae > Nocardia > Nocardia sp. JCM 38205. The sequence goes on along the minus strand of NZ_JBYHFL010000005.1, from coordinate 65,836 downwards.
GGTGGTTCGTGCGTGTGGCCGGTGACGGTGTGCGCACGACGATGCCGGGGCAGATAAGTGGAGCCCGACTCCCACCGTTGCCGGCGAGCATTCGTACGGTACAACGGTCCGGTCGCTCGCCCTTCGCGGCGGGTTCCCGCATTGCTCTCGATGCGGGATCGCAGGTGTGATCACCTGCGATGATCGGTCGACCTCGGGCCTCGTAGCGGGAAATACCGCAACGGGGCCTTTGTGTTGAACAAGGGGTTGCAGTTATTGCCTGCGGTCGTCCGACGACACCGCTTGACCTAGGAGGCCCCATCAGCACTGAGACCCGCATCAACGATCGCATCCGCGTTCCCGAAGTCCGCCTCATCGGACCCGGCGGTGAACAGGTTGGGATCGTGCGTGTTGAAGATGCACTACGCGTCGCGCTCGAAGCCGACCTCGACCTGGTCGAGGTGGCCCCGGATGCCAGACCACCGGTCTGCAAGATCATGGACTACGGCAAGTTCAAATACGAGACCGCGCAGAAGGCGCGCGAGTCCCGGAAGAACCAGGTCCAGACCGTCATCAAGGAGCAGAAGCTCCGCCCCAAGATCGACGACCACGACTACGAGACCAAGAAGCGCAACGTGGTTCGCTTCCTCGAGGCAGGGTCCAAGGTCAAGGTCACGATCATGTTCCGGGGTCGTGAACAGTCCAGGCCCGAGCTCGGTTTCCGGTTGCTGCAGCGGCTGGCCTCCGACGTCGCGGAGTTGGGTTTCGTCGAAACCTCGGCCAAGCAGGACGGCCGGAACATGACCATGGTGCTCGCGCCGCACAAGGGCGCGAAGACGCGCGCCAAGGCGCAGCAGGACTCGGCCGCCCGCCCGCAGCCGAGCACCGCGGGGCAGGCGGAGCAGGCCGAGCAGGCCGGCCCGCAGTAATACCGATCAGAACGCCGGCGGTCCATGCGCGACCGCGGGCACGAGACAGATTGAGGAATCCATGCCGAAGATGAAGAGCCACAGCGGCGCCTCGAAGCGATTCAAGGTGTCCGGCAAGGGCAAGCTGCTGCGTCAGCAGGCGAACCGTCGCCACTTGCTCGAGCACAAGCCCACGCGCCGTACTCGTCGTCTGGACGGCAAGGAGGTCGTCGCGTCCGCCGACGTCGCTCGCGTGAAGAAGCTGCTCGGTATCTGATACCGCCGCACAGGCACGCTCGCGCGCTCCGATCACGGACGCCGACCAATCCGACAACACCCGGGCGCCCGCTCGCGCCCCCCGATCGAACAGGACTGACCAGTGGCACGCGTCAAAAGGGCCGTCAACGCTCAGAAGAAGCGCCGTTCCATCCTCGAGGCCTCCAAGGGCTACCGCGGCCAGCGCTCGCGGCTGTACCGCAAGGCCAAGGAACAGCAGCTGCACTCGCTCACCTACGCCTACCGGGACCGCCGGGCGCGCAAGGGTGACTTCCGCAAGCTGTGGATCGCCCGCATCAACGCCGCGGCGCGGCTCAACGACATCACCTACAACCGCTTCATCCAGGGCCTGAAGGCCGCCGGTGTCGAGGTCGACCGCAAGAACCTCGCCGAGCTGGCCGTCTCCGACGCCGAAGCCTTCGCCGGCCTGGTCGCCATCGCCAAGGCCGCGCTGCCGCAGGACGTCAACGCCCCGGCCGCCTGAGCCGGGTGCCGTGATTCGCGGACATCTTTCGGAACGACCCGTGGACGCGCTCGACGAGCGCAACCCACGGGTCGTTCTGCGCTGTCTGATCCCGGCGGATGATCGTGGCTGCTGAGGCGATCGAGCTGCGCAATCCGCGAATCGTGGCCGCGGTCAAGCTCCATCGCGCCGCGCAGCGCCGCAAGTCCGGCCTGTTCCTGGCCGAAGGCGCCAATTCGGTGACCGCGGCCCTGGAGACCGGACGGGTACGCGAGCTGTTCTACTCGGCCGCCGCCGCGACCCGTGAGCACGAACTCGTCGCCGGCGCCGCCGCCCAAGGGGTGCGGACCACGCTGGTGAGCGATCGGGCCGCGCAGGCGCTGGGGGAGACGGTGACGCCGCCGGGACTGGTGGCCGTCTGCGAGACGCTCGACGTCGAACCGGGCGCGGTCCTGGCCGCCGAGCCGCGCATGCTGGCGGTGCCCGTGGAGATGGCCGACCCGGGCAACGCGGGCACACTGATCCGTGTCGTCGACGCCGTCGGCGGCGACGGGGTGATCCTCGCGGGCGATTCCGTCGACCCGCACAACGGCAAATGCGTGCGCGCCGCGGCCGGCAGCCTGTTCCATGTGCCGATCGCCCGCAGCCGAGACGTCGGTGCGATCCTCGAGGACATCGCGGGCGCAGGCATCACGATCTTGGCCACCGCGGCAGGCGGCGAAGTCGATCTCGACGACGCCGACGAATTGTTCACCGGCCCCGTCGCCTGGCTGTTCGGCAACGAAGCGCACGGCCTCGATCCGGCTGTCGCCGCCCGCGCCGACCATCGGGTGCGCATCCCGATTCGGGGCCGTGCCGAAAGCCTGAATCTGGCCACCGCGGCCTCGATCTGTCTCTACGCGAACTCGCGGGTGCGCTACCGGCAGCCGTGAACGCGCCGGCCGCAAGGTACCCGGCCGGCCTCAGTCGCCGGACTTTCCCAGGTCCTCCAGGATCTCGGCCGCCCATGGCGCAGGCACCGCGTTCGGCCCCGCCACCTGCATCGACGTCATCACCGTCAGCAGCATGCCGGTGGCCATGAACCTGCGCACCTCGGTGACCGACGCGCCGGTCAGCGCACCCGCCAGATCATAGATCTGCCCGAAGCGAGCGCGGGTCTGCTCGCCGATCACCGGGTCCGCACTGGCGGCGAAGCCGTGCAGGAGCAGCTGGAGCAGTTCGCGTTCGGCGAGAAACGTGCTGTAGCCGTGGCCCAGCGTCGCCGCGGTGGGGTTCGGATCGGTCGCCGCCGCTTCCCGGAACACCGTCTCGATCCGGTCGCACACCCGGTTCAGCGCGGCGAGGAACAGCTGCTGTTTGGTGCCGAACAGCCGGATCACATACGGCTGGGACACCCCGGCCAGTCGGGCGATGTCATCGGTTTTCGTTGCCGCATAACCGGTTTCGGCGAAGGCCTGGATCGCCGCCGTCAGCACCTGCTCGCCGCGTTCGGTCGCGCTCATCCGGGTCCTTGTCGTCAAAGGTGCTCCTGATCGTCTCGTGCGGGCCATGCATTGACATGTTATCAGTCGATGCATACTCTTCTCGATATTAGTTATCAGTCGATTACAACAAGGGCTGGACATGACCGAGATACTCACCACCGCGGCGTCTGCCGCGCCACCGTCCACCGAGCGCCGCACGCCGGGCAGCCGTCCGCTGGCGGCGGTGCTGGCTGCGGTCGGCATCCCGACCTTCATGGTCACGCTGGACAACCTCGTGGTCACCAATGCGCTGCCGGTGATCCGGGCCGAACTCGGCGCCTCGCTGGCCGACCTGCAGTGGTTCGTCAACGCCTACACGCTGGCATTCGCGTCCCTGTTGCTCACCGCCTCCGCGGTCGGTGACCGGCTCGGGCGCAGGCGCATCTTCCTGGCCGGCATCGCGGTGTTCACGCTCGCGTCCGCGGCCTGCGCCGTGGCCTCCGAGCCCTGGCAGCTGATCGCCGCCCGCGCGGTGCAGGGCTTCGGGGCGGCGGCGGTCATGCCGCTGTCGTTGACGTTGCTGTCGGCGGCGGTGCCGGAGAAGATGCGCAGCGCCGCGATCGGCATCTGGGGCGGGATCACCGGCCTCGGGGTCGCGCTGGGCCCGGTGGTCGGCGGCGCCGTCGTCGACGGATTGAGCTGGCAGTGGATCTTCTGGATCAACGTGCCGATCGGTGTGCTGGCGTTGCCGTTCGCGGCCAGGATCCTGGACGAATCGCGCGGCGGTGCGCGCCGCCTGGATCCGGTCGGGCTGGTGCTGGCCTCGGCGGGCGTGCTCGCGGTGGTGTGGGGCGTGATCCATGGTGCCGAGGACGGCTGGACCTCGTCCGGTGTGCTGAGCGCGTTGATCGGCGGCGCGATCCTGCTGGCCTGCCTGGTTGCCTGGGAGTTGCGGACGCCGGATCCGATGCTTCCGCTGCGGCTGTTCCGCTCGCGCGCCTTCCGGGTGAGCAATACGACCGGCTTCACCTTCTCCGTCGGCGTCTTCGGATCGATCTTCCTGCTTGCGCAGTATTTCCAGGTGGTGCAGGGGCTGGACCCGCTGGCGGCGGGCATCCGCACGCTGCCGTGGACGTTGGCCCCGATGGTCGTCGCTCCGATCGCCGGGCTGATCGTCGATCGGGTCGGCGCACGGCAGCTGCTGGCGGCCGGGCAGGTCGCGCTGGCGGTGGCGCTGGCCTGGATGGCCACCGTCATCACCGTCGACACGAGCTACAGCGCCTTCGTCGGTCCGTTTCTGCTGGGCGGGCTCGGCATGGGCCTGACCTTCGCCCCCGGCGCCACCGTGGTGATGGCCGCCGCCGACCCGGAGGACCGCGCGATCGCCTCCGGCACCAACAACACCGTCCGCGAGGTCGGCGTCGCGATGGGGGTCGCGGTACTGGCGTCGGTGTTCGCCTCGCACGGTTCCTACCTCGACCCGCAGCGCTATGTCGACGGCCTGGTCCCCGCGGTGTGGGTGGGCGCCGCGATCGTCGCGGTCGGCGCGTTCGTCGCGCTGCTGTTGCCCAGCCGGATCGAACCGGCGGGTTCCGCCGAAGCGCCCGGCCGCAAGGCCGGAACCAGCGACGCGGAGTCGCTCGACGCTCGGTTCCATCCGGCCGAGGACGGCGAGGTACCGGTCGGCACCGCCTGACCGCCCGTCCCGGTACGCCCGGTGGTCCACGGCGACCACCGGGCCGCCGGTATGGGGCCGACACACCGCGCACGCTGCCGAGTCGACACGCCGACCAGCGCGAGGGCGGCGCTAGCACAACACCCGCGCCCGGCCCGAGGTAATCCGGATGAATCGCCCGATCCGCATCGCATACGATTCGACCAGCAGCAATGTGGGTAAGGAATGGTCCGCACCCGGAGAACCGATCCCCAGGGGAGAGACGAACGATCGTGGGCGACGACAAGAGCGCAGTCGAGCAGAACGCCTCGCTGACCGAGGAGGCATTGGCCGCGGCCGCGGCGGCGGCCGAGAAAGCGTTCGCGGCGGCCGCCGACCTGGATGCGCTCGCGGTCGCCAAGACCGAGCACATCGGCGGCAAGTCACCCATCGCGCTGGCCCAGCGTGCCCTCGGCACGCTGCCCAAGACGGAGAAGGCCGACGCCGGCAAGCGCGTCAACGTGGCGCGCACCCGGGTCTCGGAGGCCTTCGAGGCCCGGCGCGCGGCGCTGCTGGCCGAACGCGACGCCGCGGTGCTGGTCGCCGAGAGCATCGACGTCACCCTGCCCGCGCGCAGGCAGCCGGTGGGCGCCCGGCATCCGATCACCGTCATCTCCGAGCAGATCGCCGATGTGTTCGTCGCGATGGGCTGGGAGGTCGCCGAGGGCCCCGAGGTGGAGACCGAGCACTTCAACTTCGATGCGCTCAACTTCCTGCCCGACCACCCCGCGCGCACCATGCAGGACACCTTCCACATCGCGCCCGAGGGATCGCGGCAGGTGCTGCGCACCCACACCTCGCCGGTGCAGGTGCGCTCGATGCTGGAACGCGAACTGCCGATCTATGTCGTGTGCCCGGGCCGCACCTTCCGCACCGATGAGCTCGACGCCACCCACACCCCGGTCTTCTCGCAGGTCGAGGGTCTTGCGGTGGACAAGGGCCTGACCATGGCGCATCTGCGCGGCACGCTGGACGCGTTCGCGCGCGCACTGTTCGGTCCCGAGACGCGGACCCGCATGCGCCCCAACTACTTCCCCTTCACCGAGCCCTCCGCCGAGGTCGACGTGTGGTTCCCGGACAAGAAGGGCGGCGCGGGCTGGGTCGAATGGGGCGGCTGCGGCATGGTGAACCCGAAGGTGCTCATCGCCAGCGGGATCGACCCCGAGGAGTACAGCGGTTTCGCGTTCGGCATGGGCCTGGAGCGGACCCTGCAGTTCCGCAACGGCATTCCGGATATGCGCGACATCGTCGAGGGCGACGTGCGGTTCACGCTGCCCTTCGGTATCCGGTCCTGACCACCTTCGATCGAGAGAGCGAAACGTCAAGTGCGAGTAGCGCAGTCCTGGCTGACCGACATCATCGCGCGCACCGCCCCCGAGTGGTCGGTGACGCCCGAGGAACTCGACGCCGGATTCGTCCGCGTCGGCCTCGAGGTCGAGGAAGTCGACACCCTGCAGCGGGTGGGCGGTGAGATCGAGAAGCCGCTGGTGGTCGGCCGCGTCCTGGAGATCACCGAGCTCACCGAGTTCAAGAAGCCGATCCGCTTCTGCAAGGTCGACGTCGGCAATCCCGAGCCGCAGGAAATCGTCTGCGGTGCCCGTAATTTCGCCGTCGGCGATCTGGTGGTCGTGGTGCTGCCCGGTGGCGTGCTGCCGGGTGGTTTCGCCATCTCCTCGCGCAAGACCTACGGCCATGTCTCCAACGGCATGATCTGTTCGGTCGCCGAACTCGGTATCGGCAAGGATCATTCGGGCATTCTGGTGCTCGAGCCCGGTACCGCCGAGCCCGGCGCCGACGCCAACGAGCTGCTCGGTCTCGACGACACCGTCATCGAACTCAACATCACCCCCGACCGCGGCTACTGCTTCTCGGTGCGCGGTCTGGCGCGCGAGCTGGCCTGCGGTTTCGACCTGGAATACGCCGATCCCGCGGTGCGCACGCTGCCCGACGACGAGGCCGATGCCTGGCCGGTGCGGCTGGAGCCGGAATCGCAGTGCACCCGGTTCGCGGTGCGCCGGGTCACCGGGATCGATCCGAACGCGGTGAGCCCGTGGTGGTTGCAGCGGCGGCTGCTGCTGTCAGGGGTGCGGCCGATCTCGCCCGCGGTCGACGTCACCAACTATGTGATGCTCGAACTGGGCCAGCCGCTGCACGCCTTCGACGCCGCCAAGCTGAGCGGTGGCCTGGTGGTGCGCCCGGCGAACGCGGGGGAGACCCTGCGCACCCTCGATGACACCGAGCGCGCCCTGGACGCCGAGGACATCGTGATCGCCGACGATTCCGGGGTCATCTCGCTGGCCGGTGTGATGGGCGGTGCCAGCACCGAGGTGTCGGCGGAATCCACCGATATCGTGCTCGAGGCCGCGACCTGGAATCCGCTGCTGGTCTACCGCACCGCGCGCAGGCACAAGCTGGTCTCCGAGGCGAGCAAGCGCTACGAGCGGGTGGTCGATCCGGAGATCAACGTCGCCGCGCTCGACCGCGCCGCCACGCTGCTGGCCGAGATCGCCGGCGGCACCATCGAATCCGCGCTCACCGACATCCGGGTGCCGCTGCCCGCGCCCGAGCCGATCCACATGGACATCGACCTCGCCGACCGGGTGGCCGGCGTGACCTACCCGACCGGCACGTCCGCGCGGCGGCTGGCGCAGATCGGCTGCACCGTCGAGGTCGATGTGCCCGAGTCCGGTCACGGCCAGCTCGTGGTCACCGCGCCGAGCTGGCGTCCGGACCTGACCCAGCCCGCCGACCTGGTGGAGGAGGTGCTGCGGCTGGAGGGTCTCGAGCAGATCCCGTCGGTGCTGCCCGCAGCCCCCGCAGGCCGTGGCCTGACCCCCACCCAGCGGCGCCGTCGCGCGGTGAGCCGCGCGCTGGCCTTCGCCGGGGCCGTCGAGGTGCCGCCGCCGGTGTTCCTGCCTGCCGGGGTGTTCGACACCTGGGGCCTGGACGCCGACGATCCGCGCCGCACCACCACCTCGGTGCTCAACCCGCTCGATGTCGAGCGCCCCGAACTGGCCACCACGCTGCTGCCCGGCCTGCTCGAGGTCGCCGGACGCAATATCTCGCGCGGCGCGAAGGACCTGGCCATCTACGGCATCGCGCAGGTCGTGCTGCCGGGCCCGGACACCCGCCCGGTCGACCCGCTGCCGGTGGATCGGCGTCCGACCGATGACGAGATCGCCGAACTGCTGGCCTCGCTGCCCGACCAGCCGGTGCACGTCGCCGCCGTGCTGAGCGGACGCCGGGAACCGCGCGGCCCGTGGGGTGAGGGTCGCCCGGCCGAGGCCGCCGACGCCTTCGCCTTGGCCGATGCCGTCGCCGACGCCGCCGGAGTGGTCATCGAACGCCGGGCCGGGGCGTACCTGCCGTGGCATCCGGGCCGCTGCGCCGAACTGGTGGTCGACGGTGTGGTCGTCGGGCATGCCGGTGAGCTGCATCCGGCGGTGCTGGAGCGTTCCGGGTTGCCGCCGCGCACCTGTGCCTTCGAGTTGAACCTGGACGCGCTGCCGTTGCGCGAGGCGCGTCCGGTGCCGGTGGTCTCGCCGTTCCCCGCAGTGCTGCAAGACGTTTCGGTGAGCGTGGACAAGGCCGTACCGGCCGCCCGGGTGGAGTCCGCGCTGCGCGGTGGCGGCGGCGAGCTGCTCGAGGACATCGCGCTGTTCGACGTCTACGAGGGCGCGCAGGCCGGTGAGGGCCGCAAATCGCTCACCTACGCGCTGCGATTCCGTGCCCCGGATCGCACCCTGACCGAAGACGAGGCCAGCGCCGCGCGCGATGCGGCGGTGGCGGCGGCGTCGGAGGCGGTCGGCGCGGTGCTGCGCGGATAACTACCTGGTGTCCACGGCCCGGCCCGCCTTCGATCGGCGGCCGGGCCGCGGCATGTGTCGGCCTCGCCAGGTACCGATGCCGGGTGCCGGGTATCCGGCGGGATGAAGGCCGGCCCCGGATGCGGTAGGACTAGAGCATGCGTCACCCGGCAACTCCCGTCCTGAACGCGCTGGTTTTCCAACCACAACCGCGGCGGATCGAGCAGACCCCGGCGCGGCTCGGCCTGGACTACGCCGAACTGTCCATCCCGACCGCCGATGGTGAGACACTGCACGGCTGGTGGGTGCGGGCGCCGCGGTCGATCGGGCATGTGCTGTACGCGCACGGCAACGGCGGCAATATCGGCGACCGGGTGCCGATCTACGCGCTGCTGGCCGAGGCCGGGTTCGATGTGCTCGCCTTCGACTATCGCGGCTACGGCCGCAGCACCGGACGGCCCAGCGAACGCGGCACCGCACTGGATGCCCGAGCGGCCCGCACGATCCTGCTCGGCCAGCCCGGCGTCGATCCGGGGCGGGTGCTGTATCTGGGCGAATCACTCGGCGGGGCGGTGATGCTCGAGCTCGCACTCGCGCATCCGCCCGCGGGCCTGATCCTGATGTCCACCTTCACCGGGATGCGCGAGGCCGCCCGCGCGGTATATCCCTTCCTTCCCGCGCCGCTCGTTCCGGACGCGTACCCGAGCCTGCGGCGCATCCCGCAATTGCGCGCGCCGCTGCTGCTCATGCACGGTGACCAGGACGAACTATTGCCGTTGCGGCATGCGCGGATGCTGTACGAGGCCGCGCCCGAGCCCAAGAAACTGGTCATCTATCCGGGAGCGGGCCACAACGACATCGTCGTCTTGGCGGCCGGGCACTGGATCGACACCATCGAAAGCTGGGCTCGCACGGTCTGCCCGACCTGACCGCTGGCCGGTGCCCGCGATCAGGTGCGGCAGCGCGCGGCGCATGCGTAGCCTGACGGTATGAGCGAGTTCACCGAGATCACCGAGCGGTTGGCGCAGCTGCCGGATGCCGACCTGCTCGCCGTCATCCGCATCGCGACCGCGGGCCGGGCGGCGCTCGCACCGGTGCACGAAGCCGCGGCCGACATGCCCGCCGAAACCGGTCATGTGCATCCGCACCCGGATGTGTCTCCTATCACTCGCATCGACGCCACGCATGATCCGGCCGTGTCCGGAACCGCATCGGGGCAGGTCGGAGCGGTATCGCCGGTACCGCCGGTACCGGGTTCGCCGGGACTGTCCGGGACGGCCGGATATTCCTCCGGCGGCGTACCTACTTTCGAGTCAGTTCGGGATAAAGTCGAGCAGCGCTACGGCACCGCGCAGGGGATGGGTGAACTCGATCGGCAGACCCCGGCGGGCCGCAGCGCCGACGAACAGTGGCAGGCGCGCGAAGAGGCCGCGCGTGAGCGCCTGGAGCAGATCCGGAAATCGTTGCGCGACAACGACGAGTAATCCGTCCGTGGTCTGGCCGGCGCCGGACGACGAATGGGTGGACCAGATGACCGAGCCGCGTGACATCGCCGAACGGCTGCTCGACGCTCAGGTGGAATTCCTGCTGGCCGAGGTGAGTGGCGACCGCTTCACCGAGGTCGTCGCCCGGGACGTGGCGGCGGTGCTCGAGGTCGCCGACACCATCGTCTTCCGTGACGTGGTGTCGATCGAACAGGCCGAGGCCACCGTCGCCACCGTCATCGACCTCATCGGCGGCAGCCCGGTGATCGCCGATATGGTCGGCGTCTTCGCCGACGCCATCTACGACAACATCTCCGGCAGCCACGACTACACCCTCGGCCAGGTCGTCGAGCGTGAGCCGGTGGAGGCGCTGCTGGAGAAGATCTTCGCCATGCATCAGGCCCAGGAGCGCATCCTGGACCGGCTCACCGAGAGCCCGCTGGTGGCCACCGTCGCCTCGAAGTTCGTCGATAAGCTGATCAACGATTTCATGCAGGCCAACCGGGAACGCGCGGAGAAGATCCCCGGCGTTTCCTCGCTGATGTCGCTGGGGCAGTCGGCGGCCAACCGGGCCAAGAAGGTCGCCGCCGACAACACCTTCATCGGCGATATGGCGGGCAAGGGCGCGCTGTTCGCGCTGCGCCGCACCAACAACGCCATCCGCGAGATGCTGCGCGATGCCCCGGTGCACGGCGCGGCGATGGAATTCTGGGATCTGCACGCCGACGAGCCGGTCAGCGGCCTGCGCGATTACCTCACTCAGAAGGACCTGCGCGAACTCGTGCTGATCTGCTACGAGATCGCGGTCACCACGCGGGAGAAGGAGTACTTCGGCCTGCTCGTCGACGAATGCGTGCAGGTTTTCTTCAGCAAGTACGGCGATTACACCCTCGGCGCGATGCTGCCCGAACTCGGTCTCACCGCCGAGGACATCAGCACCGAAATCCTGCGCTACGGGCCCGCGGTGATCGAGGCGGCCAAGAAGAACGGGGTGCTCGCTGGATTGATCCGGGAGCGGCTGGAACCGTTCTATCTGTCCGATCAGGTGCTGGGCATCCTGGGCGGCGCCGAGCGCTGATCGCCTACTCCGACAGCTGCGTCGGGCAGGAGTCGATCGGGACGGCGACGGTGACCGTGCCGGACCGATCGAAGGTGAAGGTCATCTCGACGTGCTTACCGGGCCGCACCGAATCGGCCGGATCCATCAGCGTGACCCGGATCGGCTGGTCCGGTGCCGAGGGTTGCCGCACCTGCTCGACCGGCTGCCCCGCGGTCAGCATCGTTTCCGGGCGCAGCGTCAGCTGCTGCTGGGTGGCCTGGATGCGGACCGATTCGGCCGCCGGGGTGTCGATGGAGACCAGGCGATCGGAGTCGGTCGGGCTGTTGTTCACGGCCGCGAACGCCAGCATCGCCGGCGCGTCGGCCTGGATGACGCACTGGCCGGGCACCACCGCGGGCACGATGTGCACGTTGCGCAGGGTGATGTCGCCGGTGCGCGCCTCGCTACCGGCCGCGTGCGAACTCGATTCGCCCGGTGCGTCGTCGGTGCCGCACCCCGCTACCAGTAGCAGGGCTGCGAGGGTCGCAAGGGTTGCTCCGCGTCTCATACCGGCGGAATAGCCGGATCGGCCGCGCTCAACCAACAGCACCTCGCCCGGCGGCGGCTCGGTCGTCGCGAGCAGGGTGGCCGGGCGGCACGGGCAGGCCGTGGCGCACCCGCGAGAACGCGTCCACGCCGCCGGCGATCTGGCGGACGGTATTGCGCAGCGCCCGTCCGGCCCGGCGGCCGCGATCTCGGGCCCGGCGCGGCGGCGTGGCGGTTTCCCTCGATGGCGTGCGAGTGGTCATGACTCGACGATCGCACTGCCCGCCCGACGTCGCGAGTGGCAGAATCGACATAAAGTGATGGGATTTTGCCACCATGAACGATCCGACCGACACCTTGCGCAAGCCCTCCATCGCGGTACCACTCGTCGACGGAATGACGTTGTTCGAGATCGGCATGCCACTGGAAGCCCTTGGATACGACTGGGATCCGGGCGCGCCGCCGCTGTATGACGTGACGCTGTGCGGCGATACGCGCGGCGTCCGCACCCACACCGGCGCGCGCCTGCACCCACAGCGACCGCTGAGCGCGCTGTCGGCCGCCGCCACCGTGCTGGTTCCCGCCGTGCCGCCGGGCCGCTCGGTCGGTGCGCCGCTGGTGCGGCAGCTGCGCGCGGCAGCCCGGCGGGGTGCCCGCATCGCCGCACTGTGCACCGGGACCTTCGCGCTCGCCGAGGCCGGGCTGCTCGATGGCCGCCGGGCCACCACGCACTGGCGGCACGCACCGCTGCTGCAACGGATGTACCCGGCCGTCGAGGTCGACGCACGCGCCATCTACCTCGAAGACGACGGCATATTCACCAGCGCCGGTTCTGCCGCCGGACTGGATCTGTGCCTGCACCTGATCCGCCAGGACCACGGCGAGCGCGCGGCCAACACCATCGCCCGCAACCTCGTCATCGCCGCGCACCGCGACGGCGATCAGGCCCAATACGTGCACGCCGAACCCCTCGACGCGGCCGCCACCTGGCTCGACGAGCTGCGCACCTGGCTGCGCGGGCAGCTGCGGCACCCGATCAGCCTCGCCGAGCTGAGCCGCGCCGCGAATATGTCACCGCGCACGCTCGCGCGGCACTTCGACCGCGATATCGGCACCACCCCGATGCGCTGGGTCGCGGCCGAACGCCTGGCTGCGGCCAGGGAACTGCTCGAAACCACCGATTTCACGGTCGACCGGATCGCCTCGGAGGCGGGCTTCGGCTCGCCGGTCACCTTCCGCGCGGTCTTCACCCACGATGTCGGCATCTCGCCGAGCCGCTATCGGGCGAAGTTCGCGGCCGCCGCCCAGCGCACCCGGTCGTAGACCCTCGCCGGCTCGCCCCGCCTCCTGGGGCGCGGGGCTGTGGTCCCGATGGCGTACACCCGGCGCGGCGGTCGGCGTCCTTAGAGTCGAGGAGTGATCGCGATCCCGGAGGACTTCGTGCGTGAGACCGTCGGCAGGGAAGGGGAATCCGGGCAGCGGTGGATCGCCGCGCTGCCCGCCCTCGTCGACGAACTGCTGCACCGGTGGTCGTGCGTGCCGGATGGGCCGGTGCTGCACGGGCGGGTGGGGCTGGTGGTGCCGGTCCGGCGGGCGGATCTGCCGCCCGCGGTGCTGAAGGTGTCGTTCCCGCATCCGGGCAACGTGTTCGAACCGCACGCGTTCGCCGCCTGGGCCGGGCGCGGCGCGGTCCGGTTGTTCGAACGCGACGACGATCGGTTCGCGATGCTGCTCGAACGTGCCTGCGGCACCCTGGCCGAGATCGAGGATTTCGATACCGCGGTGTCGGCCATCGGGCAGGTGTCGCGCCGGCTCGCGGTCGAAGCCCCGCCCGGGCTTCCGCTGCTGGCCGATCTCACCGCCGAGTGGGCCACCGAAATAACCGAGCTCTCCATGGAATTCGGCGATCCGCTGCCGCCGCGTGTGCGTGACGCCGCCCTGGAAACCCTGCGCGATCTCGGCCCGGATCAGCCGGGCACGCTCGTCCACGGCGACCTGCACGATGCGAATGTGTTGCTCGGGGACCGCGAGCCGTTCCTGGCGATCGACCCGAAGGGCTACGTCGGCGACCCCGCGTACGACACGTTCACCGTTATCCGCAGCCTGCGTTTCGCGCATCTGCTGTTCGCGCCCGACGCGGTGCCGCAGCTGCTGCGCGGGCTCGAAATATTTTGCGAGGCGGCCGAACTCGACCGCGAGCGGGCCCGCAGGTGGGCGCAGGTGCGGGCGGTCGAGTCCACGCTGTGGGGCCGGCGGCACGGGGACGAGGCGTGGTTGATCGACGTCACCGATCGGTTGGCCGCCGCCCTCGGGTAGCCGCGGCCATCAGCGGCTGATCACCTGCACCGACGGACCGTCGGCCACGTAGACGGTGTGCGAGGTGGGATCGACCGCGATGTCCTCGGCGCTCTGCCCGGCCACGAGCTCGATCGAGCCGATCTGGGTCCGCGTCTGCGTGTCGATCAGCTGAACGTCGGTGTAGTTGGCGATATACACGGTGTGTTCGCTCGGGTCGATGGCGATATCGAGGGCATTGCCGTCGGCTGTGGGGGCGGCCAGCAGTGCACCACTCTTCGGGTCGATGATCGACAGTGACCGGTCTTCGGAGTCGTTCCCGCCGTACGCGGTCACATAGACGGTGTGCGTGGCTGGATCCACCGTGACATCGAGCGGGCTCGTGTAGTCGTCGTAAGTGGGGATGTCCAGGCTGCCGGTGACAGTGTTGCTCCTGGTGTCGATCATCATCAGGCCCTGGTCCGCGACGACGTAGAGGGTGTCGGCGCCGGGATCGAGGGCAGCTTTGCGAGTGCTGCTGTCGACCGGAATGGTCGCGGTCACCGTCCGAGTGCCGGTATCGATGATCGACACCTGGCTGCCACCGATGACGTAGATCGTCGCCGAATCGGGATCGACGATCACCGACTGCGGGTCGTAGCCGACGGGAATCGTGGCGACGTCTCGGTGCGTTCCGGTGTCGATCAGCGTCACTGTGCGCTCGCCGCGGTCGGTCACGTAGAGCGTGCCGCGGCCCGGGTCGACCGCCACACCACCGGTTTCGGGACCGACGGGAATGGTCGCGACGACCGTGTTCGTCCCGGTATCGATCACCGACACCGGTCCGCCGAGATTGCCCCTGACGTAGGCCTTCCGGCCGGCCGGATCGAGCGCGATGTCGTGTGCTCCCGCCGGCACCTCGATGGCGGAGGTGATCGCGGGCATGCGCTCCCGGCCGGATCTCGACTCGGCCTGGGTGACGGCCACGGCGACACCGACAACCGCCACCACGGCCAGGGCCGCCGCACCGATCATGACCTCGGTGCTCGTCCGGCTCGTGGGCCCGAGGTCGGAATCGGTTGCGGTCGTCCGGGCCTCGGCTCTCGGAGGAACCGCCGAACCAGGGTCGGGCCAGGGGCCGGCCACCCGTGCACCGGCGTCGGCGGGCGCCGCATGCGGGGCCACCTCCGTGACCGCGTGGCGTGAGTCGGCGGCAGAAGACGGAGCCGAGCGGGTGGTGTCCATGCGTGGGTCCAGCTGGGCGGCACCCGCATGCGGGACGGGGTTGATGGCCGGATGCGGGGCGTCGACAGCGTGATTCGACGGTGTGTGCGAGATATCGATGCCGCCCGCGCCCGGTGGCAGCATCGTCTCTGCGATCGCCCCCCGCACGACCACCGAGCCGATCATCTTGTCGGCGAGGGTCTGCGCCTTGGCATCCCAGAGCGGGAACAGGAATCCGAGGTAGCACGGCAGGGCATCCACGATGTGCGCGAGTTGCCGCCCGACGGATGTGCCGACGCCGAGCGGGCGGCCCGTCTGCGCGCCGACCACCGAGATACCGACGACCTGCTTGCCCCAGGTCTGCCCGGACCTGCCCTGCCGGAATCCGACGTTCCAGAGCAGATACGCCAGCAGCGCCGCATAGCAGAGCATCATCACCGCGACGCCACCGCCGGTGCTCTCGCCGGGAGAGGGGCTCGATGCCCGCATGAGCCCCATACCCGAGCCCGTGAGCAGGCCCGCGGGCAGACCGTCCAGCAGCGCGGCGCCCACCCGCTGCGTCCAGGAGGCGTACGCCATCGCGGTGCCACCGCCACCGGAACCAGCGCCGCCCGGTCCTGGCACCACCGCGCGGCGCGGCGCGCCGGCGGCCACGCCGACGCCCATCAGCACGGCCGCCGCAGCGAACACGATCAGCAACACCAGCGCACGACTCACCCCCAGCATGGTCAGCACATCGGCGGTGACATCGGCGGGCCAATCGCCGAGCGCCATCGGAAAAGCCGCGACGAACAGCACGCAGGCGAACACGATGACGGTGGAGCGCCTGCGCACGATCAGGGCGCGGACCGCAAGCGCCGCCACCGCCGCCAGCACCAACACCGGGAGCCAGTAATCGGGAAAGCTTCGCGAGTGCGGCTCACCGTAGCTCGCCAACGCCGCGATCAGCCGCGCCGACGACAGTCCGCAGACCACCACGAGGCAGGCCACCGCAAGCCCGCCGATCCCCGGTTCGCGGGTGGCGACCGGTTCGTGCGTCGCGTGCGAAGCCCGCACGGTGGGCGCCACCGACCCACCGGACACCGCCTCCTGCCGCCCCGAGCTCGCATCCACCGGTCCGACCGGATCGAGCGCACGCCGGGCGGCCACCGCGAACTCGCCGGCACTGCGATAGCGCTGATCCGCCGACTTGGCCATCCCGCGCGCGATCACCGCGTCGAGGGCGGCGGGAACCTCGTCCCGGGCGCGGCTGGGACGCGGCGGTTCGGCGGTGAGATGGGCGGCGATCTGCTCGGCTACCACGGTGCCGGGGAAAGGCCGAGCGCCGGTGAGGCATTCGTAGAGCACGCAGGCAAGGGAGTAGAGGTCGGCGCGGGCGTCGGTCTGCTGTCCTGGCGTGAAGCGTTCCGGTGCCATGTAGGCGAAGGTGCCGAGGGTGGTGCCGACGCTGGTCATCGCGGTCGCGGAATCGTCGCGGGCGATGCCGAAATCGATCAGATAGGCGAAATCGCGATCGCCGAGCACGATGTTGGACGGTTTGACATCGCGGTGCACCAGCCCGGCGGCGTGCGCGGCGTCGAGCGCGGCGGCCACCTGTTCGATGACGTGCACCGCCCGCTCGGGCCTCAGCGGACCGCGCTCGGCGAGCACGGTGGCCAGATCCACGCCGTCGATCAGGCGCATATCGAGGAACAGCCGTCCGCCGATCTCGCCGTAGTCGTGGATCGGCACGATATGCGGTTCGCTGAGCCGGGCCGCGGCATGGGCTTCCCGCCGGAATCGTTCGCGGAATTCCCGATTGCCCGCCAGTGCCTCGGGCAGGACCTTCAGCGCGACCGTGCGCTCTGTCGCCGTATCGAACGCCTCGTATACCCGCCCCATGCCGCCCTCGCCGATGATCCGGCCCAAGCGGTATCGACCGAACGGCTCCCCGTCCACCATCTCGCCCTCCCGTTGCGTGCCGGGCCATGGGATCTGGCGCCGACGCGCAGAACGATACCGAACAGGGTGTGCCGAAGCCGGTGTCCGCGCGCGACGGCAGCTGATCGTCGAGCGCCGCTAACCTGGCCGCATGGGTGAACAGAAGGCGCGAATGCTGGCCGGCGAGCTGTACCGGGACAACGATCCGGAGCTGGTCGCCGAGCGGCGGCGGGCACAAGCACTCTGCGACGAGTTCAACCGCACCGGCCCCGAGGAGACCGAACGGCGCGAGACCGTGCTGCGGCAGCTGCTCGGCAAGCTGGGGGAGGGTTCCTGGATCATGCCCCGCTTCCAGTGCGACTACGGCTACCTGATCGAGATCGGCGCGAACAGTTTCCTCAATTACGATGCGATCCTGCTGGATTGCGCGCCCATCACCATCGGCGACGACGTCTCGATCGGCCCGCGCTGCCAGCTGCTGACGGCCCTGCACCCGATGGACGACCATGAGCGGCGCAGGCAGCGGTGGGAGTCGGCGGCGCCCATCGTCATCGGGAACAACGTCTGGTTCGGCGGCGGGGTGATCGTCTGTCCCGGGGTCACCATCGGCGACGACACGGTGGTCGGCGCGGGCAGCGTGGTCACCCGCGATCTGCCGGACCGGGTGTTCGCGGCGGGCAACCCGGCGCGGATCATCCGGGAACTGTGAGGTTGCGCCCTCGCCGGTGACGGGTGCGCGAGCATCCGCCGCACCGTCTCCTCCCGCCCGGCGCACCGCCCGACCGAGCAGATGTTCGGCAATCTCCGGCAGTACTGTCGGAACATGACCGAACCGCGGATCGAGACCGAGCAGGACGCGACCCGGCCGCTGCGCGAGGACATCCGATTCCTCGGCGGCGTACTCGGCGACACCATCCGGGACCACGAAGGTCCCGAGGTGTTCGACCTCATCGAACGGGTCAGGGTCGAGGCGTTCCGGGTACGCCGGGAGGAGGTCGGGCGCAGCGCCGTCGCCGACATGCTCGACGGGGTCGACATCGATGTGGCCCTGCCGCTGATCCGGGCCTTCAGCTATTTCGTCCTGCTGGCCAATCTCGCCGAGGATCTGCAACGCGACCGGCGCCGAGCCGCACACGAGGCGGCCGGGGAGCCGCCGCAGGATTCGTCGCTGGCGGCCACCTACCGCAAGCTCGACGCGGCCGCGCTGCCGGCTGCGAAGGTCGCCGATCTGCTCACCGACGCACTGGTGTCGCCGGTGATCACCGCACACCCCACCGAGACCAGGCGCCGCACGGTGTTCGACGTGCAGAGCCGGATCACCGAACTGATGCGCAGGCGTCAGCACTACCCGGAACGTGACCGCGCGGGCCTCGAAGTGGAAATCCGCCGTCAGGTCCTGACCCTGTGGCGCACGGCGTTGATCCGGCTGGCGCGGCTGCGGATCCAGGACGAGATCGCGGTGGGGCTGCGCTATTACGAGCTCACACTGTTCGATGTCATCCCGGCGATCAACGCCGAGGTCCGGGCGGCGCTGCGCTCCCGCTGGCCCGACGCCGAGCTGCTGCCGAAGCCGATCCTGCGGCCTGGTTCCTGGATCGGTGGTGACCGCGACGGCAACCCGTACGTCACCGCCGAGGTGGTGCGCACCGCGGCCGGGCAGGCGGCCGGCCTGGCGTTCGGCCGCTATCTGCGGGAACTTGTGGAGCTGGAGAAGACGCTGTCGCAGTCCGGGCGGCTGGTGCGGGTGAGCGAGGCGGTGGCGGAACTGGCCGCCGCGGGCTACGCCGACCCCTCGATCCACGCCGACGAGCCGTATCGCCGTGCGCTGCACCGTATCCGGGAAAGGTTGACCACCACAGCGGAGGCCGCGCTCGGCGTTCCGTTGCGTTCGACCGGTGTCGTCGCGCTCGGAGTGGGAGCGGGCATCGGCGTTGGCCAGGTCACCGCCGGCACACCCGACGCGACGGGCACCGGCGCCCCCGCCTACTCCGATCCGCAATCGCTGCTCGACGATCTCGACGCCATCGACGCCTCCCTGCGCGCCTCCGGTGACGGCCTGCTCGCCGATGACCGCCTCGCCGCGCTGCGCCATGCCGTGGAAACGTTCGGTTTCCACCTCCAGGGCCTGGATATGCGGCAGAACTCGGAGGTGCACGAGCAGGTTGTGGCCGAACTGCTGGCGTGGGCAGGCGTGCACCAGGACTACGTGAGCCTGCCGGAACCGGAGCGGGTGCGCATCCTGGCGGCGGAGCTGAGCACCCGCCGCCCGCTGCTCGGCCCGCACGCGCGGTTGAGCGAACTCGCGGCCAAGGAACTCGATATCGTGCGCGCCGCGGCCGAGGTGGTCGCGACCTTCGGTGAGCCCGCCATCCCGAACTACATCATCAGCATGTGCACCTCGGTGAGCGACATGCTCGAGGCCGCGCTGCTGCTGAAGGAGGGCGGGCTGCTGGATCCGGGTGCGCCCGGCGGTTCGCCGAGTTGCGCGGCCGGCATCGTGCCGTTGTTCGAGACCATCGAGGATCTCGGGGCGGGTGCGGCGACCTTGGCGGCGGCGCTGGAAGTGCCGGTGTACCGGGATCTGGTGGCAGCCAAGGGGATGCGCCAGGAAGTGATGCTCGGCTACTCCGATTCCAACAAGGACGGCGGCTATCTGGCCGCGAACTGGGCGCTGTACCGGGCCGAACTGGATCTGGTGGAGGTGGCGCGCAAGACCGGGATCCGATTGCGGCTGTTCCACGGCCGCGGCGGCACGGTCGGCCGCGGTGGTGGCCGCAGCTATGACGCCATCCTGGCCCAGCCCGCCGGTGCGGTGTACGGGTCGCTGCGGCTCACCGAACAGGGCGAGGTGATCGCGGCCAAGTACGCCGAATCCGGTTCGGCGCACCGGAATCTGGAGTCGCTGATCGCGGGCACCCTGGAATCGACACTGCTGGACGTGGAGGGCCTCGGCGCCGACGCCGAACCGTCCTACCAGCTGATGGACGAGCTGGCCGCCAGGGCGCGCGCCGCGTATGCCCGGCTGGTGCACGACACACCGGGTTTCGTCGAGTACTTCCGCCAGTCCACCCCGGTCGCCGAGGTCGGTGACCTGAACATCGGCAGCAGGCCCGCCTCACGCAAGCCCACCAATTCGGTCGCCGATCTGCGGGCCATTCCGTGGGTGATGTCGTGGAGTCAGGCGCGGGTGATGCTGCCCGGCTGGTACGGCACCGGCACCGCGCTCGAGGACTGGGTCGGTGACGGTCCGCGACGGCTGGCGACCCTGGCCGATCTGTATCGGCGCTGGCCGTTCTTCCGTACCGTGCTGTCCAATCTGGCGCAGGTGATGGCGAAAAGCGATCTCGCCATCGCGCAGCGCTACGCCGAACTGGTCGAGGATCGGGCGCTGCGCGAGCAGATCTTCGGCATGATCAGCGAGGAGCATGCCCGCACCATCCGCATGCACGCCGCCATCACCGGCAACGATCACCTGCTCTCGGACAACCCGTCACTGGCCGAATCCATTCACAACCGTTTCCCCTACCTGGAACCGCTGAACCAGATGCAGGTGGAATTGCTGCGACGATTGCGGGCGGGCGATGACTCCGAACTGGTGAAGCGCGGGATCCTGCTCACCATGAACGGACTGGCCACGGCGCTGCGCAACTCCGGTTAGCACGCGAAATCCTGCTGCGGGCAGGTGTTTCCGGCCCGGTCGGCGATTCAACCGCTGCTGTCGTCCGATGCGCTGAGCAGCGCGCGCAACATCAGGTGCAGTTGCGGCGCCGGATCGCTGGCCGCCTCGTCCGAGATCAGGCGATGCATGATGAGGCCCTCGAGATAGTCCACCATCGGCGTCGTCGTCCATTCGCCCGCACCGACGGCCCGCAGCATCGCGCCTGCCCATGCGGACAGCCGGGAGTGCCCGCGCTGCAAGGACGCCAGCACCGCCGGCGCGGACTGCGCCTCCAGGAACAGCGCGTATCTGGCGAGGGTGCGGGTGCGGTCGGCGGTGACGGCGTGCCCGACGAACCGCGCCATTCCGGCCGCGAGCTGCTCGACCGTGTCCGGCAGCGGGGCGGTGGTCAGCGCCGACCAGTCCGCGTAGTCGCGTTGCTCCAAGCGTTCGGTGATCCCGGTGAGCAGCGCCTCGCGGGTGCGGAAGTAGTTGGAGGTGGTGCCGACGGGTACGGCGGCGGCTTCATCGACCGCGCGGTGGGTCAGTGCGCGGGGGCCGCGGGCGCCGAGCAGATCGATCGCGGCGTCGAGCACGCGTTCGCGCCTGGTCGGTTCCGCGCCCTGACCGGGCGGGTGCGGGCTCGCGGGTGTGTTCTGGCCCACCGAGTGTTTCTGTTCCACGGAATCCATACTACATTTGTAGTAATTGTTACTACGGATGTAGTGGAGGCTGGGATGGCGGCGACGCGGCACACGGAACAGCGCGCGATCATCGTGGGCGCGGGGATCGGCGGTCTCGCGACCGCCGTCGCCCTGGCCCGGCGGGGCTGGCGGATCGAGATCCTCGAACGCGCCGCGGCGGTCGGTGAGGCGGGCTCGGGATTGACCCTGTGGGCCAACGGATTACGCGCACTGGACCGGATCGGCCTTGGTGCCCCGGTGCGCGAGCGAGCGATGGCCGACACCGACGCGGGCATCCGCAGGCCCGATGGCCGCTGGCTCACCCGCACCGACACCGCCGAGCTGGAACGTCGCTTCGGCGAAGTGGTGATGATCCCCCGGGCGGACCTGTTCGAGATCCTGAGCAGTGCGGTACCGGCCGAAACCGTGCGGCTCGGCTGCACTGTCACCGGCGTCGAACACGCCGATGATCAGGTCGAGGTAGTGCACAGCGGTGGCGTGTCCAGCGCCGACCTCGTCATCGGTGCCGACGGAATCCACAGCGCGGTACGGCAATCGGTGTTCCCCGGCGCGCCCGCGCCCCGCTACGCCGGCTACACCGCCTGGCGGATGATCACTGCGCATCCGGTTCCCGCGCTGCACGACGGCGGCCAGAGCTGGGGTCGCGGTGAGCGTTTCGGCGTCATCGCCCTGCCCGACGATCGCGTCTACATGTTCGGTGTCGCCAACTCGGCGCCGGGACTTCGCACATCCGACGGCGAATACGCCGAGGTGCGGCGGCGTTTCGGCGCCTGGCACGATCCGATCCCGGCGCTGCTCGATGCCGTGGCGCCCGGCTCGGTGCTGCGGCACGACATCTACGAACTGCCTCCGCTGTCGAGCTACGTCTTCGGGCGAGTCGCACTACTCGGTGACGCCGCGCACGCCATGACCCCGAATATGGGTCAGGGTGCCAATCAGGGCCTCGAAGACGCCGTCACCCTCGCGGCGCTGCTCGACCGCAGCGATGCGGTGCCTGCCGCGCTGGCCGAATACGACCGGATCCGCCGGCCCCGCACCCAGGATATTGCCCGCCGCTCGCGCCGCATCGGCATCGCCGCGCATCTGTCATCGGCCCCCGCGGTGCTGGTGCGCGATACGCTCCTGCGGCTGACGCCCGGGCGCGCGATGCTCGGCTCGTTCGCGCCCGCGCTCACCTGGCAACCACCCGAGTGAGGACGCCGGTGAACAGGCCACCGGGCGGCTAGCGATACAGCGCGTGCATGCCGGCGGCGGTGGCAGCGAAGCGGGCTCGCAGTTCGGGCGGTTCGATCACCTCGGCGAATTCGCCCAGCGGGAGGAGGCCGGTCATCAGCACATCCCAGGATTCGGAGGGCACCGTCAGCTCTACCCAGCCGTCGTCATCCGGTGGGCCGGCCGAGGCCAACGCCTCGCTGACGGCCGCGGGATCGTTCATCAATCGGAGCAGGCCCAGATGCGTCCCGGCGATCCGGCATCGTGCGCGCACCCGCAGCATCGACCGCGCGAATTCCCCCGCCGACGCCGTCCAATGCGCGGACAGGTCGAAATCATCCGGGCGGTCGAAGGTTTCGCCGCTCGGTGTAGCCGATTCGATGCGGCCGACGCGATAGGACCGCACCGCCGTGCCCTCGCGCGCGACCAGGTACCAGGTGCCGGCCTTCAAGACGAGCCCGAGTGGGTCGAGGGTGCGCTCGACCGTGCGGTCCTTGCGGGCGTAGCGGATCACCAGCCTGCGGTCGTGCCAGAGCGCATCGGCGACGGTCGCCAGCGTCGGAGTCTGTTCGGGCCGGTGGAACCAGCCGGGTGCGTCGATGTGCACGCGCTCGGCGATCCGGGTGGCACGGCCGCGCAGTTCCGGCGGGAGCGCGGCGAGCACCTTGAGCTGCGCGGTCGCCAGCACCGTGCCCAACCCCAGATCGGCGGCGGCGCCCGGCAGGCCGGCCAGCAGTACCGCATCGGCTTCGTCGCTGGTCAGCCCGGTGAGACGGGTCCGGTAGCCGTCGACCAGCTCGACCCCGCCTGCCCGTCCCGGTTCGGTGTACACCGGCACCCCCGCCGCCGACAGCGCGTCGATATCGCGGTAGACCGTGCGCACCGAGACCTCCAGTTCGCGCGCCAGCTGCGCCGCCGTGGACCGGCCGCGCGTCTGGAGCAACAGCAGCAACTGCACCAATCGGCTCGCCCGCACACCCGCAGACTAGCCGTAAACCTTGACAGAAGATGTCAGCAATGGCTCGTACCGTCGGGTTATGACCACTTGGAGCCAGTTCACCGAAGAAGCGCCCCGGATCTCCACCGTCTTCCTGCGCCGCCACAAGGCCACCGGCAACCTCTGCATGCTCGGCACGCTCCGCTCCGACGGCTTCCCGCGGATCAGTCCGGTCGAGCCGATGATCTTCGAGGACCAGCTGGTGATCGTCGGCATGCCGAACACCACGAAGTTCAAGGATCTGGCCCGCGATCCCCGGTTCTGCCTGCACACCGCCACCGTCGACACCCATGTCTCCGATGGTGACGCCAAACTCTTCGGGCGCGTCACCGATATCGCCGACCGCGCGGTGCATGCGCGATTCGCGCAGAAGCTGTTCGACGACAGCGGTTTCGACATTCGTGACCAGGAGTTCGACCACTTCTTCGTCGCCGATCTCACCACCGCCTCATCGGTGGAGGTGGTCGACGATCGCCTCGAGATCACCATCTGGAAGCCGGGCGCGGGGGAGCGGGTCGTCGAGAAGCGCTGAACGCGCCCGCGGCCGGGCGGGCAATCGGTCGAAGCCGGGCCCGCCGGCCTCCGGTGGCGGTAGGCTTCGCGGCACAGCCAGTGGCATCGGAGCTGGCGGGGGCGACGATCAAGGATGCTGCGACTTGTCTGACACCATTTCGGAACTCGAGCCCACCCAGCACACGGTCGACGGTGTGCGCTGCGCCGTCTACGACAGTGATCCCGGCGGGAGCGCGGAAGCGGTCGTGTTCGTGCACGGCAATCCCGGTCCCATGGACGATTGGGCCGAGCTGGCTCCGGTCATCGCCGGGTTCGCCCGGGTGATCGCCATGGACATGCCGGGCTTCGGGCGCTCCGAACGTCCGCGGACGTTCGACCACAGCGTGATCGGGCACGCGCGATTCCTCGGCGTGCTGCTCGACCAGCTGGGTGTGCATCGGGTGCACCTGGTGCTGCACGATTTCGGCGGGCCGTGGGGTATGCGGTGGATGCTCGACCACCCCGACGAACTCGCGAGCCTCACGGTGATCAACTGCGGTGTCCTCGACGGCTACCGCTGGCATCGCTACGCCAAGATCTGGCAGACGCCCCTCCTGGGCGAGCTGTTCCAGCTGATGAGCAACCGGCCCGCCATGCGGATCGCGCTCAGCCGCGACAACCCACGCCCGATCCCGCGCAGCTACGTCGAGCGGGTGGCCCGCTACGCGGACTGGTCCCACAAGCGGGCCGTGCTGCGGCTCTACCGGAATTCGCGCGATCCGAGCAGTGCGTTCCCGGAGAAGGACTCCGGCCTCGCGGCGGATGGTCTGCCGGTCTGCGTGATCTGGGGTGACGGCGACCCTTACATCCCGGTGCGCTTCGCCGACCAGCAGCGAACCTTCTTCCCCGACGCCGAGATCCACATCCTGGAAGGGCTCGGGCACTGGCCGTTCGTCGACGACCCGCAGGCCGTGCTCACTCCACTGGAGGCCTTCCTACGCAAGCAGGTCGGCACCCGAGCCGGGGACGACTCACCGCCCGCCGTCCTGCCGCCGGGCTAGCTCCTCGCGCCGGCGGAGCAGGTAGCGACGTTCGGCCTCGTTGGTAGTCCGGCGAATGGCTTCGTCGTAGGCGGTGCGGGCTTCCTCGGCTCGGCCGAGGCGACGCAGCAAGTCCGCGCGCACGGCATGGAAGAGATGGTGGTCCGCGAGCGGAAGATCCTCGACCAGGGGCAACGCGGTGGCCGGGCCCTCGGTTTCGGCGACCGCCACCGCGCGATTGAGCGCGACGACAGGGCTCGGCGCGATCGCCGTCAACTGGTCGTAGAGCTGCACGATCTGCGCCCAATCGGTGTCGGCGGCGGTCGCGGCGTCGGTGTGCACGGCATTGATCGCGGCCTGAATCTGGTAGGGCCCCGGCGTATTGCGGCGCAGGCACTCCCGGACGAGTGCGTGCCCCTCGGCGATGAGCGCCCGGTCCCACCGGCGGCGATCCTGTTCGGACACCGCGATCGGGGTGCCGTCGTCGTCGGTGCGGGCCGGGCGACGCGCGTCGGTGAGCAGCATCAACGCCAGCAGCCCGAGCACTTCCGGCTCGTCCGGCAGTAATTCCCGCAGCACCCGGCCCAGCCGAATCGCTTCGGCGCACAGGTCCGCGCGCAGCAATTCCGCGCTGCCGGTGGCCGTGTGGCCCTCGGTGAAGATCAGGTAGATCACCGCGAGTACCGAGGCCACCCGCTGTGGCAGCTCATCGGCGCCGGGCACCCGGTAGGGGATGTGGGCATCGCGAATCTTGTTCTTGGCGCGCACGAGTCGCTGCGCCATGGTCGGTTCCGGCACCAGGAACGCTCGCGCGATCTGGGCGGTGCTCAACCCGCCGAGCAGCCGCAAGGTCAACGCCACCCGCGCGTTCATCGCCAGCGCCGGATGACAGCAGGTGAAGATCAGCCGCAACCGATCATCGGGCACCGTCTCCGGTGGCGCCGGTTCGTCGCGGGCATGCAGCAGCGCGGCCTCGGCATGCCGGTCGGCGCGGGAGGCGTCGCGGCGCAGCCGATCGATCGCCCGGTTCCGGGCGGTGGTGATGATCCAGCCGGGCGGGCTCGGCGGCAGCCCGTCCGCCGGCCAGCGCATCACCGCCGCGGTGAACGCGTCCTGGACCGCGTCTTCGGCGAGTCCGATATCGCCGAAGACGCGGATCAGCGAGGCCACCGCGCGACCGTAGTTGTCGCGGAACACTTCCCGGATGTGCGCCTCGGTCACCGGCGGCGCCGCACGGTCGTCCCGATCGTGCTCGCCGGAGCGCACCGCTAGCCCCCGGCCAGTGGCCGCACCTCGATCGGCAAGGTCACCACCGCGGCCAGCCTGCTCGCCCACCGCAGCGCCTCGTCCAGATCGGCCACCTCGATGATGGTGAATCCGCCGATATGTTCCTTCGCCTCGATGTAGGGCCCGTCGGTGATCAGCGTGTCGGACCCGTTCGCCCGCACCACCGTCGAGGCGCTCGGCGCGTGCAGCCCGGCGGCGAACACCCACGCGCCCGCGGCCTGGATCTCCTCGTTGAGGGCCTCGAGATCGCGCATGATCTCGTCGAGATCGTCGGGCACCTCCTCGGTATCGGGTTGGTAGATCCCCAGCAGGTATTGCGGCATCGTCAGCTCCTCTCGGCGGTGCGATAGGTCGCGATCAGCACCCCGGTCGTGGTGCGGACACAGTCGACCAGGTGGAGATCGCCGAGCGTGGTCCGTCCGTCGAACAGTCGCCGCCCGCTCCCGAGCACCAGTGGATGGATCTGCAGCAGATACTCGTCGACCAGACCGTGCGCCATCAGCGATCGGAGCAGATTCCCGCTGCCGAGCACCACGAGATCCAGCTCGGGCCGCCGCTGCTGTAGCCGGGGGACCGCTTGGACCGCGTCTCCGTCCAGCAGGATCGAATTCTGCCACGGCAGCGGTTCGATCAACGTCGTCGATGCGACGTATTTGTCGGTCTTGTTCAGTACTTCGGTGAACGGATTGCCGGACCGGTGTGGCCAATATCCGGCGAAATCCAGGTAGGTGCGGCGTCCGAGCAGCAGGGCGCCCTGGTGCTCGGCCATGTGCTCGGCCATCACCCTGGCCTGCACCTCGTCGCCGAATCGGTATGCCCAGCCGCCGTGGGCGAATCCGTCGCGTGGATCCTCCTGCGCGCGCCCCGGTGCCTGCATGACGCCGTCCAGTGTCACGCTCACCACGGCAATGATTCTGCTCATTGTTCCGGCTCCTTTCCGGACCGGCCGATGCACGGTCTCATCCCCTACACGAACGGCGCACACCCGGATCGACACCGTCGAGCGGAAAATTTCTGCTCCGAAGACGACGGCCGGCCACCATCGCCGGTGTCGTACCCGTGACCGGTCGTCGCGCCGTGCCACCATGACCGGATGGTGAACCTGGCCGAGGCGGCCGGCAGCGCGAGCGTGGCGCCGATCGTGTCGCTGTTCTGGATCGGCACCGCCGCCGTCGCGGCACCGCTGATCGCGCGCCTGCTGCGCGGCTATGTGCCGGACGTGGTGATCCTGCTGCTGTTCGGGGTGGTGCTGGGCCCGCACGCGCTCGGCCTGGCCGATACCGGTGGCGGCGTCGATCTGCTCAGCGAACTCGGGCTCGGCATGCTGTTCCTGCTGGCCGGCTACGAACTCGACCCACAACTGCTCCGCGGTAGGCGCGGGCGCACCGCCTGGTTCACCTGGCTCGCCTGCCTGCTGATGGCGATGCTGTTCGTCGCGGTGGTCGCCAACGACGCGACGTTCACCGCGGTCGCGGCGGTGGCCATCGCGATGACCTCGACCGCCCTCGGCACGCTGCTGCCGATCATCAAGGCGCGCGGCATCCGCGACTCCGGTCTCGGCCGAGCGGTGCTCGCGCACGGCGCCGTCGGCGAGCTCGGCCCCGTTGTGGCCATGTCGATCCTGTTGACCAGCCGCAATATCGGTGCCGCGATCGTGGTGCTGGTGTTGTTCGCGATCGCGGCCGCCCTGATCGGCCTGATGCATCAGCACATCCTGGACCGGGTGCCCGCCTTCGGGCGGTTGCTCACCGAACTGTCGGCCGGGACCGCGCAGCTGCCGGTGCGGGTGGTGTTCCTGCTGCTGCTGGTGCTGATGACGCTGGCCGAGGAGTTCGGGCTCGATGTGGTGCTCGGCGCGTTCGCCGCCGGCATCATCCTGCGCAAACTGCTCGGCGGGGAACGCCAGGAGATCGGTGCCTCGCTCGAGACCATTGGTTACGGGGTGCTCATTCCGATCTTCTTCGTCGTCTCCGGGATGGGCATCGACGTGGCCGCGGTGGCCGACGAGCCGGTCACCTGGGCGTTGTTCGTGGTGTCGATCGCGGTGGCCCGCGGGGTGCCGGTGTGGTTCAGCGAGCGGTTCGTTCCGCACGGCGCCAATCTCGGCGACCCGCGCGAACGGTTGCAGCTGGCGTTGTACGCCGCGACCGGGCTGCCGATCATCGTCGCCGTCACCCAGGTGGCGACCAGCACCGGTCTGATGGAACAGGGGCTGGCGTCCACGATGGTGGCGGCCGGTGCGACGACGGTGCTGCTGTTCCCGCTACTGGCCCGGTGGGTGGGTGCGCGCGGCGACCAGGGGTCGCGTGGCGATACGGCCGGGTCCGACGGGGCGACTAGACGGGACGGGGTGACCGGACGGGACAGGGTGACCGGGGCCGACGAGGCGGCCGGGCGGGACGAGGCGGCCGGGCGGGACGAGGCGGCCGGGCGCGAGTGAACCCGCCGGGCCGGTCTTGCCCGGCCGCAACGGCGACGCCGGTCTCGCGCTGCGCCTATTCCTCGCGATCGCCCGGTCGGCGACGGTGCGCCACCACCCGGACGACGAAGCCCGCCAGATGCCGTGTCCGCGATTCCACCCGGCGCTGGAGCTCGTCGAGGTCGGCGTCGGTGGCCTGGGTGAGGTCGAGCGCGAGCAGACCATCGGTGGCCTTGTCCAGGGCCTTCAACCGATCGTCGAACACGCGATTCGAACGCATGTTCTAAGCCTAGCGCATCCGGCGGTAGTGTGGATAAGGGAAATTCCCGCACCGCCGGTGAATGAGCTTGCATGGTCGTGCATAATCATCACATGGTTGATTCCTCGGACGGACCCGTCGTGCGGGTCGCGGTTGCTGGTGCCAGCGGATACGCGGGCGGCGAGGTCTTGCGCCTGCTGCTCGGTCATCCGGAGTACCGAACCGGGCGCCTCGTCATCGGGGCGCTGACCGCGGGATCCAACGCCGGCACCCGGCTCGGTGCGCTCCAGCCGCATCTACTGCCGCTCGCCGACCGTGTGCTCGCGCCCACCACCGTCGAGGAACTGGCCGGTCACGACGTGGTCTTCCTCGGTCTGCCGCACGGGCAGTCCGCGGCGCTCGCCGAGCAGCTGCCGCACTCGACGGTCATCATCGACTGCGGCGCCGACTTCCGGCTCACCGACGCTGCCGCGTGGGAGAAGTACTACGGCAGCCCGCACGCGGGCAGCTGGCCCTACGGTCTGCCGGAACTGCCCGGCGGCCGGGACAAGCTGCGCGGCGCCACCAGGATCGCGGTCCCCGGCTGCTACCCGACCGTCGCCAGCTTGGCGCTGGCCCCCGCCATCGCCGCCGGAATCATCGAGCCGAAGGTGAACGTGGTCGCGGTCAGCGGCACCTCCGGCGCGGGCCGCAAACTCGACGTCGGCCTGCTCGGCTCGGAGGTCATGGGTTCGGTGCGCGCCTACAACATCGCCGGCGCCCACCGGCACACCCCGGAGATCGCGCAGAATCTCAGCGCCGCCGGCGGCACCGACGTCAGCGTCTCGTTCACCCCGGTGCTCGCGCCGATGCCGCGCGGCATCCTGGCCACCTGCACCGCGCCGGTGAAGGTCGACGCCGCCGAGGCTCGCGCGGTCTACGAGAAGGCCTACGCCGACGAGCCTTTCGTCCATCTGCTGCCCGAAGGTGTGCTGCCGCAGACCGGTGCGGTGCTCGGTTCCAACGCCGTCGCCCTGCAGGTCGCCATCGATGAGGCCGCGGGCCTGCTCGTGGTGATCGGCGCGGTCGACAACTTGACCAAGGGCACCGCGGGCGCCGCGGTGCAATCGATGAATCTGGCCCTCGGGATCGAGGAGACCGCAGGACTTTCCACCGTAGGAGTGGCACCGTGACGACAACCGACACCGCCGACGGCAAGCTGATCCGCACTCAGGGTGTGACGGCGCCGCTCGGTTTCCGCGCCGCGGGTATCGCCGCCGGGATCAAGGCCAACGGCAATCCCGATCTGGCGCTGGTGTTCAACGAGGGACCCGAGTACGCCGCGGCCGGGGTGTTCACCCGCAACAAGGTGAAGGCCGCGCCGGTGCTGTGGTCGCAGCAGGTGCTGAAATCCGGTGCGCTGCGCGCGGTCATCCTCAATTCCGGTGGCGCCAATGCCTGCACCGGGCCCGGCGGTTTCCAGGACGCGCACCGCACCGCCGAGGAATTGGCCACCGCACTGAGCAATTGGGGTACCGAGACCGGCGCGGGCGAGATCGCGGTGTGTTCCACCGGCCTGATCGGTGACCGGCTGCCGATGGACAAGCTCATTCCGGCCGTGACCGAGATCGTGCACGAGATGGGCGGCGGCATGTCGGGGGGCACCGACGCCGCCTACGCCATCATGACCACCGACACCGTGCCGAAAGAGGCGTCGTTCCACCATAAGAACAAGTGGAACGTCGGCGGCATGGCCAAGGGTGCGGGCATGCTCGCGCCGTCGCTGGCCACCATGCTGGTCGTGCTCACCACCGACGCGCAGGCCAGTGCCGAGCAACTGGATCAGGCGCTGCGCAAGGCCACCCGGCTCACCTTCGACCGGCTCGATGTGGACGGCTCCTGCTCCACCAACGACACCGTGCTGCTGCTGGCCAACGGCGCCAGCGAGGTCACCCCGACGCAGGATGAACTCGACGCCGCCGTGCTCGCGGTCTGCGATGATCTGGCCGCCCAGCTGATGGCCGATGCCGAGGGTGTCACCAAGCGCGTGGTCGTCACCGTCGCCGGTGCCGTCGACGAGGACGAGGCTCTGATCGCTGCCCGCGCCGTGGCGCGCGACAGTCTGGTCAAGACCGCTCTGTTCGGCTCGGATCCGAACTGGGGGCGTGTGCTCGCCGCCGTCGGCATCGCACCGATCACCCTCGACCCGAACCTGATCTCGGTGTCGTTCAACGGGCAGCCGGTGTGCGTCGACGGCATGGGCGCACCGGGCGCACGCGAGGTGGACCTGTCGGGCACCGATATCGAGGTCCACATCGATCTGCGGCTCGGCGACGGCACCGCGAGCATCCGCACCACCGACCTCTCGCACGGCTACGTCGAAGAGAATTCGGCCTACAGCTCATGACCGGCGATATCCTGCACAGCCTCTCGGCCCTGGACAAGGCGCACGTCCTCGCCGACGCGCTGCCGTGGCTGCAGAAGTTCCACGACAAGATCGTCGTCGTCAAATACGGCGGCAATGCCATGATCGACGACCGGCTCAAGCGCGATTTCGCCGCCGATATGGCGTTCCTGCGCACCGTCGGCGTGCACCCGGTCGTCGTGCACGGCGGCGGCCCACAGATCAACGCGATGCTGAAGCGGCTCGGGCTCACCGGCGAGTTCCGCGGCGGCTTCCGGGTCACCACACCGGAGATCATGGATGTGGTGCGGATGGTGCTGTTCGGCCAGGTCGGGCGCGAGCTCGTCGGGCTGATCAACGCGCACGGACCGTACGCGGTCGGCATCTCCGGTGAGGACGCGCATCTGTTCACCGCCACCCGCCGCACCGTCGACGTCGACGGCGAGGCCACCGATATCGGCCTGGTCGGCGACGTCACCGAGGTGAACCCCGCCGCCGTGCTCGACCTCATCGGTGCCGGCCGCATCCCGGTGGTGTCCACCATCGCCCCCGACGCCGACGGCGTCGTGCACAACATCAACGCCGACACCGCCGCGGCCGCACTGGCCGAGGGCATCGGCGCGGAGAAACTGGTGGTCCTCACCGATGTCGAGGGCCTCTACACCGACTGGCCGGACCGCTCGTCGCTGACCTCGTCCATCGACGCCGACGCCCTGGCGGAGTTGCTCCCGCGCCTGGATGCGGGCATGGTGCCCAAGATGGAAGCCTGCCTGCGCGCGGTGCGTGGCGGGGTGCCGAGCGCGCACGTCATCGACGGACGCGTCCCGCATTCGGTGCTGCTGGAACTGTTCACCGGAGAGGGCATCGGGACCATGGTCACCCCGGCACCGTCCGGGCGGACGAACGAAAACGGAGCCGGAGCATGAGCACAGAGGACCTGCGGCAGCGGTGGTCGGCCGCCCTGATGCACAACTACAAGACCCCCGACATCGTGCTGGTGCGCGGTGCGGGCGCGGTGGTCTACGACGCCGACGGCAATCGCTATGTCGACTTCCTCGGCGGGATCGCCGTCAACAGTCTCGGCCACGCCCATCCGGCGATCCTGGAGGCGGTCACCCAGCAGCTCGGCACGCTCGGGCACGTGTCCAACATCTATGGCAACGAGCCGGTGATCGAACTGGCCGAACGGCTGCTCGACCACTTCGGTGACGGCCGCACCGGTGACAGCAAAGCGTTCTTCTGCAACTCCGGCACCGAGGCCAACGAGGCCGCGTTCAAGATCGCGCGGCTCACCGGCCGGCGCAAGATCGTCGCCTGCGACGAGGCCTTCCACGGCCGCACCATGGGTGCGCTCGCGCTCACCGGGCAGCCGTCCAAGCGGGCGCCGTTCGAGCCGATGCCGCCCGGTGTGGTGCACGTGCCCTACGGTGACGCCGCCGCGCTGGAGAAGGTGGTCGATTCCGATACCGCCGCGGTCTTCCTCGAACCGATGATGGGGGAGAGCGGTGTCGTGGTCCCGCCGCTGGACTACCTGGTGCGGGCCCGCGAGATCACCGCGAAGCACGGTGCGCTGCTGATCCTGGACGAGGTGCAGACCGGTATCGGGCGCACCGGCAAGTTCTACGCCCACCAGGCCGTCGGCATCGTCCCCGATGTCATCACCCTGGCCAAGGGCCTCGGCGGCGGGCTGCCGATCGGGGCGGTGCTGGCCACCGGCAAGGCCGCCGACCTGCTCACTCCCGGCCTGCACGGCACCACCTTCGGCGGTAACCCGGTCTGCGCGGCGGCCGCCCTCGCGGTGCTGCGCACCATCGACGAACAGGGTCTGCTCGCGCACGTGGAATCGCTGGGCAAGCGGCTCAGCGACGGCATCGCGCTGCTCGAACACCCGCTGATCGATCACGTGCGCGGCGCGGGACTGCTGATCGGCATCGTCCTCACCGAGGACGTGGCCGCGCAGGTCGAGGCGCGGGCGCGGGACGCAGGCTATCTGGTGAATCCGGCCAAGCCGAACGTCATCCGGTTGGCGCCGCCGCTGGTGCTCACCGAAACCCAATCCGACAACTTCGTCGCCGATCTGCCCGAGATCCTCGATCTCGCCGCGGCCGACGCGAAGGGAGCCTCCGCATGACGCTGTCCGATTCCACCCCCGTGAACGGCTCGATCCCGGCCACGGCGGTACGGCATTTCCTGCGTGACGACGACCTGACACCCTCCGAGCAGGCCGAGGTGCTGGCCCTGGCCGCCGAACTCAAGGGCGCGCCGTTCGCGCGTCGTCCGCTGGAGGGCCCGCGCGGGGTCGGGGTGATCTTCGAGAAGAACTCCACCCGCACCCGGTTCTCCTTCGAGCTCGGCATCGCCCAGCTCGGCGGGCACGCCGTCGTCGTCGACGGCCGCGACACCCAGCTGGGCCGTGAGGAAACCCTCGGCGACACCGGACGGGTGCTCTCGCGCTACGTCGACGCCATCGTCTGGCGCACCTTCGAACAGTCCAGGCTCGACGAGATGGCCGCCACCGCAACGGTTCCCGTGGTGAACGCGCTGTCGAACGAATTCCATCCGTGCCAGGTGCTGGCCGATCTGCTCACCCTCACCGAGCAGCTCGGCCCGCTGCCCGGACGCAAGCTCGCCTACATCGGCGACGGCGCCAACAATATGGCCCATTCGCTGCTGCTCGGCGGCGTCACCGCGGGCCTGCACGTCACCATTGCCGCGCCCGAGGGTTTCGCGCCGCTGCCGTGGGTCGTGGAGGCCGCGCGGGCCCGTGCGGCCGACACCGGCGGCAGCGTCACCCTTACCGACGATCCGCGCATCGCCGCCGAGGGCGCGGACGCACTGGTCACCGATACCTGGACCTCGATGGGCCAGGAGAACGACGGCCTCGACCGCGTCGGCCCGTTCCGCCGCTTCCAGATCAACGCCGGCCTGCTCGCCAAGGCGCAGCCGAAAGCCGTTGTGCTGCACTGCCTGCCCGCTCATCGCGGCGAGGAGATCACCGACGAGGTGCTCGACGGCCCGCAGAGCGTGGTCTGGGACGAGGCCGAGAACCGCCTGCACGCCCAGAAGGCGCTGCTGGTGTGGCTGCTCGACAGACAGAACGGCCGACGATGAGCGTGCCCACCTCCGACACCGGCGCCCCGGGTCCGGCCACCGCCGCGACCCGGGCCGGCCGCCAGTCCCGCATCGTGGCGCTGCTGTCGGCGCATTCGGTGCGCAGCCAAACCGAACTCGCCGCCCTGCTCGCCGCCGAAGGCATCGAAACCACCCAGGCCACCCTGTCTCGTGATCTCGACGAACTCGGCGCGGTGAAGTTGCGCGCCGCCGACGGCGGTGCGGGCGTCTACGTCGTCCCCGAGGACGGCAGCCCCGTCCGCGGCGTCACCGGTGGCACCGGCCGCCTCTCCAAACTCCTCGGCGACCTGCTGGTCTCCACCGACGCCAGCGGCAACATCGCCGTCCTGCGCACCCCACCCGGCGCCGCCCACTTCCTGGCCAGCGCCCTGGACCGGGCCTCACTGCCGTACGTCGTCGGGACCATCGCCGGCGACGACACGATCGCCGTTATCGCTCGGGAACCGATGACCGGCGCGGAGCTGGCGGCGGAGATCGAACGCCTAGCGTAATTGCCCGCAGCTCTTCGGGCCGACTGCGGGACAGCAATGACATACGTGATGCGCCGGTACGGCGCCGATGTCGAGCAGATCGACCGCATCGCCTCCCTTGCGGGTCGCGCTGATCAAAGCACCTGGTGGGCCGCTGTTCAGTGAGGTCTTGCCGAACTGGTTCAAAGCTTTCGTCGGCCTGGAAGGTCTGGCGAAGAGTCAGTTCACCTATCAGGCAATGACGTTGACTGGGCCCTCCAACGGAGGGGTATGCGACGGCGTTGTTGGGTGGCGGCTTCAGATCGCACCATTGGATCTGCCTCAGGCGATTCGGGCTCGGATGGCCAGGCAGCGTCTCGTCGGGTCTGACCCGCTCTGGTTGCAAACGGTGATCGAAGAGCAAACCCTCGACCGTCTGGTCGGGGGTGTAGGTGTCATGGCCGAACAGCTCCGCCACCTGCGTGACCTGATGGATCGGGACAACGTGGACCTGAGGATCATGCCAACCAGCACCGCCGTCCATGC
Source organism: Nocardia sp. JCM 38205 (assembly GCF_058222935.1). NCBI lineage: Bacteria > Bacillati > Actinomycetota > Actinomycetes > Mycobacteriales > Nocardiaceae > Nocardia > Nocardia sp. JCM 38205. The sequence continues at coordinate 30,162 of NZ_JBYHFL010000005.1, read as the reverse complement.
CGGTCCGGACGGCGACGATCCCGCGAACGACCCTGCCGCCCAACCAGTTATCGCGCTGCCCGTCTCCGTCCGGCCGGCCTTCCTCGCCGCCGCATGCGCCAACGCCCCGCACGCGATTGCCGATGCCCCGGCGATCATTCACCACCTCGACGGCTCGGTCACTCTCGCCGGGTCCGGCGTCACCCTGCTCTTCACCGCCGCCGAATGGGGCGCCTTCGTCGCAGGCGTGCGTGACGGCGAGTTCTTCGCGGCCTGACGTTGCCGATGGGCGGCCCCGGGGGAGGTGCCGCCGGGGCGCGTCCGTTATCCGGCAAACACCTCGTCGGCAGTTTCGGCTTTCAGGACACGGGACGTCCAACGGCGGAGGTCGGCGAGGTCAGCGGTGCTCACGCGGTCGGTGATCGCGGTGGGCAGGGGCCGAACTTCTCCGTCATGACCAGGATCAGGATTTCGGCCCGGCCGCGCGCTTCGCCTCGGGCCCAGCCGCGGGCCCACCCTCGGGCCCAGCCGCGTGCTTCGATTCGGTCTGCTGTGGTCATGAGGTCTGCTTACCCGGCAAACATCTCGTCGGCGGTCTCGACCTTCAACAAACGAGATGACCAACGGCTGACGTCGGCGGGATCGGCCCTACGTACCCGGTCGATGGTGGCGTCGGGCAGGGTGCCGAACTTCGCGGTCATGAACTCGATCAGTAATTCAGCCCGGCCGCGTGCTTCACCGCGTGCTTCACCGCGTGCTTCGATTCGCTCTGCTGTGGTCATGAGGGCCTCCTTTGCTCGTGGTCCGAGCTGCTCGAATACCGACGCGAGGGACGTTTCCGCCACGTCGCTGACGGTCAGGATGTACCTGATCATTGCGACGAGATCGCCGTCCGGATCCGGTCCGGTCTCCACTGCGCGCAGGTCGTCGAGCAGGTCCAGCATAGCTTCTTCGAGCAGGTGATCATGTGGGGCGAGCTTCTGCAGGATCAGCAGAATTCGGGTCGGTGGGGTGAGGTCGCGGGCGCGCAGGCTCGTCAGATCGGCCGCCGTGATGTCGTCGAGGAGGAACCGTAGCCGGGGCAGGTACGGTGCCAGGGCGGGCCGGGAGGCCGCGTCGAGGTCGATCAGGTCGATCAGCTCGGTCGGGGCCGACCAAGCGCTGCCCTTCGATGAATTGTGGACGACGAGCGGGATCACTGCCGGAAGTGAGCAGGGCTTCTCGCCTGTGGAGCCGTCCCGTTTCCGGCGGTGGCGGTCCTGCTCGAGATGGCGGCGCCAGATGGCGACGATGTATTCGAGCATGCGGAACGGCATGAGCTGGTCACTGCTGGACTGGTGTTCGATCAACAAGTAGATGTAGGCCGGATGGCCGTTGATCCGGGTGCGGAAGAGCATGTCGCTGTAGCGGGACCGCAGCTCGGGGGTGACGAAACTTCCCGATTGCAGCTGGAGCCCGGACCAATCGATGCGCGAGGTGATCTCGACGGGTAGCACGGCCCGCAACTCGCTCGCCGCGTTCTCGGGACGAGCCATGACATGCCGGAAATAGGCATCGTGCGAGTTGGACCGGGACTCGACCATGCCGGCGAAGCTACACCCGGGCACCGACAGGTGACGAAATCGGCTGTGGGGGAAGGTCTGTCGACAGTTCAGGCGGGCGAGTACGATCGGTCCGGGTGCTGACGAAGCGCGCGGGTTTTCGATAACCGTTGGCGCAGTGTAGATCAGGGGTAGGGGGACTATGGCCGTCTGGTGGAACAGGATATTCGGTAGGCGCTCGGGACATGTCCTGCCAGGATTTTCGAAGCGGGACATGGCGCGGATCAACGCGGAGTTCGCGGAGTTCGACCGGCAGCTGCGGCAGGCCGAGGCCGAACTGCGGGCGAATCCCTACCATCCCGACCCTCGCGATAACCCTGGTATAGAGGCTGCGCTCCAGGCCGCGCCACCGGAAGCCTGGCATCGGCTGTGGTCCGCGGTCGACGAGGTGCTGGCCGAGTCCGAGGAGCAACGAGGAACCTGGAGATTCGAGAACCCCGACGGCTCGCTGTGCATGCCCCACGTCAACTACAGCGCGGCAATCGGCCGCATGATCGGCGCCCTGCACGCGGTCGAGGCGATCGTCGACTTTCCGTACCGGAAATGGGCGCTCGGTAGCGTCTACCCACAGGGCGCGGGCCTGGCGACCGCGCCCGTCGCGGATGCGGCCCGCGTGGTCACCGCCGTGGTGTGTGCTGAGCGATTCTGTGACGGCACGATCCTCGCCGCACTCGGCAACGGCACTCTGCCCGCAGCGCTCAACCGGCTCCGTGCCTGGTACGACCAGCTGAATCCCATGGATGCCGCCGAGCCCGAACGCCCGGCGTGAACCACATCATGTCGGCCGGACCGATCGCCGTACGCGGCCGGGACTGCGCGGATATCACCGGAGTCACGGTGCCGCATCAGTGGGGTGACGGCCTCGCCGCAAGACCGCGCGGCGATCTCCGCGAACCTAGGGTCGGGACTGGCCGGGATCGTCCTGCGAGAAGGAGGCGTCGCGTTATGCCGAAGTACTTGTGGCGGGTCAGTTACACCCAGGAGGGGGCATCCGGGTTGCTCGCGCAGGGCGGCAGTGTCCGCCGGGCGGCGATCACGGAGATGGTGGAAAGTGTGGGCGGGCATGTGGAGGCCTGCTATTTCGCGTTCGGTGAGGACGATTTGTTCGTCATCGGTGACGCGCCGGACGAGGTGTCGGCCGCCGCGCTCGCCATCCGCACCGCCGCGTCCGGCGCCGCGATATCGCACACCGTGCCGCTGCTCACGCCCGAACAGGTCGACGACGCGGTCGCCCGACAGGTCACCTACACACCACCGACCACCTAGCCGTCCGGGTGCGGTAATCCGCACCCCGAGGCATCGGAAACCGGTGGAAAACCGCAGCGACCAGCGGGTTCGTCGTTCGTACCGTGCGATGTATGAACTTCGTACATGCCATGTCGCACACCGAGACCGGTGACCTGGACGGAATCGCGGGCGCCGCCGTGCGGCTGATGGAGCAGCTCGGGTCCCCCGGGGCCGGGCTGGCGGTCGCCGCGGAGAATCTGTTCCCGCCGATTCCGAGTGAGGTGATCCTGCCGCTGGCCGGATTCGCGGCCTCGCGCGGCGAGATCTCGCTGGCCGCCGCCATCGTGTGGACCACCATCGGGTCGGTCGCCGGCGCCCTGCTGCTGTATCTGATCGGGCAGGCCTTCGGGCGCCGTCGGATGTACGCGATATTCGACCGGTTGCCGCTGGTGAACACCGCCGACCTGGCGCGCAGCGAAGAATGGTTCGCCCGGCACGGCAACACCGCGGTGTTTCTCGGCCGGATGGTGCCACTGGTGCGGAGCCTGGTGTCGGTGCCCGCCGGTGTCGAGGCGATGCCGCTCGGGCGTTTCCTGGTGCTGACCGCCGCCGGAAGCGCACTGTGGAACTCGGCGTTCGTGCTTTCCGGATTTGCCCTCGGCGAGAACTGGACTCGTATCGAACCGTACGCGGACATCCTGCAGAAGCTGGTGATCGTCGCGGTGATCGCAGCCGCGGGGCTGTTCGTCGTGCGTCGCGTCCGGTCCGTGCGCGCCCGTTAGGGTCGGAGCGTGATCGCGCACCTTCGGCATTCGTTCGAGCGTTCGTGCCGTGCTGTGGCCGGGGTGGTCGCGGGGGCGGTGGCCGCCGTCGCGGGGGCCGCGGTACTGGCCGGTGGCGGGCGGGACGCGTTGGCTCGCGCGGCGCGGCGGGATCGTGATCGGCTCGTGCGCTGGTTCGGCGCCGATGTCGTCCGCGATCTGCCGGACCGTGACCCGTCGGGGTATCTGCTCGTCCGCCTCGCCTACGGTCCGGCGGCCGGCCTCGTGGTGGCGGCGGTGCTGATCGCCAGCACCGGGTACGCGGGGTGGGGGCTGGTGCTGCTGGTTCGTGGCAGTATCCCGGCCGCCGATGGCATCGCCGCGCTCATCGTCGCCGCGATCGCGTTCTATCTGGCGATTCGGGTGGCGATGATCGTCGGGCAGTGGGATATCCGGCTGGCGCTGCGCACCCTCGGCAGCGATGCGACCCAGTTCCGGTTGCACGAGCTCCAGCGCACCAGGGCGGACGTGGTGACCGCGATCGACGACGAGCGACGTCGCATCGAACGCGCCCTGCACGACGGCATCCAGCAGCGCGCCGTCGCGCTCGCCCTTGACATCGGCCGGGCCCGGCGCACCGCCGAACGTGGCGACCAGCGGCTCGCGGCCCAACTCGACCGCGCGGTCGATCAGGCGCAGACACTGCTCACCGAACTGCGCGAGGTGGCATGGCGCATCTACCCGGCGGTGCTCGACGAGCATGGTCTCGTCGCGGCCTTGGAGGGGCTGTCGGCGCACACCTTCCTTCCGGTGGACCTCGGGCTACAGCCGGATGTCCGGCCACCGCACGATGTGGCGGCCGCGCTGTATTACGTTGCCGCCGAAGCCGTCACGAACGCGACCAAACATTCCGGGGCCGACCGGGTGGCGGTGCGGGTGACCGCCGACGATCACACCGTCACCCTCACCGCCACCGACGACGGCTGCGGCGGAGCCGACCCGTCGGGATCGGGCTTGACCGGCCTGCGGCGCCGGGTCGCCGCGCTCGACGGCACACTATCGGTGCGCAGCCCCGCGGGTGGACCGACCGTCGTGGAAGCGAGGATTCCGTGCGCATCGTGATCGCCGAGGATTCGACCCTGCTCCGCGAGGGGCTGTCCCGATTGCTCGCCGACGAGGGGCACGAGGTGCTGGCCTCGGTGGGCACTGCGGTGGAACTCGACTACGCCGTGGCGGCCGAGGTGCCCGATCTCGTGCTCCTGGATGTGCGGATGCCGCCGACCTTCTCCACCGAGGGGATCGACGCGGCCCGCAGGCTGAAGCAGCAGCATCCGGATCTGGCCGTGCTGGTGCTGTCGCAGTACGTCGAGCACCGCAATGCCACCAGCCTGCTCACCAGCGGGCTGGGCGGCATCGGGTATCTGCTCAAGGATCGCGTATCGGATGTCGACGCCTTCCTCGCCGATCTCGAGCGGGTCGCGGCGGGCGGCACCGCATTCGATCCGGAAGTGGTGCGGCAGTTGTTCACCACGATGCGGCGGGCCGACCCGCTCGCCGCCCTCACCGACCGCGAACGCGAGGTACTCGAGGCCCTGGCCCAGGGGTTGACGAATACCGGGATCGCCGACCGCCTGCACATGTCGGTGAGTGCGGTGGAAAAGCATGTGAACTCGATCTTCGGCAAACTCGAGCTGCCCAAGGACACCGACCGCAGCCGACGGGTGGGCGCGGTGCTGCTGTATCTCGAGAGTATGAACGACTCGGGGCGATCCGACCGCGGCTGAGCGCGAACACGGCCCTGGTTGTGCCCACCTTCGCCGGCGCGAGGGTGGGCTTTCGTCATTGCTGCGCGCGGCCGGGTCGCCTCCCGGCTCGACAGCGATCATGTGGAAAACCACATCCCATCGGGAGGCCGACCGCAGTGTGCGGGAGTGCCCGCATTTCTAGCGTTTTCCACTGTGAACACAGTTCTTCGACCCACACGGTGGCTCACCGTTGCCGCGCTCATCACGGTCTCGGCCCTGCTGGCGATCGTCACCTCCCGCATGGCCTTCGCCCGCGACGAGACGCTGCAGATCCTCGTCGACGCACCGACCGACGCAACCGCGACCGTGCTGACGGTGGACGGCACGGCCAGGACCGCCGGAACGCGCACCCCCGGCACGGAAGAGCCGGTCAGCGGATCCGAACATTTCCGGATCGGCAGCATCACCAAAACCTTCGTCGCGACCGTCGTCCTGCAATTGGTCGATGAGGGCCGGGTTGCGCTGGACGCGCCGATCGCGAAATACCTTCCCGGGACGGTGCGGGACGGCGATCGGATCACGGTGCGCCAGATCCTTCAGCACACCAGCGGAATTCCGGACTACATGAAAACGCCGGGATGGTCGACCAACCGCTGGCGTGGCGAGGACCGGTTCCGCGATTACCGCCCGGATCAACTCCTCCAGCAGGCCTTCACCCGGCCGCCGGACTTCGCTCCAGGAGCGAAGTTCCGGTACTCCAACAGCAATTACATCGTCGCGGGCCTGCTGATCGAGGCCGTCACCGGGCGGCCGTACGGCACCGAGATCGACCGGCGCATCCTGGGTCCGCTGCATCTGGCCGGTACCTCGCTACCCGGTTCGAATCCGCGTCTGCCCGAACCCGCGCTCCGCGCCGTCGCGGAACTCGACGGACGCCGCGTCGACGCCACCGAGCAGAACGAGTCCCTCGACTGGGCCGCGGGCGAGATGATCTCGACCCAGCCCGACCTGGCGACCTTCTTCGACGCGCTGCTCGGCGGCCGGCTGCTCTCCGAGCAGACCCTCGCCGAGATGCGGCGGACCGTCCCGATGGGATCCGGCTTCCACTACGGGCTCGGCCTCGAACGGTTCGACCTGCCCTGTGGCGGCCAGGTGTGGGGCCACGGCGGACAGCTGCTCGGCTACGTCACCTACGCCTACCGGCGCGACGACGGACGCACCTTCGGCCTGCTCGAGGTGTCGGGCTCCGACGACGGTTTCCTGCGATTCGCGGCGATGGCGACCGCGGTCTATTGCCCGCGCTGACAGCCGGGCGCCGGGTGTCGGCAGCGCGGACTGCGCGGTAGCGGCGGTGTGTGATCCGGCGCGGTGGCCTTCGGGCGCCACGCCGCAGCACCGTCAGTAGTTGCGGCCCGGCGGATACTCGGAGAAGAACTGCTGCAACAGCGGCGTCGCGACATCGAGCCCGTGCTTGGCGAGGCCGAGGGCGGCGTTGCCGAGGTTGATGACGACGAAACCGATGAGGTCGCGGTTCTGTTCGGCCAGGTCGCGGAGTGGTTCGATGATGTTGGTGAACATGGTGTCGGTCCTTCGGCATGGATGCGCATGGACACGGCCTACATTTCCACAGCGGCGAGGCGGGGCCAAGGCTCTTCGGGCAGAATCTGCGCAGGCAGCGGCCATCGCAACCCCGGTTGTGAATGAGATTGCATCATCATGCATAATCATTTGAGGCGCGAGCCGAACCGGCGACCAGCATGCTGCCCCGAGCAGCCGCGCAGACCCACACAGACTTAGGAGCACCAGATCATGTCCGATCGCGTCGTACTCGCCTACTCCGGTGGGCTGGACACCTCCGTGGCCATCAGCTGGATCGGCAAGGAGACCGGCGCCGAGGTCGTGGCCGTGGCCATCGACCTGGGGCAGGGCGGCGAGGACATGAACGTGGTGCGCCAGCGCGCCCTCGACTGCGGCGCCGTCGAGGCCATCGTGGTCGACGCCCGCGACGAGTTCGCCGACGACTACTGCCTGCCCACCATCCAGGCCAACGCGCTCTACATGGGCCGCTACCCGCTGGTGTCTGCGATCAGCCGCCCGCTCATCGTCAAGCATCTGGTGGAGGCGGCCAAGTTCCACGGCGCGAGCACCGTCGCGCACGGCTGCACCGGTAAGGGCAACGACCAGGTGCGTTTCGAGGTCGGCATCGGCGCGCTGGCGCCGGACCTGAACGTCATCGCGCCGGTCCGCGACTACGCCTGGACCCGGGAGAAGGCGATCGCGTTCGCCGAGGAGAACGCGCTGCCGATCAACGTCACCAAGAAGTCGCCGTTCTCCATCGACCAGAACGTGTGGGGTCGTGCCGTCGAGACCGGCTTCCTCGAGGATCTGTGGAACGCGCCGACCAAGGACGTCTACGACTACACCTCCGACCCGACGGTCAACTTCGAGGCCCCCGACGAGCTGATCGTCACCTTCGAACGCGGTGTGCCGGTCGCCATCGACGGCCGCCAGGTCAGCGTGCTCGAGGCCATCGTGGAGCTGAACAAGCGGGCGGGCCGCCAGGGTGTCGGCCGCCTCGACATGGTCGAGGACCGGCTCGTCGGCATCAAGAGCCGCGAGATCTACGAGGCGCCGGGCGCCATCGCCCTGATCGCCGCGCACCAGGAGCTGGAAGCGGTCACCATCGAGCGCGAGCTTGGCCGCTACAAGCGGCAGGTCGAGCAGCGCTGGGGCGAGCTGGTCTACGACGGCCTGTGGTTCTCCCCGCTCAAGCGCGCGCTCGACGCCTTCGTCGGCGAGACCCAGGAGCACGTCTCCGGTGAGATCCGGATGGTGCTGCACGGCGGCAACGTCGTCGTCAACGGCCGCCGCAGCGAGCAGTCGCTCTACGACTTCAACCTGGCCACCTACGACGAGGGCGATACCTTCGATCAGTCGCTGGCCAAGGGCTTCGTGCAGATCCACGGCCTGTCGTCCAAGGTGGCCGCGCGCCGCGATCTCAACCAGAAGTAGCCCTGTGACCGTGTGATGCCGGGCCCGCCGTCGGAGGACGGGGCCCGGCATCGCCGTGTCGGTCGCCGGATGCCCGGGCCCGCGCCCAGCGCGGGCGGGCGGTATCCGGCCGATTACCGTAGTGCTCGATGCGCCAGGCGCCGGGCCGAACAGCGCCGTACACCCGAAACCAGATCCGAGGAGACACCCACACCATGACGCAGAGCGGTGCAACCAACGAAGGTGCGCTCTGGGGCGGCCGATTCGCGTCCGGGCCGGCCGAGGCGATGGCGGCGCTGAGCAAATCGACCCATTTCGACTGGGCGCTGGCTCCCTACGACATCCGCGCCTCCAAGGCACACGCCAAGGTGCTGCACAAGGCCGGGCTGCTCTCCGACGGCGATCTCGACGGCATGCTGGCCGCACTCGATCAGCTCGCCGCCGACGTGGCCTCGGGCGCGTTCGGCCCCGCCGAATCCGATGAGGACGTGCACGGCGCGCTCGAACGTGGACTCATCGAACGCGCGGGCACCGAGCTGGGTGGCCGTCTGCGGGCCGGACGTTCCCGCAACGACCAGGTGGCGACGCTGTTCCGGATGTGGCTGCGCGATGCGGTGCGCCGGATCGCGGCGGGGCTGCTCGAGGTGGTCGACGCCCTCGTCGCGCAGGCCGGCGCGCATCCGGACGCGGTGATGCCGGGCAAGACCCACCTGCAGGCCGCGCAGCCGGTGCTGCTGGCCCACCACCTGCTGGCGCACGCCCATCCGCTGCTGCGTGACATCGATCGGCTGCGTGATTTCGACAAGCGGGCCGCGGTCTCCCCGTACGGATCCGGGGCCCTCGCGGGTTCCTCGCTCGGCCTCGATCCCGAGCAGATCGCCGCCGACCTCGATTTCGATGCCGCGGCCGCGAACTCCATCGACGCCACCTCCGCCCGCGATTTCGCCGCCGAAGCCGCGTTCGTGCTCGCCATGATCGGGGTGGACTTGAGCCGGCTGGCCGAAGAGGTGATCATCTGGAGCACACCGGAATTCGGCTACATCACCCTCGCCGACGCGTGGTCCACCGGATCGTCGATCATGCCGCAGAAGAAGAACCCGGACGTCTCCGAACTCACCCGCGGCAAGGCGGGCCGCCTGATCGGCAACCTGACCGGGCTGCTGGCCACCCTCAAGGCGCAGCCGCTGGCCTACAACCGCGATCTCCAGGAAGACAAGGAGCCACTGTTCGACTCGGTGGCGCAGCTCGAACTACTGCTTCCCGCCATCGCGGGCCTGGTCGCGACGCTGACCTTCCACACCGAGCGGATGGCCGAACTCGCGCCCGCCGGCTTCACCCTCGCCACCGATATCGCGGAATGGCTGGTACGCCAAGGGGTTCCGTTCCGCGTGGCGCATGAAGCCGCCGGTGCGTGCGTGCGTGCGGCCGAGGCTCGCGGCGTCGGTCTGGACGAATTGACCGACGAGGAGTTCGCCGCTGTCGATCCGGCGCTCACCCCGCAGGTGCGTGCGGTGCTGACGGTCGGCGGTTCGATCGCCTCACGTAATTCCCGCGGTGGTACGGCGGGCGTGCGTGTCGCCGAACAGCTGGACGAGGTGCGTGCCGCCGCGGCCGAAGCTCGCGCCTGGGTGTCCTGAATCCCGTTCGACAGCACTGCTCGCGGTGCGCGCGGCGGCTCATTGCTCGCCTGGCCGACAGCCGCTGTGCCCGAACGGTTTCGTGGCCCGGGGGAGGGGAGCGGGTCGTTCGCTAGTCTGCGGCCATGACCTTCCTCTTCCTTGCGCTGGCGATCGTGTCCGAGATCTCGGCGACGGTCTCGCTCAAACTGTCCGAGGGCTTCACCAAGCTGGTTCCGTCCGTGGTGGTCGTCATCGGGTACGGCGCGGCCTTCGCATTCCTGTCGCAAGCCCTGAAGCGGGGGATGGCGGTCGGTGTGGCCTACGGGATCTGGTCGGCTGTCGGGGTGGCGGCGGTAGCCGTCATCGGGGCGCTGTTCCTGGACGAGCGGTTGAGTCTGGTGCAGGTCGGCGGGATCGTGCTGGTGATCCTCGGCGTTGTGGCGCTGGAATTGGGTGGGGTGCACTGAGTTTCGGTTTCCGCGAGGCTTCGGTTTCCGCGAGCCGAATCAGGGCACCCAGCATTGCAAAATCTGCCTACGTAGATATGCGCATCACACTATGTCAGACACAGTTGGCCGGAATGGACCCGCCAGCTGGCCCCCCGAAGCGTGCAAGGACGGGGAAGGGTCCCGGCCGTCCACCGCGACCGGCACCGATACGCTCCGCAGCACCGCGCCCACTCGTAGCATGGGCGCCCGGACGGACCCCCGCGACGCAGCGAAGGAGTGCGCGATGCAGCCACACATCTCCGGTACCGCGCTGGCGATGCTGCACGATCGGGCGATCGCGGTGGTGGACCGGTTCGCCGCCGAGCTGCCGCTCTACGAGGGACTGCCGCAATCGTTGATCGAAGGCGATTTCCTGCACGGTTCGCGCTTGAACGTGGAGCTGTTCTTCGCCTACCTGCGCACCGGGCGGCTGCCCGACGAATCCGATACCGAGGAGATCGTGAATCTGGCGGTCGCGCGGGTGCGGGATGGGGCGCCGCTTGCGGAGGTCCTGAACAATTACCGGATCGGCGCGTCCGTGCTGCGTTCGCAGCTGGCGGAGTCGGGCTCGGCCGAGGACGTCGAGATCCTGCGGGAAGTCACCGAACCGCTGATCCAGTACCTGCTGACGGTGACCGGCCGGATCGCGGTGGCCGCCGCCGACGGTGCCCACGATCCCGGGTGGGAGCAGCGGGAACGCTCGCGCGTGGTGGCCGACGCGTTGCTCGCCGGCACCGATCCGGGGGAGTGGCTGCCCGGTTCGCCGACGCCGATCGGCACGGCATTTCACATCGTGGTGTTCCGGGTCGGTGACGGTGATCCGGCCGAGTTGACCGAGCTGCGCAATGCCATCGACGCGGCCGCGGGTTCATTCGTGCGGATGGACCGTCGCGGATGGACGGCGTTGCTGCCGTGGGACCCCGCCGTCGATGTGGAGGTGCCGTCGTCGCTGTCGGACCTCGTGCCGAAATTCGCCGCACGCACCGATTGCGGATGGTGGGCCGGTGTCGCTCGGGCGGGCACCAGAGCCGAGATCCCGGCGGCGTTCGCGCAGGCTCGGGTGCTCGCCGAGGTCGGCCGCTGCCTGGCGCGACCGCAGCGGGTGTGCCTGCTGCGGGAGTTGCCCTTGGAATACACGCTGGCGCGCAGCGGTGCGGCGCGCGCCGACCTCGCCGCGGTGCTGAACCCGCTCGACGACCAGCCGCAACTGGCCCAGACCCTCGAGCTCTACCTCGACACCGATTTCAATCAACTCGCCACCGCGCGAGCGCTCTATGTGCACCGCAATACGGTCACCTACCGGCTCTCCCGCATCCACGAACTCACCGGGTTCGACCCGGCCTCGACCGCAGGCGCGGTGCAGCTCGCCGCCGCACGGATGGCCCGTCGCATCCACAGCGGCCACTTCACCGGATGACCCCACCGCATCCGATTGGTCGTATGCCCAATCGGATGCGGCGGTTTTCGAGTGATTGTCAATTGTCGCCGCACCCCGCGCTGCGTTGTGCTGAGTGGGTTCCCCGACCGGCGAGACGAGAGACCCCTGCGATGACACGTATGACCAGCGCCGTGCGGGCCGCTGCGGTGGCAGGCCGTCAGGTGGCGGTGCTCCAGCGGGCCGGGATCATCGATGTGCGCCATCCGCTGCGGATGGCGCGCACCGCCAAGGCCGTGCGCGAACTCGGTCCGATCGCCGGAGGGGTGCGATCGGCGGCGCGGACGACGCCGGACCGGGTGGCCCTGGTGGATGCGGCCGGTGCGATCGGTTACGGCGAACTCGACCGCTGGACCGACGCGATCGCCGCTCATTGGCTCGCCCGCGGTATCAGCGCCGACAGCGTCGTCGCCGCACTCGGTCGCGATGATCGCGATCTGGTCGCCACCATGATCGCCGTCGCCAAGATCGGTGCGCGGCTGGTGTTGATGAATACCGGGTTCAGCGGCGCCCAGCTGGCGGAGGTCGCCGAACGCGAAGCGGTCACCGCCGTCGTCGGCTCCGGCGAGTTCGCCGATGTGGTGGCGGCGCTCCCGGATTCGGTGACCAGCCTCGACCTCGCGGCGCCGCCGGCCGGGGACGAGACGGTGACCGCACCGCCGGTCCCGGCCCGCGCCGGTGAATTCGTGCTGCTCACCGGCGGCACCACCGGGACGCCGAAGGGTGCGCCGCGCACCGTCCGGTCACCGCTGGCCGCAGCGCAATTCCTGGACCGGGTGCCGTGGCGCCGGGGTGCGACGATGCTGCTGTGCGCCCCGCTGTTCCACGGCACCGCGCTCTCGCAATTCATTCTCGCGCTCAATCTCGGCTGCACGGTCGTGCTGCCCGGCCGGTTCGATGCGCGGCGGGCGGTCGAGCAGATCGAACGGCACCGGTGCGACGGCGTGGTGCTGGTGCCGACCATGCTGCGGCGCATTCTCGACCTGGGTCCCGGCGAGCTGGCGAGGTTCGACACCGGTTCGGTGCGCGTCATCTTCACCGCAGGTGCCGCGCTGGCGCCTGCGCTCGGAAATCAGGCCATCGCGGCCTTCGGGCCGGTGATCTACAACTTCTACGGGTGCACCGAGACCGGCACCGCGACGATCGCCACGCCCGAGGATTGGCTCGCCGCCCCCGGCACGGTGGGCAAACCTCCGGTCGGCATCAGGGTCGCCCTCTACGACGAGCACGGGACCCGCATCGAGGGGCCAGGTCGGGTCGGCACCGTGTATGTCGGCAACGCCATCGCCTTCGCCGGGTACTCCGGCGGCGGGTCGAAGAAGACGATCGACGGCCTGATGAGTACCGGTGACCTGGGTCATTTCGACAGCGAGGGCAGGCTGTTCATCGACGGCCGCGACGACGACATGATCGTCTCCGGCGGCGAGAACGTCTTCCCCGGTGAGATCGAAGACCTGCTGTACGCGCATCCGGCGATCGCGGAGGCCGCGGTGATCGGGGTCGAGGACGCGGAGTTCGGTCAGCGGCTCGCGGCGTTCATCGTCCGGACCGGCGAGCTCGACGAGGCCGGCGTGCGTGCCTATGTGAAGGCGAACTCCGCGCGGTTCAAGGTGCCGCGGGACGTCGTCTTCGTGGACGAGATCCCACGGACCACCACCGGTAAGACCGACCGGCGCGCGTTGGCCGGGATCGACAAGGCCCACCCCCCGGCCGCGACCGACGCATGATGACGCCCGCCGCGGAAGCCGATCAGCCGGCGGTACCCGAGCCTGTCGCGATCTCGAGGACCCCACCCAGCCACGGGCTGTAGTTGTCCGGGTCCGCCGCGAGCGCGGTCCTGAGTTCCTCGGGGTCGACCCAGGCGTAATCGGCGACCTCGGCGGGATGCGGATGCGGTGTGCTGTCGAGGTGGCCGACCAGCACGTGATCCCATTCGTGCTCGACCCGCCCGGTGGCCGGGTCCTCGGCCTGGTAGCGGAACACGCCGGTCTCGCGGAGTTCGGCGCGCACCCCCATCTCCTCGATCAGCCGCACGCTCGCCGCCTCGGTGACCGAGCCACCCGGTGCGGGATGCCCGCAGCAGGTATTGGACCAGCGGCCGGGGAACCGGGTCTTGATGTGCGCGCGCTGTTGCAGCAGCACGCGTCCGGAGCGATCGAACAGCAGGACCGAGAACGCACGGTGCAACATGCCCGGCGCCCGGTGCGCCTGCGCCACCTGGCACGCGCCGACCGCGCGCCCGGCATCGTCGACCAGCTCGACGTCCATGGTCTCGCGGTCGATCCGCTGAGCGAGGGTTTCGGTCACCAACCCACCATATCGTCGGCATTTGCGCCGTCCTTGCGCGCGGCGGTCCATCATGGAACACGTCACAGCGGACACATGATCGAGGCGCGGTATGGGAAGCTCGTTCGAACACATCGGGGTGTGTGATGGGCGTCACGTTTCAGGGTAGGGCTGGGAGCGGATCGTGAAGTTGAGTGTGCAAGAGATGGCCGGATCGGTGCAGCGGCTGATGGCGACCGCGCAGAACGGTCTGGAGGTGATCCGTTTCGGCGGGCTGAGTCATGATGTGGAGTCCTCGCCGTTCGAGGTGGTCGAGCGACGCCGCATGTACCGGCTGCGCCATTACTTCCCCGACGACACCACGCCGGGGCGTCCGGTGGCGGTGCTGGTGCCGCCGCTGATGGTCAATGCCGACATCTGGGACGTGAACGCGGAAGGCGGCGCCGTCGGCATCCTGCACAACGCCGGAATCGATTGCTGGGTGGTCGATTTCGGTTCGCCGGCGATCGAGGAGGGCGGCTGGGAACGCGATCTCGCCGATCACGTTCTCGCGGTGGACAGCGCCATCGACACCGTCTGCGAGGCCACCGGATCCGGCGTGCACCTGATGGGTTATTCGCAGGGTGGCATGTTCGCCTACCAGACCACCGCCTTCCGCTACGGCAAGGGCGTGTCCAGCATCGTGACCTTCGGCAGCCCGGTCGACATCGTCGCGGGCATGCCGTTCGGCCTGCCCTACGGCCTGGCCTCCGATGTGGCCGATTTCCTGGCCGACCACGTGGTGACCCGGCTGCCGATCACCGATTCGATGGTGCGCATCGGCTTCCAGATGCTCGATCCGGTGAAGACCGCGAAATCGCGGATCGACTTCCTGCGCCAGCTGCACGACCGGGAGGCGCTGCTGCCCAAGGAACGTCAGCGCCGGTTCCTCAACAGCGACGGCTGGGTCGGCTACGCGGGCCCGGCGGCGGCGGATCTGCTCAAGCAGTTCGTCGCGCACAATCGGATGATGCTGGGCGGATTCGTCATCCGCGATCAGCCGATCTCGCTCGCGGAACTGAAATGCCCGATCCTGGCCTTCGTCGGCGAGGTCGACGATATCGGCCAGCCCGCCGCCGTGCGCGGCATCGTCCGGGCCGCACCGAACGCCGAGGTGTACGAGGCGACCCTGCTGGCCGGGCATTTCGGGCTGGTCGCGGGCAGCGTCGCCACCAACCACACCTGGCCGATGGTCAAGGACTGGATCGGCTGGGTGGAGGGCAGCTCGGCGCTGCCCGAACAGATCACCCGGATGTCGGAGCACGTGGACAGCAAACGCCCACGCACCGCCGCCACCCGCGTGGTGCACACCGCGGCCGCGCTCGCCGAGGCGGGCACCGGGATGGGGCGCGCTCTCGAGGGCATCGCGGGCAATACCGTGCGTGGTTCGCTCGAGTTGGCCGGCGAAGCCGCGCGCGCCCTGCCCCGGCTCACCCGGCTCGGCATGATCCAGCCGCACACCCGCATCTCGCTCGGCAAACTCATGGCCGAACAGTGCAAGCGGGCGCCACTGCGCGAATGCTTCCTGTTCGACGATCGCGTGCACACCAACGCCGCCGTCGACGTGCGCATCGACAATGTGGTGCGCGGCCTGATCTCGGTGGGCATCCGGCCCGCCACCCGCGTCGGCGTGGTGATGGAGACCCGGCCCAGCGCGCTGGTCACGGTGGCCGCGCTGTCGCGGCTCGGCGCCGTCGCGGTGTTGCTCGCGCCCGGCAGTGAGTTGCGCGGTGCGCTCGAGCAGACCGGCACCAAGATCCTCATCTCCGATCCGGAGAATCTGCGGCACGCGGCCGCGACCGGGCATCGGGTGCTGGTCCTCGGCGGCGGTGACGCGCGCGGGCTCGATATCCCACTCGGCGATGACGTCATCGATCTGGAGCAGGTGGATCCGGCGAAGGTGCGGTTGCCCGCGTGGTACCGCCCGAACCCGGGGCTGGCACGGGAGCTGGCGTTCGTCCTGGTCACCGGCACGGGAGACCGGCTCGACATCAAATACATCACCAACCACCGGTGGGCGCTGTCGGCGTTCGGTACCGCGTCGGCGGCCGACCTCGACCGCCGCGACACCGTCTACTGCCTGGCGCCGCTGCATCATTCGTCGGGGCTGCTGGTGAGCCTGGGCGGTGCGATCGCAGGCGGTAGCCGGATCGCGCTGGCGCGGTCGCTGGACCCGGCGCGCTTCGCCGAGGAGGTGCACCGCTACGGCGTCACCGTGGTCACCTACACCTGGACGATGTTGCGCGACATCCTCGACGCGCAGGTCTTCCCGGCCGGACACCGGCATCCGATCCGGTTGTTCATCGGCTCGGGCATGCCCGCCGGACTGTGGCGGCGCACCACCGAGCAGTTCGCGCCCGCCCGGGTGCTGGAGTTCTACGCCTCCATCGAAGGCGATGTCGTGCTGGCGCATGTGTCGGGCAGCAAGCCCGGCTGCAAGGGCAGGCCGGTGCCGGGCACCGCGCGCGTCGAACTGGTGGCCTACGACCCGGTGACCGAGCAGATCGAGGTCGACGAATCCGGTTTCGCCCGGCGGTGCGCCGACAACGAGGTGGGTCTGCTCATCGGCTCGGCCTCCGAGGGCGTCGATCTCTCGCGCGGCGGCCTGCGCGGGGTGTTCACCGCTGGTGATTCATGGATGCCGACCGAGAATTTGTTCCGCCGCGACTCCGACGGCGATTACTGGTTGGTCGACCGGACCGATACGGTCATGCTCACTCCGCGCGGGCCGGTGTTCACCCAGCCGATCGTCGATGTGCTCAACGACATCACCGCCGTCGATATGGAGGTCGCCTACGGGCTGCCGGTGCGGGATCGCACGCTCGCGGTGGCTGCGGTCAG
The DNA here is from genome assembly GCF_058222935.1 of Nocardia sp. JCM 38205. Lineage (NCBI taxonomy): Bacteria > Bacillati > Actinomycetota > Actinomycetes > Mycobacteriales > Nocardiaceae > Nocardia > Nocardia sp. JCM 38205. Next base: position 13,150 of record NZ_JBYHFL010000005.1, on the reverse strand, counting down.
TGTGCGCGACGGATTCCGGTTGGAGCCCAAGGACGTCACCGAGGCGTTGCGCGCGCTCGATCCGCGGCAGCGCCCCGATCTGGTGTACGTGGTGGACGACATCCCGCGCAGCGCGTCCTACCGGCCGTCCACCCGTGCGGTGCAGGCGGCGGGGCGGCCGCAGCCGGGGCCGGGTACCTGGTGGTACGACGCGGGCACCGAGTCCTACGAGGTGCTGACGGAAACGGCCGCGCGCGAACTACTCGGCTGAGCTCGGCGAGCCCGGGGCCGCGGGGCGGTCCCGGGCGTTCAGGCGGTGAAGGCGGTGAAGGCGGTGACCGCGTCGACCACCCGCTCGATCTGGGAATCCGCGAGCATCGGCCACAGCGGCAAACGCACGATGGTGGCGGAGAATTCGGCGCTGCGCGTGCACGGCACCGGCGTGCGGCCGTACTTCAGGCCCGCGGGGCTGGAATCCAGCGGCACGTAGTGGAACGGTGCGACGATGCCGCGCTCGGCCAGCTGCCCGATCATCGCGTCGCGGGCATCTTCGGTGGGCAGCCGCAGGTAGAACAGGTGCGCGGTGTGCTCGCGGTCGCCGGGTACCCGCATCAACCGGACGTCGTTGCGGCGCGCCCAGTCCGGCAGTGCCGCCGCGTAGGCATTCCACACGCGGTGGCGCCCGGCCTGGATGCGATCGAACTCGGCCAGCTGCGCATCCAGCACGGCGGCGTTGAGTTCGCTGGGCAGATAACTCGATCCGATGTCCTGCCAGGAGTATTTGTCCACCTGCCCGCGCAGGAACCTGGCCCGGTCGGTGCCCTTCTCCCGGATGATTTCCGCGCGGCCCATGAGGATCTCGTCCGAGAGCAGCAGCGCCCCGCCTTCGCCGCAGTGCACGTTCTTGGTGTCGTGGAAACTCTGCGTGCCGAGGGTGCCGATGGTGCCGAGCGCCCGGCCATGCCAGGTGCCGCCGAGACCGTGTGCGTTGTCTTCGATGATTTCGAGCCCGTGCTGGGCGGCGATATCGAGCAGCGGCGCCATCTCCGCGGCGACTCCGCCGTAATGCATCACCAGCACCGCCTTGGTGCGGGCGGTGACGGCCGCGGCGACCGCCGCCGGATCGATATTGCCGGTCTCCGGGTCGATATCGACGAACACACAGGTCGCCCCGCGCAAGGCGATGGAGGTGGCGGCGGAGGTGAAGGCGAAGCTGGGGACGATCACCTCGTCGTCGGGGCCCAGTTCCAGCAGCAGCGCCGCCAATTCGAGCGCGTGCGTGCACGAGGTGGTCAGCAGTGCGTGCGGGCTGCCGGTGATGGCCTTGATCTTGGCGGTGGCGGCCTTGGTGAACCGGCCGTCGCCGTGGCTGTGGTCGGAGTCGAGGACAGCGCGCAGATTCTCCAGTTCGGCGCCGGCACGGTAGGGCCTGCTGAAGATGATGCGGTCGGCGTTCACGATGCGGCCCCCTCGCGGGCGTCGGCGGTGACCTCGTCGCCGCGCGGCGGCGGGGAGGCGACGGTCAGATATAACGGCTTGCCCACCAGGATATGGAGTGCGACACCGAGATATTCGGCGATCAAACCGAGCGAGAACAGCACCGCACCCGAGCACAACAGCAGCACGACGATGATCGAGGCCCAGCCTTCTGGATCATTGTTGTCGCTGGTCAGGGCGGTGTAGATGATGACGGCGGCGAGAATTCCGCCGGCCAGCGCGAGCGTGATCCCGAGCAGGCTCACCAACCGCAGTCCGCGGGTGCCGGTGCACAGCACCATCTTCCAGAACAGCGAGAACAGCCGCCGATAGTTGTAGCCGGATTCTTCGCGGCCTTCCGCGCGCAACGTCACCGGCACCGTCACCGTGGTGCCGACCACCCAGGTCAGCGCGACATCGAGGTAGACGCCGTTGGCGGCGACGTCGGCGAGCTGTCTGCCGATATCGCCGCGGATCAGCCGGAAGCTTTCGAACCGGGTCGAATCGGGGAAAGCGAACACCGTCGCCAGCACGATCTTCGCGCCACGCGAGGTGAGATTGCGCAGGAAGCCGTGCGGGCGGGTGTTGGTGGGCTTGGAGTAGACCAGGTCGGCGCGGCCGGCCAGGGCGGCGTCGAGGAACGCGGCGATGCAGGCCGGATCGTGCTGGCCGTCCTCGTCCATGGTGACGATCCATTCGCCGCGCGCGGCCGACATGCCGGCGATGGTCGCCGCGTCCTGGCCGAAGTTGCGGCTCAACCACACCACCCGCACCTGCGGGTACTCGCGGCGCAACTGTTCGAGGACCACGTCGGAGCGGTCGGGACCGTGGTCGTGCACCAGCACGATGTCGTCGACGACGAACGCGATGCCGTCGGGAGTGAGCGTCGGCCGCGACAACCGGTCGAGTTCACGCACCAGCGCGGCGATGGTGTGTTCGCCCCGGTACACCGGGACCACGACCGACACCGAACGCACGGCGGCGGAACCATTGGCCGAATCCGACTCCCGAGCCGACGCGGCGGTATCCGGAGCTGACGCCGGCGGCTGCGAAGGAACCGGCTGGGAAGGAATCGGCATTGGCGAGATCGACTTTCGATGACGGTGCACGTGCCGGTACTCGTCACGGATGGGTGAGCCCGAGCCGCCGTGAACAATAACACGGGGTCGCGGCCGCGCCGCCGACCCGATTCGCCGGTGCGTCATCGGGTCCGCGACCGGCCGATGCGGGGCATGTATGGTCTGGAACTCGTGGTGGAAAGTCGAGCCGGTACCCGGTCGGACGTGTTCAGGTGGGGCATCATCACCGCGGCCGGGGTGGTCGTGGCGTATCTGGCGGTGCTCGCCGCCAACGTCCGGCATTTCTACACCGACGACACCGAATCGCAATACGCCCCGCTGTGGGTGATGACCGGCCGCTACCTGCGCGAAGGCCGTTTCCCGGCGATGGTGCCCGAACACTGGCTGGCCGGCAACTACACCATCGAGGAAGCGGGGCTGCTCAATCCGCCGCAGCTGCTGATCGATCTGATCGCGCCCTCGGTACCCGATATCGGGCTCTACGCCACCATCGTCAAGCTGATCTTCGCGGTGATCCTCGGTCTCGGCGTGTACCGCGTCGCCCTGGCCTACGGCGCCGGCCCGGCTTGGTCCGCGGTGGCGGGCGTGTCGTTTCCGTTCACCGGTTTCCTCCTGTTCTTCGATGCCGCCAGCTGGATGACCGCGTTCACCGGCACGGCGTGGCTGGTGCACGCCTGGGCGTCGGGGGTGCGGTACGCGCGCGGGCGCGGCGGCCCGATCCCGGTATTCGTGTTCTTGTACCTGGCGATCTCGGTGCAGTACATCTTCCCGGCGGTGGAGGCGGGGGTGGTGATCGCCGCGGTGGTCGTCGGCGAGGTGATCTACCAGCGGCGCTGGGGTCCGTCGCTGCGGCTCGCGATGGTCGCGGGCTGTGCGGCGCTGGCCGGTCTGGCGACCTATCTGCCGAGCCTGTTGACCGCCGACGTCACCTGGCGCGGCGCCGACGAGATCAAGAACGACCCGTTCCTGACGGTGCCGTGGTCGGAATCGCTGAACGCCAGCCTGCCGAGCACCCTGCCCGCGTTCACCTCGTGGTGGGGTTTCGTGCAGCCGTTGCCGATGGTTTACATCGCCTGGTTCCTGATTCCGGCGCTGGCGTTCATCGATTGGCGTCGCGCGGCCGGTGCGGCAAGGGAACTGAGTGCCGTCGGCGTTGTCACCGTGGCCGCGCTGCTGTGGACCGCGGGTCCGGGCACGATGGGTCCGCTGCGCTGGCCGGCGCGGGTGCTGCCGATGGTGGCGCTCGGCCTGCTGCTGCTGGTGTGCGTGCTGCTGGGCCGCTACGGCACCACCGCGGGATGGCGTCGACGCGGGATCGGCGCCGGGCTGCTGATCGGCGTGCTGTTGCTGCGCTCGCTGGCGGCGGCGCCGTCGGAGGCGGTGTGGCATATCGTCTCGGCGCTCGGGGTCGTGATCCTCGGCGCTGCCGTGGTCTGGCTCGGCCGCACCCGCGGCACCGCCCTGGCCTGCGCGCTCAGCATCATCGCGGTCGCGCCCATCGCCTATCTCCAGGTGCGGGCCGCGCAGCCCACACCGATGAGCTGGAACCTGCCGGCCGACCGGGACGAGGCGAAAGCGGCCTTCCCCGACTTCGCTGGCACCACACTGCAACTGGGTGAGCGCGGGCTGATCCAGCCCGGCCAGAACACCCTCGACGGCGCCTACGGTTCGCTCGTCTTCGGCAATTACGCCAAGGATCTGGAACTGACCTACGTCGGCGGCTACACCCCGAACGGGCACTTCTACTTCGGTGAACTGCTGTGCATGCGCTGGGACACCAGCGTCTGCCCGGATGCCTACCGCCGCGCCTTCGCCACCGAACCCGACACCGGCCGCACCTTCGTCGACCTGATGAAGATCGATCGAGTCGTGTTGCAGCGCGCCCTGTTCCCCGACGCGCGCTCGCAGCCCGCGCCCACCGGCTGGAAGTGGGTCGACTACCCGGGCCACGAGGATTACATCTGGGTGCTCGAACGCGAGAACGGGCCCGTCTCCACCGTCAACGGCCGCATCGCCCACACCGACGGCGTCACCGCCACCTCGCTCGGTGAAACCGATCTGACCAGCCGGGTCCGGGTCGACTCCGCTGACGGCGGCAAGGTCGTGTTCGCGCGGCTCGGCTGGCCCGGCTATCGCGCGAGCCTCGACGGCCGCGATGTGCCGATCAGCGTCGTCGCGAAAACGTTCGTCGCGGTGCAGATCCCGCCGGGCACCCAGGGCGCGGAACTGGTGCTGAGCTGGCGTCCGCCGGGCTGGAAGATCGGCGGCGCGGCCATTGTCGCCGGGCTGCTCGGGCTCGCCGTCATGGAGTGGGCCTACCTGCGTGGACGCCGCCGTGACAAAGAAGAACCGGCCGAGGGCCTTCCGGCAGAACCAGAAGCACCCGAACCCGACCGACCCGACCTCGTGGAAGCCCGCCCGTGAGTGGCGTCCCGACCCGGCCGGACCCGCATCAGCCGGGCCGGGTGCACAACGGCGGGATACCTGGGTTCGGCACCGCGGAGCCGGCGCCGGCCGCGCCGCAGCCCTCAGCGCCCAGGAGACAACTGCTCGCCGACACCGCCGACGGACGCGCCCGGGATGCGGGTGCCGTCGAGCCCGGCTCTGGCGCGTCGAGTGATCGGGCACCGGACCATTTGCCGGGCACCGCGAACACCGGTCGAACGCCCGAGGCAGACGGCATCGTGCCGGCCGATCAGGGCCCGCTGCTGCGCCTGGTCCGCCGTCAGGAGCTGGCCTTCGCCGTGGTCGGCGCGTTCAATACGCTGCTCGGCATCGTGCTCACCGTCGCCTGGCTGGCGATTCTCGGCGATGGGGTGCCGCCCTCGGTGGCCGTTGTCGCGGCCTATTGCCTCAGCGTCGTCGTCGCCTTCGTGCTGCACCGGACGCTGGTCTTCCGGGTGCGCGGGCGGCTGCTGCGCGATTTCCTCGCCTTCGTCGCGGTCAATTCCGGTGGGCTGCTGATGAACGTTGTGCTGCTCGAACTGGCCGTGACGGTGCTCGGATTCCCGGAGAAACCGGCCGCGGTGGTGGTGATGGGATTCGTTGCGGTGGTGAGCTTCTTCGGCCACCGTCATATCTCGTTCCGGCGGCGGGTAGGTTAGCCCTCATGCCGGAGGAAACCACCGTCGACCCGACTCTGCTCAGCCTGCTCGCCTGCCCGCAGGACAAGGGTCCGCTGCATCTGGTGCGCACGGGTGAGGGCGCGAGCGTGCTCTACAACCCGCGCCTGCGCCGCGCCTACCCGATCGACAACGGCATCCCGGTGCTGCTCATCGACGAGGCCCGCGACGTCGATGACGCCGAGCACGAGAAGTTCAGCGCTCAGTTCGCCGAATCCTGAATCCCGGGCGCGCCGACGGCCGGACGATCGGCGCCGAGCTCCCCGGTGAGATAGCGCTGCACCGTCGGCCCCACCAAGGCAACCAACTCGGGCAGCGGCATCGTCGCTATCGGTTCCAGCATCGCGATCTTGCGTGCGACCAGAATCCCGACCATCTGTGACGCGGCGAGATTCGCCCGCACCCTGCCGTCGTCGTCGGGCGTCGCGATCCGGGCACGGATGCGCTCGAGGATGACCTCCATGAGGAAGGTGCGGGTGAGCTCCGGCCCGCTGCCACCGAGGAAGCTGCGCACCACCGCGATGACGCCGGCCCCGGCCGGGGAATCCCAGATCCCCACCGCGGTCCGCACCAGGGTGTCGCCGAGCTGATCCAGCGGCGTGTCGTCCATGGCACGCAGAATGATCTCGGGATCGACCGGGAACTGCACCACCGCGGCGAACAATTGCTGTTTGGTGCCGAAATAGTGATGGACCAGCGCCGGATCGACGCCGGCGTCGGCGGCGATCGCCCGGATCGAGGTCTTGTCGAATCCGGTGTCGGCAAAGCGCGCGCGGGCCGCCTCGAGGATGGCCTGCTTCGCGCCGGATCGGCCCGGCCTGCGTCCGGTCCGCGTCGTGTTGGCTGTCCCGCGCGTATCGGCGGGACGCTCGCGGCGCGTTCGCGCGGCACCACTTCCTGGTGTCGCCGCGCTCACGGGGTACGCCGCCGCAGTGTCGCCGCCCCGAGAATCAATGCCACCACCGCGAATCCGGCCACGATCGCCAGATCCCGCCACATCGCGCCGGTGGGTTCGGGGTGCACCGACACCTGCTGCAACGCGTCGACCGCATAGCTGAGCGGCATCACATTGCTGATCGCCTCCAGCCAGCCCGGCAGCTGATCGCGCGGCACCAGCAGCCCGCACAGGAAGATCTGCGGCGCCACCACCACCGGCATGAACTGCACCGCCTGGAATTCCGTGCGAGCGAACGCGCTGGCCAGCAGCCCGAGCGCGACCCCGAGCACCGCGTCGAGCACCGCGATCAGCACCACCCAGCCGGGGCTGCCCGCCGCGTCGAGTCCGAGCAACCCGAACGACACCAGGCAGGCCGTCACCGCTTGCGCCGCGGCCGCCGAGGAGAACGCGGTGCCGTAACCGCCGAGTAGATCGAGTTTCGACAGCGGGGTAGTGAGCAGCCGCTCCAGCGTGCCCGAGGTGCGTTCGCGCTGCATGGCGATCGCGGTGATCAGGAACATCACGATGAACGGCAGGATGCCGAGCATGCTGATGCCGACCCGGTCGAACAGCGTGGTGGCTTGGTTCGGCGCCTTCGGGGTGTCTTTGTAGATGAAGTACAGCAACGTCATCAGCAGGGCGGGTACGACGAGGATCATCGCCACCGTGCGGTGGTCGTTGCGCAGTTGCCGCAGAATGCGGGTGGTGGTCGCCAGGTACGGGCGCAGCGTCTTCCGGCGGGCCGGGACGCGGTCGACGACGGTGCTCATGCTGTCTTTCCCATCGTGATCAGGCTCAGGAAGGCCTGTTCGAGATTTTGTTCGCCGGTGTCGGCCCGCAGTTCGTCCGGACTGAGCTGGGCCAGCAGGTTGCCCTCGCGCATGAGCAACAGCCGATCGCAATGCTCGGCCTCGTCCATGACGTGGCTGGACACCAGCAGGGTGGTGCCGCCCGCGGCCAGCTCACGGAACTGCTTCCACAGGTCGACCCGCAACACCGGATCCAGCCCGACGGTCGGTTCGTCGAGCACGAGCAGTTCCGGCGCGGCCACCAATGCGCAGGCCAGCGAAGCGCGGGTGCGTTGCCCACCGGACAGTTCGTCGCCGCGTTGATACTGGTGGTCCAGCAGGCCAACCGCCCCGAGCGCTTCGTCGATATCGCCGCGATCGGCGCCGTACAGCGCGGCGAAGTAGGCGACGTTATCGCGCACGCTGATATCGGAATAGATGCTCGGCGATTGGGTGACGTACCCGATGCGCTTGCGCAACGCCGCCGATCCGGCGGGCAGGCCGAGCGCCTTGATGTCACCGGCGGCGACGATCTGGGTGCCGACGATGCTGCGCATCAGCGTGGTCTTCCCGCATCCCGACGGCCCGAGCAGCCCGGTGATCGACCCGCGCGGAATGGTGAGTGACACGTTGTGCAGCACGTCGCGTCCGCCGCGGCGAACGGTGAGGCCGTCTACTTCGACGGCAGGCGATGACGGGATCTGCGACATGGCCGCCTCAATTCATCGAGTGTTGAATTCACTATGTGATGAATTCTGCGCCGCTGCTCGCGCAAGCGCAATGGGCGCTGGTCAATGCCCGTGCACCGGCGGCGTGCCGGCCACACCACCCGGCTCCACGACGACGAACTGGCCCATCATTCCGGTGTCCTCATGCCAGAGCAGATGGCAGTGATACATGTACGGCGTCTCCGGGTCGGCCGGTCCGTCGAAGCGCAAGGCCAGCCGCACCGAACCACCCGGCGGCAGGAACACGGTGTCCTTGGGACCCGACAGGTCCACCGGCGGCGGCGCCCCGTCGCGTTCGAGCACCCGGAACTGCACATCGTGGACGTGGAAGTTGTGCGGCATCCCGTCGATATTGCGGATCGTCCAGATCTCGGTGCTGCCGCGCGTCACCGCGAAATCGACGCGGTCCATCGCCATCGCCTGTCCGTTGATGGAACCGAAACTGAGGTCGAACGCACGCTCGGTTGCACCCGCCACGTCGATTCGGCCGGGCGGCATGAGGGTGGCCGGCAGTGGGGGTGAGGGCCGCAAGGTGGCGGCAGCCCGGAATTCCATGAGGTCGAACGTGTCGTCGCCGCCGCTGAAGCGCTGGGTCCAGAAACTCAGGCCGGCATCGAGCGGATAGCTGCGCAGGACGGCGGACGCGCCCGGCTCGAATCGGACGACGATCTCGGCCCGCTCACCCGGCGACAGCCGGATCCGGTTCAGCTCGGCCGGCCGTTCCAGCAGCCCGCCGTCGGTACCGATGAGCGCGAATGGGCGATCGTCGGAGAAACCGAAAGTGTAGGTGCGCGCGGTGGAGGCATTGAGCAGGCGAAGCCGCACCAGCTCGTCGCCGACCACGCGGTACGGCGTGAGCGAGCCGTTGACCATGGTCTGATCTCCCAGAAACCCCACGTCACGGAACATCGCGTGGCTGCCGTCGAACTCGTCGCCGCGGAATTTCACGTCCTGGACGATGATCGGCAGGTCGTCCACCCCATAGGTGCGCGGCAGCGTCGCGGTGGCCGCCGGGTCGTCGAGGATGAACATGCCTGCCAGTCCGCGCCGCACATGCGATTCTGTTTCGCCGTGCGGATGCGGGTGGTACCACAGGGTCGCCGCTGGTTGATCGATCGTCCACTGCGGCGTCCATTCGGCGCCGGACGCGACCATCTGATGCGGGCCGCCGTCCATCGCCGCGGGCAGATGCATACCGTGCCAGTGCACTGTCGACGCATCCGGCAGCGCATTGCGCACCCGGACCCGCACTGTCTCACCGCGCGCCGCACGCAACGTGGGGCCGAGGTAGTCGCCGTTGAATCCCCAGGTCTCGGTGAAGCGCCCCGGCCGGAACTCCGTGCGACCGGCCTGCATCTGCAGGTCGAACACACGGGCGCCGTCGGCCGCGATCCGGGAATCGGCCAACGGCGGGATCGGCAACTCGTCGGTGAAGTCCACGCTGCCGACCGTCGAGACATCGGCCCGCTGATACACGAGCGTGACGCCGCCTCCTATGGCGAGCGCCGCGACCGAGAGTGCCGAAACGACGGTGATGATCAGACGGCGCACCGCCCGCGACCTGCGAAACATAATCTGACGCTAGGGATTACCCGCCGGTCGGCACATCCGGGAACGTCCCTGACAGCGGCCCCGTTTCCACCCTGACGCGACCCCGACATCGGTCTGTGCGCGAGCCGATTCCACTCGGCTGGGAGAATCCAAGGGGTGAGTGCCGAGGAACTTGCCGTCGAACCGCTGGCGGCCGCGCGTCGAGTGCTCGGCGCGACGCTGTGGTCGGGCCCGGTGGGCGTGCGCATTGTCGAGGTCGAAGCGTACGGGGGTGATCCGGCGGGGCCGTGGCACGATCCGGCAGCGCACTCCGGGCGGGGCCGCACCCCGCGCAGTGCGGTGATGTTCGGCCCGCCGGGCGTGCTGTATGTCTATCTCAGCTACGGCATGCACACCTGCGTCAACGTCACCAGCGGCCCCGACGGTGTGGCCAGCGCCGTGCTGATCCGCTCCGGTGAGGTGGTCGCCGGCGAGGACGTGGCCCGCACCCGCCGCGCCGCCGCCCGCAACGGGCACGACCTCGCGCGTGGGCCAGGGAATCTCGGCAGCGCACTCGGAATCACCTTGGACGACTACGGAACCCGGTTGTTCGACCCGGAATCGCCGATCCGGCTCGAGCTCGGCCCGGTGCTGGATCCGGCCGCGATCGCCGTCGGCCCGAGAGTCGGTGTGAGCCTGGCCGCCGACCGCCCGTGGCGATTGTGGCTACCCGATTCCCCTGCGGTCTCGGCCTATCGGCGCAGTCCGCGCGCTCCCCGCGCGGAACGCAGCGCCTGACCTCGGACAACACACGGCGAGAGGGCCGGAAAAAAAATTTCTCGGCCGATGCGATGAATTCCGCGAGAGGTCTCCGTCTTCTCTGGTGAACGCGCTACCAACCCGGCGCGCACGACCAGAAGGAAAACGACATGACCGCCAACATCGCCACCACCGCCACCGCCCACCGCCCCGGCACCATTCGCAACCGCGTCCTGTGGACCTTGCAGATCGTGCTCGGCCTGTTCTTCATCATCGCCTCCGGCGGCCCGAAGCTCGTGATGCCGCAGTCGCTGGTGGACAATGCCCCGGAGAACCTGACCATCCCGATCGGACTGCTGATCTTCATCGGCGTGGTCGAGGTCGCCGGTGGTATCGGGCTGATGGTGCCGAAGCTGAGCGCCCTGGCCGCCGCGGGCCTGTCCGTGCTCACCGTGCTGGCCGCCGCCACCCAGGCCTTCATCGCCGACGCTCCCGAGATGTCGATCTTCCCGCTGGTGCTGGCCGCGATCTTCGCCTGGATCGCCTATGAGCGCCGCGCCACCATCGCCGACCTGCGCACCGCAGTCTCGCGATGACCCGACCCTGAGCACGACCGGCGATCGGTAACCACCGATCGCCGTGTCGTGCTTTCGGCGATCGATCATGTGTCGGGTTGGCGCTGATCGGTCCGACGGCCATCTGGTCGCGATGCCCTCGGGCGTCGTACCAGGTGGCCGTCGCCGTCCCGGTCGCTTCGCCGAGTGACGCGCAGGTCACGGATTTGCCCCGGGACCTGCGCATCGGTGCTGGACCGCCGTACGGAAAGATGAGACGGCGTGAGCGGCCACATCATCGACGAACTGACCTGGCGCGGCTTGATCGCGCAGTCCACCGACCTCGACGCCCTGCGCGCCGCGCTGGCCGAGGGCCCGCAGAGCCTGTACGCGGGGTTCGACCCCACCGCGGCCAGCCTGCACGCCGGTCATCTGGTGCCGCTGCTGGCGTTGAAGCGTTTCCAGCGGGCCGGTCATCGGCCGATCGTGCTGGCCGGCGGCGCCACCGGGCTCATCGGTGATCCGCGTGACGTGGGCGAACGCACGATGAACTCCGCCGACACCGTCGCCGAATGGGCCGGGCGCATCCGCTCGCAGCTCGAACGTTTCGTCGACATCGACGATTCGCCGACCGGCGCGATGATCGTCAACAACATGGACTGGACCGGTCAGCTCTCGGCCGTGAACTTCCTGCGCGATATCGGCAAGCACTTCTCGGTCAACGTCATGCTCGCCCGCGACACCGTCAAACGCAGGCTCGACGGCGAGGGCATCTCCTACACCGAGTTCAGCTACATGCTGTTGCAGGCCAACGACTACCTACAGCTGCGCCGCAACCATGGCTGTGTGCTGCAAGTCGGCGGCTCGGACCAGTGGGGCAACATCATCGCGGGCGTCGAGCTCAACCGCCGCGTCGACGGCGCGCACGTGCACGCCCTCACCGTCCCGCTGGTGACCTCGGCCGACGGTAAGAAGTTCGGCAAGTCCACCGGCGGCGGCAGCCTGTGGCTCGACCCGGAGATGACCAGCCCCTACGCCTGGTACCAGTACTTCGTGAACACCGCCGACGCCGACGTCATCCGCTACCTGCGCTGGTTCACCTTCCTCGACCGCGAGGAACTGGCCGAACTGGAACAGGCCACCGTCGAACGTCCGCATGCCAGGGAAGCGCAGCGCCGGCTGGCCGCCGAGATGACCGACCTGGTGCACGGCCCCGAGCACACCCGCTCGGTGCAGCTGGCCAGCCAGGCCCTGTTCGGTCGTGCCGACCTGCGCGAACTCGACGAACCGACCCTCGCGGCGGCGCTGCGCGAGGCCGCCGTCGACGGCACCGTCGCCGAGGTCGTCCCCGGCCAGCCGAACACGATCGTCGACCTGCTGGTGGCCTCCGGACTGTGCGAAAGCCGCGGCGCGGCCCGTCGCGCGGTGAACGAGGGCGGCGCCTCGGTGAACAACGAGCGCGTCACCGATATCGAGTGGACCCCCGAAGCGGGGGACTACCTGCACGAACGGTGGCTGGTGTTGCGTCGCGGCAAGCGCAACTTCGCCGGCGTACTGCGGGCGGCCGGAAATTGATCTTGGTGGCCTGAGTCACATCCATGTGATTCAGGCCGTTTCCTGGCCCATTCGCACGCCCCTGACCTGCATGAACCGCCCGCTGACGTGGCGATTTGACGTGGTGTTCTCCGCCGCGTAACTTATTCAACGTCAGAGCGACACGGACACCGACCCGGAGCCCACAGGGCCTGGGAAACGAGGTAGGACGAGGAGCGCCTGACGAAGCAGGTCCAGCCGGTGTTTGACTCCGAGTCATGGACTGGCTAGGATAGAAAAGTTGCCTCACAGAAGCCCCAGATAGAACCTGGAGTGGATGTGTGTGCGCCTGTTCTTTGAGAACTCAATAGTGTGTCGATGAATGTCAGTGCCAATAATTTATTGGTTCCGGCCTCGCATACCCCCGTGTGTTGGGGTCGGACATTTAGTCAGCAAATCTTTTGCTGGTGTTTTGTTTTGCCAAGGTTTTCGGACTCTGGTTAATTCTTCTGATTGCACCCCTTGTGGGTGTGATTGTGAGTCTTCAACGGAGAGTTTGATCCTGGCTCAGGACGAACGCTGGCGGCGTGCTTAACACATGCAAGTCGAGCGGTAAGGCCCTTCGGGGTACACGAGCGGCGAACGGGTGAGTAACACGTGGGTGA
>NZ_JBYHFL010000004.1:0-717666 GCF_058222935.1 Nocardia sp. JCM 38205 | reverse complement strand
TCGGCTTGGTAGGTGTCGTGCCAGATGCCGTCGGTGGCGATGAGGATGTAGCCGCGGCCGTCGAGGGTGAATTCGGTGGCGTGTGAGGTGGCGTCGTCGGGGAGTGGGCGTCCGAGGGAGCGGGTGAGTTGGCCGGAGAAGGAGAGTGCGAGTGCTTCGCCTTCGGGCATCTTGTCGGCGACGAGTTTGGGCACGATGGTGTCGTCGACGTTGAGTTGCTTCGGTTGCCCGCCGTCCATCGGGAGCCAGTAGATGCGGGTGTCGCCGGCCCAGTCGATGACCAGTTTGTTGCCGTGGACGACCGCGAGTGCGGTGGCGGCATCGGGTGAGTTGGGTTGGCCCGGGTTTTCGGCCAACCCCGCGACGGCGGCGCGGGCCGCCGACATTCCGCGTCGCACGACGCGAATCGGCGAGAACTCGCCGGCCGAAGCGAGCTGAGTCGATGCCTCCGCCATAACAGCAACTGCCGCGCGGACGGCGGCCAACGCTGCCTCCCCGCCCATGGGCGATCCGCCGACCCCGTCGGCGACGGTGGCCAGATGCACCGGTGTATCGCCCTCGAGCTGCACGGTGCGGAATCCGAACGCGTCCTCGTTGTTGCCGCGACCGCCACGCTCGGGTCCGACGCCGAGATCGCTGACGGCGGCGATCGGGCCGTCCGCCCGCTCGGAATGGTTGGCCGGCGCGGCCGGGGACTCGGGAGACGCGGTACCGGCCGACTCCGAGAAATGGCCCGGCTCGGTGTCGGCGATCGACTGCGTGCGGTGCAGGTCGGCGACGAGTTGGTCGAATACCTGTGGGAACCGTTCGTTCTGCACGAGGTGCCTGAAGACAAGGTCCCGCATCGCCAGGGGATAGGTGAACTTCTCCGGTTCATTGCTAAGTCTGGCGATCGACCTGTGCAGCTGGCGGACCAACTGCGCAGCTTCGTTCAGCGATTCCAGGTGCGGGGCTTGCGCCGCGGCTGCTGTGAATGCGCTATCGACTCGTTGCGATAGATCGAGGGCGATCTCGTGCTGCAGAGTCCGCGTCAGGTAGTACTTCGCGAGGGTGAGGAGCTCCGGCAGAGCAGCATGGACATCCGCTTCCACCGCCCGGCCGGGCACCGAACCGACCGATCTGATCGCCCGGGTTACGTCCGAATCGAAGCCGTTCGATGACTTGGATATGAGATATCTGTCGAGGTACATCGACCAGTCGATCCCCTCGGCGGTTCCCATAGCGAAATGTCGGTCCAGGCCGTGAATCTGGACAAGCGCCGTCAGAAGTTTCTTGGTCTGCGCCGAACCGGGCACGGTGTTGTGAGGATAGGAAAAACCGCTGGCCTGCGGTGTGGTGGAGGCGGCCTTCCGCATGAGCTCGACCATGCGCCCGAGATGCATCGGGATGGAATCGAGGAAGTTCAACTCGCTGTATTGCGTCGAAAACAGCTCGGGTGTCAGCGATGTGTCGAAGGAGATAGCGCCTGCGGTGTTGAACAGCGCGTTGGCGGCGGCATACAAGGTCTCGGCTTCTGGGATGCGATCCGCGAGAGCCTTGGCTACACGATAGAGCGTCGGGTAGTCGGTGATATCGCCGGAATGTGTTGTCGCCTGGAAATGGTGGGTTTCCGCCCACAGCACCGCATTCAGCATTCGCGCTGCGCCGACAGTCGGAGGGACCGGCGGCTGTTCGCCGCGCTGGAATGCATCTACCCGCGTCGTGAGCTCGGTCGTGAGGTCACCGATGATCTGTTGCCGCTCGGTACTGGAAAGCGTCGCAGCCCAATCGAGCAGCTCTTGATGGGTGGCATCGAGGTTGTGCGGCATGGCCGTTGACACCGTGGTCCGTGCCTCGTCCGACACGGCGGGCACTTCGGGTCGCGCTGCCGGCGAGGCAGGCTCGGTGTAGGCCGGGACGATGGTTGTCGGCGGCTCGGTATACGCGGGAAGCACGGCTGTCGCAGGTAAGGGGGCGCGCCCGTCGGCAGCCGCGCTGCCGGGTTCCGGCACGACTGTCGCACGTAGCCGCCAGTGGCGGTCCCCGATATCTCTGGCTTCGTCGATGCGCAGCCACAGGCCGTCCGGCAGCAGTATTCGCGGAAGCACGGCGTGCGCGTCGGGTAAGACGAACACCGGAAGGGCGGGTGTTCCCGCGGGAACGGTAAGGTCGGCTTCCAGGCGAGCGCCCTGTATCGGCGGAAGCACGCCCATCATTCCCAGCATGAACTCGGGAATCCGAACGACGATGCCGGTCGGGTCGCTCGTCATATCCAGCAGGTGCGCGGGCAGCCCGACGCTCACCACCATGTCCTCCGGCAGCGGCCGGCGAGCCAGAGCGTTCCTGATCGCCGCGATGGCTCTGGCAAGCTCCGGGGTGAGCTCGAGCTCGCCCCGCAGTGCGCCTTTCATCAGCGCGACGAGCTCGTCCCTGGACGCATCCCCCGTGAAGTGCCGCAGTGCGCCGATCTCGTCATCGGTCAGCTGTGGGATGACCTCATCCCAGATATCGCGCCCGTACTGCAGTCTTTCGTCATACTTCATCGACCCCTTGTCGGAATCGAACAGGGCCGACTGCCGCCGGGTGCTGTCGGTCACTGGGGCGCCGGAGGCCGGCGCGTCACTCGGGTGACGATCAGCGCGGGCCAAGTTCTCGCGCAGCTGGTCGATCCGATTCTCGATCTGATGCCGCTCATCGCCGGGGGCGGCGTGCCGCGCCTCCACCGCGTGGAACAGATGCGTCAACAGCTGAAACCGAGCCGGGTCGGCGGCGGTCGGGCGTTCGATGTGGTCGAGGAGTTCATCGAGCAGCCCACGGGTCTCGCTGAGCCGGTCATGATGGGCCGTGCCCGGGCCGTCGCCCTCCGTATCGTGTGCGATCTCGAGCGTTATCCCGTTGCGCGCCGACCGGATTCGCTGCGGATCCATGACCTCGAGCAGCCGCGCCACCAACGGATCAACCGGCTTCTTCTTGGCGTGTGAGCTGTCGTCGCCGCTGGGGTTGAAGGCGGTGACCCGGCTGGGATCGGGGGCGCCAGGAGGTTCCATCACTCCCGGATGCCGCGAAGTTTTGTCGTTCTGACGCCTGGGAACGTCCAGGACGTCCGAGGCGGCCTCGGGCACGTTCCGCGGCGGAGACATGACCTTCTGCCCATCGGCACCGAGCGCCGACGCTCGGGCGGTGGGATTCGCCTCAGGGGAGGTTTCAGAGTCGGGCGGATCGGTACCGTCGTTCGTGAGGATGTGACCGGTGACCGAGCGGAGAAGCGCGGCTGCCTCGAGCAGCCTATCCGCGGTTACGGCGCGCTGGATAATGAACTCGGCCAGGATACGTTGGGTATCGTTCTCGAGCTGCCAACTCCACGCGGTGAGGCTCTCGGCGAAAGCTTCGGCCGGTTCCGGCTTGCCGTCCGCATCGAGGCTGTAGTCGCTGAGTTCGCGTTGAAGGAAACCGATGAACTCGCCGAGATCCTCGGGAAGATTCGTGCCGACGAAATGCTTGACGAGTTCCGGTGCGACAGCGATCCAGTCGAGCGTGTAGACATCTTTGCGTCGGTTGGGTGGTGTAAGGACGGATGCTGCGAACAGCTGTAAAATGTGACCCATTTCGTGGTCGATGGTTTCGGCTACGGAACCGATTCCAGGGCCGGAAAACCAGCCGTTAGCGACACCGTCGACGATTGTCTGGCGAGTGAGTTCAGCGTTTGTTACATACCTTTCGGAGAGTTCGAGGGCCATACCGCCGCCGGCCATGGGGCGTACGAGCGCCAGGCACAACTCTGGTTCCATAGGAACAACGGTGACTTCGTCGATTTGCAGGCTTTTCAACGCCGTGAAGTAGCGGGCGAGCCGACGGCCGATTGCGCGCACGACCATGGGATCAATGTCGTCGGAGTCGAGTCCCGATATCTTGGTGATCGGGAGCTTCTTGATCTCGTCGATTTCCGAATCGCGGATACTCCGCAGAATAGGTGCCGCCATCGCACGTATCGGGGCGGCGGGACTGCTACCGTATCGGCCCAGGGCGAGTTCGGTCAGCGTCCGATGGAGAATCCGATGTCCGTATGTGGTGTGCGGATCCTTCGAGAACACTTTCTCGAAGGAATCTGTCAGGGCCGGCCGCTGGGACAGCCCTCCGTCGTTCCGGACCACATCGCCCTCGAACTGCTCACGTAACCACGAGTGGAAATCCTCCTCGCGAGAGCTCCCGCCGTTTTCGATGAAATGCGCGCGGAGATCATCGATCGCGAAACTCTCCGCGCGCCACCGGCCCTGCTGGATCAATGCGTGCGCGAACCTACGGATGGCAAGCGACTCGATGTGCGACCTGGAAAAATATTTCAGGCCGGCTCGCCCGATCGAAAAATGTATCGTCCCAGCCGAGACGCCGTTGTTCGAAACGGCCGGTTTGGCAACGGCGCTCAACTTCTTCCCGTCGGTCAACGAGATTTCCACCGCGGCGAGCGGAATCGGGAACGCGGTGAGAAGTCGGTCGAATGTCTCGGCGAAGCCATCGGCTTGTTCAGCGCTCAGGGCTCCGACCAGCGTCATCGTCGTGCCGGGATGTTTGCGCTCGAACGCTTCCGCGATCTGGAATGGGTTCAGCTGCGAAGGTGAAGGTTCGGCCTGGGCTGGTGTGCCGGTGTCGGCGTTCGAATCCGGCTCGCCCGGAACTCCGGAATGTGTTCCGCGTGGGTGGTCGCCCTTCTCTTCGTGCGCGATCGGGGCGGGTGCCGCTGGCGGTTCGGCGGGATCCCGGTCAACCGCATCGTCCGTGGCGAGTGGGTGGTGGAATTCGAACCACATGTGTTTGCCGTGGTCGTGGACGGTGACGCCGGTGTTGTCGGCGAGTATGGCGGTCATGGCGAGTCCGCGGCCGCGGGTGGCCTCGAAGTCGAGGAGGTCGCCGGGCCGGGGGACGAAGTTGCTGTCGTCGGAGACGGTGAATCGGAGTACGCGTTGACCGTTTTCGCGGTGTTCGCTGATGGTGAGTGTTACTTCGCCGTTGGTGTGGCGGAGGGAGTTGGCGACGTATTCGTCGATTCCGACTCGTGCGTCGTCGAATTTGTCGAACCAGGAGAAAGTGTGTTCGATTGTTGCTTCTGCCCAGCGGCGTGCGTCTGGGACGGGGGCGACGCGTTCGCCTTCTTCGCCGATCTGTCCGGGGGCGGTACCGTCTTCCCGGACCACATACCGCACCTCGAGCGGCGCAGGGCCGGCGCCCGGTTCGCCGCCGGGCGGGGTGTGGAAGGCCATGTAGCCCTCCGCTGGGCCGCCCTTCGAGAACGGGAGGTGTGGTTGGGGTTCTATGCCGTCGGGGTTGGTGCGACCGGTATTCAGGTCGCCGTACATCGAGCCCGGGTACGCCTTCGGCGGAGTTGGCCCGCGGCGGGCGGTCGGCGCCTCGGTGGCCGGGGATCGCAGCACAAGCCATTTGCGTTGCGGATTCGACCGGCTCAGGTCCAGCCACGTCTCGCCGCTGATGAGCACACCGTCGTGGCGGCCCCGCAGGTAATTGCGGCCATTGCGTTGCACCTCGTCGATCCGGCGCAACGTGAGATCAATCGCGGATGGCTCGAGCTGAAACTCCGTCATCATGGCTGCTACGTCCGCCGGATCGGGCGCGAGCAGCTTCTGCACAGTCCACGGATGGGGCGGCCGGTTGGATGCCAATGCGTCGGCGACGAAGAACGAATTGGCATCGATCGGTTTCCGCCCGGAGTCGGCTTCGTACCGCTGCAAGCGGGTGGTGAATGACCTCTCGTCGACTCCGAATGTGTAGCCGTGGTCGAACGGAACGGCACGGACAATGGCACCGTCCTTGACCAGGACCTCTTCGCCCGGACCCGGGTACAGCGGATGCGCACGGTCATCGACGGGAATCATCAGAGTGCGGTAGTTCGAGTTCGTTCGGTCGACACTCCCGGCGAAATAGTCGAGATAGGTGATCATGTCCCGGTCGGTCCAGGAATACTCCTGGGCCGCCAGCGGATGGCGCAGGCCGCGAATGTATTGCATCCGGGAGCCCTCGCCGCCGTCGTTGTACAACTCGGTCGCCGGGACGATCCCGAAGCCGAAAATCTCCGCGAGGCGGTAGAAGACGACCTCGCGTCGCGCGAGCCGAGACGGAGGTATCTCGACATCCTGAGTTATCTCGCCGGCAACAGGCTTATCGATATACAGGGCGGGTTCGCCCCTGAATTTCGCAAGATACACCCGGTTCTTGTGTTCTCCGCGGATTGGAACTCTGATAACCGAGTCGTCCGGAGATCGCGGCGCGGCGGTGCGTGTATCCATCGGCGGGGCCGAGGCGGTGGCGCCGGGTGCGACGACTATTCCGCTGTGCGCAGCGGCAATTTCTATCGTGGAGGCGCTGTCACCCAGACCGATGAAATGGTTCTCCGGCTTCGGTGCGCCACCCAGTTCGGCGCGCGCCTCGCGACCGGCATTGAGCGCCACCACATCCCGGGCCAACCGACGTCCGTCGGACTCGGCCCGCGCGTCTCGGTTGCCCGACTGGGTATCGGAGCCGAGCCATACGATCGTCGCGACGTTCGGATCCGTGCTGGAAGTCGCCTCGAAATGCTGCCGCGCGAGCTCCACGTTCTGTGCCAACTCGGCCAAGGTCGCCGCCGGGTCCGCCACCTGCCAGTACAGCGTTGCCGCATCGCGGTTGCCGACCCAGACGATCGCGCGCTCATCGGCACCGTCGAAATAGAGCACCTCGACCTGTGGTGTCGGGACCATGATGTTGGCCGCCTGTTTCGCGTCTTCCACGTCGAACCGCGCGAGAGTCAGGTTCCCCAGCTCATGTTCTTCGGCCGAGCTCAGGTCGGCGCGCCGACCTCGCAGGTCGATCATCCGCCTGTTCATCGAATGCCGGCTCGCCTCGCCCAGCACCGATTCCGAGAGGCCGAGCATGCCACGGACCGCATCCGGATCCTTGTGCGTCACGTCCAACCGCTGCTGCGGTGTCAACGACTCCCACCACCGGGCATCGCGCTTCGCGTCCTCGCCCGCCTGCCGCAACACATCATCGACAGGCTCGACAGGGCGCGTCGGAGCGGCTTCCTGACGCGGCGGCTGCGGGCCATGTGTTGCCTCGGTCGAACCATCGCCGGGTTCCGGGTCGGGAAAGTTGTTGAAGCGGTTGAAGAAGAAGGGGCTCTGTCCGTCGGGCCCGAGGGAGCGGCGGAGTTTGCCGACGAGGGTGTGTCGTTCTGGAGCCAGGGGGTTGAGGGTGTCGTGCAAGGAAACGGTGGGCCCGGGAGGTGCGTCGGTTCCGCCGGATGCCCTGGGCTGTGGGGTGGCGGTGTTCCCATCGGTCCGCATGAAGCTCTGCCGGGGATCGGCGTCGGGCTGCGCGGGTGGGGTGGTGTCGACCCAGATGAGGAGGTCGGTCATGTTGTCGTGCGTGCCGGTGGTGTGGGCGTGTTGATTGAGTGTGGCGGCGATGGTGTGGTGGTCGCCGGGTGTCTGCTCATGTGCTTGGCGGACGATGGCGGTGAGGGCATCGGCTTGGTAGGTGTCGTGCCAGATGCCGTCGGTGGCGATGAGGATGTAGCCGCGGCCGTCGAGGGTGAATTCGGTGGCGTGTGAGGTGGCGTCGTCGGGGAGTGGGCGTCCGAGGGAGCGGGTGAGTTGGCCGGAGAAGGAGAGTGCGAGTGCTTCGCCTTCGGGCATCTTGTCGGCGACGAGTTTGGGCACGATGGTGTCGTCGACGTTGAGTTGCTTCGGTTGCCCGCCGTCCATCGGGAGCCAGTAGATGCGGGTGTCGCCGGCCCAGTCGATGACCAGTTTGTTGCCGTGGACGACCGCGAGTGCGGTGGCGGCATCGGGTGAGTTGGGTTGGCCCGGGTTTTCGGCCAACCCCGCGACGGCGGCGCGGGCCGCGGACATTCCGCGTCGCACCGCGCGTATCGGCGAGAACTCGCCGGCCGCTGCCAGCTGAGTCGATGCCTGCGCCATACCGGTCACTGCCGCACGCACGGCGGCGAGCGCGGCTTCCCCGCCCATGGGGGAACCGCCTACCCCGTCGGCGACGGCGACGAGATGCACCGGTTCGTCGCCCTCGACGTGCACGGTGCGGAATTCGAACGCATCTTCGTTGTTGGAGCGGCCGCCGCGCTCGGGCCCGACGCCGATATCGCTGACGGCGGCGATCGGGCCGGCCGCCCGTTCGGCATGGTCGGCAGGCGCAGGTGGTGCCTCGCCGGGGTGTCCAACGGATGCTGTCGAATTCGGATCCCAGCCGGCGATACCGGGGCTGGTTTCGGGATCGTGCCGGACGATTCTCCCGGGAGCCGGAGCGTCGTTCGCGCTATGAGCGTCGGGATGGCTGCGGTGGTCGGGCGTGCTCGGCGGGACAGGCGCTGGGGCCGGCGTCACATCCACCGCCGCCCACGGGTTGCCGACCTTGGGGCTTGGCGGTGCTTCGTGATCCGGGAGGGCGGGTGGCTCGGGTCGATGCACCGGTGGTGCGGGCTCGGTGTAGGCCGGGACGATTGTCGTTGGCGGCTCGGTGTAGGCGGGGACGATGGTTGTCGGCGGCTCGGTGTAGGCGGGAAGCACGGCTGTCGCGGGCAAGGGGTCGGCGGCCGGGGCGCCGGGTTTCGGCACGACCGTCGCACGTAGCCGCCAGTGGCCGTCCCCGATATCTCTGGCGCCGTCGACGCGGACCCACAGACCATCCGACAGCAGAATTCGCGGAAATGCCGGCGCGTCGGGTAAGACGAACACCGGAAAGGCCGGGGTCCCGGCCGGAACGGCCAGGTCGGCATCGAGCCGCGCGCCCTGCATCGGCGGGAGCACGCCCATCATTGCCAGCATGAACTCGGGTATGTGGATGACAGTGCCAGTCGGATCACTCGTCCTGTCGAGCAGATGCGCCGGCAAGCCGACGTTCACGACCATGTCCTCCGGCAGCGGTTGGCGAGCCAGAACATTCCTGATCACCGCGAGGGCTCGGGCGAGCTGCGGAGTGGGCTCGACCTCGCCCCGCAGCGCGCCTTCCAACAGAGCGACGAACTCGTCCCTGGACGCATCCCTCGTGAAGTGCCGCAGTGCGCCGATCTCCTCATCGGTCAGCAGTGGGACGACCTCACCCCAGATATCGCGTCCGTATTGCAGCCTTTCGTCATATATCGTCGACCCCTTTTCGGATTCGAACAGGGCCGGCTGCCGCGGGGTGCTGTCGATCGCGGGGTCGCCGGTGGGCGCAGCGCCTCTCGAATGACGATCAGCGCTACCCAAGTTCTCGCGCAGCTGGTCTATCCGATTCTCGATCGGATGCCGCCCATCGCCGGTGGCCGCGTGCCGCGCCTCCACCGCGTGGAACAGATGCGTCAACAGCTGGAACCGAGCCGGGTCGGCGGCGGCCGGGTGTGTGATCTGGTCGAGTAGTTCATCGAGCAGCCCACGGGCCTCGCTGAGCCGGACATGATGCGCTGTGCCCGAGCCGCCGCCCGCCCCTGCGTCGTGTGCGATCTCGAGCGTTAACCGGTTGCGCACCCACCGGATTCGCTGCGGATCCATGACCTCGAGCAGCCGCGCCACCAACGGATCAACCGGCTTCTTCTTGGCATGCGAACTGTCGTCACCGCTGGGGTTGAAGGCGGTGACCTGGCCCGGATCATCGCGCCCGGGTGGGTCCATGACCCCGGGATGCTTCGGCGCGGTGTCGGTTCGGCGCCCGGGGAGGTCGAGGGCGTCCGAGGCAGCCACGGGTGCATTCGCGGTTCTGCCGATACCTGTGGGGTCGGCGCGCGGTGCATCGGGCTGTGCGATGGGCGATGTCGTGCCCGGATCGGCGACGCCCGCTGACACGGGCTGTGTGAACGCCACGGCAACGCGAGTGTGCTTCGCCGGCGGTCCCTCCAGCGCCAGTACCTCGACCTCGGTGAATCCGCGGCGGGTGGCCATTTTCCCGGTCCAGGTGGTGCGGGCCGCCTCCTCCGGTGTGAGACCGGCCGCGATTCCCGCGTTGAACGTGATGAGGTTGGAATCCTGGCCTGCCTCGGCCTTCCACGCTCCCTGGATGCTCTGGACGTCTCGGCCGATCGCCTGCCACAGGTCATCGAACATCTCGGCGCCGCTGGGAGTGCGGTCGGAACTTCGTACCCGCAGGATGAGGTTGCCCGAGCTGTCGACCTCGCCGGAGATCCCCTCGAGCAGCTGGGTGAGGTCTGCCGGGCCGGTGGCGTCGTACCTGTTGACGTAGCGGACGACCGGGGCTTCCTCGGTCCTGGCGCGCAGGAAGTCCATCACCTGGGCATGCCAATCGGCGCCGCCGATGCTGTCGAAGGTGGCGCGCAGTTCGGCGAATTGCTCGGTGAACGCCTCGAGGTCGGCACGCAGCATGTCGTAGTCGAGGAAGTCGTAGCTGCGCGCACCGGGGGCGAACGCGAAACGCGTGGCGAGGGGGCCGAGCAGTTGGCGCATCGCGGCGACCGCTGGATCGCTGGTACCGGGGTCGGCGGGGATCGGCTCCGATCGTTCGGAGGTGTGGGCGTGGTCGTCGCCGGAACCGTCGGGGTTGTACGCGGTGACCTGGCCTGGGTCGAACCGGCCGGGTGGGTCCATGACGCCGGGATGTTTCGACTCGGCGCCGGCCCTGCGGGTGGGGAGGTCGAGGGCGTCCGATGGGTCGGTGCGGGTGTTCGATCGCGCATCCGACGGCCGATGGGGAGCGTTCTCAGCCGCGGGCGTCCGGTGAGAGGCTGACCCGGGATCGGAGTCGGAGGCCAGATCGCTGACGTCGATGACGCCGACCAGATACGTCGACGGGAGGTATCCCGGCGCTCGCGAAATATCGGTGTGCAGCTCGACCTCGGTGTAGGGGACGTCCAGAACTATCGCTGTCGCGCCGGGCCCGGTGAACCGGGGATCACCGTGAGCGTCGAAACCGATTTCGTCGTTCGGCCCGAATATCCGCGCGGTCCCATGCAGGGCTCCCTGATCCACATAGCGCAAGCCGTTGTCGATAATCCCAGGGATGGCGGCCGGGTTTCTCGTGACGTGCACGACGCGGGCGTGCCCATCCGGCAGGGGAGGAAGGGCGTCGACGGTGGTGGCGTATCGGTCGAGCTCGCCGGGCCGCAGTTGCCTGCTCGGCTCCGCGACGGGCGGAGCGTCGCGGGAAATGCTCGGAAGTCCCGCGATTCCAGGGCGTTCCGGCGATCCGTCGGATTCCGGGGCAACAGTGAGCGCGGTGGGCCGTTCACCACCGGCATCGTCCCAGATGTCATCGTCGGGCAGTTCCTTCCCGTGCACTGCGGCGAAGGCGAAGTCGCTGAAACTCGGTCCGGCCTCGTCGAATTCGAACCATATCGTGGTGGTGCCGTCCCGGCGGCGATCTATGCCGAAACGGTGGGCCATGTAGCGGGCCAGCTCCGCGACAGTATTCTCGGAATATACGATGAGGGGGGTCGGTGTCACCGCGGCGACGTCGGATATCTCGAAGCGCAGTATCCGGGACCCGCTCGTTCCCGACTTCGTCGCCGATACCTCCCCGCCACCTCGCGTATGGGTGTACATCGATACCAATTCCCGACCAAGAGTTTCGGTGGAGCGTGCCTGGTCCGCGTTGGCCCAGTCGGCGACGAACCGGCGGATATCCGCGCGAGCGGTGGCGACGGCGTGCGTCTTGCCGGTCGAGTCTTGATCAGCGGCCGTGGTCAGTCGCAGTTGGTTCGCGGCGGCCGTAGCGGTGCGGTCGGTGAGCGAGGATGATCCGCTGGGTTCCCGGTACCCGAGTCTTGTCGACGGGGCTGGAAAACGACGATCACCCTGTGCCGAATAGGTTGCCGGTGTGCCGATATGAAGAAGCACATCCGATTCCCAAGAGTAGAATCCGCGGTCCGTGCCATGCATTTCCGCGAGATCGGTGACGAAGGTTTCGTCCCCGAGGCCCAGGCGGCGTGCGACGTCGTCCACGACCTCGCGCTGATCTGGTTCGCCACCCCACATCGCCACCGTTCTGGTGGCGAATCCGGCGTCGGTCAATCGTTGCGCCAGTGCGATGCCATAGGCGCCGGTGACGTCCGACCACATCTCCTGTTGCCTGGTGAGGTGATCCAGCCCGACCAGGATCGCCATTTTCGCGCCCGGCGCCCGCATCGTTTCGGTGATGACCTGCGCCATATGCGATTCGCGTACGTCACGCAGGGGCGAACCCTTCGATGACGAGGGTCGTTGCACATCGAACGGAACGATGGTGATTCCGGCAGCGGCCATGGCCTTGACTGTGTCGGCCCAATTGGTGAAGCCTGGCCCGCATTGGATCCCGCTGAGGTCGACGTTCTCCCCCGCGTTGAGGGCGTCGAAGGCCGGATTCGGAGGTGCCTCGATCCCGTAGTGGGTGACGCCGGCGGCCCGCAGCGCAGCGGCCTGTTGCGTGAGGAAATCCCGTCCTGCCGGGTTGGTGTGGGTCTCACCGAACAGCACGATCTGTGCGTCGGCGACCAACTGGGCCATATCGGCCGGTTGCCGGGCGAGCATCGTGCGTGCCAGCTGTTGGATGTGCGGAGGGTCCTCGGCGAATTGGTTGGCCAGCGGCGACCCGTCCGGTGCAGCGACGGGCGACGCGGGCGCATCCGTCATGGAGCCGGGTTGTTGCGCGTCGACCGGCCCGCCAGGGTCGGTGGGGATCAGGAGCCGGTCGAGGTCACCGACAGCGGCCAAGGCGGCTCGATGGCGTTGTTCGGCGGCTGCGGCCCGCTGGTCCAGCTCGATCGACCGGTCTGCGCTACTGGTCGCCTCCTGCGTCAGCCATGTTTGCAGCGGTGACGGATCGAGGGCACGGGCGGCCGGGTCATGCGGGAACGTGTCGATCAGCGATCGGTACTGCAGGGAAGGGTCTTTCGGTGACGCGCGCTCCAGGACCGCGATCAGGGCATCGAGCCAATCGATCTGTTCGACCAGCGACTCATACTGCCGGGCCGACCGTTGGTATTCGAGTATGTCGGTGTGGTCGACTGCGTCCAGATATTGCCCCGCGGCCCGCATGCGGTCGAACAATGCGGAGTACACCAGGTGCACCTGACCGACGACCGCGCCACCGAGATCGGCGAGCATTCCGACGGCCTCGTCGTGATGGGCAGTGTCGCGGGCAGCGGCCATGATCGTGGCCGCGATCGAGCTGACAGTGGAAAGCGCTGCACGCCAACGAGTTTCGTCGTCAGCATCGACGCGGGAGCGGGCCATCGCGGCAGCGGCGTCCGCCATTTCCTCGACCGCGCTGGCGAATCTGGTCAACTGCCGCGACCGCTCGGTCGTGGGCGCATTCGCCTGCTCGGCCGCTCGCAGTTCTGCGAGACGAGCCCGGATGTTGGCGACCGGGACCGCGGGGGCCTGCGGATCGTTGTCCGGCGACGGTCGGCGGGGTGCGTCCCCTGATGGCCGACTGCCGATGCTGTCCGGTGGGGCTCCGGGCTGATCCTTCCCGGCGGGCGCAGACAGATCGATTGCGGTGAGCGGCCGGTGGATTTCGAACCACGAGGATTTTCCCGAGCCGTCGTTGAATGCGGTTATGCCGGCATCGTCGGCGGCCGCCGCCATCATGGGCAGACCGCGGCCGCGTTCGGCGGATGCGTCCGGCATATCGCGGATCTCGGGTGAATATGTGCTTTCGTCGTGAACTTCGAAACGAAGTTTGCGTTCATCCGCCGTGTCGGTCTGGGTAATGACAACCTCGACCTTGCCGTCGGTATCGGCAAGGGCGTTCGCAATCAGTTCCGACATGAGGATGACCGCGATGTCTACGCCGTCGGAATCCAGCCAGCTGAACGACTCGTTCAGCAATCTCTCGAGGCGGTGACGTTCCGCTGAGATGGTGCGCGTGCGCGCCCTTTCACCTGCCCTGCCGGAGGGGCCCTGTGCTGCGTCGCTTGCCCGGACGGTGTATTGCTTGCGGGTATTCGGCGACGGCGGATCGGCTGCGCTCTGCGACGGTCTGCTGCCGATGCGCCTGTGGTCAGATCCCTCGTGGGGCCGGCCGTCGGCCGACATGTGGTCGTCACGGCGCGGATCGTTCGGTGTGTCTGCGGCCGCGCCCGATCGGACCAGCAGTGCGTCGTCCAGGCCGGGTTGGCCGGTGGGTATCGCGTTGATGTCGTCTTGCAGGGCCGCCGGCACATCGACTCGCTGGTCCGGCGGCAGCTGCTCGGCCTCGGGGGCGTCCGCGCGCAATCGGGGGACCAGGTTGCCGTCCCGGTCGAACTCGATGGTTTCGAACCGCTGTTGTTCCGCCGGCAGGCTGATGCGCTGTTTCTGGTTCCGGAGCCAATCATCGAAGCCGACGGCCTTGTTCAGCAGGGTGCCGCGATTTCGGAGGTCTTTGGGGCCGTAGTCGTTCGCGGTGTCACGATCCCGCGACGCGGCCAGGTCGACGACGAGCAGGTTCGGAGCCTCGACTGAGGCGCTGTCGTTGACCAGCAGCACCATATGGTCGTCGGCCTCGGTGCTGGTGCCGTTGGCTCGGGTGTCTTTCCACTTGTAGACCAGGACCGTGATTCCGCCGGGCCGCGACTCGAGTGATTCGACTACCTCTTGCAGCGACCCGCTCTGCTCGAGCCCCGCATCGAATATCTGGCGCACATCCTCGCGGCCGTATCCGCCGAGCCTGGTCGGCGGCACCCGGAAACGGTCGGCGTTGTCGGGGCACAACACTCGCATTCCGGTCACGGCATTGTTGACACAGCTGTTGGGACTGCGCCGATGGATCTGTACGACCGAGTCGAGCAGAGCCGAGAGCGCCAGATATCGCGAGGCGGCGGCAACGAGGTCGTCGGGTGTCCCGTGGTCGACGGTGCTGGTCTGCGTGGCAGGCTTCGGAGCGGCGGCATCTTGGGTTGCCGTGTCCACGATTGCTGCGTCCACGTCTGCCGGGACCACCGCTGCCGTGTCCGCAACTGCCGCGTCCACGACTGCCGTGTCCGCAACCGCCGCATCCACGACTGCTGTGTCCACAACCGTCGCGTCCACGGCGGTCCTGTTCGGGCGGTCGTGGTCGATCGGCAAGGAAATGTCTGCCCCCGCGGCGGCCTCGTCACGCACCTTACGTCCGGCGGGCGTGCCGGATTCTGCGGTGTTCGCGGCGCGCAAGTGATCGCCGAGCGCTTCACCGAGGATCTCCCGGGCGATAGCGGGGGTGATGCCGGCGGCGGGATAACCAAGGGCTGCGGCGAGAGCGTCCCGCGCTTCGGCCACCGCCGGATCGAGCGTGCGCATACCTTCGGCGCCATCGACAGCGGTGATCGGCAGGCCGAGTCCGGCGGCGAGCCGGTCCCGCAACGGAATCGCATGGTTCACAGCCTGCTCGTCGGTGAACAGAGCGTGCTGCAATGTCGTTGCGGGAGCGGTGGAATCGACATGTTGACGTAGTGCCTCGGCGGCCGCCGGGGCGATACCGGCAGGTTGCAGCAGCTGATGGATCGGGTCGAGCGCACCAGTGCGTTCGAGTACGGCGATGTGGTCCGCGACGGTCTCAGCCGGGATTCCCAGCAACCCGGCCAGGCGTGCGCTCCGATCCGCCGGCACGTCCGGACGGGTGAAGTCGACGTCGCCTGCGTACAGCCCGGTGTCGGCCTCGGCGAGGGCGAGGGCGGGCATGGCGGTCGAGAAGGCGTGATGCCGGATGAAATCCGCGGTCGCGTGCCGCAGCGCCCGCTGCTGTAGTTCGGGCACCAGCTCACGGACAGCGTGACGCGCCTCGACGACGGCGTCATGAGTCCGGGGCGTGGGGGCGGCCTCGTGAGCGGCCACGGCCTGCTCATAGTGGACGACCGCCTCACGGACCCCGCGCAGGTGCATGGCATTGCGAATCAGAGCATCCTGGGACGACATCACCACTTGCGCGCTGCCGAGCTGGCCGTTACGTGCCGTCCGGTTCTTGGCCTGCTCGTGGATGTACGACTGCTCCGGCGCTTCGGTGATCCAGACATGCATGCCGCCCTTGGCCTTCACCTCGCCCGATACCGAGATGTCGACGCCGCGTCGGCCCTGCCCGTTGATCACCAGGATCTTGCCCTGCTCACCGGCTTCGTCGAAAATCTTCTGCAGCTGGGCTTCCCAGTCCGCGCCCCAGCCGATGATCCGCTTGGCGTCGACCGCTTCGATCGCCTCTCTCGGCACGCCGGCGCGTACCAGCGCCTCCACCTGCCGCTCGACCAGGTCGTTGCGGTGAACCAGGATCTCCTGGAACCGGCCCGCACCCCCATCCCGCATCTCGTTCGCGTATTCGGCGATCGTGCGCAGCTTGGCGTGGGTGCTTTCGACTACGTCGTGCTGGCCTTCCACCAGCCGATGCGGCTGCGACCGCGCGATCTCATGTGCCGGTTCCAGTCCGTAGATCTTCTTCAGCACCGGGTTCAGGTCGGTGAGCGTGCCGGACGCGCCGGTCACTTCATCGAAGAGGGATTTGTCGCCGACACGGTAGATTTCGACCGAATCTATGCGTTTGGCCGACTCCGCATCCGCGCGCACCATGATCTGATGCTGCTCGGGACTCTCCCCCCGAGCCGCGGCCGCGCGGAACTCCTTCGCCTCGATGGCTTGCGCGAGGCTTGCCTTGCCCGGCTCCGCGCTCCACCGGGACTCGCTCGAGGTCTTCGGGTTCCGTTGCAGTCCGTGCTCGGCCTGATCGATGATGACGATCTTGCCCGCGTCCATTTCGTAGTGGACGCCTCTGCGGACGAGAAATTCGGCGTGGGCCGCGGTCTCCAGCCGGGAGAGACCCATTCCCTCCAGCCAGTCCTTGCCGCCGGGCAGCGCCTCGAGCTTTGCCCGCCCCCCGGGCGTGAGCTCGGGTTGACCGTCGTACCAGTAGAGGATTTCGGGTGTGCCGTCGGCGTGCACGCCGATTTCCTCGGCAATTCGCGCGAGACCGAAATCCTCATGGGACAGCTTGTTGTTCGCGATCGCCTTCGCGAGGAAGTCGTGCGCGTCGAAAACCTGCTTCGCCGTGGCCTCCGGCGCCGCTTGTTCGGGACCTTCGGACCGGAGGAACTGCCGTTCTCCACGGTCGATGACGGCGTCGAACTCGTCGATCAACACATGCCGTGGGGGTTTGATGCCGGCATTGGCCAAGTGCCCGACTGTTTCGCCGGTCGCGACCACCACCGCCGGCCGCCCCTTCGTGATCGGCCCGAAGCCGCTCTCCTGGTCGGCCCGGAACACATCGATATCGAAGTTGGCCAACAACTTCCGATAGGCCTCGGTTTCACGATGGGCCAGCCCATCGGCCGTGGTCACGAGCAGAACATCGCCGTGCTGCACCGCACGTTGTATCGCAGCGGCCATGAATACCAGCGATTTGCCCTGTCCAGGCTTCATTTCCACCGGACGTGAAGCCAGCGTGTAGACGGCCTCGGCCTGTGCGACCCACAACACCATGCCGTCCGGCGTGTCCGCATCGATCGTGCCACGCCGGATGATCTCCACCGTCGCCAGCATCGACTGGTGCTCATCGCCGCTGCGCAAACCGGCCGACAACACGTCGTCGGGTAGGTTGCGCAGGCGCTGACCTTCCGGTATATGGTCGGCGGAGGCCGCATGGTATTCGGCCAGCAGATCGACCGCCCGATCGCGATTACTACGCGCCGGACCGGCGGACGCATCGGCTCCGTCGGTCCGACCGCCCTGATCGGAGGCGGGGGCACCGTCCTCGTTGCGAATCGGAGACGAATGAGTTTCCGCCGCAGCCGCTTCGGCGCCGTCACCGGTCGAGTCGGTTCGATGCGAGTCCGCGGGATTGTCCGGTTCGTGTTCGCCGGCGGCCTTCCGCAGCGGAGTCGGCTGTTCTCCGTCACTCGTCGATCGATGCTCGTCGTGAACTCGCGACGGCCCGGCTGCGTCGTCGGCGACCGGATGGGGGCGTGCGGGCGCCGCGTTGCCGGCGCCGTCCGCGACCGCAGTGTGTTCTCGGGCCGGGAGAACGGCCTTGCCGGGAACCTCGCCGTCCGGACGTGCACTCGCCGGGACATTCGGCGGCGGCGAGGTTTCTCCCGCCTCGGCCCGAGGCACGGGCGCTCGCCCGGCAGTGGCCGACTTCTCCGTCGGCGGCCGCTCGGCTGTCGCGGTCGCATCCGAACGCGGCCGAGCGGGCGCGGAATCCGATGCCGCAGCACCGGCAGTGGTCTGCGCTCCCGCTGCTCTACCGCCGATTCCTTCGGGTGTTCGGGTGCTGGTCCCTTCGGGTGTTCGGGTGCTGGTTCCCTCGGGTGTTCGGGTGCTGGTTCCCTCGGGTGTTCGGGTGCTGGTTCCCTCGGGTGCTTGGCTGCCGGTGCCCTCGGGCGCTCGATCACCGGAACCCTCGGGCGTCCGACCATCGGTCGCCCTGGCCGTCCGGGCACCGGCACCGTCGGCCGATGCCGATGCCGATGCCGATGCCGATGCCGGTGCCGATTGCCCGCTCTGCGATTGTGGCTGCGCGGCTTCGGCCATACCCGCGCCCTCGGCAGGGGGCCTGGCAGGGGCCTGCGTGGAATTCCCGGTCGCCGCAACCGGCTTCCATGCCTGCCGCGCGTCGTTCCACGCTTTTTTCGATTCCGGCGACACCGTGACCGGTGGCCGAGGCGCTGCGGCCTTCCCGTCCTGCCCGGCCGAGACGGCATCGGGTGGCGTGAACGCCCCTCCGCCGTCGACCGCGGGCGGGCGGGCGCTTCGAGCATATACGCCTCCGGCGAAAGCGCCGTTGAGCAGCGGCCCAAGCACCTGCTCGTAGTGCTGCGGCCAGCCCGCGACCAAGGAGGCCGCGGCGAGGCCCGAGATCCCCCCGGCCACACCATGGACCACACCCATGGCCAACCGACTGGACGCGATCTGGGGGAACACCATCGGAGCGAACCGGCCCGCGAGCATGCCGCCGACCGCACCGCCCGCACCGGCCAGAGCGGCGACCTTGATCGACGTCAGATCGATACCCGTGGGGTTGGAACCGTCCGATCCCATGATCTCGAGCGTTCGGTCACCAGTTGCGACCTGTAGCGCCTGCACACCGGCGTCGACACCCACGGGCAGCGCCACTGCCATGCCCATCCACTTGGCGAACTGCGCCGGCCCCAAGCCGCTCAGTCGGGCGGCCACCTGGGCTCCACCCGCCCGAATGGCCTGATTGAGGCCCGCGCGCATCACGGCGACCTCGGCGCGGCCCTCGGCCAGGGTGGCCTGCACCGCAGGCGCGGCCGCGACCGGACCGGCCGGACCCGCCGCCGTGGCGGCGGCGATCAAACCGTAGATCCGCCACGCCAAGTGGATTCCGAACGCGAACATCACGCACAGCCACTTCTCCGCGTCGTTGGCCGCCCCCTGCGCCTGATCGGCCAGGGCGTCCACATCCTTGCCGAGCCGGGCCGCGTCCTTCCGATAGGAGCTCAGCATCGTACGCAGCTCCTCGGCCATCTCGCCGACCGAATCCTCTTGCGTCACCAGGCTGGCGAGATCGGCCGAGTGGCCGTCCAGTTCTGCACTGCGGGCACGTAACTCGGCCGCCAGCCGGCGCAACCCGGAAATGTCGGCACGGGGGAGTTCCCCGCCGAACACCACCAGCTCGATCGGAGTCCGCAGGAAACCGGGCAGCGCTTCGAAGGCTCTGCGCAGCTCCACGACCGGGCTGAACAGCGAACCGTCCATCTCCTCGACCTACTCCGGTCGCGATGCCGCCGCGACCAGGATCGCATGCAGCAGTCGTGCCTGAATGCCGGCCTGCTCGCCGCGCTGGACTACCTCCGCGAACGCGATGCCGAGAGCCTCGTCCACATCGAATTCCGCTGGCGCCGTTACGCCTCCGGTCAGCTCGGCACGCCAGCCCCGGTAGCCGAGCACCACCTCGGAGAGGGCGGGGCGCGGGCGCGGCAGGGTGCTCAGGTATTCCGCGATCAGGACGCGTTGCGCCTGCCGACGCGCGAGACCGCCACCGGCAGCGTCGAAAGCGCGGCCGAACGCCCGCAAGGTGGCCGTAGAGATATCCGGCGGTGCCGGCGCGCCCGACTCCTCGGTATCGGCTGTGGTCACCTGGGTAGGTGCGGGCGCAGGCGAAGGCCGGGCAGGTTGCCTCGGCTGCTGTGCGGCGTACCGGTCGAGCGTCATCGACCGGGCACCGTCCTCGATGTCCGGTGCCGCGCGATCCCACCAGACCGTACCGAGCCCGTCACCGAGCTCGGCGACCGCGACGATCTCCAGCACAATCATCGGATAGTCGGTCAGGACCCGGTCCACTGCGGTCACGAACTCCTGTACCGGCGCGAGCTGAAGACCGGGAGTATCGAAACCGGTTACCTGGACGCCGTGTCGCTCGGCCAACGCGCGTGCCAGCCGTTCGATCTCCGATCCCGCCCGGTCGTCGCGTCGATCACGTTCGCGGGCCTTGTCACCGGCCCGCGCGTTCGGTCGCGGTGCGGGACCCTGCCGCGGATCTGCCCCGGCGTTCGCTGGGCGTCCAGCGTTTCCGGGGGCACCCGGTGTCCGGGGTTGGCCGGGTGTGCGGGGCGGCTGTTCGGTCCACGGTGTTCCATCCCGTCCAGCGGGTCCCGCGACCCGGCTGCCGGGCGGTGCACCCGGCGTGCGGACGTGGCCTGGTGTGCGGGGCGGCTGCGCCGTCCACGGTGTCCCGTCCCGTCCCGCGGGTCCTGCCACGCCGCCGCCGGACGGTGCGCTCGGCGTCCGGGCACCGGACCCGGCTGCGGGCGAAGGTGATGCCGCGGACGACGATGGCGATGCCGGCGATCCGGACCGCTGGCCGGGCGCGCCGGCCGCATCGTCGCTCGCTGGGCCGGATTCGGGCCGGGAACGACCCCACGGCGCCTGGGATGGTTGTCCGTTGTCCACCGCAGGCAGCTCCGGGGATCCGCCGGATGGCGTCGCGCCAACGGGCCCGTCGTGGGCACCAGTCGGGAGCCGGTCGGCGCCCTGCGGCCCGCTGACGGGATACTCCGGCGGATTCGGTTCCAGCGATACCTCGGCCTGATGGGACGGGTCCGGCCGGCGTCCGGCCGGCGATTGCGGGTCTGCCGTGCCATTCGATGGCCACTCGGTGTGGCCGGCTCTTCCCGGGCCCGGATCCTGACCCGCCGCGGCCACCCTCCTGGCGCCGTCGGCGTCTCGTGCATCAAATGTATCGGCAGCGCTGACGATTCCGGCCGCGGTCCGGCGCAGGCTGCCCGCCATGGCCTCCACGGTGGAAACCACGTGTTCGGCGCGCGGCGTGAACTCCTCGGCGAACATGCGCCCCATGTAGTCGTCGCCGTAGCTACTTTCCGCCAGCCGCAAGCACTCCTGCAGCCCGGCGTGGGTGCGCTGTACCCGATCGGCGATGGCGGCCAGCCGCGCGCCGCGCGCCCGCAGGCCATCCAAGTCCAGTCGCAGCTCGCCGGTCATCTCCCACCTCGGGCCGATGACATCGGTCCGCCGGTCCGTAGTCGGAATCGGTGCTCGAAATCGGCGATGAACGCGGACAACGGCACTGAGGAGCTCGAGCGCTCCACCACGCCATCGTCCGCGACATAGAAGACCGCCCGGTCGAGCGCGATCTCACTCTCCGGCGCCGGCGATCGCACCATCCAGCCCACACTGATCCGCTCGGCCCGCAATGTCGAGAGCGGGAATTCGGTCGTGTCGTAACCCCGGCCGCGGATGTGATCTCGGACCAGCTTCAGCGCCTCCGCCTCCAGGATGCCGACGACGTCTCCGGCGACGAGATCGGCGAGCACGAACTGGAACAGGGCGCCGTCGGCATCGACCTCGGCGTTCTCGCCGACAACTTGCGCGATCGCCGCGCGGGTCACCGCTTTGGCCTGCGCGGCCGAGACCAGCAGTTCAGCGGCATCCTGCGACGGGCCGTCCAGCACGCCCGCCACCACCTTCGCCACCGAATCGGCCGTCCACACGGCGGGCAGCGCAGGTGCGCATTCCGCCATCGGAGCGGATTCGCCGCGGTACCACTGTCCCTGGTCCCACCAGTAGCAAAACGACAACATCCCGGTCAACACCCGCGGGTTGAGAACCGGGTCGGCCACCCAGGCCGGTGCTCCCGCGAACAATCGCGGCATCGCCGCATCGCCGTTGTAGGCGGCTACCAAGACCGGTGCATCCCAGACACCACCTGACAGCACCGCCCGATCACCAGGCAGCAGCGTCAATGTCGAACCGCTGTGCCGTGAACTCTCGAAGATGCCAACCGACGGGCCGATACGCGGGCCCCGTTCCGACCCGGCCGCCACGAATGCCGCGGACAGCACCGCCCACCGGGCCCACAGCGCCGCCAGATCCGGCAACTCGCCGGCCACCGGCACTGCCTGCACGCCCGCACTCCGATCAGCGCGCACAGCGTCCGCGGCTGCGCGCGGCGACCTCGATTGGGGTTCACCGCGCCCGATGTAGGCGGCCAGCCACGCGTGCAGCCGCGTGTGCGGATACTGTTCCAGATCCGCCAGATAAGCCTGTGGCGCGAACAATTGCTCACCGGAGAATGGCTCCGCGCCCCGATCGATGACGACCTCGGCCCCATCGGAATCGACGTGCACGATCAGCCGCCACCACGGCCCATCCTCGAGGCTTGCGGACAGGTCCCGATGTCGGCGTACCAACTCCCACACCTCATCCGACACCTGGCATCTGACCGGTTGGTCGCCGTCATCGGCGACGAACAGCGCAGACTCGGCGACAACGGTCATCGCGAAGGACGCCTCCAACCGGTGTCGCCCCGGCGGCGCGAGCGCACGCAGCCCCGCGACGATCCGATCGGCCAATTCCGCGAGTTCCGCACCCTCCGGACCGATCACATCACTCTCCCACGTCGGCGGACCTCCGTCCTGCGCCAGGTGAACCCGACCCGGACAGCGTCGGGCCGAGCGGCCGTCGGGATCGCACTCGGATCAAAGATTTTCGCAATCCCGGTGCGGGTGCAACCAGGCCTCTTGCCAACTGTGGAAAGAGTTCGCGCGCGCAGTTCTCCCCGGACTGTTGGGCCGCGCCGCCGCGACGGCACACGGACCATCGTCGGTTCTGCCTCGAGGCACGGCGGCGCGCGCCCGTCGAGCGCGGTGCTGTCGATTCCACCCCAGACTCGGGGGCGGGCATGTAGCGGCGACGTCGGCAGCGAGTCCGATCACAGTGCTCAGCGGACGCGGACGTGTCGAGTCCGTCGGCGCGGGTCGTGGCGGGCGGACTGGCCCTTCGCGGTTCTTATCGGTCGGAGAGTCAGCGGACGACGTCGACCCGGTCGCCGGGATGCAGGTATTCGAAGAACCGGTGCGCGCCTTCTTCGGTCATCCGCACACACCCGTGCGAGGTGTGCTCGACCGGACCGACGTGGAAGGCGATGTCGTTGTTGAAGAACACCGCCCAGCGCATCGGGGCGTGATGCATGGTGCTCCAGTGGAAGGGCCGCTTGAAGTCGACGTCGAACACGCCAGGCGGCGTTTCGTAGCCGGGCATACCGTGCGAGATCGGGGTGGGTCCGAAGACCACGCGGCCGTTGTCGACCAGCCAGGCCTCGTT
The DNA here is from genome assembly GCF_058222935.1 of Nocardia sp. JCM 38205. Lineage (NCBI taxonomy): Bacteria > Bacillati > Actinomycetota > Actinomycetes > Mycobacteriales > Nocardiaceae > Nocardia > Nocardia sp. JCM 38205. Next base: position 694,195 of record NZ_JBYHFL010000004.1, on the reverse strand, counting down.
GGTGCTCAACCGCATACAGGCGCGGGCTTCGGGAGCGCAGGGCGCTGAGGTCGGGATGATCGCCGGAACGCCGGGAATGTCGGGTCCGCCCGGGAACAGTGGTTCGGTCTGGGCGGGGGCCGCGAACAGCACACCTGCGGACACAGCGCCGAGAAGCACTCCGAATCGAGCCGACCAGCTGCGGAAACGGTTACTGCGAATCAATTGTCCGAACCTCTCTAACCCTGCCGGTCGGCCTGCACGAGTCAGGTCGCCCGGGCCATCTCGTCTGCACAAGCCTGGGACCACCGAGGTAGTGGTGATCATGGCCGAGCGGCCGCACCTGGTCAACGATGGCGCGCGACTGGGATGAGTCCGTTACCTGCGCTCGGTCGCGCCGCGGTCAGTCCTCGCTGCTGTCGCGGCCGGCGAGGTAACGCAGTAGGTCCGGGTCGGAGGAGGTGAGGTGGTCGAGTTCCTCGTCGCCGGTGCAGGGGTAGAAGGTGACGGTGACGGCATCGGGCCGCCGCGCGGTGACGCGCCAGATGGCGCCGGAATCGTGCCAGCGCTGCAGGACTGCGATGGGGTTGTCCGGCATGAGTCTCCGCGGTCCTCGGTTACGTGATCGGCCTCGACGTTACCGCCCGGCGGGTAACCCGGCGGCGGTCGCGGCCCGCACGAGCATGTCCTCGATCATGGCGGGCGTGAGCCGCCCGGTGAAGGTGTTCTGCTGGCTGACGTGATAGCAGCCGAACAGCTGCAGCGGTTCGCGGGTGTCGGTGGGCGCGAGCTCGTAGTGGGCGCCGTGGCCGAACTTGGGTCGCGGCCGGGGAATCTGCCAGCCGGCGTCGGCGAGCACCGGGAGCAGGGCCTGCCAGCCGAATGCGCCGAGCACCATGACCGAGCGCAGCGTCGGTGCCAGCAGCCGCAGTTCGGTGTCGAGCCAGTGCCGGCAGCGGTCGCGTTCTTCCGGGGTGGGTTTGTTGGCCGGGGGAGCGCAACGCACCGGTGAGGCGATCCGGACGCCGTGCAGAAGCAGCCCGTCGTCACGGCTCACGGCGGTGGGCTGATTGGCCAGTCCCACCCCGTACATCGCCGCGTAGAGCACCTCGCCGCTGCGGTCGCCGGTGAACATCCGGCCGGTGCGATTGGCGCCGTGCGCGGCGGGCGCGAGGCCGACGATCAGCATGCGCGCGTCGGCGGGGCCGAATCCGGGCACCGGGCGGCCCCAATAGGTCTGATCCCGGAAGGCCGCGCGCTTCTCCCTGGCCACCAGTTCTCGCCACGCCACCAGGCGGGGGCAGGCCCGGCAGTGTGTCAGCGTTTCGTCGAGCTCGGCGATGGTCCGGCACACCTGCCAATTCGATCACACGCCACGGGGTTTCCTGTGCAAATGTCCAGTTGAAGGCGACGTGCGCGAAACGATCTTGTGACCGGCACCGCCCGCCACGATTGGTAGCATGGCGGTCCTGGCCGACCGGATGCGGACTATGCCCGGTGGATTCATCTCGAAAGAGTCTTTCCATGCAGTTTGAAATCGTCGAGCGGGACGAGACGTGGGTTGCCGGGCTTCCGGTGCGCAGCCCGAAGCGTGCGCTGCGGGAACTGCGGGATCAGGACCTGGAAGCGGCGTGGGCCGCGGTGCTGCACCACGACCTCGGCGGGCCGCTGGCCAGCGCCTACACCGACTACTCCGCGGAGCTCGGCACCTACAACACCCAGATCGTCGGCTATCAGTGCTCGTCGTTCGACGAGGTCACCCGTGGCCATCTGGTGGCCCGGCTGCCGCGCGGCACCTACGCGCGTTTCTCCTCGATGGGTGAGTTCCCGCAGATCATGACCGGCCTGTGGACCCAGATCGCCTACGCCGAGGAACACAAGCAGATCAAACGCACCTTCACCGGCGATTTCGAGTGTTATCCGCACGCCTACAAGATCGATCTCTACCTGGCGGTCGATCCGCGATGAGCTATTCCATCGTCGTCCGCAGCGAGGCGATCTACGGCGGTCTGGTGGTGCCGCGGGTGCGGCCGAGTTTCAAGGTGAGCAACAGCGAGCTGATCGAGTTCCTCAAGGATCGCCTGCGCGATCGGACGGCGGGCAGCGCGGCCGCCGGCGGCCCGATGTTCACCGTCTATGTCCCCGATCCCACCGAGACCTACAACGCGCTGGTCGGTTTCGAGTATCCGGCGCCCGAGGCCGCTCACGTCGGTGATGTGCTGGTGCGGGTACCCAAGGGCGTCTACGCCCGGTTCGTGCCGAACGGCGATTACCACGATCCGGTCGAGGATGTGTGGGCTCAGGTCGACGACGCGACCGCATCGGCCGAGATCACCCGCGCTTACCGTGAAGAGATCGAGATCTGGCACGGCCCGCATTCGGTGGAGTTGTTCATCTCCATTCTGGTGTAGCTTGCCGTTAGTTTGCTGTACACGTACCAACCGGTCTCGTTTCTATCCCGGTATGCGGACTTGAGCGGCCTGACCTGCGGGTTTTTCCGGAAGAAAAATTGGTTTTCGGAAGATTAACCAGATATCTAGTCAATTCTGGCCCCGATGACCCATACTGCCCATGACGTACTCACTCCGCGTTCGGGGCGCCGGGTGAGTCTGTCTGATGGGTTCGATCACTGTGTGCGCGCACACAGCAACAGAGTAGGAACGTCATGGCTGTCGAAACGATCGCCGTCGACCTGGTTGAGACTTGTAGCGCCCCCGCGGTGCGATTTCACGACATCGTCTCCGGATGCGACTTCACCGCCACCACCCCGGCCGCCGACCCGCAGCTGTGGAATCGATATCTGGCGGGTGCGCTGGATGTTTACCGGCACTTCCGGGTCGAGTCGGCCCTCGAATACGACGCGGTGGCCGATGGCCGATCCACCACGCTGTTCTTCGCGGCGACCGACCGCAGCGGCGCCGTCGTCGCCGGTGTCCGGGCGCAGGGGCCGTACCTGCGCACCTCGGACGTCGGATCGCTGGCGCCCTGGGCCGGCCGCCCCGGCGAGCGTGAGCTGCGAGCCATGGTTGCCCGGCGGATACCGCGCGGCGTGGTGGAATCCCGTGGCGCCTGGGTGGCACGGGATGTACCCAACCGCAGGGAACTCGGCGCGGCGATCTCGCGCTGTATCGCGCACACCCCGCGCATTCTCGGCGTTCGGTACGGTTTCGCCACCGTGGCCGCCTTCACCACCGGTCGACATCGCGGCAGCGGCGGTGTCGCGGCCGATCTGATCCCCGCCGTGCCCTACCCCGACGACCGCTACGAGACGGTGCCCATCTGGTGGGACACCCGGATGTACCGGATGTTCGCCGATCGGTTGCAGTATCTGCTGATGTGCGATGAACTTCGAGATATGGGAGTGGCCGAGGGCGCGCTCGAGCGGGTGCGCCGCGGCTCCGGACGCAGATCGGAGAGTCGGTTCGGGTATGGCCGGTGAGGGTGACCGGGGGGTGGAATATCGGCCGTTGATACTGGATCCGCAGCACCCGGGCGATGCCCGGGTGCTGGCCGAACTGCGTGCGTGCGGCGATATCGAATTCAGTGATCTGCGCGATTTGCTGGACCGCGAGTTCGCCGAACTCACCGATCCGCCCGAACGCGTGGAAGGCCCGGAATCGGATCGCTGGATCTACTATCCGTGGCGCGGACGGGTTCTCGGATTGCCGGGCCCGCAGACCTTGCGCGCCATTCGCCTCGACCGCAATCGCAATAAGCTCACCCGCGATGAACAGCGCAGATTGCGCGAGATGTCGATCGGGGTGGTGGGCCAGAGCGTCGGCCACGCGGTGGCGTACACGATTGCGCTGGAAGGAATCTGCGGATCGCTGCGGCTGGCCGATTTCGACGTGCTCGAGCTGTCCAATCTCAATCGCGTGCCCGCGAGCCTGTTCGATATCGGGACGAACAAGGCCGTGGTCACCGCGCGCAAGATTGCCGAACTCGATCCGTATCTGCCGATCGAGGTCTATCGGGGCGGCGTCGACGAGGATTCGGTGGAGGAATTCGTCTCCGGGCTCTCGGTGGTGGTGGAGGAGTGTGATTCGCTCGATATCAAACTCGTCGTCCGCGAAGCCGCGCGCAGGCATCGCATTCCGGTGGTGATGGAGACCAGCGACCGCGGCCTGCTCGACGTGGAACGCTACGACCTGGAACCGCAGCGGCTGCCCTTCCACGGGCTGCTCGGCGGGGTCGCCGCGAGCGATCTACGTGGGCTGTCCACCCGTGACAAGGCGCCCTATGTGGTCGCGCTGATGGGGCCGACCGAGCTGTCCTCGCGGATGGCGGCCAGCATGGTCGAGGTGGGCGAAACCCTGAGCAGCTGGCCCCAACTGGCCGGTGACGTGATGCTCGGCGGCGCGAGTGTCACCACGGCCATCCGCCGGATCGGGCTCGGCCAGAAACTGCCGTCCGGACGCACCAGGGTCGACCTCGAATGCGATCTGGACGGGCTCGCCGAGCCGTCGCCGCCCGACGATCTGGACTGGGGCGCCGACGCCGGCCGCCCCGAGTCCGAGCCCGCAGATCCGATCCAGCGGATCCTGGCCTGCGCCCAGCGCGCGCCGTCGGGCGGCAACGTCCAGCCGTGGACGCTGCACGCCGGTGACGACGAGATCCGCCTCGCGCTGGACCCCTCGGCCACCACCGCCATGGACGTCGGCTTTCGCGGCAGCGCTGTCGCCCTCGGCGCCGCGCTGTACAACGCGCGGGTCGCCGCGGCCGCGCACGGCATGCTCGGTGCCTGCGAACTCGTCGAATCGACCGACCCGGGCGCCGCGCCGATCACCGCGATCCTGCGCCGGAGCGGCGCACCGGCCGACGCGCCCGCCGCCGATTATCCGCTGGCGCTGACCCGCGAGACCAACCGCAGGCTCGGCACCGGCGCGCCGATCCCCGCCGACGTGCTCGCCGGCCTGTCCGCGGCGGCCGCAGCCGAAGGCGCCACCCTGCGCCTGGTCACCGACCGCGCGGGCCTCGACCGCGCGGCCGCCCTACTGGCCGAGTCCGACCGCATCCGCTATCTCACTCCGCTGCTGCACGAGCAGATGTTCGCCGAACTGCGGTGGTCGGCCGATGACCTCGACACCGGCATCGATGTGCGCACGCTGGAACTGGCGCCCGACGAGCGGGCGGCCATGCAGATCGGCCGACGCGCCGATGTGATGGCGCAATTGCACAGCTGGTCGGCCGGGGCCGCGCTGGGCGATTACGCCCGCGATCGGGTGCGCTCGAGTTCGGCGATCGTCGCGGTCACCTTCACCGACCCACCGGGCGCAGATGAGCGGTCATTGGCCGGATATGTGCGTGCCGGCGGGGCCGTGGAACGGGTCTGGATCCAGGCTCAGCGCAGCGGTCTAGCGGTGCAACCGATGTCGCCGGTGTTTCTCTATTCGCGACGTGAGCGCGACTCGAACGCGATTTCTCCAGCGTACGCAGATACACTAGCGTCACTTCAAGGCTGTTTCCTGGACCTACTGGGAGTGCCGGAACATGAGACCATGGCATTGGTTCTTCGCCTGAGCTACGCGGCCGCGGCCGGTGTGCGCAGCAGGCGGCGACCGGTGCCTGGCGCGGACACCCGCAGTTAGCGCGATCGGAGACAAAGTGCCTCGGCGGACGCTCGACTCGTTGGTGACGGAGGTCGCCGCGGAGCTCATGGGTGTCGACGCCACGACGATGGTGTCGGCGACCGAGAAGGTCCTTGCCACGCTGGTCGACTATTTCGACGTCGATTTCAGCTACGTCCGGCATACCGATACCGAACGCCGGGCGACGGTGCTGGTGGCCGAATGGCCGCACCGGGCGAACGTGCCCGATCCGGACCCGCTGCGGGTGGTGTATTTCGAACAGGCCGATTCGGTGTTCCGCGCGCTCGAGCACGCCACCGAACCGTTCCTGGTCACCGGCTCCGACGCCGACTATCAGGAGACCATTCAGCGGGCCTCCGGGCTGCCGAATGTCACCTCGGCGGCGGTGCCGCTGGTCTCGCGCGGCCAGTCCACCGGTCTGCTCGGCTTCATCAAGGTCGGCGACCGGGAGTGGAGCACCCGCGAGCTCAACGTGCTCAAGGCGATCGCGGCCCTGTTCGCACAGCTGCAGGCCCGGGTGGTGGCCGAGGAGCGGCTGCGCTACATCGCGCTGCACGACGACCTGACCGGGCTGGCCAACCGCCGCGCCCTGCTCGAGCACATGGAGCAGCGGCTCAGCGAGGGCAGCCCGGGCCCGGTCGCGGCGTTCTTCCTCGACCTGGACCGGCTCAAGGCGCTCAATGATTTCCTCGGCCACACCGCGGGCGACAACTTCATCCGCAGTCTGTCCACCCGGCTGCGGGAGAACCTCGACCCGAACGACATGATCGCCAGGCTGGGCGGCGACGAATTCGTGATCGTGCCCGCCAAACCGATGGACGCGGTGGCCGCCGAACACGAGGCGGGCCGCATCCAGCAGCTCATCGGCCGCCGGGTCACCGTCGGCGGCGAGTCGGTGAGCCGGGCGGCGAGCATCGGCGTCGCGGTCGGCATCCCGGGCGAGACCACGGTCGCCGACGTGCTGCGCCGCGCCGACCACGCCCTGCTCTCGGCGAAATCCGGCGGCGGCAACGGCGTCGCGATCTTCACCGACGCCATGCGCGCGCAATTCGAACTCCAGGACGACGTGGAGCTGAACCTGCGCGGGGCGGTGAGCGACGGTTCGCTGATCCTGCACTACCAGCCCGAAGTGGACCTGCGCACCGGCCGGATCGTGGCCATGGAGGCGCTGGTGCGCTGGCTGCACCCGACCAGGGGGCTGCTGCCGCCCGGCGCGTTCGTCACCGTCGCCGAGGCCACCAATCTGGCCGGTGAACTCGGCCGCTGGGTGATCCGTTCGGCATGCGCCCAGTTCGCCGAATGGCGCAGACAGGGCCTGGCCGCGAATGTGGTGATGCGGATCAACGTGTCGCCGGTGCAGCTGGTGAGCCTGGATTTCGTGGAACGCATCGAGGACATCCTGCGCATGTTCGGCATCGACGGCAGCTCGGTATGCCTGGAGATCACCGAGCATGTGGTGGTGCAGGATCTGGCCCGCACGCAGGTCACGCTGCGCGGGCTCAAGCGGATGGGCGTGCAGATCGCCATCGACGATTTCGGCACCGGATACAGCTCGCTATCGCATCTGAAGGCGCTGCCGGTGGACGCGGTGAAGATCGACCGCGGATTCGTGCAGCGCCTCGGCGCCAGCACCGACGATCTGGCGATCGTGAAGTCGATCATCGGGCTGGCGGGCTCGTTCGGGCTCGGCGTGGTCGGCGAGGGCGTCGAGACGCCGGTCGCGGCGCGCACCCTGGTGGGTCTCGGCTGCTACCGGGCCCAGGGCTTCCTGATCGCGCGGCCGATGCCCGCCGAGGAGGTCGAGCAGCATCTGGCCGCGGGCCGCATCCCGCTGAACCTGGATCTGCCGCGGGTCGACCGCAACCTGACCGCGCGCTGAGCTCGGTTGGCCGGTTCTTTCACGCCTGTTCACGTGCCGTTCGGCAAGACGGTTCCGGCGGTAACCCGGTGCGCGTCACCATCGGCGGCGTGCGCATCGTGCAGCTGGCGAACTTCTACGGCCCGCGGTCGGGTGGGTTGCGCACCGCGCTGCATCATCTCGGCGAAGGCTATGTGGCGGCCGGGCACGAGGTGGTGCTGATCGTGCCCGGTCCACGCCGCGGTGAGGAACTGCTGCCGACGGGCGTCGTGCGGATCACCTTGCCCGCGCTCGCGATTCCGGGGACGGGCGGTTATCGGGCGGCCGACCCGCGCCGGGTGGCCGACGTGCTCGGCGGGCTGCGCCCTGACGTCCTGGAGGTCTCCGACCGGCTGACGTTGCGCGGTTTCGGCCGCTGGTCCCGGCGCCGCGATGTGGCGAGCGTGATGATCTCCCATGAACGCCTGGACCGGTTGCTCGGCCAGATCATGCCGCGCGCGCTGGCCCGCCGCTGTGCGGATGTGGCGAACCGGCGCACCGCCGACCAATACGACAGGGTGGTGTGCACAACGGATTTCGCGCGGGCCGAATTCGAGCGGATCGGCGCGCCGAACGTCGAACTGGTGCCGCTGGGCGTGGATCTCGACCTGTTCAGTCCGCGCCGCGCCGATCGCGGCCTGCGCGCCGATCTCGGTGTGCCCGGCCATCCGCTGCTGGTGCACTGCGGCAGGCTCTCGGTGGAGAAGCGGGTCGACCGCAGCATCGAAGCCGTGGCCGAGCTACGCCAGTTCGGAGTCGAGGCCCGATTGGTCGTCGCAGGCGACGGACCGCGCCGCGACGCGCTGCACCGGCGCGCGCGGTCACTGGCGCCGCTGCCGGGCGGGCTGCCCGCGGTGCACTTCACCGGATTCATCACCGATCGCGCGATGGTGGCGAAACTGCTGGCGACCGCCGATGTTTCGCTCGCCCCCGGCCCACACGAAACCTTCGGCCTCGCCGCGCTGGAGGCGCTGGCCGCGGGGACGCCGGTGGTGGCAAGCCGCTCCTCGGCACTGGCCGATATCGTCACCGCCGAATGCGGCGCCGTCGCCGACGACGATCCCTCGGCCTTCGCCGACGCCGTCACCGAGGTGCTGGCCCTGCCGCCCGCCGGCCGGCGCGCCGCCGCCCGCCGCCGCGCCGAGCAGTTCACCTGGCCCGCGGCGGTCGCAGGCATGCTCGCCGTGCTCGGTGGATGAGCGAATCGTTCCCGAACCTCGCCCCGGTCGGTAATGTCCGGCTGACATGCACTGCGGGACGAACGGATCGGAAGTGGGATCGATGGGTCGGGTACGTCGGAGGACGACGGTCGAGGGGGCCAAGACCCTGATCACGGGGGCGGCGAGCGGGATCGGGCGGGCCACCGCGCTGGCCGCCGCCGCGCGGGGCGCCGAACTGGTGCTCACCGATATCGACACCGCCGGGTTGGCGAGCACGGTCGCCGATATCCACCGCGACGGCGGCAAGGTACTGGTCGCGACGCCGCTCGATATCACCGATCACGAGGCCGTCGCCGCCTTCGGCGCCGATGTGCACTCCCGGTTCGGCAGCGTGGACGTGGTCATGAATGTGGCGGGCACGTCGGTGTGGGGCACCGTCGACACCCTCGAACATCGGCATTGGCAGCGGATGGTCGACGTCAACCTGATGGGGCCGATCCATGTGATCGAGACGTTCGTGCCGGAGATGGTGCGGGCCGGGCGTGGCGGTGCGCTCGTCAACGTCTCCTCGGCGGCGGGCCTGCTCGCGCTGCCCTGGCACGCCGCCTACAGCGCGAGCAAGTACGGCCTGCGCGGGCTGTCGGAGGTGCTGCGCTTCGAGCTGGCCCAGCACGGTATCTCGGTGCATCTGGTCGCGCCCGGCGCGGTGAACACGCCGCTGGTGCAGAGCTTCGAACTGGTCGGCGTGGACAAGGAGGATCCGCGGGTCCGCAAGCTGGTCACCCGTTTCACCAGCCACGCCGTCTCTCCGGACAAGGTGGCCACCGCGATCCTGCGCGGTATCGAACGCAACCGGTTCATCGTCTACACCTCGTTCGACATCCGGTTCGGCTACTGGTGGAAGCGCAAATTCGCCTTCCCGTACGAACTGCTGATGCGGGTGGCCAATGTGCAGTTCAGCAGGCTGCGGAGTTCTCTGCGCACATCGGATCCCCGGTAGCGTCGACGCCGTCCGGGCAGTTGAGGTGCACATCGAGCACGCGCGCGCCCGGGCCCTCGTCACCGAGGTGATCGAACTCGTTGACGATCTTGCAGCTACCCAGTGACAGACAGCCGCAGCCGATGCAGCCGGTGAGGTTGTCGCGCAGGCGCACCAGTTGGGTGATGCGTTCGTCGAGATCCGCGCGCCAGGTGGTGGACAGCGTCTCCCAGTCGCGCCGGGTGGGGGTGCGGCCCTCGGGCAGCCGGTCGAGGGCGTCGCGGATCTCGCTGAGCGGGATTCCGACCCGCTGCGAGATCCGGATGAAAGCGACCCGGCGCAGCGTTTCCCTGGCATACCTGCGCTGGTTGCCGCTGGTGCGCCGGCTCGAGATGAGCCCCTCGCGTTCGTAGAAGTGCAACGCGGAGACCGCCACTCCGCTACGCTCGGACAGCTGACCGGGGGTCAGCTCCTTGGCTCGCCAATCTGCTGTCGTCATTCGGCACTCCTCCTTTACCTCAACCCTACTTCAGGTTCTCGGTTGCGCGTGCGCGAATCGCCACACGTCACGCCGACAGCGGACACGCATCAATTCCGTGCTCTCCTGGCCGCGGCGAACTACGGTCGGAACATGGGAACAGATGCGGTACCGGCGAACCCCGGCAGCGGCCCGATTCCCGGTGACGGATGGGACACCGACCCCGGCACCGAACCCGCGCCCGCGCCGCGCCTCGCCGTGACCTCCGAGGTCGGCACCTTGCGCACGGTGCTGCTGCACCGGCCGGGTAACGAGCTGCGCAGGCTCACCCCGCGCAACAACGATCAACTGCTCTTCGACGGCATTCCGTGGGTCGAACGCGCCCAGCAGGAACACGACACCTTCGCCGGGGTGCTGCGCGATCGCGGAGTCGAGGTGTTGCTGCTGGCCGATCTGCTGGCCGAGACGCTCGCCGTCAGCGGGGCCGCGCGCATCCAGGGCATCTCCGCCGCCGTCGACGCCCGCAGGCTCGGCCACAGTCTCGCCGACGAACTCGCCGCCTATCTGCGCGGCGTCCCGGCCAGGGAACTGGCCGAGATCTTGATGGCGGGCATGACCTTCGACGAACTGCCCTTCGGCCCCGACCACACCTCGCTGGTGCGCCGGATGCATCACGGCGGCGATTTCGTCATCGATCCGCTGCCGAATCTGTTGTTCACCCGCGACTCCTCGTTCTGGGTCGGCCCGCGCGTGGCGATCACCGCGCTCGCCCTGCCCGCCAGGATGCGCGAGACCTCGCTCACCGATCTCGTCTACGCCTTCCACCCGCGTTTCCTCGGGGTGCGCCGCGCCTACGAATCCCATACCGCGCCCATCGAGGGCGGTGACGTACTGCTGCTCTCGCCCGGCGTGCTGGCCGTCGGCGTCGGTGAACGCACCTCGCCCGCCGGTGCGGAAGCCTTGGCGCGCAGCCTCTTCGACGACGATCTCGCCCACACCGTGCTGGTCGTGCCCATCGCGCAGAACCGCGCCACCATGCACCTGGACACCGTGTGCACCATGGTCGACACCGATGCGGTGGTCATGTATTCGGCGGTGCGGGAAACCTTGTCCGCGTTCACCATCCAGCGCGGCGACGACTACGACCACGGGGGCGCCGTCACCATGCGCGGGCCCGACCCGTTCCTGCCCGTGGCCGCCGACGCCATGGGTATCGGGAAGCTGCGGGTGATCGACACCGGGCTGGACGGCGTCACCGCCGAACGGGAACAGTGGGATGACGGCAACAACACCCTCGCCTTGCGGCCCGGTGTCGTGATCGCGTACGAACGCAATGAAATGACCAATGCCCGGCTGCTGGACGCCGGCGTCGAGGTGCTGCCCATCCCGGGATCCGAATTGGGTTCCGGCCGTGGCGGTCCGCGCTGCCTGTCGTGCCCGCTGTCCCGGGATGATGTGTGAGCTGGAGGCCATGCTCGAAATCACCGTGTCGCACGAATCCGCCGTGCCACCCTACGAACAGTTGCGGCTCGGCATCGTGGCACAGGTGCGCGCGGGCACGTTGACCGCGGGCACCAAGATCCCCACGGTGCGCGCGCTGGCTGCCCAACTCGGTCTCGCCCCGAACACCGTGGCCCGCGCCTACCGCGAGCTGGAGGCCGACGGCGTGCTCGAAACCCGCGGCAGGCTCGGCTCGTTCATCGCCTCCTCCGGCGATCCCACCCGCGATCAGGCCGGCCGGGCCGCCACCGAATACGTCGCCGCGGTACGCAGGCTCGGCCTCGACGACGACGCGGCGCTGCGCTACGTCAAGGCGGCGTTGGAGAGCTGACCGACGGCGCTCAGCGCCAACTGGGCAGCCATAAATGGTCCTGCCAGTTACCCGGCGTGATGGGCATGGCGGTCAGGATCGGCCACAGCCAGATGAAGTTCGCGATCACCAGGCCCAGATACAGGCTCACGATGAGCAGGCCGAGCCGATAGCGCTCGGTCGGTGGTGCGGCGACGAACGTGCCGGTGGGTCCGCGCGGCCCCGGAACCCGGCGCGCCGGTCCGAGAATGTCGCCCAGCGCCAGCGCCACCGCCATCGCCAGGAACGGCGCGAGCACCATGGCGTAGAAGAAGTACATCTGCCGGTCCAGGGTGATGAACCAGGGCAGCAGGCCGGCGGCGTATCCGGTCAGCACCGCGGCGTAGCGCCAGTCGCGGCGCACGATGGTGCGCCACAGCGCCCACGCCAGCACCGGGAACGCGATCCACCAGAGGGCGGGCGTGCCGACCAGCATCACGGCCTTGACGCACTGGTTCTGCCCACAACCGGTGACGCCGGAGTCGGCGTAGTAGTAGAGCATCGGCCGCAGCCCCATCGGCCAGGTCCACGGCTTGGACTCCCACGGATGATGATTGCCCGCCGAGTTGGTCAGCTCCTCATGGAATTCCAGCACCTTGGTGCTGTAGAACCAGAGCGAGCGCAGGGCATCGGGGACGAACGCGAAGGAGCCGCCCCGGCCCACCTCGTTGCCGACGGCCCACCGGCTGAACCCGGTCTCACTGGCGAACCACGCCCAGTAGGTCGCGAGATACACCCCGATCGGGATCAGCACCAGCGCGTAGAGCGCCGGCCCGACATCACGCAGCGCGGTACCCACCCATGGTCTGCGCACCCGGTACGCCCGCCGGGCCGCGAGGTCGAAACACACGCTGAGCAGACCGAACGCGGCGATGAAATACAGCCCCGACCACTTCGTGCCGCAGGCAAGGCCGAGCAACACGCCGGCGCCGAAACGCCACCAGCGCACCCCGAGCCGGGGCCCGAAGGCACTGTCTCCGAGGCGGCCCTCGGCGTCGGCGCGCGCTATGCGCTCGCGTACCTGATCGCGGTCGACGATCAGGCAGCCGAACGCGGCCGTCACGAACAGCGCGAGGAAGATGTCGAGCATGCCGATGCGGGAGGAGACGAACGTGACGCCATCGGCGATCAACAGCAGCCCAGCGATTGCGCCGATCATGGTCGAGCGCGTCATCCGGCGCACGATGCGGATCACCAGCAGCACCAGCACGGTGCCGGCCAGCGCGGCCGAGAAGCGCCAGCCCCAGCCGTTGTATCCGAACAGTGCCTCACCGAAGGCGATCAGCTGTTTACCGACCGGCGGATGCACCACCAGGCCGTAGGCGGGATTGTCCTCGACGCCGCCGCCCTTCAGGATCTGATACGCCTGCGGCGCGTAATGCTTTTCGTCGAAGACCGGGGTGCCGCCGTCGGTCGGGTAGTTGAGCATGGTGAACCGGGTCACCGCCGCGAGAGCGGTGAGGAACGCCGTCACCAGCCAGCCGCGGGCGGTGTCGAGCGGCCCGAAATCGGGGGAGGGGCGCAGCGGCGCGGGGCTCGACCAGGAACGTATCGGCCGAGAGGGCGCGACGGAGCGCTGGTCGGTCACCTGGGTCACGACCCGATCGTATGCTGTGCGCACTCGCGTTCCGTATTCGTGGCCGCGGCGCTGGGCCCGCGTCGTGCGTCGTCGCGCCGTTTCGTGCCCGGGCGCCGCGCGCCGATGGGTGTGCCGTGCCGACCGCATCGTGCGCGACGGCAGGACGGGCGCGCCTGCCGCGTTCCTGGCCCGGCCGGGGGTGCCCGTACGCTGCCATGGTGCGGCAAGTGACGTGGGCGATCGAGGCGGGACGACGGTGACCGCGGATTCCGGCCCGACCGGCAGGCTGGTGCTGGCGGCGACACCGATGGGCGATGTCGGCGACGCCTCCCAGCGGCTGCGCGATGGCCTGGCCACCGCCGATGTCGTCGCCGCCGAGGACACCCGCCGTACCCGATCGCTGGCCAAGGCGCTCGGCATCGAGATCGGCGGGCGCGTGGTCAGCTTCTACGACCACGTCGAGACCGCCCGCATTCCGGCGTTGCTGGAGGAGATCGAGTCCGGCAAGACCGTGCTACTGGTCACCGACGCCGGTATGCCATCGGTGAGCGATCCCGGATACCGCATGGTCGCCGCCTGCGTCGAGCGCGAACTCCCGGTCACCTGTCTGCCGGGTCCCTCGGCGGTCACCACAGCGCTGGCGCTGTCCGGGCTGCCGGTGGAGCGGTTCTGCTTCGACGGATTCCCGCCGCGCAAATCCGGTCAGCGCCGCGAATGGTTGCGCAGCCTGGTCGCCGAACCGCGTGCCTGCGTGTTCTTCGAGGCACCGCACCGGCTCGCCGATTGCCTGGCCGACGCGGTCGAGGTGCTCGGGCCCGATCGCCGCGCCGCCGTCTGCCGGGAGCTGACCAAGACCTACGAGGAGGTCGTCCGCGGCACCCTGGCCGAGCTGGCCGCCTGGGCGGTCGAGGGTGCCCGCGGGGAGATCACCGTGGTCGTCGAGGGTGCTCAGCCCACCAGCGCCGAACCGGCCGATCTGGTCGCCGAGGTCGAAGCGCGTGTGCAGGAAGGCGTGCGCCTGAAAGAAGCATGCGCCGAGATAGCCTCCACCACCGGCGTTTCCCGTAAGGAGCTCTACGACGCCGTCCTGGCCACGCGCCGGCAGGCCGACGGCTGAGCGCCGAACCGCACTCGCCATCCGCGCCGGTCACAGGGTTTACCAGTCGGCTACCGCACGCGGCGGTCACCGGCCGACCATGACCAGCGGACCGTCACCCGGCGGCTCCGATGGCGCCGCGGAATCGGCCGTGGTCTCGACCGGGCCGACTTACCGTCGACCAGCGGCGGGCGGCCGGTGTGGAGCTCGGACGTCGCAGGAACGGGAGACGATCGCCGCGCCGGTCCGCCCGGCACGCGAGGTGACCTGGGCCGGACCGCGTGCGCGTGCGCAATGCCGGTGATCCCACCATGATCGACCCCATGACCTCTCTCGAGCACAAGGCCAAGGAACTACTCGCACTGCATCGTCCCGGTGATCCGGCGGTGCTGCCGACGGTATGGGATGCCTGGTCGGCGAATCTCGCGGTCGGGGCCGGGTTCGCGGCCTTGACGATGGGCAGCCATCCGGTCGCGGATTCGGTGGGACGCGCCGACGGCGAAGGCATGAGTTTCGACGAGCTGCTGGCGCGGGTGCGGCAGGTGACCGGCGCCGTCGAGGTGCCGGTGTCGGTGGATATCGAGTCGGGGTATGGGCTCGAGCCGGCGCAGCTGATCGAGGGGCTGCTCGGCGCCGGCGCGGTCGGGCTCAATATCGAGGACACCGTGCACAGCGAGGGCGGGCGGCTGCGCGGCGCGGAGGAACACGCCGATTTCGTTCGCGGGCTGCGCCAATTCGCCGACGCGGCCGGTGTGCACGTGGTCGTCAACGCGCGCACCGATCTGTTCCTGCGCAAGATCGGCGACGAGGCCGACCGCATGGATCGCGCGATCGAACGGCTGCGCCTTGCCGCCGATGCCGGCGCCGATGTGCTGTACCCGGTCGGACGCCACCCGGACGCCGATATGCGCCGGTTGACCAGTGAACTCCCGCTTCCGGTCAACGCGATCGGGCTGCCCGCCGAGGCGGACAAGGTGCTGCTGGCCGATCAGGGCGTGGCCAGGATCAGCTTCGGCCCCTATCTGCAGTACGCGCTCGCCGCCGAAGCCAACCGGCTGCTCGCGCGCTGGGCGTGAGCGCTCAGTCCTTCGGCTCGACGTAACGCGGGTACACCGGCTCCGGCGCTGGCAGTGCCACCCCCGGCTCCAGCGGCGTCGCGATATCGGCGAAGGTCCGGTTCGGTACCGCGAGCAGATCCAGGATCTTGGCCGCCGAACCGGGCATCACCGGCTGGACCAGGATGGCGACGATGCGCACCACCTCGAGGGTCACGTAGAGCACCGTCGCCATCCGGGCCAGATCCTCGTCGGTGCCGGACTTGCGCAGCGCCCACGGCGCCTGCGCGGAGAAGTAGCGGTTGGTTTCGCCGAGGGTCAGCCAGATCGCCTCCAGCGCCAGATGCAGCTGCTGGGCGTCGAATTCGGCGCGGCAGCGCTCGAGCAGACCGTTCGCCCGGTCGAGCAGGGCGCGGTCCTCGTCGGTGAACTCACCGGGCGTCGGAACCTTGGCGTCACAGTTCTTGGCGACCATGGTCAGGCTGCGCTGCACCAGATTGCCGAACTCGTTGGCCAGATCGGCATTGATCCGGCCGACGATCGCCTCGTGGCTGTAGCTGCCGTCCTGGCCGTAGGAGATCTCGCGCAGCAGGAAGAAGCGCAGCGCGTCGAGGCCATAGGTGTCGATCAGTGCCAGCGGGTCGATCACATTGCCGACCGACTTCGACATCTTCTCGCCCTTGTTGTACAGGAACCCGTGCACGAACACGCGTTTGGGCAACTGCACACCCGCCGACATCAGGAACGCCGGCCAGTACACGGTGTGGAAACGGGTGATGTCCTTACCGATGATGTGCACATCGGCGGGCCAGAACTGCTGGAACGCCGCCGATTCGGTATCGGGGAAGCCGACGCCGGTCAGGTAGTTGGTGAGCGCGTCGACCCACACGTACATCACGTGATCGGGATGGCCCGGCACCGGGACGCCCCAGTCGAAGGTGGTGCGCGAGATCGACAGATCCTTCAGCCCCGCCTTGACGTAGCTGACGATCTCGTTGCGGCGGGTCGCGGGCGCGATGAACTCCGGATGCGTCTCGTACAGCTCGAGCAGCTTGTCCTGATACTTCGACAGCCGGAAGAAGAAGTTCGACTCCTCGGTCCACTCCACCGGCGTCTTGGTTTCGGTGGAGACGCGGCTGCCGTCGTCGAGCAGCGTGGTCTCCTCCTCGGCGTAGAACGCCTCGTCCCGCACCGAATACCAGCCGGAGTAGTTGTCGAGGTAGATATCGCCCGCCTCCAGCATCCGCTCCCAGATCGCGACGCTGGCCACCTCGTGGTCGGCGTCGGTGGTGCGGATGAATCGGTCGAAGGAGATGTCGAGCGCCTTGTGCAGTTGCTCGAACACATCCGAGTTGCGTGCGGCGAGTTCCTCCACCGGGATGCCCTCGGTGACGGCGGCCTGCTGCATCTTCTGGCCGTGCTCGTCGGTGCCGGTCATGAAGAACACGTCGTAGCCGTCCAGGCGCTTGAACCGCGCGATGGCGTCCGACGAGATGTACTCGTAGGCGTGCCCGATATGCGGCGCCCCATTGGGGTACGCGATGGCCGTGGTGATGTAGAAGTTTCGCTCGCTGCGCTCGCTGCTCATGGTGCATCTACTGTAATGCGCGTGCCATCTGACCTCCGCGTGAATATCCCCTCAGCGCACCGCCGGGTCACCGCGACGGGCGGTGCGCTCCGATGAGCGCCAAGCGTCCCGCTCCCGAACCGCCCGAGCCGCTGGCCCCGCTGGTCGACGCGCACACCCATCTGGATGCCTGCGGCGCCACCGATGCCGAGTCGGTAAAGGACGTGGTCGATCGCGCCGCCGCGGTGGGTGTCGGTCGGGTGGTGACGGTGGCCGACGATCTCACGGCCGCGCAGTGGGCGGTGCGGGCCGCGCACTGGGACGACCGGGTCTACGCCGCGGTCGCACTGCACCCGACGCGCGCCAACGCCCTCGACGACGCCGCCAAGGCCGAACTCGAGCGGCTGGCCGCCGATCCGCGCGTGGTCGCGATCGGCGAAACCGGCCTCGACTACTACTGGCCGGGCAAACTCGACGGCTGCGCCGACATCGAGACCCAGATCGAGGGCTTTCGCTGGCATATCGACCTGGCCAAACGCAGCGGCAAACCGCTGATGATCCACAACCGGGAAGCCGATCACGATCTGCTCACCGTGCTGCTGGACGAAGGCGCGCCGGAGACGGTGATCTTCCACTGCTTCTCCTCCGACACGACGATGGCGCTGGCCTGCGTGGCCGAGGGGTATCTGCTCAGCTTCTCCGGCACGGTCAGCTTCAAGAACGCCCATGAGCTGCGCGAAGCCGCCAAGGTGGTGCCCGACGAGCTGGTGCTGGTGGAGACCGACGCGCCGTACCTGACCCCGCACCCGTTCCGTGGCGCACCGAACGAGCCGTACTGCCTGCCGTACACGATGCGGGCACTCGCCGAAGTGCGCGGTCAGGACCCCGCCGAATTGGCGGAAATAAGCACCGCGAATGCGCGCCGGGTATACCGATTCTGACGTTTCCGCAGGTCGAATAAAAATGTGTCTCAGATCACTTATCGCTGAAGGTTTGTGATCTACCTGCACTGTCTATATCTGATCGTAATGTGAAAAAGTGCTGCTCCACGGCGCGCTGTTGTTCCGCGGGGACGTCTTCGTTATCGTCCTGTGACCATGTCCCCTTTAGCGCGGATCAACTCGTCTCGGTCGCCGCTGTTGTACGCGGCGATCGCGGCGCTGCTGATGATTTTGATCGTCGGCGCCGTCATGGCGATCGTGAACCGCAAAACCGTCACCGTGGTCGTCGACGGCGCGAAATCGACGCAGACGTCCATGTCGCGTGACGTGCGCGGAGTGCTGAAGGACGCCGGCTACCAGATCGGTGCTCGGGACGAGGTCACGCCCGCGCCCGACGCCGCCGTCACCGACGGCGCCACCATCATCCTCGACCGGGGCCGGGAGATCGAACTGACCCTCGACGGCCGCACCGAACGGGTATGGACCACCGGCCGCACCGCCGGCGCGGCGCTGGAGGAATGGGGTATCGACCCCGATGCCTTCGTCCAGCGCGGCCGCAGCCAGGAGCTGCCGCTCGACGGTGCCGCGCTCACCGTGGCCACCCCGCGGACGGTCTCGGTGATCGACGGCACCGCGGGGCCGAGGGAGATGCGGCTCGCCGCGCCGACCGTCGGCGAACTGCTCGACCTCGCCGGGGCTCCGCTGCGCGAGCACGATGTCGTCGAGCCGTCGGCCGACACCAGGCTGAGCGACGACATGCGCATCACGGTGACCCGCAAGCAACTGGAGACGCGGACCGAGACGCTGCCGCTGGCGCCGCCGGAGAACATCATCGAAGACCCCACCATGAACATGAGCCGCACGGTGGTGGAGAACGCCGGTGCACCGGGCGTGCACGACGTCACCTTCGAGATCACCCTGGTCAACGGCGCCGAGGTGGCGCGAAGGGAGATCGCTTCGGACGTCAAGGTGCCCGCCCAGCCGCGCACCATCCGCAAGGGCGCCAAACCGGGCACCGAGGTGCCGCCGGTACAGAACGGCGAAATCTGGGACGCACTGGCCAAATGCGAGGCCGGCGGCAACTGGAAGATCAATACCGGCAACGGTTACTACGGCGGCATCCAATTCGATCAGAGCACTTGGGAGCGCCAGGGCGGACTCAAGTACGCGCCCCGCGCCGACCTCGCCACCCGCGAAGAGCAGATCGCCATCGCCGAGGTGACCAGGGCCAAGCAGGGCTGGGGCGCCTGGCCGTCCTGCACCAGTCGTCTGGGCCTGAGCTAGCCGGGTCCGGATATCGCGAGCGCCACTTCCGACGACATAGTGGCGCTCGCGGCATATCACGAGCCTGCCCACCTGCGGGTTCGCCATCGCCCATCGAGGCCGTCCCTGCTGTCGTACACTCGTCCAGATTTGTGGATACGAGGGTCGGGGCAGAGGAGTGATTCGATGAATCTGCTGCACGTGGCCGGACGGTCGATGCTCGCCGTCGCCGTATCGGCCGCAGCCGTGCTCGCCATCGCGCAGGCCCCGGCCTCGGCCGCCCCCGCGGGCTCGGTGATCTCGGTGACCGCGCAGCCCGATGGCTGGCACGGCATGAGCGGCGGTTCGGTCATCGAGTACTGGATGAGCGGCTCGGACGGCACCCCGCGCCAGGCCAGCGGAGCGCTGCTGATGCCGGCGGGAACGCCGCCGCCGGGTGGCTGGCCGATCATCGCCTACGACCACGGCACCAGCGGGCTCGGCATGGGCTGCGGTGGCATGTCGCGGCCGGAGGCCGCGCCGTTCCCGAGCATGCAAGCACGCCAGGATCTGCTGCTTCGACGGCTGGTATCGCAGGGCTTCGCCGTGGTGGCGCCGGATTACCTCGGGCTCGGCACCTTCGACACCGGCCCGCACCCGTATCTCGAGCTGCGCACCGAGGCCACCGCCACCATCGACCTGGTGCGCGCGGCCCGCGCCACCCATCCCGAACTGTCGGCCACCTGGGCCGCGTTCGGCATCTCCCAGGGCGGGCAGGCGGCCCTCGGCACCGGGCACCTGCAGTCCTCCTATGCCCCGGAACTCGACTTCCGCGGCACCATCGCGGTCGACCCGGAATCCGATGTCGAGAAGCTGCTGCCGCTGGCCGGGCCGGGTGTCCCGTCGCTGCCGATGCTGGACGACGGGCTGAGTTTCATCGTCAGCATCCTCGCCGGGCTCCGCGAGGCACGGCCCGATATCGCCGTCGACCGATACCTCACACCGCTTGGTAAATCGGTGCTCGACGATGCCGGCGATATGTGTCTCGACCGGATCATCGAGCGGGTCGACGGGCTGAGCATCGGCGATCTGCTGGCCCGCCCGCTGTCCGAGGAGCCGATGCGTACCGCGCTGACCGAGTACATGGCGGTGCCGGTGCGCGGCTACGACGCCCCGATCCTGGTGCTGGCCAACGCGACCGACACGGTGGTGCCCTCCCCGCTGCACGGTGCGCTGATCGCCCAGTTGGCCGCGAACGGCGCCGACTTCCGGACGGTGGTCGGGACCGGCGAGCACGGCCAGGTCGATGCCCGGATGTGGGCGGCGATCGATGCGTTCCTCGCGGGCATGAAGCCCTGAGGTCGCGCCGGGCCGGGTGAGCCTGGCCTGTGGCACCAAACGCCTCCCGTGCGGACGGGCCGGGGCCTGCGGGTTGGTAGGTTCATCGGGTGTCCGATGCCGAAATCTCCGCCCGCGGAAGTGCCGCACTGCTCGGCCCCGCCGAAGTGCGGGCGCTGGCCGAACGGCTCGGCGTGCGGCCGACCAAGCAGCTCGGGCAGAACTTCGTGCACGATGCGAACACGGTGCGGCGGATCGTCGCCGCGGCCGGCGTCGGGCGTGACGATACGGTGCTCGAGGTCGGGCCCGGCCTCGGTTCGCTGACGTTGGCGCTGCTCGATGTGGTCGATTCGGTGGTCGCGGTCGAGATCGATCCGGTGCTGGCGAAGCATCTGCCGGTCACCGTCGCCGATCGCGCGCCGGAGTTGAGTGCGCACCTCACCGTCGTCGAGGCCGATGCGCTGCGCGTGCGGACCGGCGATCTGCCCGCCGCGCCGACCGCGCTGGTGGCGAACCTGCCGTACAACGTGGCCGTGCCGGTGCTGCTGCATCTGCTCGCCGAACTGCCGAGCATCACCACCTCGCTGGTGATGGTGCAGGCCGAGGTGGCCGACCGGTTGTCGGCGACCCCCGGCGGCCGGATCTACGGCGTGCCGAGTGTGAAGGCGGGCTTCTTCGGCACGGTGCGCCGCGCCGGTGCGGTGGGGCGTCAGGTGTTCTGGCCGGTGCCGCAGGTGGAATCGGGTCTGGTGCGCATCGACCGTTTCGCCGAACCGCCGTGGCCGATGGACGCCGAGCATCGTGCGAAGGTGTTCGCGGTGGTCGATGCGGCCTTCGCGCAACGCCGGAAGACGTTGCGGGCGGCGCTGTCCGGCTGGGCGGGCTCGCCCGCGGAGGCCGAACGCAGGCTCACCGCCGCTGGTATCGATCCGACCGCACGCGGGGAGACCCTCGATACCGCGGCGTTCGTCCGTGTGGCGGCGCAGGGCTGACGGCCCGCCCTTCGGGGTGCTCGGCGGTTGATGTGCTCGTCGAGGCAGGGAATGCTCGGCTCGAGGCGCCACGTTGACGATCACCCTCTGCGGGGTGGTACTCATCGGGCGAATGCAGGCCCGCCCGAACGGAACGCCTCAGTTATGGCCGCCCGGGTGTCCGCCTGTGGACGGCGCCGCATCGGAAACCTCCACGGTGAATTCGGCGGTGTGCACGGATCCGCCGTGCGAGAAGTCCAGATACAGCCGGTAGGCGCCGGCACTCGGTGCCTGCGCGTGGAAACTCACCTGCGGCCCCGGCGGTGCCGTGCCGACTTCGCCCTGCGGATGGACGTGCAGGTAGGCAAGGTCCTCGGTGCGTAGCGCGACCAGATGGGCGTAGGCGCCGAGGTAGGGGTTCAGGTCGGTGACCGGGACGCCGTCGCGGGCGATGTCGAAATGGAGTTCGCCACCCGCGGTGGTCAATGCACCGGCGCGGGTGACGGTGTAGCCGTCGACGGTCGCGGTGGCCGAGGGCGGTGGAAGTGGTTGCAGTTGCACGGTTCCGGCCACCGTGACCGTCCGGCTCAGTACCAGATCGCCAGGGCTGTCGCCGGCGGCGGGCACGAAGTCGGCGAAGACCCGGTAGCTGCCTGGCGCGTCCCAGGTCCAGTCGATCGACCAGGTGCCATCGGCGGCCATGTCCGGATGGGCATGCCGGTACTCGGTGGTGTCGGAGCGCGCCACGATCAGATGCAGCTTCTTGTCGTGCTGAGTGGTGAACTCGGTGACGGGCGCGCCGTCGGGTCCGGTGATATGGAATCGCAGCGTGCCCGCCCGGCCGGGTGTCTCCGGCGCGCTGATCTCGGACAGCGTGTAACCGGCCACGTGCTCGGTGAGGCCGAGCGCGTGGCCGGCGGGCGCGGTCGGCTGCCCGTCCGGCGCCGGCTCGGTCTGGTCGCCCACCAGGGCGCCGATACCGAGCGCGACGCCGAACAGCAGCAGCAGCGCACCGCCCACCGCGGCGAACTTGCGGCGATCCGACATCAGCTCGCGATCGCGTAACCGGCCTCGTCGACGGCCGCGGCGACGTCGGCGTCGGCCAGCGGCGCCGCGCTGTCGACCGAGACGCGACCCGAAGCCAGATCGACGTCCACGCTGGTGACCCCGTCGATCTTGCCGATCTCGGACTTCACCGAGCTGACGCAGTGCCCGCAGGTCATCCCGGTGACAATGTAGGTGCTGGTGGCCATGTCCCACTCCTTCGCTCGCGGTAATTATACGGTCTGGGGGTATCCCCGACACAAGTGAACATACCCCCTCGGGGTATCGAGCGCAAGCCGTCGGCGCGCGCACCTGTCGTGATCACCCATTACGCTTGGGCCTCGTGCTGTCCGTTGTGCCGAGCCCCGTCACCGTGCGTGCGCCGTCGAAGGTGAACCTCCATCTCGGAGTCGGTGACCTGCGCCCGGACGGATACCACGATCTCACCACCGTGTTCCAGGCGCTGTCGCTCAGTGACGATCTGGAAATCGCGCCCGCGGCCTCGCTGACGGTGCGGGTCACCGGCGAGGGCGCGAGCGAAGTGCCCACCGACCGCACCAATCTGGTGTGGAAGGCGGCGGTGCGGCTGGCCCATCTGGCCGGGCGGGCGCCGCTGGTGGAGATCTCGATCAGCAAGGGCATCCCGGTGGCTGGTGGCATGGCCGGTGGCAGCGCCGATGCCGCCGCCACCCTGGTCGGGTTGAACGAACTGTGGGATCTGGGCCTGTCCCGTGAGGAACTCACCGCGGTGGCGGCCGAACTCGGCAGCGACGTTCCGTTCTCGCTGCACGGCGGAACCGCGCTCGGCACCGGACGCGGCGAGCGGCTGTTGCCGGTGTTGTCGCGCAACACCTTCCACTGGGTGATCGCGCTCGCCAAAGGCGGTCTGTCCACACCGGCCGTCTACCACGAGCTGGATCGCCTGCGCGAGATCGGCGATCCGCCACGGCGGGGCGCACCGCAGGAACTCATGCAGGCGTTGGCCTCCGGCGACCCGAAACAGCTCGCCCCGCTGCTCGGCAACGACCTCCAGGCGGCGGCGGTGTCGCTGAAACCCGAGCTGCGCCGCACGCTGCGGGCCGGGGTCGGCGCGGGTGCGCTGGCGGGTCTCGTCTCCGGTTCCGGCCCGACCTGCGCGTTCCTGTGCGAATCGGAAGAGTCCGCCGTCGCGGTGGCCGCGGAGCTGGCCGGTGCCGGGGTGAGCCGCAGTATCCGCACGGCCACCGGCCCGGTCCCCGGCGCCCGGGTGGTCGGGGGTGAGGGTCCGCATCCGCAGCCGCGGCGCGAGGGCGGCAAGATCGGCTGATCCGCGGGTCGTCGACGGGTGCAGCGAACTCGACGGCGGTCGATGCGATGGTGCGGTCGAAGGTCGGCATTCGTCCACACCTGAGTAATCGCGGTTCGACGGGCGCACGGTGGGCCCCGCCGATTGCCGGACGGGGGCGTTCACAGTCCAGTCGGTACCCTTGCTCGGGGCAGGCGAGTCGACCGGCCTCCACGGGGGTGGACCACACAACGCCCGGTAAGGCACGGAAAGGTTTCATGTCCAACCTGATCAACCTCGAACAGGTCAGCAAGAGCTTCGGCATCAAACCGCTGCTCGATGACGTCTCCCTCGGCGTGCACGCGGGCGAGCGCATCGGCGTCGTCGGCCTCAACGGCGGCGGCAAGACCACCCTGCTCGAGGTGCTGACCGGCATCGAGGAACCCGACAGCGGTCGCGTCAGCCGGGTCGGCGGGTTGCGCATGGCCGTCGTCACCCAGCGTGGGGTGCTGCCCGAGGGCGCCACCGTCGGCTCGGTGGTGCTGGCCGGATTGGCCGACGACGCCCTGACCGATTCGGTGGCCGAACACGAATGGGCCGCCAACCCGCGCATCCGTTCGGTGATGGAGGGCATCGGCATCGCCGGGCTCGGCCTCGACACCACGGTCGACAACCTCTCCGGTGGTGAACGCCGCCGCGTCGCGCTGGCCGCCGCGCTGGTGCGTGATCTGGATCTGCTGGTACTCGACGAGCCGACCAACCATCTCGATGTGGAGGGTGTGCGCTGGCTGGCCGATCATCTGCTGGCCCGCCGCAGCGCGCTGGTCGTGGTCACCCACGATCGCTGGTTCCTCGATACCGTCGCCACCCAGACCTGGGAGGTCGTCGGCGGCAAGGTGGAAAGCTATGAGGGCGGCTACGGCGACTGGATCTTCGCCCGCGCCGAACGCGCACGGCAGGCCGACGCCTCCGAGGCGCGCCGGCGCAACCTGGCTCGCAAGGAGCTGGCCTGGCTGCGGCGCGGCCCGCAGGCCCGCACCTCCAAACCGCGCTACCGGGTGGAGGCGGCCGAGGCGCTGATCGCCGATGTGCCGCCGCCGCGTGACAGTGTTTCGCTGAGCGCGTTCGCCCGTAAACGGCTGGGCCGCGTCGTCATCGAACTCGAGGACACCACGCTCACCACGCCCGACGGACGCGAATTGGTGCGCGATCTGACCTGGCGGCTCGCGCCGGGCGAGCGGGTGGGCCTGGTCGGCGTGAACGGTTCCGGCAAGACCACCTTGCTGCGCGCCCTCGCCGGTGACGCGGAACTCGCCGCTGGCAAGCGGATTCAGGGCCAGACCGTGCAGATCGGCTGGCTGCGACAGGAACTCGACGATCTGCCCACCGATATGCGGGTGCTGGAAGCGGTGCAGCAGATCGCGATGCGGATCATGCTCGGCGACAAGGAGATTTCGGCCGGTCAGCTGGCCGAGCGGCTCGGTTTCACGCCGGCTCGCCAGCGCACTCCGGTCGGCGATCTGTCCGGTGGTGAGCGCCGTCGTCTGCAGCTGACCCGGATCCTGATGTCGGAGCCGAATGTGCTGCTGCTCGACGAGCCGACCAACGACCTCGACATCGACACCCTGCAACAGCTAGAGGATCTGCTCGACAACTGGGCCGGAACGCTGGTGGTGATCAGCCACGACCGGTATCTGATCGAGCGGATCTGTGATTCCACCTGGGCGCTGTTCGGCGACGGCAAACTCACCAACCTGCCCGGCGGGATCGAGGAGTACCTCACCCGTCGTGCCGCACAGCAGACGACCCGCTCGACCGCGCCCAAGCCGGCGTCGGCGAGCGCCGGCTCCACCTCGGCGGCAGCCGCAGCACCGGTGACCGACTCGGCCGCCTACCGCGCCGCGCGCAAGGAATTGACGCGCCTGGAACGCTCCATCGACAAACTCACCGAACGCGAGCAGCGCCTGCACACCGCGCTCGCCGACGCCGCCACCGACCCGGACAAGCTCCTCACCCTCGGCGCCGAACTGAAGCAGGTGCTGGCCGAAAAGGAAGCGGCCGAGCAGCGTTGGATGGAACTCGCCGACGAAGCGTGAACCGTCAGCTGGTCTCGGCCGCGGGCCCCTCGTGCAGCACCACCGGCAGACAGGTCTGCACGAACTCCGCACCGAACCCGGTGAGGATGATGCTGCGATAGGACACCTTGGTGCCGAATCCCGAGCGCTTGAGCAGCTCGCGCACCGGTGACTGCGCCTCGAGCAGCTGGTAGCGATTCGGGTTGCCGACCGGTTCCTTGGCCAGCTCGATCAGGCCGAGCCTGCGCAGGTTGGTCAGATAGTGCTGGATGCGGTTGGGGAACCGCAGCCCGGCGTGCTCGCCGAGCAAGGTGAGACCCGATTCCTGGCGCAGCCCGAGCCGTTCGGCGCCGAGGCGGCTGAGCCTGCCGCCGTGCACCTCGATGGACGGCTGCGGACCGTCGGTGCGCAGGTAGCGCAGGATGCGGGCCTCGTCGGGAGTGATCTCGGCGAGGATGTTCGCGAACGCGGGATGCCCCTCGTCGCCGGCGTGGGTACTGGCCGACAACCGCAGCAGCGCCGCGCCCTGTTCCCGCAGGGTGGGCGCACTGAGGGGGCGCCGGGGCTGTTCTGTCTCGGAAAGTCCGAGCGCGCGCCGGAGCGCGGCCCGCACCTCGGCCTCGGCTTCGGCGCGGATCTCGGCGGGCGGCACCCCGGCCGCGCTGCGGCGGACCACCGTCCCGGTCACGTCGAGGACGGTGCCGACGCCCCAGCCCGCGGCACCGGCGACCGTGGACAATGCCACCCGAACCACCCCGCTCGCCGTGCGCACGGTGACGATCGGACGGCGCAGGGGATTGGCCCGCACGGCGGGCGCCTTGGGCTCCGCCCCGTACTCGAAAAGATGCGCTACCTCGGTGGATGTGCTGACCGGCTCGTCCGCACCGCCGGGATCCGAGGACGCCGACGATGCCGCTGAGCCGGTTACATCCATGTAGTCGCCACTCCTGTCCCGAAGACCAGAATGTGAGCGTAACCGGCGAAGAGCCCGAGCACACCGCCATGGACGAAAAGCAACCATTCGTCCTGTTTGATGGCCGATCGCAGCATTTCCACGAAGTCGTTGGGTGAGAGCACCGACATTTGTTTGGCGATGTAGTCGTTGATCTGCTTGCCCTGCCGGATGTTGAAGTCCGGGTCGGCGAAGGCGATCGGCGCGATGGCCATGGCCTCGCTGGTGATCGTCGATTGCAGGGCGTCGTACTCGCGGCTGCCGAGCACGAACTTGACCGCGCTGCGGGCCGGGCCGAGCGCCCGGTCGGCGGCAGGCCGCAGGGTGTCCTCCAGCATCTGCATGGTGCGATCCGACCGCGGGCCGTTCAGCAGCTCGTCGCCGATATTGGCCACCGTGACGACCTGGCCGGACACCAATTCGGCGTAACCGGCGGTGATTTCGGGCTGCCGTTTGATCAGCAGCCCTTGCCGCCACGGGCACCACCATTTCGGCTCGGCGGGCGCGAAGATCATGTTGATGCCGACCCAGTTCACCACCCAGCCGATGATCACACCGCCGATCGGCAGCACCGCCAGCGTCGGCCATCCGGTCAGATGCAGCACCGCGACGAGGACCGCGCCCATCGGGGCGCCGAAGTAGAAGCCGAAATTCTGCATGAACCGCAGTTCCTTGGCGCCGAGTACCTGGAACAGCTGGTTGAGCAATTGCGGGCGGGCCTGAAAATAGCGGATGACCATTTGCTTGACGTCGAGCAACTGATCGATGTTCTCGCCGAGTTCCACGGTGAGCTGGCGCAGAATGTCGGGCAGTTGCGCGCGGACGCGGTCGTGCACCATCTCGCGCACCTGGCTCGGCAGGTTGTACCAGAGCTGCGGATGTTCGCGGCGCAGGATTTCCTCGACGATATCGCGGATCTGATCGTCGGCGATGCTGGCCAGATGTTCGGCGAGAGCGTCGGGTTCGAGTTCACGATAGAAATCGGCGACGCTGCCGAGCTTGGACAAACCTTTGTCCACGGCGATGCTCGCCATTTTGTCCGCACGCGAGGGCACGATTCCCTGCCAGCCCATGCGTCCGTCGTAGCTGAGCAGCGGCAGCACCTGAATTCGCTTGGGCAGAAAAGGATAGACGGCGCGCAGGCCCGGAACATGGATGCCGTGGAATGCGATCGGCCGAAACAGCATCAGCACACCGGTCCAGTTGGTGATGTAGCCGATGACGCCAGTGAAAAGCGGAATGGTCACAAGCTCGAGGAGGATCGTCGGGTGAATCCCGAACACACTCTCTAACACGACACCCTCCTGCCGATACCCGGTGATCGCCGCCTCACCGGCACCTCAAATTAGCACCCCGTCGGCAGCAGGACCCTATGTGACGTGCGGCTCCGACTCCAAGCGCGAGTGCCACGCACCACAGGAGGTGTCTGAGACGTTTACCACAGTGCCCTCCTGTGGTGTCGTGGTTCTACGCGGGGGTGGGGACAATGACCACCACCACATCTGTTCGTGACTGGTGGGCAATAATCTGTGAGCGGAATCGTTCACCTGGCGATACATCGGAGTAGACGTGGCAGACGACAGGACCGGACAGGACGTGGCCCGGGCCGGTTTCCGTGCTGTGGAACGCAGCTCGGATGTCGAACAGCGGCAGATCAGCAATGAGGCCCGGCTGATTCGCGGCGTGTTCCGGGCCGCGGGGCTGGCGGCGGGCACGGTGGTGCGCGGCGGCCAGTGGGCGGTAGAGACCTCCTATGAGATGACCCGCGAGATCACCCAGGCCGCGCTCGACGGTGAGTCCTCCGCCGAGATCGCCGAGCGCACGGGTAACGCGCTGCGCTCGATGGCGCGCAGTGCGCTCGGGGTCACCGAGGGGTCGGTGCGCGAGATCGTCAGCTATGTGCCCAATCCGCAGGGGCCGGGCCAGCAGGCCATCGGGGTGGGCTCGTACCTGCGCTCGGCCACGGTCGACGAACTGCGCAGGCGCGGTGACGCACTGCTGGCCCGTTCGGCGGATGTGTACTTCACCGAAGAAGTGCATCCCGCCTACGACCGTATCCTCGACGAACTCGCGCCCGACGAGGCGCGCATCCTGCGTTTCATGGCGCTCAACGGGCCGCAGCCCTCGGTCGATGTGCGCACCAACCGCCCACTGGGCATCGGCTCGGAGCTGGTGTCCGGTGATCTGACCTCGGTGCCCGAACAGGCCGGGGTGCGCTACCCGGATCGGGCCCGCTCGTATCTGATCAACCTCAACCGGCTCGGCCTGACGCTGACCTCCGACGATCCCGTGGTGCTGAGCCGGTACATGGTGCTCGAGGTGCAGCCGGTGGTGGAGGCGGCGCTGAAGAAGGCCGGCCGCGCGCCCAAGATCGTGCGCAAGAGCCTTCGGCTGACCGAATTCGGCGAGGACTTCTGCCGCACCTGCTTCACCATCGGCGGCTGACCGGGCCGCGGCCGCGAATTCGCTGGGTGATAGCGATCTGATACAGATCTCGTCAAACGTTCGGTATGCCCGGTGCCGGGTGGGATCGTTGAGGTATGGACCAGGACGAGGAGCGTAGGGACTCCGAGTCGGGCGCAGAGCGGGAACCGGTCGGCCGGGTTCTGTTCGGACGGATGCCGGGTTCGATACCGGCACCCGAGAACGGTGCGCGCGACGACGTGTCCGAGATCTGCCGTTTGAAGTACCGGTATCTGCGCACGCTGGATACCAAGCAGTGGGACGAGTTCGCCGACACCATGGTCGCCGAGGCGACGGCCACCTACAGCGAGTACCTGCAATTCGAATCCCGCGAGGCGTTCATCGCGTTCATGCGCAATACCCTCGGGCCGCACGTCATCACCGAACACCGCTGCGATCACCCCGAGGTCGACGTCGACGGCGATACCGCCACCGGCACCTGGTACCTGGCCGATACGGTGCTCATTCCGGAGCACAACATGCTGCTGCGCGGCGCCGCGTTCTACTCCGACCGCTATATCCGCTGCGACGACGGGCGCTGGCGGATCTCGCACACCGGCTACGAACGCACCTATGAGGTGGTGCTCTCGCTCAGCGATCTGCCGAGCCTGCGCCTGACCTCGAGCCGGTGGGGACTGATCGCAAGGGATTCCGGGCTCGAATCGGTCGAGCGCGAGCCGGAGGCCGGCTGACCACTCGGTTCGCGGCTGTACCGCCCGGCCAGGGCCGGACCACCCGGGTTCAGTCGGCGGTGGCGACCAGCGGTTCCAGGGTCAGGCCCGGATGCTCCTTCTCGATGTACTGCAATCGCCATTTATCGCTGAACAATGCGAGCAGCACGCCATCGCTGCGGGTGAACACCTCGACCCCGCGCTGGCGGCCGAGTTCCTCGGCGGAGCCGGCGTCGGTGCGCCGGGCCAGCGTGTAGGGCAGATGGTCCATCTGCGTTTCGACGTTGTATTCGGCCTGCATCCGGGCGGTGACCACCTCGAACTGCATCGGGCCGACCGCCGCGAGCACGGGGGAGGCGTCGCCGCGCGCATCGTTGCGCAGCACCTGCACGACGCCTTCGGAGTCGAGCTGGTCGATGGCCTTGCGGAACTGTTTGTACTTGCCGGCGCTCTGGGCCCGCAGCACCGCGAAATGTTCCGGCGCGAAGGAGGGGATCGGCGGGAACTCCACCTTCTTGTCCACGAACAGGGTGTGCCCCGGCGCCAGCGCGGTCGCGTTCACCAGGCCGACCACATCGCCGGGGTAGGCGGTGTCGACGGTGGCGCGTTCCCGGCCGAACACGGTGAGCGCGTACTTCGTCGCGAACGGGCGCCCGGTCTGCGCGTGCGTCACCACCATGCCGCGCTCGAACTCGCCCGACACGATCCGCATGAACGCCAGCCGGTCCCGGTGCGCGGTATCCATGCCCGCCTGCACCTTGAACACCACCGCGCTGAACGGATCGGTCGTCTCGCGGACGCCACCATCGACGTCGCGGCGGCCGGCCGGCGCCGGGGCCAGCGCCACCAGCGTCTCCAGCAGCTGACGCACACCGAAGTTCAGCATCGCCGAGGCGTAGATGACCGGTGAGGTCTGCCCGGCCAGGAACAGTTCCTGATCGTGGTCCTGACCGGTGGCCGAGAGCAGTTCGCTCTCCTCGGCCGCGGTCTCCCATGCCTCACCCTCGCGGGCCTGCGCCTGCTCCGGGGTCAGCGATTCCTCCGGCGCGATGGTCGCGCCGCCCGCGGTGCGGGTGAAGTGGATGTACTCGACCGCCTCGCCGCCAGGGCCGCGCCGCAGCAGGCCGCGGAAATCGCCCGCGATGCCGACCGGAAGGAACAGTGGTGTCGGGGTCAGGCCGATCCGCTCGTCGATCTCGTCGAGCAGCTCGAGCGGGGCCCGGCCGGGCCGGTCCCACTTGTTGATCACGGTGATCACCGGGATACCGCGGTGGCGGCAGACCTGGAACAGCTTCAGTGTCTGCGGCTCCAGACCCTTGGCGGCGTCGATCAGCATGACGGCCGCGTCCACGGCGGTCAGCACGCGGTAGGTGTCCTCGGAGAAATCCGAGTGGCCGGGGGTATCGACCAGGTTGATCACATTGTCGATGTCGGAGCCGGCGGCGCGATAGTTGAACTGCAACGCGGTCGAACTGACCGAGATGCCGCGCGCCTTCTCCATCTCCATCCAGTCCGACACGGTGGACTTGCGCCCAGCCTTGCCGTGGATGGCGCCCGCCTCGGAGATCATCTTGGCGTGCAGCGCCAGCGCCTCGGTGAGCGTGGACTTACCGGCGTCCGGATGGGAGATGACGGCGAAGGTCCGCCGCCTCGACACCTCGGCGGGCAGCCCGCGTGAACCGGACGAGACAGCGCCGTCAGTGGAGGCGGTCAACAGCGACAACCTTTCGGGGGAGTGCGAGAATGTGGCAACCGGACAGTGCCTATTTTGCGCTGCCTGCGGTCGCGCGTGTTCACGGCCCCTGTATGTCCCGCGTTTGCGCTGCCACTCGGCCTGCGCGGCGACAGGGCGAACGCGAGGCGGGCCGCGCACTCGCAAGGTTCGGTGGTGTCTCGCTCGACATCGGTGGCACGACCGCCCGTCGCTGCCCGGTGACCACCCGATTCTGGTACTCCGCCCGGGTTGCGCTATGGTGTTCAGGTTGTCTCGGCGAGGGTGACCGCAGACTTTTTGCGACACCGTGATCGACGCGGCTCGGCTTCCGGCCGTCCTCGTTGTTGTCTTCGCCCGACGAGTAGACCAACCGAGCCAGGGCTCCCACGTTCCCTGGCGCCACCGTTGACCAGCCCGGAAGAGCCGTAGGAGTAGATCAGGTCATGTCCGACGCCAACCTTCTCGAAGCCGCAGTCCGCACCGAGTTCGGCAAGGGCGCGGCCCGCCGCACCCGTCGTGACGGCAACGTTCCCGCCGTCCTGTACGGCCACCAGACCGATCCCCAGCACCTGGCGCTCAACGCCCAGGCGTTCGCGGCGATCCTGCGTGAGCACGGCACCAACGCGGTGCTCAACCTCGTCATCGACGGCAAGAAGCAGCTGGCGCTGACCAAGTCGGTCGTCGTGCACCCGATCCGTCGCTACATCGAGCACGCCGACCTGCTCGTCGTCAAGAAGGGCGAGAAGGTCACCGCCGACGTCACCATCACCATCGTCGGTGACGCCGCCCCCGGCACCCTGGTCACCCAGGACGCCACCACCGTCTCCATCGAGGCCGACGCGCTGAACATCCCCGAGACCATCGAGGTCTCGGTCGAGGATGTCGAGGCAGGCACCCAGATCAACGCCTC
Organism: Nocardia sp. JCM 38205; assembly: GCF_058222935.1. Taxonomy (NCBI): domain Bacteria; kingdom Bacillati; phylum Actinomycetota; class Actinomycetes; order Mycobacteriales; family Nocardiaceae; genus Nocardia; species Nocardia sp. JCM 38205. The sequence goes on along the minus strand of NZ_JBYHFL010000004.1, from coordinate 661,383 downwards.
CGACCTGCAGCTGCCCGAAGGCGTCGACCTGGCCGTGGATCCCGAGACCCTGATCGTCAACGTCATCGCCGCGCCGGCCGCCGCTGCCGAGACCGAGGGTGAGGGCGAAGCCGAGGCCGAGGGCGAGAGCGCCGAATAAGACTCGCGCATCGGTTGTCTCGATGACCGACTCCACGCCCGCGCTCGTCGTCGGGCTCGGTAACCCCGGGCCCGAATACGAGCGCACCAGGCACAATGTGGGCTTTCTGGTCGCCGACGTGCTCGCCGAGCGCGTCGGCGGCCGTTTCAGTGTGCACAAGAAGTCCGGTGCCGATCTGCTGACCGCGCGCTTGGACGGCCGTCAGGTGCTGATCGCCAAGCCGCGCTCGTTCATGAACCTGTCCGGCCGCCCGGTCGCCGCGCTGGCCCGGTTCTTCTCGGTGCCCGCGACCGAGGTGATCGTCGTGCACGACGAACTCGATCTGCCCTTCGGCGCGATCAGGCTCAAGCGCGGCGGCGGCGAAGGCGGGCACAACGGCCTGCGCTCGGTGTCGCAGGCGCTGACCACCAAGGACTATCTGCGCACCCGCATCGGCATCGGCCGCCCGCCCGGCAGGCAGGATCCAGCGGACTTTGTGCTCAAGCCGTTCTCCGCGCCCGAACGCAAGGACGTGCCGGTGCTCGTCGAGCAGGCCGCCGATGCTGTGGAGTTATTGCTGCGGGTGGGCCTGGAAACCGCGCAGAACCAGCTGCACTAGTGCAGATGCACCGCGGTGGCGGCCCGGCGCAGCTTGCCCGATGACGTCTTCGGCAGGGCGCCGGGGCCGAGCACCGCGACGGTGCGCGGGCGCACGCCCACCTCGGAGAACACCGCGTGCACGATCTCGCGTTCGATCCGCTTGACCTCGTCCGGGTTCTGGTGGTCGTTGCTTTCCACCACCACCGCGAAGCTCTCCCGCTTCTGCCCGGCGTCCAATCGCACCGCGACCGCATTGCCCGGACGCACGCCCTTGACCCGCATCGCCGCCCGTTCGATATCGGTGGGGAAGATATTGCGGCCGGCCATGATGATGACGTCCTTGATCCGGCCGCACACCACGATCAGCCCTTGTTCGGTGAAATAGCCGATATCGCCGGTGTCGAGCCAGCCGTCGGCATCCTGTGCCGACCGGAAGCCTTCGACGGTCACATAGCCGGAAGTGACGGCGGGACCACGCAATTCGATCACGCCCACCGAACGGGTGGGCAATGGCTGACGTTCGTCGTCGACGATGCGGCCCTCCAGATCGTCGACCAGGTAGCCGAGGGTCGGCAGTCGGCGGATATTGCCGTGATGCGAGTGCTGATCGTGCACCGGGACCGCTTTGCCGAGGGCTTCGAGCAGATCGGCGTCGACCAGGTCGAGCACCTGGCCGTGCCCGGGATCGGGGATGGAGACCGCGAGGGTGGTCTCGGCCATGCCGTAGACCGGGGTGAGCGCCATCGGGTTGAGCCCGAAACGCTGCCCGGCGGCGGCGAGTTTCTCCATGGTGTCCGGATCGACCGGCTCGGCCCCGTTCCACATATAGCGCACGCAGCTCAGGTCCAGGTTCGAGCCCTCGGCCTGATCGAGCCGGCGAGCCAGCAGTGAGTAGGCGAAATTCGGTGCCGCGGTGACGGTGCCGCGATACTTGTCGATCAGCTCGGCCCACAGGATCGGCCGCTGCAGGAAGTCCATCGGCGTCACGCACACCACCTCGGCGCCGAATTGCATCGGGACGCTGAGGAATCCGACCATGCCCATATCGTGGAACAGCGGCAGCCAGCTGACCATCACATCGTTGTCGAGCTGGAACTTCACCCGGTTGAACATGGCGTGCGCGTTGACGAAGAAGTTCTCGTGGGTGATCCGCACGGCCTTGGGCGAGCCGGTGGAACCCGAAGTCAGTTGTTGCAGCGCGATATCGGCCTCATCGGTGGGCAGCGGATCGGTATCCTGGCCCTCGCGCAACTGCTCGACCAGCACCACGGTGATGCCGCGTTCGCGCAGCAGCGGCTCGGCCGCCTCGAACGGCGCGCCGAGGATCACCGCCCGCGCCTCGATCATGCCGAGCACGGTTTCGGTATCGCGCGCCCACACCGCGAGATCGGTGCGCGGGGTCGGCTGATGCAGCATGGTGATCGAGCCGCCGCGCATCCACACGCCCTGACAGGCGGGCGCGATATCGACCGGCATCCCGGCCAGCACCCCGACCGCGTCGCCGTGCCCGATGCCCGCCGCGGCCAGACCGCCCGCCATGCGCCGCGCGATCCGATGGATTTCGCCCCACGTCTGCCGCAGTGGTGCATCCGGTTCCCCGGTCACCAGCCCGCGCGTGGTCTCGCGCGCCGTCGCGTACATCTCCTCGGTGAACCTGCTCAACGCACCCGCTCCTCACCGGCCACACGGGCCGCCGACCGACCTGCCTCAACTATCCCGCTGTTCGAGCCCCGCGTTAACCCCCTCCGTGTGCGCGCTGGTCAGCGCCACATTCACGCCTGAAATGGCGGATGCGTCCGCAGGTGTCCGAATGGCCGCCCCTGACCCGCGTGCCCGAACCCCGCCGCACCGCCTACGCCGTTCGCGCGGCATGACCGCCGACCGGCTCAGGGATAGTAGCCCGGGCCGCCGTGAGCCGGGCGCGCGCGGCCTCGGCGTGGCGCGGACCGAACACGCCGCCGACACCGGCGCGCCGGACCCGACACGCGAATTCCGTTGGCGTCGTGCCGGTATCCGCCCGTTCCGCGATCGGTGATCTCAGCGGCGTGGCGGCAGCGGGATCCGGGTGAGGTCGGCGGCGACGACGATGGGGCCGCTGAATTCCCTTGCCGCCTCGGCGAAGTGTTCGTCAAGGGTGCGGTAGCGCTGGGAGAAATGGGTCAGCACCAGGGTGCGCACGCCTGCCTCGGCCGCGACCCTCGCGGCCTGGCCCGCGGTGAGGTGGCCGTGCTCCTCGGCCAGGTGCGCGTCGGCGTCCAGGAACGTCGCCTCGATGACCAGCATGTCCACCCCGGCAGCGAGTTCGGGTACGGCCGGGCACATACGGGTGTCCATGATGAACGCGAAACTCTGTCCGGGACGGCGGGTGCTCACCTCGTCGAGGGTGACGGTGCGGCCGTGCCAGTCGATCCGGCCGTCGCGCTGCAACCGGCCCACCGCGGGGCCGTGCAGGCCGATCGCCGCCAGCCGCTCCGGCCGAATGCGGTGGCCGTCCGGTTCGGTGATCCGGTAGCCGAAGGCCTCCACCGGATGCGAGAGGCGGGCCGCGGTGAGATGGAACGGCGCACCCGGCGCGTCCAGCGGGCCCGGTTCGGTGATCGGATGTCTGGTCAGCTCCACGGTGCGGTAGTAGACGCTGGCATCGCACAGCCGCTCGAAGTAGTGCTCGCCGGAAGCCGGGTAGTAGGCGTCGATCGGGTGCGGCACCTGGTCCAGATTGATCCGCTGCACCACGCCGGCCAGTCCGAGACAGTGGTCGCCGTGGAAGTGGGTGACCGCGATCCTGGTCAGATCGGTGACCGACACCCCGGCGTGGATCATCTGCCGCTGGGTGCCCTCGCCCGGATCGAACAAGATCCCCTCGGCACCCCAGCGCAGCAGGTAGCCGTTGTGGTTGCGCTGTTTCGTCGGCACCTGGCTGGCGGTGCCGAGGACGATCAGTTCGCGCTGCGACATCGCCGCGGGCCCGTCAGAGTTCCGCTACCGCGGCCAGGAACCGGTCCAACTCGTCGAAGGCGACGAAACAGTGCGGCGAGGCGCGGACCACGGCGTCGAGGGCACGTCCGGACATATCCAGCAGAGTGGAGCTGCGGTGGCTGACGGTGACGGTGATGTCCTGGGCGGCCAGCCGATCCCGCACCTCGATCGGGGCCACCGTGTCGACGGTGAACGACACGATGCCGCTGTGCCGGATGCCGAGATCGCGCACGGTGACGCCGGCGATCTCGGCCAGGCCCTTGCGCAGGTACTCCGCGCGGGCGGCGATCGCGGCGTAGACCTCGTCGGGACCCAGCCCGAGCAGGTAGTCGACGGCGGCGCCGAGGCCGAGCCTGGCGGCGACGTCGTGTTCCCAGAATTCGAACCGGCTCGCGTCCGGGGCCAGTCGGTAGTCCTCGGGTGCGGTCCATTCCGCGCTGTGCAGGTCCAGGCGGGCCGGCTCCATGGCCGCCGCCAATTCTGGACGCACGTACAGGAATCCGGTGCCGCGTGGGCCGCGCAGCCATTTGCGACCGGTGGCCGACAGCGCGTCGACGCCGAGCTCGGCGACGTCGAGCGGGATCTGCCCGGCCGACTGGCAGGCGTCGAGCACGACCAGCGCACCGGCCTCGTGCGCGATCCTTGTGGCCTCGGCGGCCGGATTGACCAGGCCGCCGTTGGTGGGTGCGTGCAGCAGCGACACCAGCTTCACCCGGTCGTCGATCAGGGTGGCGAAGGCATCCAGATCGAGCTGGCCGGTGCCGTCGCTGGGGATGTGCTCGACCGTCGCGCCGCTCGCGCGCGCCCGCTGCAGGGCTGCGATGGCATTGCTGGCGTAGTCGGAACCGGAGATGAGGACGCGGTCGCCGGGCCGCAGCGGCACCGAGTAGAAGAAGTCCGCCCAGGACCGGGTCGCGCTGTCGCTGAGCGCGATGCTCGCGGGCGTGGCATTGATGAGCCTGGCGATCGACTGTTTGACCGCGGCCAGATCGTCGAGGCGCTCATTGGCCGCGCGATAGCCGCCGACCTCGGCCTCACGGCGCAGATGGGCGATGACGGTGTCGGTGACCACCCGCGGCGGCAGCGACGATCCCGCGCTGTCGAGGAAGACCAGACCGTGTCCGACACCGGGGGTGTCCTCGCGTATCCGCTGCTCGTTCAGCATGCCGACGACGATATCCGCTCGATCCGCCGAACGCTTGCCCGGTACTTGTCGGTGTCCCTCGCTACCCTGGAATCCACCGACGACGCCGCCGGAACACCCACACGCCGTACCGCACGCCATATCGCAGCACCGAATATCCCGACGATCCACGCGCCGCATATCCACCGCGCACCGGAACCACCTGGAGGTCGAGCATGGCGGTCACCCTCGAGCGCAGGCAGGCGGGGCAGATAGCCGCCGACGGGGAGCTGTCCTCGCGCGCGGCGGCGGAGGCCTACATCGGCGGCGTCTGTTTCAAACTCGGGCCACCCGGTTTGATCGGCGCCGAACTCGAATGGCTCACCACCCACGGTGAGTGTCCGGCGTCAGGCCAGACGGCCGCCCCGCGTCCGCCACTCGACGTCGTCGCGGATGCCCTCGGACCGTACGCACCACGGTCCATCGCCCCCGATTCGCCCGCGCTGGCGCTACCGGGCGGCAGCCGGGTCACCATCGAACCCGGTGGTCAGATCGAACTCTCCAGCGCACCGTACGCCACCGCCGCCCAGCTCACCGAGCAGCTGCGTGCCGACACCGAGACGCTGCGCGAACTCCTCGAAACCCAGTGTGTCGGCATGGTTTCCGCGGCCGCCGACGCCGATCGTCGCGCCCGCCGGGTGCTGCGACTGCCCCGCTATCAGGCCATGGAGCGATACCTCGCCGGTCTCGGTCCCTTCGGCAAACTCATGATGTGCAACACCGCGGCCACGCAGGTCAGCGTCGACGCGGGTGCCGATCACGCCGAGGTCGCCGCCCGCTGGACCGCGCTGTACACCATCGGCCCCGCACTGCTGGCGGCCTTCGCCTGTTCCCCTGAGCTACGCGGCGCGCCCGCGGGGGAGTGGGCCTCGCAGCGGATGCGTACCTGGCTCCGGCTGGACCACTCCCGCACCCGCCCACCGGTCGAGGACTGGACCGACCCGATCGGCGGCTACGCCCGCTGGGCGCTGGACGCGCCGCTGCTGTGCGTGCGGTCCCGAGAGCCGCGGACCGGGCCCGCCGGTCGCGACGGTTCAGCCGAATGCTCATGGGCCGCCCCGCCCGGCGCCACGTTCGCCGACTGGCTGTCCGGCGCGTTGGACGACGAGATCGGCCGCCGCCCCGACCGCGGCGATCTCGACTACCACCTGACCACCATGTTCCCGCCCGTGCGGCCCTCGGGGCACCTCGAGGTTCGCTACCTGGACGCGCAGCCGGAGGCGAGCTGGACCGTCCAGATCGACGTCATCGACGCGGTGATGTCCACCCCCGCCGCGGTCGCCGAGGCCACCGCGATCGGGGCCCGGACGGCAGGCCGCTGGCTCGACGCCGCCCGTTGCGGACTGGCCGATTCCGAGATCCGGGCCGTCGCCGCCGAACTGCTCGACGCCGCGGCCACCCATGCCGCGACCCCGGACGCGGCCGCGTCGATCCAGGACGCTGCCCGGCGCTGCCGCAGTGCCAGGCAGCCGGGCCGGCTCGCGGCCGGGAGCGCCTCATGAGCGGGGCGATCACCCGAGACCGGCGGCTTCGACCGCTGTCGCGCGAGCCTCGCGCGCTGATTTTCATCGACCCACCAGTACCCGGAGTTCCATCGTGACCATCCACCTGCCCGCCGATGACACATCCGAGACCGAACGACTTCGTTCCCGCATCGCCGACACCCTGACCCGCGCCAGGTCCCGCACCGCCGCGCTCACCGACTGCCTCGACGAGGCCGAACTCGTCGCCCAGCATTCGCGGCTGATGAGCCCGCTGGTGTGGGATCTGGCCCATATCGGCAATCAGGAAGAGCTGTGGCTGGTGCGTGATGTCGGCGGGCGCGAGCCGGTGCGCGCCGACATCGATGAGCTCTACGACGCGTTCAAACACGCGCGCGCGAACCGTCCGTCGCTGCCGTTGCTGAACCCGGGCCAGGCCCGCGAGTACGTCGGCACGGTCCGCGACAAGGTATGGGATGTGCTCGATCACAGCACCCTGCGCGGTGCGCCGCTGGTCGAGGGCGGGTTCGCCTTCGGCATGATCGCCCAGCACGAACAGCAGCACGACGAAACCATGCTGGCCACCCATCAATTGCGGGCAGGTCCGCCGGTGCTGTCCGCGCCGTCGGCGCCCACCGGCATCGCCGCGGTGAGCGGTGAGGTGATCATCCCCGCGGGGCAGTTCACCATGGGCACCTCCACCGACCCCTGGGCGCTCGACAATGAGCGGCCCGCCCATCTGGCGTATGTGCCGGGCTTCGCCATCGATGCCGCGCCGGTCACCAACGAGCAGTACCTGACCTTCATCGCCGACGGCGGCTACGACCGTCCGGAGCTGTGGTCCAAGCGTGGCTGGGATCATCGGCTCGAGGCAGGCCTGGTGGCGCCGCAGTTCTGGGAGCGCGATTCCGGCGGCCAGTGGTGGCGGCGGGTATTCGGCGTGCTGACGCCGTTGCGGCCGCATCAGCCGGTGGTGCACGTCTGCTGGTTCGAAGCCGAGGCCTACGCCCGCTGGGCGGGTAAGCGCCTGCCCACCGAAACCGAATGGGAGAAGGCCGCCCGCTACGACCCGGACACCGGCCGGTCCCGCCGCTACCCGTGGGGCGAGGCCGAACCGGACGTGGCGCACGCCAATCTCGGCCAGCGCCATCTGGAACCGGCCGATGTCGGCGCGTACCCGGCGGGTGCGTCGCCGGCCGGCATCCATCAGCTCATCGGCGATGTCTGGGAGTGGACGGCCTCCGGTTTCGACCCCTATCCGGGCTTCCGCGCCTTCCCGTATCGCGAGTACTCGGAGGTCTTCTTCGGCGGCGATTACCGCGTCCTGCGTGGTGGTTCGTTCGGCACCGATCCGGTGGTCTGTCGCGGCACCTTCCGCAATTGGGATCATCCGATCCGGCGCCAGATCTTCGCCGGTTTCCGGCTGGCCCGCGACCTGAAGCCGGGGGAGGCAGCGTGATCGGCCGCCATGTGTAGACACCTGGCATATGTCGGCCCGCCCGCGCCGGTCGGCGACCTGCTCACGCGTGGTGTGCACGCCCTGCGCACACAGGCCTGGGCGCCTCGGGATATGCGCGGCGGCGGCACGATCAACGCCGACGGATTCGGTGTCGCCTGGTGGCGCCGCGCCGACGATTCCGGCCGCGCCCTGGTCAGCCGCTACCGCAATGCGGCGCCGATCTGGACCGACCCGGCGGTGGAGGAGGTACTACCGCAGATCGAATCCGCCGCGGTAGTCGCGGCCGTGCGCTCGGCGACGGTGGGGATGCCGGTCGAGCGGGCTGCCTGCGCGCCGTTCACCGATGACGGCTGGGCCTTCAGCCACAACGGCGTCGTTCAGAATTGGCGCAAAGCGCTCACTGCCGCCCTGGCCGATCTGGACAGTGCCGCGACTCGCGCCGGCGCCACCCGGATGTTCCAGACCGCCGACCTGCTCGATGCCGAATCCGCCACCGATTCGGCCGCGCTGTGGGTGCTGCTGCGCGGGCTGCTCACTCCCGGTGCGCCACCGGATCTGGTGACGAGCCCGGCCGACGCGCTCCGCCTGTTGCTCACCTCGGTGCTCGCCCACGCACCGGCCGCCCGGCTGAACTTCCTGCTCGGCGACGGTTCGACCATCTGGGCCACCGCGTGGGAGCACGCGCTCTCGGCCCTGGTCACCGACGATTACGCGATCGTCTGCTCCGAACCGTATGACGCCGACCCCCGCTGGCGGCCGATCCCGGAGCACAGCTTGGTGCTCGCCGCCCCGGGCCGCCTGACCATCGAGTCGCTCGACCGTGAGCGGTGAACGCATGACACCGGATTCGCCGCCGACGCAAAGGATGCCGCCATGACCGAACCGACGCTGGAAGTCCATCTCACCGACGCCGATCTCACCGCGGCGCTGCGCACGGACGCCCGGCGCGGGCTCACCGCCGATCCGAAGTGGCTGCCGCCCAAATGGTTCTACGACGCGCGCGGCAGTGAACTGTTCGAGCAGATCACCGAGCTGCCCGAGTACTACCCGACCCGCACCGAACGTGCCCTGCTCGAACGGGTGGTCGGCGAGATCGCCCACGCGGCCCAGGCGGAGGTCCTGGTCGAGCTCGGTGCGGGCTCCGCGGTGAAGACCCGGCTGCTGCTGTCGGCGCTCACCGCGCAGGGGCCGCTGAAAACCTACGTGCCCCAGGATGTCTCGGCCGCAGCGCTGCGCGCGACCGCCGCCGAGGTCGCGCGCGAGTTCCCCGGCCTCGCGGTGCACGGGGTGGTCAGCGATTTCACCGATACCCTGCACAATCTGCCGCGCGGAGGCCGCCGGATGATCGCCTTCCTCGGCGGCACCATCGGCAATCTGGTGCCCGCCGAACGCGCCGAATTCCTCACCGACATCCATGACGTGCTCGAACCGGGAGAACACCTGCTGCTCGGCGCGGGCCTGGTGACCGACCCGGCGATCCTGGTGCCCGCCTACGACGACGCGGCCGGGGTGACCGCCGAGTTCAACCGCAATGTGCTGCACGTGCTCAATGCCCGCCTCGCGGCCGACTTCGTTCCCGACGACTTCCGTCATGTCGCCGTCTGGGACGCCGAGAACGAGTGGATCGAGATGCGGCTGGAAGCCACCGAGAACATGCGGGTCGAGGTCGCCGATCTCGACCTCGTCCTGGACTTCGCGCGCGGCGAGCAGCTGCGCACCGAGATCTCGGCCAAGTTCCGCCTGGAAGGCCTCGACACCGAACTGTCCGCGGCCGGATTCACCCTGGACAAGGCATGGACCGACCCGGACAGCCGCTTCACGCTGGTGCTGGCGACCCGCGCCTGAGCGCGGGCCCGCGCTAGTTCTGTTCGGGCACGATATCGGCGTTGAAGAACGCGAAGGCGAGGATCAACCCGATCGCCATCGCCACACCCGCGGCGACGGCGGCCCATTTGCCGAGCGGTTCGCCCTTGTTGTGGCCGATGATGCCGAGGATGATGCCGGCGGGCCCGAACAGGATCGGGCAGAACAGCAGGCAGATGCCCGCGCAGACGAACCCGATGATGGAGAACACCTGCGTCCCCGAGCGCTGCGGCTGGGCATCGTAGGGCTGGAAGGATTGCTGCGGATAGGACGGGAACCCGCCGCCCGCCTCACCGCCGGGACCGCCGGAGGCCGGCGGATAGGCTTCGGGATACCCGGATGTCCCGCCGGGGCCTGTGCCCCACTGCCCGCCCCCGTGCTGCCCCTGCGGGTACGGCTCACCATAAGGCTGCCCTGCGCCGGTGCCCCAGGCCTGATCACCCGACGGCGGTTGCCCGGACGGCGGCTGTTGCGAGGATGTCGAACCCACTCCGCCCGGCTGCGCACTCCACGCCTGCCCCGGTCCGCTCTCCTGCGGCTGCTCCCGCCACGCCTGCTCGGGCACCTCACCACCGGGGGGAGTGCCGTGCCCGCCGGACGGCTTGTCCAGCCTCGGCGGCTCGGTCCCCGCGCCCTGGCCCGGCGCCGAACCGGTCACCTCCTCGCCGGGGCGCGCTTCGCCGCTCGTGGGCTTCCGCAACGTGGGCGGCTCGGTCCCCGCGCCCTCGCCCGGTGCGGAGCCGGTCACCTCTCCCGACTCGCTCGACGGCTCCGGAGTGTCCGGTTCCCGCTCCGGTGGCGTCGCGCGCGGCTCCCCGTCCTGCGGCCGGTCCCCGCTGCCTGGGTCCTGCGGATGCTGCGGCGTGGTCATAGCGCTCTCCTCATTCGTCCGATCGGGTTCGGCTGTGGAGCAGGTCGAGCGGTCTACTGGTCGGGTTCTTCCACGATCTCCATGGCGGCGAGTTCGGCGGGCCGGTCGTCATCGTCGGCGAGTTCGGCGGCGCGGCGGCGCGGGGTCCACTCCTGGTCGAGTTCTTCGTCGATGCCGAGGCGGCCGTCGTCGTCGCCGGGGCGATTGCGGATCCGCAGGTCAGCGGGCGGATCTTCGACGGCGTCCTGGTAGGCGCGGATCTCGTCGGCCTGTTCGTCGTCGCCCATGTCCTCGTCCAGCGGGTCAGGGTCCATGTTCGCCAGTATGCGCCGATCGGCGCACCGATCGCGGGAACCCGAACACAAAAAATGACGGGCCCGGACCACATTGGTCCGAGCCCGTCGCAAACTGACCGGGTCAGGCGGTGTTCGATGTGCCTGCTCCGGAGGCCCTGCGTGGTGACGCTTCGCTACCGCCTCCGGGCCTTGACCGGGTCAGGCGTTGCCGTTGAACAGCCCGGTCACCGAGCCGTTCTCGAACACCTCGCGGATGGTGCGGGCCAGCAGCGGCGCGATCGACAGCACGGTCAGCTGCGGGAACTTCTTGTCCTCGGTGATCGGCAGGGTGTTGGTCACCACGACCTCCTTGGCGCCGCAGGCGGCGAGCCGCTCGGCGGCCGGCGAGCTCAGCACGCCGTGGGTCGCGGCGATGACGACGTCACCGGCGCCGGCTTCCTTCAGCACGCTGACCGCGCCGGCGATGGTTCCACCGGTGTCGATCATGTCGTCGATCAGGATGCATGTGCGGCCCTCGACCTCACCGACCACGCGGTTGGACTTGACCTGGTTGGGCACCAGCGGGTCGCGGGTCTTGTGGATGAACGCCAGCGGCGAGCCACCGAGGGAGTCGGCCCACTTCTCGGCGACGCGCACGCGGCCGGAGTCCGGCGAGACCACGGTGATGTGCTCGAGGCTGTAGTTGGACCGCACGTACTCGGCCAGCTGCAGCTGCGCGTGCATGTGGTCGACCGGGCCGTCGAAGAAGCCCTGGATCTGATCGGTGTGCAGGTCGACGGTGATGATGCGGTCCGCACCCGCGGTCTTGAGCAGGTCGGCGACCAGGCGCGCCGAGATGGGCTCACGGCCGCGGTGCTTCTTGTCCTGGCGCGCGTACGGATAGAACGGCAGGATCGCGGTGATCCGCTTGGCCGAACCACGCTTGAGCGCGTCGATCATGATGAGCTGTTCCATCAGCCATTCGTTGAGCGGCGCGGGGAAGCTCTGCAGCACGAAGGCGTCCGAACCACGGACCGACTCCTCGAAGCGTACGAAGATCTCGCCGTTGGCGAAGTCGCGCGCGGTCTGGGGTGTGACGTGGACGTCGAGTTCCTTGGCGACCTGCTCGGCCAGCTCAGGATGCGAACGTCCGGCGAATAGCATCAGGTTCTTCTGATTATCGATCCATGACGCGGTCACTGCTGTTTGCCATCCTTTAGCTCGATTGCCTGACTCGACATCTCGTTTGCCGCGATGGCTTCTGCCGCCGCGCGCGCCGCAGCGGTTCCGGGACGATACCGCTGCACCCAGTTCTCAATATTGCGCTGTGGTCCACCCGACACGGCGAGCGCCCCCGGCGGAACGTTTCTGCGCAGTACAGTACCCGCCGCCGAATAGGCGCCGTCACCCACGGTGATGGGCGCGACGAACATCGTGTCGCTGCCCGTGCGCACATGCGAACCGACGGTGGTGTGGTGTTTGTTCACCCCGTCGTAGTTCACGAAAACGCTGGACGCGCCGATGTTGCTGTGCTCGCCGATGGTGGCGTCGCCGACGTAGGTCAGATGCGGCACCTTGGAGTGCGCGCCGACGGTGGCGTTCTTGGTTTCGACGAACGCTCCGAGTTTGCCGGACTCGCCGAGGACTGTACCGGGGCGCAGGAAACTGAACGGCCCGACGGTCGCGGCGGGCCCGATCACCGCGCCCTCGCCGTGCGTGCGCACCACCTTCGCGCCCTCGCCGACGATCACATCGGTGAGGGTGGAGTCCGGCCCGACCTCGGCGTCCTCACCGATGACGGTGTTGCCGAGCAGCTGCACACCCGGCCGCAAGGTCACATCGCGGCCGATCCGCACCCCGGCGTCCACCCAGGTGGTGGCCGGATCGATGACGGTCACGCCGGCGCGCATATGCCGTTCCAGGATGTAGCGGTTGAGCGTGCGGGCGGCCGCGGCCAGCTGCACCCGGTCGTTGACGCCGGTGACCTTGGCCGAATCGACCAGCCGCGCACCCTGCACGGGATGGCCCGCCTCGTGCGCCAGCCGCAGCACATCGGTCAGGTAGAGCTCGTGCTGGGCGTTCGCGGTGGACAGCCGCCCGAGCATGGTGCGCAGCACCGTCGCGTCGAAGGCGTACACACCGGAGTTGACCTCGGTGATCTGGGCCTGCTCCGGGGTGGCATCGGCATGTTCGACGATCTCGGTGACCTGGCCGTCGGCGTCGCGCACGATCCGGCCGTAGCCGTTCGGGTCGTCCGGGACGAAGGTCAGCACCGTCACCGCTGGACGTTCGGCGTAGCTGCGGTGCTCGTCGAGCAGGGCGGCCAGGGTGTGCCCGTCCAGCAGCGGCACATCGGCGGAGGTGACGAGCACGTCACCGGTGAAGTCGGCGGGCAGCGCGGTCAGCCCGCACTGCACGGCGTGGCCGGTGCCGAGCTGCTGCTCCTGCACGGCCGGAATGATCTCGCGGGCCTGTTCGGCGGCCACCGCCGCGGCCGCGGCGCCGACCTGCTCCCGGTCGTGCCCGACCACCGTGATCAGATACGCGGGGTCGATCTCGTTCGCCGCATGCAGCGCGTGCGCGAGCATGCTGCGGCCGGCCAGCGAATGCAAAACTTTGGGGGTCTTCGACCGCATTCGTGTCCCGGCACCGGCTGCGAGAACGACGACGGCGGTCTGCTGTGGCATGAATCTCCCTCGGCTGCCTGTCATCGTGCTGGTCAAACCTTCGGCCCACGCAGTGCTCACACTGCCCGTGAGCCGGCACCGTGTCCGTGGCAGGCCACCGTGCCAACGGCCGGCACCGCACCCGTGCGCTGGACACCGTACCCGCGAGCTGATCCGCTGTGCTCGCGTGCTCCGCCGCCAGGACTCGAACCTGAACTATCTGAACCAAAATCAGAGGTGCTGCCATTACACTACGGCGGATTGTCGCATCGACGGGACACATACGCGCCCGCCAGTGCGCCTCGGCACGGCAACGATACTCGCATGCCGACCTCGGATCCGTCGAACCGTGGGCGTGATTCGCGCGCCCGGCTGCGCCCGCGCGCGAGCTGTCTGGAACAGTTGTCCCATACCAATCGCCGGCGTAGGTAGGGAGGCCAATGCACGAGACACCCACGACCGGCGAGAATCCGCGCGTCAGCGCATCCGGCGACAAAACGCGCCGGGGCGGCCAGTCGCCCCGCCCCCGGATGACGGGCACGCAGCGGCGTCAGCAGCTGATCGAGATCGGTCGCGCGTTGTTCGCCGAACGCGGCTACGACGCCACCTCCATCGAGGAGATCGCCCAGCGCGCGCAGGTGTCCAAGCCGGTGGTCTACGAACACTTCGGTGGCAAAGAGGGTCTCTACGCCGTTGTGGTGGACCGTGAGATGTCCATGCTGCTGGACATGATCACCTCTTCACTGACCCAGAATCGGTCCAGGGTCCGGCTCGAACAGGTGGCGCTGGCGCTGCTCACCTACATCGAGCAGCGCACCGACGGCTTCCGCATCCTGGTCCGCGATCAGCTGCCGCAAACCGGCGACGGGCGCTATTCGAGCCTGCTCAACGAGGCCGTGAACCAGGTCGCGCACATCCTCGCCGGCGACTTCGAGCGCCGCGATCTGGACACCAGCTTGGCCACCCTGTACGCGCAGGCGCTCGTCGGCATGGTGTCCACCGCGGCGACCTGGTGGCTCGATGAACGCACCCCCTCGAAGGAGGTCGTCGCGGCGCATCTGGTCAACCTGTGCTGGAACGGTCTGCGCCACCTCGAGGCCGATCCGCAACTCAGTTCGGAGTGGCCGGCCGGGACCGAGAACCGGCCGTGATAGTTAACCGGTGAATTGCGAACGAGCTTGCACCACATACTCGAATCGTCTGCCGAGCGGCGCGCTGGTGGTACGGTTCACCCATCCTTTGGGTGCTGTTCGGGCGGTATGTCGGTCAAATTCGGGATGTCGGTCTACTTCAGGATGGCTGGTTTTTGGGATGACAGGCGGATCTGATGGCTAGGCAAGCGCGCGCGGAGATCACCCGCGACTCCGTCCTGGCGGGCGCGGCCGATGTCTTTCTGCGCTTGGGCTATGCGAACGCGAGCCTGAGCGAGATCATCGCGCAGTCCAACGTGACCAAGGGCGCCTTGTACTTTCACTTCGGTTCGAAGGAAGAGCTGGCCCGCGCGGTCGTCGACCAGGGCAACGAGCGCCTGGTGAGTTCCTGCCAGGGCTTCTTCGATCCCCGGGTGCCCGCGCTGGAGGCCTGCATCGGCATCACCTACGTGGTGGCCGATCTGTCGATGAACGACCCCATGGTCGGCGCGATGCTCAAGCTCACCCACCAGATCGGCGACTACCGCGGCGCCGCGGGCGACAACATCGCCAAATCCTGGGGTGATACCTACCGCCTGCTGGCCGAGCGCGCCATCGCCCAGGGCGATCTGCTGCCCGACCTCGACCCGGAAACCATCGGCCTGCTGTTGCAGGGCGTCACCACCGGCGTGCATATCGTCGCGGTCGGCACCGAAGCCATCGACCAGATGGCCACCCGCATGGAACGCGCCTGGTACTTCCTGCTGCCGGCGATCGTGCCGCCGGAGAAGATCTCCTACTTCCGCGAGTTCGCCGCCCGCCGCCTGCGCCGCTACGTGCCGTGATGGTGCGCGCGGCCGCTCGATCTCGCTTCGCTCGACATCGGGGCTGACCGGCCGTTGTGCCGGGTTGCGCGGCGAGGTTTCGCATGACCGAGCGCGCATCGGGGTCATCACGTCACCGGCGCCCGTCTTGTCGACGCCGGAGGGGCGACTTCGAGGAGCCCCGTTCGCGGCCCGGCCCCCGGAAAACCGAGCCATGAGGGGGCCGCGAACACGCCGCGACGAAGGAGCGGCAGAATGGCAGGGCCGGTCGATTCGCCCGTTCGCTTCAGGAGTTGAGCATGTCTGCCCCACGTCCACCTCTGGCGGGCCTGGCCGCCGCGGCCGGCGCCGATATCGCGCTGCGGACCGTATCCGACCTGGTCGGCACGTCGCGGGTGGAGTTGGTCGCACCGGCGGCGGCGCGGGCGTTCGTGGCGGGGACGGTGGCGGCGAGCAAGCCGGTGGTGGTGGTGACGGCCACCGGACGCGAGGCCGACGATCTGACCGTCGAGCTGACCGAGATCCTCGGTGATGCGGTCGCGCAGTTCCCGTCCTGGGAGACGCTGCCGCATGAGCGGCTCTCACCCGGCGCGGACACTGTCGGCCGCAGGCTCGCGGTGTTGCGCAGGCTGGCGCACCCGGAAGACCCGGTATTCCCGGAACCGCTGCGCGTGGTGGTGACCACGGTGCGTTCGCTGATGCAGCCGATGGCCTCGGGGCTCGGCGATATCGAGCCGATCGTGCTGCGCGTCGGCACCGAGATCGACTTCGACGAATTGCTCACCCGCCTGGTCGAATTCGCCTACACCCGGGTCGACATGGTGGGCAAGCGCGGTGAATTCGCGGTGCGCGGCGGCATTCTCGATGTGTTCCCGCCGACCGCCGATCATCCGGTGCGCGTGGAGATGTGGGGCGACGAGGTCAGCGAGCTCCGCCCGTTCTCCGTCGCCGATCAGCGCTCGCTGCCGGAGCTGAACATCGACGTCGTGGTGGCGCAGCCGTGCCGGGAGCTGCTGCTCACCGAGGCGGTCCGCGACCGCGCGGCCGAGGTGGCATCGGCCAATTCCGCCGACGCCGCCCTGGTGGAAATGCTGGAGAAGCTGGCCCAGGGCATCCCGGTGGACGGCATGGAGGCGCTGCTTCCGGTGCTGCGGCCGGGCGCGTTGAGCCTGCTCACCGAGGAACTGCCCGAGGGCACCCATCTGCTGCTGTGCGATCCGGAGAAGATCCGCACCCGCGCCGCCGACCTGATGCGCACCGGCGCCGAATTCCTCGAAGCGTCCTGGACCGCCGCCTCCTTCGGCGGTGACGCGCCGCTGGGCGCACACGGCCTCGACCTGGCCGCCTCCGCCTACCGTGCGCTGCCCGACATCCACGACAGCGCCACCGAACATGATCTGCCCTGGTGGACGCTGAGCCCGCTGACCTCGGGCGATCCCGCCGAAGTGGTGCTCCCGGTGCAGGCGGGGCCGACGGCGCGGGGCTCCGACGAGCTGGTCGCGACGATCTTCGCCTCGCTGCGCGCGCACGTCACCACCGGTGGCCGGGCGGTCGTGGTGGTGGCCGGTCACGGTACCGCCCAGCGCGTGCTCGAACGGCTCGCCGACGCCGACGTGCCGGCCGCCGCGCTGGACAGCGGCGCCGAACCGGAGACCGGTGTGGTCGGGGTGCTGTGTGGTTCGCTGCACGACGGCGTCATCTTCGACGATGCGGGTCTGGTGGTCGTCGCCGAATCCGATCTCACCGGCAACCGGGTCACCGCGCCCACCGAGGGCAAACGGCTGCCGGCCAAACGCCGCAATCAGGTCGATCCGCTGGCGCTCAACGCCGGCGATATGGTCGTGCACGATCAGCACGGCATCGGCCGCTTCGTCGAGATGATCGAACGCACCGTCGGCGGCGCGCGGCGCGAATACCTGGTCATCGAGTACGCGCCCGGTAAGCGCGGCCAGCCCGGCGACCGGCTGTTCGTGCCGATGGAATCGCTGGATCAGCTGTCCCGCTATGTCGGCGGCGAGATGCCGAGCCTGTCCAAGCTCGGCGGCTCCGACTGGGCCAACACCAAACGCAAGGCCCGCAAGGCGGTGCGCGAGATCGCCGGCGAGCTGGTGCAGCTCTACGCCGCCCGCCAGGCCGCGCCCGGCCACGCCTTCGGCCCGGACACGCCGTGGCAGCAGGAGATGGAGGACGCGTTCGCGTTCACCGAGACCGTCGACCAGATGACCGCCATCACCGATGTGAAGGCGGATATGGAGAAGCCGGTCCCGATGGACCGGGTCGTCTGCGGCGACGTCGGTTACGGCAAGACCGAGATCGCGGTGCGCGCGGCGTTCAAGGCGGTGCAGGACGGCAAACAGGTCGTCGTGCTGGTGCCGACGACGCTGCTGGCCCAGCAGCATCTGCAAACCTTCACCGAGCGCGTCGCCGGTTTCCCGGTGACGGTCAAGGGCCTGTCGCGCTTCACCGATCCGGCCGAATCCCGCGAGGTGCTGGAGGGCATGGCCTCCGGCGAGGTCGACATCGTGGTCGGCACGCACCGGCTGTTGCAGACCGGTGTGCGCTGGAAGGATCTCGGCCTGGTCATCGTCGACGAGGAACAGCGCTTCGGTGTCGAGCACAAGGAACACATCAAGGCGTTGCGCACCCACGTCGACGTGCTCACCATGTCCGCGACGCCGATCCCGCGCACCCTGGAGATGAGTTTGGCGGGCATCCGGGAGATGTCGACCATCCTCACCCCGCCCGAGGAACGTCATCCGGTGCTCACCTATGTCGGCGCCTACAGCGACAAGCAGGTCACCGCCGCCATCCGGCGTGAGCTGCTGCGCGACGGCCAGGTGTTCTACGTGCACAACCGGGTGTCCTCGATCGACAAGGCCGCCAAGCGGATCCGGGAGCTGGTGCCGGAGGCGCGGGTGGTGGTCGCACACGGTCAGATGAACGAGGACACCCTCGAGAGCACCGTGCAGGGCTTCTGGCAGCGGGAATTCGATGTACTGGTGTGTACCACCATCATCGAGACCGGGCTCGACATCTCCAACGCCAATACCCTGATCGTGGAACGCGCCGACGCGCTCGGTCTATCGCAGCTGCATCAGCTGCGCGGCCGGGTCGGGCGCAGTCGCGAGCGCGGGTACGCCTACTTCCTGTATCCCCCGGAGAAGCCGCTCACCGAAACCGCCTACGACCGGTTGGCCACCATCGCACAGAACTCCGATCTCGGCGCGGGCATGGCGGTGGCGATGAAGGATCTCGAGATCCGTGGCGCGGGTAATGTGCTCGGCGCCGAACAGTCCGGTCACGTCGCCGGCGTCGGCTTCGACCTGTACGTGCGGCTGGTGGGCGAGGCGGTGGAGGCCTATCGCGCCGCCGCTGACGGCAAACCGATCACCACCGAGGAAACCAAGGAGGTGCGCATCGACCTGCCGGTGGACGCGCACATCCCGCCCGACTACATCACCAGCGACCGGCTGCGTCTGGAGGCCTACCGCAAACTGGCTGCCGCACACGATGATTCGACGCTGGCCGCGGTGGTGGAGGAGCTCGTCGACCGCTACGGCCCGCTGCCGGTGGAGGTCGGCAGGCTGGTGTCGGTGGCCAAGCTGCGGCTGCTCGCCCGCGAGTACGGCGTCACCGAGATCGCCGTCACCGGGACCACGGTGAAGATCTCGCCGCTGAACCTGCCCGATTCCAAGCAGTTGCGGCTCAAGCGGATCTACCCCAGCGCCACCTACAAGGCGGCCAGCGGGGTGGTCGGTGTTCCGCTGCCGCGGGTGCAGGACAGCGTCGGCGCGGACCGGTTGCGCGATGTGCCGCTGCTGCAATATCTCGCCGATCTGCTGCTGGCGCTGGACGGCAAGGCGCAGGGCGCCGTCGATCTCACCGTCGCCACCGAGGCCACGGTCGCCCGATGAGCCCGGCACCCGATTCACGTCCGATGCCCGACGCGCTGCGTGTGCAGACCGATACCGCCACGCTCGCGGCCGGGCTCGCCGAGGCCGTCGAGGTGATGGACCGACTGTGGCATTTCGGCGGCTGGGAATCCACCCAGACCCACGATTCGCTGCGCCCGTATCTGCTCGAGGAGACCTACGAGCTGCTCGACGCCATTCAGCACGAGGACGCCGAGACCATCAAGGAGGAACTCGGCGATCTGCTGTTGCAGGTGCTGTTCCATTCCCGGATCGCGCAGGCGGCGGGGGAGTTCACCGTCGACGATGTGGCGGCTGCGCTGGTCGCCAAGCTGGTCAACCGCAGCCCGCATCTGGTCGCCTCCGAGCTGCCGCCGGACGCCGGCGTCGAGGAGAAGATCGCCGCGCAGGAAAAGGCCTGGGAGGAACGCAAATCCGCGGAGAAGGCGCGCCGATCGTGCCTGGACGGCATCGCGATGGCGCAACCGGCGCTGGCCCTGGCCGAGAAGGTCCTGCAGCGCAGTAACCGGGCGGGGCTGCCGGAGGATCTGATTCCGCCCGCGCTGCGCATGGTCCGCCTGGGCGGACGCGACAGCGCCGAGGAACGGCTGCGCAAGGCCACCCTGGCCTTCGCCGATGCGATCCGCGCCGCCGAGGACGCCGCCGAAGCCGACCGCGGCACCCGCGCTCCGCTCGATGCCGCCGCCTGGCGCAGGTACTGGCAGGCGAGCCGCTGACAGCTCCTGTCGCGCCCCGAACCGCTTGTCCGTTCCGGCGGTGTGGTCGGCCGTGACCGCTGTCCGGCCGGATCGGCTCTTCGGTCGGCCACGGCGGTCCGACCGTCGCCACCGCCCGGTGACTGTGAGCTGCACCGCAGCGACGACCGAAGCCATCACATCCGCGTGCGCTGTCTCGTCCGAGTCGTGTATCCACCCGCACTGACGCGACTAGGAGGCAGTAATGCCGGCGGGACTGATCGATCTCATCATGCGGCGCAGACGTGCCGTACTGGTTCTCTTCGCGGTACTGCTCATGCTGGCCGGAGCAGGTAGTTCGACCTTGTTCGACAGGTTGAAGGGCGGCGGATTCAACGATCCGGGCGCCGAGTCCGGTGTGGCGGCCGAGGTGCTGCGCGACCAGTTCGGGCAGGGCCAGCCGAACCTGGTGCTGCTGGTCGACGGCGGCTCGGTCGACGATCCCGGCACGACCGCGGCGGCGACCGCGCTGGTGCAGCGGCTGACCGGCGAAGCCGACGTCACCGGCGTGACCTCCTACTGGACCTCGGGCAAGCCGCCCGCGCTGCGCAGCGCCGACGGCTCCACGGGCCTGGTGGTGGCCACCATCCTCGGTGACGACGACGCTGTCGAAGACCGGATCACCGATCTGGCGCCGCGCTACTCCGGCACCCACGACGGCCTCGACGTCCAGGTCGGCGGGTACGCCATGCTCCAGCACGAGATGGTGGAGCAGTCGGAGAAGGACGCGGTGACCGGCGAATCCATCGCCTTCCCGATCACCCTGATCGCGCTGGTGCTGGTGTTCGGCAGTGTGATGGCGGCGCTGCTGCCGTTGGCGGTCGCGATGGTGACGGTGCTGCTCACCATGGGGGCGATGTGGTTGCTGGCCGGGGTGACGGATCTGAACGCGCTGGCCATCAATGTCGTCACCTTGCTCGGGCTCGGCCTGGCGATCGATTACAGCCTGCTGATCGTGAGCCGCTACCGCGAGGAACTCGAGGCCGGGGTCGACCCGGGGCAGGCCTTGCGCAACACCATGAACTCCGCCGGGCGCACGGTCGCGTTCTCGGCGGTCACGGTGGCGGTGGCGCTGTCGGGCCTGGTGTTCTTCCCGCTGCTGGCCGTTCGATCGGTGGGTTACGCGGGTATCGCGGTGGCGCTGATCGCCGCCCTGAGCTCGCTGACGGTGCTGCCCGCGCTGCTGGCGATGCTGGGCACCCGAGTCGACAAATGGCGAATCCGCCGGCGCAACAACGAGTCCAGGCAACTGCACGAAGGCCGCTGGCACCGGCTGGCGATGTTCGTGATGCGCAGGCCTGGAACGGTGGCGATCACGGTGACGGTGGTACTGCTGTTCCTCGGCGCACCGTTCCTCGGGCTGAAGCTCGGGTACCCGGACGAACGGTCGATGCCGGAAGCATCGGCGTCGCGGCAGGTCGCCGAGACGGTGCGCGCGGAGTTCGATACCAGTGAGCAGAGTGCGTTGAGTGTGGTACTGCCGCAGGGCGGTTCGGGTGTGCCCGAGTACGCGCAGCAGCTGTCCGCGCTGCCGGATGTGCAGCGGGTCGATACCGTCAGCGGCAGCTATGCCGATGGTGCGCAGATCGCGCCGCCGTCCGCACTGAACGCGCGATTCGCCGCCGACGGCGGGGTGTACCTGTCGGTGGTGCCCGCCACCGACGATGCCGCCGTGCTCGAGGATCTGGTCGGCACCATCCGCGATGTCGACGCGCCGTCGGAGGCGCTGGTCGGAGGCGTGTCGGCGGTGAGCGCCGATGCCACCGAGGCCCTGCTGGACCGGCTGCCGATCGCCCTCGGCGTGGTGCTGGCGATGATGCTGATCCTGCTGTTCCTGTTGACCGGCAGCGTGTTCCTGCCGGTGGTCGCGGTACTGCTCAGCTGCCTGAGCCTCACCGCGACCTTCGGTGCGCTGGTCTGGATCTTCCAGGACGGGCATCTGTCGGACCTGCTCGGCTTCACCGTCACCGGGACGCTGGCCTCGACCGTGCCGATCATGCTGTTCGGGGTGGCGTTCGGCCTGGCCATGGATTACCAGGTGTTCCTGCTGTCGCGGATCCGCGAGGAGTACGAACGAACCGGTGACGGCACCGCGGCGGTCGCAGTCGGTTTGGAGCGAATCGGCCGGATCGTCACCGCGGCGGCGGTGCTGATCTCGGTGGTGTTCCTCGGCTTCCTGGTCTCCGACATCACCTTCATGAAGGCGTTCGGTATCGGGCTGCCGCTGGCCGTGCTGGCCGACGCCACCTTGATTCGTGGGTTCCTGCTGCCGGCCACCATGAAACTCGGTGGACGCTGGACCTGGTGGGCGCCCGCCCCGCTGCGGAAACTGCACGACCGCTTCGGTATTCGCGAAAGTGCGGGCCCGCGGGAGCGGGACGGGGATCTGGTCGGCGCCTGAAACGGTACGCCGGAAGGCGGGTACCCTCCAACAGAGTACGGCGGGTGCGTGAAATCCTCACGCACCCGCCGTCTTCGATTGCGGACAGCTCAGATATTGACGCCGTAGTCCCGCGCGATCCCCGCGAGCCCGGAGGCGTAACCCTGGCCGATGGCGCGGAACTTCCACTCCCCGTTGTGCCGGTAGAGCTCGCCGAAGACCATCGCCGTCTCGGTGGAGGCGTCCTCGCTGAGGTCGTAACGCGCCAGTTCCGAGCCGGTGGTCGAATCCACCACCCGGATGTAGGCGTTGCGCACCTGGCCGAAGGACTGCCTGCGGGTATCGGCCTCGTGGATCGAGACCGGGAAGAAGATATTGGTGATCGTGGGTGGGGTGGCCGCCAGATCGACGTTGATCACCTCGTCGTCGCCGTCGCCCTCACCGGTGAGGTTGTCGCCGGTGTGCTCGATGGATCCCTCCGGCGAGCGCAGGTTGTTGTAGAAGATGAAATGCTGGTCCGACAGCACTTTCAGGTCGGGTCCGGTGGCCAGCGCGCTGGCATCGAGGTCGTAATCGGCCCCGGTGCTGGTACGCACGTCCCACCCGAGGCCGACGGCGACTTTGGTCAGATTCGGGGCCTGCTTGGACAGCGAGACATTGCCGCCTTTGGCCAGTGTGACGCTCATGTTCCCCTTCCTCGCGGCGCTGACGCTGCGCCCTTGCCCACGATTATGTCGAACGGCAGGCGACGCCGCCGTGGTTCAGCTCTCGCTCTGCGCCCAGGACCGCAGGGTGGCCACCCGGCCCTCCAGCGCGTGCAGTTCGGTGGCGTCGAGCACGGTGCGCTGAATCCCCTTGTCCACCTGGAACGCCGACTGGCGGTGATCGTCGATCACGTCGACGTCGATGCGCACCGCCACGTAGTCGGTGGCGTCCGGCATTTCCTCCGCGATCACCTTCGCGGTGCCGCGCGCGCACAGCGCGACATTGCCGCCGGCCAGGATCAGCAACGCCACCTCGGGCCGTTCCCGCAGCCGGGCCAGCGAGCCGCGGTCGAACTTCAGGCTCAGCAGAATCGCGCGGTCACCCGCGCGCACGGGCCAGGACACCGGAATCGCGTGCGGCGCCGGATCGGTGGTGACCAGCACGGCGATGGTCTCGGTGGGCCATTCCGGCAGCACGTCCAGCTCGGGATGATCGGTCGAGGGGTCCTGATGTTGCGCAGGGCTGACTCCGGCTGCCATGTTCATCACCTCATGAATCGACGCGCGCGACGGGCTGTGCCGCACTCCGCACCCAGTTTACGGGCTGACCCCGACAACCGGCCCGGGATGAGCGGTCGGCCGCCGCGAGCGCGCGCGATCAGATCGGCTGCGGTGCACCGCGATCAGACCGCGGCCAGTGCCGCCTCGTCGGTGATGCGCAACCCGCGCGCCCATTCACGGGCCATCGCAGTGGGCTTGATCTCGGTGGACGCATCGTGGCGGGCGTGCTCGCCCACCTGCACCGCACCGCATTCGGCGAGCTTCTCGGCGATGATCTCGCCGCCACGGTTGAAGGTGTCGCCGTAGACGGAATCGCCGAGCCCGAACACCGCGAACCGCAAGCCCGCGAGGTTCGGTGTGCGGGCGTTCAACGCGTCGAAGAACGGTTCGGCGCCGGTCGGCAGTTCGCCATCGCCGTAGGTGGAGCAGACGATGATGTGGAAGTCGCGGACGTCGAGGTCGTCGATATCGACATCGGTCATGTCGTAGACCGACACGTCATGAGTGGCGAGCTCGTCGGCCACGCTTTCGGCGGCGGACTCGGCCGTACCCATCTCCGACCCGAACAGAATGACGACGCGCACCGCGACTCCCTTCTTCGTGCAAGTATGGTGAGGCTAGCCTAATATTCGGGGGGACCGTAGGCAATATCGTCGTCCTGCGGAAACGATCCTCGCAGCGATCGGCCTCTGCTCAGCCCGGTGTACCGAGCGCCTGTGGGAGCATCCCGGGATGTTTACGCGCAGCCGTATTCAGCAGCGTGAAGTAGCGCCGCAACATCAACCCCGCCGTGGCCGCGAGGCCCGCGGTGAGCCCCCACCACACACCCGCGGCGCCGAGCCCGGCCGGGAACGCCAGTAGCAGCGCCGTCGGCAGGCCGACCAGCCAATAGCCGACCAGTGACAACCGGAATCCGGCCTTGGTGGCCTTCAACCCGCGCAGCAGTCCGTTGCCGATGTTCTGCGCGGCGTCGAAGAACTGGAGCACGATGCCGATCAGCAACAGCGTCTTCGCCACCTCGATGGTCGCGGTGTCGCCGGGATCGAGGAACGGCCGCAGCACCAGATCGGGGATCACCACATAGGCCACGCCGGTGACCGCGGCGATCACCGCGGCATGGCGCAGCGCCAGCCACGCCAGCGCCCGCGCATGGTCGAATTCGTCGCGTGCCACCGCATGACTCACCAGGATCGACGCACCGTGCGAGAGCCCGATCGCGACCTGGAACACGATGTAGATGACCTGATAGACGACGTTGTGCGCCGCCAGAGCCGCGGGCCCGATGCTGCCCATGACCAGTGCGAGCACCGAGAACATGCCCGCCTCGGAACCGTAGGTGAGCGAAATCGGCACCCCGAGCTTCAGCTCGGCGCGCACCGTCGTCATCCGCACCGGCCACGGCCGTAGCGACAGGCCCGCCGCGAGTTCCTGGTCGCGGCGCACCATCGCCCAGAACACCGCGAAGGTGATCAGGAAGACCAGCGACGTCGCCACGCCGATGCCGGTGAGCCCGAGTGCGGGCAGGCCGAGCCAGCCGTGCATGAAGGTCAGCGCGAGCACCAGATTCAGCGCCACCGAACCGAGCGTCACCAGCAGCAGCGCCTGCGGTTTCTGCATGCCGACGGTGTACTGGCGCAGCACCTGGAACCACAGGCAGGGCAGCAGCCCGGGTGCCAGCGCCACCATCATCGGGCGCGCGTCGGCGAGCACACCGGCGTCCTGGCCGAGCCATTGCAGCGACCAGCCGAGCCCGACCAGCACGACGCCGCCGAGCAGGCCGGCGAGCGTGGCGATCAGGAAGCTCGACCGCACCACCTCGCGGACCTCACGGTCGGCGCTGACGCCGCGTTTGCCCGCCGCGCTCACCGCCGAGGCGATCTGGTTCCCGCTGCCGGTGATCAGCCCGACGCACATGGTCCGGATCTGGTTGAACAGCACGATCGCCAGACCGCCCGCAGCGACCTGACGCACGCCGAGGCTGCCCATGAGGGCGATATTCGTGGTGGAGACCGCGATCTGTGCCAGCTGCGTCAACGCGATCGGCGTCGCCAGGGCGGTGAGCCGTTTGCTGTCGGCGCGGAAGTCGGACAGATTCACCGCGCCTCCACCAGATGATTTCGGCGGGCGGCGGGCGTGTAACGGGCGAGCATGTCCTTGACCTCGCGTTCGGTCTCGGGATCGAGCAGGTCCCTGGCCCGCATCCAGTCGTCGTCGAAGACGGTGTCGAGGTATTTCTCGCCGCCGTCGCACACGATGGTCACCACGGTGGAGCCGGGCGGGAACTCGTCGAGCCGGGTCAGCGCCGCGTGCACCGAACCGCCCGCCGAGCCGCCGAGCATCAGCCCGAGCTCGGCGGCGACGGCGCGCGCGGTGGCGAAGGCCGCCACATCGCTCACCTTCACGCCCTCGTCGAGCAGCGAATAGTCGACGGCCGTGCCGATGGTGGCGCCGGGCGGAGTTCCGGTGCCGGATTGCCAGTACGGGCCGCCGGGCCCGCCGAACGCGATCGAACCGACCGGCTCGACGCCGATCACCCGCGGCACGCACCCGAGCTGACGCAGCCGGGTGGCGGTGCCGAACAGCGAACCGCCGGTGCCGACCGCGGACAGCAGGATATCGACGCGTTCGACGTCTTCCAGCAACTCTTCGGCCACCGCGTAGTAGCCCACCGCGTTGGCGTCGTTGTTGTGCTGTTCGGTGAAGTAGGCGTCGTCCTCGGCGGCGGCCATCGACTCGGCGAGGTCCTCGCGGGCCGAGGTGGCGAGGTTGTCGTCGCCGTCATCGGCGACGAACACCAGTTCCGCACCCATTGCTCGCATCGCGCGCAGCTTGTCCTTACATGCGTGGTGGTCGACCACCGCGGTGAAGCGGTAGCCGCGTTCGGCGGCAACCACCGCCAGGCCGAGGCCGGTGTTGCCGGATGTCGATTCGATGATATGCCCGCCATCGCTCAGCAAACCTCTTCGCTCGGCATCGAGCACCATTTCGCGCGCCATCCGGATCTTGGCGGCGCCGGTAGGGTTGAACTGTTCGAGCTTGAGCAGCAGCCTGGTGCCGGTCGCGGTGGCCGCCAGCTCGAACAACGGGGTGCGGCCGATCAGGTCCGTCACACGCGTGACGAGCGGCATGGAAGGTCTCCTCGGTCGGTACGGTCCCGGAGCTGAGCCGGGGTCGATGGGAACGGGGGGCGCGCGGCAGCGTCGGCGGCCGTGCGCCGGTTACTCACTCGGTGTCGAGCTTCCAGCGGTACCTGCCGCCCGGCGCGTCGTGCAGCGTCACCTTGGGTGGGATCGGCAGTTCGTGGAACGCGGACTCGTTGGAGTCCATCTGATAGCCGGCGGTGTTCGGGTAGACGAGCAGATCGCCGGGCTCGGCCGCGCGCGACAGCGGGATCCGGCGCCAGCTGAGCATGTCCGATTCCAGACAGGTCGCCGCGCCGACCACGGTGGGCGTGACCGTGCCACGGCCCGGCGGCCACACCACCGGATCCGGCAGGTATTCGCTGTCGAACCACTGTTCGGACAGGCTCAGGCTGCTGCCGTCGACGGTCAGGATGCGATACGGATGTCCGTGCGCGAGCCGGGTCTTGCTGCCCTGCACCCGGAATACGGTGCTGCCGGCGCGGTCGAGCAGTGCCCGGCCGGGTTCGATGGCCAGGCGGATGCCGTTCTCGCGCAGGCTCTCGGCCAGGCCGTCCCGCGCGAGGATGGTGGTGAGCATGGCCGGTCCCGGGGCGGGGCAGTGGTACGGGTAGTAGCTGTCGAACTTCTTGCCGGTGTGGAACCAGCGGCGGCTGGCCTCGTCGGTGAAACCGGACCAGGCTTCGGCGGGCACATAGTCCACGCCGAAGCCGCCGCCGATCGATATGGTGTCCGCCGGATGACCGAGCGTGCGCGCGTACCGGCACCGGCGGACGAGCTCGGCGGCCAGTTCGGCGCGCGGCACCGGGTCGTAGCCGGACAGGTGGAAACTGAAGCCCTCCAGCCGGATCGAGGCCATGGCGGTCGCCGCATCGAGGGCCTGCTCGAGCTCGGCCTCCGTCATTCCGAACCGGCTGGCCGAGGCGGGGGGAAGCACCCGGAGCAGCACCCGGACCGCGAGGCCGAGCGCGGCGATCCGCTGGAGTTCGCCGACGCTGTCCACCGCGATCAGCGCACCGTGCCTGGCCGCGAGCCACAGCAGATCATCGGATTTCTCCGGCCCGGTCACCATCAGGTCGGTGCCGCGAATGCCCTGCGCCAGCGCCGCCGTGAGCTCGCCGGTGGACGCCACATCGACGCCCGCGCCCTGCTCCGCGCACGCCCGTGCCACACACGCGGCCTTATTGGCCTTCTTGCCGAAGTAGACGAAACCGTCGACGCCCGCCTGCGCGAACGCATCCTGGAAGCCGCGGACATTACCAGCGACCCGTGCCGGATACATCAGGTGGAACGGCCCGCCGACGGCGAAAGCGATGTCGCCCAGCAGGTTCGGGTCGTCGAGCACGCGCTGTTCCCACTCGTCGCGGTACGCGGGCAGCGCCGCGGCCATGATCGAGCCGGCTCCGGGGTCGGGCTCGACCGTGCCGATCACCCGATGCCCGGCCGCTGTGCCATCGGCCTGCGCGGCACCGGTGCCTACCGGTTGCGCCTCGGTCAATCCCACAGCGGTACCTCCGTGCCGCGCCCTTCGGCGATGGCGCGTTCGGCGAGTGCGTGCGCGACGGCGATATCGGTGAGGACGAGCCCGCTGTTGTAGACGAAGATCCGCTCCTTCTCCGAACGCCTTGCGACGGCGCGACGGCTGAGGATCTGCGGTAGCTCGGCGTCCACCGGCCGCAGCACGCCGTCGGGGCCCGCCATATCGGTGCCGGTCACCGCCATTTGCGCGGCGCTGGTGGCGACGACGCGGTCGGCGTCGTTCAGGGTGGACGGTGCCAGCCCGTACCCGACCAGCACCGCCACCGAACCGGCCTTCAGATCACCGGATTCGAGCGCCACCTCGGTGCCGGGCCCCGCCGTCGCCAGCACGACATCCGCCGCAGACGCGGCGGCGCGCGGATCGTTGACCGTCTCCAGCATCGCGTGCGGATGATGTTCGGCCAACTGCCGGTGCACCGCCTCGATCCCTTCCGGATGGGTGCCGTACAGCATGAGCTTACGCAGCCCGGGATTCGCGGCGAGCAGATGCGGCAGCGCGTTGCGGCCCTGGGTGCCGGTGCCGATGAGCAGCACGGTATCGGCGTCGCGGCGGGCGGTTTCGCGCACCAGCAGGGCCGAGACCGCCGGCGTGCGCAGCGCGCCGACCCGGGCACAGTCCATCATCGCGATCGGGGCGCCGGTGGTGTCGTCGTAGAGGGTGATGGTGGTGTAGTACCGCTTGGTGCTGCGGTCGTGACCGGGATCGAACTTGTAGGAGGTCTTCATCGCGACCACCCGGCGGCGGCCGTCGCGGCCGAGCATGGCGTAGGCCACCGACCAGCCATCCGGATTGGCGACGCTCAACTTCCGTGGATTGTCCGAATCTCCCGCCGCGAAGGCGAGATACGCGTCTTCCACCGCTCGCACCACGGCCGACGGCGAGATCGGCACGTCGGCGAGGTCGCTTCGGCTCAGCACCCGCAGCGGGGTGACTCGATCACGCGTGCTCAAAGGATCCTCGATCATCTGCTGTGCCGTCCCGCTCTACTTCCGCCGGAACCGTTTCCGGTCCGGCCGCCCGGAATGGGCGGACCAATAGCTGTCCATACCCATTCTCACCGGCCTCGGCGTCGGGCCGGCGTCGATCGGGTAACCGGATGTTCACTCGTTTGAGCCAGCGGTCGGTGCCGTCGTAGCGGGCGGTGAACGGCACCCGGCCGTGCACGGCGACGTCGTTGTCCACCAACAGCAGCTCACCGGGTTCGAGAGCCGCGGTGACGCAGACGCGTTCGAGCTCGTCGGTGAGGTGCGCGTAGGCCGAGCGATATTCGGGATCGGCGTCGTCGAGCGGGGTGTAGGCGGGGTCGTACCGCATCGTCAGATCGCCGGTTTCCCCGTGGTTTTCGCTCGCGCTCCACAACGTGGGCACCGGTGTGGCGGTCGCGCGATCGTAGCCGGAGCCATAGGAGACATCGGGCAGGATCGGCAGCACGGGTGTGCTGAGAAGTCGCCGCTGTCGCGCGCTGAGCTCGACCCGGCGCACCGAGGAGACGGTGGTACCGACGCGGTCGGGATTGCGCAGGCACGACAGCATCAGCAGATGCGCGCGGCCGGGATGGAAGGCGTCTTCGGTATGCGGGCTGAGCAGGGTTTTGCTGCTCGCGCCGGATTGTTCGTGCTCATGGCCTGCCGCGGGGACGATGTTGTTGACCAAGCGTCCGTCTTGCTGACCCTGCCAGCCGAACGGTTCGCCCGCCGATCGGGCCAGCAGCAGCATGACGATGTCGAGTTCGAGCGAACACGAGCGCGTGCTCGAATCCCCGCTCCACAGCGCGGCTTCGCGCCAGCTGGGCGGGGTCGGGCCGCATTCGGCGTCGTCGAGCGGCAGTCGGCTGACGATGGCGGCGCCGGCCGAGGTCTGCGGCGGGCGCATGGCGTGGCGCACCTCGGCCGGCAACTCGTGCGCGCGGGCCGCTACCTGGGCGACGAGAGCCGGGTCGGTGAGCGTGCGCGCGGCCTGCGCGCCGGCGACGCCCGAATAACCGAGTGTGTCGCCTATCACACGAGCCAGCTCGCGCACCGCGCGTGCGGCGGCCAGGGGAAGCTCGCGTCGTTCGATCATCTGGGGGTGAAGCGTCTTACGTTCGGAGAGAACGCTTTTCACCAGGTATTCCCTTCTTCGCATCGGGTCGAAAAGCGAGTGGTGACGATTCGAACTGCGAAGCTAGTGCTTCCCTCGAGCTAGGGCAAGGCTTACCTAACTTTGGCGATTGGATAGCGATGTAGCATAACCGAGCCGAAGCGCAGCTAGTGGGCGGTATCACCCAATTCGCACATCGGCCGCCGAGAGACGCAGAACACGATTAGGCTAGCCTTCCCTGGGTGATTTCTCCAGGGTCGACGGGCGGGTGTGTTTCGGTAGGGAAGGCGGCGCAATGGGTTTGAACCGACGACAGTTGCTGCGGTCCGGTGTCGGTGTCGGCGCCGTACTGCTGGCGGCTGCCTGTTCGAATGGGGCAGAATCGGCCGGTCCACCGCGGTCTGGCGGCACCTTGCGGGTCGGCGCGCTCGGCACCCCCGCACGCCTGGAACGCGATCCACACGCCAACCTCAGCAATGACAGCGATTTCCTCGTCACCTCGCTGGTCTACGACCCGCTGACGGTGCCGGCGGCGAACCCGACCGTGGCCGCGCGGCTGGCCACCGCGTGGGAACCGGACGCCGCGGGCAAGCGCTGGCGGTTCACCCTCGCCGAGGGCGCCACCTTCCACGACGGTAGCCCGGTCACCTCCGAGGACGTGGTCTGGTCGCTGCGCCGACTGCGCGAGCAGGGCGGGCCGTCCAAAATGCCCGTGGCGGCCGAGGACATCACCGCCGACGGACCGGGCCATATCGTGCTCGCCACACCCGAACCCAACTCGCAGATCCCGTTGCTGGTGCGTCTGATGACGTTCACCGTCAAGAAGGACACCACCGACTTCACCCAGCCGAACGGCACCGGGCCGTTCCGCTTCGAATCCTTCGAGGGCGGCACCGCCCGGCTGGTGCGCAACGAACGCTGGCACGGCACACCCGCACTGCTCGATGCCATCGAGGTCACCATGTTCGACAGCGTCACCGCGCTGGGCAACGCTGTGCTCGGCAACCAGATCGACCTGGCCTCCAATGTGGGGGCGATCGCCGGGCGCACCGCGGCCGGGCGCGGCGATCTCCAGGTGGTGCGCAGGGCGAACGACACCGTCGTCGGGGTGGCCATGCGCGCCTCCGACGGGCCATTCGCCGATCCACGGGTGCGCACCGCGGTGCGCCTCGGCGTCGATCGCGGCGCGCTGGTCGACCAGGTGCATTCCGGAAACGGCACCGTCGCCAACGACATCCTCGGCACCGGGGATCCGTTGTACGACAAAGCCATTCCGCAGCGCTCCCGCGATATCGACCGCGCGAAGAACCTGCTGCGTGAGGCCGGGTTCGACACCGGCCGCGGCTACCAGCTGGTGACCAAGGCGGAGGCTCCGGGCGAGGTGGAGTCGGCGCAGGTGATCGCCACCCAGCTGGCCGATATCGGACTGCGGGTCGAAGTGGTGACGCAGGAGCCGAACACCTTCTACGACCAGACCTGGCTGCTCGCGCCGTTCTACACGATCTCCTGGGGCACCAACGATTCCACATTGTTCTTCGCCAACAGCTTGATGTCGAGTGCCTCCAACCGCAATGAAACCGCCTTCCGCGACCCGGCTTTCGACGCCGCCACGGCGAAAGCGCTGGCGGCGCAGAACCCGGCCGATCAAGCCGACGCCGCACGCGAGCTGCAGCGCATCCAGCACGAGCGCGGCGGCTACCTGGTGTGGGGCATGGCAGACGGCATCGATATCGCGACCACACGGGTACACGATCTGCCCACGCTCGGCGGTTACGCGCGGGTGCAACTGGAACGCGCCTGGTTGTCGTGATCAGGTTCGCCCGCCTGTTGATCCGGCGCGTCGCCCTGCTCGTCGTCTTGCTGGCGGCGGTGTTCGCGGCCGTCGATCTGCTGCCGGGCAGCACCGCCCGCGCCGTCCTCGGCCGTGACGCCACCGAGGCGGCGGTCGCGGCGAAGGAACGCGAACTCGGCCTGGACCGTGCGCTGCCGGTGCGCTTCGGCGATTGGCTCGCCGGCGTGCTCACCGGCGATTTCGGCCGGACCGCGCGCGGCAGACCGGTCGGTGAGCTGCTGGCCGACACCTTCCCGCAGACGCTGCTGCTCGGCGGCCTCGCTTTCGCGGTGACGATTGCCGCCTCCTTGGCGCTCGGGGCCTGGTGGTCGGTGCGACCACGCGGTACGCTCGGCCGCGTCCTGCAACCGAGTACCACGACCGCCGTCGCGGTGCCGGAGTTCGTGGTCGCGACGCTGCTGATCCTGGTGTTCTCGCTGGCCACCGGCTGGCTGCCGGCGGTGACCATCACCGGCCGTTCCGGATTCCCGGTCTCGGCCGACATGCTGGTGCTGCCGGTGCTCGCCCTGGCCATCCCGCAGATCGGCTGGAACACCAGGGTCGTGCGCGCGGCCCTGGCTGACGCCGCCCGGCTTCCGCATGTGGAAACGGCTGTGCTGGACGGGCTTCCGGAGCGCACGGTGCTGACCCGGCATGTGCTGCCCTTCGCTCTGCCGACGATCGTCGCGAGCTTCGCTACCACCGTCGGCATGCTGCTCGGCGGTGCCCTCGTGGTGGAGACGATCTTCAACTATCCGGGGCTCGGGGCGCTGCTGGCCGCATCGGTCGCCGACCGGGACACCGCACTGATGGCGGCGGTCGTGGCGCTGACGGGTGTGGTGATCATGGTGATGCTGGCCGCGGCGGATGCGGTGCGGACCTGGGCGCTGCGGGGGCGGATGTGAACGCCGCGCGGGAGTTCCTTCGCGGCCGCGGATCGCGACGTCGACGGCCGGCCGGCCGCGCTCGAGCTACGGCGGTGATGCGGTGATGAACTTGCGGCGGATCGCGGCGGTGGCGCCCGCTGTGCTGGTGGTCGTGCTCGCGGTGCTCGGCCCGAGTCTGGCCGCGCGCGGTGCCGAGCAGCCCGTCGGGATCCCGTTCGCCGGCCCGAGTGGTGCGGCGTGGCTCGGCACCGACCGGCTGGGCCGGGATGTGCTGAGCCGACTGCTGTACGGCGGCTGGGGCCTGTTGTTGACGGCCGCGGTGATCGCCGTCGTCGTGACCGTGGTGGCCGGCGTGCTCGGCGTCGTGGCGGCGCTACGTCCACGCGCGGGTGCGGTGATCGAACTCGGCATGGATTTCGTCATCCTGCTGCCCGCGGTCCTCGGCATCCTGCTCGTGCTGACGTCCTGGCCGGATGCGGGGGTGGCCGGCTTGATCGTGCTGGCCCTGCTCTTCGGCGCGCCCTACTGCGCCCGCGTGTTCGCCGCCGCGGCCGCGGGCGTGGCCGCCAGTGGCTATGTGGAAGCCGCACAGGCCAGCGGGGAAACACTGCTGCACCTGGTATTCCGCGAGGTGATGCCCAACCTGCGCGAGGTGTTCGCGACCCAGCTCGGCCTGCGTTTCGTAGCCGGTGTCTACCTCGTGGCCACCGCCTCCTTCCTGCAACTGCCCACCACCCTCGGCGCCACCAACTGGGCCGTCATGGTCCGCGACAACACCTCCGGCCTCCTGCTGAACCCATGGGCAGCGCTGGCCCCGAGCCTCGCCATCGCGATCGTGGCGGTCAGCGTGAACCTCGCGGTCTCGGAATTCGGCCGGGACGTGGCGCCGAACGCCACGACGTCTCCCGGTGCCCGGCCCGCAGCCACCGGACCGTTCGAGGGTGTTGGGGCTGCTGGGTTTCGCGACGATGCGGGTGCGCGTGCTGCTGGTTCGAGTGCGGGAGCCGGAGGGGCGCGCGACGATTCGAGTGCGCGGGCTGCTGAGTTGAGCATGGGAGCCGTTGGGGATGCTGGGTCGCGCGATGTGGCAGGTGCGGCCGTGGTGGTTGCTGGGCGGCGCGACGGTGCGGGTGTTCCGCCCAACGCCGCCGATACCGGCGCGGGGGTAGCTGGTCGGGGCGACGTCGCGGGGGCTGGTAGCGGTGTGGGTGTGCGGGCGGCGGCCGGTGATGCGGTGCGACGGGTGGATGACGCCGCCGTGGTTGTGGACGGTGTCGTCGTGGTCGGATCGGGTGGGCAGAAACTGTTGGGGCCGATCTCGTTTCGGGCGGGGCCGGGTGGGGTCACTGCGTTGACCGGGCCGTCGGGATGCGGGAAGACGACGTTGCTGCGGTTGCTATTGGGGCAATTGCCGGAGGCGAATGTGCGCGTCGAGGGCGGGTTGACCATGGCCGGGCGCTCGGTGTTGACGCTCGAGCAGGCGCAGTTGCGGGCCTTGCGCCGCGATCGGATCGCTTATGTCGGGCAGGATCCCGGTTCGGCGCTCAATCCGCTCATGCGGGTGCGGACGTTGCTGGCCGAAGTCGCGCGCGACAGCTCGGGCACGGCCCTGACGCAGGCGCTGGAACAGGTCGGCCTGTCCGCCGCACACCTGGATCGCAGGCCCGACGAGCTGTCCGGCGGGCAGCAACGCCGCGTGGCCCTGGCGCGTGCGCTGGTCCGTGGCACCGGCATCCTGGCGTTGGACGAGCCGTTCGCCGGGCTGCACGCCGCGCTGCGCGCCGAGATCGCCGGCGTGATCTCGGGGATTGCGGCGACCGGCGTCACGGTTGTGCTCACCGGTCACGACACCGAGACCGTGCACTCGATCGCCGATCAGGTCGTCGAGCTCGGCAGTGTGTCGGCCCGCCGAGTGCGCGGCGACGCTTCGGCGTCCGGTGCCGAGCCGATCGTCCTGCGCGCGCAGCAGGTGTGCGCCTCGATCGGTGGTAAGCCGGTGTTGTCCGGGATCGACTTCACGCTCGCTCGCGGGTCGGCACTGGCCGTCGTCGGTGCCTCCGGCGCGGGCAAGACCACCCTCGCGCGGGTGCTGGCCGGCCTGCACCGGGAGGGCTCCGGTTCGCTCGAACTGGAGGGCGCGTCGCTGCCGCTCATTGCCTCGCGTAGGGATTCGCACGCGCACAACCGGATTCAGCTCGTCACGCAGAATCCGAGATCCGCGCTCAATCCGCGCCGCACCGTCGCGCAGACGCTGGCTCGCCCGCTGAGCCGGGTCGCGAAACGTCGGGCGCACGCCCACCGGGGGCAGTTCGATCGGGTGCAGGCGCTTCTCTTCGATCGTCGATCGAAACAACAACTGCGGCAACAGATCTCCGAATTGCTGGCGTCGGTCGAACTGGATCCCGCGCTCGCCACCCGCTATCCACATGAGCTCTCCGGCGGCCAACGTCAACGCGTGGCCCTGGCCCGCGCTCTTGCCGCCGAGCCCGCCGTCCTGTTGTGCGACGAGATCACCGCAGCGCTCGACCACGCCACCGCCGACGCCATCTTGTCCCTGCTCGACCGCATCCGCACCGAGCGCGGCACCGCCCTGCTGCTCATTACGCACGATATGGCAGTCGTCGCTGCCAACTGCCCCGACATCCTGGTCCTCGACCACGGCCGCCCGGTCGAGTCCGGCCCGAGCGCGACCGTCCTCGCCGCCCCGGACCACGCGGCCACCCGCGAGCTGCTGCACTGACCCGGCCCTGCGCACTCCACCGGCCGTCCGGGAGCTCCCACCGGACGAGGTCGGCGGCGATCGATTCATGCGCCGCCTCGACCCGGCGTTCGGGCTGTGCGGGAAACGGCCGAGCGCTCTCACGCCCGCGCGGGAAGGCCTACGCCGGCCCGCCCGAACTTGTCGTACCCCTCTGCCACACTGCTGAGGAACCAGAGGTCACAGGGGGTTTTCATGGCTCATTCCTTGGCAATCGCCGGCATCGCCATCTTCAGCACGGTCGCGGTCGCGGCGCTGCTGACGGGTGCTGTCGCGCACGTGCTCGGTGCCCGCGCGCGGCGCAGCGCGGATTTCTGTTTCGTCGGCGACTGGATCCCCACCTCCGGGTATTTCCGGCACCGTGAACGTCACCGGCATATCGCGCGAATCGAGTTCTGGTCCAACCTGATCGGCCTGCTGTGCACTCTCGGCGGGCTGGCAACACTCGTCTTCGCTCTCGGCGCCGGATAGGGCCGGGCGCGGGATCGGCATGAGGCGGGTGCCCGCAACACACGCGCCGGAAGCGGGCCGCCGGTTCAGGTCGCGCCGATGGACCGCGCGCCCATGGCGATATAGAACATCGTCAGCGTGAACAGGAACCATCCGGCGCCCTGCCAGATCACCCAGTTGCTGCCCCGTCGCCATTGCCGAAGCGTCTGCACGAAGGCGCCGATCCCGCCGAGCAGCGCCACCACGGTCGGCCCGATCAGGATCGCCGACTGGGCGGGCGCATCGCACATCAGCGGCTCGTGCTCACCGCAGTGCGCGCTCGCCCAGAACGCGGCGATGCCGAAGACGACGGCAGCCGCCCCGATCACGGACAGCGCGTACACCGCCGCCCGCCGGTAGGTTCCCTCGTCGGTCCAGCGTTTCTCCACGTCATCGGTCATATGCCCGCACCTCGACTGATCGGATATCTGCCGAATTGCCGCAACCCTCTGTCGCAAACGTGTCCGGCGGGGTCCGAGTGACCCACCCCACCGCGCGGCGCCTCTCACCGGCCGCACCGATCTGGATGATGGAAGGGTGCTCTCGAAGAAGACCGGCGCGATCGCCGTAACCCTCGCCGCGCTGGTGCTCGCCGGTTGCGGGATCGACCGCGACCTGGTGCCGATCCCGGAGGGGCTGCCGCCCGGCCCGGGCGCGCCGCTGCCCGTGATCGATATCGACGCGCCCGGACGCACCGCCGCCCAGCTGAACGCCTGGGCCACCGAACACGCCGACACGCTGCGCATCCCGGTGCCGGCGCTGGAGGCCTACGGGTACGCGGCCGCGGTGATGGTGCGTGCGCGGCCCGATTGCGGCATCGCCTGGACCACCCTGGCCGGGATCGGCAGCGTGGAGAGCAAGCACGGCACCTACCGCGGTTCGGAGGTGAGCGGGACCGGCCGTGTCGAGCCGCCGATCATCGGCATCGCACTGGACGGCTCCCCTGGCGTCGCGCGCATCCCCGACACCGACAACGGCGCCCTCGACGGCGATCCGGTGCACGACCGTGCCGTCGGCCCGTTGCAGTTCATCCCGGAAACCTGGAAGCGCTGGGGCGTGGACGCCAACGGCGACGGCGTGATCGATCCGCACAGCATCGACGACGCCGCCCTCACCGCCGCCCGCTATCTCTGCGACAGCGGCGGCGTGCTCACCACACCGGAGGGCTGGTCCAAGGCGCTGTTCACCTACAACCGCTCCGAGAGCTACATGATGGACGTGCGCGACCGTGCCGCCGCCTACAGCGTCGGCAGGCGGGTGTGAGGCCGCCCACGTGCGCGGCGCCGCCGAACAGCGC
This sequence comes from Nocardia sp. JCM 38205, assembly GCF_058222935.1. NCBI lineage: Bacteria > Bacillati > Actinomycetota > Actinomycetes > Mycobacteriales > Nocardiaceae > Nocardia > Nocardia sp. JCM 38205. The sequence continues at coordinate 623,605 of NZ_JBYHFL010000004.1, read as the reverse complement.
TGCACCCGGAGTGCCGGTTACTCCCACAGCGCGGTGGGCGTTAGGCTCGCAGCGCACGGCCAACACGTCAGCAACCACCGTGCCAGCAGCCGAAGGAGTGTCGTTTTCGTGGCCATCATCGAACAGGTCGGAGCTCGCGAGATCCTGGATTCGCGCGGAAACCCCACCGTCGAGGTCGAGATCGCCCTCGACGACGGCACGCTGACCAGGGCGGCCGTGCCGTCCGGCGCGTCCACCGGTGAGCACGAGGCGGTGGAACTGCGCGATGGTGGCGACCGCTACCTGGGCAAGGGTGTGCAGAAGGCCGTCGAGGGTGTGCTCGACGAGATCGCCCCGGCCGTCATCGGTCTGGACGCGGTGGAGCAGCGCACCGTCGACCAGGTGCTGCTGGATCTGGACGGCACCCCGGACAAGTCGCGCCTGGGCGCCAACGCCCTGCTGGGTGTGTCGCTCGCGGTGGCCCGCGCCGCCGCCGAATCCTCGGGTCTCGAGCTGTTCCGCTACCTCGGCGGCCCGAACGCGCATGTGCTCCCGGTGCCGATGATGAACATCCTCAACGGCGGCGCGCACGCCGACACCGGCGTCGATGTCCAGGAGTTCATGGTCGCCCCGATCGGTGCGCCCACCTTCAAAGAGTCGCTGCGCTGGGGCGCGGAGGTCTACCACGCGCTCAAGTCGGTGCTCAAGTCCAAGGGCCTGGCCACCGGCCTCGGTGACGAAGGCGGTTTCGCCCCCGACGTGGCAGGCACCCGTGAGGCGCTGGACCTGATCAGCTCCGCGATCGCCAAGACCGGCCTGAAGCTGGGCAGCGATGTCGCGCTGGCGCTGGACGTGGCCGCCACCGAGTTCTACTCCGACGCCGGCTACAAGTTCGAGGGCAACGTCCGGACCGCCGCCGAGATGGCGCAGTTCTACGCCGACCTGCTCACCGCCTACCCGCTGGTCTCCATCGAGGACCCGCTGTCGGAGGACGACTGGGACGGCTGGGTCGCGCTGACCGATCAGATCGGCGACAAGATCCAGCTGGTCGGCGACGACCTGTTCGTCACCAACCCAGAGCGCCTGGAAGAGGGCATCAGCAAGGGCGCCGCGAACGCGCTGCTGGTGAAGGTGAACCAGATCGGCACGCTGACCGAGACCCTCGACGCCGTCGAGCTCGCCCACCGCAACGGCTACAAGACCATGATGAGCCACCGCTCCGGCGAGACCGAGGACACCACCATCGCCGACCTGGCGGTGGCCGTCGGCAGCGGTCAGATCAAGACCGGCGCGCCCGCCCGCAGCGAGCGCGTGGCCAAGTACAACCAGCTGCTGCGCATCGAGGACGCCCTCGGTGATTCGGCGCGTTACGCGGGCGACGTCGCGTTCCCGCGCTTCGCGTTCGAGGACTGACAGCAGCGATACATGGGGTAGGGATATGACGGAGCGACGTGCGCGTGGTACCAGTCCAGCCGGACGAGGCGACCGCCGCACGTCGCGTGCCGCCCGCTCCCGCCCCGCCGCCGATCAGCACGGCCGGGCCGCGGCGCCGAGCCGGACCGCGCGGCGCCGCCCCGACGACAAGGCCGAGCCGCGCAAGATCAGCGCCCGCAAGAAGAAGTCGGCGGGCAAGGACACACCCGAACGCACCATCCTCGGTTTGTCCACCGGGAAGGCGGTCATCCTGGCGATGGTCGTGTGCGCGCTGGCGCTGACCCTGGCGGTGCCGATGCGCACCTATTTCAGTCAGCGGACCGAGGCCGCGCAGCTGGCTCAGGAACGCAGGCAGCTCGAAGACGATCTGGCCCGGTTGCGTGATCGTCGCGCGCAGCAGCAGGATCCGGCCTATATCCGCTCCGAGGCCAAGGACCGGCTGCGCCTGGTGATGCCCGGTGAAACGCCGTACATCGTGCAGGTTCCCGGCATCGAGGCACCAGCGCGTCCGGGCCCGACGACGCCGTCGCGGGAACCGGATCCATGGTATACCGGCCTGTGGCGCAGTGTGTCCGAACCGCAGCCCGCCCCCGAACCCGCACCGGCGACAACGACGCCGCCGGCCGCGCCCGCGCCGAACCCGGAAGGACCCAGGTGACCGAACCCGACGACCGGGATCTGCGGATCATCGCCGAACAGCTGGGCCGCACCCCGCGCGGGGTGCTCGCCATCGCCTACCGCACCCCCGACGGTGTGCCCGCGGTGGTGAAGACGGCGCCACGGCTGCCCGACGGCACCCCGTTCCCGACCCTGTACTACCTCACCGACCCGCGGCTCACGGCGGAGGCGAGCAGGCAGGAATCGGCGGGCGTGATGCGCGAGATGACCGAACGCCTCGGCAGCGACCCCGAACTGGCCGCCGCCTACCGCGCCGCCCACGAGAGCTACCTGGCCGAACGCGACGCCATCGAGCCGCTGGGCACCGATTTCACCGGCGGCGGCATGCCGGAGCGGGTCAAATGCCTGCATGTGCTGATCGCGCATTCGCTGGCCAAGGGCCCCGGTGTGAACCCGCTCGGCGACGAGGCCGTGGCGCTGGCCGCCGAACACGGCCTGCGTGGGACGGCGGTCCCGGCGGATTGGCCGCGATTCGAGCGGGCGGATCAGGACGCATGAGCCGGTCGGCGCGTTTCGGCCGGGTGCAGGAGGACACAGCATGAGTGACAGGGTCGCCGCGGTCGATTGCGGCACGAACTCGATCCGCTTACTGATCGCCGATATCGGCGCCGACGGCAAGCTCACCGACGTGCACCGCGAGATGCGCATCGTGCGGCTCGGCCAGGGTGTGGACGCCACCGGCAGGCTCGCGCCCGAAGCCATCGAACGCACCCGCGTCGCGCTCGCCGACTACGTCGCGCTCATGCGTGAACACCAGGTGGCCCGGGTGCGCATGGTCGCCACCTCCGCCACTCGCGACGCCGCCAACCGCGCGGATTTCTTCGCCATGACCAGGGCCGAACTCGGCGCGGTGGTGCCGGGCGCGGAGGCCGAGGTCATCACCGGCGATGAGGAGGCGCGGCTGTCGTTCTCCGGCGCGGTGGGCGAATTGCCCGGTGACGCAGGACCGTTCGTCGTGGTCGACTTGGGCGGCGGCTCCACCGAACTCGTGGTCGGTGACAGCGATGGCGTGCACGCCGCCTACTCCGCCGACATCGGTTGCGTCCGGATCACCGAACGCTGCCTGCCCGGCAACCCGCCCGACGACGAACAGGTCAGCGCCGCACGCGCTTTCGCCGCCGAACGCCTCGCCGAGGCCTTCACGCATGTGCCTGTCGATTCGGCGCACACCTGGGTCGGCGTGGCGGGCACCATGACCACCATCGCCGCCGTCGCCCTCGATCTACCCGAATACGACTCCGAGCGCGTTCATCTCACCCGGTTGACGCTCGAGCAGTTGCATGACGTCTGCGACCGCCTCGTCGCGATGAGCCACGATGAGCGTGCGGCCCTCGGCCCGATGCATCCCGGCCGCGTCGACGTCATCGGCGGAGGTGCCGTCATCACCGAGGTGCTCTCCGAAGAACTCGCCCGTCGCGCGGGCATCTCCGAACTCGTCGTCAGCGAACACGACATCCTCGACGGCATCGCCCTGTCCATCGCCTGAGTGCCCTCAGGTGCCCCGGTTCTGCAGCATCTGCTGATAGTCGGTGATACCAGGGGTGTGCCACCAGATCGGCTGTGCACCCGGCCCGCAATCCTGGCTGAAGGTTCCGGAGGAATTGCCCGCGAGCCGGAAATGGGCCTCATACAGGATGCGCAGGTTGCTGCACAGCCCGACGAGTGTGCCGGTGCCCGCGCCGACGTCGGTGTTGGTGCAGGTGACGTCCAGCCGGGAACCCACCGGCGTCGCACCGCAGCTGACATGACCCGGCGGCGCGGCCTGCGCGGGCGGTGCGGTGAAAATGGCGGCCACGGCCGTGATCGCGAGCGCCCCGGCGCCCAGCGATGCTCGTGCGAAACGCATGTGATTCCCTCCCGGTGACGCGGCCATCCGCCGCGCATCGAGACTACCCAGAACTGCTGTGCGGAGGGAAGATCGAACTACTGAGCGCGTCAGCGCCGCGTCACGGCTGCGCTTCGGCCCGTCCGATGATCAGGTGCGCGAGCCGGTCCAGCGATTCCTGATTGCGCGCGGCGAAGAACAGGTTCTGCGCGATCCCCGGGATCAGGCTGCCCACGCCTCGGGACGCGCGCTCCGACATCCTGATCCGAGTGAGGTTCGGTTGCGGCTCGTCGAGGTCGAAGCGGATCCAGGCCGCGCCGATCAACCACAGGTGGGCGTCGAGTTCGAGCAGGTACGGCGGGTCGACGGCGGTGACCTTGGTGACGTCCTGCATGGTCAGCGGCCACAGGCCGACGCTGTGATGGATGCGAGTGCCCACGGCGGGCCAGCCACGGTCCACCACCCGGATATGCGAGGCGCCGACGACCCAGCTCGCGTACAACCAGCCATCGGCCAGGGCCGCGAAGGCCTGGTCGATCGGCACCGGCACCGTCACTTCGACTTCCGTCATCAGCGCACCGCCTTCGTCGTCGGGGCTGCCGGAGCGCCCGCACTCGCCACGGGTGTGATGTTCCCGGCCCGAGCCTAATCACCCTCGGCGAACCCGGCGCGCCGCGACGGATGCGGCACCAGCGCAAATCGCGCGAAGACGTCGCGGTTCGATGCATTTTCGGTGTGGATGCCTGTGCACAACGGCCGAACGTGGGATTGTCTGACCATGTCCGATGCAGTGAAGATCGAGCAATCGCCCGCCGAGCGGACGTTGTTCGGGCACCCGATCGGGTTGACGAACCTGTTCGGTGTCGAGATGTGGGAGCGGTTCTCCTTCTACGGCATGCTGACCATCCTCGGGTATTACCTGTACTACTCGGCCACCGAGGGCGGCCTCGGGATGGATCAGGACACCGCCGTGGGCATCGTCGGGGCGTATGGCGGCCTGGTGTATCTGTCCACCGTGCTCGGCGGCTGGGTAGCCGATCGGTTGCTGGGCATGGAACGCACCGTGTTCTACGGCGGCGTGGTGGTGATGGCCGGCCATATCGCCCTGGCCGTCCTGCCCGGGCTCGCGGGCGTCGGCGTCGGGCTGGTGCTGGTGGCACTGGGCAGCGGTGCGCTCAAGGCGAACGCCTCCTCGCTGCTCGGCACGCTGTACCCGCACGGCGATCCGCGCACCGACGGCGGTTTCACACTGTTCTATCTGGGCATCAATCTCGGCGCCTTCGTCGGTCCGCTGCTCACCGGGCTGCTGCAACGCGAGTGGGGCTTCCACGCCGGTTTCGGCGCCGCCGCCATCGGCATGGGGCTCGGTCTGGCCCAGTACGTGGTGTTCCGTCGCAATCTGGGCACGGCCGGGCGCAACGTGCCCGATCCGCTGCCGCCCAGCGCCATCGGCAAGGTGCTCGGCCTGGTCGCCGCGGCGGCCGTGATCGTCGCGGTGGCCGCGTTCACCGGGCTGGTGACCCTGGACAACCTCTCCGACGTCACCACCGGCGTCATCGCGGTCGCCTCGGTCGTCTACTTCGTGGTCATGCTCATCGACCGCAAGGTGAGCCCCGTCGAACGCAGCCGGGTACGCGCGTTCATCCCGCTGTTCATCGCCAACGCGGTGTTCTGGTCGCTGTTCCAGCAGATCTTCACCGTGCTGGCCGTGTATTCCGATGAGCGGATGGACTGGAACATCTTCGGCTGGACCGCCCCGTCGAGCTGGATCGGTTCGGTGGAGCCGGTGTGGATCATCGCGCTCTCGCCGCTGTTCGCGCTGATGTGGACCAAGCTCGGTTCCCGCGCGCCGAGCACCCCGCGCAAGTTCGCTCTCGGCGTGATCGGCATGGGCCTGGCGTTCTGGTTGTTCACGCCGATGTCGCAGAGCAGTGGCCGCGCGGTGCCCGCCCTGCTGGTGCTGTTCATCATGGGCGTGTTCGCCGTCTCCGAGCTGCTGATCTCGCCGATCGGCCTGGCCGTCACCACTCAGCTCGCGCCCGAGGTGTTCCGCGCGCAGATGATGGCGCTGTATTTCTTCTCGGTCGGTCTCGGTACTTCGATGTCGGGCACCCTCGCGCGCTACTACGATCCGGCAGACGAGTTCGCCTACTTCGGCATCATCGGCGCGGTCGCGATCCTCGCCGGTCTGGTTGTCGCCGGCCTCTCACCCTGGGTGAGCAGGCATATGGAAGGCGTCCACTGACCACCACCTGGGAGACCTCGAGACGAAGGAGATCGCCGTGGCGATACCGACCAGCCGCCGACAGCTGTGGCGCACCAAAAGCGTGGAGCAGTCGATCCGCGATACCGACGAACCCGATTCCAAGCTCCGCAAGGAGCTCACCGCGTGGGATCTCACGATCTTCGGCGTCGCCGTCGTCGTCGGCGCGGGCATCTTCACCCTCACCGCCCGCACCGCGGGCAATGTGGCGGGACCGTCGGTGTCGCTGGCGTTCGTCTTCGCCGCCATCGCGTGTGCGCTGACCGCCCTCTGCTATGCCGAGTTCGCCTCGACCGTCCCGGTGGCGGGCAGCGCATACACCTTCTCCTACGCCACCTTCGGTGAGCTGGCGGCCTGGATCATCGGCTGGGACCTGATCCTGGAATTCGCGCTGGCCGCGGCGGTGGTGTCGAAGGGGTGGTCGCAGTATCTGGGTGAGCTGATGGGTTCGCGCTCGCCGATCCTGCATATCGGTTCGGTCGATTTCGACTGGGGTGCGGTGTTGCTCATCGCGGTGCTCACCACGCTGATCGTGCTCGGCACCAAGCTGTCCTCGCGGGTGTCGGCGGTGGCCGTCGCGATCAAGCTCGGCGTCATCGCGCTGGTGCTGGTGATGGGCGTGACCTACTTCAGCGCCGACAACCTCACCCCCTACATCCCCGAATCCAAGCCGGGTGAAGGCGGCGAGGGCGTGCACCAGTCGCTGTTCTCCTTCGTGACCGGCGCGGGGAACAGCACCTTCGGCTGGTACGGCCTGCTCGCGGCGGCGAGCCTGGTGTTCTTCGCCTTCATCGGGTTCGACGTCGTCGCCACCGCGGCCGAGGAGACCAAGAACCCGCAGCGCGATATGCCGCGCGGCATCCTCGGCTCGCTGATGATCGTGACGGTGCTCTACGTCGCGGTGTCGCTGGTGCTCACCGGCATGGTGCCCTACACCGAGCTGGCCGGTGACGACGCGACGCTGGCCACGGCGTTCGCCATCCACGGCGACACCTGGGTGAAGAACATCATCTCCGTTGGTGCGCTCGCCGGCCTGACCACCGTCGTCATGGTGATGCTGCTCGGCCAGACCCGGGTGCTGTTCGCCATGTCGCGAGACGGGCTGATGCCGCGCAAGCTCGCCCACACCGGCAACCGCGGCACCCCGGTCCGGATCACCGTCATCGTCGGCGCGGTGTGTGCGGTGCTGGCCGGCTTCATCGAGTTCGGCACGCTCGAGGAGATGGTCAATATCGGCACGCTGTTCGCGTTCGTGCTGGTCTCCATCGGTGTGCTGGTGCTGCGTAAGACCCGCCCGGATCTGCCGCGCGGGTTCAAGGTGCCCTTCGTTCCGGTGCTGCCGATTCTGGCCGTGCTGGCCTGCTTGTGGCTGATGCTCAATCTGTCGGTGGAAACCTGGCTGCGTTTCATTGTCTGGATGGCGCTGGGTTTGGTGGTGTACTTCGCATACGGCAAGCGGCATTCGGTGCTCGGGAAGTCCGTCTCAGAACAGAGGTGACACGATGCGCAATCCGTGGCGACGCAGGCGCCGGGCGGAACCTCCCGCCCGCGCCGTCGACCATTCCGGCACCGACCTGGTCATCCGCTGGATCGACGCGGTGACCACCGGACTGGCCGACGCGCCTCCCGGGCCGCCGGAAGCGGGGCCTGCCCGGGTGTGCGACGGCATGTTCACCGCCGCCACCATCGCCGCGGTGCTCATCGAGCGGGTCTCCGACCGCACCGAATACCGCGTCGCCAACAACCGCTGCCTGGCGGCGTCGGTCGAATTCATGAAGGTGCTCGGCGAGGACACCCTGCGCCGCTACCGCATCCAGTCCGACGCCCAGCCCGTCGGCCTGGACGAGGTGAACGCCGACGCCGACGAGCTCGCCATCGCCCGCCATCTCGCCCTGCTCGGCGAGGCCCTCCAGATCGCCCTGTGCAAGGTCACCACCGATCCCGCCCTGTCCGCTGAAATCCGCGAAACCGCCAACGAATCCGGCCTGCTCGCCGCCGACGTCCTCGTCGAAACCTGCCAGACCATCCAGTCCGACCCCACCACCTGACACGCCTCTCCGCCCCGGGGGATTCCGGTACACCCGTACGAGTCGGTAGGGTGAGCCGACGCCCCTATAGCCCAATTGGCAGAGGCAGCGGACTTAAAATCCGCACAGTGTGGGTTCGAGTCCCACTGGGGGCACCAGTGTCGGTGCAGGGCGGATGCTGTCCAGCGCATCCTGCGTCGGGCCGACCGGCTGATTCGGTCCGCAACGAGTCCGGAGTGCCGCCGCCCACCATCCGTGAGGCGTTTCGGTAGCCGCGCGGATCGGCTTACAGTGGCGTTATGACTGATCAGCGGGTTCCCGGTGGGGTGGTGCACGAGTTGCCCGACGATCTGCGCACGGCGTTGATCGGTAACTCGGTGGCGCTGGCCGCCTGGCACGACATCACGCCGCTGGCCCGCAACGAATTCATCTGCTGGGTCGAGGACGCGGTGCAGGCCCAGACCCGGGAGCGCCGTATCCGGCGCACCCAGGAGGAACTGGAGGAAGGCCAGCGGCGGCCGTGCTGCTGGCCGGGGTGCAAGCACCGCGAGCGCACGGGCCGCTGATTCCGCATTGCCGAGGGGCGGGCGCACCTGGCTGAGGTTCAGCCCTGCCGGGCGGAGCCGGTTCAGGAGGATCGGGTGAGCTCGGTGCGTTCGGTGTAGACGCCGTGACCGACCTGTAGGTAGGACAGCCGGTCGGCCAATCGCGTGCTCACCCGACGGACGATGTCGTAGACGCGGGCGTCCTTCCCGATGACGACGCGCCCGCTGCCCTTCGCCGTCGCCTCGACCATCCGACGGGCCACCCGTTCCGGTTTCGCCGAGAAACCCTTCGCCAGCTTCTCGGGCGCACCCAGCTCCTGTGCCACCTTGCGTACGAGGTCGGTCCAGACCGATCCGGGCAGTACCGTGGTCACGGTGATATTCGTGCGACCCCGCAGATCCTGCGCCAAGCCGTAGCTGAACAGCGCGAGTGCGGCTTTGGACGCACCGTACACCGCGGAGCCGGGTACCGGCACGATCGCCGAGAGGCTCGAGGTGTTCATGATGACCGCTTCGGGACGTTGTCGCAGGTGCGGGAGGAAGGCGCGGGTCAGCCACACCGCGCCGAAGAAGTTCACCCGCATCAGGGTTTCGATCCGCGAGTCGCTGAGATCGGTCACGGTCTGGAGTTCTTGGGCGATTCCCGCGATATTGAACAGTCCGTCCACCGGGCCGTGGGTGGCGATCACGGTATCGGTGAACGCCGTCACCGCCGCATGGTCGGAGATGTCGAGCCGGTGGGCGGTGAAGCGCGCCGGATCCGCGATCAGTGCGGCGGTTTCGGCCAGCGCCCGCTCGTCGAGGTCGGCGCCGATCACCACCGCACCGCGGCCGACCAGCTCCATGGTCACGCAGCGCCCGATTCCGTTCCCGGCTCCGGTCACCACGAACGTACGTCCGGTGATCTGCATGCGTTACCCGCCCACCAGCCCTTTGGCGATATGCGTCACCTGGATCTCGTTGCTGCCCGCGTAGATCATCAGCGATTTGGCGTCGCGGGCGAGCTGCTCGACCTTGTATTCGGCCATGTAGCCGTTGCCGCCGAAGAGCTGCACGGCTTCCATCGCGACCTCGGTGGCGGCGCGGGAGGAGTAGAGCTTCATGGCGGAGGCTTCTGCGAGGGAGACCTTTTCGCCGGCGGCGGTGCGTTCGATGGCGTTGAAGACCATGTTCTGCACGTTGATGCGGGCGATCTCCATTTCCGCGAGTTTGAGCTGGATGAGCTGGAATTGGGCGATTTCCCGGCCCCAGAGCTTGCGGGACTTGGCGTATTCCACACAGAGCCGGTGGCATTCGTTGATGATGCCGAGGGCGAGGGAGGCGATGCCGATGCGTTCGGCGGCGAAGGATTCCTTGGCGCTGTCCTTGCCGTCGCCCTTGGCCGGGTTCTCGGTCTCGCCGAGCAGGCGGTCGGGGGTGATGCGCACGTTGTCGAAGAACAGCTCACCGGTGGGGGAGGAGTTCATGCCCATCTTCTTGAACGGCGGGCTCTGGGTGAAGCCTGGCATGCCCTTGTCGAGCACGAACGTCAGCACCTTGCGGTCGCGCCGGTCGGTGCCGTCCTGTTCGTCGAGCTTGGCGTAGACCACGGTGACGTCGGCGTAGGGGCCGTTGGTGATGAAGGTCTTCTGCCCGTTGAGGATGTAGTCCTCGCCGTCGCGGCGCACGTAGGACTTCATGCCGCCGAAGGCATCCGAGCCCGAATCGGGTTCGGTGATCGCCCAGGCACCCACCTTCTCCATGGTGACCAGTTCCGGCAGCCAGCGCTTCTTCTGGGCGAGGGTGCCGCGGCTGCGGATGGTGCCGACGGCGAGGCCGAGGCTCACCCCCATCGAGGCCACCAGCCCGAGGCTGACCCCGGCCAGTTCGCTGTTGAGGATGACGCCCATGCTGCCCGCGCCGCTGAACCCGCCGCCGGGCTTACCCGTGGTGCCCGCCTCCTCGCGGGCCAGCGATTTCGCCAGTCCCTCCCGCGCCATCTCGTCGAGGCCGAAGGTGGCATACAGCTTGCGGATGATGTCGTAGGGCGGCATCGCACCGCTTTCCAGCTGGTCGACGTGGGGTTTGAGCTCCTTGTCGATGAAGCCGCGCACCGCGTCGCGGAACATGAGGTCTTCGTCGGACCACTGGTACATCGCGTGAACTCCCGAGGGATCGCCGGAACAGTCCCCCAAATATAGAACACGTTCTAATTCAGCCCGCCGGGTGTGCGGTTTACCACCAACGGGTGCAGCCGGGTGAACGGAAGTTGGACAATGGTCTGTATGGCACCGATAACTCGCGTCGGCATCGTGCTGTCCGTCCTCGCGCTGGGGATCCTCGCGGCGTCGATCTTCCTGCAGATCATCAACGACCGATCCGCGGTGCTGGTGGCTGTCACCACCGCCGCATGGGTGGCGCTCGCGGCCTCGACGTCGGTCGGCGCTAAGCGCGCGTGGCAGCATCCGCGGTACTGAGGCTCTCGTGCCTGCGCCAGGCCGGCCACTGCCGGTAGGTCGCGGCGCGCAGCACCCATTCCACCGGGCCGTAGGAATGCCCGCGCAACCATCGCTCGCTCACCCATAGCTGAACCAGGTAGGTGACGACGGCGATGGCGAGCACAGCGAACGGCGGGACGCGATCGCCGAGCGCGAACCCGTACCCGGTGAAGATCACCGCCATCACCACCGATTGGCCGATGTAATTGCTTGCCGCCATGCGCCCGGCCGGTGCCAATCGGCGCACCCACGTCGCGCGGCTCGAGTGCGCCAACCAGACGATCGTCGCGATGTACAGCACGGTCAGCACGGGATTGAGCAATTCCTGGAGACCGAACAGGTAGTTCGGTACCTCGGCGTGCAGCGTGTGCAGGACCACCGTCGCGATCGAGACGGGCAGCCCGACGACGCCGCCGATCAGCAGCGCCCGCGGCGTCCATCGCCGTAACCGCTCGGCATCCTCGAACAAGCGCACCTTGCCGGCGGCCATGCCGATCAGGAACATGCCCATGCTGGTGCAGCCCTGCCCGAGGAAGGTGAAGATCAGGAATATCGGGCCGGTCTCCAGCTGGGTGGTGAAGACGTCGCCGGGACCACCGAGGAATCCGTTCCGAATCCCTGCCAGGTCGAAGAACTCGCCGAGCTTGCCGACTCCGCCGCCGCTGCCGGGCAGAAATGCGAGCGCGGCGAACATGCCGTACAGCAGCACGCCGGTGATCACGGCGGTGCGCGGCCGAATCCCGCGCAGCAGCACCAGAATCGCGCACAGCACGGCATAGAGGGTGAGGATGTCGCCGATCCACAACAGGCTCACATGCGCCAGGCCGATCAGCAGCAGCGCCGCGCACCGGCGCAGCAGTCGCGGGACGGGTGCGGCGCCGGCGCGGTCGGCGGCCGCGATCTGCAGCGTGAACGAATACCCGAACAGGAACGCGAACAGCACATAGAACTTGCCGAGGAAAAACCCGTAGATGATTCCGTAGGCGAGCCGGTCCCATGTGCCGTCGTATATCGGAACGGGGTCGGAATTCGGTCCGGCGAACGACAGCAGCATGGTCAGCACTGCCGCATTGGTAACCAGAATTCCGAACAGCGCGAAGCCGCGCAGCATATCCACTTCGCCGATGCGCCGCGCCAGCTGCGCCGTGTGGGTCATGCCGCAACGCTAGGTGGCCACGGGTCGTGCCCACATCGGCCGCCCGGATGATCTACACCGCGCGCGGATCAGCCGGGAGAATGACTCACGGGCTCGGTTGCGGGAGCTTGCAATCGTTGACCTTGGGGTTGACGCCGGCATAGTTCAACGGGCCGGCGATAACGGTCACCGCGACGGTCCCGACGCTCGCGCAATTCTGTTCCCGGTCGGTGAAATAGCCGCGTTGTACGGCCGCGATGGCGCCGATGAGCAACCATACGACTGCCACGATCGTCACTAGGCGTCGCATTCCGCCCTCCTCTGACTGGTGTGTCGGGCGTGAATCAGTAGTAGTGGCGCCTGCCCGCGACGGGTCGGCCGACGCTACCGAGTAGCAACAGCACCGCGCCGATGATCAGGATGACGACGCCGAGCATGGTGATCGCGGAAACGTCGAAAATCAGTCCGGCAATGAGGAGTACGGCTCCGATAATGATCATGAGGTGGATCCGATCAGGTGTAGCGATGACGGTGCAGGCCGGTTGGTGGACCTGCCGTCGTACTAAGTAGACGCCCGAAATGCCGTATTCGCAAGGGACGGAACGCCGTGAGGGTTCGCAGACCGTGCCGGATTGCGATCCGGTCACGTGCCGGGGTGCTTTTCGATGCGAACTGGCAAAGCGGGGTTACGGACCGCCCGTGCTCCCGGACCGACGTTCGGAGAGCTGTTGCAGGGCACGAAGAAAACCGCGGCGATCATCGGCCGAGAGGGAGGACAGGAGTTCGGCCTCCTGCTGCTGGATGGCGGCCTGCGTGCGGTCGCGAAGTTCCCGTCCGGCGGGGGTGAGCGATAGCAGGCGGGCGCGGCGATCGGCCGGGTCCGGGAGGCGGGTGATCAGGCCGCGTTCCTGGAGATCGTCGAGGGTGGGGATGATGCGGGTCTTGTCGGCGCCGATGGCCTGGGCGAGGGCCGATTGGGTGCGAACCGGAGATTCCTCGAGGCCGAGCAATACGCCGTAGGCCCACATGGTGAGGCCGTGTGATTCCAGGATCGGGCGTTCGATGGCCATCAAGGTGCGGCCGAGCGGCACGATCATCGCTGCTAGGTCGGGTCGGTCCGGCATGGGAAAAAGATACCTCTGGGCAAATGATAAGCGTGCACCTACGATATGTGCATGCCTACTGATATTCGCGAACAACATCGAGAGTCCGTCCGACTGTGTCGTGATGCCGTCGCACGAGTCGCGCCGCATCGGCTCGCCGACTCGACGCCCTGTGCGGAATGGGATCTCCGCGACCTGCTGCATCACATCGCCGTGCAGAACCGCGGATTCGCCGCCGCGGCCGCCGGCCACGGCAGCGAATACGACTGGTGGACCGGGGAATTCGCCGAGGATCCGATCGCCGACTGCCTGACCTCCTGCGATGAGGTCGTCACCGCTTTCGCCGCCGACGACGCGCTCGACCGCCACTGGTCCCTGCCCGACGTCACCACCGAGACCGCCATCCCCGGCAGTACCGCGATCAACTTCCACCTCTTGGACTCGGTGGTCCACGCATGGGACGTCGCCCGCGCGATCGGGGAGCACATCGAGATCAATCCGGAGCTGGCGGCGGTCGCGCTGCGGATCGCCGAAAAAGTGCCCACCGGCTCGAGTCGCCTCGAACCCGGCGCGGCGTTCGGTCCGGCCATGCCGACCGTGGCGCAGGAGTCGCGCCTGGATCGGATGTTGCGCTTGCTGGGCAGGTCACCGGCGTGGCCGGAGGTCGATGTGGCCGCACCGGCACCGTGACCGCACTGTGCTCGTCGCGGGTGGGCTTCGCGTGTGCCTGCCCGCCGGTGCCGTCGAGATTCAGCATGATCGGGCCGCACTCGCTCGTCATCGAGACGAACCGGTGATCAAAAACGAGCACATTATTGCGTTCAGGGGGCAATACTCGGGACGAATGGCCGATTCCCGCGCGAATAGGAGGACAGTGGTGAACATCGTGATCCGATCCGTCGCCGGTGCCCTGGCCGCGATCGCGCTGGCCCTCGGTTTCGTGATCGGCGGTTCCGGCCCCGCGGTGGCGCAGCCGACCACCGTCTTCCCGGTGCCCGTGGTGTTCAACTACTCCTACGATCTGTCGCCCTCGGTCGGCGTGGTGCATGTGGCGGCGACGCCGACCGGGGCGCCCGGCGAAACGGCCCTCTCGGTCGACGATCCCATTTTCTCGCTCATCCCGTTCTCACCGACCGTGCAGGTGAACTGGCGCAACTGGAACACCGGCGCGAACGGCACCATCGAACTGCCCACCACGACCAGCTCGACGGGCAAGCCGAAGCCGGTGGTCGTCACCACCGGCACCGGCCTGGTCACCGCCACCGTCTTCGCCACCAGCGGCAATATCGTCCCTGGTTTCGGCGCCTTCCAGACGCCCTAGGGCTGGATCGGCGGCGTTCGGTCAGTGCCCTCGCCGATGGCCGGTGGCGGGCGGTACTCGGCCCGCCACCGACCCTCGGCGACCGGCCTCAGTTCTGGCCGAGCATCTGCCGCATCTGATCGATCTCGGCCTGCTGGGCGGCGACGATGCTCGTGGCCAGAGCCTTGGTGTCGGGGTTGACGCCCTCGGCCAGCACCGTGTTCGCCATGTCGATGGCGCCGATGTGGTGCTCGATCATCATCTGCATCCACTGCCGGTCGAACTCGGCTCCGGTGGCGTTCTCCAGCGCCGTCATCTGCTCGGGGGTCATCATGCCCGGCATATCGTGCCCACCGTGACCGCCGTGCTCACCGGCGTTCGGCGCGGGCTGGCCGAAGCTCTCGAGCAGCGTGGTGATCTGCTGCATCTCCGGTGCCTGCGCCGCCTCGACCGCGGCGGCCAACGCCAGCAGCTGCGGGTTCTGGGTGCGGCTCGGCACCATCTTCGCCATGTCGACGGCCTGCGCGTGATGCGGGTACATCATCTGCAAGAACGTGACGTCGGCGGCGTTGAAGTCGGTGCGTGTGCTCGCGCTGGTGCTGGCCGCCGCGCTGGTCGTGGTCTCGGTGGCGGTGGTCGAATCGTCGCTGCATCCGGCGACGGTGAGGGCGGTCGCGGCGACGGCGGCGATCAGGAAACGGGTACGGGTGATGAACATGTCTGTGCTCCTGGGGAATTGCGAGGGAATGCGGGCAGGCCGAGTCGCGCCCCCGGCCTGGTGACCAGGGCGCGACGGCCCATCAGATCCGCAGAATCGACAATTCCGCGAGCGTCGGCATGGTCCACGGCGGTGGACGTTCGCGCCGAGCGGGACGGTGGCCGCGGAGGATTCCGGAGCCGTCCACGGGCTGAAACGCCAACCGGAACAACAGCACAAGCCCGATCGCCAGACCGAGCATCGAGAGGATGAACACGCAGCCGTGCATCCCACCGTGCACCCCGCAGTCACCGCAATCCTGCTCGTGCCCGCCGATGCGGTCGGCGGATAGCAGCGGGGCCACGAATGTGCCCGTGAACAGGTCACTTTCGGGCTGATCGGGCTGCGCGACCAGGGGGCCTCGAGGGTGATCGGCGAGCATGCGTACATCGCTGTCGGACCGAGCTGCACCCGTGAGCGGATTGCTTTCGGACCGATCAGGCTGCGCGAGTACGGAGCTTCGAGGGTGATCGGCCGGTTCGCGTACATCACCGCCGGACCGAACTGCACCCGTGGGCGGGTCGCTTCGGGACCGATGAGCATGCGTGAGCGACCCGTTGCCGGACCGATCCGCGTGCACATCACCGGCAGACGCGGCAGCCGATTGTGCACTGTGCGCGGGATTTTCGAACCCTGCTGCCGGGAAGCCCTGCGGCGCAGCGGCGGTCACGGCAGCGGGTGGGGCGGTGACGAGCGTGGGTGCAGCCGCACCTATCGCCGGCGTGGAGGCGTGCGCAGCGCGGCTCTCGTGCGGATGATCCGCGGCTCCGGCCGACGCACCGTGATCGGCCCACGCATGCCCGAAATCGAACACTCCGACGTGCATGCCGACGATCCCACTCAGCAGCGCGATCAGCGCGAACAGCCGGGCGAGCCCCGGCAGGCGCGAAGTCGGATGCTGGTCGGTCACGGGCCCCAGTCTAGTGGGGCGCGGACAATACCCCGGCGAGGTACTTACTCGTAGTCGTCGCAGGCGTCGACCGCGGCGTTCTTGGTGGTGTTGAAGGTGTCGATGTGGTCGTTCATGAGGTCGGTCGGCGCATTCGTCTTCAGCATGTCGGCCAGCTTCTTGCTGTCGTCGCGCCAGTCCCGCAACGCCTGGGCGACGCCGGAGGGGACGTTCTTGACCAGCTTGCGGTCGACGTCGTTCGCGCCGTCGCGCAGCGCCGTCTCGGCGTCGGCGGCCTTGGCGGCGGTGTCGGGCGCATCGTTGTTGCTGGCATCGATGTAGGCGTTGAACTTGCGCACGGCGTTGCCGTTGGCGTCGCTGAACGCATCGCAGGCGGTGGTCGCCGCGGATGTGGCGGCCGCCGACGACGACGCTGCCGCCATCGAGGTGTAGGTGGCCAGATCGGCCTGGTTGACCTGGGCAGTGCCGGAGACGCTGTTCGAACAGGCGCTCACCAGAACGAGTCCGCCCGCCAGCGCCACCGCGGCGGCGGCAAGGCTCATGCGCTCGTAGCGTCGCATCGGTCTTTCTCCCCTCGCGGATGCCGGCCGCCCCGTGTCTTCGCGGAGACAGACATTGCCGGCATCTGACCGTAAGTCCTCATGACCGTACTGGGTCGTTACCGCCGATGGCCAAGCGTGGCGCGAACGTTGGCGAACCGATACCCCGGCTAGCCCTGTCGCGCCAGCGCCCGCCCGATCACCCGTGCCCCGTCCGGGAAGGCGCCGGGATTCGGGCCGGAGTAGTTGAGCCGCAGATACGGTCCGGTCGGCTCGGCGGGGAACCATTCGTCGCCGGCCGCCACGCTGACGCCCTCCGTCTCACAGTCGCGTACCAGCCGGGCCAGGTCGGTGGCATCGGGCAACCGCACCCACAGGTTCAATCCGCCCTCGGGAACGGCCGTCACATGCGCGCCGGGCGCGTGTTCGCGCAATGCTTCCACGAGCAGGTCGCGGCGAACTGCGAGCTGCTGGCGCACCGTCCGCAGATGGCGCCGCCATGCCGGTTGCGTGACGACGTCGAGCGCGACCGACTGCAACAACCCGCTCACATACATCGATTCCGCCTGAGTATCGGCGAGGATGCGTTCACGCGCTGGTCCACGCGCGATGATCGCGGCGACCCGCACCGCGGGGGACACGCTTTTGGTGAGTGAACGCAGATAGACCACATGCCCGGCGTCGTCACGCGCGGCGACGGGCACCGAATCGGCGGTGATGCCGAAATCGTGCGCCCAATCGTCTTCGATCAGGAACGCCCCGTGCCCGCGCACGATCTCGAGCACCCGCTCTGCGACCTCCGGCGACCAGCGCGCACCGGTGGGGTTGGCGAAGTTGGGCTGAGCGTAGAAAGCGCGGGCTCCGGTGCGCCGGAAGGCGCGGTCCAGTTCCTCGGGGTCGGGGCCGTCGCTGCCGCTGGGCACCGGCACGACCGGGATGCCGGCCTGACCCGCGGCGAGCATGGCTCCCCAATACGTGGGCGATTCGATCAGCAGCGGCCCGCGCGCGCCGGCCAGCGCGCGGAAGGCGCTTCCGAGGCCGCTCTGGCTTCCCGGGGTGATGATGGCGTCATTGAGCGCGGGCGGTGTGACGCCGACCGGTACGGCCGCCCCGAGTTCGGCAGCGAACCACGCCTGGAGTTCCGCGAACCCGGCGACGGGCGGCCGCGACATCGTCGCCGTGCTGCGCGCCGCACGGGAGAGCGCGGCCCGGACCAGCCGATCGGGTAGCAGTTCCCGGTCCGGATAACCCGAATGCAGGGCGATTGCGTCACTGGGTGCGGTGCGCAACGCGGCGGCGAGCTGTGGTGCACGAGCGATCGGCGAGCCGAGCGCAGCCGTCTGCCAGCCGTAGTCATGCGGGCGGGCCACCCGCGCGCCCTGGACAAAAGTGCCTATACCCGGCCGTGTTTCGATCATGCCCTGCGCTGAGAGGGTTCGTAGCGCCTTCTGCACCGTCACCGGACTCGCGCCGTACTGCGCCACCAGCGCCCGCGTCGACGGCAGCTTCGCGCCCGGTGTCGCGGTGGCGATCCACGCGCGGAGGTCGGCGACAATGCGGGAGCTGCTATCGTTGAACATGAGAGTCCAGAGTAGCGCTATTGTCGATTCGCGCCCACCGCTACCGAGTGGGTCCGGCATCCGCTGGGGGCTTCTCGGCGTAGCCGCCTTCTCCTTCACCGTCCCCTTCACGCGAGTGGCCGTCGACGACGGCGGGATCTCGCCGCTGTTCGTGGGAGCGGGCCGGGCCGTCATCGCCGCACTCCTCGCCGCCATCGCATTGGTCGTCACCGAGCAGCCCTTGCCCCGCGGACGCCGGTGGATTCGGATCGCGGTCGTGGCAGGCGGCGTCGTGATCGGCTTCCCGCTGCTGACCTCTTACGCGCTCACCACCGCGCCCGCGGGCCACAGTGCGGTGGTGATCGCCGTGCTGCCCGCCGCGACCGCGGTCACGGCGATCTTACGCGGTCACGAACGACCGCCGCGGGCCTTCTGGTACGCGGCGGCGCTCGGCGCTGTCGCCGCCCTCGTCTTCGCCGCCCTGCAAGGCGGCGGATTCGGGGTACCGCACTGGTCGGATCTGCTGCTCTTCGGCGCGGTCGCGGCCGCCGCGATCGGCTATGCCGAAGGCGGGCTGCTGGCCAGGGAACTCGGCGCATGGCAGACGGTCTCGTGGGCCCTCGTGCTGGCCGCGCCGCTGATGATCCTGTTGACCGCACTTTCGATCGCACACGATCCACCGAGCGGCACGGTGACCGAATGGTCCGCTTTCGCCTACCTCGCGGTGGTGAGCATGTACCTGGGTTTCTTCGCCTGGTACCGCGGGCTCGCGATCGGCCCGATGTCGCAGGTCAGCCAGATTCAGCTGGTACAGCCGGTGCTGACGATCGGCTGGGCCGCGTTGCTGCTCGGTGAACAACTCACCTTGCCGACGGTGCTCGGCGGGCTCGTCGTCATCGGCTGCGCCGCACTGGCCGTACGGACACGGCTCGGACGGGCCGGCTAGGACGTGGCGATATCGATGACCAGCCTGGTCGGGTTGCTCAGTGTGCTCACCGAGAACGCGGGCCGCTCGCCGTTGACGCCGATGAACGACTGGGTGACGCCCTCGAAGACGATCGTGCGATACACCCCGGCAACGGCGGGCGCGGACGGCTCGATCACCGGGTCCGGCCCCGAGTAGGGCTCGACGCCGCTGTCGAACGGGTAGACCGAGCCGGTGATCCGCACTTCCAGGACGGATTGCCCCGCGACATCGATGGCGGTGCCGCTGCCGTCCTGCACCGCCTGGTCGACGTATTCGACGTCCCAGCCGGGCGTGCCGGTGCCGCCGAGCTCGTAGACGACCCGGTCGAACCCCTCGTGGTGGCCGACGCTGATGTCGGTGACGGTGAGCGCGGCGTCGCCGGAGGCCTGGGCACGCTTGGGTGCGGCGTCGGCCGGGGCGTCGGGGGCTTCCGGGGGAGCCACGGTGGTGGTGCGCTCCGCGGCCGAGGTGCCAGGGGAGTCGACGACGGTGGCGGGGGTCGGTTCGTCGTCGCCGCAGGCCGCCGCGAATCCGAGGACACCGAGGGCAACCAGGCCGACCACCAGCTTGTTACGCATGTGGCAAATGTTACCCATCATTGCCCGCTCGCACGGGGTATTCGGCCGGGGTGTTCGCCTGTCGAAACCGGCCCGAATCGGGGCAGATGTGCTTGCCGGGCAACGATCTAGCACACTTGACGGGTGCTGAATGTGGAGGATCTGCTGGGGCGGCTGCGCCGGTATCCGGATGTGGAGGCGCCGAACCTGTATGCCGTCGATGCCGCTGATCGGTTGATTCTCGATGTCGCGGCCGAGGCCTTGGCCGCCGCGGATAGCGGGGAAGTTGCCATTATCGGCGACAGCTACGGCGCCCTCACCCTCGGCGCCGCCGCCACACACGACCTGCGCGGTTTACGCGTGCACCAGGATCTGCTCACCGGCGAACTCGCCCTCGCCGCCAACGCCCGCGCCCTCGGCCTCGCCGACCGCTACACCGCGCACGCCCTCGACGCCGAACTGCTCAAAGGCGTGCGTGTGGTCCTGCTGCGCTTGCCGCGCGTCCTGGCGGGGCTCAGCGAGATCGCCGACACCATCGCCCGATTCGCCGAACCCGACGTCAAGGTGTTCGCCGGCGGTCGCGACAAATACCTCACCACCACGATGAACGAAGTCCTCGGCGAATCCTTCACCGAGGTGCGGGCCAGCCGCGGCCGCCAGAAATCGCGCATGCTGCTGGTCAGTGGCCCGAAACAGCTGGGCGAGCCGCCATTTCCGGTGCGCGAGCATCTCGGTGAACTCGATATCGATGTCGTCGCGCACGGTGCCGCTTTCTCCGGCGCTCGCCTCGATATCGGCACCCGTTTCCTGCTCGAGCACATGAAGACGATGAAGCCCGACGCACGCACCGCCATCGACCTCGGCTGTGGCACCGGCATCCTGGCCGTGGCGCTCGCCAAGGCCAGGCCCCGGCTGGAGGTGATCGGCACCGATCAGTCCGCCGCCGCGGTGGCCTCCGCCATGGCCACGGTCGCCGCCAACGACGTCGCCGACCGGGTGACGGTGGTGCGCGACGACGCGATGTCCAGCGCCCCGGACAACAGCGCCGACCTGGTGCTGTGTAATCCGCCGTTCCACGTCGGCGCCGCGGTGCACACCGGGTCGGCGATCAAGATGTTCAGCCAGACCGGGCGGGTGCTGCGGCCCGGTGGGGAACTCTGGACCGTCTACAACTCCCATCTCAATTACCGGGGTGTGGTGGAGCGGATGGTCGGGCGCACCGACGTCATCGGGCGCAACCGCAAATTCACCGTCACCAGGTCGGTGTGTGGCCTGCACGATGCCCAAGAACGGTAGAGTCCGATTTGTCGGTCTTTGCCGCAACGCCGAGTCGCCGTCCGGGAACTCGACGCCGGCGACGAACGTTGGACAGAACAAGTTGGAAATCGGGCGTAGCTCGATTCCGGCGGCCACGCATCGACGTGGGCCACGACTCCAGAAAGGGATAAACGGTGCGCGCCACAAGCAATCCGGTATTCAAGAACTTGCCGAAACAGGAAGGTGGCGGCTACGCCAACTTCGGTTCGGGCGTGGCCGGTGCGGGTCAGCTGGGCCAGCAGTTCGGTAACCAGTACGGCCAGCCCCCGCAGTACCAGCCCTACCAGCAGGCCCCCGCCACCCGGTCGATGACCATCGACGACGTGGTCACCAAGACGGGCATCACGCTGGGTGTGCTGGCGGTCTCGGCCCTGATCTCCTACATCCTCAGCAGCGCCAACAACGGCCTTGCGCCGCTGTTCGTCATCGGTGGCGGCCTGGTGGGCCTGGTGCTGGTGCTGGTCGCCAGCTTCGGCCGCAAGATGGACAACCCGGCCATCGTGCTCGGTTACGCCGTCGCCGAGGGTCTGTTCCTCGGTGCGCTGTCGCTGATGTTCACCGACATCTCCTTCGGCGGTGCCGGCGGTTCGGCGCTGATCGGGCAGGCGGTGCTCGGCACCTTCGGTGTGTTCGCGGGCATGCTGGTCGTCTACAAGACCGGCGCCATCCGGGTCACCCCGCGCTTCACCCGCATGATCGTCGGCGCGATGATCGGTGTGCTGGTGCTGATCGTGGGCAACCTGATCGCGAGCTTCTTCACCGATGGCGGCTTCGGCCTGCGTGATGGCGGCCCGATCGCCATCATCTTCAGCCTGGTCTGCATCGCGATCGCCGCGTTCAGCTTCCTGCTCGACTTCGACGCCGCCGACCAGCTGATCCGCGCTCAGGCGCCGGAGAAGGCCGCATGGGGCGTCGCCCTCGGCCTGACCGTCACCCTGGTCTGGCTCTACGTCGAGATCCTGCGCCTGCTGAGCTACTTCCAGAACGATTAGTAGGCGGGCGGCTCAGCCGCGCCGTCAACCCCGAAGGGGCGGTCGCCAACAAGGGCGACCGCCCCTTCGGCGTCTAGCCACGGGCTTCAGGACGGCCCACCTATGAGGACGGGCCCGAACCGATTCGGTCCGGGACCGTTCCACTGATCTCGCAAGATCCGGGTAACTCACCGGGTACGGGCTAACGCACCGGTCGCCTCACCGCCGGTCGCCGGCGCGACTCCCGCGGCACCCAAGTCTGGCCAAAAATCGCGGAGAGGCGGAACAGCGCTACTAGCTGAGGCGCTCGATGATCATGGCCATGCCCTGGCCGCCGCCGACGCACATGGTCTCCAGGCCGAACTGCTTGTCGTGGGTCTGGAGGTTGTTGATCAGGGTCGCGGTGATGCGGGCGCCGGTCATGCCGAACGGGTGGCCGAGGGCGATGGCGCCACCGGAGACGTTGAGCCGGTCCAGATCCATGTTCAGCTCGCGGGCCGAGCCGAGCACCTGCACCGCGAAGGCCTCGTTGATCTCGTAGAGGTCGATGTCGTCGATGGTCTTGCCGGCGATCTTCAGCGCCTTGCGGACGGCCTCGATCGGGCCGAGGCCCATGATCTCCGGCGACAGGCCGGACACGCCGGTGGAGACGATGCGGGCCAGCGGGGTCAGGCCCAGCTCCTTGGCCTTGGTGTCGCTCATGATCACCAGGGCGGCGGCGCCGTCGTTGAGCGGGCAGGCGTTACCGGCGGTGACGGTGCCGTCCGGGCGGAACACCGGCTTGAGCTGCGAGATCTTCTCGTAGGTGGTGCCGGCGCGCGGGCCGTCGTCGGTGGTGACGACGGTGCCGTCGGGCAGGGTGACCGGGGTGATCTCCCGCTCGAAGAAGCCGGCCTTGATGGCTTCCTCGGCCCGGTTCTGCGAGCGCACGCCCCAGTGGTCCTGGTCCTCCCGCGAGATACCGGTGAACTGAGCGACGTTCTCGGCGGTCTGGCCCATCGCGATGTAGACGTCGGGCAGCTCGCCGCTCTCGCGCGGATCGGTCCAGCCGTCGGAGCCGCCTTCGGCCCGCTTGACGGTGCGCGCCTCGGCCTCGGCGAACTTCTCGTTGTGGGTGTCGGGCCAGCCGTCGGAGGTGCCCTTCGGGAAGCGCGAGACGGTCTCCACACCGGCGGAGATGAACACATCGCCTTCACCGGCCTTGATGGCGTGCAGCGCCATGCGGGTGGTCTGTAGCGACGACGAACAGTACCGGTTGAGGGTCACACCGGGCAGGAAGTCGTAGCCGAGCTGGGTGGCCACCACCTTGGCCATGTTGAAGCCGGCTTCGCCGCCGGGCTGGCCGCAGCCGAGCATCAGATCGTCGATCTGGGTGGGGTCGAGGGCGGGGACCTTGTCGAGGGCGGCGCGGACCATCTGGGTGGCGAGGTCGTCCGGCCGCATGCTCACCAGAGAACCCTTGCCTGCGCGGCCGATGGGGGAGCGGGCGTACGAAACGATGACGGCCTCGGGCATGAGGACTCCTTATGTCTCGGAGTGCGCACGGTGGTCACCGACCAGGTGCGTGCGGCACTCGCGGGGTATGGATCACCTCGAATCTACGTCGCGCTGGTCGAGGGGGAAACACCCGGTGTGACCAGATCCCGCTCACTGAGAGCACTGAGCAGAACCGGCAGCAAATGCTCGGCCGCGAGGGCGTAGCCGGCGGCCGAGGGATGGAAGCCATCGGCGGAGAACATCTGTTCCGGGGCGGCGTGAAAATCCTTGCTGAGCAGATCGCCCATCGAGACCGGATGGCCGCCCGCGGTCAATGTGACGGCGGTCTGGGCTCTGGCCAGCCGGTGACTCCAGGTGTGCACCACGCTGCGCAGCGGTTGCGGGATGGCGGCCACGGTGCCCAGATCCGGGCAGGTGCCGACCACCACGACGCTGCCCGCCTCGCTCAGCCGCGCCACGGCCCGCTTCAACCGCCCCGCCGAGCGGGCCACCGAATGCTTTTTGGTGATGTCGTTGCCGCCGATCAGGATGACGGCGGCGTCCGGCGGTGGCCCGGCCACGAACATGGCGTCCACCTGGCCGGACAGGCCCTTGGAGGTGGCGCCGGAGATGGCTTTGGTGCTGAGCCGGATGCTGCGGCCGGTGGCCTCGGCCAGGCCGCGGGCCAGCCGCACGCCGGGCACTTCGGTCGCGTCGGTGCAGCCGACGCCGGCCGCGGTGGAGTCGCCGAAGATCATCAGGTGCAGATCGGCGTGCCGGTCCAGCCGCCACGGCTCGGGCGTCGCGCAGCCGGGCAGGTAGATGCCGTCGGCTTCCGGCGGTTTGGAGGTGTCGCGCCCGATCACGCCGCGCGCCACGCCCGCCTGCGCCATGAGATACCGGTACGCCGCCCATGACGCGGTACCCGCGCTCGACCCGGCGAGCACGGTCGCGGCGCCGGTCATCGCCGCGCTCCGCCATCGGATTCGAGGTTCGCCCACGACCTCGGATTTTACGTGCTCTCGCGGTGTCCGCAGCTCGCATCTGGGCCGGTCGGCCGGCGGCTGGGAGCAGCGTTGCATGCCGCCGGACACGGCGATGTGGGGCGAGGCGGGGAGTGGGGCGGCGCGGCCTCGGCCAGCGCGCCGCCCCGAATCAGATCAGCCCGGGACGTGGAATGAGCCGCGCGCCGGAATGCTGGCGTGGTTGGTGCTCACGGTGACCTCGATCTGCCCGGGCCCGGTGTCCTGGAACAGCGAGTACTGGATGCTGCCGTAGATGCCCGTCACGACGTTGTTCTCATAGGTGCCGGTGGCGCCGGTGGTGGTGTTGCGCCAGGCCACGGTGGTGCGCACCTCGCACAGCGGCGCCAGCGGGTACTGGCCGGGGCCGATGCCCGCGACCGGCGCGGCGCGCACGTTGACGACGGCGCGGCCCGGCCAGTCGGGGCTGGTATCGGCCCAGGTGTGGATGCTGGTCCAGCACAATCCGCCATAGGCCATGGTGGGGACATCCGGGAACGCGACGGTGGTGGTCGCGGCAGCGGGCGCACCGGAGGCGACGACCAGCGCGACCGTCGATCCGGCCAGCACCGCGGCGACCCGGGCAGTGTTCGGCAGCCTCATGGCCGCAGATATTAGGCGGCGGAGGCACTTTCCGCAGGAGAGCGCGCCGCGGCCCGGTGTGGCCGGTGTGGTGTGCGCTACCGGCCCGCACCTACCGGCAACGGTTCTGCAACGATGGAGTCATGCGCATCGCGGATCATGTCGTGGACCTCATCGGCAACACCCCGCTGGTCCGGCTGAACTCGGTCGTCGGGCCGAACGCCGGCGTGGTGGCCGCCAAGATCGAATACTTGAACCCGGGCGGCAGCTCCAAGGACCGGATCGCGGTCAAGATGATCGACGCCGCCGAAGCATCCGGGCAGCTACGCCCCGGTGGCACGATTGTCGAGCCGACCTCGGGTAACACCGGTGTGGGTCTGGCGCTGGTCGCGCAGCAGCGCGGCTACAAGTGCGTGTTCGTCTGCCCGGACAAGGTCAGCGAGGACAAGCGCAACGTGCTGCGTGCCTACGGCGCCGAGGTGGTGGTCTGCCCGACCGCCGTCCCGCCGGACCACCCGGACAGCTACTACAGCGTCTCCGACCGACTGGTCCGCGAGATCGACGGTGCGTGGAAGCCGGACCAGTACTCCAACCCCGGTGGCCCCGACAGCCACTACGAGACCACCGGTCCGGAGATCTGGCGCGACACCGAAGGCAAGGTCACCCACTTCGTCGCCGGTGTCGGCACCGGCGGCACCATCACCGGCACCGGCCGCTACCTCAAGGAGGTCTCCGGCGGGAAGGTGCAGATCATCGGCGCCGATCCGGAAGGCTCGGTGTACTCCGGCGGCACCGGCCGGCCGTATCTGGTGGAAGGCGTCGGCGAGGATTTCTGGCCCTCGGCCTACGACCCGAGCGTGCCGGACGAGATCATCGCCGTCTCCGACGCCGACTCCTTCGATATGACCCGCCGCCTCGCCCGCGAGGAAGGCCTGCTGGTGGGTGGTTCCTGCGGTATGGCCGTGGTCGCCGCCATCGAGGTGGCGCGCCGCGATCCCGACGCGCTGGTCGTGGTGCTACTGCCCGACGGCGGCCGCGGCTACATGTCCAAGATCTTCAACGACGAGTGGATGAGCTCCTACGGCTTCCTGCGCACCCGCCTCGACGGCACCACGGCCGAACCGCTGGTCGGCGACGTGCTGCGCGGCAAGTCCGGCGCACTGCCCGACCTGGTGCACACCCATCCGTCGGAAACCCTGCGCGACGCCATCGAGATCCTGCGCGAGTACGGCGTCTCCCAGATGCCCGTCGTCGGTGCAGAACCGCCCGTCATGGCGGGTGAGGTGGCGGGCAGCGTCTCCGAACGCGATCTGCTCTCGGCCGTCTTCGAGGGTCGAGCGCATCTCACCGATTCGGTGGCTCAGCACATGTCGCCGTCGTTCCCGCTGATCGGTTCCGGTGAGCCGATTTCGGCGGCCACCAAAGCGCTGTCGGATTCGGATGCGCTGATGGTGGTGGAGGATGGCAAACCGGTCGGCGTGATCACCCGCCACGATCTGCTCGGCTTCCTGAGCACCGGCGCCATCGGAAAGTAACGCTGCCGAACCCTTCGTTCGCCGCTCGAGCGCAAATTTTTGGCAAATTGGCGGTTCGTCGATTTCTCGTTGGGTAATTCCGCGATGGACGGGCCGCGGCAGCCGCCACGGCGCATCGGCGAGCGAAGGGAAAGGTTGTGCAAACTACAAGTTTGGCCATCGACTTTCAGCAGGGCCTATCCGATGCCTGGAGCTCGGTCGCGACGTTCGTGCCCAAGCTCGTCGGCTTCCTGATCATCCTGCTGATCGGTTGGCTGATCGCGAAGACTGTCGCGACCATCGTGAACAAGGTGCTCGAGCGGGTGGGCTTCGATCGGCTCGTCGAGCGCGGGGGTATCAATCAGATGCTGGCGCGCAGTAAATACGACGCGTCCGATCTGCTGGCGAAGCTCGCGTACTACGCGATTCTGCTGATCGCGCTTCAACTCGGCTTCGGCGTGTTCGGGCCGAATCCGGTCAGTGACATGCTCAACGGCATCGTCGCCTGGCTGCCCAAGGCGGCCGTCGCGATCCTGATCGTTGTCGTCGCCGCGGCCATCGCGCGGGCGGTGCGCGACATCGTCACCAATGTGCTGTCTGGCCTCAGCTTCGGCTCCATGCTCGGGCGGCTGGCCGCGATCTTCATCTGGGGCGTCGGCATCATCGCCGCGCTGAACCAGATCGGGGTGGCGACCTCGGTGACCACGCCCATCCTGATCACGGTGCTCGCCACGATCGGCGGCATCATGGTCGTCGGTGTCGGCGGCGGTCTGGTGCGGCCCATGCAGCAGCGCTGGGAAGGCTGGTTGAGCAACCTGGAGGACGAGATCCCCGCGGCCAAGGGGCGCGCCGAGGCCTACCAGCGTGGCCGGGAAGACGCGGCCCGGCAGCAGCAGGGCGCGGGCCGTCCGGCCGAGGCGGCGCAGCAGCCGCAGTGGGCGAACCAGCCCGCGGGCGGCGGCTCCCAGGAGTGGACCAACCAGCCCGGAACCCAGGGCCAGGCGGAGTGGGGTAACCAGCCGGGTCGTCAGCAGTGGGAGCAGGCCACCGACCCGGGCCGGCAGTGGCCGCAGGAGCCGCGCGGCGGGTACGGCGATTACGGCGAGGGCCGCCGCATGCGGTAGCGAGCCATCGCGCACGAGTCCCCCACCGGTCCCGAATCGGTGGGGGATTCTTCTGTTATGCCGGTGAGGGTCAGGCCAGGTGCGGGGCGGCGCACACGCACACCGCCGCCAGCCGCAGCACCATCCAGTCCGCCTCCGACCAGTCGGCATGGTCGACCGGGACGACGGGCGGGCCCGGCACGGTGTCCTCGTGGCCGAGCGGCACGGGTGCGCTCGCACGCACCTCGTCGAGGAGTCCGCGCGCATAGGCGGTCAGCAGCACCACGGGCGAGGTTCCGTGGTGCGGGTCTACGCCGAACTGGAGGATGTCGCGTACCGCGGCCGCATGCTGATCGAGCGCCGCCGAGAGCGCGGGCAGCTGTGCCGCTGCCGCGAGCGCCGGGGCCCCGTACATCGTGTGCAGGCGTTTGATACTGCGACGCGCCGACTGTTCGAGCAATACGGGGCCGAGCAAAAACACCTCGTCATGCTAACAATCAGCGCAGGCAGGGGGACTGTGGCGTTCATAGTGGCGTCGTCTCCGCGCGAGGGCAGCGCGACAGTGCCGATCACCAGCAGGCCGGCCAGGGCTGGTCGCGTCCGCCGATCGCGGGCTCCGCGAGCCGATGGATGAGCCGGTACCCACCTGACCGGTTTCCCCGATCGGGCGCCGCCGTCCGGCCCGGCCGCTACCCGCCGGGCAGGTCGGCGCCGGATTCGCGGTCGCCATCAGTGGCCCGGGGTCATGCCGGCCGGGGCTGGCTCGGCGCTGCTGGTGATCGGAGCCCTACAGATCCGCGAAGCAGATGACGAACTTGCGTTCGGAGTAGACGAAGCCGCGGTCGGCGTCGGGGCAGGTGTCGACGTTGGTGGTGTTCTGTTGGACCGCAACCACTTTCACGCCGTCGGGCGACGTGCAGGGGATGCGGGTGGGGGAGGGCTTCAACGTCATGCAGGATCCGACGGTCCAGTCGATGTCGAGGCAGAGTGTGGTCTTGTCGACGGAGTGGGAACGGTCCGCGTCGGAGGGGCAGGTGCTGGCCTCGGTGCCCTTGTCGACGACCTTGTAGGTGGAATCGGCGCTGCCGCAGGCGGTTTTGCCGACCTTCTTCGGGTCCGGGTCGAGCACGACGCAGTCGCCGACGTTCACCTGGACTGCCACGGCTTCCTTGGCGGTCTTGTTGTCCGCGACGGGGGAGGCCGAGGTCTGCGGGGTCGTCGTGGTCGGCGGCGGGACCGGCGCCAGGCCGGGTTGTTTCAGCGGGGTCTTCGGGGTGGGCGATGCCGTCGTCGTCGCGGTGGCGCTGACCTCTTGCTTCGCCTCGGCCACCGTGGATTCGAACGACGACGCCAGCACCGAGACACCGACGATCAAGATGCCCGCCGTCACGAAGGCGCCGATCGCGACGATGAGTGCGCTGTTGGTCAGGCGGCGCCGAGTACGGTTCGGCGCCGGCGTGCCCTGCTCGGCCGGTGTGCCCTGCTGGGCGGGGATCGGCTCGGTCATCGGCTCGGTCACGGCTGGCCGCTGAGGACGGCCATGATGGCATCGACGAACGGCTGACCGCCCATGATGGCGCCGCCGGCGAGCGCGCCGACGACCGCACCGATCGGGCCGGTGAGCAGGGTGAAGAAGCCCATGCCGATGACGGCGCCGATGAGGCCGCCGATCACCGCACCGGCGACGACGCCGACGACGTTCTTCTCCAGTTCGGCCACCAGCCGCGACATCGAGCTGATCTCGCGCATCTCGCCGATTTCCTTGGCCGACGGCTTGGTGGTGAGGGTGAGTTCACGGCCGTGGTCGGCGATCTCGTGCGCCACGCTCATCCGCGCGCCGGCGATCTCGTAGGCGAGCGGGATCTCGGCGACCACTTCGCCGCTGTCCGACTTCAGAACAGCCCGGTCGGCCTTGTCCTCCACGCCCTCGACCAGCTCGAACGTGCCGTCTTCGACCTTGGTGGTGATGGTGCGGCCGGAGCGGTCGGTGGTGGTCGTGTACTCGATCCCGTGTTCGGCCCCCTCCGCCCTTAGTTCCTCGGAGGCCTTCGCTGGTTCTGCGTGCACGGTGCCCGCGGAGATACCGAGAGCGGCGACGGCGAGGACGGTGGTGACGGCGAAACGGCCGAACTTCATTCCTGGAATCCCTTACTCAAACTCACGCGAGACCGGCGTATTGCCGGACGGCGTCGGAGTTTACGGCGCACACAACCTTTAGTCCCAGGTTTGGAAAGACCGCACTACCAGGGATTTTGTGAAAATCAATCATTCAAATTAATGCGGGCCGGCGGTGCCGCGATGCCGGTTTGTGCGCTACCTGCGGTGATCGAGAAAAGCGCAGAATTGGACGGTTGATCAACAAGTAATGTATCTCACAGCTGGGCGGCAGGTGGGGTGGAGTCACAGTGCGGGACCAAGGCTGTTGCCCCGGCCTGCCCCGACCGCATCGGCCCCGGCAGCGGCGATGGAGCGGCGAGCGTGGTTGCCGCCGTAGGGGAATGGCGGCAGCCGAGCTGCCGCTCGCCGGTCGGTCCGGCTCAGGCGCGCGTCGCGGCCCAGCGCACCAGATCGTCGACGGGCACGTTCCAGGAGCCGATGGCGGAGTTCGGGACGAAGGCCGGGATCTCCGGGATGTCGCCCAACTCTGGGACGGTGGCGACGAAGTGCAGATACCGGCCATCGTCGAGTCGGGTCGAGAAGGGCTGGTCCGGATGATCCGGTGGGGCTTCGAAGGTCAGCTCCGGCGCGTCGGCGAGCCACGGTTCCAGCAGATCTTCGACTTCGGCGAAAGTGGCTTGGGTGAGCCATTCCCGCTGCGGCGCGCACACGACGAATCGGTCGACCGCACTGAAGCACAGAACCGGCCAGTCCTCGATCGGGTTCGCTCGGCACTCTCCGGCCAGTTCGGTGAGGTCGAGTTCGTACAGCTCCGGATCCGGTTCGCCCGAGGCCACGCTGACCCAGCCGTTGTCGACGTCCTGCCCTTCGGCGCCGAAACTGCCGAGCGCCGAATCGACATACTCGGCGAACTTCGCGTACTCATCGGCCGTGAAGAATTCGCACCACTCGGGAACCATTCCACCTGCTCTCCATAGCTACCGCGCACTGACCGGCCGATGGTATGCCGACGATCCACACCTTGCCGCCCGTGGAAAATCGCGGGGCCCTCGACCTGCCGCCCCTACCGGTGTGCGCGAACTGCGCACAGGTTATGGCGATTTCGATAGCTCACACCTTGTGCGACGTGCCCGAATCCTGTGCGAAGCCGCAACTCGATCTACGCGAGAGGGGGAAACCTCTTGTGCTGGATGGCCGTGGTGAAGTGGTCCCAGTCGGTGGGGTTGAGGACGAGAGCGGGGCCGGTGGGGTTCTTGGAGTCGCATACGCCGACTGCCCACCGACCCGCGCGGCCTGCCCCGGCTACCGACCGAACGTCTCTACCTGCTGTGAGACGGCATCCCCTCCCAGCGCCCGGTCTGGCGGCGGCCAGTTGCGCCGACGGCCTCGGGCATACTGCCGACCGCTCGATCCGGAGGCGTCGTCCGGCCCGACCGGCTCGAATCGCGCGGCAGATGGTGTGGCCACGGCAGTGAGTTGAGTCGATCGGAGGTCGCCGGGGTGGTAGTCAGTCGAGGTGATCGGCCTTGCTGTGTAGGTAGCGCTTTTCGACCTGGTTATCGGTGAGTTCGGCGGCGCGGCGGAAGTATTCGGTGGCGGCGGCGTTCTCGCCGACCTGCTGTAAGAGGTGGGCTCGGACGGCGTGTTCACGCTGCCGGGTGAGCGGGTTGCTGTCGAGGTGGTGGCGCTGGTTGAGGTCGTCGAGCAAGGCCAGGCCCCTGGCCGGTCCGTGCGCGTGGGCGACGGCCACCACGCGGGCGAGCTGGACCGGCGGCGTCGGGGTGAGGCGCTCGAGCCACAGGTACAGCATCGCGATCTGGGCCCAGTCGGTGCGGCCCGGTTCGGCCGCGGCGTGCACCGCGGCGATCGCGGCCTGGATCTGGTAAGGGCCGGCCGGGGCTCGGTTCCACACGCTGTCGATGAGAGCTGTTCCCTCCGCGATCATTTCGCGATTCCACTGTGCGGGATCCTGCTGATCGAGGGGTATCAGTTCGCCGGCCTCGGTGCGGGCCGCGCGGCGGGATTCGGTGAGCAGCATCAGTGCGAGCAGGCCCGTCACCTCCGCGTCGGCGGGGACGGTGGCGTGCAGCATTCTGGTGAGCCGGATGGCCTCGGCGGTGAGGTCCAGGCGGGTGAGGTCGGCTCCGGCGGTGGCGGTGTAGCCCTCGTTGAAGATGAGATACAGCACCTGGAGAACCGCCGCCATTCGACTGTCGCGGTCCTCGCCGGTGGGGAGCGTGAAGCGGGCGCCGGCCTTCGCGAGTTGTTGTTTGGCGCGGCTGATCCGGGTGCCCATGGTGGCCTCGGTCGTGCCGTAGGCGTGCGCGATCTCGGCCGTGGTCAGCCCGCCGACCGCGCGCAAGGTGAGCGCCACCTGCGAGGTGTGCGCGAGTGCTGGATGGCAGCACAGCAAGAGCAAGGTGAGGCTGTCGTCCAGTCCGCCGGCCTGCGCGGCCCGGGCGGGCTCGGCCATGGCCAGTTCGGCGGCGCCGGCTTCCAGTTCCCGGCGCCTGCGGGCCTGATCGGAGCGCAGCAGATCCACCATGCGCCGGTAGGCGACGCGGATGAGCCAACTGCGCGGTTCGTCCGGAATGCCCTCGACCGGCCACTTTCCGGCTGCGGCCAGCAACGCTTCCTGCACGGCGTCCTCGGCGATATCGAAGCGGCCGAACCGGCGGACCAGCGCGCCGAGGACCTGCGGCGCTTCGGCGCGCAGCAGGTCCTCGAGCTCCGGGTTCACGCGGTGAAGTCCTCGCCCATGATCGGGCGGATCTCGATCGGCTCACCGAGCGCCTCGACGATGCGGGCGGTGATCTCCACGGCCCGTTCATGTCCGGCCACGTCGATCACGGCGAAGCTGGCCAGCACCTCCTTCAACTCCGCGAACGGCCCGTCGGTGGCGACCACGCCATCGGCGGTCTTGCGAACCGTGGTGCTGACCGCCGGGTGGCCGAGGCCCTCCGTACTGACCAGCTCGCCGGAGGCGAACAGCTCCTTCTCCAGCTGCTGGTAGGTGGCGAACGCGGCCAGCGCCTCCTCCGAGGCGGTGTCGGCGGTCGCGGCGTCCCATGCGGCGGCCGGGGTGTAGCCGAGCAGCAGATATTTCACGGGGTCCTCCGATGTGGTGGGTTCTCGTCACGGTAGCCGGTCCGCGACCGCGATCTGGGTCCGTTGCCACCTCGGAGCCGCGGCCCGAACCTCGACACGGTCGTCCTGTGATCCAGATCACAGTCTGATGATGTCGAGGACGGTCTGCCTGCACCGAGGTACCAGCGAACGACCCACACAGAAGGAGTACGACCATGAACGACACCCAGCAGCAGCCCACCCCCGAGCTCCAGGCCCTTGACCGCCTCGTCGGCACCTGGAAAGTCAGCGGCGGCGCCGAAGGAACCGTGCGCTACGAATGGATGCCCGGCCGGTTCTTCCTGCTCCAGCACGTCGACCTCACCCAGTACGGCGAACCCGTCACCGGTTTGGAGGTGATCGGCAACCTGCACCCGTTCGGCGAACCCACCGGCCCCGACGTGGTCTCCCGGTACTACGACTCGGTCGGCAACACCTTCGACTACGTCTACGAACTCGACGGTGACACCCTCACCATCTGGGGCGGCGCCAAAGGCAGCCCCGCCTACTACCGTGGCACCTTCGATGCCGAAGGCACCACGGTCACCGGCGAATGGGTCTACCCGGGCGGCGGGGGATACGCCTCGACCATGACCCGGATGTGATCCTGCTGCCCGAGTCGGTCACCGCCGGCTCGGGCACGGCCGGATTGTGGATGCCCGTTACGAGGGCTGCTGGCAATCCAGCCACTTACCGTCTTCTTTGGCGTAAGCGTTGGTTTCGGTCTTGGTCTCCGACTCCGCGCCTTCGTTCTTCCACGTGGAGGTGATGTCGGCGGTGGCGGTATCCCCGGTTACCTTGATGTTGTCGACTTTGTCGACAGTGACCGTGGTGGTTTCGCGCATGATGGCCAGATTCGCGGCCTTGTAGGCCGGTTCGTCGTAGCGGATGAACGCGTCGACCAGGTTATTGATGCTCTCATCGGAGGCCGCCGGGTATTCCGCCTTCAGGGCGGCGGCGAGCTGATCGGCAGGCTTGGCGGCGAACTCCTCGGCCGTTCCCGCCGAGCTGAGCGGCGGGAACATGGTGTCCGGCAGGTTCTTGACCTGGTCGCGGTACTTGGTGCAGGTGAGTTCGGCCATCCGGTCGAAATCGAAGGTCGCCATCGCGGGCTCCTGCTGCGCGATGAGGTCGCGGATCTGCTGCGCATCGCCGCCCTCGGCGGCGGCCGGAGCCGACACGGACGTCGAAGCCGCGGTCGTCGACTCCTCCGAGCTGCAGCCCACCGCCGCTACCGCGACGAACGCCAGCCCTACTGCAAGTGTGCGCTTCACTGAAGTCTTCCTGTCAATCATCGACGACAGCCACACGAACGTTCCAGGGAAAGGACCGTTCCGGCGCACGTCTGCTGAACGAGCGAAGATTAGCCCAGGCGCAGGTGGTTCGCTCAACCGAAATACCCAGGGCCGGAGGGCTCCCATGCAGGTCATGCGGGGTAGCTATGGCAACCGAAGCCGGGCGGCCGGCTACCAGACCGGTTCCTGGGCATCCTCACGTAGCCGCTTACGGGCGCGCACGATCCAGTTGGTGAACATCTCGGTGAACATCTGCGGGGCGGCCGGGCGGACGTTCAACTGTTCGCGGTTGCGCTGTTCCAGGTAGCGGCCGTCGCCGGTGAGGTCGAACCACTGGAAGGCGTACCAGGGGTCCGGGCGGGCGTGCAGTGGGCCGACGAGAAGTCCGGCATTGCCGCCGCCGTCGGCGGGTCGCAGCGCCAGCCGCTGATACTCCTCCCGGGGCGTGCGGTGCGCGAAACTGCGCTGCTCGCTGCGCTGTTCGAGATCCGCGAGATGGAAGGTGGCCGCGGGGTGGGTGCCCGGCGCGCAGGCGGGCAAGGCCGCGGTCAGGCGATTCGGCAGTTGTTCGGGGCGGAACAGGCGGCAGGTGATGGGGCCGTCGACTCCGTCGATCGCCGTTTGTGACAAGGTGGCCGCTTGATAGGTGGTACTTGCCCCGACAACGCGATACTCGCCCTCCCGGCCGCGTTTGGTTTTCGTTGTGCCGCCGAGGATTTCGATACGGAAATCGGATTCGGCGAGCGTGTGGAAGGCGAGCTGGATGCGTTCGAGTTCGTCGCCGTCGTAGCCCGTGCGCACCTTCTCGCGGTGTGCCGCGACTTCACCGAGGAAACGGAAGCGGCTGACATACCGCAGCGGGCGTGGGAAGCGGTCGTGCGCGTCGCTGTACCACAGGGCCGCGAAATCATCGGGGTCCCATCGCCATTCGCTCACCGCCGATCCTCCCCCTCCTGCGGTGCGGTGGTCTCGGCCGCCGGGATATCGCCGCCGATCACGCCGCCGGGAACGGTCTTGGGGACCTCGCCGAGCAGTTCGTCGGTGTTCTCGGCGGTGATCAGGTACTCCGGCGTCTTGTGCTCGTCCTCATCGGAGTTGCCGCCCCGGCCCGCACCGGCACCCATGCCGCCCATCGGCATACCCATCAAGCCGCGACCGGTGGCCGCCGACCTGGCAGCATTGGCCGCGGCCGCCGGACCTGCCCCAGCACCCGATCCGCCCGGCCCACCCGGAATGCTGCGCCCGGCGCCGGGCTTCTCGCTGCCGGAACCCGAGCCACCGGAACCGGAGCCGCCCCCGGACCCCGCGCCGCCCGCACGCCCCGCACCGCCCGTGCCTGCCGATCCACCCGTCCGGCCGCCCGGCACACCGGTTGGGGAGTAGCCGGCGGCATTGACGCCCGCCGGTGTGGTGGAGGCGAGCGACGGGTCCGTCACGCGGGAGGTCGTGCTCGTGGGCGTACTCGACGGGGCAGTGGTATTCGCCGCCATGGTCGTCGGATCCTGCTGCTCCTCGGTGGTTTCGCCGCCGGTTTCCTCGGTGCCTTTGGTCTCCTCGGTTTCCCCTTCGGAACCGCCCTGATCGCCAGTGCCGCCGCCGCCAGTGCCGCCGCCGGAGCCGTCGCCCGCGCCGTCGCCACCACCGGTATCGCCGCCACCACCTTCCCACTCGCGGTCATCGGTCGGCGGTTTCACCGGCGGGACCAGTGGTTGGGTGGGATCGTCCGGCTTGGGCAGGACCGGAATCTCTCGGTCGGTGTCGACGAACGGCTTCACATAGTGGGTGCCCATCACGGTGCGCG
The DNA here is from genome assembly GCF_058222935.1 of Nocardia sp. JCM 38205. Classification (NCBI taxonomy): domain Bacteria; kingdom Bacillati; phylum Actinomycetota; class Actinomycetes; order Mycobacteriales; family Nocardiaceae; genus Nocardia; species Nocardia sp. JCM 38205. The sequence goes on along the minus strand of NZ_JBYHFL010000004.1, from coordinate 587,225 downwards.
CGGTGGCTTCGGCATCGTCACGCTTGGACGCCGAATGCGAGCCGACATACGGCCAACTCGTCGGGTTCCACGCCGGGCGCTTCTCGACCACCTCGGGCAACTCGCGCTTGGTGGTGTTGATCGAATCGACTGCGCCGTAGACCCGGGCGGCCATCGCTTGCAGGGCGGGGGAGAGATCTTGGGCGCGAGTCGTGTAGTTGGACAAGGCCGTCCGGGCGGCTTCGGCGGCCGGGCCGTCCCATGCCGCCGAGCTCGACCGCTGGATGCGGGCCGCGAAAACCCTCACCCCATCGGTCCATTTGTTCTCGATCTCGGTGAATTTGTTGGCCGCGGCGAAAGCCTCTGTCGTGTTCAGCGGATTGAACGAATCATTGATCTGGGAGTGATCGAGATTGTCGGGATTCTCGCCGTCTTTGATACGCGGCTGCTCGGTAGGGATTTTGGACATCGTGGCCTACTTCGCCACGGGGGTGACGCCGGGCTGGGTGCGTGTCGGCGCAATCGGCCCCGGAGGTGGTAGTTCGGCCACGAGCTGGTTGTAGCGGGCAGCGAACGTCTCGTCGGTGTCGATGTAGCGCTGAGCGATCGCTTTATGGAGTTGCTGGATTTCGTCGACGATCTTGTAGTGCTCTTCGAGGATCGCGTGGATGCTGTTGTCGGAACCCTTGGCCTTTTCGCGGAATCGACTGACGAGGATGCTCGCCGATGACAGGGGGTCCTTGTCCTCGCCCAGCCCCCACACCTCCTGGTCGGAGATCGTTCGTGCGATTTCCTGAAGGTCGCGGATATGGGTCTTGAACGCATCGCAGTCGCGGTCGATATAGACGAACTCTTCCGCGTTCACCTGAATGTCGCCGTTCATCTGGACGGACAGCCTGCCCTCGGCGGCTTCTGTGATCAGGCCGGCCAACGTGTGTGGTGCCGTGTCGTTCTCGCTCATACCGTTCAGCTCCCCCAGTATATGTTTTCGTGTGTGCGGACCGACTATGCGTCGGATGGAATCAGCGGCACCACTTTCTCGGCCAGGCCGCGAGCGAGCTCGCAGGTGTCGATGTGGCCGGTCTCCCGGTTCGAGGCGGGGTTGTTCAGGCCGAACTCGATGCTTCCACCCTTCATCGCGACGTGGAGAGTGCACACCGATGTCGGTTCTGATTCGTCGCTCACGTGCGAAGCGATAGCCTCGCGGCCCGAGATCGTGTACTCGTCGCGGACGGTTCGATTCTTGTTGTCGCGGACCATGTTCACGGTGAGGTTCGTGACGCTGATCGTTGTGGAGTACGCATCTGGCTGCGACCAGCGGCAGCCTTGCCATTTGATGCCGTTCGAACCGGAGTTGTTCGCGGTAGAGCGGTTCCGCAGCCCCTCCGAGGCAAGTACTTCTTGCGGGATATCCGAGCACGGATCAAACCCGCTCGGCACATCCGCCGCGATCCCACCTTCGGCCGCGCTGGTGCCCGCCCCACTCGTACTCCCCGCCGACCCCACCGGCTGCGCTTCCCCCTCCGTCGACCCCCCGCACCCCGCCGCAACCAACACCACAGCCCCGATAGCGAGCAGGTACCGCCCTCGCACCAGTTTCATCACCGGCTCCTCCCGACCCTGGTCACGCGAATACGGGACCGGATTCGGATTCCGCCCCCTCGGCTGGCTGTGACCTTATCGAAATCCGATTTGCCCGGGCAAGGGTCGCGGCGGCGTTACCGGGAAACACGCGTGACGACGCGCCGATCGCCGGTTACGGCGTCGAGCCCGCCCGGTACCGCCCGTGCGGCCGGGTCTGGTCGGGGGCGCTGGTGATCAGGTCGGTCCAGGTGTCGGCCAGCAGGGCCAGGCGGTACCACGCGGCGTGCACGCGGTCGTCGGAGACGCGTTCGGCGGTGTGCAGCAGGTGGCTGGCGTGGACGTGGGCGGCGGCCATGCGGTCGACGGTGGCGCCGAGGGAGGCGGCGCGCAGTTGCCGGGTGGCGTAGCGGCCGGGGATGCGGGTGCGCACCCAGTTGTCGATGCGGGCGACGAGTTCGTGGCGGCGGCAATCGATTCCGGCCGTGGCGAGCGGGTTGCGTTGCCGGGCGCGGTGCAGATCTGCCAGTTCCTGTGCCCAGTCCAGTAGCGGATGTTCCTCGCGGCGGCCGGCGAAAGCCGCGACCAGGTCGCGCTGATCGGGTAGCGGGCGGGCGTCGACCGGGTCGGCGAGGGTGCCGCGTTCACGTGCCCGGAAACTCTGGCGGTAATCGGTGACCGTGGTGTGGACGGTAGTGCCGGACGACAGCGAGTTCATTGCGCACCTCCGCATTTCAGTGTCAGCGCACCCGCCGTTTCCTGCTGCGTCGGACCCGTCTTCGGGTGCACTCATAGGGTGCGCGATCGCCGGGGCCGATGGGTGACATCCAGATGGCCCTCGAATGACAAGCGGTAACAATGTTCGCAGCGCGCGCCCGGCCGCTGGGTGAGGTAGAGCGCCGGAGGGCCCGGCGCCTTACCGAATCGCCGTCTACCGGAACGCTTTGGCTCCGGTGAGCGCATTTCCGAGCACCAGCTGGTGAACCTCGGCCGTTCCTTCGTAGGTGAGCACCGATTCGAGATTGTTGGCGTGCCGCAGCACCGGGTAATCCAGCGTGATTCCGTTGGCGCCCAGAATCGTCCGGCATTCGCGGGCGATCGCGATGGCCTCGCGGGTGCTGTTGAGTTTGCCCGCGCTGATCTGTTCCGGAGCGATCTCGCCGCGATCCTTCAACCGGCCCAGATGCAGCGCCAACAGCTGCCCTTTACCGAATTCCAGCGCCATATCGGCGATCTTGGCCTGGGTGAGCTGGTAGGCGGCCAGTGGTTTGTCGAAAACCTCGCGGGTGCGGGCGTATTCGATGGTGGCGGTGAGGCAGTCGCGGGCCGCGCCGAGCGCGCCGAAGATGATGCCGAACCGGGCCTCGCTCAGGCAGGCCAGCGGCGCGGACAGTCCGCGCGCCTCGGGCAGCAGGGCGTCGGCGGGCAGGCGCACCTCGTCGAAATCGAGTTCGGCGGTCACCGAGGCGCGCAGCGAGAGCTTGCGATGCATTTCCCGCGCGGTGAAACCGGGCGTGCCCGCCGGGACGAGGAAGCCGTGTACGACCTGCTTGCCGTCGACGTCGACCTGCGCCCACACCACCGCCACATCGGCCACCGAGCCGTTGGTGATCCACATCTTCGAACCGTTGAGCACCCAGTCGTCGCCGTCGCGGCGGGCGCGGGTGCGCATGCCGCCGGGGTTGGAGCCGAAGTCGGGTTCGGTCAGCCCGAAACAGCCGAGCGCGCGGCCCGCCGCCATCTCCGGCAGCCACTGCTGCTTCTGCTCCTCGGAGCCGAACTTGTGGATCGCGGTCATCGCCAGCGAACCCTGCACCGACACCATCGAGCGCACGCCGGAATCGACGGCCTCCAATTCCTGGCAGGCCAGGCCATAGGTGGTGGCCGACATGCCCGCGCAGCCGTAACCCTCCAGGTGCATACCGAGCAGACCGAGTTTGCCCAGTTCGGGCGCGATATCGCGGGCCGGGAAGGTGCCCTCCTCGAACCAGTCGGCGATGTGCGGGCGCAGCCGTTCGGCCGCGAACGCCGCGACGGTGTCGCGGATCTCGCGTTCGGTATCGGACAGCAGCGCATCGATCGCGAACAGTTCTTCGACGGTCACCATGGGGACAGCGTAAACGGGCCTCGCGGGCGCCGACACGCCCAACGGGAGAACCGGCCGTCGGCCCGGAAAACGCTGCCTTTAGGCTGAGGCACATGAGTGAGCTGGGATTCTCCACCAGGGCCGTGCACGCCGGTTTCGATCCCGATCCCCAGACCGGCGCGGTGAACGTGCCCATCTACGCGAGCTCCACCTTCGCCCAGGACGGCGTCGGCGGCCTGCGGGACGGCTACGAATACGGCCGCACCGGCAACCCCACCCGCACCGCCCTGGAAGCCAACCTCGCCGCGCTGGAAGCCGGCCGCTACGGCCGCGCCTTCGCCTCCGGCATGGCCGCCACCGACTGCGCCCTGCGCGCCACGCTGCGTCCCGGCGACCACATCGTCATCCCGGATGACGCCTATGGCGGCACCTTCCGGCTCATCGACAAGGTGTTCAGCCAGTGGGGCATCGAGCATTCGCCCGCGCACGTGTTCAACGTCGACGAGATGCGCGCCGCGATCCGCCCCAACACCAAGCTGGTGTGGATCGAGACTCCCACCAACCCGCTGCTCAGCATCGGTGACATCCCGGCCCTCGCCGACGTGGCGCACGCGGCGGGCGCCAAGCTGGTGGTCGACAACACCTTCGCCACGCCGTACCTGCAGCAGCCGCTGCTGCTCGGCGCCGACATCGTGGTGCATTCGACCACCAAGTACCTGGGCGGGCACTCCGACGTCATCGGTGGCGCGCTGATCACCGACGACGCCGAACTCGACGCCGCGTTCGCGTTCTTGCAGAACGGTGCGGGCGCCGTCCCCGGCCCGTTCGACGCCTTCCTGACCATGCGCGGCACCAAGACCCTGGCCCTGCGGATGGACCGGCATTGCGACAATGCCGAAACCCTCGCCGAGTTCCTGACTCGGCACCCGAAGATCTCCCAGGTCATCTACCCCGGCCTGAACGAGCATCCCGGGCACGCGGTGGCCGACAAGCAGATGCGCCGCTTCGGCGGCATGATCTCGGTGCGGCTCAACGACGGCCCCGACGCGGCCCGCGATTTCTGCTCACGCACCAAGATCTTCACCCTGGCCGAATCGCTGGGCGGTGTGGAATCGCTGATCGAACACCCGGCGGCCATGACCCACGCCTCCACCGCGGGCTCGATGCTCGAGGTACCCGCGGATCTGGTGCGGCTGTCGGTGGGCATCGAGGACGTCAGCGACCTGCTCGCCGACATCGAGCAGGCGCTGAGCTGAGACCCGGCAGATGACGAAACGGCCGCACCCGAAGAATCGGATGCGGCCGTTCGCGTCTGTGGGCCCGGCCGGGCGACGCCGGCCGCGAGCCGGATCAGCTGTGGTAGGGCTCCGCGCTGATCAACGTCACCTTCATGGTGTTGCCGTTGGGCAGGGTGTATTCGCGGGTCTCGCCGACCTTCGCGTCGATGAGCGCGCCACCCAGCGGCGAGTTGGGGGAGTAGGTCTCCAGCTTGGAGTCGCTGAGGCCCTCTTCGCGGGTGGCGATGAGGAAGGTCTCGGTGTCGGATTCGTCGCCGTCGTAGTAGACCTTGACCACGGAACCCGGCAGCGCGACGCCGGACTTGGTGGGCGCGACGCCCACCTTGGCGTTGTTCAGCAGTTCCTGCAGCTGGCGGATGCGAGCTTCCTGCTGACCCTGCTCCTCGCGCGCGGCGTGGTATCCGCCGTTCTCCTTGAGGTCGCCCTCTTCACGGCGTTCGTTGATCTCGGCGGCGATGACCGGACGGTTGGCAATGAGCGCGTCGAGTTCGCTCTTGAGCCTGTCGTGCGACTCCGGGGTCAGCCAGGTCACTTGCGTCTCAGTCATCTCGATCACTCCCTAGTAGTTGTTCCCGGCGAGCCAGGATTCCCTGATACTGCGAGCACCTACCCGCACACGGGCATGCACAAGCAGACGGCTGGAGCGTTCCTGGGAAGTTCTTCGAACCTTCACAGACCTGATCCCGGATAATCTCGCCGATCCGGAACCGCGCCGGCCGCCAATGCAGCAAACACGGCTCCGTGCCCCGGAACCGTGCGTGAAGCCATTTTAGCATGGTTCATAAATGCGCAGGTCGGAGTTTATTTTCTGAACAGTTCGCGCCGTAACGGCGCTATTTCACCCCGCGCGCAGGTACTGCGGCACCTTGTCGGTGCAGCCGTAGACACTGGCCGAGGACGGCCGTTCCGAGGACCGGACGCGGGTGGTGAGCTCGATGGTGCCGTAGTCCTCGGCGGCGTTCGGGTCGGCTCCCACGATCAGCACTTCGCGGCGGCCGACCTCGGCATTGTCCCTGGACATCGCGCGGACGAAGCAGACGACGGGCTGGGTGGCGTCGTCGCGGGTGACTTTGATCCGCACCTCGACGGTCGAATCGTCGATGACGGTGTAGCCGAGCTGTTCGGCCTGGATATCGTCCGGACCGTATTTCGACCAGCCGAGGTAGGCCACCACGACCCCGGCCACCAGCACGATCAGGCCCAAGCCGAGCGCGATCAGGTTGCGCCTGGTGCGTTGCCCCGCCGGGCGGGCGCCGTAGCGGTCGGCATTGCGGGCCGCGACGTCGGCGGCGCGGCTGGGGTCCGGGGGCATGCGGTGTCCTTCGGCCCCCGTTGCGGGCGTGTGAGGGCGCTCGCGGGGGGTAGGTCGGAACAGAATCGGTCGGAATGGAACTATAGAGAACGAAGACCTGACGGGATTCTCCCGACCCACCCGCGATGCGAGAGCGACGGTGAACGTGAAGTGAGTGGCCTTCGCCTCATGGCGGTGCACGCCCACCCCGACGACGAATCGAGTAAGGGCGCCGCGACCACCGCTAGGTATGCCGATGAAGGCAACGATGTCCTCGTCGTCACGCTGACCGGCGGCGAACGCGGCAGCATCCTGAATCCGGCGATGGATACCCCCGGTGTGCTGGACCGGATCGACGAGATCCGCCGCGAGGAGATGGCGGCCGCGGCCGCCGCCCTCGGTGTGCAGCAGACCTGGCTGGGTTTCGTCGACTCCGGCCTGCCCGAGGGCGATCCGCTGCCGCCGCTGCCCGAGGGCTGCTTCGCGCTGGTCCCGCTGGAGGAGGCCACCGAGGCGCTGGTGCGGGTGGTGCGCGAGTTCAAGCCACACGTCATGACCACCTACGACGAGACCGGCGGCTATCCGCATCCGGATCACATCATGTGCCACAAGGTGTCGGTGGCCGCGTTCGAGGCGGCGGGCGATCCGGAGAAGTTCCCGGACGCGGGTGAGCCGTGGACGCCGCTCAAGCTGTACTACGACCACGGGTTCAGCATCCGCAGGCTGGAAGTGTTCGCCGAGGAGTACGAGCGCATGGGTGAGCCGTTCCCGATGCGCGAGTGGCTGGACCGGATGCGCAAGTACGCCGTCGAGCGCGGCGACGTGATGACGCGGGTCACCACCCAGGTGGAGTGCGCGAAGTACTTCCCGCAGCGTGACGACGCCCTGCGCGCCCACGCCACCCAGATCGACCCCAACGGCGCGTTCTTCGCCATTCCGCTGGAGATCCAGCAGCGGCTGTGGCCGACCGAGGAGTTCGAGCTGGCCCAGACCCGCGTGCGCACCGCCCTGCCCGAGAACGATCTGTTCGCCGGTATCGAGGATGAGCACCGGTGATGCTCGCTCTACTCGCCCAGACCCCGGGCACACCGACCGGCCCCGAATTCGGCAAGGCCTCGCCGTTCGGCCTGATCATCGTGCTGATCCTGCTGGTCGGCACGTTCCTGCTGGTGCGTTCGATGAACAAGCATCTGAAGAACCTGCCCGAGCAGTTCGAGCCCGAACATCCGGAGCCGGACCAAGCCGCCGATGAGGGGACCGAGCCGGGGATCGCCTTGCGCGCGGAGGCGGAGGACGACGCGGACAAGCGCGCCGATTCCGATGGCCGTGCCGATGCCGGCGGACGTGCTGAAACCGGCTGAGTTCTGAGCTTTCACATCGGGCCCGAGACCGTGGGTGGTCTCGGGCCCGACTGCTGTGCGTGGAGGGGTCGCCAGACGACGCTGGTTGCGGAACTGATCGGCTGAGTTCGCAAGACGGATGCGGAGATCCGGCCGGTGCACGGCGAGGACATATCCGCTTCGTATATCGATCCCGCAGATCGTGATTCGCGGTGCGGAAGTTTGGACGCCCGGGATGAGTTCGGTGATGGCGCATCGCTTCACCCTGGTGAACTGAGATAGCTCGGGGTGGGGGCGCCGCTGCGCTCGTTCCGGGCGCACTGTGCAGTCTACCGGCCGAGTTTTCCCACCGCACCGGGTTTTTCGGTTGCTACGGGTTTGTTGTGCGGCCGAGATCCAACGGCGACGGTGATTGCCCGAGGTCCGAGAGATCGGGAAGCAAACTGGTAGTGGGCTTTACACGTGTGCCCGGTGCCAGAACTCGCGGTGCCGGAAGTGTCCGCTCGGCAACCGCATTCACCAATCAATGAGACCGAGCTCGTGCAGGTGCCGGAACACCATCATCGAACCGGGTGCGACGTGATCCATGGCCGCGTACTCGCTGACGGTGAAGTAACGCAGCTCGGCGATCTCGCTGGTCGGCGTCGGTTCGCCGGTGAGATCGGCGGTGAAGCAGTTCATCTGCAGCGGGGTGCCCGGCGCGTGCCCATAGGCCTCGGCGTGGAACACACCCAGCTCGCTGACATCTGTCACCCCGACGCCGAGCTCCTCGCGGATCTCGCGGTGCAGCGCCTCCACCGGAGTCTCACCGGGATCGATCTTGCCGCCCGCCATGTAGAAAACCTCTTTCCCCACCGAGCGCGTCTGGATGAGGCGGCGGTCACGGATGTGGGCGAGTGCGGCGGTACGGATCACGGTTCCACTGTAGGAAGCCGATCAACCGGATTTTCTGGGGGTTCGCTCCTACCCGCGGACCGGGACCATCGGGGTGAGTCCGAGGCCGGCGATCGCGGCGGAGCCCGCGGCGGCGTGATCTCCGCCGGCCAGGACTCGGGATCGCGCCGCCTGGTAACCGCAGCCTGCCGCCTCGAATGTGGCGGCCGAGGCGAGCGTCCGCTGCGGGTCTCCGGCGAGCAGGGCATCGGCTCGCTCCACGAGAGCTTCCGCAATGGGGTTGCCCGCCACGATGTTTCGGGCCTCGGCGATGTGCTCGTTCGCCTCGGGGTTGCCCGCGAGGACGGCGGCTTCCGCGCGCAACGCGACGTACCAGTGCAGCCAGATCCAGGTGACCCAGCGCCACACCTCATCCGGGCCGGCGGCCATGCGCTGCAACGCCTGCGCGGGCTGCCCGTGGTGGAGCAGGGCGAGCGCGTCGAAGACGGCGCCGTAGCCGTGCGTCCGGACGGGCGTGGTGTCGGCTCGGCGCGCGTACTCGGCCCATTCGGCGTGCGCGTTCTGGTCGTCGCGCAGATCGTGGACCATCGCCACACCGGCCATCGCGGGGCCGAGCAGGGAGCGGGCGGGGCTGCCTGCCCGCTGCCAGGAGTCGAGAAAACGGACGCTGTGGGTGCGGACCCGCTCGACCTCGCCCGACAGCGCGTCGGTCACCAGCAACCAGCTCGTGGCACGATGGCCGACCTCGGCCAGCAGCGGATGATCGGCGAGCTGCCGCGCCCAGCGGCGGGCGCCGGGCAGATCGCCTGCGCCCAGCACGCTTCGGTGGCTTCGCCCAGCGCTTCGATCAGCTCGTGGGTGGCGGCCGGGGTGCGCGGCGCGGATTCCAGGACCGTCATGCGGCGCAGGGTGGTGGCCGCGGCGCCGAAGGTGTCACCGGCCCAGCTCTGCACGCCGGCGAGAGTGTCGAGTGCTGCCGAGGCGGCGAGTGGATCGCCGGTGCGCTGGGCGAGGTCGACGGCGCGTTCGGCATGGGCGAGGGTTTCCGGCACCACCTCGCCTTCCGGGTGCTGCCCGGTGAGGTTGTCGGTGAGCGTTCGCCCGGCCTCGGCCAAGGCGACGGCTGCCTGAGCCCGTGGGTCGTCGCCGGCCAATTCCCGCGCCTCGGTGATGAGCGCCAGTGCTTCCGCCGGCGGCAGCACCCGGACGAATTTGCCTGCGAACCGGTAAGAGTCGGCCGCCGCGGTGGCCAGATCACAGGCGGCGCCCGCGGAGTCGCCCGATCGGCGGGCGGCGTCGGCGGCCTCGCGATGCAGGCGGTCCATGTCTTCGCCGCGAAGCTGGCATCCGGCCGCGCCCGCCGCCTGCCGCAGCATCGCCGCCGCCACGGCGGGATCGTCGGCGAGGGCGGCGGCCTGCTCGTAGCGCATCTGGGATTCGCCGATCAGGTTGCGGGTGAAGCACAGTCGAGCCATCCGCTCGGCGAGCTCGCGGGCCTCGGTGCGCTGGTCCGCCCGGTCGGCGGCCCAGGCCATGGCGGCCCGGAAATCGTCGGCCACCCGGTCGAAGCGGGCGCGCCAATCGGTGCCGACCACCTCGAGCGCCTCGGCTTCGGCCAGGCACCAGCGCAGATGGCGGGTCCGGGTGTCGAGCAGTTCATCGGCCTGCGTCAGACGTTCCATGCCGTACTGGCGGATGGTTTCCAGCGCACGAAATTCGGTGCCGTTCGCGGAGGCCGTCACGACCAGCAGGCTCTGCTCGGCCAGCCGGGCCAAGCCATCGGCGGCGACACCGAGGTCCAATCCGGCGACCCGGGCGGCCGCCTGCACACCGAACGACTTCATGAACACCGAGATTCGGCGCAGCAGCACTCGGTCATCCGGGTCGAGCAGGTCGTGGCTCCAGTCCAGCGCGGCGCGCACCGAACGGTGCCGGTCCTCGGCGCGGGAGCCGCCCGAGAGCATGCGCAGCTGGTCGGAGAGTCCGGCTTCGAGACCGTCCAGGCCGAGGGTGGTCCAGCGGGCGGCGGCCAGCTCGATCGCCAGTGCCACACCGTCCAGCCGCTCGCAGAACGCGCAAACCTGGTCGCGCAGTGCGTTGTTCGGCGGCCAGCCGCTGGCCGCCGCCCGATCCATGAACAGCTCCACCGCATCCGAATCGCCCGCACCGGCCAGCGACATCGGCGCCACCGGATACACCCGCTCGAACGGAACCATCAGCCGGGCGCGGCTCGTCGCCAGCACCGTCATCCGGGGGCATGCCGCGAGGAGGCGCTCGATGAACGGCGCGACCCCGTCCAGGACGTGCTCGCAATTATCGAGAATCAGCAGCGCCTGCCGGTCGGCGAGCGCGGCGAGCACCGACTCGTCCATGCCGCGGCCGGGCTGCTCGCCGAGACCGAGCGCGAACGCGACCGTTCCGGCGACCACGCAGATATCGGGGCTGGTGATCGGCACCAGATCGACGAACCACACACCGTCGGGAAAGGCGGCGGCCGCATCGGCGGCGACGGCCAGCGCGAGCCGGGTCTTACCCACCCCGCCGGGGCCGACGGCGCTCACCTGCCGGTGCTCGGTGATCAGCTCGCTCAGCTCGGCGCGCTCACGGGTCCGGCCGATGAACGAGGTCAGCGGCGTGGGCAGGGCCGGGGCCGGCTGCGGCTGCGCGGCGGCCGCCGGCGGCGCGGCGTGCTGGGCCAGCGCTCGCCGATCCGGCACCTCCAGCTTGCGCAGCAGCGAGGACACATGGCTTTCCACCGTGCGCACCGAGATGAACAAGCGCGCACCGATCTCGGCATTGCTCAGATGCTGCCCCACCAGCGAGAGCACCTCGGCTTCGCGCGCCGAGATCTCCATCGTCGCCGCCATGACTCCCATCCTGCTCGTGATCGCGTGATCATACTTCGCGGTCCGATACGGGCTCGGTACGCAGACGTCCGTGCAGCCACGCAGACGCTGCGTGCGCGCGATCCGTGGTCGGTTCCGTGGTCGCCACGGATGTGGTGGGTGCCCCTCCGGCGAGAAGCTGTGCACACAGCCGGTTCAACGCAACAGGCACACCGGGCCCGCCGGGCCCCACGACCACAGGAGTGATCATGACCAGCACCGCCGCCATCCAGTCCGTCATCCTCGAAGCCACCGACGCCGCGGCCACCGAAGCCTTCTACGACGCCGCGTTCGGTCTCGGCGACAAGTTGCGGGTGCGCAGCTCGCAGGCCCCGACCAGCGGGTTCCGTGGTTACGTGTTGTCGCTGGTGGTCTCGCAGCCGAGCACGGTGGACAGCCTCATCGGCTCGGCCGTCGACGCAGGCGCGACCATCGTGAAGTCCGCCAAGAAGAGCTTCTGGGGCTACGGCGGCGTCGTCCAGGCACCGGACGGTTCGATCTGGAAGATCGCGACCTCGGCGAAGAAGGACACCGGGCCCGCCACCAGGGAGATCGACGAATTCGTGGTGCTGCTCGGCGTCGACAACGTCAAGGCGACCAAACAGTTCTACGTCGAGCAGGGGCTGAGCGTGGGCAAGAGCTTCGGCAGCAAGTACGTCGAGTTCGAGGCGCCGTCGTCAGCGGTGAAGCTGGCGCTCTACGGCCGCAAGGCCGCCGCCAAGGACGCCGGTGTGCCGGCCGAGGGCAGCGGCTCGCACCGCATCGCCTTCGCCGCGGACATCGCGCCCTGCACCGATCCGGACGGGTTCGTGTGGGAGGCGGCGGCCAGCCTCAGCCCGTCTGCCTGACCCATCCAGCACGTTTCGAGTTCGAGGAGTGACCATGACCAGCTCGACCACCCAGGGCATCAAGACCGTTCTGCACCCGGTGACGGACCTGGAAGCCGCCAAGCAGCTCTACACCGCCCTGCTCGGCGTCGCGCCGCAGACCGACTCGCCCTACTACGTGGGGTTCGACGCCGAGGGTCAGCACATCGGGCTGGTACCCGACGGCGGACCCCAGAAGATGACCTCGCCCGTGGCGTACTGGCACGTGGACGATATCGACACCAAGCTCGGCGAGCTCGTCGCAGCGGGGGCGACGATCAAGGAGCCGGCGCGCGAGGTGGGTGGGGGACGGGTGGTCGCCAGCGTCACCGACGTCGACGGCAACGTCCTCGGGCTCATCCAGGACCGCTGAATACTTGCTCACCGCCGGACGACGAGGGGTTCGCCCGGCGGTGAGCACGCGGGTCCGCTGTCGAAGGTGACGAGAGCAACGTCCGGGGACCCATCACATTGCCGTGGTGTGTTTCGTCCATCCAGCGACCACAGCCGCATCCCGCAGGAGGAACGATGTCCATCGCAACGGCCAGCACTCTGATCGTCACCGCCCTCGCCACCTTCGTGGCCGCCGCCTCCGATCTCGCGAGAAACCGGTGGACGCTCGACAATATGACCAAGTACGGAGTGCCGCACTCGTGGATCATCCCGCTGGGTCTGGTGAAACTCGCCGGGGCGCTCGGACTGCTCGCGGGCCTGGCGATCCCCGCGCTCGGCGCAGCCGCCGCGGCGGGCCTGGTGTTGTACTTCATCGGAGCGGTGGCCACGCTCGCCCGCGCACGCGGTTATTCCGATCTGGTGTACCCGGGTTGCTATCTCGTGCTCGCCACCGCATCGTTGGTGCTGACGCTCGTCGCGACCGGCAGCTAGCCGCCTACCAGCAGGTCAGGACGGGACCTCGGTGGTCTCCGGTCGCACCATTGTGACCAGGATGTCGTGCAGGGCCTTGGCCTGCCTGCCCGCGTGGCGGTCGTGCAACACGACGTCTGTGAAGGCATCGATCAAGGCCTGGGCCGGATTCAACGGACTGAACGCGAGATCCGGTCCGCCGCGCAGCGACTCGGTGACCAGGAGCCGCTGGGCTTCCTGGCGGGCGCGAAAGTCGCCTGCGGCGTCGAGCGCGCAGCCGTACGCCCGGACCACTGCCGTATACACCGTGCGATCGGCAATGCGCCGCCTACGCAGCCACTTTCGGGAACGAGGGGCCGCCGCCGGCCGCGGCACCAGCGCGGTGCTGTCGACGATCAGCCAGAGCGGCGAGGGGTCCGTACGCGGCAGCGCGGCCGCACCGAGCGTGCGCGGCGGGGCGGTACCGGCCGGGTGGCGAATCTCGATGCCCTGCAAGGTGATCGGGTACCGGGCGAGCATATCGCCGACCGCTTCGGCGAACTCGCGCAGGCTAGAGGGATCGAGCGGTGCATCGTCGAAGCCGATCAGCGTCAGCCCACGCTGCGCCGCCAGCTCGGCAAGAGGATTCCGCAGGCCGGAGCCGGACGGATCGGGAGTCGGGGGTGGTGGGCTCGTCGCTGGGTGGGCGGTCCGTTGCATGGCAGCCGGGTGCGCGGCTGGCGGTTGGGCGGGATTCGCCTGCGCCACAGGGGGTGCAGCGCTCGCCGGGTGGTTATCTGCACCGGGTGAGTCCGCCGGGCGCGCAGCCGGCGCCGGGGCGGCCGCTACCTGCGGTCTTCCCACCGTGGGCACGCGAAGGGATCGCAGCGCTACCGGCAGGGCGTCGAGCGCGGACGGGCTGGACGCTGCCCGCCCTGAGCTGGTGGACCTCGGGTGGGGCGCCGTGCCCGGAGCGTCACCGCTGCCGATTGGGTGGTCTCCGCTGGGTGGAGCGCCTTGGCTCCGGGGCGATCCGACTGGATCCGCAGGTGTCCTCAGGGTGCGGGTGTGGCCGTTCTGGTCATCCGCGGCAGCGCCCGGCGCGAAAGGCGGGGCCGGCGGTGGTGGCGCGGGCTGGGAGGCGTCGTCGGGCGCGGTCGGCCCGGCGTCGGTGGCTACAGCGTTGGGGTCGTGTGGCTCGGAAGGCGGCGGCTGATCGCGTTGTGGAATGCTGCCGTCCGGTTGGGTGGCAGCGGGTCGGTCGTTGCCCGGTTGGGCGGCAGTGGGTCGGTCGTTGTCCGATTGGGCGGCAGTGGGTCGGCTGCTGTCCGGTTGGGTAGTAGCGGGTCGAGAATTGGCCAGTGAAGCATCGGTGGGCGTAGGTGCCGGTCGCGCCACTGGAGCCGGGTGGGACTCGGCCTGCGGTCTTCCCACGGTGGGCACGCGGAGGGAACGCAGGGGCTCCGGCAGGGCATCGAGCCCGGACGTTGTCCGCCCGGCGCGCGGGGACGTGGGTTGTGGCCCCCTATTCGATTCCCCTTCGCTCGGCGACGCGCCGATCTCGCCGGGGGTGATCCCACGGTCGGTGGTCGATTCGCTGTGCGGGACGGGTGTCGGCTGCCTCCGAGGGCCGGCGGAGTTCTGGCCGCCTGCGGAAGTGCCGGGCGCGATGGCAGATATCGGAGGCGGCGGTGCGGGCCGGCGCTCGCGGTGGAGCGCTGGGTCGTCCGACCCGTCGGCAGGGGCGGCGGTACTGCGTGCCCGGCGCTCGGCTGCGATGGCTGCTGGGGCATCGGTATTCTGCGGCCGCGGTCCATTGGTGCGGGTGCTGCCGGGATGCCGTCCCGCGCCGGGGTCGGGGCTAGGCGATGCGACGGTGGCTTGCGGCGCGGGTGTGGCGGCCTCGACGGTCGAGGGGAGCGAGGCAGCCGCGCGCGTGCTGTCCGCCCGGAGTGCGGGCGGAGCTGCTGTCCGATATCCGTCGCGTCCGGCTTCTGGCGCCGCGGATCTTCGCTTGGACCAGGGGGTTGGACCCGGCGCACGGCCCGCCGGTTGCCCGATCGTGGGCGCGGCGGCGCCCACGATCGGATCCGCCGTCGAGGCACCGGCGACCTCGACGACGCTCGCCGACTGCGCTTCGGCGGCGGCGATGGCGGCCTTCAGCTCGGCGACGGTGTCGGTGGCTTCGGCGATCACGCGTTCCAAGCGGGCCACCGTGGCGCGCATTTCGGCGAGGTCGATGGGTGACGGCCGGCTCATCGCGCTGTCCTGCTCGCCATGACCGCCTATCGGGTGAGGCCGGTGTGCTGACCGGTAACCACATCCGATCGCCGCGGGCGCGGCGACGGACTATGACGTATCCAGTTTCCCACTCGGGGCGCAGGGATTCCCGCAGATGGGGAGCGCCCGCTTGCGTCCGGTAGGGAGTGGACCGTGTTTTGCGGGGTTCAGGTGTGGAAGGCTGGCACTGTGAATCGATTGGCCACCGCGACTTCGCCGTATCTGCGTCAGCACGCCGACAATCCGGTGCACTGGCGGGAATGGGATGCCGAGGCGCTGGCGGAGGCGGCGGCGCGGGATGTGCCGATCCTGCTGTCCATCGGGTACGCCTCCTGCCACTGGTGCCATGTGATGGCGCACGAGTCGTTCGCCGATCCGGAGACGGCGGCGCTGATGAACGACAACTACGTCTGCATCAAGGTCGATCGCGAGGAGCGGCCCGACCTGGACGCCGTCTACATGAACGCCACGGTCGCCATGACGGGCCAGGGTGGTTGGCCGATGACCTGCTTCCTCACCCCGGCCGGCGAACCGTTCTACTGCGGCACCTACTACCCGAAGGTGCCGCGCGGCGGGATGCCGTCGTTCCAGCAGTTGCTCACCGCGGTCGCCGACACCTGGCGCAACCGGCGCGACGAGGTGAATCTGGCCTCCTCGCAAGTGGTGGAGGCGCTGCGCGGGCAGGCGAGCGGGCTGCCCGACACCGAGCTGACCATCACGACCGAACTGCTCGATCACGCGGTCGCGGCGGTGCTGCGCGACGTCGACGAGCAGCACGGCGGCTTCGGCGGCGCACCGAAATTCCCGCCGTCGGCCCTGATGGAAGGGCTGCTGCGCGGCTGGGAACGCACCGGCGACGACACGATCCTCGACGTGCTGCGCCGCACCGGCGCGGCGATGGCGCGCGGCGGCATCTATGACCAGATCCGCGGCGGATTCGCGCGGTATTCGGTCGACGCCGCCTGGGTGGTACCGCATTTCGAGAAGATGCTCTACGACAACGCCCAGCTGCTGCGCGCCTACGCCCACCTGGCTCGACGGGTGCCCGACGACGATCTGCCGCATCGCGTCACCGGTGAGATCGTGGAATTCCTGTGCGACGACCTCGGCACCGAGCACGGCGGTTTCGCCTCCGCCCTCGACGCCGACACCCACATCGCGCCCGGAGAGCCGGGCATCGAGGGGGCGACGTACGTGTGGTCGCCCGCCGAGCTGGTCGCCGCGCTCGGCCCCATCGACGGCGCGTGGGCGGCCGAGGTCTTCGGCGTCACCACCGCTGGCACCTTCGAACAGGGCACCTCGGTGCTCACCCGCTACACCGACCCGGACGACACCGCCCGATTCGAGCGGATCCGCTCGGCCCTGCGTACCGAACGAGCCCGCAGGCCGCAACCGGATCGCGACGACAAGGTGGTCACCGCTTGGAACGGCATCGCGATCACCGCGCTCGTCGAAGCCGCCACCGCGCAAGACCGGGACGACTGGCTGGCAGCTGCGGTGCGCTGCGCCCGGTATTTGCTGGCCGAACACGTCGTCGGCGACCGGGTGCTGCGTGCCTCGCTCGGCGGTCAGGCAGGCGCGGCGCCCGGCGTGCTGGAGGATTACGCCTGGCTGGCCACCGGCCTGCTCGCGCTGCACCAGGCCACCGGTGAGCGCGAATGGCTCGAGCATGCGCAGCGGCTGCTCGACGCGGCCATCGAGCATTTCGCCGATCCCGAAGCTCCCGGCAGCTGGTTCGACACCGCCGATGACGCCGAAACACTCGTCGCCCGCCCGCGCGACCCGATCGACGGCGCCACGCCGGCCGGCGCCTCCTCGCTGGCGGAGGCGCTGCTCACCGCATCGGCCTGTAGCGCCACCGACCGGGCCGTCCGCTACCGCGACCTCGCCGACCGCACCCTCGAGCGCGGGACAGTGGTGCTGGCGAAGGCCCCGCGCTCGGCCGGCCAGTGGCTGACCGTGGCCGAGGCGGCGTTGCACGGGCCGATCGCGATCGCCATCGCAACCAACGACCGCGCCCTCGATCAGCGCGCCGAGCAGTCGGAAGCGGTGAGTACCCGCACCGTAGTTCGCGACGGCGGTGCGGGGGCATCCGCCCAGTCGGACCTCGCTGCCGCCGAGCTGCTGAGAGCTGCCCGTTCCACCGCACCCGGCGGTGCGATCATCCTTGCCGCCGAACCGGATTCGGTACCGCTGCTCGCCGATCGCCCCACCGTGGGTGGCGCGGCCGCGGCATACGTCTGCCGCGGGTCGGTCTGCGATCTACCGGTCACCACCGCCGAGGCGCTTCGGGAGTCGTTGAGCCGCTGATGGTCCGGCCCGGGCGGCGGGGGCCGGAACCCGTCGGCCGTGGGCGATGCGGTCGCGGGCGGGCGTCCCTCCGGGGCGTCGATTGGGTGTCGGGATTTCGCCGCCGTGGTGATGAGCGTGATGGTCAGCGGCCGAAGCTGTGCCCGGTGGTCGAGGCTGTGCGCCGGTGCCGTGCGGTCACCGTGCCTGGGTTCGCCGCTGTTGCTCCCGCGCCTGATGATCGGCCGTCCACAACGGTTGCAGCATGTGCCAATCCGCCGGGTGCTCGGCGATTGCGGTGGCGAAGGAGTCGGCCAGCGCCTGAGTGGTCGACTGCACCCCGCCGGTGGTGTCGAGCGGTGCGCCGACGCTGAACCCCCAGCCGTCGGTGGTGAACCAGCAGTGCACCGGTAGCAGCGGCGCGCCGGTGTCGATTGCGAGGCGGGCCGGGCCCGCGGGCATCTGGGCCGGTTCGCCGAAGAAGGTGACCGGCACACCCCTGCCGGACAGGTCGCGCTCGCCGAGCAGGCACACCACGCGCCCCTGCCGGATCCGCTCGGTCAGCTGCGCGAACGGCGGCGTCGCACCGCCGGTGAGCGGGATGATCTCGAAACCGAGACCCTCACGGAAGCGCACGAACCTTCGGAACAGCGATTCCGGCTTCAGCCGCTCGGCGACCACGGTCGGCGCACCGATCCGCTGCACCACCCACAGCCCCGCCAGATCCCAGTTGCCGCTGTGCGGTAGCGCCAGCACCGCGCCGCTACCGCTGTCGACCGCGGCGCGCACGTGCTCGAGCCCGGTGGCCGAGGATTCGATGATGTCGGCCACCGCAACCGGATCCATGGACGGTAGCCGGAAGGCTTCGCACCAATAGCGCGCGTAGGAGCGCATGCTCGCGCGCATCAGTTCGTCGGGCACCTGCTCCGGCGCGGTGCCGAGCACCCGAGCCAGGTTGCGCCGCAACTGATCAGGGCCGCCGTCGCGGACCGCGCGATCGGCGGCACGGTCGAACATGCCGCGCGCCCACCGTTGCGGCAGCGCCCGCACCAGCCCCCAGCCCGCCGCGTACCCGAGGTCCACGGCCGTGGCTTTGAGATTCATCGATCACCGCCGGCTGTGCCGCCGGCCTCATCGCTGGGTGCGGAGCCGGAACCCGCGCTGCTGAACACCGGCGGGACGGCGGCGCTGTCCTCGGCCGAGGCGGAGGTGGGGGTGGTTTCGTCGAGATGACTGAACAGGCTCGACGGCGAAGATTTTCGATTCATCCCTGAAGTGTCCTCTCGGTAGGTGAACCGTGGGCGTCCGGCTGTCGTTTCGCCCCGTTTTCCGGCCCGATTGGGCGGGTCCGGCGGCCTGAACACACGGGCCGGGTCCGCGTCTCGGGCCTGTCGGCCGGGCCCGGCTCCCGTTTCAGCCGGGGCCGACGGCCGGCCGCCGGTCGGGGTCGGGCGTGCGGCGCGGCGGGTCGACGGGGGCTGCGGCATCGTCTGCGCCCGGGCCGGGGACAGGCGTTTGGTCCTGCGGCAGATCGGTCCACGAGGGTGTCGGGTCGCTCATACCGCGCAGCGGCAGTTCACCATAGGGCTCCCATTTGGCGCGCTCGTGCGGCGCGGCCGCCTCGATGACCGACTCGCTCACCAGGATTCGCCGATGCACGGCCTTGGCGGCGGTGGTGAGTCGTGCGGCCTCGTTGACGGCGTCCCCGATGACGGTGAACTCGAGCCGGGTGTCGGTGCCCACGTCACCGGCGAACACCTGGCCGCGTCCCACTCCGATGCCGATATCGAGTTCGCCGGTGGCCAGCACCTCGTCGCGGATGCGGCGGGCCGCGCGCAGCGCCGGGGTGGCGTTGTCGCGCAGCGCGATCGGCGCACCGAAGATGCACAGCGCGGCATCGCCCTCGAACTTGTTGACCAGTCCGTTGTTGTCCTCGGTCGCCGCGACCACGATGGACAGCAGCCGGTTGAGCTTGGCCACGAACTCCTGCGGCGGCAGGCCGGTGGAGATCTCCACCGAGCCGGTCACGTCGACGAACAACGCCGACACCACGCGCACATCGCCGGTCAGATCCACCCCGCCGGCCAGCGCCCGCTCGGCCACCTCGTCGCCGACGTGCCTGCCGAACACATCGCGCATCCTGGTCCGCTCCCGCAGCGCGGCGGCCAGTTGATTCACCGAATGCTCCAGCCTGCCGATTTCGCTGGCGCTGTTCACCGACACCCGGACGTCGAGATCGCCGTGGGTGATCCGGTCCAGGGCCAGCCGCAGCTTGCGCATCGGGGCGGCCACCGCGCGGGCCAGCGTCGCGGTGGCGAGCGCGCCGACGATGATGCCGAGCGCGGCCACATAGATGCCGGTGCGAATGCGATCGGACGGCCCGGACACCGGATCGGCGAGCACCACGATCAACATCGACAGCGGCATCGCCCCCGACACCGCCCAGGTGAGCACCACCCGGACGAAGACCGTCGAACTCCAGTGCATGGTCGCGCCGAGCACCCCGGCCACGATCGGAATGGTCGGGCGGATCAGCCGGTCCACGATCAAGAAGGTGAGCCCGGCCGATTCCAGGCCGCCGATGACGAACATCGACGCCATCACCGCCAGATCGTCCTGCTCGGTCACCCTGGCCAGCACGATCGCGGCGATGATCACCCCTGGCAGCCACAGCGCCAGGGCGCGGGTGGTGATGGCGATCGGCAGCCGCAGCAGCCGCCTGGCCTCGTCCGGCGTGGGTTTGCGGGTCTGGTCGAGCCAGGCGAAATAGACGGTGCGGTCGCGGATGGCCAAGGCGATGCCGACCAGGAAACCGATGGCCGGGTAGATCGCGACGACGGCGAGCGCGCGCAGGATGTCGGGTCCGAGCCGGTCGAAGAACCCGCCAAGCCACAGCTGGGTGACGATGACGGCGAGACCACTGAGATTGCAGGTGATCACCACCGCGGCCAAGCCCCAGCGCGCCCGGAGCGCCCAGACCACCAGACGGGCGATCATGGCGTGCGCTCGGGCTGCGCGATGCTCATTGCGGCAGCGACTGACACGAACGAGCAGCATAGAACGCCGGAGGCGGTCAGCGCAGCAGCACCAGCCAAACCGCAACGTAGTGCGCAAGGGCCGCGAGCACCGTCGCGGCGTGGAAGAACTCGTGGTGACCGAACACCTCCGGCCACGGATTCGGCCATTTGGTGGCGTAGAGGATGGCGCCGCCGCTGTAGATGAGGCCACCGATCAGCAGCAGGATCAGCGGGGCGAGGCCGACATTGTCGTAGAGCTCGCCCGCCACTGGCACGATCGCCCAGCCGAGCAGCAGATACAGCGGAACGCCGACCCAGCGCGGCGCGGTCGGCCACAGCAGTTTCAACGCGACGCCGGCCAGCGCGCCGGCCCACACCACGATCAGCAGCGTACGGCCGGTGGCGCCGGGCAGGCCGAGCAGCGCGAACGGGGTGTAGCTGCCGGCGATGAACAGGAAGATCATCGAATGGTCGGCGCGTTTCATGCGGATGCGGGCGCGCACCGTCTGCCAGGTGACGCGGTGATACACCGCGCTGACGCCGAACAACAGGCACACGGTGAGGCCGTAGACCAGTGTCGACCACACCGCCGTCGCCGACACCGTGCTCGCCGCTCCGACCAGGGCGATGACCGCGATCGCCGCGATCCCCACGGCCCAGGTGTGGATCCAGCCGCGCATGCTCGGTTTGACCAGTGCGGCGAGCGCCTCGGCGGGATTGATGGCGTCGTCGGCGGCGTCGTCGGCCGCGGTGCTGTCGTGCAGGCGGGGCGTGCCGGTGGCATCGACCGGGTCGGTCACGAACTACCTCCTGAGTTAACTCGCGAGTAACCTACGGAACCGTAGGTTGCCGGTCCGATCGTCACTGTACCGGGAAACGCGGCCGATGCCGCCGACAACGTGACGAGGCGTACTGTTGGACGCCGTGGAGTTTCCGAGTCGGGTGCGTGGCTTTCCGTATCGCGTCTACGAGGCCCGGCTGGCCAAGCAGCTGGCAGGCAAGCAGCATCCCCGCCACGTTGCGGTGATGTGCGACGGCAATCGGCGCTGGGCCAGGGAAAACGGCTTCACCGACGTCAGCCACGGGCACCGGGTGGGTGCGCTCAAGATCGCCGAACTGGTGGGCTGGTGCGAGGCCGCGGGCATCGAGATGGTCACCGTCTACCTGCTGTCCACCGAGAACCTGCGCCGCGATCCCGAAGAGCTGGAGACGCTGTTCGAAGTGATCACCGACGTGGTCGAGGAACTGTCGGCGCCGGACCAGAACTGGAGTGTGCGACTGGTCGGCTCGCTCGACGGATTCCCCGAGCTGATCGCCAAGCGCTTGCGCACCGCCGCCGAACGCACCAGCGGGCGTAACGGGGTGCACGTCAACGTGGCCGTCGGCTACGGCGGCAGGCAGGAGATCACCGACGCGGTGCGCTCGCTGGTCCGCCAGGAGATCGCGGCCGGGGAGACCGGCGAGGATCTGGTGCAGTCGATCACCGTCAACGCCATCGGCCAGCACCTCTACACCTCCGGCCAGCCCGACCCCGATCTCGTCATCCGCACCTCCGGTGAGCAACGGTTGTCCGGGTTTCTGCTGTGGCAGAGCGCGTATTCGGAGATCTGGTTCACCGAGGCGTACTGGCCGGAGTTCCGGCGGGTGGATTTCCTGCGGGCACTGCGTGATTTCGCGGCGCGGCACCGGCGATTCGGAGTCTGAGCAGCGCCGGTTCCGCGCTGCGGCACCGCTCACAATTTCCGCAACCGCAGCCGATTGATCGTGTGGTCGGAGTCTTTGCGTAACACCAGCGTCGCCCGCGGGCGGGTGGGCAGGATGTTCTCCACCAGATTCGGCCGGTTGGTCGAGTTCCAGATGTCCTTGGCCGCCGCCGTCGCCTCCTCGTCGGTGAAGCGTGCGTAATGGTGGAAATGCGCCTTCGGATCGGCGAACCCGGTCTTGCGCAGGCTGAGAAACCTTTGCACATACCAGTTCTCGATGTCCTCGATGCGGGCGTCGACATAGATGGAGAAGTCGAACAGATCCGACACCATCAACCGCGGCCCGGTCTGCAGGACATTGAGGCCCTCGACGATGAGGATGTCGGGTTGACGCACGCAATGGAACTCGCCGGGCACGATGTCGTAGGAGATATGCGAATACATCGGCGCGCACACTTCCGGCGCACCGGATTTCACCTCGGTGACGAAACGCAGCAGTTTGCGGCGGTCGTAGCTCTCCGGGAATCCCTTGCGATGCATGATGCCGCGGCGGGTGAGTTCGGCAGTGGGGTAGAGGAACCCGTCGGTTGTGACCAAATCCACTCGCGGATGGTGATCCCAGCGCGCCAGCAAGGCCTGCAGCACGCGCGCGGTGGTGGATTTACCCACCGCGACACTGCCAGCCACACCGATCACGAATGGCACCTGCTGGTCCGGATGCTTTTCCCCGAGGAAGGTCGCGGTGGCCGCGAACAGCCGCTGACGTGCGGCGACCTGCAAATGAATGAGCCGGGCGAGCGGAAGATAGACCTCGGCGACCTCTTCCAGATCGATCTGTTCACCGAGACCGCGCAGGCCGCGTAGTTCTTCCTCGGTGAGCACCAGTGGAGTCGATTTCCGCAGTGTGCGCCACTGTTTCCGATCGAATTCCACATAGGGGCTCGGCTCGCTCATCCGTGCCACTTACCCGACGCTCCATTCCGGCAAACACGCACACATATCGCACCGGCGCTGTGAGATTCGGACTATCTGTGGCCGCATGGCTGAATTCTGCGCCTCGCCGCCGCACACCGGGAAAAGGGGGTCGCCTACCGGCCGGTAACTCTCGGCGTCGCGCTGGTGGACCGGCTATCGTCGGCTGCCATGGAAGCGCATCCGCTCGTGACCGATTACCTGCGGCTCGGCCTGGCCTTCGACCGGCTCGAAGCGGGTTTCGTCGACGCGTTCACCGGCGATCCCGCACTGCGCCGGGAGGTCGAGAACGGGCCCGCGCCGCAGCCGCGCGAACTCGCGCGACGAGCCGCGGCCCTGCGCGCCGAACTGCCGGGGGCGGGGCTGGCGCCCGAACGTACCGAGTTTCTCGATGTGCACCTGCGCGCACTGGAATGCTCGGCGCGCAAGTTCGCCGGTGACGACATCGGTTTCATCGACGAGGTACGCGCCTACTTCGATGTCGACATCGCGCCCGGCGATGAGGCCGACTACCGCGACGCACACCGCAAGATGGACGAGGTGCTGGCCGGCGACGGACCGCTGGCCGAACGCGTCGCCGCGCACCGCCAAGCCGACGAGATCCCGCCGGAGCGGCTGGCCGCCTGCGTGGAGGCGTTCTCCAGCGCGCTGCGCGAGCTGGTGCGTGAGCGCTATCCGCTGCCCGACCATGAGCACGTCACCTACGAGATCGTCGGCGACAAGCCGTGGTCCGGCTTCAACTACTACCTCGGCAATTTCCACTCCACGGTCGCGATCAACTCCGACCTGCGTCAGCACATGGCCAACCTGCCGCGGCTCATCGCGCACGAGGCCTACCCGGGCCATCACACCGAGCACTGCCGCAAGGAGGCCGGGCTGGTGGCCGCCGGGCAGGCCGAGCAGACGCTGTTCCTGGTCAACACCCCGCAGTGCCTGATGGCCGAGGGCCTGGCGGATCTGGCGCTGGAGGCCATCGTCGGGCCGGGCTGGGGCCGCTGGGCGCAGGAGATCTACGCCGATCTCGGCCTGCGCTTCGATGGCGAACGCGCCGAACGGCTGTCGCAGGCTTCGGCGCAGCTGCTCGGGGTGCGCCAGGACGCGGCGCTGCTGCTGCACGATCGCGGCCGCGACGCCGACGAGGTGGCCGAGTTCCTGCAACGCTGGAACCTGACGACGCCGGAACGGGCTCGCCAGTCACTGCGCTTCCTGTCCTCGCCGCTGTGGCGGGCCTACATCAGCACCTACGTCGAGGGCTACCGGCTGCTCGGCGGCTGGCTGGACGGCGCAGCGGGCGCCGATGAGCGCGCCGACCGGTTCCGCCGGTTGCTCGACGAACCGCTCACGCCGGGGGCGGTGCGGGCGATGCAGCCGGCCTGAACTGCCGGAGTTGCGCGCCCACGGCCGGGCATGCGGGGATCTGCCGAACCACCGAGCGCACGTCGCTGGGTCCGCCTGATCCGGCCAGGCGCCATCAGATCGAACGCGGCCGGGCGGAGTTCGGATGAAACCGGTCCCGATGTTCCGCGGCGGAATCGGCGCGGAAGGGCGCGCGATGTGCTATCAGACCCCGTGCCCGTCCGGGCCGCGGGAGCCAATAGACTGTCCGGGTGACGCAGACGACCGCTTCTGTCAATACCCAGTCTCTCGGTGAACTCGATCCCGAGGTCGCTGCCGCGATGGCAGGAGAGCTCGCCCGCGAGCGCGACACCCTCGAGATGATCGCCTCGGAGAACTTCGTGCCGCGCGCGGTTCTGCAGGCGCAGGGCAGCGTGCTCACCAACAAGTACGCCGAGGGCTACCCGGGCCGTCGCTACTACGGCGGCTGCGAGCACGTCGACGTCGTGGAGAACCTGGCCCGCGAACGCGCCAAGGAACTGTTCGGCGCCGAGTTCGCCAACGTCCAGCCGCATTCGGGCGCCCAGGCCAATGCCGCGGTGCTGATGTCGCTGATGAACCCCGGCGAGAAGCTGCTCGGGCTGGACCTGGCCCACGGCGGCCATCTCACCCACGGCATGCGGCTGAACTTCTCCGGCAAGCTGTACGAGGTCCACTCCTACGGCGTCAGCAAGGAAGATCACCGCGTCGACATGGACGAGGTGCGCAAGATCGCCCTGGAGGCGCGGCCGAAGGTGATCGTCGCGGGCTGGTCGGCCTACCCGCGGCATCAGGATTTCGCCGCCTTCCGGGAGATCGCCGACGAGGTCGGCGCCTACCTGTGGGTCGATATGGCGCACTTCGCCGGTCTGGTCGCGGCCGGGCTGCACCCCTCGCCGGTGCCCTACGCCGACGTGGTCTCCTCCACCGTGCACAAGACCCTCGGCGGCCCGCGCTCCGGCCTGATCCTGGCCAAGCAGGAGTTCGCCAAGAAGCTCAACAGCTCGGTGTTCCCAGGCCAGCAGGGCGGGCCGCTGATGCATGCCATCGCCGCCAAGGCCGTCGCGTTCAAGATCGCGGCCACCGCCGAGTTCGCCGAGCGGCAGCAGCGCACCCTGTCCGGCGCCAAGATCCTGGCCGAGCGCCTGAGTGCCGCCGACGTCGCGGGCAAGGGCATCAGCGTGCTCACCGGCGGCACCGACGTGCACCTGGTGCTGGTGGACCTGCGCAACTCCCAGCTCGACGGTCAGCAGGGCGAGGATCTGCTGCACGAGATCGGTATCACGGTCAACCGCAACGCCGTTCCGTTCGATCCGCGCCCGCCGATGGTCACCTCCGGTCTGCGCATCGGCACCGCCGCCCTGGCCACCCGTGGCTTCGGCGATACCGAGTTCACGGAGGTCGCCGACATCATCGGCACCGCACTGGCCGGTGGTTCGGATGTCGAGACGCTGCGCGGCCGGGTCCGCAAGCTGGCCAACGACCTGCCGCTGTACCAGGGTCTCGAGGACTGGCGCCTGCTGGGCTGAGATCCCGCCACGTTTTCCGGACGCCGCGCCCGCGATCGGCACCTGCCGAATCGTGGGCGCGGCGCCGTTTCCGGGCGGCGATGTGCCCACGGGGTCCTGCGCCCGCGCGGACCATCGGGTGCTCATCCCGCTCGTGGCCCGGTCGCGTCCGATCGACCGCATCCGCACTACCGCTCGGCCGAATCCGCACCGGCGGCGACCAGGGCCGGGTAATCGCGCAGTTCGATATCGTTGGCGCCCTTGTCGCCGAGCTTCACCATCAGCCCGAACAGCGGCGAGTTCAGGAACCAGTCGCGCGCCCGGGTGCCGAAGGCGGTCTTGGGGGCCAGGAAGCGGCCAGGATTGCTGGAACCCGCGATCTTGTTGTAGCGCCGCATGATCTCGTCGTAGCGCGGGAAGGCCGCGGTGTGATCGCCGCCGGCGACGGCGAGTTCGCCCGCGAGCACATAGGCGCCGACGACGGCGAGCCCGGTCCCGAACCCCGCGAGGGTGTTGCCGTAGCCGGCGTCACCGACCAGCGCGACCCGCCCGCGCACACACGAGGTCATCTCGACCACGCTCAGCGAATCCAGGTAGACGTTCGCCGCCTCGTCCAGTTCGGCGAGCATCCGCGGCACCTCCCAGCCGACGCCGGCGAAGGCCTGCTTCAGGATCCGGCGCTGCGCCTGCTCGTCGTCGCGAGCGTAATCGAGTTCGGGGGAGGCGAACATGTACATCTGCTCGGCCTTCGGTCCGCCGCTGACGGCGAGTTTGCCCGGCGCGTTATGGGCGTAGGCGACCTCGCGGCGCGGCTCGCCGGTGCGCCGGGACCCGATGCCCGAATTGGCGAGGGCGTAGTAGTAGCCGCGGTGACGGACGTAGTCGCGTTCGGGTCCGAAGGTGAGCGCACGGACCCGTGAGTGCACACCGTCGGCCCCGAAGACCAGATCGAAGGTGCGGGCCGGTGCGTGTTCGAACTCCACCCGCACACCGTCGGCGGTCTCGGTGAGTGCGCTGATCGAATCGCCG
This sequence comes from Nocardia sp. JCM 38205, assembly GCF_058222935.1. NCBI lineage: Bacteria > Bacillati > Actinomycetota > Actinomycetes > Mycobacteriales > Nocardiaceae > Nocardia > Nocardia sp. JCM 38205. Next base: position 559,990 of record NZ_JBYHFL010000004.1, on the reverse strand, counting down.
AAGAGGTAGGTGCACCGCTGACTGGTGCGCTCGTACATGAGCGCGGCCAGATCGCCGCGCAGAATCTCGAGGTCACCGCCGGTGAAATCGCCGGAGATGACCGAGCGGCGCTTGCCCGCCGCGTCCACCAGCACCATGTCGGCGCCGCCGGTGCGGCGTGCACGCACGGCGTCGAGCAGGCCCATGCGCTCGAGCACCGTCAGATGGGTGGCGCCCTTGAAATCGACGGCCTGGCCGCCGGGGCGCAGCTCGGCAGCGCGTTCGACCACGGTGACGTAGAAACCGTAGCGATCCAGCCAGTAGGCGAGGGCCGGCCCGGCGATGCTCGCGCCGGAGATGAGGACGGTCTTGTTACGCATGATGGCTCCTTCAACGAATAGCGTCCATCGGAAACTGTTTCCTGCGGACGCGGATGAGCGTATGGTAGACACAGTTTCTGGTCAACTCCTTTCCGGAAAGGACATCGCGATGCCGGCTCCGACCGTGGTCGAACTGCTCTGGGGCACCGGGCGGCAGGCCAAGCGCGGCCCGAAACCGTCGCTGTCGCTGGAGGCCATCGTCGGCGCGGCCATCGAACTGGCCGACGCCGAAGGGATGGCGGGGGTCTCCATGCAGCGGGTCGCCGAACGGCTCGGCTACACGAAGATGTCGCTGTACCGCTATGTGCCGGGCAAGGCCGAACTGGCGGCGTTGATGCTCGAGCAGGCCCTCGGCGCACCCCCGGATATCGCTACGGCCCAGGCGCTTTCCGAGGAGGCGCCGTGGCGGGCCGGGCTACGCCGCTGGACCGAGGAGATCTTCCGGCGTTACCGGGCGCACCCGTGGTCGCTGGAGTTGTCCGCCGGGATCCGGCCGATGGGGCCGAACGAACTCGGCTGGCTCGAGGCCGCCCTGTCGGTGATGGCGGGAATCGGCCTGACCGGCCCGGAGCGGCTGGACACCGTCGTCGTGCTCAACGGTCATGTGCGCAGCCTCGCCCTGCAGAACGGTGACACCGCCGCCGACGGGATGGAGGAGCAGTTGATGCGGCAGATGGCGGAGGTGATGGAGGCGGCGGGAGACCGATATCCCGAGGTCGCCGCGGCCATGGGTGAGCAAGCGGGCGGCGCGTCGGCGCGCGACGACGCCTTGAACTTCGGCATCGACCGCATCCTCGACGGACTGCAAGCGCTCATCGACCGCCGAGCGGATCGGGTTTCCGGCCACGCGAGTCGGCCGAGCCGCCGTCCGGATCGAACGCGGCCTTCGTGACGAGCCTGCCCCTCACGTCCCGGGCAGCTGAATGCCCTTCTCCGCGGCCAGCTTGGTCAGCTTTTCCATCTCGTCGATCGCCACCGCGACATAAGCGTGCGGGCCGTCGTCGTCGCGGCGCAGCAGGTATTCGTAGTCGCCGTCGGTGAGCAGCTCGTCGGCGTCGTCGTAGAAATGCCAGCGCACGTGCACACGGGCGATGCTCGCCGTCAGATCGACGTGGTCGAGCAGCGTGTGGCCGACGCGCGCCAGGCCGAGCTGCTGGTAGAAGGGATAGGCCTGGGACAGCGCCTGTGCCAGCTCCGCGCGCGAATGCAGCGCGCCGACGAAGCCGTCGCTGACGATGGTGGCGGGCATGCCCCACAACGAGGCCGACCGTTCGGCATCGTAGGCCGACAGCGCGGCCTGATACTCATCCAGAAACGACTCGATCTCATCCCGAGTGGTCATAGCCCCAACGTATCGCCGGTGGGCCGAATCCGGAGGCGGAATGGGCCGCCTCCGGCGCGGGCACCGCCTACCCTCGATCCATGAGCGAAATCGAGCTGGAGCAGGACTCGATCACCACGGTGCGCGAATTCTTCGCCGCGCTGGAAATCGGCGCGGTGAGCGAGGCGCTGGAACTGCTGCATCCCGACATCGTCTGGAAGAACACCTCGCTACCGGACGTGCGTGGCGAACGCCGGGTGGCGCAGGTGCTGCGGGGGCTGAGCCGGGATCAGTTCGGTTTCGCCGCCATCATGCACCACATCGCCGCCGACGGCCCTATCGTGCTCACCGACCGCACCGACATCTTGCGCTTCGGTCCGGTGCGGATCTCCTTCTGGGTGGCGGGTACCTTCGAACTGCGCGACGGGCGAATCATCCTGTGGCACGACCACTTCAGCTGGGAGAACTTCCTGCGCGGAGTGGTCGCGGGGGTGTTCAAGGCCGTGTTCTCGCGCGGTTGAGACAGGGCACCGGGCGGGGTGTGGCGCCGGCGAAATCACCTCGTAGCGCCGCTGCCGAGGGCGAGGAAGCCGGTGCCCGGCGAGCGGTCGGCTTCGACAGCCTGTCAGCCGAGGCCGGTTCCCGCCGCGGCCAGCGCCCGAACGCCCGGGCTGGTGGAGCGCCGGACGAAGGCGCACTCGGCCAGCCGGTCGACGTCACCGAGGGTCAGGGTGAGCGTCACCGACGGCTCGAGCCGGTAAGGCCTGCTCTCGATGATCGAGCCGAGCACCCGCCGCAGCCGCGACAGTTCCGCCCGCACGGCCACCGCATGATCGGGATCGCCGTAGAGGGCGTGACTCAGATCGGCGACCGACATCCCGCGCCGCCCACGCAGATGCAGCAGCAGCAGGATCTCCGCATGCCGCACCGATAATGAACTGCGCCAATCGGATTCGCCGCCCACCGCGCTGACGACCGGCGTACCGGACAGGTCGAGGTTCATCCGGATCCCGGCATGCGCACCCGCCCCGAGCGGCCGCACCAGCCAACCGCCGCGCAACGGCTCCGCCGAGCAGACGCCGAGCCCCGGGACCTGCACCGCGCGTTCGGCATTCGGGATGGCGATGCGCTGCGGGGTGGCGATGCCGGTGGCGTGGGCCACCCAGCCGTGCTCGTCCACCAGCAGGGCGGGACCGTTCAGCGTGGACAGTGTGGGCATCGCGGTGCTGCGCAACCGTTCCAGCCGATCCTGCTGCAGCCGCGCGATCCGGCCCTCCGCCAGCCGTGCGCCCGCGCCGACCAGTGCGGTGAGCGCGGGATGCAGGGTCAGCGCGGGCCCGCTGACGTCGACCACACCCAGCAGTTCGCCGGTGCGCGGATCATGAATCGGCGCCGCTGTGCAGTACCACGGGTGCTGGGACTGCTCGAAATGCTCACCCGAGAACAGTTGCACCGGACTGGCTTCGGCGAGTGCGGTGCCGATGGCATTGGTGCCGACCACCGATTCGGTCCAGGTGGCGCCCTCCTGGAAACCCAGGCCATCGGCACGGTTGCGGACCCGCGGTGAGCCGGCGCGCCACAACACCACGCCGTCGGCATCGGTGACCACCATGATCAGCTGCGACGCATCCGCGACCCCGGCGATCACCTGCATCAACTCGCTGATCACGCCCGCCAGCGGCGACATCCGGCGGCGTCGCTCGACCTCGTCGAGCCCGAGCACGGTGCGGGCGTTGGGTTGGTCGGGTACCAGCCCCGCGGCCAGGACGCGCGACCACGAGCGCGCCACCAGGGTGCGCGGCCGCAACGGCGAACGTCCGCCGCTGATCACCGCGTCGTGCATGCGCACCAGGTCGCGGGCGTACCGGGGCAGGTCCGTCCCCGGTTCGATCGCGCCGAATTCGCCCACGACATCCATCCTGATCTGCTCGGTGCGCGCGGCCGGGCGAGGCTCGCGCGCCTCGCCGCGTGCGCACACCGATGTTGCAACGCCTTGCAACGATTGTGACACCGGATCCGGTGACGTGTGCTGTAGCTCACAGATCCGCTGGAGAAGGAGAATCCGATGACCCGGACACTGGAGCCGACGCCCGATACGCAGACACCGCAGCAGCGGGTGGATGCCTGGCTGCGGGACTTCGAGAGGGCGCTGGCGGACCGCGATGTGGAGGCCGCGGCCGCGATGTTCGCCCTCGACGGTTTCTGGCGCGACCTGGTGGCCTTCACCTGGAACATCAAGACCCTCGAAGGCCGCGAGGATATCGCCGACATGCTGCGCGCGCGGCTGAACGGCACCGATCCGGGCAACTTCCACACCACCGAAGAGCCCACCGAGGACGGTGGGGTGATCACGGCGTGGATCGGCTTCGAGACCGCCGCCGGCCGCGCGGTCGGGCACCTGCGGCTCAAGGATGAAGGCGCGTGGACGCTGCTCACCAGCCTGCGCGAACTCAAAGGGCACGAGGAGAGCAAGGGCCCGCGCCGGCCGCGTGGTGTGGTGCACGGCGCCGACCCGGACCGGGTGACCTGGTCCGAGCGCCGCGCTGAGGAGGAACGGGAACTCGGGCGCAGCCGTCAGCCCTATGTGCTGGTGGTCGGCGGCGGGCAGGGCGGGATCGCGCTGGGCGCGCGGTTACGTCAGCTCGGGGTGCCCGCGCTGGTCGTCGACAAGCACGAACGTCCCGGCGACCAGTGGCGCAAACGGTACAAGTCGCTGTGCCTGCACGATCCGGTCTGGTACGACCACCTGCCGTATCTGCCGTTCCCGGACAACTGGCCGGTGTTCACCCCCAAGGACAAGATCGGCGACTGGCTCGAGATGTACACCCGGGTGATGGAGGTGCCGTACTGGTCGAAGACCACCTGCACCTCGGCCACCTACGACGAGATCGCGGGTGAATGGGAAGTCGACGTCCTGCGCGACGGCGAGGCCATCGAACTGCGGCCGACCCAGTTGGTGCTCGCCACCGGCATGTCGGGTAAGCCGAATATCCCGAATTTCCCTGGGATGGACCGTTTCCGGGGCGAACAGCATCATTCGAGCAAGCATCCGGGCCCGGACGCCTACGCGGGCAAGCGCGCGGTGGTCATCGGCTCCAACAACTCCGCCCACGACATCTGCGCGGCGCTGTGGGAGGTGGGCGCCGAGGTGACGATGGTGCAGCGCAGCTCGACCCACATCGTGCGCTCGGATTCGCTGATGGAGCTCGGCCTCGGCGATCTGTACTCCGAACGCGCCCTCGCGGCGGGCATGACCACCGACAAGGCCGATCTGACCTTCGCCTCGCTGCCGTACCGGATCATGCCGCAGTTCCAGATCCCGGTGTACCAGGCCATCCGGGAGCGCGACGCCGAGTTCTACGACCGGCTCGAGCGCGCCGGTTTCCAACTCGACTGGGGCGACGACGGTTCGGGCCTGTTCATGAAGTATCTGCGCCGCGGCTCCGGGTACTACATCGACGTCGGCGCCTCGGAACTGATCGCCGACGGCAAGATCGCACTGGCCCATGGCGAGGTCCGCGAGCTCACCGAGGACGCCGTCGTCCTCGAGGACGGCACCGAACTGCCCGCCGATCTGGTCGTCTACGCCACCGGCTACGGCTCGATGAACGGCTGGGCCGCCGATCTGATCGGCCAGGACGTCGCCGACAAGGTGGGCAAATGCTGGGGCTATGGTTCCGGCACCACCAAGGACCCGGGCCCGTGGGAAGGCGAGCTGCGCAATATGTGGAAGCCGACCAGGCAGGAGGGGCTGTGGTTCCACGGCGGCAACCTGCACCAATCCCGGCACTACTCGCTGTATCTGGCGCTGCAACTCAAAGCGCGCTACGAGGGCATCCCGACACCGGTCTACGGGATGGGCCCGGTGCACCATCTGAGCTGATTTTCCGTCGACTGCCGCACCGATCCCCGGATCGGTGCGGCATGATGGAAGTAGTCGAAGATGTGACCAGGAAGACATAGATGGCGGCACACAGCACGCTCGCCGAGCAGCGAGCCGCGCTGGAAAAGGAATGGTCCCGCTGGGTTCCCGGCAGGTCGCATCCCGTGCTGCCCCGAGTCGCCGGATCCGGCCTGCGCAGCGAGGTCGCGCAATCCTGGATGCGTTCGGTGCGCACCGTCGACCCGGCCACCGCGAGCGCACCCGCCGTGGATTCCGCCGACGTCGGTGCCCGCTGGGCCGAGTCCCCGCTACGCGAACCGGTCACCCAGCTCGCCGACCAGCTGCACAATGTCGCCCACGACGCCGGCTATGTCGCCGCGGTCACCGACGAGAGCGGCACCATCCTGTGGTCCTTCGGCGGGCCGGTGATGCGCCGCCGCGCCGAACAGGTCAATTTCGCGCCCGGTGGCCGCTGGGACGAAGAACATATGGGCACCAACGCACTGTCGCTTGCCATGCAGACCGGCAAACCCAGCACCGTGTTCTCCGCCGAACATCTGGTCGCGGCCCTGCACGGCTGGGTGTGTTACTGCGCGCCGATCCACGCCCCCGACGGGCGCAGGCTCGGCGTGCTCGATCTCTCCTCGACGTGGGACCGTTCGCATCCGCTGGCCATGTCGACGGTGCAGTCGCTGGTCACCGCGGTGGAGGCGCGGCTGCACGCGGCGGCCGCCACCCGCCCGGGCGTCCGGCTGACCTGCCTCGGCGGCTCCCGCCTGGTGCGCGACGGGCACCCGGTGCGGTTGCGGCCGCGCCAACTTGAGATCCTCACGCTGCTCGCGCTCGAACCCGACGGGTTCACCCCGGAACGATTGCACTACGCCATCTACGGCGACCGGCCCGCCACCTCGAGCACGCTCAAGGCCGATGTCTCACACCTGCGCCGGGCCACCGGCGGTGAGATCGCCAACCGCGTCTACCAGCTCACCACCCCGCTGTCCTGCGACGCCGTGGATCTGCTCGGCGCACTCGAAGCCGGTGACACGGCCACCGCGGTGCGGATGTATCGCGGGCCGCTGCTGCCCGGTTCGCAGACGCCGGGGATCGTGGAGTGGCGCGATCACCTCGAGGTCGCGGTGCGCACGGCGGTGCTGTCCGACGACGAGCCCGACCACGCGCTGCGCTACGGCGAGCGGGCGCCCGACGATATCGAGATCCACGAACACGCACTGCGATTGCTGCCGCCCAACGACGGGCGCCGGGCCGTCGCCGCGGCCCGGCTGCACACCGCCCTCCGTTCCTGATCCACCCGGATGACCTGCGGGTTCGTCGTGTCACCTCGGTAGTCAACCTTCTGCCAACCCAAGATCGCGATAGTGGTCTGCGTCACGAACGGTTGCTCGTGCTATCCGCCGACTCGATGAGGAGCATGCGACATGACCTACGCGAAACCAGGTGCCGAGGGCAGCATCGTCAGCTACGCCGCCCGCTACGACAATTTCATCGGCGGCGACTGGACGGCTCCGGTCGAGGGGCAGTACTTCGAGAATCCGTCACCGGTGGACGGGCAGACCTTTACCGAGGTAGCGCGCTCGACCGCCGCCGACGTCGAACTGGCCCTCGATGCCGCGCACACCGCCGCCGACGGCTGGGGCGCCACCTCCGTCGCCGAGCGCGCCAATATCCTCAACAAGATCGCCGATCGGATCGAGGAGAATCTCGAAGCCCTCGCGGTCGCCGAGACCTGGGAGAACGGCAAACCGGTCCGCGAAACCAAGGCCGCCGACCTGCCGCTGGCCATCGACCACTTCCGCTACTTCGCCGGCGCCATCCGCGCCCAGGAGGGCGGGATCAGCGAAATCGACGGCGACACCATCGCCTACCACTTCCACGAACCGCTGGGCGTGGTCGGTCAGATCATCCCGTGGAACTTCCCGATCCTGATGGCCACCTGGAAGCTGGCGCCCGCGCTGGCGGCGGGTAACGCGGTGGTGCTCAAGCCCGCCGAGCAGACCCCGGCCTCGATCCTGAAGGTGGTCGAGCTGATCGCGGATCTGCTGCCGCCGGGAGTTCTCAACGTGGTCAACGGTTTCGGTGTGGAAACCGGCAAGCCGCTGGCGTCGAGCCCGCGGGTGGCCAAGGTGGCGTTCACCGGTGAGACCACCACCGGACGGCTCATCATGCAGTACGCCAGCGAGAACATCATTCCGGTGACGCTGGAGCTCGGCGGCAAGAGCCCCAACATCTTCCTGCCCGACATCATGGCCGCCGACGACGAGTTCCTGGACAAGGCCGTCGAGGGTTTCGTGATGTTCGCGCTGAACCAGGGCGAGGTGTGCACCTGTCCCTCGCGTGCGCTGATCCACTCCTCGATCTATGACGAGTTCATGGCGCGGTGCGTGGAACGCACCAAGGCCATCGTCAGCGGCAACCCGCTCGACGACGCCACCATGATCGGCGCGCAGGCCAGCAACGACCAGTACGAGAAGATCCTGTCCTACATCGACATCGGCCGTCAGGAAGGCGCCGAGGTGCTCACCGGCGGCGGGCCGCGCAAGGTCGAGGAGTTCCCCGGCGGCTACTACATCGAGCCGACGGTGTTCAAGGGCAGCAACGATATGCGGATCTTCCAGGAGGAGATCTTCGGCCCGGTCGTCTCGGTGACCACCTTCGACTCCACCGATGAGGCGTTGAAGCTGGCCAACGACACCCTCTACGGTCTCGGCGCGGGCGTGTGGACCCGGGATATGAACACCGCCTACCGGCTCGGTCGCGGAATCAAGGCGGGACGGGTGTGGACCAACTGCTACCACGCCTACCCGGCGCACGCGGCGTTCGGCGGATACAAGAAGTCCGGCATCGGGCGCGAGAACCACTCGATGATGCTCGATCACTACCAGCAGACCAAGAACCTGCTGGTCAGCTACGCGCCGAATAAGCTCGGATTCTTCTGATGGCCGAGGACGTGACCCGCGTCGAGATCACCGAACAGGCCGAGCAGCTGCTCGAGGGTCTGATCCGGCGGCACGGCGCGGTCATGTTCCACCAGTCCGGCGGATGCTGCGACGGCAGCTCGCCGATGTGTTACCCGCGCGGGGAGTTCCGTGTGGGTGCCTCGGATGTGCTGCTCGGGACGGTCGCCGCGGATACGCCGTTCTGGATGAGCGCCGATCAGTACGAGTACTGGAAGCACACCCACCTCACCGTGGATGTGGTTCCCGGCCGTGGCAGCGGATTCTCGTTGGAAGCGCCCGAAGGCGTGCGCTTCCTCATCCGCTCCCGGCTGCTCACCGATGACGAGTTCACCCGGCTCGAGGCCGCGCCTGCGCCCCGCACCGGCGCCGAACTCGAATAGCCCTGCGCGGCAGTGGGGTTCGCCCGCCCGCCCGCGCATCGGAAAGATCTGCCCACCGGCTGTGCCGCGCCGGTGGGCAGATCTGCTTTCTGTCGCAGCCGTTCAGTACGGGATCGGCGCGTTTGCCTGCGCCCACGCCTTCTCGGCATCGCTGCCTGCCTGCGGTGGGAACTGGCCGGCGATCTTCCACAGATCGCGCGGGGATTCGTAGGTGTGGAATTCCCAGTGCAAGCCGCGGTCGCGGGTGTAGGGGACCATGATCGAATCGAGTCTGTCGGTGGAGCGGCGACGCATATCGGGATCGTCCAGATGACGGGCGAGGTGTTCCACCACGATCCGGACGGTGTCGGCCGCCGGTTTACCGCCGACATAGAAGTCCGGTTCGGCGGTTTCCTTGAACAGCACGACCACGTAGAACGCCGGCAGGCCGAAGCTGGTGTACAGGTCGGTGATGTCCCGGGCGAAATCCTGTTTGTCCTTGTCGGAGTAGGTGTTCGCGGGGTGATAGATGTGCCACAGCGGCATGGCTGGTCCTTTCGGGTTCGGCGGTCTCAGCGGCCGATGGCCACGGCGAGATCTTCGACGGGGCCGGACAGCGCTGCCTTCATCCGGCGCGAGACCTCATCGACGAGCACTTCGATCTCACCTTTCTCGACGCCGTCGAAAACCGCCGCCGCCACTGCGGCGGGGGCGATCTTGTCGACCGGGAGTTGGGCGACCATCTCGGTATCGGCGAAGCCCAGATGCACCCCGACGACCTGGGTGCGCTGTGCGGCGAGCTCGAGCCGCAGGGAATTGGTCATCGACCAGAACGCGGCCTTCGAGGCGCCATAGGCCGCGGCACCGGAGCCCCAGGACAGCACCGAATGGATATCGACCAGCGCGCCACCACCGTGGGCCGCCAGAATCGGCGCGAAGGCCTGCGCGACCCGGAGTGGGCCGAACACATTCGTATCGAAAGTGGCCTGCACGTCGGTTATTTCGGCTGTCAGCAGGGGTGCGGGGAGTAGCGCGCCCGCATTGTTGACGACGATGTCGACATCTCCCGCAGCGAGCGCCGCAGCGGTGACGGAATCGGGATCGGTCACATCCAGCGCGAGCGGTACCACGCGCGGATCGTCGCTCGGAGCCGGTGTCCGGGCCGTCGCGTAGACCTTCGCGGCCCCGCGCCGCAGCAGTTCGTCCACGAACGCGCGCCCGAGTCCGCGCTGTCCGCCGGTCACCAGCGCGACCGAGCCTTCGATTCTGGTCATCTTCGCCTCTTTCGAGTCATCCCCGCCGATCCGGACGTCCCTGGTCGGCTCGGGGAGGGAGCGTCACCACTCGACCGATTTAGATTATGATCATCATCTATACGGATGCGCAAGACTGTCCTGACCGACCGCGCCCTCCGTGCGCGCCGAACGATGGAAGGAGCCGATGTGCCGCGAGCATCCCGCGAACAGGCGCAAGCGCACCGCAGGCAGGTCCTCGACGCGGCCGCCGCGCAGGTCCGCGAACATGGGGCGGCCGCGATGACCGTCCCCGAGCTGATGGCCGCCGCCGGACTGACCCACGGCGGTTTCTACCGGCACTTCCGGTCCAAGGAAGACCTGGTCACGCAGGCCTGCACGGCTGCGTACGCGGAGAAGATCGACGAAATGGACCGTATCCGCGCCGCGAGCGCGGACGGCGCGGCGGCCCGGCGCACCTTCATCCAGCGCTATCTGTCCACCGCCCACCGCGACACCCCCGCCAACGGGTGCGGCATCGCGGCGACCGCGGCCGACGTCGCCAGAGCGCCCGCCGACAGTCCGCTGCGCCAGGCCTACCTCGACGGCATCCAGAACATGATCGGCAAACTCGCCGAGTTCGACGACCGCTCGACCACCGACCCGGACCTGCTGGTCGAACTGTCGACCATGGCCGGAGCGCTGATGCTCGCGCGCGCCACCGGCGACGCCGAGCTCTCCCGCCGGATCCTCGAAGCCGCCCGCGATCACCTGGTCGGCGACCCCGAGTAGCGGCCGGTGCGGCGCCGTTTTCGGCCCGGTCGAAAAAATTCTCCGAAATTCTTCGCCGGGGATGTCGAGAATGTAGGGCGGGCTCCGTCCCAGGGGTACGAGCAGCCGATAACGGCTCGCTCGACGGCACCGACACAGGAGCGCATCGATGGAACAGCACCAGATCACCGACATTCTCGAACGCCCGCTCAGCCGGGAGCTGCTCGCTCGCGATCTGACCAGGCTGGCCTATGTGGCACTCGACGGCACCCCGCGCAATATCCCGATCGGGTTCACCTGGAACGGCGCGCAGGTCGTGCTGTGCACCACCACGAACGCTCCGAAACTGCCCGCCCTGCGGCGCAACCCGCAGGTGGCGCTGACCATCGACACCGAGGTGCATCCGCCCAAGCTGCTGCTGATCCGGGGCCGGGCCGAGCTGGACGAGGTCGAGGGCATCCCGGAGGAGTATCTGCAGATGAACGGCAGCTACCAGATGACTCCGGAGCAGCGGACGGTGTGGGAAGCCGAGGTGCGTTCGCTCTACGAGCGGATGGTCCGCATCGTCATCACCCCGACGTGGGTGAAGCTCATCGACTTCGAGACCACCCTGCCCTCGCCGGTCGAGGAGTTGATCCGGCAACGCGACGAACGTCAGCGCGCCTGACCCCAGACCGACATCCCGAGGAGAAGACAATGGCCAAGTACCTGCTGCTCAAGCACTACCGCGGCGCCCCGGCGCCCACCAACGACGTGCCGATGGACCAGTGGACCCCGGACGAAGTCACCGCCCACATTCAGTACATGGAAGATTTCGCCGCCCGGCTCCGATCCACCGGCGAATACGTCGACAGTCAGGCGCTCGCACCCCAGGGCACCTTCGTCCGCTCCGACGGCGAGGGTCGCCCGCCGGTCACCGACGGTCCCTTCGCCGAGACCAAGGACCTGATCGCCGGCTGGATGATGATCGACGTCGACACCTACGAGCGCGCTCTCGAGCTTGCGGCGGAACTGTCGGCGGCGCCCGGCGCCGGCGGCAAACCGATCCAGGAATGGCTCGAGCTGCGGCCGTTGTTCGCCGCGGCGCCCACCGTCACCGAGTGAACGAGTCACTGCTGCGGGAGCTGGTGCCCGCGGTGATCGGCGTCCTCGTCCGGCGCGGAGCGGATTTCGGCTCGGCCGAGGACGCCGTGCAGGAGGCGTTGATCCGCGCGCTGGAGAGCTGGCCGCAGGACCCACCGCGCGATCCGAAGGGCTGGCTGGTCGCCGCGGCGTGGCGCAAGTTCCTCGACGCCGCCCGCGCCGAATCCGCGCGGCGGGGAAGAGAACTCGCGGTCGAGTCGGAGCCGCCGCGCGGGCCGGTGCCCGATGCCGACGACTCGCTGTGGCTGTATTTCCTGTGCGCGCACCCGTCGTTGTCGCCGAGTTCGGCCGTCGCGTTGACGTTGCGCGCGGTCGGCGGCCTGACCACCAGGCAGATCGCGAACGCGTATCTGGTGCCCGAAGCGACCATGGCGCAACGGATCAGCCGCGCCAAACGGCGCATCGCCGAGCTGCCGTTGGACCGGCCGGGCGATCCGGCGACCGTGCTGCGGGTGCTGTACCTGGTCTTCAACGAGGGCTACAGCGGTGAACTGGACCTGGCGGCCGAAGCGATCCGCCTCACCCGTCAGCTGGCGGCCACGACCGACGACCCGGAAGTCGCCGGCCTGCTCGCGCTGATGCTGCTGCACCAGGCCCGCCGGGCCTCACGCACCGGGCCGGGCGGGCGGTTGATCCCGCTGGCCGAGCAGGACCGGACCCGTTGGGACACCGGCCTTATCGCCGAAGGCGTGGCGATCCTGCAGGCGGCGCTGGCCCGCGACCGGCTCGGTGAATACCAAGCGCAAGCCGCGATCGCCGCCCTGCACGCGGATGCCCCGAGCGCCGCCGAGACCGACTGGGTGCAGATCGTGGAGTGGTACGACGAGTTGCTGAAGCTCACCGGCAGCCCGGTGGTGCGGCTCAACCGCGCGGTCGCGGTCGGCGAGGCCGACGGAGCGCGCGCCGGTCTTGCGGAATTGCAGCAGGTGGATCCGGACCTGCCCCGCTACCGCGCGGTTCGCGCCTATCTGCTCGAGCGGGCCGGCGATCTCGAGCAGGCCGCCGAGCTGTACGCGGCAGCCGCCCTGGTGGCCTCCAGCGCGCCCGAGCGCGACCATCTGACCCGCGAGGCGGCGCGGGTGCGGCAGTCGCTGCGCTCGTAACCCCGCAGCGCTGGGCGGGTGTGTCCGCTCGACCGTCTCCGTGCCGACTTCGCTGGCGGCCGGTCCCCGGCGTCGTTGGCGGGGCGGGAAAGTTCGGTGGTCTTCCACACGGGCGGGTCGAGTGTTCAGTTATCGATGGCCCATCGTGTGGACGTCGACATCGAGTATCGACCGGGAGGGTTGGCGCCAGGTTGGGTGCGTCCCGGTGAGTGGTATGCGAGCCGCGCGCAGGTCAGGAATGCTTGGCGAGGTAATCGAGGTAGAACGGGCGCAGCGCCTCGGCCAGCTCGCCGTCGCCTGCGTGCACGTAGTCATCGATCAACGGCAGCACCCAGGTGATGTCTGCTTCGCTCTCGCCTGCCTTGCCCGCGGTGGCCTCGGCGGCGGGGATGCGGGTGAGCAGGTTCCACAAGAATTTGATGTCGCCGCGGCGCACGGCCAGCTTGACCGCGCGGTCGTGCAGTTCCTTGGACGACAGCTGCTGGAGATCGTCGGTACCGGCCATAACGCGACTCTAATCCGCCGGCGCGGGAGTGGGGACCCGCGTGTCGAATCCGGCGATCGAGCAACCAGCCCGCAGCCGGCCGCCGAGATCGTGCCGACGGCGGCGCCACCACCGGAAACGCAGTCCGACCAGCGGTGATAGCTGCCATCGGCGGTGCGTTAACGACGAATTCACCGACACGCCTGCCGTTCCCCGAGCGCGCAACCACCGACAGCCGGTAGCGTCGTGGATGCGAGTCGCGTCGTTGTGGCTCGCGCGGGAGGTCCTGACCGTGACTGAGCCATTCAGTACGAGGGGGCCGGCACCCGGCCCTCGTGGCATCTGACGCCAGCGTCGGATCCCTCAGGACGGACCGGTCCAGCGAGATTGTCTGATGCGGGTGCCGCGCAGACACAAAGGAGCCCACCGTGACTACAACACGCTCCGTTTCCGCCCCATCGGCGAACTCTCGCACCGTGAAGAAAGGCACCAAAACCTTTGTCGTCGACACCTCGGTTCTGCTATCGGATCCCTGGTCGGTCACCCGCTTCGGCGAGCATCACGTGGTGCTGCCGCTGGTGGTGATCAGCGAACTCGAAGGCAAACGGCACCACCACGAGCTCGGCTGGTTCGCCCGTGAGGCGCTGCGCATGCTCGACGATCTGCGGGTGCAGCACGGCAGGCTCGACGAGCCGCTGCCGATCGGCACCGAGGGCGGAACGCTGCAGGTGGAGCTGAACCACACCGATCCGACGGTGCTGCCGGTCGGGTTCCGCACCGACACCAACGATTCCCGCATCCTGGCCTGCGCGCTCAATCTCGCCGCTGACGGCCACACCGTGGTGCTGGTGTCCAAGGACATTCCGTTGCGGGTCAAGGCGAGTTCGGTGGGTCTGCAGGCCGATGAGTACCACGCGCAGGACGTGGTCACCTCGGGCTGGTCGGGCATGGTGGAACTCGATGTCACCACCGACCGGGTGGACGAGCTCTACAGCGAAGGCTCCATCGACCTCGACGAGGCGCGGGAACTGCCCTGCCACACCGGGATCCGGCTGCTCGGTTCCAGCTCCAGCGCACTCGGCCGGGTCACGCCGGACAAGCGGGTGCAGCTGGTGCGTGAGCGTGAGGCGTTCGGCTTGCACGGGCGCTCGGCCGAACAGCGCATCGCCCTGGACCTGCTGCTGGACGAGAGCGTCGGGATCGTCTCGCTCGGTGGGCGAGCGGGCACCGGCAAGTCGGCGCTGGCGCTGACGGCCGGACTGGAAGCGGTGCTGGAGCGGCGCACCCAGCGCAAGGTGGTGGTGTTCCGTCCGCTGTACGCGGTCGGCGGCCAGGATCTGGGCTATCTGCCCGGCACCGAGAGCGAGAAGATGGGGCCGTGGGCCCAGGCCGTCTTCGACACTCTCGACGGGCTGGCCAGCCGCGAGGTCATGGAGGAGGTGCTCAGCCGCGACATGCTGGAAGTGTTGCCGCTCACCCACATTCGTGGGCGCTCGCTGCACGATTCGTTCGTGATCGTCGACGAGGCGCAATCGCTGGAACGCAATGTGCTGCTGACGGTGCTGAGCCGGCTCGGCACCGGGTCGCGGGTGGTGCTCACCCACGACGTCGCCCAGCGCGACAATCTGCGCGTCGGCCGCCACGACGGCGTCGCCGCGGTGATCGAGAAGCTGAAGGGGCATCCGCTGTTCGCGCACGTCACGCTCACCCGCAGTGAGCGTTCGCCGATCGCGGCACTGGTGACGGAGATGCTGGAGGAATACGGGCCCAACGCCTGACGGAGATAGCGACAGACCCCCGGGCCCGCGTGGTCCGGGGGTCTGCCATTTCCGGCCGCGGCTATTCCCGTCCCCCGGGCGTCGAGCCCTGTGAGATAAGCGTCAGGCGTGGCGTCCCCACGTGCGGCGGGTGCGGCATATGGTCGGACTATGAGTGAGCGAAGCGACCAGACCGAGTACCGCATCGAACACGACACCATGGGTGAGGTCCGCGTTCCGGTGGACGCCCTGTGGCGGGCGCAGACCCAGCGGGCCGTGCAGAACTTCCCGATCAGCGGCCGCGGCCTGGAGCGCGCGCAGATCCGTGCGCTGGGGCTGCTCAAGGCCGCGTGCGCGAAGGTGAACCGGGACCTCGGCCTGCTCGAGGCCACCAAGGCCGACGCCATCATCGCCGCCGCCACCGAGATCGCCGAGGGCCGTCACGACGATCAGTTCCCGATCGACGTGTTCCAGACCGGCTCGGGCACCAGCTCCAATATGAACGCCAACGAGGTCATCGCCTCCATCGCCAAGGCGCGCGGGGTCGAGGTGCATCCCAACGACGACGTGAACATGTCGCAGTCGTCCAACGACACCTTCCCGACCGCAACCCATCTGGCCGCGACCGAGGCCGTCATCGCCGATCTGGTGCCCGCCCTGGACCACCTGCGGCTGGCGCTGCTCGACAAGTCCACCGCGTGGAAGACGGTGGTCAAATCGGGGCGCACCCATCTGATGGACGCCGTCCCGGTGACCCTCGGTCAGGAGTTCGGCGGCTACACCCGCCAGGTCGCGGCCGGTATCGACCGGATCATGGCGACGCTGCCCCGGCTGGGTGAGCTGCCCATCGGCGGTACCGCCGTCGGCACCGGGCTCAACGCACCGCAGGGATTCGGCGGGCTGGTCGTCGCGGAACTGGTGCGCAGCACCGGCATCGACGCGCTACGCGAAGCCGAGGACCACTTCGAGGCACAGGCCGCGCGGGACGGTCTGGTGGAGGCCTCGGGCGCGCTGCGCACCATCGCCGTCAGCTTGACCAAGATCGCCAACGATATCCGCTGGATGGGGTCGGGCCCGCTCACCGGCCTGGCCGAGCTGCAACTGCCCGACCTGCAGCCGGGCAGTTCGATCATGCCTGGCAAGGTGAATCCGGTACTGCCCGAAGCGGTGACCCAGGTCGCCGCGCAGGTGATCGGCAACGATGCCGCCGTCGCGTTCAGCGGGGCGAACGGGCACTTCGAGTTGAACGTCTACATCCCGGTGATGGCCCGCAATCTGCTCGAGTCGATTCGCTTGCTGGCCAACGTGTCCCGGCTGTTCGCCGATCGCTGTGTGAGCGGACTGGTCGCCAACGAGGAGCATCTGCGCACGCTGGCCGAATCCTCGCCGTCGATCGTCACGCCGTTGAATTCGGCGATCGGCTACGAGGAAGCGGCCGCGGTCGCCAAGGAAGCGCTGAAGGAGAAGAAGACGATCCGGCAGACGGTGATCGACCGCGGACTCATCGGCGACGAACTCACCGTGGAGGAACTGGATCGCCGCCTGGATGTGCTGGCGATGGCGAAGGTCGACGAGAAGAAGTAGCGCGAGCGGATCCGAAAACGGCCCGTTCGATGACATCGAACGGGCCGTTGCCGTCAATCGGCGGAGATCGTGATGACGTCGCTGACGAAGCTGAGAATTGCTGCTACCAGATCGAGGATCACTGCTCTCACCTTCTTCCGGTTGTGCGGATGTGCGTCGAACCGGTCAACGATATCCGGAATTACCGCTGATCAGCGGGCGAAACGCAGATCGTCAGCCGCGCAGGTGAGCGAGCTCGGCGCGGGCCGCCTCGCCGGCTTCGCCCAGATCGGTGCGGGTGAAGACATTCCAGCGCCGCAGCAGGGGAGCGAAGACCAGCTCGCCCTCCTTGGCCGGGTCGTAGATGCCCGCCTCGGCCAGCACCTCGTCGCTGCTGCGACCGTCGGGCAGGGTGACCGTGGGCACGTGGAAGGCGGCGATGCGATCGGCGACGGCGCGCATGGTCTGATCGGGCACCTGGCTGAAGGCGGCGTCGATCAGGTTGGCGAAGAACACCGACTGCAGTTCGTCATCGACGGCGATGCGCTCGCTGATGGCGGTGACGATCGGGTTCTCGTTCAACGCGGCGGTATTGCGGTGCCGCACCGCCGACGCGGCTTCCTCGAAGGCGCCGTTGGCCAGCACGTCCAGCAGATGCAGCGGCTCACGGCGGAAGCCCTTGGTCATGTGATCCATGCGCAGCCGCTCCAGCTCCACCGGATCGACGGCACGGGTGACCATCAGGTAGTTGCGGATCATGATCTCGTGCCGGTTCTCCTCGGCCGTCCACCGGCCGACCCAGCGCCACCACGCACCCGTGCGCAGGTACTTACCGATCTCCCGGTGGTAGGAGGGCAGATTGTCGGCGATGAGCACGCTGACGGTGAGCGCCAGCTTGGCCACCTCGCTGAGCTCGGACTGGTCCGGCTCCCAGTCGGTGCCGCCGAGGAAGCCGAAGTTGCGCCCGTCGTCCCACGGCACGTAATCGTGCGGCTGCCAGCCGTCGGCCGCCTCGATGTGGCGGCGAAGGTTCAGTTCCACCTCCACCGCGAGCGACTCGAGCAGTTCGCGATCGGTCAAGAGAGTTTGCACCGCACCAACCTAGCCGTTGTGTGGATCACGTGGGGCACTGTGGGGGTATCGCAGTGCGGCCGATCGACGCATTGGTCGAAAAACGTCCCGGCCGGGCGCGCCCGGACAACGCCTGCGCACCCGGCCGAGGTCGATGACTACTTCTCGGTGACGGTGGTCTCGCCGTTCATCCAGGTGATGGTGCCGCCGGTGAACTCGCTCTTCTTGCTGCCGTCGGGCAGGGTTTCCTCATCGGTGACGGGGTAGCCGAGTTTGCCGTTGGCGCCGCCGTTCTCCTCCCAGGTCTCCCGGATGTCACCCCACACGATGTGGGCGCCGGAATCCTGGCTCCAGTAGATGGTGCCGCCCTCGAAGTCCTGGTAACGGCCGCCGTTCGGGCCGGTCTCCTCGGGGTCTTCCGGCATGCCGAGCGGGCTGTTCTGGCCGCCGGATTCGAGGTACTTGGAGTAGATGACACCGGAGACGGTGACCTCGCCGTCCGGGGTGTTGAACTTCGTCTCGCCCGCCGCGCCCGGGGTCTCGGCGCCGGTGGCGGTGGCGGTGCCGCCGGGGGTTTCGCCCGCGGTGCCACCGGGAGTTCCGGTGGCGTCGTGTTCGCCGGGCGCATGGGTGGCGGTCGCGGTGCCCTCGCCCATCTGGGCGGTGACACTGCCGATCTTGCTGCCGATCTGGTCGCTGGTATCGGAGTCGTCGCCGCAACCGGCCACGAGCAGTCCCGAAGCGGCGATCGCCATGGTGAATCCGGCGGTACGTCGAGCGAAGTGGTGCATGTCCATCCTCTCGAGAGTGGCCACGCGGGCTCCCGCAACGCTGCGGTGAAGCCACACGCGAACCGGAGCCGACGCTCAGCAAGGGCTCGGCGAACGTGGCAACTGTTCGCTTGACCATTACTGAGCTGGTGTCCGCGTGAATATTACCCGGGAGAATGTGAACCAAACGACATGCTGAACAATTGCTGGGCAATGAGTTTCAGGCACGGCAGTGCCAGAACAATGCCGCGGCGCCGCCTTCGGGCGGCGTCGCGGCATCTGTTTCAGGGCGTCATCACGGCAGGGGCGGGTTGGCGTCGTCGTCGCCGTGGAAGTCGACCGAGGAGTACTCGCGCAGCTTCGTCAGGCGGTGGTAGGCGTCGATCATGCGGACGGTGCCGGACTTCGACCGCATGACGATCGACTGGGTGGAGGCGCCGCCGCCGTAGTAGCGCACGCCGCGCAGCAGATCGCCGTCGGTGACGCCGGTGGCGCAGAAGAAGACGTTCTCGCCGGAGACGAGGTCTTCGGTGCTGAGCACGCGGTCCAGATCGTGGCCCGCGTCGATGGCCTTCTGGCGCTCTTCGTCGTCCTTGGGGGCGAGCATGCCCTGCAGTTCGCCGCCCATACAACGCATGGCGGCGGCGGCGATGATGCCTTCGGGGGTGCCGCCGATGCCGACCAGGATGTCGGTGCCCGAATCGGGACGGGCAGCGGCGATGGCGCCGGCGACGTCACCGTCGGAGATGAGGCGGATGCGGGCGCCGGCATCGCGCACCTGCTGGATGAGCTCGGCGTGACGCGGGCGATCCAGGATGCACACGGTGAGATCGGAGACCGACGAGCTCTTGGCCTTGGCGACCTTGCGGATGTTGTCGGCGATGGGGGCGGTGATGTCGATCACGCCCGCGGCATCGGGGCCGACGGCGATCTTGTGCATGTAGAACACCGCCGACGGGTCGAACATCGCGCCGCGTTCGGCCACCGCGAGCACCGAGATGGCGCCGGGGGAGCCCTTCGACATCAGCGTGGTGCCGTCGATGGGGTCGACGGCGAAGTCGACCTCGGGGCCGTCGCCGTTGCCGACCAGCTCACCGTTGTAGAGCATGGGCGCTTCGTCCTTCTCGCCCTCGCCGATGACCACGGTGCCCTTCATCGACACCGAGCTGACCAGCTGGCGCATGGCATCGACGGCCGCGCCGTCGCCGCCTTCCTTGTCACCGCGGCCGACCCAGCGGCCCGCGGCCATGGCACCTGCCTCGGTGACCCGGACCAGTTCCAGTGCGAGGTTGCGGTCGGGCGCCTCGCGGCGGCTCGGGGCGGGCGAAGATGCCGTCATAGCGGTGTGCCTCCTTGGCTCGTACTTACGCGGACAATTGTCTCATTCCGCAGGCAGGCGTCCGTGCACACCTGGGCAGGGGCGGGGCCGTACCGGTGTGATCGGCGTCGCGAGTGGATACTGGGAACGTGCCGAACCAAAAGCCACGCATCATGAACGACTACCGGGATCTGGTCTGGTCGCTGATCCCGTTGGCGCTGATCGCCGTGGTTTTCGCCGGGCTGACCAGTCAATGCAGCTTCGCCGGCGACGGCCCGACGCAGGGCCAGATCCCCAGCTTCGACGCCAAGGCGGCCCTGCAGTCCGACGCCGACAACCTGACCTTCCCGATCCGTGAACCGGCCCTGCCGCAGGGCTGGACGCCGAATTCGGGCAGCCGCGACACCATCACCGAGGAGGGCGGCGGCACCGTCAGCACCATCGGCTACATCACGCCCGAGGGCACCTACATGGAGCTGAACCAGAGCAACGCCACCGAGGTCGCGCTCGCCCGGCACATCCTCGGCTCCCGGTACGCCAGCGGCACCCGGGATATCGGCGCCCAGAAATGGGTGGTCTACGACGAGCCCGGCGAGGAGTCGGCCTGGATCGCCGATTTCGGCCAGAGCAGGGTGCTGATCCGCGGGGCGGGTGACGACGCCGCGTTCACCACGTTGGCCGAAGCGGTCAGCACGGCGCAGCCGATGCCGAAGAAGCGGTAACCGGCCGCACCGAGCCACACGCGTCGGCCGAAGGGCAGCGCGCCCGCGCGGCGATCAGCTGTCCTCGCGATGCGTGACGACGTTGACGACGGTGCCGCTGGGATCGCGCACGAAGAACCGGCGCACACCCCACGGTTCGTCGCGCAGCGCGTAGACGATGTCCGCGCCCGCGGCGAGCAGCTGTGCGTGCACGGCGTCGACATCGTCCACCTCGACGCTCATATCCGGTTGTGGCCCTTCGGCTTCCGGGCCCACGAGCACGACCTGCGTGGTCGGATTCGACGGCGAGGCCATGATCACGGCCCAGCCGAGGTCCATCGCCTCGGTGAAGCCGAGTCCCCGGTAGAACGCCCGGCTCGCCGCCATGTCTGCGGTGCGGATATCGGGGGTGGCGCGGCGGATGCTCACTGCTGTTCGCCGTCCACTTCGGCCCGCGAGAGGGCGTCCTCGACGCGTTTGCGGGCACCGGCCAGGTGCTCTTCGCAGCGGTTGGCCAGCGCCTCGCCGCGCTCCCACAGGGCCAGGGATTCGTCGAGGTCCAGGCCGCCCTGTTCGAGCATCTTGACGACGTTGACCAGCTCGTCGCGGGCGCGTTCGTAGCCGAAGGTGGCGATCTCGGCCAGATCGTCGGTCGGCTGATCGGCGGCGGAGTCGGGCAAGGTCGGTCCTCTCGGTGGGTCGGTGGTTCGCGGTGGGCGGGGCCGGGTCCGGCGGTTCGGTCAGCGACCCGGTCCGGACTCGGTGTCCGCGCTGCGGCCGGACTCGGGCGGGACAGCCCTGGTGCCGAGCGCGGTGGTGCCGAGGGCGGCGGCCGAGATGGCGCCGTCGGCGACGCGGATGCGCAGCTGGGTGCCGGCCGGCGCGTCGTCGATGCTGTGCACCACATGCCGTTCGCGGCCGGTGACGCGCTGGACGACGGCGTAGCCGCGGGCCATGGTCGCGGCCGGGCCGACCGCGGTCAGCTTCTCGCGCAGGTGCCGGGTGGCGGTGGATTCGGTGCTGATGAGGTGTTCGGCGCAGCGCCGGGCGGAGGTGCGCAGCCGCTCCACCTCGTCGACCCGATGGCGCAGTTCGCGCAGCGGATCGGCCAGCACGGGCCGGGAACGCAGTTGATCGAGGGCGCGGGTTTCGCGGTCCACCCAGCCCCGAAGGGCGGCGGCCGAGCGGGCGCGCAGCTCACGCACCCCGGCCAGTTCGGCGGCGGCGTCGGGCACGATCCGTTTGGCGGCGTCGGTGGGGGTGGCGGCGCGCACGTCGGCGACGAGATCGCTGAGTGGGTTGTCCGGTTCGTGCCCGATCGCGCTGACGATCGGCGTGGTCGCGGCGACGATGGCCCGGCACAGCGCCTCGTCGGAGAACGGCAGCAGATCCTCCACGCTGCCGCCGCCACGGGCGAGCACGATCACCTCGACCGCGGGATCACGGTCCAGGTCGCTGAGCGCGGCCATGATCTGCGGCACCGCCGTCGGCCCCTGCACCGCGGTATTGCGGATCTCGAATCGCACGGCGGGCCACCGGGTGCGCGCGACGGTCAGCACATCGTGTTCGGCGGCGCTGGCGCGGCCGGTGATGAGCCCGACGGTGCTGGGCAGGAACGGAATCGGGCGTTTCAGCCGCGGATCGAACAGGCCCTCGGCGGCCAGCAGCGCCTTCAACCGTTCGATCCTGGCCAGCAGTTCACCCACCCCGACCGCGCGGATCTCGGTGACCCGCAACGACAGCGTGCCGCGGCCGGTGAAGAAGGAGAGCTTGCCGTACACCACCACCCGGCTGCCCTCGTGCAGCGGCAGCGGGGAGTTACGGATCAGTGCCGGATCGCAGGTCACCGACAACGACATGTCGGCCGACGGATCGCGCAGCACCAGGAAGGCGGTCCGGGTACCCGGCCGCAGCGAGATCTGGGTGATCTGGCCCTCCACCCAGACGCTGCCGAGCCGCTCGATCCACTGCGCGACCTTGATCGAGACCGAACGCACCGGCCACGGGTTGTCGGCGGAATTGGCGGGCGCGGCGCGTTCGGGCCGGCCGGTGGCGTCCCGGCCGGCCGTCGTCGGCGAGGAGGGTTCGGTCACTGGGCCCGCACGGTGGCGATCCGGTTCGTCAGCATGGTGACGAACGGCGCCCGGGCGCGGGTGCGCTGCTCGTAGTCGAGCAGGGCGGTCAGATCGTCGATGGTCAGCATGCGCAGCCGGGCCCGCAGCTGGGCCAGCGTCATGGTGTCGTAGTCGTAGCGGGTGGCGACCTCCGGTGCGACGACCTCGGCCTGCTCGGCCTCCGGCTGGGTGCTCTCCGCGACCGCCGTGGTCTCACCGGTGGCTTCGGCCTCGCCGGCGGGCGCTTCGGCCTCGCGCGGTTCCTCGGCTTCGCGCTGCACCCCGGTGGCCGACTCGCGCAGCGGGCTGACCGTGGCCGCATGTCCGTTGCGTCCGGCCTTCGCACCCGCCAGCGTCTCGGTGATGAGGAACTCGGCCAGCTCGGCATCGCTGCCGAAGCTGTCGAAACTGCTGGTCCTGGCCCGGCCGAAGGCGGTGCCGGAGGGCTGGGCCTCATCCTCGTCGAAGGTGGCCCAGGCGGGCTGCTCGACGGCGCGGTTGGACAGGCGATCGAAGACGGCGTCGCCCTTGAGCGCCAGACTGGTGACGAACTGCTGGACGTGCATGGTGGTCTGCAGCAGCTGACTGATCGCGGTGATCGGGAAATTCACCGCCGCCGTCGGCAGCCGTCGAGTCTCCTCGATGGCGTAGACGGCGGCACCAGCGGCTACGCGGGCCAGAAACGGTGGTCGGAACATGGTCCTAGCCTGCCCGAAATGGCGGGATGTGCAAAAGGGGGCCGGGTGTTCGCGTGTTATCTCGCTCGCATCCGAGCGGGTGATCGCCATAGCGCGCACGTATCCTGTGGGCATGTCCTCGGCAATACCGTTGAATGTCGGAATCGCCCGCTCTGTCCGCTCCGACGGCGTGGGAGGTGCCGACGGCGACAAGCGCGTGCTGCTGGCCGAGCCCCGCGGTTACTGCGCCGGTGTGGATCGCGCGGTGGAAACCGTGGAAAAGGCGCTCGACAAGCATGGCGCCCCCATTTACGTCCGCAAGGAGATCGTGCACAACCGGCACGTGGTGGAGACCCTGCGCGAGCGCGGGGTCATCTTCGTGGACGAGACCGACGAAGTGCCCGAAGGCGCGCTGCTGGTGTTCTCCGCGCACGGCGTCTCCCCGGCGGTGCACAGCTCCGCCGCCGCCCGCAATCTGCGCACCATCGACGCCACCTGCCCGCTGGTCACCAAGGTGCATCAGGAAGCCAAGCGCTTCGCCCGCGACGACTACGACATCCTGCTGATCGGTCACGAAGGCCACGAAGAGGTCGAGGGCACCGCCGGTGAGGCGCCCGACCACGTGCAGCTGGTCGACGGGCCCGACGCGGTCGACAAGGTCAGCGTGCGCGACGAGTCCAAGGTGATCTGGCTGTCGCAGACCACGCTGAGCGTCGACGAGACCATGGAGACGGTGTCGCGGCTGCGTGAGCGTTTCCCCGGCTTGCAGGATCCGCCAAGCGACGACATCTGCTACGCCACCCAGAACCGTCAGGTGGCGGTCAAGGCGATGGCCCCGGAATGCGATCTGGTGATCGTGGTCGGCTCCCGCAATTCGTCGAACTCGGTGCGGCTGGTCGAGGTCGCGCTCGGCGCCGGCGCCAAGGCCGCCTACCTGGTGGATTACGCGCGTGAGGTGGATCCGGCCTGGCTGGAGGGTGTGCGGACGATCGGCATCACCTCCGGCGCCTCGGTGCCCGAGATCCTGGTGCGCGGGGTGCTCGACATGCTGGAAGAGCACGGCTTCGCCGATGTGCAGCCGGTGACCACGGCCAACGAGACGCTGGTGTTCGCCCTGCCGCGGGAGTTGCGCGAGTCGCGTCGCTGAATCAGGGCGAGAGCGTCGCTGTCAGCCGTGCAAGTTGACACTTACCCGGGGTAAGTGAGGAAGCTCTTTCGGTGGGAGGAGCTCCACCCGTGGCGGGGTGGTCGCCGCGCTGGGCCTTGCCTGCGGGGCTTGGCCTGCCGTCGGGGCTCAGCGGCTGTCTGGTCCCCGGCGTTCGATACGGCCCGATTCCCGATCCCGGTAGCGCACCGTCGGCTGGGGCAGCGGTGGGGGTTCGGTGCGCCGCCGGGCGGCACCGCGGACGGGTTCCATATCCGGACGCGGCGCCGGTGCAGGCCGGGCCGCGTCACGCGGGCGGCCTTCCCGCGAGCGGGCGGCGGCCGCGAGCCGGGGCGGGTTCTCGGCCACCGGCGGCGGACGGCGCTTGCCCTGCCGCCGCGGACGCGAGGCGGGCTCGGGGGCATCGTTGTAGTCGTCGGTGGCGCGCCTGCCGCGATTGCGCGCCGCGCCCGCCAGTGACTGCGAACCCTTCTTCGGCTGGGCGCTCTTCCTGCCGCCGCGCGGCCGCTCCTGCACGGCGCTGCGTCCCCAACTGGTGCCACGCCGGGCCTGCGACTCGGCCGCCGTGGCGCGTTCGGCGCGATTCAGCGCGATCCGCGCGCCGCCGACACACAGCACGATCACCGTGGCCAGCACCATGGTGGGGAAGCGGTGCACCAGCGGCATGGCCAGGTTGAGCAGGATGTCCTTGATCGAGGTCGAGGGCTTTCCGAGTAGCTGCTGATAGGCCAGCGGCACCGCGACGAACAGCAGCAGCGGTGGCAGCACCATGGTGGTGAACAGGCCGCGGAACCGCACCGCGAGCACGGCCGCGACGCAACCGATGACGTAGAACACGGTGAACGAGCCGGTCAGCTCGGTGCCGTCACCGAGGGCATCGATCAGGAAGCCCAGAAACGTGCAGGCAACCGCGATCAGGACCGCCGCACCGGCCGGGACGCCCGGCACCGACGGCAGGATCGAACGTTGCGGCGCGGGCACCCGGGTACGCACTCGTTGGGAAGCAGCCACGTAGAGAACACTATCTGCCGACGCGCCGGTCGGTGTCATGGCAGGGCCGGTCGGGTGATGCCGGTTGCACCCGTCGGCACCCGCCCGGGCCGCCGTCTTCGTGGCGACCGTCACATTCGCGCCGGTCGCGCGCCCGGCGGGTATCCGACACTCGGCGCCCTCTGATTGAAGTGTGTCGGTGGGTTGCCATACGGTTCGCGGCATGCGAATCCTGCACACGTCGGACTGGCATATCGGCCGTACCTTTCACGGGGTCGATCTGCTCGGCGATCAGGAGTACGCGCTGAGCGCCGTCGCGGAGCTGGTGGCGGAGGAATCGGTCGATGTCGTCGTGGTCCCCGGTGACGTCTACGACCGCTCCATTCCCAGCGCGGACGCGATCGCGGTGTGCAATCGCGGATTCGAAGCCATCCGGGCCGCGGGCGCGCGCATCGTCGCCACCTCGGGCAATCACGATTCCCCGGCCCGGCTCGGTGCCGGTGCCAGTTTCGCGGCGGCCGGCGGGCTGTACCTGCGCACCACCGTCGCCGACGCGCACCGGCCGGTGCTGTTGCCGGATGAGCACGGCGAGGTCGCCTTCTACGGCATCCCGTATCTGGAGCCGGAGATCACTCGCGCCGAACTGGGTGTGCCGCAGGCGCGTTCGCATGCCGAGATCCTGGCTGCGGCGATGGGGCGCATCCGCGACGATATCGCGGCCAGGCCGGCAGCACGCACGGTCGTGCTCGCGCACGCGTTCGTCGTCGGCGGCGAGGCCACCGGGTCGGAGCGGTCGATTTCGGTGGGCGGGGTGGAGACGGTGCCGCTGGGCGAGTTCGACGGCATCGACTATGTGGCGCTCGGTCATCTGCATTCGCCGCAGACGCTGTCGGAGTCGGTGCGCTATTCCGGTTCGCCGCTGCCGTACTCGTTCGGGGAGAGCTCGCATCGTAAAGCGGTCTGGATCGTCGACCTGGACGCGCACGGGCTCAGTGCGGTGCGCCGGCGGGAGATGCCGGTGGTGCGCGGGCTGAGCCGGCTGGTCGGCACTCTCGACGAATTGCTGAACGGCGCCGAATTCGGCCGGGCCCGCGAGGACTACGTGTCGGCCACCCTCACCGATCACGCGCGCCCCATCGACGCCATGCGCAAGCTGCGCGAGCGGTTCCCGTACGCGGTGCACGTGGAATGGGAGCGCCCACAGGGCGATCCGCAACTGCGTTACCGCGAACGCGTGCACGGCCGTCGCGACACCGAGGTGGCGCGCAGTTTCCTCACCGATGTACGTGGCACACCCACCGACTCCGAGATGCGGTGGCTGGAACGGGCCATCGCGGCGGCCACCAGGGAACCGGAGGCGGAGACGGCCGTTGCCGCGGGCACGCAGGGCGCCACGGAACTCACGGCATGAGGCTGCACCGGCTCGAGATCACCGCGTTCGGCCCGTTCGCCGACACCACCGTCGTCGACTTCGACACTCTCGGCGCGGACGGCCTGTTCCTGTTGCACGGGCATACCGGTGCCGGAAAAACCACCGTGCTGGACGCCATCGCCTTCGCGCTCTACGGCCGGGTGCCGGGCGCCCGCAATGACAGCAAACGCCTGCATTCCGATCACGCCTCACCGCAGACCCCGCCGAAGGTGTTGCTGGAAGCCACGCTGGGCGGGCGGCGGGTGCGGCTGATCCGCAGCCCCGAATTCGAGCGGCCCAAACGGCGCGGCACCGGAACCTCGATCGAGAAGGCCAAGGCCACCCTGGAATGGCTGGACGGCCTCGGCGCCAACCTGTCTCGCATCCCCGATATCGGCGAGGAGGTCAAACGGCTGCTCGGGATGAGCGCCGAACAGTTCTTCCAGGTGGTGCTGCTGCCGCAGGGTGACTTCGCGCGGTTCCTGCGCGCGGAGAACGAAGAGCGGGAAAAGCTGCTCGAGAAGCTCTTCGACACCGAACGATTCGGCACCGCCGAACACTGGCTGGCCGAACGCCGACGCGCCTCCGACGCCGAACTCGCCGCCCGCACCCGCGGGGTGGACAACCTGATCGTGCAGGTCGGCGTCACCGCCGGGATCAGTGCCACCGAAACCGTCGGCCCGCTCGAGGCCGTCGACTGGGCCGAGGATCTGCTCGACACCGCCCGCGCCGAACTGGCCACCGCCACCACCGAACTCGAACGCAGGCGCGAGGAACACGCGCACGCCGATGCGGCCGCCCAACACCAACGCAGGCTCGCCGACACCCACCGCCGCCTGCTGGCCGCCCGCCGCCAACTCGACGACTACGCCGCCACCGCCGAAGACCGCGCCGCCCGCCGCGCCGAGCTGGAAGCCGCGCGCCGCGCCGAACCCGTCGCCGCGGCGTTGGACGATGCCCGCACGGCCGTGACGCGCGCACGGCGATATGACGATGAAACCGACCGGGCCGCAATGCGATTGGCGCAGTTGCTCGGTGAGCCGGGAAGCGCTGGTCTGCCAGGTCGGGAGCTGCTCAGTGGGCTGGTTGGTGGGTCGGGTAGTACGGGCCTACCGGATGCGGAGCTGCGCGGCGACGGTGGAACAGGCGCTTCGGGGTTCGCGGCCGACCCGGCCGTGGCAGGACAGGCCCGCCTCGGCGACGTCGATGGTGCGATTCGGCAGTGGAGTGCGCGGATCGGTGTGCTGGACGAGGTGGGTTCGTCCGCGGCGGCGGCCGAGCAGCTGACGGGGGAGATCGCCGCGCTGCGAGCCGAGGAGGCCGAACTGGCGCGGCGGCTCGTGCGGATCACCGAGCGGCGGGAAGCGATTCCGGGGGCGATCACGGCGGCGCAGGCGCGGGCCAGGGAGTCTGCCGACGCGGCCGCCATGCTGCCCGCGCTGGCCGCCGATTGCGAGCGGTTGCAGGGCGCCGCGACCGCCGCGGTCGCGCTGGCCGAGCGGCGGCGGGATCTCGATCGCGCGCGGGTGGATGCCGAGACCGCCCGCGCCGCGCACAATGACGCCAAGGAACGCGTCCTGGATCTGCGCGAACGGCGGCTCGCGGGGATGGCGGCCGAACTGGCCGGGCAGCTCACCGACGGACACCCGTGCGCGGTCTGCGGTTCGGTCGAACATCCGGACCCGGCGCAACCGGCCGAGAGCGCGGTATCCAAGGACGCAGAAGAGGCGGCGAGCGCCGAGGAACGCGCGGCCGAAGCAGCCCGGGACAAGGTGCTGGCCCGGATCGCCGAGCTGGAACGTGAGATCGAGGGCCTGACCGCCCGCGGCGGTGACGCCGACCCGGTCGAGCTCGCCGCCGCCCTGCGCACCGCCACCCTGCGCTACGAAGATGCCGGCGAACTCGCCGACCAGAGCGCCACTGCCACCGCGGAACTCGACCGGCTGCGCGCGGAGGAAGCCGACCTGCACGATCAACTCCGGGCGGCCGAAACCCGCCGCGGCACCATCACCTCGACCATCGCCGCCGCCGAAGCCCGCCTCTCCGAACTCAGCGCACGCGTGCGCGAGGCCGCGGGCGCCGATACCACCATCGACCGCCGCCGCGCCAGGCTCGACTCCCTGATCGCCGCGGCCACCGCCTACCGCGCCGCCGAAACGGCGGCCGCCAGCGCCTGGCAACAGGTCCGGGCGATCGCGGAGCGGGTGGAAAACCTGGCGCGGTCGGCAGGATTCGCGCTCGAGCCGGGCGAGACACCGGGCGAAGCTACGGCCACCGCGACGCCTACGCCCACCGTGCGTGATTCCGGCAGTTCCGAGCCGCCGCCGAACCCGGCACCCGATGCGCCGCTGCGGGCTCGGCGCTCCGACCCTGATGGAGTCGACTTCGATCCCGAGCCGGTACCGCCACCGGCATCGTGTGTTCCACAGGTGGTCGGCAGCGCCCCGACAGGTGCAGGGCACGATGCCGAGCCCGCATTGTTCGACCTTCCAGCAGCTGCCGCAGTGGTTCCGGACGCATCCGAGCCGACCTTGTTCGATCTGCCGCCAATTGCTCCGGAAACCGGTGGCGCCGTGGATTCGAGCGGCAGCGACGGCCCGCGCACGGGCGGCGACAGTGATCCGCAGACCACCGCACCGGACCCTGCCCCCGAACCGATGACGCCGGCGCAGCTCATCGCACTGCTCACCGCGTACGCGCGCCGAATCGAACACGTGATTCTCCAGCCGCGCCGCCAACAGGAGATCGAGCAGCAGCTCGAATCCGCTGAGCGGGCGAAGGCAGCGGCCGAGGCGGTGCTGGCCGAACCCGAAGTGCGCGCCGCAGCCGATACCGAACCCGGCGATCCGACCGCACTGGACGCGGCGGTGGCCGAGGCGCGCCGCGCGCTCGAAATAGCTGTCGCCGCACACTCCGCGGCGAGCACCCGCGTCGCCAAGCTCGAGGAACTCAGCGGCCAGCTCTGGGCGGCGGTCGACCACATCGCTCCCGCCCAGCGCGCGCACGAGGAACTGTCCGCGCTCGCCGATGTAGTGGCCGGGCGCGGCGCCAACAACCGGCGAATGTCGTTGCGCTCCTACGTACTCGCCGCACGGCTGGAGGAGGTGGCGCTGGCGGGTTCGGCCCGGTTGCGCCGGATGTCGGGCGGCCGTTACGAATTCGTGCACACCGACCGGGCCGGCACACATGGTCGCCGCGGCGGTCTCGGCCTCGATATCCGCGACGACTACACCGGCGCCATCCGCCCGGCCAAAACCCTCTCCGGCGGTGAAACCTTCATGGCCTCACTGGCCCTCGCCCTCGGCCTGGCCGACACCGTAGCGGCCGAAACCGGCGGCATCGTCTTGGACACCCTGTTCATCGACGAAGGTTTCGGCAGCCTGGACGCCGACACCCTGGATGCGGTGATGGGCGTCCTCGACGATCTGCGCGCGGGCGGCCGAGTGGTCGGCCTGGTCAGCCACGTCGACGAGATGCGCCAGCGCATCCCCAGCCGCCTGCACGTCATCCGCGGCCGCGCGGGTTCCCGATTGCAGGCGACGGTGGCGTGAGCCGCTCATCCGTCCCGAAGCCCGAGCCGATCGTGCAGTCGGCGTAACGGTCGTGGCGCCCACCAATTCCACCGGCCGAGCAAGCGCATGACCGCCGGCGTGAGCAGCCCGCGGACCAGCGTGGCGTCGACGAGAACAGCCAGCGCGAGACCCGCTCCGAGCAGTTTGAGCAGGCTCAGCTGCGAGGTGGCCATCGCCGCAAGCACCACCGCCACGATGAGGGCGGCGGTGGAGATCAGCGCGCCGGTGCGCTGCATCCCGAACGCCACCGCCTCGGTGTTGTCGCCGGTGCGCAGGAATTCTTCGCGGATTCGGGAGAGCAGGAACAGGCTGTAATCCATCGCGAGCCCGAACGCGATGCAGAACATCAGGATCGGGACGGTCACTTCCAGCCGTCCGGTGTGGACGAAATCGCCGACCAGCCATTTCAGATGCCCGTCCTGGAACACGTACACCATGGCGCCGAAGGACGCGGTCAAGCTGAGTGCGTTCAGCACGATCTGCTTCACCGGCAGCACCACGCTGCCGGTGAACAGGAACACCAGCACCAGCATGCTCGCCACGATGACCAATGCCGCGCGGGGGATTCGGCTGATCAGCATGTCCTGCGTATCGGCAAGCATGGCGGCATCACCGCCGATCAGCGCGGTGCCCGGCGCGTCGACGGCCCGCAGGGCCCGGACATGGTCGGCGCCGGCCGAGGAGTTCGGCTCGACACCGGCCGTCACCGACAACCAGTTCGCGCCCTCGGACCGATAGATCGCCGCCAATGGTCCTGGCCCCGCGATCGCGGCGCCATCGACGAACGATCCCACCGCGCTGTCGACGCGGGCAGAACCGGGTACCGCCGACAGTGTGCGTGCGTACTCGGCCACGGCGTGTGCTTCGCCGGTGGCGTCCACCTCGGGCAGCACGATCGAGATCGGCGCCGAGGTCGTCGCCGCGAAGTGCTGACGCACTGTCTCGCCCGCCAGCACGACCGGGTTCTCCGGCGGCAGGACGCGATCGTCGAGCAGCGCGAAACTCGCTCCTGCGAACGGAAACGCGGCCACCAGAAGCGCGGCCGTCACCGTGGTCGCGACCGAGATCGGCCGCCGCATCACCCGATGCGAAAGCCGATGCCAGACCCGCGACCCGGCTGCCTTCGCGCGCAGCCCGCGCAGCGGATCCCACCGGTCGATGCGCGGGCCGAGCACCGTGAGCAGCGGCGGCACCAGCAGCAGTGAGGTCAGCGCCGACAGGCCGACGACCGCCATCCCCGCGTAGGCCAGCGACCGCAGGAAATAGATCGGGAACACCAGTAGCGCGGCGAACGACAGCAACACCGTCACCGCGGAGAACACGACGGTGCGGCCCGCCGAGCGCACCATGGCGACGATCGCCGCCGACGGTGTCCGGCCCGCGCGCAGTTCCTCGCGAAACCGGGTCACCAGGAACAGGCTGTAGTCGACCGCGAGCCCGAAGCCCAATGCCGTGGTGATGTTCAACGCGAAAATCGATACCGGGGTCGCTTCGGCGATCAGCCGCAGCACCGCCAGGCTCGTCACCACCGCGACCCCGCCGACGAGCACCGGCAGCACGGCCGCGGTGAACGATCCGAACGCGAACAGCAGGATCAACAGCGTCAGGGGAGCCGCGATGAGCTCGGCGCGGGTGAGGTCGGCCGCGGATTGTCGCTCGACCGCGTCGTTGACCGGCGCCAGGCCGGTGGCGCGCACGCGCAGTGGTTCCTCGTCGGTGACGAATTCCGGTATGAGCTGGTGCGCGGTCCGGTTGACGGTGTCCTCATCGCCCGCCAGCCGCACCAGCACCAGGGCGACGCTGCCGTCGGGTGAGCGCAGCGGCGGCTCCGCCGCGTCGCCGAGCGTCCAATAGGACAGGGCGTAGACGACTTCCGGTCGTTCGGCGAGCCGCTGGGTCAGCGCGCGACCGGCCGCGGTCGCCGCGGCGCTGCCTACCCCGCCCTCGGCCTCGGCTACCAGTATCAGGTTGGGCGATCCGGCACCGAAGCGATCGGCGAGTATCGCGTCGGCGCGCACCGATTCGAAGCTGTCGTCGACATAGCCGCCGGTGGAGAGCCGATCGGTGACGCCGGCCCCGGCGAGCGCGGCGAGCAGGGTGATCAGCCCGACCGCGGCCAGGGTGAGCCGATGCCTGGCGATCAGAGTTTGGGCCAGCGCGGCGAGCGGGCCGCGCGGGGAGTCGTCCTCGGCGGCAGGTGAGCGTTCTGTCCGTGCGGTTGTGGTCACGGTGGTCCTCGGGACGTAGTGGTGGTTGGGGTGCCCGGCGGATCTCAGGACGCCGAGACCGCGGTGCCGGTGTGTTGCACGAGCCGTGGTTTCGCCCGCAACAGCGCGACGGTGAGCACCGCGCCGAATGCCGCCAGTGCCGCCGCGACGGTGAAGGCGGCGGCCAGGCCGGTGCGGTAGGCGTGTTCGGGCCCGGCCGCCGACTGCTCGGTCACCACCTGGCCGAGCAGGAGCAGCACCGTGACGCCGAGCCCGGAACCGACCCGCTGCGCGGTGTTGACGATGCCGGCGGTGATGCCGGCGTCGACCTGGTCGACCGAGGTCACGGCGGGTGCGGTGACGCCGACAAATGCGGCGGGCAGGCCGATGCCCAGCAGAATCGCGCCGGGCAGGACATCGATCGGGTAGGTCGCGTGTTCGGGTACGCGAGCGAACAACGCCATCGCCACGGCCTGTAAAGCCAAGCCTCCGGCCAGAACCCGCCAGGCGCCGAGGCGATCGAGCGCGATCGGGATGAGCGTGCGGGAGATGAGGATATTCACCACCGCCACCGGAAGCACCGCGAGTCCCGATGCGGTGGGGCTGTAGCCCTGGCTGTTCTGTAGGTACAGCGCGAGGAGCGCGAAGGTCGGCACATGCGACGCGCCGACGAGAACGTTCACCAGTGCCGAGCCACGCACGTGCCGAACCTCGAACAACCGCAACGGCATCAGCGGGTGCGGACTGCGCGCTTCGATCCAGAGGAAGCAGGCCAGCAGCACCGCACCGGCGACCAGCAGCCCGCAGGCCGAGACGCGAGCGCCGGGATCGGCGAGCGCCCCTATCGCATAGCCGATGAGCAGCAGGGCCGCCGTGCCGGTGACCGCTCCGGGAAGGTCCAGCCGTCGGCCGGTGCCACCCGGTGCGGTGTCGGCAGGCAATACCGCGAGGAGCCCGAGGGCCAGCAGGCCGATCGGGAGGTTGATCAGGAAGATCGACGGCCAGCCGAACCAGTCGGTGAGTGGTCCACCGATGGCTGTCCCGAGGGCAGCGCCCGCGGCCCCCATCGCGCTCCAGACCCCGAATGCGCGATTACGGGCCGACGGCTCGGTGAACGTCGCGGTCAGCAAGGCCAATTGCGCGGGAATCACCACCGCCGCACCGATTCCCTGCAACGCGCGGGCGGCGATGAGCAGTGCCGGAGTGCCCGCGAACCCGGCCAGCGCCGAGGCGGCGGTGAACACCGCCAGGCCGCAGGCGAACATCCGGCGCGGCCCGAGCAGATCCGCGGCTCGCCCGCCGAGCAGCATGCATCCGCCGAAGGCGAGCAGATAGGCATTGGTCACCCAGCCGAGCCCGGCCTCGTCGAGGCCGAGGTCGTTGCCGATGCTCGGCAGCGCGACATTGAGGACCGTTGTGTCGAGGAAGACCACCAGTTCGACGGCGGTGATGAGCAGCAGGATCAGTCGATCTCGTGCGCCGAGCGCTGTCCGGGACATGAGCCCCTCCATTTCACTAGAGCGATACTCTAGTGAGAATCCACTGGAGTGCCGCTCTAGTCAAGTAGGATCGAGCGATGACCGCGAAAACGACACGTGCCGCGAAGACGACGGCGAACCGGGCGAAAATGCTCGACGCGGCGCGGGAGCTGTTCACCACGCGTGGCTACACGGCCACGACGATGAAGGCCATCGCCGAACAGGCGGGCATGGCGGTGCAGACGCTCTACTTCACCTTTGCCACCAAACGCGCGATTCTGTCCGAGTTGCTCGATCGTGAGATCGCCGGCGATGCCGAGCCGGTCGCCACACTCGATCGGCCCTGGTTCGCCGAGGCGGTCGCCGCCGAGCCCGCCGATCAGATACATCGTCAAGTGGCCGCGGCGGCAGCGATTCTCGAACGCGTCAGCCCGCTACTGGAGGTGATTCGCTCGGCCGCGGCGACCGATGCCGAACTGGCCGAACTCTGGCAGACCAATATCGACCAGCGGCATACGGTGCAGCTGCGCCTCGCCGAGGCGTTGGCAGCCAAAACCCCTCTGCGCAACGGTATTTCCGCTGAGCGGGCCGCCGATGTGGCGCTGGCCGTGCTGTCGCCGGAGACCTATCACCTGCTCGTTCACGAACGGTCATGGACCTCGGCCGAATGGCGGACCTGGGCCACCGACGCCCTGTTTCGACAGTTGCTCCCGTAACCGCGACGGCGGTGGCAGTGCAGCCTTCGAGCCGGTGCTCGACACCGCTGTCGACCGCTCGGCGCGATTACCGTGCACCTGAACGCCCAGCGGTGCATCCCGGCGGTGGGCGGTTCAGAATCGCCCGGCGCAGGACCCTGGTGCTGCGACGTAGGGCGGGAGACGGCGCCCGAGCCGTCGGCTCAGGCGTTCGCCTCGTGATCGAGCAACCAGCGCTTGGCGGGCAGTCCCCAGCGGAACCCGCCGAGCGTGCCGTCGGTGCGCAGGATGCGGTGGCAGGGGACGAACAGTGCCGCGGCGTTGCGGGCGCAGGCGTTGGCGGCGGCGCGGGTGGCGGCCGGGCGGCCGGAGCGGGCGGCGAAGGCGGTGTAGGTGAGCGGGTTTCCGGCGGGGACGGTGCGCAAGATCTGCCAGGCGTGCATGAGGAATTCGCCGGACCGCTGGCGGACCTCGACGGCGTCGATGACGGTGAGATCGCCACGGTGGTAGGCGATGACGGCGTCGGTGACGGCGCCGAGTTCCGTGCGTTCGCGCAGTGCGGCGGGCCGCAGACCGGAGTGGATGAGGCCGCGCAGGTTCTCCGCGTCCGCGGTCCAGCCGGAGGCGAGCACGGCGCCGTCACTGTCGATCAGTGTGGTGAACGGGCCGATCGGTGTCGTGACTGTAGCGAAATCGGCTGTGCGTACGGTGGTTTCGGTGGCGGCGCCGGGGGTGAGGACGGCTGCGGTCATGAGTCGGTACTCGCTTTCGTTCGGGCGGCGCGGGCCGCCGGTACAGTGCGGGCGGCCAGGGCGCTGTGCCACAACTGCATGCACAGGTAGGAGCGCCACGGGGCGAACCGCGCGGTGTCGGTGAGGTCGATGGCGTGCAGGGCGGCGCCTTGCCGCACCACCAGGTCGGTGTCGAGCAGGATGTCGGGATCGGCGAGCAGGCGCATGGTCACGTAGTCGGCGGTCCACGGGCCGATCCCTTCCAACGCCAGCAGATCGCGCCGCAGATCGGCGGCGGTGCGGCCCTGGTGCAGGGCCAGTTCGCCGGAGGCCAGCGCGGCAGCCGCGTTGACGATCGAGCGGATCCGCCGGGCCGGGCCGGTCAATACCTCGGCGCCGCGTTCGGCGATCACCGCGGGATCGGGGAACAGCCGCGGTGTCGGCCCGTCGATGGGATCGCCGAGCGCGGAGACCAGCCGGGCGGTGTGCGTGGCCGCCGCCTGCACCGAGATCTGCTGCCCGATCATGGTGCGCAGCAGCAACTCCGCCCCGTCGAGGCATCCGGGCACCCGGATGCCCGGGACGAACCGTGGTCGCCCCTCCGGACGTTGCGCGTGCTCGGCCACCCCGAGCGCCTCATCGATGCCGATCGGATCGGCGTCCAGATCGAGCAGATGCCGCAGCCGCGCCACGGTCGGCGCGAGATCGCGCATATCGTGCAGGGCGAGTTCGGCGCGTACATGATCGCGCTGAAACCCGAGCCGGATCGAGGCGTGCCCGTGCGGGGTACGCAGATTGCGCAGGTAACTGCGGTCCTCCCATAGTTCCAGCCCCGGCACCGCGTGCGCGGACAAGAACCATTCCAGCCAGCCGCGGTCCAGCGGTTCGCGGTAGGGCAACCGCAGGGTGAGCGTGCCGTTGGTGCTCGGCACGGCCCGTCCGTTGGCCCGCTGCGCTTCGGTGCGCATGGTGGTGGGGCTGACCGCGAACACTTCCCGCACGGTGTCGTTGAACTGCCGGATGCTGGCGAATCCGGCAGCGAACGCGATATCCGACATCGGCATGTTCGTGGTCTGGATCAGCAGCCGCGCGGTGTGCGCGCGGTGCGCCCTGGCCAACGCGAGCGGGCCCGCCCCCAGTTCGGTGGTGAGCACGCGGGTGAGCTGACGCTGCGAATAGCCCAGCGTCGCCGCCAGCGCGGGCACCCCGCCGCGCTCGATCACGCCGTCACCGATCAGCCGCATGGCCCGGGCCGCCAGGTCTGCCCTGGTGTTCCACAGCGGCGAACCGGGTGCGGCGTCGGGTAGGCAGCGACGGCAGGCGCGATAGCCCGCCTGCTGCGCGGCGGCCGCGGTCGGTAGGAAGCTGACATTGGCGCGTTTCGGAGTGATCGCCGGACATGATGGGCGGCAATAGATTCCGGTGGTCCGCACGGCGGTGAAGAACTGCCCGTCGAAGCGGGAGTCCCGGGTGGAGACCGCTCGGTAACAGCGTTCGAAGTCCAGAGCCGTGATCGTCACGTCAACCACAATGACAGCAACCGGCGACCGCTGCTAGCGGAAATCGGTCATTACCCCGGTGGGCCCGGCAGGCCGCGCGCGACACGCCACGCGACTCGCCGGGCGGAGCGTGCGGCCGGGTCAGCAGCAGCGGTTGGCCGGATTGCGATCGGCCTCGGCGTGCCGCTCCCGCCAATACTCCCGCTCGGACGGAATCCGGCACCCGGGATGCTTGCGCCGCAGGTGCGCGACATAGCGCTGATAGTCCTGCCCGCCGAGCACCGAGTTGAACCACCACAGCACACCGCGAACGAGGCGGAGCACGGTACGACCAGGCCCGTTCGCCGGCCCGCCCCGGAGCCGCTCCCCGGCCGCCGCCTCGATCCTCAGTGCGCTTTCGAGTGCGCCGCGCCGGGCTCCTTCGCCGCGCCCTTCTCGATCAGTTCGTCCCATTCGCGCTGCACCTCCTTCTCGGCCGCGGTCGGGATGAATCCGCTCGGAGCGAAAATGCGCGAGGGTTGCTCCGGCGATTCGGTGGTCTCGGCCGTACCCGCTCGCCACGCGCGGTAGCAGACGATGGCGCCGACCACCGTCACGATCAGCACCAGCACCGCGAACACGATGGACAGCGTGCCCTGGATGAAGGTGTTGCGCACCACCGCGTCCACGTCTTCCGGCGTCTTCGCGGTCAGGCACAGCTTGCCCGCCTGCTGCGCGTTCTGGCAGATCTCGTGCTGCTTCCAGTAGCCGACCTTCGGGTCCGCCGAGAAGATCTTCTGCCAGGACGCGGTCATGGTGACGATGAGGTCCCACACCAGCGGAATCCCTGGAATCCAGGCCCATTTCGTCAGGCCCTTCTTCACCAGAATGGTGAGCACCACCATCAGCGCGATGGCGGCCAGCAGCTGGTTGGCGATACCGAACAGCGGGAACAGCGCGTTGATGCCGCCGAGTGGATCGGTGACGCCCATCAGCAGGATCGAACCCCATGCCGCGACCACGATCGCCGAGCACAGCCACGCGCCCACCCGCCAGGACGGATCCTTGAATTTGCGTGCGGGACCGGCGAAGTTGCCAAGCGCGTCGGAGAGCATGAAGCGCGCCACGCGGGTGCCGGCGTCGATGGTGGTGAGGATGAACAGCGCCTCGAACATGATCGCGAAGTGGTACCAGAACGACTTCATGCTCGACCCGCCGAGGAACTGGTGGAACACCTCGGAGATGCCGATGGCCAGCGTCGGCGCGCCACCGGTGCGGGAGATGATCGATTCCTCACCGACCTCGCTCGCGGCATTGCTGAACGTCTCGGGTGTGGCCGGCGGGCCGGACAGTCCGAGCGAGTTGGTGTAGGCGGCCGCCGATTCGGGGGTGCCGCCGGTCGCGCCGAGCGGGGCGTTCATACCGAAGTAGATGTGCTGGTCGATGATCGAGGCGGTGATGATCGCCATCACCGCGACGAACGACTCCATCAGCATGCCGCCGTAGCCGATCATCCGGCTGTGCGATTCCTTCTCCAGCAGCTTCGGTGTGGTGCCCGAGGACACCAGCGCGTGGAATCCGGACAGCGCACCGCAGGCGATCGTGATGAACAGGAACGGGAACAGGCTGCCCGCGAAGGCCGGCCCGGCGCCGGTGTGCGCGAACTCCGAGACCGCGGGCGCCTTCAAGGTCGGCAGGGTGATCAGGATGCCGAGCGCGAGCAGGCCGATGGTGCCGATCTTCATGAACGTCGACAGGTAGTCGCGCGGCGCCAGCAGCAACCACACCGGCAGCACCGAGGCGAAGAAGCCGTAGCCGATCAGCATCCAGGAGATGGTCACCGGGTGGAAGGTGAACCAGCTCGCCCAGGTGTCGTTCTCCGAGACCCAGCCACCGGCGATGATCGCCAGGATCAGCAGCGCGAACCCGATCAGCGACACCTCACCGACCGCGCCCGGCCGCAGGAACCGCAGGTACACGCCCATGAACAGGGCGATCGGGATGGTCATGCTGATGGAGAACACACCCCACGGGCTGTGCGCGAGAGCATTGACGACGACCAGCGCCAGCACCGCGAGCAGGATCATCATGATGACGAGAATTCCGATGATGGCCGCCCAGCCGCCGAACCAGCCGAGCTCGTCGCGGGCCATCTGCCCGAGGCTGCGCCCGCGTCGCTTGGTCGACACCCACAGCACCAGGTAGTCCTGCACCGCGCCGGCGAACACCACGCCGACGATGATCCAGATGGTGCCGGGCAGATACCCCATCTGCGCCGCGAGCACCGGGCCCACCAGCGGGCCGGCACCGGCGATGGCGGCGAAGTGGTGGCCGAACAGCACCCGCCGGTCCATCGGCAGGTAGTCCTTGCCGTTTTCCAGGATCTCGGCCGGAGTCGCCACGTCGTCGCGCGGTGTGACGACCTTGTATTCGATCAGTCGCGCGTAGAAGCGGTAGGCGATGATGTAGGTGCACACCGCCGCGATCACGATCCACACCGCGTTCACCGACTCGCCACGGGCGATGGCCAGGATCGTCCAGGCAGCGGCGCCGAGTATCGCGATGCCCGCGAATATCGCCTTCTTGGCCGGAGTCATCGGGGACCGGTCGATCACGCCGACGGGCGGCAGATCGGGGTCGGTCCGCAGATATTCGATGGTCGCCATCTGCCTACTCTCCTGTGAAACGCGCAGGATGATGCTGAAACACGTGCCAAGGTAGCCGATCGGCGCGGCGCGGCGCGGCGGTTCTATCGCGTCGTGATCGCGGTCGATCGGATCGTTGTCGTGTGTCGGCGGCCACCCTCTTCAGTTGCCGCCAGTATGCTGCCATGCGGTCTGATTTGCTCCACATCCGCCCTGAGGAGGCCGGAGCTGGCATCCGTCCTGTCGAGCACACCCGTGCGGCGGCGTACGCTGCTCGGCTCCGCGCTGGCCGCCCCGTTGCTGGCCGGTGGGTGCGGCGCCGATGACGACGCGCTCACCTTCTTCTTCGGCGCCCGCCCCGAGGAGGCGCGGGTGCGGCGCCGGATCATCGACGAGTTCGGCAAGCGGCACCCCGAGATCCGCATCCGCACGGTGGTCTCCGGCCCGGACGCGCTGCAGCAGATGCTCACCTACTGCGCGGGCGGT
This sequence comes from Nocardia sp. JCM 38205, assembly GCF_058222935.1. Classification (NCBI taxonomy): domain Bacteria; kingdom Bacillati; phylum Actinomycetota; class Actinomycetes; order Mycobacteriales; family Nocardiaceae; genus Nocardia; species Nocardia sp. JCM 38205. The sequence continues at coordinate 519,531 of NZ_JBYHFL010000004.1, read as the reverse complement.
GCGTGTCCCGACATCATGATGGCGTGGGAGCTGCTGTACGCCGGGCTGGCCGAGCGCGGCGTGCTGTTGGACCTGAACACCCTGCTCGACCGCGATCCGCAGTACGCGGATGCGTTGCGGCGCGATAGTTTTCCCGCGCTGTACGACACCTTCCGTTACAAGGGTGGCCAGTACGCGCTGCCCGAACAATGGTCGGGGGTGTTCCTGTACTACAACCGGGAACTGTTCGCCGAGGCCGGGGTCCGGGCCCCGAGGAACTGGGACGAGGCTTGGAGCTTCGAGGAGTTTCTCGACGCGGCCAAGGCGGTGACGTCACGGGAAGGTGAGGGGCGCTGGGGTTTCGCCGACGCCTGGGTGCCGTATTTCTCGGCCGCGTGCTTCGGGATGAACAACGGGGTCGACTGGTTCACGCCGTCGGTCGCGCCGACGCGCACCAATCTCGGTGATCCCCGATTCGCCGAGGGCTTCCAGTTCTATGCCGATCTCGCGGTGCGGCACAAGGTCGCACCCCGCGTGGCCGATCAGCAGTCGGTCTCGGCACCGGATCTGTTCCGGCGTGGTCGAGCGGGCATGGTGATGGGCGGGCACTGGCTGTATTCGGAATTCGCCGGCCACGACGATCTCGATATCGACCTGACCGTGCTGCCGGTGGGGCCGCACGGCGGACCTGGCGCGATCACCGATGTGGGCTGCACCGGGCTGGCGATCGCCGCCGACAGCCCACGCATCGAACAGGCCTGGGAATTCGTCAAATTCGCGACCGGGCCGGTGGGGCAGGCGATCATCGCCGAGTCCGGGCTGTTCGTTCCGGTACTGACATCGGTGCTGGCCTCCGATGAGTTCGCGGGCGCGCATCGCGATGTCACCAATCTGGGCGTGCTCACCGACGGCCCGAGTCACTCGCGTGCCCTGCCGGTCACGCCCGCGTGGGGAAAGGTCCAGGCGCTGGTCGAGCGCGGCGCCAACCGTGTGCTGCGTGGCGCCGCGTCCGCCGCCTCGTTGCATCCAGACCTCACCCGGCCGGTCGATTCGCTGCTCGAGCAGGAGCACACGCGATGAATGCGCAGGGGTCGCCCGCCGGCGGCTCGCCGGCGGGCAGGGCCGAGGCGGCACAACCGACAGCAGGCCCGACGAGTGCCCGACGATCCCCGCTGAACGCACTGCGCCGGCGCAGGGTCGGCGACCATGCGCATGCGTTGCGGCGCATCGATGGAGGGCGGTCCGAACCGCTCGGGCAGCTGGCGCGGCGCCGAGCGCGGGCGGGGCGCTGGTTCGTGACGGCGAACGTAGCCGGGGTCGGAGTGTTCCTGGTGGGACCGTTGGTGGTTTCGCTGTATCTGAGCTTCTTCTCGTGGGACTTGTTCAGTGCACCGCGATTCGTCGGCCTGGCGAACTATCGCCGGTTGTTCACCGCGGACCCGCTGTTCCTGATCGCGGTGCGCAATACGGTGGTCTTCACCCTGCTCACGCTGCTGCCGACGGTCGTGATCGGCCTGGTCGTCGCCGCATTGCTCAATCGGACGATTGCCGGGATCGGATTCTTCCGTACCGCCGCCTTCCTGCCGCTGGTCGCCTCGACGGTGGCGATGGCGGTGGTGTGGCGGTTCATCTTCACCACCGACGACGGCCTGCTCAACCTGCTGCTGGGCTGGTTCGGCATCGACCCGGTGCCCTGGCTGATCGACCCGGATCTCGCACTGGTGTCGCTGAGCATCGTCACGGTGTGGAAGAGCGTGCCGTTCGCCACCGTCATCCTGCTGGCCGCCATGCAAGGGGTTCCGGAGCAGCTCTACGAGGCCGCGCGGATCGACGGGGCCGGTGCGGTGCGACGGTTCTGGTCCATCACGATTCCGCTGATCCGTGGACCGCTGTCGTTCGTCTTCGTCATCACCGTCATCAACTCGGTGCAGGCCTTCGACCAGGCCTATGCGCTCACCGGTGGGAGCGGTGGGCCGGAAACCGGTACGTACCTGCTCGGAATCATGCTGTTCCAGCACGCATTCGCGTTCTACGAGGTGGGATACGCGTCGGCGCTCGCGTGGGTGATGTTCGCGGGGTTGTTCGTGCTGACGATGCTGCAACTGCGGTATGCCCGGCGCGGGGAGGTGGCGGGATGATCGCGGGCCGACGGCCCGGCTTTCGGGGGCCGCCGACCGCGAAGCGCACCGGCCGATCCGATGGCACGGCGGTAGCTCGTGCCGCCCGGCCTCGGGCGCACGGGGGCGTGGGTGACGGCGAGGTCGGTGGTGACGATGTAGGCGCCGGCGACGGCGTGTGCGGCGTCGGGGCAGGAGGTGAGGTCGCGAGGGCCGTGACCGCGGTGCGTTCCGAGGTCGAGGTGCGCGGTGTGCGGCCTCGGCGTGAACGGGGCGGGGTGCGGGTGGACCGTGCCGTGATGCGCAGATTGATGTCCGGAGCCGGGGTGTACGCGGCGCTCGTGATCGTCGCGTGGGCGGCGTTGACGCCGATCCTGTGGGCATTGTCGGGGTCGCTGAAAAGCGAAGGCGCCGTCACCGACCCCGCACCCATCCCTGCCGATCCGCAGTGGTCGAACTACACCGAAGTATTCGATCTGCTCCCGCTCGGCCGCATGTTGCTCAACACCACTGTCTACGCGACGTGCGTGACCGCCGGACAAGTCTTCTTCTGCTCGCTGGCGGGATATGCCTTCGCGCGCTTGCCGTTTCGCGGCCGCGACGCCTTGTTCCTCGCCTACCTGGCGACGCTCATGGTGCCGCTCACCGTCACCCTCATCCCGCAGTTCCTGCTCATGCGCGCCTTCGGCTGGGTGGACACGCCGTGGGCGATGATCGTGCCCGGCGTCTTCGGCAGCGCCTTCGGCACCTATCTGATGCGGCAGTTCTTCCTGACGCTGCCCGCCGAACTCGAGGAAGCCGCCATCCTCGACGGCTGCACCACCTGGCAGATCTACTGGCGCGTGCTGCTGCCCCAGGTGCGGCCCGCGCTCATGGTGCTCGCGGTGCTCACCTGGATCACCGTATGGAACGATTTCCTGTGGCCGCTGGTGATGATCCAGCGCGACGAGATAGCCACCGCGACACTGGGTCTGGTGCGTGTGCAAGGGCAGTATCACACCAAGTGGCCGATCCTCATGGCGACGTCGATGCTGATCCTGCTGCCGCTGTTGCTGCTGTATGCCGTCGCGCAACGCGCCTTCATCCGCGGTGTCGCGCTGTCGGGGCTCGGTGGGCGTTGAGTTGCCGTCGCGCGGCTGCCGGCCGCGGTCGGGTCGCACAGACGACAGCGGCCCCGTCGCCGAACTGCGACGGGGCCGAGCGGAGGTCCGCTCAGAGCGTCGTGATGACGTCCTTCGCCTCGAACCGCGGGCTGCGCGGGAACCAGGCGTCCGGACCCGGCTTGCCGATATTGATGGCGACCAGCGCGTGGTGGCCGCCCTCGGGGAAGAATTCCTTCTCCACGGCCTCGTGGTCGAAACCGTTCATCGGTCCGGCGGCCAGGCCCGCGGCGCGGATGCCGATGATGAAGTAGGCGATCTGCAGAGCGGCGTTCAGCTTGGCCGAGTGCTCGCGGTAGGCGTCGTCGGCGAAGAAGTCCTTGGCGCCCTCGAAATGCGGGAACACCGTGGGCAGGTGCTCGTGGAAGTTGTTGTCGGCGAACAGCACCACGGTCAGCGGGGCCTTGGTGGTCTTGTCCTTGTTGCCGTCGCCCATATGCTGCACCAGCCGCTGGCGGGCCTCGGGCGAGCGCAGCACCACCGCGCGCAGCGGCTGCTGGTTCATCGAGGTGGGACCCCACTTGATCAGGTCGTAGATGGCCTGGATCTGTTCGTCGGCGACCGGCTCGTCGGTGAAGGTGTTGGCGGTGCGCGCCTCGCGGAACAGCAGGTCCTGGGCGGCGGCGTCGAGCTCGAGCAGGTCGGTCGGCTGGGTGGTGGTCATCGAGTCTCCTGTGCGTTCGAAAAGATCCTTGCGGAAGCGGAAAGGATCGCTCGCTTCGGAGACCGAGATTAACCAATCAAGCGGACTGCGGTCCACTTAATCCGGGCGGGTGTAGGAACTCGCACATCGGGAATAGAAAGCGACCCGCGCGGCGGCGGGTCGCCGCATGGTCATTCGCCTGCGTAGGTGCCGAAACTCCAGAGGTTGCCCTCCGGGTCGGCGGCGCTGAAACCGCGTGAACCGTAGTCCTCATCGCGCAGTTCACGCACGATGCGCGCGCCCGCCTTGGTGGCGCGTTCGTAGAGCGCGTCCGGGTCGTCGCACACGAGATACAGCGAGGCCGCGCCCGCGGGCCGCTGCCCGAACTCGCTGTCGTTGCGGCCGATGGAGCCGAACATGATGCCGCCGCCCGCGGGCCAGCGCATCTCGGCGTGCTCGACGACCGACGGATCGTCCTCGCGGGCATATAGCGCCGTCAGTTCGAAACCGAAGGCGTCGGTCAGGAACTTCGCCGTCGCACGGGCATCGCGGAAGGCGAGACAGGGCCAGACATGAGTGGTGGTGGAAGTTGGCGTAGTCATGGCTTCAGCCTCACTCGCCGGGCGGCTCCGGGTCTTGGACAGATGGAATCTCCTCGGCCAGCCAGGCGGTCGGACTGCATCCGGCCAACTCCGCGAAATCCCGGTTCAGATGCGCCTGATCGTAATAACCGCAGGTCGCCGCGATCTGGGCGATGCTGACGAACGACGGGGTGCGCGCCAGCATCGCCTTCGCGCGATCGAAACGGGCGATGCGCGCGGCCAGTTTCGGGCTCAACCCGAACTCGGCCCCGAACCGTCGGGTCAGGTGCTGCCTGCTCCAGCCGATCCGCTCGGCCAGCGGGCCCACCGGCAACGTCCCGCCGGAACCGACCACCGCTCGCCATGCCCAGCTCAACTCCGGTGCCACCACCCGATCCGGATGGGCGAGTGTGGTGAGTACGCGATCGCAGGCCTGGAACCGCTGCGGCCACTGCGCATGCAGATGCAATTCCTCGGCCAGCTGCTGCGCCACCGGGCCCGTCACATCCGACAACTCCACCGAGAGGTTCCACAGTTCGCCCGCAGGCATACCGAACAGCACCCGGCTACCCAGCGGCGTCAGCTCGATCGCCACGCCCTCCTGATTCCCGTTGTGCGCGATCGCCGCCGGTCCCGGCTGCAATCCGCTCAGCACGCAGCGGTAGTCGGCCGGCGCCTGCTTCGCATCGGTCTGCGTGACGACGTCGATGGTCGGTCCGATCGCCACGATGAACGTCATATGCCGCGAGGGCAGGCCGCGATGCAGACCGGGCGGATATCCCGTCATCCGGTAGCCGATATAGCGGTCGATGAACGTCGCCAGTCCCGGCGCCGGCCGCGCCATCACCACCTCCGAGATCGGAGCCATGGCATCGACGCTACGACGCAACGGCAGCGCCCGCTAGCGTGCACGAGGTGGAACGGCGCGATATCGAGATCTTTCTGACGCTGGCCGAGGAGCTGCATTTCGCGCGCACGGCCGAACGGCTCGGCGTCAGCGGTGCCCGGATCAGTCAGACGATCAAACAACTGGAGCGCCGGTTCGGGGTGGCGCTGTTTCATCGCACCAGTCGGCAGGTGGCGATCACTCCCGTCGGGCAGGCGCTGCGGGACGATCTGGAAGCCGGCTACCGGCGCATTCAGGACGGCATCGCCAAGGCGATGGCCGCAGGGTGCGCCCGGATACCTGCTGGAGGGGATCATTCCGGCGCATGCGCCCAGCGGGCGGCCCATCCGGCGCACACCGGCCCTGACCTCGCGGCAGGAACTGCTCACGCTGGTCAGCAGCGGAGCCGGGGTGGCCGTCGTGGGCAGCCAAGCCATGCGGTACCACGCCCGGCCCGACATTTCCTATGTGCCGATCGCCGGCCTGGCCGCCATCGAGTACGGACCGGTCTGGCTCGATGGCGGTCAGACCCAACCCCATCTCCGAGGAATACAAGGGCGGCGTTCCCTACCTGAACGTCCACGACGCCGCGGCGGCCCTCGACTTCTACCGGAAAGCCTTCGGTGCCGAGGTCAGCGTCGAGATTCCGCGACAGGGCGACAAGATCGCGCACGCGGAGTTCCGGATCGAATCAGCGGTTTTCATGCTGCGCGACGAATACCCCGAGTACAACTTCCGAAGCCCGCGGACAATCGGCGGCACGCCGATCAACCTCATGGTCTTCGTGCCGGATGTCGAGGCGTTGGCCGAGCAGGCGATCGCCGCGGGAGCGCGCGTCATCCGGCCGGTGGAGATGCAGTTCCACGGCGATATGCAGGTCGAGCTGGAGGATCCGTTCGGGCACTCGTGGTTCTTCACCACCCGCGTCGCCGAGATGGGCGCACAGCAGTTGAAGGACACCGCGGCGGCGGTGAACCTCTGAACTTGTCCGGCGGGCACACTGGGACGACACGCGCGACACGCCGGAACCTCCGGTGACGTGCCTCTCTACCGGCGCGCACCAGGCGTGAGATGCCGCACTCGCGGGTAGCTGGGTATGTGAGGTGGAGCCGGTATGTGGTTACCGTTACCGCTCCTGAACCAAGCCTGGAGGTGTGATGCGGCGGGTGCAATACCAGCACAGCGGGGGTCCCGAGGTGCTCGAGATCGTCTCGGTCGATGTGCCGACGCCCGGTCCGGGCGAACTGCTCGTCCGTGTCGAAGCCATCGGAGTGACGCTGCCGGTGGTGCGCAAGGTGCGTGAGCAGCCCGAGCCGATCGCACTCGGCGGCGAGATCGCCGGTGAAGTGGTCGCCGTCGGCGAAGGGGTGGAAAGTTTCGCCCCCGGATATCGGGTGACCGGTCTGGTCTTCGGCCACGGCTACGCCGACTACGCGGTGGTTTCGGCGGCGATGGCTTCGCCGATTCCCGACGGCGCGTCCGCGGTCGATGCGGTGGCGCTGGTGCGCAGCGGTCTGGTGGCGTTGGGTGCGCTCGACGCGGCCAACCCGGCCGAGGGTGAATCGGCGCTGGTCACCGCGGCCGCGTCCGGGGTCGGGCACCTCGCCGTGCAGCTCGCGCGGATTCGGGGCGCGGCGCGGGTGGTCGGTGCGGTCTCCGATCCCGCCAAGGCCGATTTCGTGCGCGGACTCGGCGCCGACGAGGTCGTCGCGTACGAGGACGAGTCGTGGGGCGCTGCCGTCGACTACGCCCTCGACGCTGTCGGTGGTGAACTGCTCGCACCCGCCCTCGCCGCCGTGCGCACCGGCGGACGCCTGGTCGCCTACAGCTCCGGTGGCGGCACCGTGGAAGCCTTCGATCTGCTGTCCGGCGCGAAATCGATGATCGGTTTCCAAATCGCCCGCATTGCGCGCGAACAGCCCGACGTCTACGAGCACTGGCGTCAGGAACTGTGGCAGTACTTCGCCTCCGGGTTGCTGCATCCGGCGGTGCACGAGGAGTTCGCGTTGGAAGACGTGGCCGCCGCGCACACCGTCATCGAGAAGCGGGCCAACCTCGGCAAGGTCGTGCTGATCCCCTGAGCGGTCTCGGGGGTGGGGCAACCGCGTAGACTCTTCTTCTCGTGAGTCTCACCCTCGGAATCGTCGGCCTGCCCAACGTCGGAAAGTCGACGCTGTTCAACGCGCTGACCCGCAACGACGTGCTGGCCGCGAACTACCCGTTCGCGACCATCGAGCCGAACGTCGGGGTGGTCCCGCTGCCCGATCCGCGGCTGGACAAGCTCGCCGAGATCTTCGGCTCCGAGCGCATCGTGCCCGCCACCGTGTCGTTCGTCGACATCGCGGGCATCGTGAAGGGCGCCTCCGAGGGCGCGGGCCTCGGCAACAAGTTCCTCGCCAACATCCGCGAAGCCGACGCCATCTGCCAGGTGGTGCGCGTGTTCGCCGATGACGATGTGGTGCACGTCGACGGCCGCGTCGACCCGTCTGCCGATATCGAGGTCATCGAAACCGAGCTCATCCTCGCCGACCTGCAAACCCTGGAGAAGGCCGTCGTCCGACTGGACAAGGAAGCCAAGGTCAAGAAGGACCGCAAGCCCGTCGCCGACGCCGCCAAGGCCGCCCAGGAGATCCTCAACAGCGGCACCACCCTGTTCGCTGCCGCCGGCAAGGTCGACACCGAGCTCCTCAAAGAACTCTCCCTGCTGACCACCAAGCCCTTCCTCTACGTCTTCAACGCCGACGAATCCGTCCTCACCGACGACGCCAAAATCGCTGAACTGAAGGCCTCCGTAGCCCCCGCCGACGCCGTCTTCCTCGACGCCAAGGTCGAAGCCGAACTCCTCGAACTCGACGAGGAATCCGCCGCCGAACTCCTCGAGTCCATCGGCCAGCACGAACCCGGTCTGCACTCCCTGGCCCGCGCCGGCTTCCACACCCTCGGCCTGCAGACCTACCTGACGGCCGGCCCGAAGGAAGCCCGCGCCTGGACCATCCACCAGGGCGACACCGCCCCCAAGGCCGCCGGCGTCATCCACACCGACTTCGAACGCGGATTCATCAAGGCCGAGGTCGTCGCCTACGACGATCTGGTCGAAGCCGGATCGATGGCGGCTGCCAAGGCGGCGGGCAAGGTGCGGATGGAGGGGAAGGACTACGTCATGGCGGACGGTGACGTGGTGGAGTTCCGCTTCAACGTGTGATCGACAGTGTTCTGATCGCGGGCCTCGTCCGCGAATCGGGCCGCGGCTGCCTCGCTGACCGGGGTGAAAAAGTTGATCAGGTGGCCGTCCGGATCCCTGACGAGAAGCGAACGGTTGCCCCACGGCATATCCGTCGGCTCCCTGACGAACACTTCGACGACATCCTGAAGAGCCCGGTAGGTCGCGTCGACATCGTCGACGAGGAAGTCCACGATCACGCTGCGATCAGCGCCCGCCTCGGCGGCGTCGACTCCGAGCAACGGCATGGTGGCTACGTCGGCGAAGGCCAGCGTGCCGGATGGTGTGCGGAGCTCGGCGAACATGGGGTGAATCCGCTCGGCGGCGATCCCGGTGGCCTTTTCGTAGAACGTGACGAGTGCGTCGACCTCGCCGGTGATGATGCGGGTGGCTGCCAACTGCATTGCCGTTTCCTCCAAGTGTGAGCGTGAACGTGGCCGAACATGGCCGCGGGCATGACGGTACGGCCGATACCGGGCGAGAACTGCCCGGTATCTCGGCGATGATGGGCCGCATGGCCGACACCACCGCGCGCGCGTTGCAGCTGCTCGAGCTGCTGCAATCCGCGCACCTGCGCACGGTCGCCGAACTGGCGGACCGCCTCGGGGTCGACGAAAGGACAGTTCGGCGCGATGTGGCGCGACTGATCGACCTGGGATTGCCCGTCGAGACGTTGCGAGGACGGTATGGCGGCTATCGGCTCGCACCGGGCCGTCGTGTCCTCCCGCTCATGTTCAGCACCGAGGAGGTGGTCGCGGCCTTTCTCGGGCTTTTCCGTGCGCAGGCGGCAACGCGCGAGCCGGGGATCGCCGCACAGACTGCCCTGGCCAAGATCAAACGAGCGTTGCCGGCCGCTGATGCGGGGCGGATCGACGCCCTTCTCGGGGTGATGACGCGTACGCCGCAGCCTGGAAAAGTAGATCCCGACCCCGCCGTGATGCTGACCCTGGCCGCGGCCGTGGACCACCGACACGTCCTCGACCTGCGCTATGTCAACAGCGACGACGTTCCGTCCCGGCGCACGATCCACCCCTACGGTCTGGTCGCACACTCGGACCGGTGGTATCTCGTCGCCTTCGACACCGCAGGCCAGGAGGAACGCACCTTCCGGGTCGACCGGATTCGATCGGCCCGTCCGACCGGTGGAAGCTTCGCGCCGCCGCCGCGATCCGCCGTGCAGAATCGTCTGCTCGACCTCTTCGCCGATGCGAACTACCGGTGGGAAGTCGTGATGCGCATTCGAGAGACCGAGGAGCACATCAGGCGTCAGCTGCCGCGGAGCGTGGCTCGACTGGAAAGGCTCGACGATGGGGCGCCAGGGCGCGAAGGTGCCCGGAGCTGGTATCGGGCAGTGATCCGCGCCGTCGACCTCGATTGGCTCCCGCCCGTCATCGTGGCTCTCGACTGCGAAGTGGTGATCGATCGTCCGGACGAACTTCGTCACCGAGTGCGGGTTGCGGCGACACGGATGCTCCGTGCGGCCGGCGACGACCACTGACCTGCGTCGGCTGCCCCGCGCTGATGAATGCCGATAACAGCAGCGATGAGTACCCACCTAGGTGGTGTTCTGCGCACCCTCCGGGGGAGTGAACCCACTACTCGGGCCCCTGCTGATGGCGGCCGGATCGGCGCAGAGTTGACCCTGTCACCGCAGGCGAACCCCGGAGGCTCCGATGTCGATCACCAGCACCATGGTCTACTCCGCAGAGCGCCATGCCACGGTTTCGACCGTTGATGGGGTTGCGCTGGCGGTTCGTGAATACGGCCCGAGGCATGCGGGTCTCACCGTTGTCCTGGTGCACGGGCACTGCCTGCGTGGCGAGTCGTGGACCGATGTTCGCGACGCGTTGCTGCGGGAGAACCCGGGTGTGCGGGTCGTGTGCTACGACCATCGCGGTCACGGGGGCTCGGCGGTGGCGTCGAGCCATACCTACCACCTCGATCGGCTCGGCCGCGATCTGCGCACTGTGCTCGACGCGGTCGCTCCCACCGGGCCGGTCGTTCTGGTGGGTCATTCGATGGGCGGCATGACCGTACTGACCTACGCCTCCCAGAACCCGCACGAGATCGGCAACCGCATCGTCGGCGTCGGGCTCATCGCCACCGCCGCGAGCGGGCTCGCCGACGCGGGTTTCGGCCGGCTGCTGCGGCACCCGATCATTGCCGCCTTCCAAGCAGCTGTCCGCCGCGCACCGCGCCTGATGCAGCGGGCCAAGCGGGTGGCCTGCAAGATCTTCGCACCCGTCATCCGCATCGCCGAATTCGGCGATCGTCAGGTCAGCCCGCGCGTGCTGGCGCTGGCGTACGCGATGCACAACGAGACGCCGATCGTGACGATGGCGAGCTTCCTGAGCTCCTTCATGACCTACGACCGCACCGACGTACTGCCGGTCCTGTCGAAGATCCCCACCTTGATCCTCTGCGGCTCCGCCGACCTCATGACCCCGCCCTCGCATTCGGTCGCCATGGCGGCCGCAATCGATTACGCGGATCTCGTGATGGTCGAAGGCGCCGGGCACTCGGTGATCCTGGAGCAGCCGGTGGAGGTTGCCGAAGGTATCGGCCGGTTGCTCGCGCGAGCGGAGGGCCCCGGTCGAGCCGTGACCGCCGACCTTGTGCTGGCCGCCTAGCACTCGTCGTCGACGCGGTGGAATCGCCGATCCAGCCGGTGGCCGGGACGCGTGGTGGTGCGGGATGGGATCCGATGTGCGTTCTGCTTGTCTTGCACGGCAAGGGTGGCGGTATAACGAAGGCTCGCGGTGCACACCCCGGGCAGAAGGCGGGTGGTGGCGTCAGAGTTGTGCGCGGCGCAGGCGCGGTGACTCGACGGGGCGCTGAGAGCGACGAGCACGGGTGCGAAACATCGAGTGCGGCAAGGCCGATGCTCTTGGCATGCAAACTGAACCGGCGGCTGCCCTGTCGTCATGCGATATCGGATTGGGTTCGTTCACGGTCGTCGATGTCGAGACCTCAGGCCTTCGAGCCACCGCTGATCGTGTGTTATCCGTGGCCGCCCTGACGTTGGATCGGGATGGTCGGGTGGCTCACGAGTTCCATACCCTGGTCGATCCGGGTTGTGATCCGGGCCCGGTGCACGTGCATGGGTTGACGCGCGAGTTGCTGGCCGGGGCACCGCGTTTCGAGCATATCTCGCAGCAGCTGTCGCAGTTGCTGGCCGGGCGAATCATGGTTGCGCACAATGCTGGATTCGACTATGGATTCCTTGCCGGTGAGTTCGGCCGAGTGGGCGGGTCGCTGCCCGTCGAGCGACGCTTGTGCACGTTGGCGCTCGCTCGTCGTGTGGAGCCGCCGACCCCGGACTATCGGCTGTCCACGCTCGCAACATATTACGGGGTCAGGCAGAGCCGCGCTCACGACGCGCTCGATGATGCCAGGGTGCTCGCCGGCGTTGTGCGGTCGTTGATCGCCGACGCGGCGCGCGTGGGTGTCGCGCCACCGTTGCTGACCTGTTCGCAGGCCAACGCCCGCGATGTCCGGAACAAGCAAGCATGGCCTGCCAGTCCACCGAAGGTCGTGTGCGAGTTCACCTATCCAGGTCGCCTCGGTGACGGGCGCAGGTTGACGCAGGGAATGAAGGTCGCCTTCACCGGCGCGACGAGGTTGGAGCGTTCGGATCTGATCGGCCGCGCCGTGGCCGCAGGGCTGGACGTCACCGGTGCGGTCAGCAAGCGTACAAGCCTGTTGGTGACGAACACGCCGGCAGCCGGTTCCGCCAAGTCGCGATCGGCCATCGCCCACGAGACTCCGACTGCGACCGAATCCCAGTTCCTCGACATGCTCGCCACGATTCAGCCGGGAACACCGAAGGGTCGAGCGAGCGTGGCCGTGCGGGCGGAGGCGAGTGTGCCGCCGAGCGGGCCGCTTGCCGGGCGGCGCGTGCTGGTCCTGGGCGGCCCACACCAGGATGCAGCCGATGTGAGGACGAAGATTGTAGAACTGGGCGGGTCCGCGGCCGTGAACATGTCCGCCACGGTGTCGGACGTCCTCGCGTTGGCTGCAGCGGAGACGGACCCACGATTCGAGAAGGCGCGTCAGCGCGGGCTCCCGATTCACGGAACGGAACTTTTCGAGACGGCCTCGGTGCAGATCAGTCCCCCGGAGCAGACGCCTGTAATGCCGGAGCCGTGTACTTTGAGCCGGGGTCAGGTGATAGACCTCCCGATCGCCACGCAGGGAGATGACTGGTCGGTGCGTACGTCCTGGACACAGGATGACTCTTACGAGGTCGACGTCGTCGCGTTTGCCCTCGGTATCAACGAAAAGGTTTCTACAGACGATGATTTCGTGTTCTACAACCAGCCCGAGGCGGCCGGGATTCGCCTGATCTCGGATGGACCGAACGAGCAATCGGTGGAGATCACGCTCGACCTGCTCGCCGAACAGTGCTCTCGCATCGTGATCGCCGCAGCTATCGACGGGACCGATGTGACATTCGGTACGGTCGGCGCCATCGAGGTACAGGCCGCCGCCGGCAACGAAGCAGGTGCCTTCGCCCGCGCAACGCTCGACGCGGCCACCGAGGAGCGCACTCTCATTCTGGCCGAGGTCTACCGGCGCGGTGATTGCTGGCGGCTGCGCGCTGTCGGGCAGGGCTATCCAACCGGACTGGGCGACCTCGCCCTCGGGTACGGAGTCGACGTGGCCGGGGGAGGTCAGTGATGCTTTCCCGGTTGGAATGGCCTCCCGGGCATCGCTTTACGAACAGTCCCCGGGCTCGCCGATTTTGACGACGGACAGCACGGCTTCCCCTTCGCCGACAGGTTCGCCCGGCCCCGGAGCCTGGGAAACGACTACCCAGTTTCGATCCATCACCTGCATCCGGCCGGCCCCGGTAGCGTCCTCACTACGAGAGAAGAACACGCCGGCAGCCTGGATCTGATCCTGTGCTGCCTGCAGATTCATGCAGACGACGCTCGGCAACGGAACTTTCTTCGGCGCCGCGGATGCGGTCGGAACAGCCGGTGCCCCAGAAGATTCCGAAGGCGTTGCTGGTATCGGCGCTGTCGAGTTCGGTGTCGCCGGGACGACGACGGTCTTGGTTTCGGCTGTCCGTGTTTCTGTCGAACCGCAGGCCATGGTTGTGGCGGAAGCGGCTACCGCGATCAGCAGAAAGGTTGCGGTGGTCTTCATCTATGTCCTGTCGTCCGGTGCTGTGTCCTGGATCACCAATGCATCGGGGTGCTCGACAGGGCGTTACACGGGCGGGGCGCGTCGACTCGCGGGGAACCGCATATCCTTCTGGGTCGGGGGGAGGGTTTTTGATTCGGCAGGATGTCGACGGCCGGGTCGCCTCCGGCGGACGGCGTCTGGAACACTCGTTCGCCGGAAAGGTTCAATGCTGATGCTCCGTCGTTTCACGACCCAGGCGCCCACGACGGCGCCGCCGGTGGATGACTTGATGGCCGGTGCGTTGCCGGACCGCGTGCAGATTGCGCATGAGCGGCTGGCGCACCAGGACGATCCGGCGCTGCTGGACGCGCTATCGGAGCGCGAGCTCGCCGCGGCACGCGAGTTGGCCGAGCTCGTGCGCGATTACGAACGCCATGAACAGCGGGCGCGGATCCAGGCGGCGGCCGATGCGGCGGAGCGGGTGCGGCGGACGGCGGCCGAGTTGGCCGAGCGGGAGGCCGCGGATCTGCTGCGGGCGGCGCAGGCGATCGGGGAGCAGCGGCACAGCAGCAGTCCGCACGCGAAGGTGGCTCGATTGCATCAGCGCAAGCCGCGGGTGCTCGGGCTGCTGGCCGGGGTGGTGGCCTTCTCGATGCTGTTCTCCGCGGTGACGGTGCAGCAGAACATCGCGCCCACCGGTGGCGTGACCAACCCGATGTTCTGGCTCTCCTACGGGTTGGAAGCGCTGATCAGCGCGGTACTCGTCGCGTTGATGCTCTCCACCGCCGATACCGCCGAATGGGGCGTGATCGAGCGGTTGTGGCAGGTCTACACGGTCGAGGGGGTGTTGCTGACGGCGAGCATCGCGCTGAATACCTTCCCCTACTTCAAAGCGGGCGACCTCACGGGCATCGGCATCCACGCCATCGCGCCGATCATGATCGGCGTCGCACTCGTGACGCACCGGTTGGTCGCGGAACGATATGGGCGCGCGATCGAGCAGGCGACGGCCGCGGTGCCCGACAAGGAAGATCTCCAGGAGCGGCTGGTCGCGCTCACCAAGGTCGGCGGCGCGGGTAACCAGATCCTGCCGAGCATCCTCGAGGTGGCGCCGACCGCTCGCGGTGAGCGTCAGGCGGGTGAGCCGGAGGAGCCCGACGATGCCGAGAAGCCGCATCCGGCCGACGGCGAGTCCGAGCAGGCTGGTACCGCCCACGAAACACACGCCACCACCGCCCCCGGAACAGAGGCACACTCCGGAACGGGGCAGCCCGCCGCGCGGGAAAGCACCGAGGGTTCCGCGGCCGACCCCACCCCGCCCGTGCCCGCCGCACCGTTCACCGAGCTGTGGCTGGCCACGACACCGCTGCCGGCCGAGCAGCCCGCCGCAGCGCACGACCAGCCCGCCGCAGCGCACGACCAGGGCGCCGCAGCGCACGACCAGGGCGCCGCAGCGCACGACCAGGCAGACCCGGCCGAGGCCGAGCTGGACGCGCGACTCGCAGACGCCGTGCGAAAGACCTTGCAGCGGCTCAGGACCGGCCAGCAGGGCCAGCCGGTGACGGTAGCGCGCCCGGCGGAACCCGCTCCTCCCGCGACGGCTGAACAGACCGCCGAGCAACCCTCGGGTGCCGAACATCCCGCGATCTCTGCGGAGCCTGCCGAGGAGAACACCGGGGACCTCACGCTTGAGCAGACGGACTCCGTCGGCACGCAGGCCGCGGAGGACGCGCCGAATACGGCCGGCGCCGACGCGCCACGCGCGATCCAGGCGAGCCAGGTCGCGTCCGGGCCGCAGGACGCCGGAGACGATCTGGCACAGATAGCGCAGCTCATGCCCAACGAACGCGAGCTCACCGCCCGGTGAGCGCGTGTCGGCAGTGGCCGAGGCCGGGGCTTGTAGCTCGTGACCCGTGCCGACCGACCGTTGGCCGCCGAATGTGATCGTTTCCGAACGGCCGACATCACTGCCGGCGAGCAGTCGAATTCCGGTGCGACAGGTATCTGCTGGACACGAGTTCCACCGTGTCGCGAGTGGGACCCAACGCATCACGTCCCGCTCCGGTCGGTGACGGATCCGAGGTCGACACGCCCGTTGCGCGGCGAGGCGCGCACGGAAATCCGCTGGTCGAGCGTACGGTCGGTGCACCATATGCCGCTCGATGAGGTGGAATCATGTCCAGCTTGTTGTCGGGTTCACGAATATCGTCGATCGCCGGTTGTGCCGTGCTCGCCGCGGCGTGGAGCGTCGCACTCACGCCGCCGGCGCAGGCCCAGCCGCCGACCAGTCAGCGCTTCGAATGCGACGGCGACAGCGCACAGACGTACCAGGTTCCCGAGGGCGTGCGGGAGATATCGGTGCTGGCCAAGGGCGGTTCGGGCCAGCAGAACGTCGGCGAGGGCACGCGAGGCGGATTCGGCGGTGTGACGACCGGGACGATCTCGGTGCAACCGCATGAGGTACTCACCATCTATGTGGGCTGCGAGGGCGGCGCGGACGGCGGGCGGTCCGGTTACGGACGTGGCGGTGCCCGTGGCGTGCAGCCCGCGCCGAATGCCGGCGACGGCGGTGGCGGCGGCGGTGCTACCGCGGTGATGTCGGGACAGACCCCGCTGGTCGTCGCCGGTGGCGGCGGCGGGGGTGGTGGTTCCTCGCATGAAGGCAATGGCGGACGCGGCGGCGAGGGCGGCAATGGCGGGAACCCGGCCCAGCCCGGCGCGGTGGGCGGCAACAGTTCGGGGCCGGAAACCTGCGGCGGCTGCCTGGACACCACACACGGTGAAGCGGGCGCGTCCGGCGGAAGCACGCCGCCCTACGCGCCAGGTGGAGCCGGTGGTGGTGGCGGCGGTGGCTATCGCGCGGGCAAGGGCGGCAAACTCGGCAGCGGGCAGAACCTGAATGGTGGTGGCGACGGCGGTGGCGGCGGGCTGTCCTACGTCGACGACGCCCGAGTGCGCGACCACGTTTTCAGCAGCAGCACCCAGTCGGGCAACGGATCGGTGGTCCTCACCACCGGCCAGATCGGGTACCAGACCTTCGAATTCCGCGGGCATACCGAGTTCTTCTGTGTGCCGGCAGGAGTCACCTCGGTGACGGTCGACGCCGTCGGCGGCGGCGGAGGGCATTTCGGCGATACCGGCATCGGTGGCGCCGGTGGCGGCGTGACCGCGACGGTCGACGTCAGCCCGGGCACCGAGCTGGCCGTGACGGTCGGTCAATGGGGCCACGACAACGGCGGATTCGGCGACGGGCACGGCGGCAGGCACGGGACAGCGCCGGGCTCGGGTGGTGCCTCCGGGGGCGGCGGCGGTGGCTCGACCGCGGTCGAATCGACGATGAGTCCGTGCGGTGTGCACGCGCCGGTCGGCAAGAGCTATCTGGTCGTCGCGGGTGGTGGCGGCGGCGCGGGTGGCAACAGCGGCGCGGGCGAGGGGGCGGGCGGCGACGGTGGGGCCGGCGGGAACCCGGCTCACGACGGCAACAGCGGCGACGGCAACAGCGATATCGGCGATGGTGGCTCCGGTGGTTGTGGTGGACGTCCGCCCGGCGGTGGATGCAACAACTCCAAGCACGGCGGTCATGGCACCGACGCTCCGGCGGGCAGCTCCCAAGGTGGTGCGGGCGGTGGCGGTGGCGGCGGCTACAACGGCGGCGGACGGGGACACGGAGCGAGCGTGGCCAGTGATTCCGGCGGCGGAGGTGGCGGTGGCGGAGGGCGCTCCTATGCCACCGCCGATGCGACGGACGTGCGCTTCTACCAAGGGACTTCGGGGACCGGGAAGTCGAACGGCGTGGTCCACCTGTCCTGGGAGACGGCGCCCGGTGCGGAGCCGCCGCCGTGCACGGGTTCGTTCTGCCCGCGATGAGCTGTCGGCGATAGCAACGGCCGATGTACTCGTCGTGGAGGTCGTAGGGCTGCGCTGGCACTGGTCTTGCGTCATCCTCGGCGGCGCGGGCGCGGTCGGCGCCGAAGACGTCCTCGGCCGGCGCGCGCGTTCGACAACCGAAGCGCGACAACGGTCGTGGTCGGCATCCGGCCGCGGACTGCCCCGCCGCGGTCGAATGCGTCTCAGAACTGCCGGTCGGTAGTGAGAAGGACCGCAGAGTCGGCGATGCCCGAGTGTGACAGGATCACTGCGTTCGGTGATCGGTGCGCAGGAGGGCTTGCAGGTGGTTCTGCGGTTGGGAACCAAGAGTTCTCGCTGGGTTCGAGTCGTGGTGTGTGCGCTGGTCACCGGTGCTGGGGTGCTGGGTGTACCTGGCCCCGCATCGGCGGTGGAGCGGGTGGATCCGTATATCGATGGGCTGGCCGAGGGCGCGGCGACGCCGGTGCTGCACTGGGCCGAGTGCGGCGACGGGTTCGAATGTTCTTCTGCGCGGGTTCCATTGGATTACCACCGGCCGGGCGGTGAGCAGATCGATCTCGCGGTGATCAAACTTCCTGCGGCGGACCCGGATCGGCGGATCGGGACGTTGTTCGTCAACTTCGGCGGTCCCGGCCCTTCGGGGGTCGAGCGGTTGCGCGAGCGGGGACGGTGGGAGTGGCTGTTCTCGGCGGAGCTGCGCGCTCGGTTCGATGTCGTGTCCTGGGATCCGCGCGGGGTGGGCCGGAGCGCGCCGGTGAATTGCTTCGCCGGGACCGATGAGCAATTGACGTTTCTCGGTTCGATGCCGGAGATGCCCGCCACGAGCGCGGAGGAGCCCGCGTTCTTCGGCTGGTCGAAGGAGTTCGCTGATCGGTGCAGGCAGCAGGCGGGCCCGATTCTCGATCATGTGTCGACCGCGAACACGGCGCGTGATCTCGAGCTTCTGCGCCGAGCGGTGGGCGATCCGCAGCTGACCTATCACGGCATTTCCTACGGCACGCAGGTCGGCGCGGTGTACGCGAATATGTTCCCGAGCCGGGTGCGGGCGATGGCGTTCGACGGGTCGATGGATTTCCAGGGGAATGCCGATGGGCATGGCGGGCAAGGGTCTTCGGTGCCATTGGATGTCCGTCAGAACGTCGCAGCGGGGATCGCGGCGACCTTCGACGCGTTTCTGCGGCAATGCGCCGAGGCCGGCCCGCGGTGCGCGTTCTCGGCGGGCGATCCGAAACTGAAATGGATTGCGCTGGCCGAGCGGGCGCGGCTGGCGCCGATCCGGCTCGACGGCGCGGCCTGGGCCTATCCGGCGGTCATCGGTGCCGCGGCGAGTCTGTCGCAATCGTCGAATTACCCGGACCTCGCCGTGTTGTTGCAGCGGCTGTTCGACGCGGGCACCACCATCCCCGGAGTGCTGCCCGTCGCACGCGATACGTCCTACGCGGGCAACCGGACCGAGGCGTTCCACGCGATCCAATGCAGTGACAGCATCGTCCCGACCGATCCCGCCGCCTACAGTCGTGCCGCGGTCTCGGAAGATCAGCGCGTCCCGTATTTCGGACGGGTCGCGGTATTCAGCAGCGTTGCCTGCGCGTTCTGGCAGGGCCACGACGCCGATCGGTACGCCGGCCCCTGGGATCGGCGCACCGCGGCGCCGATCCTGGTGCTCAACACCAGGTTCGACCCCGCCACGCCACTGGCCGGTGCGCCGGCGCCGCCCAACTCGCCGACGCGCAGGTGGTGGTGATCGAAGGCGCGGGGCACAGCAGCATGTACGCGCCGAGCAGTTGCGCCGAACGCGTCAAGCGGGAGTACCTGTTCACGGGCCGGCTACCGCCGAAGAACACCGGGTGCGGCATCGATAGGTCGCCGTTCGACTGAGTGACGGCGAGAGCCGGCCGGAACGCTCACTCGAGTCGGCCCTGTCGTGCCGCTCACCAGGATCGATGCTCTGTTCGGCTGGCGAATGCCTGCGCTCACCTTCGGCTCGACCGGCGAGCCGCCCAGCCGGGTCCGGTGGGGGCTGAAGAGCGCTCGCCGAGCGGGTACCACGCTCACCCCAGCACAGCGCTCAAATCCAGACCGGCGAGCCGTTCGCGGTCGGACAGGATGTCGATCGCGGTGATGCGGTCACCGACGACGGTGAAGCTCATGATCGAGAAGGGCTCGCCGTCCATGGTGTTGACCAGCCCGGCGCCGCCGTTGATGACGGCAGGATGGGTCACGCACAGGGTGGCCATGCGGTGGAACGTCTCGGCCTGTGCGCCCACGAGGGTGCGGCCGCGCAGCACGCGCAGATCGCCGGCGTCGGCTCGCAGCACCACGTCGGGATCGAGGATGCGCACCAGTTCCTCGAACTCTCCGTCGCGGGCGGCGGCGAGGAACGCGTCCACCACGCGGCGCTGCCGGGGGAGGTCGGTATCGGGAGCCGGCGCCTCGCCCTGGATGCGGCGGCGGGCCTGACTGGCGAGCTTCTTGGCCGTCTGCGGCGTGCGATCGACGATCGGCGCGATCTGCTCGTACGGCACGGCGAACATATCGTGCAGCACGAAGGCCAGCCGTTCGGCTGGGCTCAGCGATTCCAGCACCACCAGCAGCGCCAGCCCCACCGAATCGGCGAGCATCGCTTCATGTTCCGGGCTCTGCCCGGAAGCCGCGGTGACCACGGGGTCGGGCAGATTCTCCAGCGGCTCTTCCTGACGGACCTTCCGCGACCGCAACATATCGAGGCAGACCCGGCCGACGACCGTGGTCAACCAGCCGCCGAGATTGCCCACATCGGCGGTGTCGGTGCGGGCCAGGCGCAGCCACGCCTCCTGCACCGCGTCGTCGGCATCGCTGACCGAGCCGAGCATCCGGTAGGCGACCGAACGCAGATGCGTGCGGTGCTCCTCGAACCGGTCGGCCAGGAATTGCGCGTCGTTCACAGGGTCCTCCTTGTGCGGTCCTTCCTACCGATGACGAACCGGCGGCCGAAAAGGTGACCGTAGCGGTTCGCGCACCCCTCGTCTGCCGCCCTCGGTCGGTGACCGCTGTCCGAGAAGCACCGACTGTCACTGGCCGCGGCTGATGCTGCCGATCGCCGGCCGGTTGTGCCGGCCACTGGTGTCGGCACATGGGTGCTGGCTGGCGGTTGATGCTCGCGGACCGCCTGTTCGAGTGCGGCCGCTGTCCTGGACGCGACCCAGCGGGGCTGCCGGCCGCCGCTGGTTTTATTGCGGTGCTCGTGCCGCCCGCCGCCTACCACCGCCGCCCGCCGGGCACTGGCCGACAAACCGAACTCGCACCACCCCGACCTGCGATTTCCCCCCAGCGGTCACCTTTCGCTCCCCCCGTACGTCAGTGCAGCAGAAACGATCCGCGGCGGCGCCGGAGCGGGCGGACCGGCCGCATCGAAGGGAGAGCATCATGAGCACGATCGAGATCCACGGCACTGTTGCCGAAGGGTTCGAACAGGTACGCGAGGAGTTCCGCGCTGTTGTCGAGGAGGAGGACGGGCAGTCCGGCGCGCAGTTGGCCGCCTATCTGCGTGGCCGCCAGGTGGTCGATCTGTGGGCCGGGCCCGAGGTCACCGGCACCACGCTGACCGGCCTGCACTCCTCGAGCAAGGGCGCGGCGGGCCTGGTGGTGGCCATGCTGCTGCAGGACGGTGTGCTCGACCTCGACCGGCCCGTCGCCCATTACTGGCCGCGTTTCGGCACCGCGGGCAAGGACGACATCACCGTGCGCGATGTGCTGGTGCATCGGTCGGGAGTGATCGGGGTCGGTGGCGGTTTCACCGTCGGCGAGCTCGCGGACGAGCGCGTCATCGCCGAGCGGTTGGTCGGTCAGCGCCCGTACTTCGCGCCGCGAACCGCGCACGGTTACGGCGGGTTCGTCATGTACGCGATCATCGGCGAAGTGGTGCGGGCGGTCACCGGAAGCACCGTGCAGCAATTGTTCGAGCAGCGGATCCGGGCACCGTACGGGCTGGATGTGTATCTCGGCCTGCCCGCGGAGCTGGATCACCGTTACCTGCCGGTCCTGCCGTGGCGAGCGACCGCGGAGATGGAGGCCGCGTTCACCGCGAATTCCCCCAACCCGCATGGAATCGCCGGCATTTCCTACAACCTCAATGCCAGAGGCTTCACAGCCGCTGACGTGATGGCCCTGCCGAATGATGCGCAACTGCGCAGGCTCGGTCAGGCCTCGGCTGGTGGTGTCGGCAGTGCGCGCGGCTTGGCGCGGATGTACGCGGCGGCGGTCTCCGGGGTGGACGGCCGGCCACCGCTGCTGTCGCTCGACACCATAGAGATCATCTCCGAAATCCATTCCGGTGGCGCCGATCTGGTGCGTGGGCAAGCACCGTACACGCTCGGCTTCGAGGCCAAGGGGTTGCTGTACCCATTCCTCGGCGTGCACGCGTTCGGACACGCAGGGTCGGCAGGCTCGGACGGATTCGTCGATCCGCACAGCGGTCTCACCTACGGATACACCCGCCGCCGTGCCGCTTTCGCGTTCAACGCACCGGAGAACGCGCGCTTGGCGGCAGCCCTGCACCGCGCGGCCACCGACGACGGCCACGCGCGCGCCGCTTGACCGAACAAGGCTACGACCAGGAGTGACACCATGAATACACGCGCCTCGAAGGCCCTGAAACTCGCCCGCTGGATTCCGGTGGCGGCTGTACTGACCGAAACCGCCGTCGGATCGTATTGGGATCTGGCCCGGATCTCCTATGTCCGGGAAGCCTTCGACCACCTCGGCTACCCCATGTACTTCGCGACGGTGCTCGGCACCGCCAAGGCCGCCGCGCTCGCCGCGATCCTCACCCCGGGCCATCCGCGGACGAAGGAGTGGGCCTATGCCGGACTCGTCTTCGTCTACGGCGGTGCCGCCGCCTCCCACCTCGCGGTCGGCGACGGCCCGGACAAGTGGGCCATGCCCGCCATGTTCGCCGCGTGCACGCTCGCTGCCCGCGCCTGGTTGCCGCAGGACGACGTCGTCGCCCCGCTGCGCAACCGCACGTTCGGACGCCGCCTCCAGCACGTCTGATCAACCCACTCGGAAAGGAACACCATCATGCAGGACCATTCGACGGCCACCCGGGTTCGCGCCGAATCCCGGTTGCGCAACCCGCAGCAACTCGTCCCGGCGCTCGCCGAAGTCGGTGCGGCGCTGTTCAAAGCCACCGGAAACGGCGCCATCGCGCGGACCACGATCGGCCTGGTGCAGCTGCGGATCGGCCAGATCGTCGGCAGCACGTACCTGGTCATGTTGCACACCGGCAACCTCAGGTCGGCCGGGGAATCCGAGGAACGCATCGCCGCGGTGGCCACCTGGCAGGACGCTCCGTACTTCACGGGTGCCGAACGTGCCGCCCTCGCCCTCGCCGAGGCTATCGCGCAGCCCTCGCCGCACGGCGAACGAGTCTCCGACGAGCTCTACGCCCACGTCGCCGAGTTCTACGACGAGAAAGCCGTGGCCACCCTCGCAATGGCCATTGGGCAGGTGAATTTCTTCGTGGCGCTGGCCGTCATCGGCAAGCCGGTCCCCGGTGTGCCACCGCAGGAGCAGTGGACGCCGGTGGCGGACTGATCCTCGCGAGACCCGCGGCCGCGGCCACAGTTCACCACTGTGGTCGCGGCCGCGGCGGTAGTCTGACGCGGTGACTCTCCCGGATGGGGTATCGCTGCGCAAGATCGTGCCGGCCGACCGTGACGTCGTGGCGACCCTGCTGCGGCGCGAGTGGGGTGATACTCGCGTGGTGTCGCTGTCCTTGGGCGGGCTGGTCGACGCAGGCGCCTTGCCCGGGCTGCTCGCCGAACGGGACGGGCAGGTGGTCGGAATGCTCATGTACCGCGTCGCCGGTGGCGTGGCCGATATCGTCACCATCAACGCGTTCGAGTCCGGCGGGGTGGGTGCGGCGCTGATCAGAGCCCTGGTCGAGGAGGTGCGCACCGCCGATGTCCGGCGGGTGCGGGTCTCGACAACCAATGACAACACCCGGGCGTTGCGGTTCTACCAGCGCGCCGGTTTCCATCTGACCGCCCTGCACACCGACGCCGTCACGGCCTCGCGGCGCACCAAACCGCAGATCCCCGAATACGGTCAGGACGGTATTCCGATCCGCGACGAACTCGAGCTCGAGTTGCCGATCGTGCCGAGAGACCGGCGATGACGACGCGGGCCCAGGTGCGAAAAGCGGCACTCGCCCTGCCGGAAGTTGAGGAGGGCACGCATTTCGGGGCGGTGGCGTATCGAGTTCGCGGCAAGAGCTTCGCCTCGCTCAGCCGCGCGGACGAGCTGCAGGTGCAGCTGGCCGATGACGAGATCGACGGCGTGCTGGCGGACCACCCCAGCGCCGAAGTCATCGAACGCGCGGGCAAACGGATCGGACTCCGGATCGCCTTGGCCGACATCAACGGACAGATGTCGAACTATCTGGTCCGGCGCGCATGGTTCGCACGGGCACCGAAACGGCTCGCGGCCGCCCTGAACGCCGCCGACACCGCGACCCCGGGAGCAGCCGGCGACCTGCCGGCCTCGATCGGCACGCCGGCCACCCGGGCCCTGCACGGCGCGGGCATCACCACCCTGGATGCACTCAGCACACGGACCCGCGCGGAACTGCTGGCCCTGCACGGTTTCGGCCCGAAGGCCGCGCGGATTCTCGCCGAAGCGCTCGAGGAGCGCGGGCTGTCGTTCGCGGGGGAGTGACGGCGCGGGCAGCTCGGTTCGAGCACATTGCCGTCTTCATGGCGTCTGGCATCGCGCAGGTTCGGTGTGGGCCACGGTGTTCTAGCGGAAACTCCGCGTTCCAGCAGAAACTCCGCGACATGCCGCCGATCGGTATCAGCCGCCCTCAGGCCGGCAGTTCGAGCCCGCGCGCGATCACCGGCCAGGAGTTGATCAGGGCATCACGCCAGTAACCCCACGAATGCGTGCCGACGGGCGGGAAATCCACGGTCGCGGGGATGTTCAACTCGTCGAGCCGGGCGGCGAGATTGTGTGAGCAGTAGTTGGTGGCCGCTTCGATGATGCCGCCGATCACCACCTGGTTGGCCAGACCATAGGCGCCGGGCAGGGCGTACGGGCCGTTGAGGGTGTCGTGGGGACCGGGTAGGCCGCTGCCGGAGGAGATGAACAGTTCCAGGCCGCGCAGGCCTTCGGCATTGACGTACGGATCGTTCTGCACCCACAGCGGGTCGTTCGGCGGACCGTACATGTTCTCCACGTCGCCGCCGCCCCACACCTCAACGCTCAGCCGCACGGCCTCCCGCCCGAACGGGTCGCTGGTCTGCGCGCAGCCGCTGTACGCGGCGGCGGCCTGGAACAGGCCGGGCGCGGCGATGGGCAGATTCAGCACGGACGTTCCCGAGGTGGACAGGCCCGCGATGGCATTGAGCCCGTTGGTGCCGAATGCCCCGTCGATCAGCGGCGGGAGTTCCTGGGTGAGGAAGGTCTTCCACTTGTTGACGCCGAGCACGGGGTCGGGCGCGCGCCAGTCGGTGTAGTAGCTCCACGCGCCGCCGATCGGCTGCACGACGTTGACGTCCTTTTCGCCGAGGAATGCCAGCGCGTCCGGTGCCCGGCTCACCCAATTGGCGGTGCCCTCGCCACCGTCGGCGCCGTTGAGCAGGTACAGCACCGGGCGCGGCTGGGACGCATCGCGCGGGCGCTGTACCGAGACCGAGATATCGCGGCCCATGGCCGTGGAGAACACCTGCAACTTCACATTGCGGTCGTCGGCGATGCGGACGTCGGTGATCCGTGACCCGTTCGGGGCGACGGGCCTGGCGAGCAGATCGCCCGAGGCGATGATCGGGTCGTCGGACGGTGTGGCCTGCGCGCCGACCGGGGCGATGGCCGTCATGGCGGCCAGACAACCGGTGACGACGATGGTGCGGATTCGTAGCTTCACTGATATCCCGCCTGTTCGTGGTCGGTGCATCCGTGGTGCTCGGTTGTTCCTGCAGGGCGACGTTACCCAACCTGTCCCGTTCGACGCAGCGAGATCGGCTCACTTCGCGGCGGCGGCGAAATAGGCGGTGCGCACATCCACCATGGTGGGCGCCGGGAAATCGGGTGAGCCGGCGCCGAGCTCGCCCATCGCCACCTGCCAGGTATCCGACGATGTATCGATCGCGGTGCGGGCATCGGCGGCCTGGAGCACGACCTCGGAGCCGCCGGTGCACGAATACGCGCCCACCATGCCGTCGGAGCGGCCGCCCCACGCGCCACCGATCCGGATCCGGCACTGGCGGCCGTCGGCGAGTTCGAGCGCCCACGGCTCGGGGGATTCGGTGGCGGCGATGGGTTCGAGCGGCGGATCGACGGTGTATCGGCGCAGTTCCCGGTCCCACGGGTCGTCGGCGCAGAGCAGTTCGGTGCGCGCGGGCGTCGGCCAGCAGACGTCGGCGGCGTCGGCGGAGGCACCGCAGTGATAGATGCCCGCGGTGGTCGCGGAGTGACTGGGTGCGGCGTTACGGCAGTTCAGGGTGCCGTAGGGGTCGGGTTCGATGACGGTGAATCCGTCGGCGGGCCTGCCCGCGGCGTCGACGGCGGTGAGCGAGACGACCTCGGTGGGCTCGGCCGCGCCGGTGGTCGCGGTGGGTTGCGATGGGCTCGCGGGTGGGTCCTCGGCCGCCGGGCCTGCCTGGGTGGTGGTGGACAACTGGGTGGCGGGGCCGGAGTCGTCGTCGGATCCGCAGCCGGTGAGCGTCAGCGCGAGCGCTGCGCCGACCACCGATATCGACCTCGCGAACGCCATGAGCTACCGCCTCATCAGTGGATACCCGTGCCGCTCGAGTGTAGCCAGCGGAGTTCCTGGTCCAGGCGTTTTCGCGGGGCCGGCGCACCCGGGGCGGCGCCCCGCAGACGAATGTCGGCCACCCGGCGAACAGGGCCCATCCGGTGTGAAAATCGGTTGTCCGCCGCAGAGCGGTCCCCTAACGTCTCTTCGGTTTTGTCCATCAACAACCGAAGGGAACACCACTGTGCAACCCGTTAGCGAACGCGACATCAGGTCGTCGTTCATCAACTGCTCCAAAGGAGACGCCAAGCGATTACCGGTCCCGCGCGACCTGGATCAGCGCCCTTGGGAAGACCTGGATTTCCTCGGCTGGAGCGATCCGTCGTTTCCCGGC
Source organism: Nocardia sp. JCM 38205 (assembly GCF_058222935.1). Classification (NCBI taxonomy): domain Bacteria; kingdom Bacillati; phylum Actinomycetota; class Actinomycetes; order Mycobacteriales; family Nocardiaceae; genus Nocardia; species Nocardia sp. JCM 38205. Next base: position 492,823 of record NZ_JBYHFL010000004.1, on the reverse strand, counting down.
CGCTGCTATCTCGTCGCGCCGGGCGACGATCGCCTCATCGGTGTCGCGTTCCGGTACGAAACCGGCGGTTCCGGTCGCGCGCAGATGTGCACGATCTGCCTCACCACACACACCGGCGGCGGGGTGTCGTTGCTGACCGCGCACAAGGCCGGCGAATCCGGGCGGCGCGGCAACTCGGTCGGCACCTACATGTGCACCGACCTGGCCTGCTCGCTGTACGCGCGCGGCAAGAAGCGGCCGGCCATGGGCAGCCGCTACCGCGAGGACCTCGGCCTCGAGGAGAAGATCGAACGCGTGCGGGAGAACCTGACCGCGTTCATCGACCGGCTCTACAGCTGATCCGGCCATGACCACGACGACACCGAAGGAGGTAGATGCCATGGGCCGACACCAGAGAACCAACCCGCTGCATCCCGAGTCCTGTTAGCTCAGCACAGGACTCGGGGTGCGCAGCTTTCTCTTCGATCGAGAGGGGCCGTGCGGACGGACCTTGTCGTTGGTGGGGAAACTGTTGGAGGTAGCGGGCCCACTGATATACAGCGCGGTATGGCGCGCGGCTCGAACCTGCTCGGCCGTTACTTCCGGACAGCCTCCGTGCTGCCGAGCCGCGTGCTGTCAGAGAGGCGCTGCACCGGTTCCCTTCTTGCTCAGGACAATTCGGCGACGCTCTCGGCCCAGCGCGTGAGCTGACCGGGATCAGCGGGGCGGCCCGGCCCCGCATTCCACGTGGCGGCGAGGATGCGATGACCGAGCCGGCGGACGCGCTCGTGGTGCACCCACTGTGCGCGCGCCCACGTGGGTTCGTTATGCGCGGCATCGATTTCGGCCAGCGTCGAGCCCATCAGCTCGAACTCCAGTTCCTTGCGGATCATCGGAACCCGGCCGGGATCCGCCCGCAGGGCGAGCAACAGTGTGTCGAGCGATTCGAGGACGCGGCGGTCATTGCGCAGCAGTACCCGGCGGTGCGAATGGCGATCGACCAACCACAGCACGCCGAGCCCGATCACCACCCCGATGACGCTCTCGAGGAACCGATCGAACGCCACCGGCAGCGGATCGCCGTAGTGCCCGCCGCCACCCATCAGCAGTGCCAGCGGAGTGATGAAGACGACCGCCAGACCGTAGTTGCGGGCGACGAACAATTCGATCGAGAACTGCAGCGCCATCAGGATGAGTACCAAGGCGACGCCGCGCGGTTCGAACGCGTAGATGAGGGTGAACACGGCGAGCCCGAGCACCGTACCGCCCACCCGGTGGATGCCGCGGTAGGTGCCGCGCACCCGGTCCGGGCCTTGATGCAGCAGCACGGCGACCGTCATCACCGCCCAGTCGGGGCGGCCGATGGACAACGCGACGGTCAACGATCCGGCGAGAATCGCCGCGAGTCCGATGCGATGGGCGGCGACGGCGGCGTGACTGTCCGGCGACAGCGAGCGGGCCAGGCGGAAACGTAGCGATGGGTACGGGGTCGGCGCGGGGCGCCCGGTATCGAACAGGGCATCGGCATCGTCGACGCCGTTGCGATGCAGGGCGTCCGCGAAACGCGACTGGGCGTCGGCCAGGGTGCGCGAGGGCGGATGGCCGAGCTCGGTGCGGCGGGCGTCGTCCAGCATGGTCCACGCGGTTTGGATCTTCATGCCCGCGGTGTAGCGGGCGGCGGCGAGATCGGGGGAGTCGCGTGTCAGGCCGTCGTAGGCGCGCACCGCCTCCACCGCGGCCGCGACCGCGTTCTCCTCCGGGGCATGCGGATACCGCAGCGCGCCCGACATGCCGACGATCAACGCGCTCACCGCGCCCGCCGAGGCCCACAGCGCGACCGCGCCCGGCGACACCCCGGCGCCGGTCACCGTCGCACCGATCCCGACGGCGAGCACGAAGAAGAACCCGCCCGGCGGGCCCAACCGCAACGCGGAGTTCACGAACGTGCTTATCACCGCCACCACAGCCATCAGCCCGACCAGCACAAGTAGCCACGCATGCGCACCACCCGCGGCGGTATGCCGATGAATCGCCGCCCCCGTGAATCCACCGGCGCACGCCGCCGCGATCAATCCGAGCCCCGCCCAGCCGATCGCCCGCCACCGCTGCCGGTACACCCGACCCTCACCGAAGATCACCGCAAACGAACCGAGCGCCGCGATGAGCCCCTGCTGCTCATGCCCCAGCAGCGCGGCGATCAGCGCGGGCACACCGAACGCGAGCGCGGTACGGGCCGCACCGGGCAGCCGCCGGCCCGCCGGCGGCACCCCGAACAGCACGGCCCGTGCCGGCGCGGGCGACGGGAGATGCGGACCGTTCGCCTCGGGCCGTGCGAGGTCCTGTTCCGGTGACGGAGAATTCGGGCCGTCCGGTTCGGGCACGTGTCAGCTCCTTGCCGGTCCGGGCAGGCCGACCGGGCGGCAGCCTGCGGTGATCATTCCCGGCGAGCGTATCGCCGAGGCTCGGCGACTCGGGCGCGAGCAGACGGGAAGCGGCGGCGGACGTCCCGGGACCGCGCCCGCGAACGATCGGCGGGAGCCCGGTGGTCCTGCCGCATCACGGCGTTTCCAGATTGACGATCATGCGGTGCAGGACGTCCATCAGCTCCGAGAACTCCTGTGAGCTGACGCCCTCGGTCATCCGCTCGCGCAGGCTTCCGACCTCGGCCGCCGCGGCTCGGTGCGCCGACCGGCCGGACGCGGTCAGGGTGTAGCGTCCGTCGCCGTCGCGGTCGACCCAGCCGCGGGCGGTCACACCGCCGACCACATCGGAGACGCTCTCACCGTTGGCGTCCCAGAACGGACGCAGCGCATCGATGAGCTGTGCTTCGTCGACCAGACCGCGACTGATCGTGTTCAGCGTCTGCCATTCCCGGCGGTTCAGGCCGGCATTGCCGAGCAAGCGGTCGAAGGTGGTCTCGATCAGCTGATCGAGCCGCTTCAGCCGGAACCCGATCATGCGGTCCTGATCGGAGCCGGACGTCGCGCCAGGCCGAGAGTCGGAGCCGGAGGTGGAGCCGGGGGGCGGGCGTCGAGCCGGAGCCGGAGTCCGACCCGGAACCCGAGCCCGACCCCGAGGTCGGGCCGGAGCCGGAGGCAGGCAAGTGGATTTCGGACGAGGCGGGTTCGGGTGGCGGGGCTGCGCAGGCCGTCACTGTGAGTACGGCAAGGGCGCAGAGCAAGTAGCGCATACGGGGTCCTCTCGACTGGCATTTAGTTGTAATAGTACAACTAGATGTCCGGCGCTACCATTCCCTCATGAACGACGTCGAGCGAGTCGAACGTGCCATGGTGGAGATCCGCCGCCGGCAGACCCGGCGCACCCTGGCGCCCGAGGGTGAGCCCGCGGGCCAGGCCTTCGACGTTCTCGACATAGTCGCCGCCACGGCGGAACCGACCGTCTCCACCGTCGCCGATGCCCTCGCCGTGGACCGCCCGCGAGCCAGCCGTCTGGTGGCCGCCGCTGTCGACGCCGGCTATATCGAGCGCATCGCCGACCAATCCGACGGCCGCCGTTCCCTGTTGGCGGTCACGCCGGCGGGCCGGGCCGCGCTCCGCTCGGCTCATCAGCGCCGCATCGACGCCTTCGCCTCGGCCATGCGCGACTGGACCGATACCGAACGACACCGATTCGCGGACCTGCTCACGCGTTTCGTCGCCGGAATGCCGAACCGAGGCGCGCCCGATACTCACCCGGAGTGACAGCCGTGCCCGGCCCGGTGCACTCGGTCGGACAACGATGTGTGTCCGCCGTGATGAGCCGACAGAGGCGGCTCGAGTTGGCAGGCCGTCACCCTTCGGTGACGAACCCTTCGGCTACCAACCAGTCCCGTGCGACTTCGGGCGGCTCGCGTCCGTCCACATCCACCTGCCGGTTGAGTTCGGTGATGGTTTCGTTGGTGAGGAGCGCCGAGATGGGCTCCAGCACGGTGATGACCTCGGGGTGGGCTTCGGCGAAATCGCGGCGCATGACCAGGGCGGCGTTGTATTTCGGGAAGAAGCGCTGGTCGTCTTCGAGCAGGAGGAGGCCGAGGGAGGGGATGCGGCCGTCGGTGGCGGCGACGGAACCGAAGCTGCATTGGCGGCCGTCGGCGACGGAGGTGTAGACGAGTGCGTCCTGCACCAGGCGTTTCTGCACCGCGCCCTCGTCGATGCCGTATTTGGCTGCCATGCCGGGGAATCCGTCGCGCCGGACATTGAATTCGGTGCCGACGCAGGTGGCGGCTCGGGCTGGATCGGTGGCGATCAGGCGGGCGTAGTCGGACAGGGTGCGCACGCCCGTTTCGGCGGCGGTGGCGGGATTGGTGACCAGGGCATAGGTGTTGTTCATCGGTGCCATGGCGGCCCAGACCATGTCGTGGGCGGCCAGGTCGGCGTCGCGGACGGCCTCGAACTGGCCGCGCTCGTCCGGGATGGGGGTCTCGTTGCCGAGGTAGTTCATCCAGCCGGTGCCGGTGTAGTCGTAGGCGATGTCGATCTGGCCGTGCAGTTGGGCGTCGCGCAAGCTGTTGGAACCCTGGATATTGGTCAGGTCGCGGACCTCGGCGCCGGCCGCCACCATGGCGAACTCGATGATGTAGCCGAGGATGTTCTGCTCGGTGAAATCCTTGGAGCCCACCGTGATCGGTACGCCGGCCAGCTCGGGAACCGGCCGGATGCTGCCCGGCCCCACCCGCAGCGGGACAGCGCTACCGGCTTCCAATCCGCAGCCGGTGAGCAGCAGCAGGCCCGCGAGAACCAGCAGGAGCGCCCTGCCCGGCTTCCGGCGGGAACGGGACCGGGCGCGCCGCCGGCAACTCTCCGACCCGGTGAGCAGCGCAGTCACCGCCGAGCGCCGGTAATCCGCGCGTTCGGTGGCTGCGCGCGCCGAGTTCATGTCAACCCCCGCGGCCCGAGGAACTCTTCGGCCAGCGCGCCCAGCCAGTCGACCAGCAGCGCCAGCGCGACGGCGAGGACGGCGCCGACGACGAGAGTCACGTTGTCCCGCAACTTGTATCCGGTGTCGATGAGGATACCGAGCCCGCCCGCGCTCACCAGGAACGACAGAGTGGCCGTCCCCACCGCGAGCACCAGCGAGGTGCGCAGACCGGCCAGAATGTAGGGCACGGCGAGCGGGAACTCGATGCGCCGCAACACCGTCGAGGCCGACATGCCCTGCCCGCGACCGGCGTCGATGAGCGTCCGGTCCACTTGCTGATAGCCGAGGATCGTATTGCGCAGCACGGGTAGCAGCGAATAGAAGGCGATCGGCGCGACACCGATCCAGAAACCCGTGGTCTTGGTGACCAGATAGAACAGCACGATCAGGCCGATGGCGGGTGCGGCGGCTCCGATATTGGCGATGCCGACGAAAAACGGCGCTAGCCTGCGCAAGCGCGGCCGCGACAACAGCGTCCCGAGCGGGACCGCGAGCGTGACCACGATCAGCACAACGGTCACGGTGATCAGCACATGCTGCCAGGTGACCTTCGCGATATTGGACGCGTTCAAACTCGCCTGCTGCGTCACCGTCAGGTCGCGATCGAACGCCCAGATCAGCACACCGGCGGCAAGGATCAGCACCAGCGCGGGCTGGACGAGCAGGCGCAGCCGTTCGGCCCGGCGCGCGGTGGCGGGGGCGGCGGTGCGTGCGGTGGGAGCCGTTGTCGCGGTCATAGCCGGCTCCCGGTGCGCGTCGCGTCCGTCGGCGACGCTGCGCGGATCCCACCGGACGGCGGTCGGTTCATCATGGCGTGCCGCCCTTTTCCGCCGCCCCGCCCGCGATACCCCCGAGCTCCGCGTCCTCGCCTGCCGCCGGCGCACCGATCCGTGCCGGCGAATCACTACCGTTTCCCGCGTGTTCGGCACGCAGCGCCGACAAGTGCCCGACCAGGGTGTCGATGGTGATCAGCCCGGCGTACTCGCCTCGCTGCCCGGTGACCACCGCCGTCGCGGTGCTCTCGGCCAGGAGCGCCTCCAACGCGTCCTGCAAGGTCGATTGCAGCGAAACCACTTCGCCCACCGGGCGTCCCACGTTCGTCAGCGTCCCAGCATGTGCGAGTTGCGGCGCCGAGACCCAACGCAGCGGCCGCTGTCTGCTGTCGAGGATCAATGCCCACGGCCAGTCGAGGCCGTCGAGCGCTTGTCGTACCCGCTCGACCGGCTCGTCTTCCGTGGCGGTCGGGCAACTGCCCAGCTCCACATCGCGCACCCGGGTAAGTGTGAGCTGCTTGAGCGAAGCGTCGGCGCCGACGAATCCGGCCACTGTCTCGTCGGCCGGATCGGCGAGGATCGCGGCCGGAGTGTCGTATTGCAGAATGCGGGACCGATTGCCCAGCACCGCGATTCGATCGCCGAGCTTGACCGCCTCGTTGAAATCGTGGGTGACGAACACGATGGTTTTGCGCAGCTCCGCCTGCAATCGCATCAGTTCGTCTTGGAGCAGCCCGCGGGTGATCGGGTCGACGGCGCCGAACGGCTCGTCCATCAGCAGCACCGGCGGGTCCGCCGCCAGCGCCCGCGCCACCCCGACGCGCTGCTGCTGCCCGCCGGAGAGCTGGCGTGGGTACCGGTGCCGATAGGTATCGGGGTCGAGGCCGACCAGTTCGAGCATCTCGTCGGTGCGCGCCGCGATGCGTTTGCGGTCCCAGCCGATCAGCCCCGGCACCGTCGCGACGTTCTTGGCGACGGTCATATGCGGGAACAGGCCGGCCTGCTGGATGGAATAGCCGATGCCGCGGCGCAACTCGTCGGGGTCGATCGACAGTGCGTCCTTGCCGCCGATGGTGATGGTGCCCGAGGTCGGTTCGATCAACCGGTTGATCATCCGCATCGTGGTGGTCTTGCCGCAGCCGGACGGCCCGACAAGGACCACGATCTCACCGGCCGGAATCGTCAGGCTGACGTCGTCGACCGCCGGTTGCTGCTGGTCGCCATAGCGTTTGGTGACCGAGTCGAGGACGATCTCGACGCCGGACACGGGTTCGGAGTCAGACACGGATCCCTTTCGACGTGGTGAATCGGCCGAGGAGCAGCAGCAGTCCGTCCAGCGTGAGCGCGAGAACGACGATCAGCACGGTGCCGGTCAAGGCCTGCGGCACGGCATTCGGAGTACCCAGCCTGGTGAGGCCGGTGAGGATCAGGTTGCCGAGCCCGGGCCCCTTGGCGTAGGCGGCGATGGCGAGGATGCCCATCAGCATCTGGGTGCTGATCCGGATACCGGTCAGGATCGCGGGCCAGGCCAGCGGGAGTTCGATCCGCGCCAGCACCCGCAGCCGGTTCATGCCGACGCCGCGCGCAGCGTCGGTGATCGCCGGATCGACGGCAGCCAGCCCGACGATGGTGTTGCGCAGGATCGGCAGGAGTGCGTACAGCACCATCGCGGTGATGGTGGGGGCGACGCCGAGGCCGAGCAGTGGAATCAGCAAGCCGAGCAGGGCGAATGACGGAATGGTGAGAATGGTGCTCGCCGCGGCGGTGGCCACCGAGGAGCCGAGCGGACTGCGGTAGACCAGTACGCCGATGGCCACGGCGACCAGGGCGCCGAGTACCACCGATTGCACGACCGCCGACACGTGCAGATAGGAGTCGGTGAGCAGTTGGTGGCGCCGGTTCACGACGAAAGTCCACAGCGTATCCAGAGTTTCCGCCTCCCCGATCCCTCGCCCGTCGCGGGTCAGTGTATCGAGCCGACGGCGTCGCGCACGGGATTCGGCGGTCTCGGTGGGTGATTCGGCGGGCTCTCAGCTGCCGGGCCGCGGCCAGGGGTTGCCCTCGAGCCGTTCGACCGACTGGTTGAACTTCGTGATGAGCCGGTGCAGCTGTTCGACGTCCTCGGCGGGCCAATCGGCGACGACGCGGCCGATCCCGTCGCGGCCGACGGTGCGGTCGGCGGCGAGCAGCTCCATTCCCTTGTTGCTGGGACGGACCTTGCGCGCGAGCCCGCCCTCCGGATCGGGGACCCGCTCCACCAAGCCCTGATCGAGCATCGCCCCGACCTGGCGGTTGACCGTCGAGATGTCCAGCCGCAGCGCTTCGGCCAGTTCCCGCAGGCTCAACGGCGATCCGACGTCGAGCCGGGTGAGGATCAGGTACGCCGAACGGTCCAGCTGAAAACGGGGATGACGACTGGATGCGGGGGTATGGCGGGACAGCAGCGTGAGCTCGAACGACAGCCGTGACAGCGGCTTCTCGGCCGCCGAACCGAAATCACCCGAATCGGACATGGCCATCACTATGTCGCGCACGTCACTCGAAATCCAAATTGTGCACCATACACATGATATGTATCGTACACATTCATGACCGCTGTAGCCGACGTGTCCTCGAACACGACCGACAACCGGCGCACACCCGCGCCCGCCGTTCTCATCGCAACGCTCTCGACGGTGGGTGTCGTCGTCTCGCTGATGCAGACGCTGGTCATCCCGATCATTCCGTCGCTGCCCGGCTACCTGAACACCTCCGCGTCCAACGCCGCCTGGGTGGTCACCGCCACGCTGCTGGCCGGTGCGGTGTCCACCCCGATCAGCGGCAGGCTCGGCGATATGTTCGGCAAGCGGCGGGTGCTGCTGGTGAACCTGGGCGCGATGATCGCGGGCTCGGTGATCTGCGCGCTGTCCACCGCGCTGCTGCCCGCGATCGTCGGCCGCTCGCTACAGGGCATGGCGGTCGGGGCGATCCCGCTGGGCATCAGCATCATTCGCGACGAGCTGCCGCCCGAGCGGGTGGGTGCGGCCATGGCGACGATCAGCGCGACCCTCGGCGTTGGCGGTGCGATCGGCATGCCGTTCGCCGCCTTCATCGCGCAGAACGCCGACTGGCACATGCTGTTCTGGATCTCGGGCGGGCTCGGCCTGCTCTGCCTGCTGGCCGTGGTCACGTTCGTCCCGGAATCGCCGGTGCGCACGCCCGGCCGCTTCGACTTCGGCGGTGCGGTCGGCCTCTCGATCGCATTGCTCGCACTGCTGATCGCGATCAGCAAGGGCGCGGACTGGGGATGGGGGAGCGCGTCGATCCTGACCCTGTTCGCCGTCTCGGTGCTGACGTTCCTCGGCTGGGGCTACTTCGAATTGCGGCAGCGTTCGCCGCTGGTGGATCTGCGGGTGTCGGCGCGGCCGCGCGTGCTGTTCACCAATATCGCTTCGGTGGCCGTCGGTTTCGCGCTCTACGGCATGTCGCTGACCTTCCCGCAGCTGCTCATGGCCCCTGAGGCGACGGGCTACGGCTTCGGATTGTCCATGGTGCAGGCCGGTCTGGTGATGGCGCCGGGCGGACTGGTGATGATGCTGCTCTCGCCGGTATCGGCGCGGTTGTCCGCGGCACGCGGGCCCAAGTTCACCCTCGCGGTCGGCTCCGGCGTGATCGCCATCGGCTACCTGTGCGCGCTGGTGTTGATGAACAGCGTCTGGCAGATCGGGCTGGCCGGCGTGATCGTCGCCGGCGGTGTCGGCCTGGCCTATGCCGCGATGCCCGCGCTGATCATGGGCGCGGTGCCGCTGAGTGAGACGGCGGCGGCCAACGGCCTCAACTCGCTGATGCGCTCCATCGGCACGTCCACCTCGGCGGCGGTGATGAGCGTTGTGCTCGCGCATATGACCATCTCGCTGGCCGGGCACGCGCTGCCCTCCCGCGACGGCTTCCACACCGCCTTCCTCATCTCGGTGGCCGCGGCGGTCGTGGCGATCGTGCTCACCAGCCTGATTCCGATGGGGAAGAAGGAGCCCGCGGCTGTATCCGACTGAGGCGGGAACCACTCGGCCGTGCCGAACGTCCAATGAGGTAGGGCAACGCGGGTAGCCCCTGGATGAACGGAGCCGGGATGACGCAGCGGGGAGCCGCATCGACGACGATGCGAGCGGAGGGGCGCGGTGCCGGTGGATGGTTGATCGCGGGACTGCTGATCGTCGCGATGGTCGTCGCGGGCGTGGCCGGTGTGCGCTGGTGGCAGGAGCGCGACACCCATTCGGCCGTCGTGGGTGAATCACTGCGACAGTTCCCGGAGATCGACGCCGCCGCGCTCAGCTCCGAACAGGCGGCGATCGTTGCCGTGCTGGAGCGGGAATTCGCCGATCCGGGCGAGGGGCCGAAGTACGCGGAGGGTGTCACCGAGCCGTGGTGCGCCGACTTCGTCAGCTGGGTCATGCGCGAGGCCGGCCTGCCGCTGTCGAACCCCAACTCGGGATCATGGCGGATCCCCGGCGTGTACACCCTGCAGGAGTACTACGAATCCGCCGGGCGGTTCGTGCCGATCGGCGCCGGTTACCAGCCGCGCACCGGAGATGTGCTGCTCTACAGCGACAGCAGTCCGTTCACCCAGCACACCAACGTCGTGCTCGGTGCCGAGAACGGCACCGTCACCACGATCGGCGGCAACGAATTCGGCACGGTGCGGATCCATCGGTTCGCCCTCGCCGAGGTGCCCGGCATTGTCGGGTTCGGCCGGATCTGAACCACGCCCGACGAGGTGAATGTTCCGGCGAGCGAACAAAGGGCTCGTCGGACGGGATATCGACGCCTAGCATGTACTTCGGAGGCGCCCGGCAGCGCCGCCACCGATCCCTGTCCTGCTGTCCCCTCATCGGCAGGACGGGGATCACTCTTTTCATGACATGACATGGCCGTCACCGCCATGCGGTCTGATCGACACCCGAATCGCGTACCGTGTCGAACAGTCCGTTGGAGGTGAGGGTCTCGGAACGTCTGATGCAGCCGATAGAGCAAGCGCACAACGATCCGCAATGGATCGAATACGCCGAGTTCGGCGAACGTTTCGTCACCCACGCGGTGACGACCGACCGGATCGAGGCGGCGGTCGCCGGAATCGCGGGCAAGGGCATGAAGTTCGGCCCCTTCTCGGTGGGGCCTGCCGGATTGGCCGGGCTGGTGGCCGAGGGCAAGGTGGGCCGGCCGGTGGTGGTCCGCAGCGGCCCGCACGTCACCTTCGAGATGCGGGTTCCGGTCTCGCTGTCGGTGAAAGTGCTGCTCGGCGGCAAGAAATTGCGGCTGGAGACGGTCGTCGCCATCGATATGACGCTGCACGCGCGCACCGCCGCGCCGCTGCTCATCGTCATCGACATCCCGCCGATCAAACCCGCCGACGTCAGCGTCGTGCTGCGCGCGCAGGCCGTGGACACCGCAGGGGAATGGCTGCTGGATCCGGTGGCCGGGGTGGTGCAACGCGAGGTCGCCCAGCGGGTGAACACGATGCTCGCCGATCCGCAGGCACGCCGTTCGCGGGTCTTCGACGTGGCGGCGATGGTCGCGGGCACGCCGTCCCCGCATCGCGACGACAGCGAGTTCGACTGGATCGGCTACGACGAGTTCGGCCATCGGTTCTTTCCGCTGATCGTCACCAGGGACCGGGTCTTCGAGGTGGTCAAAGGGCTCGCCGGCCGGGCGATCGAGGTGGGTCCGTTCCGCACCGGCCCGCGTGAATCGGCGACGGTGACGGTGCGCGGGGCGGTCCGGCTGCCCGAACTCACCGAACGCCCGCGCCCCGATCCCCGCCATTCGGACGTCGGCTTCGATCTGCTGTTGCCGGTCTGGCTGGACATCACCGTCGACGTCCTCAAGGCCAACCATTACCGCGCCGACGTCCGCATACCGCTGTTGCTCACCGCGCGGGCCGCGGATCCGCTGCTGATCGTCATCGACGTGCCGCCGCCGGACCGCGAGGACATCCGGCTCGAGTTCAGCGCGGTCGGCCTGCGGGCCGCCACCCTCGGCGCGCTCGCGGGCATTCGCAAACAGGTGATCGCGCAGGTCGCGCAGGTGGTGCGCAAGGAACTGGCCGACCCGGCCGGGCGCACCATCGACGTGGGCGCCCGCATCGATGGGACGGTGTGAACACCCCGCTGTGGCATGAGTGATCAGAGTGCCCAGTGGGTCTGGCGGTTCCCATGTGAATGTGGTGGAATGAGTTCACGTTCGAGGCTCCCGGCGCACGAGTGACACTTGGGGAAGGTGCGCCGGGCCGCTGCTCAGTGGTCGGTGTCGTCGGGGGTGGCGAAGGAGTCCAGTGATGCGTTCGTCTCTGTCCCGGCGTGAGCTGTTCGGCTACGCGGCTGCCGCGGCCGTGGTCGGCTCGATCGGCGCCACCGCGAGCCTGCCGCGTGCGCGCGCCGAATCGCTCGGCACCCTCGTCGATTACGCCGCCGGAGTACCGTCGGCGGCCGCCATCCGCGACGCCGGCCATACCGGCGTCATCCGCTACGTCTCCGACCGCCGTCCCGGCGCCGAATGGATGGCGGGCAAACCACTGCTCGCCGCGGAGGTCGAAGATCTCAACGCGGCCGGGCTGACGATCGTGTCGTGCTACCAGTTCGGCAAGGGCCCGACCGCCGACTGGCGCGGTGGTCTGGAAGCCGGCAAGCGGCACGCCGAACGCGGCCTGGAACTGCATCTGGCGGCCGGCGGACCGGAAGGTGTGCCGATCTACGCCTCGATCGACGACAACCCCTCCGCCGCCGATTTCGCCACCATGATCGCGCCCTACCTGCTCGGCTGGCACGCTGTGCTCGGCCGGGAGAACACCGGCGTCTACGCGAACTCGCCCACCATTGATCTCGCCGTCGCCGCGGGCCTGGGATCCTGGTACTGGCAGCACGATTGGGGCACGCCGGAGGGTTATGTGAACCCGGCGGCGCATCTGCATCAGTTCGAGATCGACGACCGCGCCATCGACGGCGTCGGCGTCGATCTCAACAACATCCTCACCGCCGAATACGGAGCCTGGTAGGCCTCAGGTCTGGCAGTGGCAGGCCGGGTCGACCCGCAGATCCGGCTCGTCATCGGGGACCACCCGCAGCATCGGCCTGGACTCCGGGGCCTCATGGTTGCCCATCCAAGACAGCAGCGACCACCGCGACAGCCCCGACAGCGCCGAACCGAGGCTGGCGAAGGATCCCGAGGAGATCACCGAGGCGAACGATCCCACCGAGCCGATCGACAGGATCGATCCCACACTGCCGATGGACAGGATCGAATACGCCGAGCCGATGGACAGGATCGAACCTTCGGAGCGGATGGACAGAATCGACCGGCGCGAACGCCGGCTGCGGACCGAATCGCGGGACTTCATCGAACGTTCGACAGTCGCCATGGGTTCGGTCTACCACAGCGGCGCGGCGCTGCGGGGGAGAACACCAGCGTGATTTCGCGAATGGCATCACAGCGAACCAGTTGTTCCGCTTGCTTACGCAACAACTGAATTCGCGAGATGCGGGTAACTCACCGGGTACGCCCAAAACTTGGTGCGTACCAACCGGCGGCCCGGTGAGTTACCAGCCCGGCTCCCAACTCCCGGCAAAAACGGGGAGAGGCGGATCAGCCGACGGTGAAGAAGCCAAGCGTCGGCAGGAAGTTGCAGGTGCGCGGCGCTGCGTCGGCGGCCTGCGTGGTCAGCGAACCGCCGATCACCGCGACGATGCGGCCGGAGCCGGTGTTCGCGATGGCCGACAGGGTGGCCGGGCCGTCCGGGTTGATCTTGGCCTCGTTGGTCAGCGCCTGGACACCGGACTGGCGGGTGTCGAGGTTGAGCCACTGCACCGTCATCGGCGGGTTCTGCACATCGGTCGGCGACTTGGTGCCGAGCGCGGTGAACACGAACCCGGTCTGGCCTGCCGCAGGCCCGGGCGGGGGCAGCTGGGCCGGGCCGGGCACCGCGAGCGCGGTGCCGACCGAGTCGGCGGAATCGGAGATGCAGCCCTTACCGATGGTCGGGTACAGGAACTGCGCGATGGCCGGGCCCTGCTCCGGTAGGTCGGGGCCACCGCCGCCGCTGCCGTCGAGGAACTTGATGATGCGTTCCAGCGTCGACTTGATCTGCGGCGGCAGATTCAGGGTGGCCAGCAGGGCTTTGGCCTGCTCCAGCAGGGCGGCCTGGGGGCTCGCGGTCTCGGCGGCCGCGATCTGGCCCACGATGGCAGGCGTCAGGGCGGCGAGCGCGTCCACCGGAACGCCCTCGGGAACCATCGGGACGCTGTTCGGCGCCGCGGCGGGCGCCGGGGCCGCGACGGTTGTCGCGGGCGCGGCGAGCATGGCGCTCGCCGCAATGGCGAGCGCGGACAAGGCGATCCGCGATCCTCGGGTGCGAAGCACTGGTCTTGCCGTCCTTACCTCGGGTACATCTGGTCGACGCTGAAAAGCCGTCGTTTCGGGGGTCACTCTAAGGACAACGCCGCATGTTGTACAGCAGCGGTGCCGGAAATGCGCACCGTGGACGAACGTGTTATCAGAAGGTAGCGCCGTTCAGTGTTACTGGTGTGAAAGTTGATGCAAATGTTACTTGTGGTTCGGGGGATGTGTATGCCAGGGCAGCGTGGTCACCGCCCGCACTGCGGTTAATGTAGTCGGAGCCTTCCATTCCAGGCCGCCGAATCGCCCGAACGACGCGATCCGGCCGGCCCCGGCCCGAATCGAAAGTCCCGCATTTGAACCAGCAGAGCGCTCGGACGGACGCATGCCCGCCGGTCGTGCCCGCCCGATCGGCCGCACCGCATCGCTGGGCCACCCACACCCGCTGGGCCGTGGCCGCGCTGGCCGCCAGCGTGCTCGCCCGGCTGCTGTGGATGCTGTTCGCGCCGAACGGCATGAACCTGGTGGACCTGCACGTCTACGTCGACGGCTCGGCGGCCCTGCTCACCGACAAGCTCTACGACTTCACCTACGCGGAGAAGACCCCGGATTTCCCGCTGCCGTTCACCTATCCGCCGTTCGCCGCCGTCGTGTTCTTCCCGCTGCACTATCTGCCCTTCACGGTGGTCGCGATCGCCTGGCTGCTGGCCATCGCGGCAGCGCTGTACGCCATCGTGCGTATCGCGCTGGAACTGATTCTCGGCGCCGAGACCGCGCAGCAGCCGGGCTGGCGCACGGCGTCGATCACCTGGACCGCGATCGGACTCTGGCTGGAGCCGGTGCGAACCACCATGGACTACGGACAGGTCAACGTCTTCCTGGTGCTCGCGGTGATGCTCGCGGTGCGCAGTGCGCGGTGGTGGATCTCCGGCACGCTGGTCGGCGTGGTGGCGGGTATCAAGCTGACGCCCGCGATCAGCGGCCTGTATTTTCTCGCGCGCAGGCGCTGGGCGACGGTGGCGTGGTCGGCGGCGGTCTTCGGCGCGACGGTCGGGCTCAGCTTCCTCATCTCCGCGGGCGAGACCCGGCGCTACTTCGGCACCCTGCTCGGTGACGCCGACCGAATCGGGCCGGTGGGATCGGTGTGGAACCAGTCGCTGCGTGGCGCGCTGAGCCGGCTGCTCGGCTACGACGTGGAGACGGGTCCGTGGTGGGTGGCCTCGGTCGTGCTCGTCGCGGTGCTGGCGCTGCTGGCCTGGCGCACGCTCGGGCCCGACGACCGGCTCGGCACCCTGCTGATGGTGCAGCTGTTCGGATTGCTCATCTCGCCGATCTCGTGGTCACACCATTGGGTCTGGCTGCTGCCGACCGTGCTGTGGCTGCTGTACGGGCCGCTGCGCGAGGTGCCGGGCGCGCGCGTCTTCGCCGGCTACTGGCTGGTGACCGCGCTGGTCGGCGCGCCGTGGGTGCTGTCGTTCTTCCAGGACTCGATCTGGACCATTCCCCGGCCGTGGGTGCTCTCCTGGCTGGGGACGGTCGACGTCGCCGGCGTGCTCGCGATGCTGGTGTGGATCATCTGCGCGCCGCGGCTGCTCACTCGGACTGCGCGGCCAGCCGATCTATCTCGTGCGCCAGCGCCACATCCGACGCGGTGAGCCCGCCCTCGCTGTGCGTGGACAGGGTGAAGGTGACATTGCGCCAGCGGATATCGATATCGGGATGATGGTTGGCGGCCTCGGCCGCGACGGCGACCCGGCGCACCAATTCGATCCCGGCGGGGAACGTCGCGGCTTTGATCGTGCGGCTGATCGAATCCCCTTCGCGGGACCATTCGGGCAGTGAGGTCAAGGCCGCCGATATCTCGTCGTCGGACAGTAATGGGGTAGTGGTCATTGTCTCGTTGTACCCCGGTTGCGCATGATCATGAGCGCAGTCCACGAAACCTCGCAGGATCAGGCGGTGTTCGATTTCGCCTGCTCCGGAGGCCCTGCATGGTGACGCTCCGCTGCCGCTTCCGGCCTTGACCGGATCAGGCGGTGTTCGATTTCGCCTGCTCCGGAGGCCCTGCATGGTGACGCTCCGCTGCCGCTTCCGGGCCCTTGACGGATCAGGCGGCGCGCGCCTTCTTCAGGCCCTTCTTCAGCTCTTTCCCCGTCACACCCGCCGCTTCCAGGCGTTTCATCCGCATGATGACCACAGGGCACTTGATGCACCGCGTCTTCTTGCGGCAGCACTTCTTCTTCGGCTTGAGGCTCGAAACCTTCTTTGCCTTGACCTTGCCCATGGCGAGTAAGCCTACCCTTAGTCGAATGTGGAGTCCCAGGTGCACCTGGGTGCCGGTAGGGTGTATCTGGCCGCGATGCCCGGTGAGTTCCATTCTCCACCTGTTTTGTACAGGGAGCCCCGGCGCGAGGGTCAGGACCCGTAGGCGGCAGCTTGCGTAACCACGTAGGGTCCCGCTCGCGCCGGCATCGAGTACAGCGCGAGCGTCAGGAACCTTGGGGCGCCGGACAGTGAGCACCGTCGCCACCATCTACCGAACAGCAGGAGGAACAAGCGTGTCGTCTGCACGCGATTTTCGCAACGTCGCCATCGTGGCCCACGTCGACCACGGTAAAACGACGTTGGTCGACGCCATGCTGCGCCAATCCGGCGCCTTCGCCGAACGGGCCGAGCTGGTCGACCGGGTCATGGACTCCGGCGACCTGGAACGCGAGAAGGGCATCACCATTCTCGCCAAGAACACCGCGGTGCACCGGCACAACGCCGACGGCTCCGTGACCGTCATCAACGTCATCGATACGCCCGGCCACGCCGACTTCGGCGGTGAGGTCGAGCGCGGCCTGTCCATGGTCGACGGCGTCGTGCTGCTGGTCGACGCCTCCGAGGGTCCGCTGCCCCAGACCCGTTTCGTGCTGCGTAAGGCGCTGGCCGCCTCGCTGCCGGTGATCCTGGTCGTCAACAAGACCGACCGCCCCGACGCCCGGATCGCCGAGGTCGTCGAGGAGAGCCACGATCTGCTGCTCGACCTCGCCTCCGACCTGGACGACGACGCCGCCGAGGCCGCCGAACTCGCCCTCGATCTGCCCGTGCTCTACGCCTCCGGCCGAGAGGGCAAGGCGTCGAAGGTGGCCCCCGAGAACGGGCAGGCCCCCGACGCGGAGAACCTCGACGCCCTGTTCGAGGTGCTGCTCGAGAACATCCCGGCGCCCAAGGGCGATCCGACCGCGCCGCTGCAGGCGCACGTCACCAACCTCGACGCCTCGGCCTTCCTGGGCCGGCTCGCGCTGGTGCGCATCCACAACGGCGAGCTGCGCAAGGGCCAGAACGTGGCCTGGATGCACGCCGACGGCGTCAAGAACGTCAAGATCACCGAGCTGCTGCAGACCATCGGCGTCGAGCGTCAGCCGGGCGAGGTGGCCGTGGCCGGCGATATCGTCGCCGTCGCGGGCATCCCGGACATCATGATCGGCGACACCCTGGCCGACCCGGACAACCCGGTGGCGCTGCCGCGCATCAGCGTCGACGAGCCCGCCATCTCGGTGACCATCGGCACCAACACCTCGCCGCTGGTCGGCCGGGTGCAGGGGCACAAGCTCACCGCGCGCATGGTCAAGTCGCGGCTGGATCAGGAACTGGTCGGCAACGTCTCGCTGCGAGTGCTCGACATCGGCCGCCCCGACGCCTGGGAGGTGCAGGGCCGTGGTGAGCTGGCGCTGGCCATCCTGGTCGAGCAGATGCGCCGCGAGGGCTTCGAGCTGACCGTCGGCAAGCCGCAGGTGGTCACCAAGACCGTCGACGGCAAGGTGCACGAGCCGTACGAAGAGCTCACCATCGACTGCCCCGACGAGTACCTC
The DNA here is from genome assembly GCF_058222935.1 of Nocardia sp. JCM 38205. Taxonomy (NCBI): domain Bacteria; kingdom Bacillati; phylum Actinomycetota; class Actinomycetes; order Mycobacteriales; family Nocardiaceae; genus Nocardia; species Nocardia sp. JCM 38205. The sequence continues at coordinate 474,933 of NZ_JBYHFL010000004.1, read as the reverse complement.
GGCGCCATCACCCAGCTGCTGGCCGCCCGCAAGGGCAAGATGGTCCAGATGAACAACCACGCCGCGGGCTGGGTGCGGATGGAGTTCATCGTGCCCTCGCGTGGCCTGATCGGTTTCCGCACCGATTTCCTCACCGAGACCCGCGGCACCGGCATCGCCAACGCCGTCTTCCACGGCTACGCGCCGTGGGCCGGTGAGATCCGCGCGCGCCACACCGGTTCGCTGGTCTCCGACCGTGCGGGCACCGTCACCCCGTTCGCCATGATCCAGCTCGCCGACCGCGGCCAGTTCTTCGTGGAGCCGGGTGCGGACACCTACGAGGGCATGGTCGTCGGCATCAACCCGCGCGCCGAGGATCTCGACATCAATGTCACCAGGGAGAAGAAGCTCACCAACATGCGCTCCTCCACCGCCGACGTGATGGAGACCCTGGCCAAGCCGCTGCAGCTCGACCTCGAAGGCGCCATGGAGTTCTGCGCCGCCGACGAATGCGTCGAGGTCACCCCCGAGGTGGTACGGGTGCGCAAGGTGACCCTGTCCGCCACCGACCGGGCCAGGGAGACCTCCCGGCGCAAGGCCCGCGACCGCGCGGCCGCGCAGTAGGCCGACGACCAGGCGAGATCCCACGCCGTGCCGCGAAACCGCCGGGCCCCGTGCTCGGCGGTTTCGCGTACACGGCCGAGCACGACATGGCGAGGTAGAGTGCCGAGGGTGAATTCGGGGGCGCGACGGCGCGCGATGTGGCGCGCGATGCTGGTTGTGATGACGGCGTTGCTGCCGGTGGTCGCCGGGTGCACCGCGAACCCGCCGCCGCCGATCGAGAGCACCGACAGTCCGAAGACGACGCCGGCCGAGCCGGGCAAGAACACCGTCGTGGTGGCCATCGACGACATCGGCATCGGCTTCAATCCGCATCTGCGCTCGGATCAGTCGCCTGCGACGGCGGCGGTCAGCTCGATGGTGCTGCCGAGCCCGTTCCGTCCGGTGCCCGATCCCGCGGTGCCCGGCGGCACGCAGTGGGTGCCCGATTCGGCGCTGGTCGAGCAGGCCGAGGTGACCTCGCACGAACCGTTCACCATCACCTACAAGCTGCGCAATCAGGCCAACTGGTCCGACGGTGCGCCGATCGCCGCCGAGGATTTCCGGTTCCTGTGGCGGCAGATGATCACCCAGCCCGGCGTGGTGGATCCGGCGGGCTACCGGTTGATCTCCGACGTCGCGTCGACGGCGGGCGGTAAGACCGTCACCGTCACCATGGCGGCACCGTATCCGGCGTGGCGGCAGTTGTTCGCGAATCTGCTGCCCTCACATCTGGTGAAGGATTCGCCGGGCGGTTTCCAGCGCACGCTGACCGAGGGCATCGCGGTGTCCGGCGGCAGCTTCAAGATCAAATCCGCCGATCAGGGCCGGGACGAGATCCTGCTCGAACGCAACGACCGGTACTGGGGCAAGCCCGCGGTGCCGGATCAGATCCTGTTGCGCCGCGGCGGAACTCCCGCGCAGGTGGCGGATTCGCTGCGCACCGGCGACGCGCAGATGGCGCTGGTGCACGGCGGCGTGGCGACCCAGGCGCAGCTGGCGGCCATCCCGTCGGTGCGCACGGCGATCATGCCGCAGGCGCGGGAACTGCAATTCGTGTTGAACGGCCGCAGCGGCGATCTGGTGGACCCGCGGGTGCGCACGGCGGTGCTCGCCCTGCTCGATCCGGCGCTGCTGGCCACCGTCGGCGCGCAGACCGGCGGCTGGGTGGAACCGGTGCGCGCGCAGGTGCTCTCGCCGTCGGATCCCGGCTATGTGCCGACCGCGCCGCCGCGCCCGAGTCAGGACGAGGCCTTCGCCCTGCTCGCCGAATCCGGGTACGGGCGGGCCCCGGAACCACCGCCCGTGGTCTCGGCCACCTCGCCCGCGCCGCGCCCGCGCCCGGTGGCCAAGGACGGCAAATCGCTGACCATTCGGATCGGCGCCGTCGCCAACGACCCCACCGCGCTCGCCGTCGCCCATACCGCCGCCGACCAGCTGCGCAGCGCGGGTATCGACGCCAGCGTGCGCAGCGTCGCCGGTGACGAGCTGTACGGCAAGGAGCTGGTCGAGGGCACCATCGACGCCATCGTCGGCTGGGAGGTGGCGGGTTCGGACCCGGCCACCGTGCTGGCCTCCCGGTACGGCTGCCCGCCGGTGACACCGCCCGGCCCGGACGGCGATCCCGACCCCGATGCCGAAGTGGTCCGGCTGGCGCCGAGCAACCTGTCGGGCATCTGCGATCCGGGCGCCCAGCCCGCCGTCGACGGTGCGCTGGTGGGCATCGAGACCGCCCGGGTGCTCGCCGAGGCCGAACCACGCCTGTGGGCGGCGGCGACGGTACTGCCGATCGTGCAGGACAACGTGGTCGCGGCCTCGGGGCCGTCCGTGGACGGCGCCTCGCTCAGCGGCGCCATCCAGGTCGGCATCTTCGGCGACGCGGCGAACTGGCGGCGGGTCGGATGAGCGGGCCTGCCACCGGTACCGGCGGCCTGCTGCTGGTGCACGCGCACCCGGACGACGAATCGATCACCACCGGCGGCACCATCGCCCACTATCGCCGTCGGGGGATCCCGGTCACCGTGGTCACCTGCACCCTCGGTGAAGAGGGCGAGGTGATCGGTGCGCAGTGGGCGCAGCTGAGCGCCGAGCACGCCGATCAGCTCGGCGGCTACCGCATCCTCGAACTCACCAGGGCGCTGGCCGCGCTCGACGCCGCGCCGCCGCGTTTCCTCGGCGGCGCCGGACGCTGGCGGGATTCCGGGATGGCGGGCACCCCGAGCGCCGAGCATCCGCGCGCGTTCGTCCGGTCGGGCCGGGAAGCGGTCGACGCGCTGACCGAGATCGTGCTCGAACTGCGGCCAAGGGTGGTGGTGGGCTACGACCCGGAGGGCGGTTACGGCCATCCCGACCATGTGCGGGCCCATCAGATCACCACCGAAGCGGTGCATGCGGCGGCCGAACGTGGCTGGGACACACCGAAGTTCTACTGGACGGTGACCGACGCCGACCTGCTGGCACTGCACACCGAGGCGTTGGCCCGCCGGACGGTGGACGGACTGCCCGGTGCGCTGCCCGCCGGGTGGCGCCTGCCCGCCGAAGGCGAGCTGGCCTGCGTGCCGAGCAGCACCGTCACCACCACCGTCGACGTCTCGGACGTGTTGGCGGCCAAGCGGGAAGCCTTGCGCGCGCACGCCACGCAGGTGACGGTGGCGCCGTCCGGGAGCGAGTTCGCGCTGTCGAACAACATCGCCCAGCCGGTGCTGCCGGAGGAACATTTCGTGCTGGTCCGCGGCGTCCGCGGGCCGCTCGGCCCGGATGGGCGTGAGCACGATCTGTTCGCCGCGCCCGCCTAAACTCGATCGCATGTACAACTGGGAGCTCCAGAACGCCATCGTGGCATTCGTGGAAAGCCTGCGTCCCGGCGCGCAACAGCAGCACGAGCTCTACATGTCGGTGCTGTACGCGTTCGCCGATATGCAGAGCCATCTGCTGACGCTGCTCGGCTACCCGCCGGTCGCGTGACGGCCACCGTGGACGACCAGGCGGGCAAGCCGGCCCCGTCGCGGTCCCGCCTGCGCCTGCCCCGGCCCGTGTACGCCGCACTCGGCGCGCTGATTATGCTCGCGCTGGTCGTCGACGCGGTGATCACGCTGATTCTGGAGGTGCTCTATCTGCCGCTGTATCTGGGCAGCGTCGCCTTCCCGATCGCGGCTCCCATCGCCGGTGTGGTGAACGTACTGCTGGTGCTCGGCGCCCGCACCGTCTCCCCGCGCCCGATCGTCATGCTCATCCCCATCGTCGCGTGGACGCTGTCGTTCCTCGCCGCCGCGAGCTCCGGCCCGGGAGGTGACGTCCCCCTCGGCAGCGACGCCCGCACCCTCCTGCTGATGCTGTTCGGCCTGGCCCCACCCCTGATCTATGTCTATCTGCAGACGAATCGGCCCCGAACGTCACCGTCGAGGTGACGACCGCGCACAGTCGGTACCCGACCCGGGCTCCAGAATCAGAGGCTCTCGGGAATCGTCACCGGCGGGCCGCCCGAGCTACCAGCCTGCCGCTCGTGTTCAGCAGCCCATGTGGTGTTGGTGTCGGATACGAGACTCTCCACCCGCGCCGCGAGGACTGCCCGAGCGTCGGGACCCGCATATGGTCCGGTACTCGCGAGGTAGAGGAACTTCTCGTGTTTCAGTGCTTCGGCAGTGGACCGATATAGCATCCAGTTGGTGTGCCACTGGAACAGCTGCTGCGCGCCCTCGGCGACGACGACGGTCACCGCGACCGCCGCGGTGACCGTCGCCGGGGCCGATAGCGCCGCGAGGACCGGCACGGTCGAGCCCACGACGATCTGGCCGAACTTCACCCGACGGTAGGCGCGCTGAGCCTGCGAGCTCCTCGTGCTGTACCAGCTGATCTGATCGGTCAGCCTTGCCCATACCGGATCGTCGGCTGCGCTCATGGTTCCCCGACCCGGACGTTGCCGGCGTTCAGCCATTCGGCCAGCTCCGCGCGCCCGGGAATGCCGTCGTTGCCGAAAACCGCGCACTTGCGCCCCGCCGACCACGCCGCAATCCGCAATGTCCACTCGATATCCGCGCCCGCGCCGACCGCCCATGCGAACGCGCCATGGAAAGTGTCGCCCGCGCCGCAGGTATCGACAGGATCGACCGCCAGCGCGTCGTATTCGGCGGTGCCCCTGCCATCCAGGTACACACCGCCCGCCGCCCCGCGAGTCGATACCAGCGCTTTCGGCTGGAAATCAGCGAACGCCTTGGCCATACTGCTCTGGAGATCGAGGTCGGGATGCCTGCGCGTGAAGAACTTCTCGGGCGAGACGATGTAGTCCACGTCGGCGAGGAATTCCTCGCTGGACTCTTTGTACCCGCCGGTGTCGATCACAGTGGGAATGCCGAGCGCGCGGCACGTTGAAATCGCGGACTTGCTCAGAACCGGATCGGTGCAGTCCAGCAGGACGACATCGGCGCCGACGAACAGGCCGGGTAGTGAGGCCAGCATGGCCGCATCGGCCCGCGGCTGCGCGGTCCAAATGGTCGTCCGGCTACCGGTGTCCGCGGCCAGGATTACGCTTGAATGCTGACTGGGCTGCTCGGTTTCGTGAAAGGTGGTATCAATCGGCTCCTCCGCCAATTGTTGCCGCAATACTTCAGCGTGCACGCCCACACCACACATGGCACTGAGCTGGACGTTGCCCATGCCGAGGCGTGCAGCCGCGATGGCGCCCCGCCCGGCCGGTCCGCCGACGACTACCGAGTGTCGTCGCACCGGATTCTCGGTGTCTTCGAGTGGATGACTGTCCAGCACGTAGAGGTAATCGATGGTGGCCATGCCGGCGACCACTATTCGGGGGGACGCTTTCAGTTGAAGCTGCCGAGAATCCATTCACTACCTTCTTCCGCCGATGTCGGGGTCCGGAAATCCCGTATTGCTGCTGCCTCGGCGATCGATCGTGTGGTCACGATCGCCGCGGTTGTGTTGCGGCGCAATAGAGTTGCGGGCACACCCGCTGTTTCCGGGTGATGTGTCATCTGATGCAGGATTCTGGCCTTGCTCATGTCCAGTGCCAGCACCATCAGCCCGGGACATTCCAGTGCCGCCGCGAGTCCGATCGTCAATACGGATCTGGAGGGTTGGTTGGGATCGATATACCTACGCCCGTGTTCGGTCAGTTCGACGATGCGGCACCCGTCACCGACGATGTGCTCGGGATCGGTGTACATCCCGACCTCGTACCCGAGTACTTCACCGGCCGGCGATATCGAGAGGGCGTGGACAGCCGGTGGCCACACCCGAATCACCCGCTGCGCCTGGACCAGCGGATCGCGGTCGGTGATCTGTCCGGACAGTAGATGCAGCTGCTCCGGGCGCGGCCCGAGCCCACGTTCGGTGAGTGGTTCGATCAACGTCTCCAGTACATGCCTGGTACGCGAGGTGTGATGGCGTTCGAAGACACCGAATGTCTCCGTGTCGGTGATGATTCTCGCCTCGCCGAAGGGATCCGGTGCATACTGCTGTGCCGTCCGGTGCATTGCGCGGAAGAGCTGTGTGGCGGTTCGGCCGGTTGGCAGGACAAGGCTTCGGTCCGGTGAATCCTGTGCGATCCGGAAGTAGACGTGTGCTGCGGCTTCAGCAGCCAGCCGATCGTTGTCGAAGGCAATCGTGGTCGCAGGCCATGGGTTGACAGTCTCGTTCTCGTGGGGGGTGGCTCCCCGTTTCGGTTCGAGGGCACGGCCTTCCACCGACGGACGTTTGAGGTCGCCGACGAGGGCGTCGAGGGTGCTGTCACGTTGATCGAGCCAGTCGACCCACTGGGTCGGGGCCAAGTAGTACCCGAGTCGTTCGGGCTGCACCTTCTCCAACCGGACCCAGTAGATCGGGATCTTGGCCTTGTCGGCCAGATGGATCTCCCGCTTGACGTGAACACTGGAATCGGCGGAGGCGCAGAACAACAGAACAAGTGCGGTGGACTCTCGGATTGCGTGTGAAATAGCCTCATCCCAGCTCGAACCGGGCGGAACATCGCGCGGCGCGTACCAGGTGGAGATGTCGTGGCGGGCAAAGTAGTTCGCCATATGTTCGACGACAGCGCGCTTGCTGCTGTGATAGCTGATGAAAACAGCCACTGCCCCTCCGGTGTGCTGTGTCGACCCTCACATCGTATCGGGGACTCAGGTGGGTCGGCTACTCCGCACGGTAGCGCGATTATGTTGAGTCTCGGGCTATTTCGTTCCCAGCCGGCCCGGTGTCACCGTCTCGATGAGAGCCCATGCCTGATCGAGCGGTAGGTCGATGACGTGGTAGCGCTTTTTGCCTGCGGCGGTGGCGGCGGTGACGGTGGCCAGGCCGGCGCGGCGTTGCCAGAACGTCTGGCGGACGGTCCAGCCGATGATGCCGGGCGCTTCCAGGCAGTCGCGGTCGCGGTCGAGGGAACCGGAGCGGGTGATCAGCCAGGTGGGGGCGGTCGCGGTGGCGGGGAGGACGGCGTGTCCGAGGCCGCGGTAGCGATCCTCGGCCAGGGCCGCGGTGAGCGGGATCAGGGCGGCCGGAAGCAGCCACCACCACGGGGAGATCGATGCACCGGTCAGAGCGGAGAGCAGCAGCACGGCGGCGACCACGGGGACCGGCCACATGGCGTGGGTGTAGCGGCGGCGCCGCGCGGCCGGGCCGTGCGGGGTGAGCTCCACCCGCGCGGGTGCCGCGGCCGCGACGATCGCGGGAGCGCTCATCCCGGCGGCGCGGGCGTGGGAGGTCCCGGCCGGATACTTCGCCGCATGCGGGCTCAGCAGGTGCGCGAGAGTGTGGTCGACGGCGGCACGCGGCGCCTGCGGCAGGATCTTCTGACGCGGGTTCTGCCCGGTCATGATGGCCTCGAGCGCGGCACCGCCGGCCAGGCGCAGCAGCAGCGGCTCGTTGACGGTGGCACCGCGGAACCGCGCGAGATCGAGGGTGACCTGCCTGGTGGTGAACAGGCCGTAACGCAGATGCAGGGTGGTGCCGTTATCGGTGACCCGTAGGCCGAAATAGGTCGCGAGGTAGTGCGCGCAGGCGGCCAGGCTCGTCACCAGGACGACGGCGATCAGCAGTCCGAGTCCGAACAGGATCAGCAGCAGCGTGCCGCGACCCTCGACCGAATGCACCGCGTCCGAGCGGAACACCACTTCGCCGAGGCCGTACTGGAACCCGACGCCGACGATCGGCGCGACGATGGCGAAACCGGTCAGCGACAGCGGCGCGTAGCGCACCCAGGCCGCGCGCCAGTGCCCGATCTCGCGGCCACGATCCACCCGGGCGGCGTCGGTGGTGAGCCCGGTGGCGTCGAGTTCGGCCTGCGGCGGTGGACCTTCGGGCCGGTCGGCGTCGACGTGTGGATCCCTGGTGTGCGCGAGCAGTTCGGTGCGCAGCGCGGGCACCACGTCCGCGTCCAGGGCGTCGAGCTGGAATTTCTCCCCGGATTCGGCGTGCCGGCCGGTGCCGATGGCCAGTACCGCGAGCCCGAGGATCCGGTGCAGCAGGTCGGCCTCGATATCCACCGACCGGATCCGGGAACGCGGCACCGCCAGTTTCTTGCGCTGGAGTAAGCCGGTGCGCAGTTCGACGTGGGTCGGCCCGACCCGGTAGGTGGTGGTGAACCAGCGGGTGAGCGCGTAGCCGACGATAGCGACGAACGGGATGACGCTCCACCCGTGGTTGCCGCTGCTGGTGCCGAGGATCAGCGTGCCGAGCAGCACCGGGATGAACCGGACGACTTCGTCGACCGGATGCACCAGCAGCATCCGCTTGTCCAGCCGCAGCCAGGGCAGCTCGGCCTGCGGCCCCGAGAGCTCGGCCTGCGGCCCAGATAGCTCGGCCTGCGGCTCCGGTCGCTCGGCCTGCGGCCCCGACTGGTCGGCGCCGGGCCCACCGCCGGGTGCTGCGCTCATGTCGCGTCTCCGCGGTGCAGCGCCGCGATCTCGGTCAGCCGGGTCACCGTCTGCTCGGCCACCGGCTGTTCCAGCCCGCTGATCTCCACCGCGCCCGCCGAGGACGCCGTGGTGACGGTGACCGTCGCCAGCCCCAGCAGACGCTCCAGTGGCCCGCGTTCGGTGTCGACGGTCTGGATGCGCGAGATCGGCGCGACCCGGCTCTCCTGGGTCAGCCAGCCGACCCGCGTGTACACCGCCTGATCGGTGACTTCCCAGCGATGCACCCGGTAGCGCCACCACGGCACCACGGCGATGCTGATCGCCGCGATCACGAGGACGAGCACGGTGGCCGTGCCCTGCAGCGAACGATGAGCCGAGTCGAAGGCCGCCCAGACCAGCAGCGCCACCAGCGGGATGAGCCAGGCCAGTACCGATTGCAGGGTCCAGAGCAGTTTCGCTGTGGGACTCGGACGCCAGGCCGGCTCGGCCATGATCGTGCGCGGCTGCGACATGATTGCCATCGTGGCACGCCGTGGCTGGAATAGCCCGCGAGGCCGGGGAGTTGTCAACGCTCACAAGCCTGGAGGGAGACAGTTCCGGATGTGTGGCGCATGATCGAGGGCGTGATCGACCTACCCGAGCCGACCGTTCCGTCCCCACCGCCGAGCTCATCGGCCATGCGCCGGGCCCTGCGCCGGGCCCGCGACGGGGTGACCCTGAATGTCGACGAGGCCACGGTCTTGCTGCACGCCACCGGCGACGACCTCGCCGATCTGTGCCGCAGCGCGGCCAGGGTGCGTGATGCAGGCCTGGAATCGGCGGGCAGGCCCCGGACGATCACCTATTCGCGCAATGTCTTCATCCCGCTCACCCACCTGTGCCGGGACAAATGCCACTACTGCACCTTCGTCACCGTGCCCGGCAAGCTGCGCGCCGAGGGCCGGGGGATGTTCCTGGAGCCGGATGAGGTGCTCGACATCGCGCGGCGCGGGGCGGAGCTGGGCTGCAAGGAGGCGCTGTTCACCCTCGGTGATCGGCCGGAGGACCGCTGGCCGGAGGCCGCCCAGTGGCTCGATGAACGCGGCTACGACTCCACCCTCGACTATCTGCGCGCGGTCTCGATCCTGGTGCTGGAGGAGACCGGCCTGCTACCGCACCTGAACCCAGGGGTCATGAGCTGGGAGGAGATCTCGCGGCTCAAGCCGGTGGCCCAGTCCATGGGCATGATGCTGGAAACCACCGCGACCAGGTTGTTCACCGAGAAGGGCAACTGCCATTACGGCAGTCCCGACAAGGATCCGGCGGTGCGGCTGCGCGCCATCACCGACGCGGGCCGGCTCTCGGTGCCCTACACCACCGGCATCCTGGTCGGCATCGGTGAGACGATGGCCGAGCGGGCCGAGTCGATCATGGCGATCCGCAAGCAGCACAAGGCATTCGGGCATATCCAGGAAGTCATCGTGCAGAACTTCCGCGCCAAAGACGACACCGCCATGCGCGACGCCCCCGACGCGAACATCGACGAATTCCTGGCCACCATCGCGGTGACCAGGCTGCTGCTCGGCCCCGACGTCCCCGTGCAGGCCCCGCCGAACCTGGTCTCGCAGGCCGAGTGCACCGCGCTGCTCGGCGCGGGCATCGACGACTGGGGCGGGGTTTCGCCGGTGACACCCGATCACGTCAACCCCGAACGCCCCTGGCCCAACCTCGACACCCTCGCCGAACTCACCGCCGCCGCCGGATTCGAGCTGGTCGAACGCACCTCCGCGCATCCGAAGTACGTGCTCGCGGGCAACCCGTGGGTGGATCCGCGCATCGGGGCGCACGTGGCCGCGCTGACCGATCCGGAAACCGGCCTGGCCAGGCCGGACACCATGCCGGTCGGACTGCCCTGGCAGGAACCCGACGAATCCTGGGAGTCGGCCGGGCGCGTCGACCTCAACACCGCCATCGACACCGACGGCCGCAATACCGATACCCGCAGCGATCTGGGCAGCGCCTTCGGCGATTGGGACACCGTGCGCGAACAGGCCCGCGACCTGGCCGCGACCCCAGAACGCCTCGACGCCGACGTGCTCGACGCGCTGCGCGCCGCCGAACGCGATCCGGCCGGCCTGTCCGACGCGCAGTACCTGGCGCTGGCCACCGCCGACGGCGCCGACCTGGAAGCGGTCGCCGCACTCGCGGACGGCCTGCGCCGCGAGGTCTGCGGCGACGAGGTCACCTACGTGGTGAACCGCAATATCAACTTCACCAATATCTGCTACACCGGCTGCCGGTTCTGCGCGTTCGCCCAGCGCAAGGGCGACGCCGACGCGTTCACCCTGAGCACCGACGAGGTCGCCGACCGGGCCTGGGAGGCGCATGTCGACGGCGCCACCGAGGTGTGTATGCAGGGCGGCATCGATCCGGATCTGCCGGTCACCGGGTACGCGGACCTGGTGCGGGCGGTGAAGGCGCGGGTGCCGTCGATGCATGTGCACGCCTTCTCGCCGATGGAGATCGTCAACGGCGCCTCGCGCGGCGGGCAGAGCGTGCGCGACTGGCTGGTGGCGCTGCAGGAAGCCGGGCTCGACACCATTCCGGGAACCGCCGCGGAAATCCTCGACGACGAGGTGCGCTGGGTGCTCACCAAGGGCAAACTGCCCGCCTCGGCCTGGATCGACGTCATCACCACCGCGCACGAGGTCGGGATCCGGTCGAGTTCGACGATGATGTACGGCCACGTCGACAACCCGAAGCATTGGGTCGGGCACCTGCGGGTGCTGCGCGATATCCAGGATCGCACCGGCGGTTTCACCGAGTTCGTGCCGCTGCCGTTCGTGCATCAGAGTGCCCCGCTGTATCTGGCGGGCGCGGCGCGGCCGGGGCCGACCAACCGGGACAATCGGGCGGTGCACGCGCTGGCCAGGATCATGCTGCACGGGCGCATCGACAACATCCAGACCAGCTGGGTGAAACTGGGCACCACCGGCACCAGGGTGATGCTGGAGAGCGGGGCCAACGATCTCGGTGGCACGCTGATGGAGGAGACCATCTCCCGCATGGCCGGCTCGCAACACGGGTCGGCCAAGACCGTGGCCGAACTCGCCGAGATCGCCGCGGGCATCGGCCGCCCGGTCCGCGAACGCACCACCACCTATGGTGTTCCGGCGGGTCGTGGGCCCGTGGCGGGACTCGAACTATCCATCCACTGAGCCACCGCTCGAAGTTAGGGCAGGCTGACCGAGGGTAACGTGTGAGGCGCCAGGGATACTTGTGCCGGGCGCAGTACCCCCGAGGTGAGGACAGACTAGGAGAACGGCAGTGCCGTACATCATCGCTGAACCGTGCGTTGACGTGAAGGACAAGGCGTGCATCGAGGAATGCCCCGTGGATTGCATCTACGAGGGCGCTCGCATGCTGTACATCCAACCCGACGAGTGCGTGGACTGTGGTGCGTGTGAGCCGGTTTGCCCCGTCGAGGCGATCTTCTACGAAGACGACACCCCGGATCAGTGGAGCGGCTACATCAACGCCAACGTGGACTTCTTCGACGAGCTGGGTTCGCCCGGCGGCGCGACCAAGGTGGGCAAGGTCGATTACGACCCGCCGTTCATCAAGGAACTGCCGCCCATGGCTGCTGAGTGAGCGCTGGGTTGTCGAGTACCGGTCACGCGGCCCGGGTGCGGGTCAGTTCGCTGCTTCCCGATTTCCCGTGGGACACCATCGCGGGCGCCAAGGCGAAAGCCGCCGCGCATCCGGGTGGGATCGTCGACCTCTCGGTCGGTACGCCGGTCGATCCGGTCGATCCGCTGATCCGCGCGGCGCTGAATTCGGTCGCCGAGGTTCCCGGCTATCCGACCACGCACGGCACCCCCGCGCTGCGTGCGGCCGCGGTGGCGGCGTTGCGGCGGCGGTACGGGATCAGCGGGATCGATCCGGCGGCCGTACTTCCGGTGATCGGCACCAAAGAGCTGATCGCCGGACTGCCGCGGCTGCTCGGCCTCGGCGCCGACGACCTGGTGGTGATCCCCGAGGTCGCCTACCCGACTTATGAGGTCGGCGCCCTGCTGGCCGGTACTCGGATCGCCCGCGCGGATGGGCTGACCCAGCTCGGCCCGCAGTCACCCGCGCTGATCTACCTCAACTCGCCGTCGAACCCGACCGGCAAGGTGCTCGGGGTCGAGCATCTGCGCAAGGTCGTCGCGTTCGCCCGCGAACGCGGGGCCATCGTCGCCTCCGACGAGTGCTACCTGGGTTTGAGCTGGGAAGGCCGGGCCGTGTCGGTGCTCGATCCCGAGGTCTGCGACGGCGACCACACCGGTCTGCTCGCGGTGCACTCGCTGTCGAAGACGTCGAACCTGGCCAGCTACCGTGCGGGTTTCGTGACCGGCGACGCCGCACTCATCGCCGAACTGCTCGAGGTGCGCAAGCACTCCGGGATGATGGTGCCGTTCCCGATCCAGGCCGCGATGACGGCCGCGCTCGGCGACGACACCCACGAGAACCAGCAGCGTGAGCGGTACCGCGCCCGCCGCGACACGCTGCGCACCGCACTGCTGGCCGCGGGGTTCCGCATCGACCATTCCGAGGCCGGCCTGTACCTGTGGTCCAGCCGTGACGAACCCTGCCGCGACACCCTCGACTGGCTGGCCGAACGCGGCATCCTCGCCGCCCCCGGCGATTTCTACGGTCCGGCCGGCGCCGAGCATGTGCGCATCGCGCTGACCGCCACCGACGAGCGGATCGCCGAAGCGGCCACCCGGCTCGCCGCGGGCTGAGCGCCGGGCCCGGCCGCATCGCCGCGCGCCTGCCGCACCCGTCCCTGCTCCCCGCACCACCGGCAAACTGCTTCGGTGCAGGTGGGCGTGGTTTCTGCGCCACGCGCCACACCGGAGTTAGCCTGGGTTATGGACGCTGTCACGGTTGTCCCTGCCCCTGCGAACGAGCCGGTGCACAGCTACGCACCGGGCAGTCCCGAGCGGGAGCGGCTGGCGAGCAAGCTGGCCGCCATCTCCGCCGAGAGAGTCGAGATACCGCTGGTGATCGGCGGTAAGCACCGGCCGGGCGTCGGCGCGAGGCACGAGATCGTCGCCCCGCACCGGCACCGCCAGATCCTGGGCACCTACACCGATACCACCCATTCCGAAGCGAGCGGCGCCATCGATGCCGCCATCGCCGCCGCACCCGGCTGGCGCGCGCTGCCGTTCGACGAACGCGCGGCGGTGCTGCTGCGCGCGGCCGATCTGCTGTCCGGGCCGTGGCGGGAAACCATCGCCGCCGCCACCATGCTCGGCCAGTCGAAATCGGTGCAGCAGGCCGAGATCGATGCCCCGTGCGAGCTGATCGATTTCTGGCGGTTCAACGTCGCCTTCGCGCGCGAGATCCTCGAACAGCAACCCCGATCCAGCGCGGGTGTGTGGAACCGGATGGACTACCGGCCGCTCGAGGGTTTCGTCTACGCCATCACCCCGTTCAACTTCACCGCCATCGCGGGCAATCTGCCTACCGCGCCGGCGCTCATGGGCAATACCGTGGTGTGGAAGCCGTCGCCCACCCAGACGCTGGCCGCGTATTACACGATGCGGTTGCTGGAAGCGGCGGGTCTGCCGCCCGGGGTGATCAATATGGTCACCGGCGACGGCGTCGATCTGTCGGAGGTGGCGCTGGCCGACCCGCGGCTGGCCGGCATCCACTTCACGGGCTCCACCACGACCTTCCAGTTCCTGTGGCGTCAGGTCGGCGCGAATATCGGCAAGTACCACGGCTATCCGCGGTTGGTGGGGGAGACCGGCGGTAAGGATTTCATCGTCGCGCATGCCTCGGCCGATCCCGCGGCCCTGACCACCGCGCTCGTCCGCGGGGCCTACGAATATCAGGGCCAGAAGTGTTCGGCGGCCTCCCGCGCCTATCTGCCCCGTTCCCTGTGGCGGCAGATGGGCGACGACTTCCTGGATCTGACCCGGAACCTCGCCTACGGTGACGTCGCCGATCTGTCCAATTTCGGTGGCGCGCTGATCGATCGGCGCGCCTACGACAAGAGCGTGGCCGCCATCGAACGCGCCCGCTCGGCCGGGCTGAGCATCCCGGTCGGCGGCGGCTACGACGATAGTGAGGGCTGGTTCGTCCGGCCGACGGTGCTGCTGGCCGACGATCCGCGCGATGAGGCCTTCACCACAGAGTATTTCGGCCCGATCCTGTCGGTGCACGTCTACGACGACGGCGAGCCCGGCGCCTATTCGTCGATCCTGTCGGAGGTGGAGTCGGCGGCGCCCTACGCGCTGACCGGCGCGGTGTTCGCCCAGGACCGGCATGCCATCGAGCAGGCGTCGGCGGCGTTGCGGTTCGCGGCGGGCAACTTCTACGTCAACGACAAGCCCACCGGCGCGGTCGTCGGGCAGCAGCCCTTCGGCGGGGCGCGCGCCTCCGGCACCGACGACAAGGCCGGCTCGCCGCTGAACCTGCTGCGCTGGGTCGCGCCGCGAGTGATCAAGGAGACCTTCGTCCCACCCGACGATCACCGGTACCCGCATATGGGACAGCAGGCGTGAATCCGCTACGGCCCGCCATCCTCGCCGCTGCCGGGTCGCCGCGGCTGAAACGGCTGGTCACCGGCACGCCGGTGACCGCGGACATCGTGCGGCGATTCGTGGCGGGGGAGACCAGGGCCGAGCTGATCCCGGTGGCCAGGCAGCTGCTCGCGAGCGGGCGCGCGGTGAGCGTGGACTATCTCGGCGAGAACACCACCGACCGCGCGCAGGCCGACGCGGCGGTCGCGGAGTATCTGTCGCTGCTCAACGACCTGTCCGCACTGGATGTTTCGCTCGGTCCCACGGGTGCGGCGCCGCTCGAGGTATCGGTGAAACTGTCGGCGCTGGGGCAGGCGCTGCCCGATGACGGACCAGCCATTGCCACCGAGAATCTGCGGACGTTGTGCACCAAAGCGGTGCAGTCGGGCATCTGGGTCACCGTCGACGCCGAGGACCACACCACCACCGATGCCACCCTGGCGACCGTGTCCGAACTGCGCGAGGAGTTCCCGTGGCTCGGCACGGTATTGCAGGCCTATCTGCGCCGCACCGAGGCCGACTGCCGGGATTTCGCCGGCCCCGGTTCGCGGATCCGGTTGTGCAAGGGTGCCTATCGAGAACCGGAAGAGGTGGCCTATCAGCACCGCGACGAGGTCGACGCCTCCTATCGGCGCTGCCTCGATGTGCTCATGCGCGGCGAGGGCTATCCGATGGTGGCCTCGCACGATCCGGAGATGATCGCCGCCGCCGACTGGCTGCTGGCCGACACCGGGCGCGGTGCGGGTGATGTCGAATATCAGATGCTCTACGGCATCCGCGAGGACGAACAGGCCAGGATCGCCGCCGCCGGGAACACCATGCGGGTGTACGTGCCCTACGGCGACCAGTGGTATGGCTATCTCATGCGCAGGCTGGCCGAGCGGCCGGCCAACCTCGGCTTCTTCCTGCGCGCCCTGGCCGGACGCTGACCGGCCGGCGACACGGGCCGCTCACACCAGCGGCAGGCCCTTGCGCATGCGGCGGCGTAGATCCCAGAGATAGAAGTTCAACGGGAACATCCTGGCGGGCTCGGGCAGCCGGGTGACGATCGCGCCGATGAGCCGCATCAGCCGATCGAAACGCCGCTGGTCCCGCGCCGACCAGCGCATGCCCATCTCCCGGCGCAGATGCCACGGCAGCACACCGGTGACCACGAAACGCTGGAACCGCGCGAACAGCACCTGCACCACCCGCGGCATCATCTTCAGGTCGATCAGATCGTTGAAATAGTCGCGCACCACCGGGTCGATCGCGGTGGCGGCCAGGTTGGTCTCCCAGTATTCGGCGAAGGCCGCGCGATCGGCGGGCCACATCTCCGGACGCATCTGGAGGGTGGCGCCCAGGCGCACGCTGTGCTGATAGAAGGCGTCCGCGGCGTCCTCGTCGATGCCGCCGCGCAGTTTGTCGAGCATGTCGGCGAAGCCCCAGTACAGGCAGGCCGCCACCCACAGTTGCAGGTTCGGGTCGAAGGCGTTGTACTTCACCGGGCTCGACGGCTTGGACCGGATGCTGCGGTGCGAGCCGTTGACGGCCTCGCGGTAGGCGGCGCGTTCGGCCTCGCTGCCCATCATCGCGACCGCGAGGTAGGTGAGCGTGGTGCGCAGCCGCTTGAGCGGATGCACCATCACCTTGCCGCTGTCGACATCGCTTTCCAGCACGCCGTAGGCGACCGGGCGCAGGCCCAGCTGCATGATGACGTTGGCGGTGCCGCCGAGGAAGGCGGAGACGCCGTCGATGTAGTCCTCGACGACGAAGTCCGCCGGTGGCGCCGGGACGGGTCCGCCGGTGGTGGCGGGCGCGACAGCGGTCATCGTTGACCTCACTTCCGATGAGAAGGTTACGCGGAAACCTTCTCACTCGCTCACCTTATGTGTCAATCGACGATGAAACTGTGCAATGCTTGGTCAGTCATTGTTTCGCCGACTCTCGCGGAGGTGCCGATATGGCGGCGCTGGCCGATCTGCTGCCGCTGGTGCGTACCCAGCGCAAGGATCAGGATCAAACCGTGCTGTCCGCGGCCCTGCTGGCGTTCCTGGACTTCGGCATCAAACGCACCAGCATGGGTGAGGTGGCGCGGCGCGGCGGACTGTCGCTGGCGACGCTGTACCGGCGGTTCGCGGGCAAGACCGACCTCATCCAAGCCGTCGGGTTACAGCAGACGCGCGAATTCATCGACGGCGTCGACGCCGCGGTGCAGCGCCAGATCGAGCGCGCCGCCGGCGCCGAGGATCAGATCGTCGAGCTGTTCGTGGCCTTTCTCGCCGGCCTGCGCAGCAACAAGCTGCTGGATCGGCTGTTGCAGACCGAACCCGAGATCGTGTTGCCGTACCTGACGGTGAAGGGTGCGCCGGTGATCGAACTCGGCCGCGATTACGTCGCGGAGTTCATCACCCGATTGCAGCGTGAAGGCAAACTGCCCGACTACGACCCGCTACCGCTGGCGGAGATGATCGCCAGAACCGCGCTGTCGCTGGCGCTCACTCCGCAGACGGTGATCCCGCTCGATGACGATGCGGCGGCGCGGGAATTCGCCCGCGACCACGTGGTGGTGTCGTTCCGAATTCCCTGAACGCTCAGACCAGCGGCCTCCCCAGGCGGCGGCGCAGCCGCATATCGGCCAGAAAAGCGTTGACCGGGAACGTCTTCACCGCCACCGGAAGCCGGGCTTCGATCGCGCCGACCCCGCGCAGGAAACGGCCGAGCCTGCGCTCATCCTGCTCGCTCCAGCACATGCCCATCTGTTCGCGCAGATGCGGCGGCAGCAGCCCGGCGGTGACGAAGCGGTGGAAGCGCAGCACCGCGGGCAACCGCATCGGCCGCGGGAACATCTTCAGGTCGACGATGGCGTTCAACATCGCACGCACCGGCGGATCGATGGAGGTGGCGGCCAGGTTCTCGGTCCAGTACCGCTCGAAGGCGGCGCGATCGGGCGGCCACAGGTGTTCCGGCATCTGGAGGGTGGTGCCGAACCGGGCGGCGTGGCGGTAGAAGGCGTCGGCGGCGGCGTCGTCCATCGGGCCGTGCAGACGGTCGTGCAGATCGCGCCCGCCCCAGTACAGGCAGGCTGCCACCCACAGTTGCAGGCGCGGATCGAAGGCGTTGTACTGCACGGGACTGGACTTGGTCGAGCGCACCGGGCGATGTGAGCCGTTGACGGCCGCGCGGTAGGCGGCGCGTTCGTCCTCGCTACCCAGCATCGCCACGGCCAGATAGGTGAGCGTGGTGCGCGTTCGCTTGACCGGATGAAGCAGGATCTTGCCGCTGTCCACCGGGCTCTCCAGCACGCCGTAACCGACGGCCGGGTGGCTCAGCTGCATGATGACGTTGGCGGCGGCGCCGAAGAGCGCGGCGGAACCGTCGATATGGCGGCGGATATCGAATTCGCCGGTGCGCGAGTCGATGCTCGCGCGCGAAGTGCTGGTCATCGTGGACCCCGTCTCGCCGTTGAGAAGGTTGTACAACTACTTTCTCACCGCGTCATCGGGGGTGTCAACGGTGCCCGGCCCATCGCGGGATCGGGTTGGCAACGCTTCGCCGCCCGCTGTGGTGACGCTCCGCCGGCTTCTGCCGCCCGCCGCGCACGCGGGCGTCGCTCCCGATGCCTTGCTGGGCGAGCTGCCTGCTCCGGACCCGTGGGTTCGGGCGGCCCTCCCGGTGCATCGGTGCTGACGCCGACCTCCTCCGGGCGCGTCGCTCGGACCGGGCGCGGTAGCGTGAGCGGATGCCCTACGGTCCGCCGCTGCTGCTCCGCTCCCTGGACCCGCTCGCCGTCGCCGCGGGCGCGGATATCCCGGATGCCGTCACCATCGACGGCGTCACCCTCTCGCGCAGCGATCTGCTCGGCGCCGCGACGTCGGTGGCCGAGCGCATCGCCCGCGCCGACCGGGTGGCGGTGCTGGCCCGGCCCACCGCGACCACCGTGCTGGCGGTGGTCGGCTGCCTGATCGCCGGCGTGACGGTCGTGCCGGTGCCACCGGATGCCGGCGCCGCCGAATCCGCCCATATCCTGGCCGATTCCGGTGCGCAGGCCTGGCTCGGCGAAGCGCCGGAGGGTACCGACCTTCCGGTGGTCCCGGTCCGGTTGCATGCCAGGTCGTGGCACACCTATCCCGAACCCGACCCGGCGGCAACGGCTTTCGTGCTCTACACCTCCGGCACCACCGGCCTGCCCAAGGGTGTGATGCTCAGTCGCGGCGCCATCGCCGCGGGTCTGGACGCCCTCGCCGAAGCCTGGTCGTGGACCGCCGACGACGTTCTGGTGCACGGACTTCCGCTGTTTCACGTGCACGGGCTCATCCTCGGTGTGCTCGGCGCGCTCCGGGTCGGCAGCCCGCTCGTCCACACCGGCAAGCCGACGCCGGAGGCCTACGCCGCCGCTCGCGGCACCCTGTACTTCGGGGTGCCGACGGTGTGGTCACGCATCGCGGAAAACCCGGACGCGGCGAAGCAATTGGCCGACGCGCGGCTGCTGGTCTCCGGCAGCGCACCGCTGCCCGTGCCGGTCTTCGAACGCCTCGCCGAACTCACCGGCCACGCGCCCGTCGAGCGCTACGGCATGAGCGAAACCATGATCACCCTGTCCACCCGCGCCGACGGCGAACGCCGCCCCGGCTGGGTCGGCCTGCCCGTGCGCGGTGTGGAAACCCGGCTGCGCGACGAATCCGGCGCCCCCGTCCCACACGACGGTGAAAGCATCGGCGGACTCCAGGTCCGCGGGCCGATGCTGTTCGACGGTTACCTCAACCGGCCGGACGCGACGTCCGGCTGTTGGACAGAAGACGGCTGGTTCCGCACGGGCGACGTCGCCGTCATCGCCCCGGATGGCTTCCACCGCATCGTCGGCCGCGAATCGGTCGACCTCATCAAATCCGGCGGCTTCCGCATCGGCGCCGGCGAAGTCGAGACCACCCTCCTCGGCCACCCCGCCGTCGCCGAAGCCGCCGTCGTCGGCCTCCCCGACCCCGACCTCGGCCAACGCATCGTCGCCTTCGTCGTGCCTCGCGCCGGTATGGAAGCACCGGCCGAACCCGACCTCATCGACCACGTCGCCCAGCAACTCTCCATCCACAAACGCCCCCGCGAAATCCGCATCGTGGACACGTTGCCGCGGAACGCGATGGGCAAGGTGCAGAAGAAGCTGCTCGGCTGATGCGGCGCCGCGCCGAACGAGCGCGGTTACCGACTTGGCCAGCAGCGCGCTGTCGGCCGCCTGGTGGGGCACATCGATGGTGTCGCCCCAGGGACTCACGGCCGACAGGACCTGCCGCGAGTGCCCCGGCGGCTACCGCGCGACCGCGGTCAGTCGTTGGCGTGCAGGTCCGCGTTGAGTTCGATGCCGGTGCCCTTGCGGTGCACGACCTCGACGGCGCCGGTGACGGAGTTGCGGCGGAACAGTAGGTTGTTCTGGCCGCTGAGCTGGGCGGCTTTGACGGTGGTCCCGTCGGGGGTGGTGACCTTGGTGCCCGCGGTGAGGTAGAGGCCGGCTTCGAGGACGCAATCGTCGCCGAGCGGGATGCCGAGGCCGGAGTTGGCGCCGAGCAGGGAGCGTTCGCCGATGGAGATGACGGTGGTGCCGCCGCCGGAGAGGGTGCCCATGGTGGAGGCGCCGCCGCCGATGTCGGAGCCGTCACCCACCACGACGCCCGCGGAGATGCGGCCTTCGACCATGGAGGCGCCGAGGGTGCCTGCGTTGAAGTTGACGAAGCCTTCGTGCATGACGGTGGTGCCCGAGGCCAGATGCGCGCCGAGGCGCACGCGGTCGGCGTCACCGATGCGCACGCCGGAGGGCACCACATAGTCGACCATGCGCGGGAACTTGTCGACGCTGTAGACGGTCACCGGGCCGCGGGCGCGCAGCTTGGCGCGGGTGGTCTCGAAACCCTCAACCGCCGCGGGGCCGTGGTTGGTCCACACCACATTGCTGAGCAGGCCGAACTGGCCTTCCAGGCTCACCTCGTGCGGACGAACCAGCCGGTGCGAGAGCAGATGCAGCCGCAGGTAGACGTCGTGCGCGTCCACGGGCGCGGAGGACAGGTCGGCGATGGTGGTCTGCACCGCGATCACCTCGACGCCGCGGGCCTCGTCGGGACCGACCAGCGCGGCGAATTCCGCGGGCACCTCGTCGAGCCGCTTGGTCGCGGTTTCGGCGAATTCACCCAGCTGGGGATTCGGGAACCAGGTGTCGAGGACGGTGCCGTCCGCGGTCACATTGGCGATACCGACTGCAGTTGCTCCCTGAATGCTCACGTCAGCAGAGCCTACCGACCGTCCGGCTCCCGTGGTGCAGCCACGTCACCGGCTGCCGCGCAGATCACGGCATCCCCGGCGGGTGATTCGGTGCGTGGCCGTCGCCGGTTCCCGTGGTAGCTGCCCGCCGTCCTGTCGCCGTCGCACCGACTTGCCCCGGCGTCGGCGTCCAGTCACCCTGGGCCGGCACTGTCTCGCCAACGTCTTCGCGTCGACCCCACGGCGCCTTCGCGTCGGTCGACGGGGCCTTCGCGTCGGTCGACGGGGCCTTCGCGTCGGTCGACGGGGCCTTCGCCTCGTCCCACGGCGCCTGCGCCTCGTCGCTGCTGCCGCCGGAGACCCGCTGACTACCCTGAACCGGTGACCCTCGATCTGCGCGCCGACCCGATTGCCCTCACCGCCGCCCTCGTCGACATCCCGAGTGTGTCCAGGGACGAGCTGGCCGTCACCGACGCGGTGGAGGCCGCGCTGCGGACCCAGACCAGCGGCTTCGAGATCGTGCGCGACGGCAATGTGGTGCTCGCGCGCACCGATCGCGGCCTGCCGACCCGCGTGGTGCTGGCCGGGCATCTGGATACCGTGCCGATCGCCGACAATGTGCCGAGCCGGATGGACACCGAGGACGGCGAGCCGGTGATGTACGGCTGCGGCACCGTGGACATGAAATCCGGTGACGCGGTGTTCCTGCATCTGGCCGCGACCGTCGCCGAACCCGCGCACGACCTGACGTTGATTTTCTACGACTGCGAGGAGATCGCCGCCGAGTTCAATGGCCTGGCCCGGATCGAGCGGGAACGCCCCGAATGGCTCGACGGCGACTTGGCGATCCTCGGTGAGCCGTCCGGCGGCTGGATCGAGGCCGGCTGCCAGGGCACCTTGCGCGTCCGGCTCGCCACCGCGGGCACCAGGGCGCATTCGGCGCGGGCCTGGCTGGGCGACAACGCCATCCACCGGTTGGCGCCGGTCTTGCAGCGGCTGTCCGACTACCGGGCGCGCCAGGTCGATATCGACGGCTGTGTGTACCGCGAGGGTCTGTCTGCGGTGCGGGTCGCCGGTGGGGTGGCGGGCAATGTGGTACCCGACGCCGCCGAGGTCGACGTGAACTTCCGGTTCGCGCCCGACCGCAGCGTCGCCGACGCCACCGAGCACGTCCGCGAGGTGTTCGCCGGTCTCGAGCTCGATTTCCAGGTCACCGACGCGGCGCCCGGCGCGCTGCCCGGCCTCACCGCCCCCGCGGCCAAGGACTTGATCACCACCGTGCACGCGCACGGTGCCGCCGGTGTGCGCGCCAAGTACGGCTGGACCGACGTCTCCCGGTTCGCCGCCCGTGGCGTACCCGCGGTGAACTTCGGCCCCGGCGATCCGAACCTGGCGCACAAACGTGACGAGCGGGTCCCGCTGGCCCAGATCACCCAGGTCACGGCGATGCTGCGGAGCTATCTCACCGGCGCTGCGTGACGCCGCCGGACCGCCACTGATGGCCGACGGAACCGAGGCAAAGGCTGGTCAGCATCGTTTTCGAGGGAAGCGAGACCGAACCGCGACGCCGCAGGCGGCGCCAATAGACTCAGCCCCATGTCCACCGACGCCGCCGAGCCACTCAACAGCAAGCCGAAGTCGACAGCCAGATTCCGCGGGCCGATCATGTTCCGCCGGGATCGCAAGCCCGGCGTCGGCACCGCCGACCGGAATCTGCTGGATCGGCGTGGCGACAGCGATTGGGTGCATACCGACCCGTGGCGGGTGCTGCGCATCCAGGCCGAGTTCGTGGAGGGTTTCGGGGCGCTGGCCGAGGTGCCGCGCGCGGTGTCGGTGTTCGGTTCGGCGCGTACGCCGGTCGATCATCCCGAATACGAGGCCGCCCGTGCCATCGGTTCCGCGCTGGCGCACGCCGGGTTCGCGGTGATCACCGGCGGCGGGCCCGGCGCGATGGAGGCCGCCAACCGGGGCGCGTGTGAGGCGGGCGGCTATTCGATCGGGCTCGGTATCGAATTGCCGTTCGAGCAGGGGCTCAACGAATGGGTCGATCTCGGTATCAATTTCCGCTACTTCTTCGTCCGTAAGACCATGTTCGTCAAGTACTCGCAGGCATTCGTCTGCCTGCCGGGCGGTTTCGGCACCATGGACGAGTTGTTCGAGGCGTTGACGCTGGTGCAGACCCGCAAGATCACCCGGTTCCCGATCATCCTGTTCGGCACCAGGTTCTGGGGCGGGCTGGTGGACTGGATCCGCGATTCGCTGCTGGGGGCGGGCAAGATCTCGCCGGGCGATGTGGATCTGCTCTACGTCACCGACAGCGTCGAGGACGTGGTGCGCATTCTGGAGCAGGCCACCGCCGAGCGTGAGAATCTGGAAACGATGGGCACGGAGGACAAGTGGTGAGCGCGGCCGAACGCGCCTACGCCGTCTGCGTCTACTGCTCGGCCAGCACCATCGACGGCGCGCAGCTGGAGCTGGCGGCGCGGGTCGGCACCGAAATCGCCCGGCGCGGTTGGCAATTGGTGTCCGGCGGCGGCCACGTGTCGATGATGGGCGCGGTGGCCACGGCCGCCCGCGCCGGCGGCGCGAACACCATCGGCGTGATCCCGAAGCATCTGGTGCACCGCGAGGTGGCCGATGTGGACGCCGACGAACTCGTCGTCACCGACACCATGCGCCAGCGCAAGCAGGTGATGGAGGACCGCGCCGACGCCTTCCTCACCCTGCCCGGCGGCATCGGCACGCTAGAGGAATTCTTCGAGACGTGGACCGGCGCCTACCTCGGCGTACACGACAAACCCGTCGTCGTGCTGGATCCGGACGGGCATTACCGCGGGTTGTTCGCCTGGGTGGACGAGCTGCACGCGCGCGGTTTCGTCCCGCAGCCCGCGCTGGATCGGGTGCGCGTCGTCGCCGACTTCGACGAGGCATTCGAGGCACTCGTTCCGAGTACGGCGCGACGAGAGCCCGGCACTCCGGAGCCGGTGGGCAATCCCGCTGCCGCCCAGCAGCATCCGATCGAGGAGTACTGATTCCGTGCGCAACGACGCCACCGTCAGCGTGTTCGACCTGGCCAAGAGCCTGCCCGGGATGGCGGTGGACGCGCCGGGCATGCTGCGCAATGCCTTCGGCATGCTGGTCGGCCCCGGTGACAAGGCGTCGGTCGGCCGGTATTTCCAGCGGGCGGCGCACCGTCATCCGCATCGGGCGTTCCTGCGGTTCGAGGGCCACGAATACACCTACGGCGCAGCCAATTCGCTGGTGAACCGCTACGCGAGCGTGCTGGCCGAGCACGGCGTCGGCCGCGGTGACGTGGTCGGTGTGCTGATGACCAACCGCCCGGAAACCCTGTTCACGGTGCTGGCCACGGTCAAGCTCGGCGCCACCGTCGGCCTGCTCAATCACCATCAGCGCGATCGGGTGCTCGCGCACAGCTTCGGGTTGCTCGGCAGTGTGGTGAACGTCGTCGGTGCGGAATGCCAGGAGGCGCTCGATTCGCTGGCCGAGCCGCCGGCCCGGCTGCTGTACGCCGAGGATCTGCATGCCGAAGCCCAGCTCGGCGATCCGTCCGATCCGCCGGTCTGCGCGGAGGTGACCGCGGGGGAGCGGGCGTTCCTGATCTTCACCTCGGGCACCACCGGCCTGCCGAAGGCCAGCGTGATGACGCATCTGCGCTGGTCCAAGAGCATGTCCGGGCTCGGTGGCCTCGGCGTCCGGCTCCGCGGTGACGACACGATGTACTGCTGTCTGCCGCTGTACCACAACAACGCGCTCACGGTGGCGCTGTCGTCGGTGCTTGCGGCCGGTGCGACCTTCGCGCTGGGCAGGCAGTTCTCGGCATCCCGCTTCTGGGACGAGGTGATCGGCGAGCGCGCCACCGCGTTCATCTACATCGGCGAACTGTGCCGGTATCTGCTCAACCAGCCGGCCCGGCCGACCGACCGTACGCACCGGGTGCGCCTGGCCGTCGGCAACGGTCTGCGGCCGGAGCTGTGGGACGAATTCCGGCGGCGCTTCGGCATCGGGCGGGTCGTGGAGTTCTACGGCGCCAGCGAGGCCAATATCGCGTTCGTCAACGCCTTCGGGGTCGACCGCACCGCCGGTTTCGGGCCGCTGCCCTACGCCATCGTGGAATACGACGAGGACACCGGAAAGCCCGAGCGCGGCCCGGACGGCCGGTTGCGTCGCGTGCGTTCGGGTGGCGTCGGACTGCTGCTGGCCAAGGTCACCGGCCGCACGCCGTTCGACGGCTACACCGATGAGGCCGCCTCCGAGGCCAAACTCGTGCGTGACGGCTTCCGACCTGGCGATGTCTGGTTCGACACCGGCGATCTGGTGCGCGATCAGGGCTGGTTCCATATCGCCTTCGTCGACCGGCTCGGCGATACCTTCCGCTGGAAGGGCGAGAACGTGGCCACCACCGAGGTCGAGGCGGCGCTGAGCGCCTCGCCGGCCATTTCCCAGGCCGTGGTATTCGGCGTGGACATCCCCGGTACCGACGGCAAGGCCGGGATGGCGGCGGTGACCCTCGCACCCGGCGCCGAATTCGACGGAACAGCGCTGGCCGAGCTGGCGTATGAGCGGCTGCCGCGGTACGCGGTGCCGCTGTTCATCCGGGTGGTCGATGAACTCGAGACCACCTCCACGTTCAAGAGCCGCAAGGTAGAACTGCGCAAACAAGGGTATTCGCCCGACGATGATTCCGACGTGTTCGTCCTCGCCGGCCGCGCCGACGGCTATATCCCGGCCTATCCGGGCTACGCCGCCGATGTGGCGACCGGGCGCGCGCCCCGGGACTGACCGGGGTCCGCGCCCGAAACCGGTTATTACACGAGTCGGTACAGTCGACCCCATGTTCCGCCCCGACGCGCCGTCGCCGACCCTGTGCGGACGCCCGGTGGCGACGGACCGGGCGCTGGTCATGGCGATTGTGAACCGCACCCCGGACTCGTTCTACGACCGGGGCGCCACCTTCACCGATGCCGCCGCCATGGACGCCGTGGCCCGCGCGGTCGACGAGGGCGCCGATCTGGTCGATATCGGCGGTGTCAAAGCCGGGCCCGGCGAGGTGGTCGATGCCGCCGAGGAAAACCGCCGGGTGGTCCCGTTCGTCGCCGCCATCCGCGCCGCCTACCCGGACCTGCTGATCAGCGTCGACACCTGGCGCGCCGAGGTGGGGCGTACAGCGATCGGCGAGGGCGCCGATCTGATCAACGACACCTGGGCGGGCGCCGATCCCGATCTGGTCGCGGTCGCCGCCGAACTGGGCGCGGGCATCGTGTGCAGCCATACCGGCGGCGCCGTACCGCGCACCAGACCGCACCGGGTCCGCTACTCCGACGTGGTCACCGAGGTCACCGCCACGGTGGTGCGGGCGGCGGAGGCGGCGCTGGCCGCCGGGGTGCGGCGCGACTCGATCCTGATCGACCCGACCCACGATTTCGGAAAGAACACCTACCACGGGCTCGAACTGTTGCGTAGAGCCGACGATCTTGTAAATACCGGATGGCCGGTCTTGATGGCGCTCTCCAACAAGGATTTCATCGGAGAGACTCTTGGTGTCGATCTCACCGAGCGGCTGGAGGGCACATTGGCAGCAACGGCATGGTCGGCGGCGGCAGGCGCTCGAGTCTTCCGCGTCCACGAAGTCGCCGCGACCCGGCGCGTAGTGGACATGATTGCCGCGATACAGGGTATCCGGCCCCCCGCACGAACCCTGCGAGGTCTGGTATGAACATCCAACACCGTGAGCCCAGCTGGGCGATGACGAATACCTGGGATGCCCCGGAGTGGGCGGTAGACGAACTCGTCGCCGCCAAGGCGGGCCGCACCGTCTCGGTGGTGCTGCCCGCGCTGAACGAGCAGGACACCGTTGCCGCGGTGGTGGCCAGTATCCGGCCGCTGCTCGGCAGTCTGGTAGACGAGCTGGTGGTGCTCGATTCCGGCTCCACCGACGCGACCGCCGAGCGGGCCCGCGCGGCCGGCGCCCGGGTGGTCAGCCGGGAACAGGCCGTCCCGGAACTCGATCCGGTGCCGGGCAAGGGCGAGGTGCTGTGGCGTTCGCTGGCGGTGACCAGCGGCGACCTGGTGGCCTTCGTCGACTCGGACCTCATCGATCCCGATCCGGCCTTCGTGCCCAAACTGCTGGGCCCGCTGCTGACGGTGGACGATCTGCACCTGGTCAAGGCCTACTACCGCAGGCCGCTGCGGCAGGGCGACGCGGTCGAGGCCCATGGCGGCGGCCGCGTCACCGAACTGGTGGCCCGTCCGCTGCTGGCGGCGCTGCGCCCCGACCTCTCGGAGGTGCTGCAACCGCTCGGCGGCGAATACGCCGGCACCAGGGAACTGCTCACCTCGGTGCCGTTCGCCCCCGGGTACGGCGTGGAGATCGGGCTGCTGCTCGACACCTACGACCGGCTCGGCCTGGACGCCATCGGCCAGGTCAACCTGGGCGTGCGCACCCACCGCAATCGCCCGCTGGCCGACCTCGGCGTGATGAGCAGGCAGATCCTCGGCACCGTGCTCGGCCGCAGCGGCGTCCGCGATTCCGGTGCGGCGCTGACCCAGTTCCCGTTGATCGGCGACGAGTTCACCGCCCACAGCACCGAGGTGTGCCTGACCGACCGTCCGCCGATGAACACGGTGCGGCCGGAGAGTGTCGCGGCCTGAGCGGTAGGTAGCGGTTGGGCTGTCCGGTTCGCGCCGGCGGTAGACCGGGCATCGTTGTCCGCCGAGGGCTGGCGCTGGACCTACCGCTGACCTGATTCCTCGCGCCGAACATGTCGCCGCCCACGACGGTGGAATCGCGGCTGTGGGGATCGTCCAGCCGTCAGTGCGCTCCGGGCTTGTCGTCGTCGGCGGCGGTGGGTGAATCCGCGGCCGGGCCGTCGGCGTCGGCCGTCGGCGGTGTGGGAGATGGCTGGGTGTTCGGCTCGGAGACAAGTTCGGCATCGCCCGGCGATGTCCCGTCGGGATCGGCAGGTGCCTGCTCGTCCGTGTCGGTGGACGTCTGCCTACCGGAGTCGCCACGGTCGCCCTCGCCGGTGCCGGGTCGACGGTGCCCGGGCCCCGCGTTGGCTCCGGCGTCGTCCCCGATTCCGCTCGGCTCGGAGGCCGCCGACGCATCGTCGGAGCGCAGATGTTCGGGCCCGGATTCGTCGGCGAGCCGGGCCTGCAATTCGGCCACCGTGACGTGGGCGCGGCGATGCTCGGCGGGCTTGCGGATGAAGATGGCGATGGTCACCAGCAATCCGATTGCGATCAGTGCGATCGCAATGATCGTCATCACATTCACCTGTGCCTCCGCGTCATGTGATTGCCGGAAAACCGGGACCGAGCAGAGCCGGCGCCGTCGAATGGTTACTTCCTGGCTATCTAAGCATGCGGCGGTACGGTGCGCGGCCGAGGGTGAGCGTTCAAGCACAAGGCGTCGCCGGATGCCAAGCCGTTGCGGCCGAATGCACCGACGTGCCCGGATCTGTGTCGGGACGGATTCGCCGCCGGGATTCAGCAGCGGGCGGGATTCAGCGGCGGGTGCGCAGCGCCTGCGGCCGCACCTCGGCCGGCTCATGGCGATACACCGGCGTCAGCATCTCGGCCTCCAGCGGTTCACCGGTCGCGCGGTCGAAGCGCACCGCGATCAATACCGAGAACCGTCGGGTGCCCGCGCGTTCGTGCAGCCCGGCGAGCCGAGTCGCCAGCAGCCGGACAGCACCGAGCGAGCCGGGCGGATGCAGGCCGTCGATCACCAGGATCGAGCCCTGACCGTCGGGGCGCGGGAGCCGGGCGAGATAGGCGATGTCGTGCGGGTCGGGACCGGAGGGCCGATACACCCGCCGCGCGGCTCGATCCTCGATACCGCGACGGCCGTCGCCGGCACGGGCCACCGAGCGCCGCAGCCGGGGATCGGCGGCGATGAGCTGACGCAGGCTCGGCGAGAGTTCGGGCCCGCCGAGCACGATCAGCCCGTCGCGGTTGAGATCGAGGGGATGT
Organism: Nocardia sp. JCM 38205; assembly: GCF_058222935.1. Lineage (NCBI taxonomy): Bacteria > Bacillati > Actinomycetota > Actinomycetes > Mycobacteriales > Nocardiaceae > Nocardia > Nocardia sp. JCM 38205. The sequence continues at coordinate 445,727 of NZ_JBYHFL010000004.1, read as the reverse complement.
CCCGGCGGGAACTGTTCGACGGTGACCGCGAATCCCAGCTCCCGCAGTAGATCCGCCAGCCGCGGTGCCGCGGCCGGATCGGGGGCGCCGATCAATCGGCCGGTACGCACCCGGGGCGTGAGAACGGTGAGCGCGCCGTGCCCGAAGAACAAGCCCTCCGGTGCCGGGCCCTGCGTGCTCACCTGATGGATGCGCGCCCGGGAAAGCCCGGCCGCCGCACCGATTCTGGCGAACGTCCAGCCCTCGGCATGCAATTCACGGATCACCGCGCGACGAATTCGCGTGAGCTCGTTGATGGTCTGCTGCGCCGCCGCGACACCGTCAGTGGCTGCCTTGAGGCGCTCGACCTTGTCCTCGATCGCGAACACCCGCGCCACGTCATCGGCCGACATGTGCGAAGTGTAGACAGCGTAAGCCGGACGGGTGTCTAGTTCGCTTGACAGATCAGGTGGCGTCGGTGTCGATCGGCGGACGTTCGTTGCGCTCCAACGGTTTCTCCGGCTTCGGCGCTGGGTAACCCGGCATACCGCTATTGGTGCCGTAGAGGTCCTGCTTGTCCGGCATGGCCTTGCCGATATCGCTGAACAGCGAATCGTCACCGTTCAGAAGGTGTTTGGTCACCATCGACTTCGGGGTCATGCCGCGCAGCTCGTTCAGGTCGGCGAGCGGCTTACGCAGATCCTCGAATTCGGGGCCGAGCTCCTGCTTCAACTGCGCCGTCGCGCCACTGGCGTAATCGCGCACCTGCCGCAGGCTGCGCGTGGTCCAGCGCACGGCACCGGGCAAGCGCTCCGGGCCGAGGATGACGAGGGCGGCCACGAGCAGGATCACCATCTCGCTCCACCCGATGTTGCTGAACACCAGACCAGGCTACCGCGCGCCGGGGCCGCCGGATCAGTCGGATTCCAGGGTGACCGGAACGTCCACCTGCCGGCCTTCCCGGATCAACCGCACCGTCACCGTCTCACCGATCTTGTTCGCCTGCACCGCGACGACCAGCTCTTCCGGCCCCGTCACCTCACGATCGCCGACCTTGACGACGACGTCGCCCTCCACGATGCCCGCCCGCGCGGCGGGCCCGCCCGGCGCCACATCGGCCACCTCGGCGCCGCTCATCGCCTCGTTGGCGACGGCCTTGGTGCGGGCGCTCAGGCCGATCACCGGATGATGCTTGACGCCGTCGCGGATCAGGGTCTGCGCGACGTCGGTGACCACGTCCACCGGCACGGCGAAGCCGAGGCCGACCGAACCGCCGGTCTCGCTGCGGATGGCGGTGTTGATGCCGATGACCCGGCCCTCCATGTCCACCAGCGCGCCACCGGAGTTACCGGGGTTGATCGAGGCGTCGGTCTGCACCGCATCGATGACGGCCTTGGTGTCGCTGCCCTCGCCCTCGAGCTTCACCGGGCGATGCAAGGCGCTGACGATGCCGGAGGTGACCGTTTTGCTCAGTCCCAGTGGGGAACCGATCGCCAGCACGGCGTCGCCGACGCGGACGTCCTCGGACTTACCGAGCTGAGCAACAGTGAGATTTTTCACATCGACCTTCAAGACCGCGAGGTCGGTTTTGGTGTCGCGGCCGACGATGTTCGCGGGTACCCGGGTGCCGTCGGAGAACATCACCTGGATCTTGGCGTTGCCGGAACCGTCCTGGGCGGCCATGGAGATGACGTGATTGTTGGTGGCGATGTAGCCGTTGCCATCGATGACCACACCGGAGCCGGTGGCGCCGTTGTCGCCGACGGTCGTGCGGATCGAGACCACCGAGGGCAGCACCGCATCGGCGACCTGGGCGATCTGACCGTGCGGCTGCTCGGGATCTCCGGTCTGCTCGAGGGCGACCTTGCGTGAGGTCAGCGTGGAGGCCGTCTCCGCGGTCAGCCGGCCGACGAGGCCGCCGATCAGGCCGATGACCAAGGCGATGGCGGCCAGCAGCGCCAGCGCGCGCGGTGCCACCCGGGAACCGAACAGCACCTCGCGCGCCGACAGCTTGGTGGCTTCGGCCTGCGTCCGGGCCGCGGGGGTGGGCAGGGCGGGCGCACCGAGGCGGGCGCCGGATTCCGGGTCACGCCACGGATCGGCGGGGCCTGCGATCTCGGTCTGGCCGGTGACGGCGTCGGGATCACGCTGGAGGAGTTCGTCGGAGCCTTCCGGGCGGCCGAACGCCTCGGCCAGCACGGCGTCCGGCGGCCGGTTCTGCACCGGGTCGGGGCCCTGGGCGGCGGTGGCCGAGCCGGGGCGTGGTGCGAAGGATCCGGCCTGGCCGTTGGGGCGGCGGAAGGCACGAGCGGTGTGGGTATCCACGTGCGGGCGGTATACCGGGCGCGGCCCGAGCACGGGCGCGTCCGGCGGCCGCAGGTTCCCCCTGTTGGCCGCCGAATCCGAGGTGTCGGCCGATCCGGTGTTCGTCGATTCGGTGGTCACGCGCCAAACTCTACTTGCGCCACCACGTTGTCCACCGCCTACTGTCGAAGCTCGCCGCGAAAGACGCACCGAGGAAACCGGAAACGGCCTCGTCACGGGAATTGCGCGCCGCGGCGGCGGAACGATCGGTGCCGGGAAGTTCGCCGAGCGGAATGCGGGTCAGGCTGTCGTGCAGTCCGTGCGGGATGGAGATCTGGGCGGCCCGGCGCAATGCGATGCGCGCCTGCTGCTGGGCTTCGACCTCGGCCGCGCATTCGGGGCAGACGGAAATGTGCTGGGCGGCACGCAGATACGCGTTCATCCGCAGTTCGCCGTCCACATAGGCGGCGACGGCCTCACTCGCCAGATGCTCGGTGGAACGGAAACGCGGTGAACGACCTGACGTACCGGAGTCGCCAACCATTCGGTGCTCATCCTTCCAACCGACTCGATCACGGCCGGGCGCGGCGCCACGGCCGGAGATCACCCGTTCTTGCTGGTTCAGGACTCGCTCGCCGCGTCGGCGAACCGGTCCTGGGTTCCATTATGCGCAAGGTGCTCGCGCAGTGCCTGACGGCCGCGATGGATCCGGCTGCGGACGGTGCCCAGTTTCACCCCGAGCGTGGCGCCGATCTCCTCGTAGGACAGCCCCTCGATATCGCACAGCACGACCGCGGCGCGGAACTCCGGCGCCAGCGCGTCCAGCGCCGATTGCAGGTCGGGGTCGAGGCGGGCGTCGTGGTAGACCTGCTCGGGTCCTGGGCCCTGGGCCGGCACCCGGTCGTAGTCCTCGGGCAGCGCTTCCATCCGGATGCGGCTGCGGCGGCGGACCATGTCCAGGAACAGGTTGGTGGTGATGCGGTGCAGCCAGCCCTCGAAGGTGCCCGGCTGATAGTTCGACAGTGAGCGGAAGACCCGGATGAAGGTCTCCTGGGTGAGATCCTCGGCGTCCTGGGCGTCGCCGGAGAGACGGTAGGCCAGCCGGTAGACCCGGTCGGCGTGTTCGCGGACCAGTTCGTCCCAGGTGGGCATGACGGAGCGATCGCCGGTGGCATCGAAGGCCGCGGTGCCGGTCAGTTCGTCCTCGGCCACCTCCGCGACCTCGGCCAGTTCCAGTGCGGTGACCTCGCGCTGCGTCGGCAGCTCGGGCAGGGTGGCGTACTCGCGCGCCGCATCGACCATGTGGATGGGAAATACCTCCTACTCGGGACCGAGGCGTCGGAGTTCGAGCAGCGGTCCGGGTCCACGGACCGTCGCTGTCGGGTACAACCGATAGAAGGTGTCCGGTTGTTCCCGACCCGGTGTTCTGGCTCTGACGCCGCCGGTCGGCTGGTCTTGCGTGCTGCCTACTCTTTCCTGTCGCGATATGGCCTGTGTATGGAGATCCTGAGGGACACCTGAGAATGTTTCGGGCCGCTGGTCACGGTTTGGCATAGCCTCATGGGCGTGGCATCGAATCTGGAGCGAAATCTCGCCTACGTGGAGGAATCCGTCGTGGAGGACGAGATCCTCGTCAGCGCCCGGGAACGGGCCACCGAGCTGGGCGCCGCGCCGGTGGCTCCGTCGGTGGGTGCGTTGCTGAGCATGTACGCCCAGATGCTCGGCGCGCGGGCCGTGGTCGAGGTGGGCACCGGCGCGGGGATCAGTGGCCTGTGGCTGCTGGACGGTATGCGCGAGGACGGCACGCTGACCACGATCGATTCCGAGCCGGAGCATCAGCGCGCGGCCAAAGAGGCGTTCCGGGCCGCCGATATCCCGCTCGCGCGCACCCGGCTGATCAACGGCCGCGCCCTCGATGTGCTGCCGCGCCTGGCCGACGGCGCCTACGACCTGGTGTTCATCGATGCCGCGCCGGTCGAGCATCCGCAGTACGTCGCCGAAGGGGTGCGGTTGCTGCGCGAGGGTGGAGCGATTCTGCTGCACAACGCACTGCTCGGCGGGCGGGTGCCCGATCCGGCGCAGCGCGACGCGGCAACGCAGGCGGTGCGCGCGGCGACCAGGGCCATCGCCGAGGACCCCAACCTGACCAGCGTGTTGATTCCGGTGGGTGACGGGCTGCTCTGCGCCTCCCGTGGCTAAGGGAGCCATTGACGGCCGATTGAACGAGTGTTTAGTATATTGAACATGTGTTTAACCGACCAGCCGTACCGGAAGGATCCGCCCCGGATCTGAGCACTCGTGCACGCATTCGCGACGCCGCCATCACCGTCTTCGGTGAGCAGGGGTTCAACGTCGGAGTACGTGCCATCGCCACCGCAGCCGGCGTCTCGCCGGGCCTCGTCAATCACCATTTCGGATCGAAAGACGGGTTGCGCGAGGAATGTGACGACTACGTACGCAAGGTCATCCGCGATGCCAAGCTGGATTCGGTCGAGCGTCCGGCGCCGTCGAACATCCTCGGTCAGCTCGCCGAGATCGAAAGCTTCGGTCCGGTCATCGCCTATATCGTCCGAAGTTTTCAGGCGGGCGGCGCGTTGGCGGGCCTGCTGTTCGAGCACATGGTGTCCGACGTCGAGCAGTATCTGCGCGCCGGCATCGCGGCGGGCACGATCCGCGCCCCCCGCGATCTGCACGCGACGGCCCGCTATCTGGCGCTGAACAACGGCGGCGGATTGATGCTCTTCCTGCAACTGTATGCCGCCGAACACGACGGCCCTCTCGACTACGGCAAGGCTCTGCGCGCCTACGCCGATCAGATGCTTCTCCCCGGCGTCGAGCTGTTCACCAACGGACTGCTGACCGGCCCGATGATGCTCGACGCCCTGCTCGATCAACCGAGTCCAGATACCTAGATCTCCTCAGGAGTTCCCATGACATCGGCAATCCACGTCCGGGATCTGCACAAACACTTCGGCCAGGTCCGTGCGCTCGACGGGCTGGACCTGGAAGTGAACCAGGGCGAGGTGCACGGCTTCCTCGGGCCCAACGGTGCCGGCAAATCCACCACCATCCGCATCCTGCTCGGTGTGCTGGCGCGCACCTCCGGCGAGGTTCGGCTGCTGCGCCGCGATCCGTGGGTGGACGCGGTCGAGCTGCACCGCCAGATCGCTTATGTGCCAGGCGATGTCACGTTGTGGCCGTCGCTGTCCGGTGGCGAGACGATCGACCTGCTCGCACGGATGCGCGGCGGTATCGATACCGCTCGGCGCGCCGAATTGATCGAGCGATTCGAACTCGATCCGCGTAAGAAGGCCCGCACCTATTCGAAGGGCAATCGGCAGAAGGTCGCGCTGGTGTCGGCGTTCTCGTCGAACGCCGAACTGCTGCTGCTCGATGAGCCGACCTCGGGCCTGGATCCCTTGATGGAGCAGGTGTTCCGTGACTGCGTGGCCGAGGCTGCCGAACGTGGGGTCACGGTCCTGCTGTCGAGCCACATCCTGTCGGAAGTGGAGGTGCTGTGCGAGCGGGTGACCATCATCAGGTCAGGGCGCACCGTGGAAAGCGGCACGCTGGCCTCGATGCGTCACCTCAGCCGCACCTCGATCACCGCCGAATTGACCGGTGACCCGGGCGATCTCGGTGCGCTGCCCGGGGTGGCCGATGTGCGCCTCGACGATCACACGCTGCGGTGCCAGGTCGACAGTGAGCATCTGGGTGAGCTGATCCGCATTCTCGGCGATGCCGGAGTGCGCAGTCTGGTGAGCCAGCCGCCGACGCTGGAAGAGCTGTTCATGCGCCACTATTCGACCAACGGCGACGGCTTTCCCGATTCAGGCGATGCGTCGAGCGCTTCCGACTCCGAGCTGGTGAAGGTGCAGAAATGACCACCGCAACGCTGTCGAGGTCCGGTGAGCACCGCGCGGCCGCGCGCTACGGCACGGTCTCCGGATTCGCCGGCACCGCCCGCATGCTCGGCCTGGCGCTGCGCCGCGACCGAATCATCTTGCCCGCCTGGGTATTACTGCTGTCGGTGCCCTTGGGCAGCGTGTACGTCTCGAGCATCGAAACGGTCTATCCGACCGAGGCCGACCGGGCCTCCTTCGCCGATTCGATCCTGGCGAGTCCATCGCAGCTGGCCATGTACGGGCCGATCTACAACACCAGTATCGGCGCTGTCGGGGTATGGAAAGCGGGGATGTTCTTCACCCTGGTAGCGGTGGCGACCATTCTCACCGTCATCCGGCACACCAGGGCCGAGGAGGAGACCAGCCGCACCGAGCTGGTGGCCTCCACCTCGGTAGGGCGCTTCGCCGGGCTCACCGCGGCGCTGGTGCTGGGCCTCGGCGGTGCGCTGGCCACCGGTCTGATCGGCGCGTTGAGCCTGGCGGCGACGGGCGTTCCGGCCGACGGATCGCTGGCATTCGGTGCGGCGCTGGCCGGCTCCGGCATGGTGTTCGCGGCGGTAGCCGCGGTCGCCGCGCAGCTCACCACCGGCGCCCGGCTGGCGCGCGGAATCGCGTTCGGCGTGCTCGCGCTGACCTACACGCTGCGCGCGGTGGGTGACGCCCAGGCCGGTAACGGTCCGGTGAGCCCGCTGACCTGGTTGTCGCCGTCGGGCTGGTCGCTGCAGGTGCGGGCCTTCGCCGGGGACCGCTGGTGGGTCCTGGCGCTGCATCTGGTGACGGTGGCGGTGTGCGTCTGCGCTGCCTATCTGCTGCTGATGCGCCGCGATGTCGGAGCGGGCCTGATCGCCGAACGACTCGGCGCGCCTGCGGCCGGTGCCGGGCTGTCCGGCCCGCTGGGGCTGGCCTGGCGGCTGCAACGGGGCACCCTGCTGGCCTGGACGATCGGTCTCGGCCTGTACGGCCTGCTGATCGGCAGCGTGGTGCACGGTATCGGTGACGAACTCGGCTCCAACCAGACCATTCGCGATCTCATCACTCGGATGGGCGGCACCGAATCGCTGGAGGACTCGATGGTCACCTACGCGTTCACCATGCTCGGTGTCGCGGGTTCGGCCTACGCCATCTCGGCCACCCTGCGCATGTTCGGTGAGGAGAGCAGCGGTCACGCCGAGACCGTCGTCACCGGGGCCGTCGGCCGGGTGCGGTGGGCGCTGTCGCATCTGCTGTTCGCGCTGGGTGGCCCGGTGCTGGCCATGCTGACCGCAGGCCTGCTCGGTGGGCTGGTGTACGGCTTGGCAGCCGACGATATCGGCGGCAAGCTGCCCGGTGTGCTGGCCGCCGCACTGGTCCAGCTTCCCGCGATCTGGTTGTTCGTCGCGGTCACCGTGGCCCTGTTCGGGCTCGCGCCGCGTTGGACGCCGGTGGCGTGGGGTGTGCTGACAGCAGCGATCGCGGTCTTCCTGCTCGGCTCGGTGTCGGGGGCGCCGCAGTGGCTGCGCAATCTCGAACCGTTCAATCATGCCCCGAAGGTGCCGGGATCGGAGTTCACCGCGACCCCGGTGCTGGTGGTCACCCTGCTGGCGGCGGCCCTGCTGGCCGTCGGCCTGGTCGGTTGGCGCGGGCGGGACCTGCGCTGAACCGAGGCGGGCAGCGCCCCTCGACGACGCGGTCGGGGGCGCTGCCCGGCCTCACACCCAGGTGCCCTTACCGACGGTGACGACGCCGCCGTTGCTGATGGCGAACCGGTCGCGGTCGCGCTCGAGGTCGACGCCGATGATCTCGCCCTCGGAGACCACCACGTTCTTGTCCAGGATGGCGCGCCGCACCACCGCGCCCTTACCGATGCGCACGCCCGGCATCAGCACGCTGCCCTCGACGGTGGCGCCGTCGTCGACCACCACATTGGCGCTGAGCACCGAATTGCGCACGGTGGCGGCGGACAAAATCGAGCCCGCGCCGACGATGGATTCCTGCGCCAGCCCGCCCTGAGCGAACTTGGCGGGCGGCAGATTCTCCGCGGCGCCGCGGATCGGCCAGTGCTTGTTGTAGAGGTTGAACACCGGATGCACCGACACCAGGTCCATATGCGCCTCGTAGAAGGCGTCGATGGTGCCGACATCGCGCCAGTAGCCGCGATCGCGGTCGGTGGCACCCGGGACGTCGTTGTCGGCGAAGTCGTAGACGGCGGCCTGACCGGCGGCGACCAGCTTCGGGATGATGTCGCCGCCCATATCGTGGTCGGAATCGGAATTGTCGGCGTCGGCGCGGATCGAATCGACCAGCACCCTGGTGGTGAACACGTAATTGCCCATGGACGCGAAGGTCGAATTCGGATCGTCCGGGGTGCCGGGCGGATGCGCCGGCTTCTCCAGGAACTGGGTGATGCGCCCGGATTCGTCGGAGTCGATGCAACCGAACGCACTGGCCTGGCTGCGCGGCACCCGGATACCGGCCACGGTGACCCCGGCGCCGGACTCGATGTGGTGGGCCACCATCTGCTCGGGGTCCATCCGGTAGACGTGGTCGGCGCCGAACACCACGATGTAGTCGGGGTCCTCGTCGTAGATCAGATTCAGCGACTGCATGATCGCGTCGGCGCTGCCGGTGTACCAGCGCGGCCCGAGCCGCTGCTGCGCGGGCACCGGCGTGATGTATTCGCCCGCGAAACCCGACAGGCGCCAGGTCTGCGAGATATGCCGGTCCAGCGAATGCGATTTGTACTGGGTGAGCACGCACAGCCGCAGATATCCGGCGTTGACGAGGTTGCTGAGGACGAAGTCGATGAGGCGGTAGGCACCGCCGAACGGGACCGCCGGCTTGGCGCGGTCGGCGGTGAGTGGAAAGAGTCGCTTGCCCTCGCCACCGGCGAGCACGATTCCGAGTACGTGCGGCTGGCTCCTCACACTGTCAAACTACCGAACCTCACGCCAGGAGGTGGGGCGGCGTGCGAGTGGCCCGGGCCCGGTCGAGCGTCTACGTTGAATCCGTGAGTTTCGCGCACCCGACGGCGATGACGGAGCCGGCGGATCGGCTGCGGGTCGCCATGCTGACCCGCGAATACCCGCCGGAGGTCTATGGCGGTGCGGGCGTGCACGTCACCGAGCTGGTGGCCGAGCTGCGTGCCCTCGCCGAGGTCACCGTGCACTGTATGGGCGCCCCGCGCGACGACGCCGTGGTCCACCAACCCGACACCCACCTCTACGCCGCCAATCCCGCGATCCAGATGATGTCGGCCCAGCTCCGGATGGCCGATGCGACCGGCGAGGTCGACGTGGTGCATTCGCACACCTGGTACACGGGCCTGGCCGGGCATCTGTCGTCCACCCTCTACGGCATTCCGCATGTGCTGACCGCGCATTCGCTGGAACCGCGGCGGCCGTGGAAGGCCGAGCAGCTCGGCGGCGGCTATCGGCTGTCGTCATGGTCGGAACGCAATGCCGTCGAACACGCCGACGCCATCATCGCCGTCAGCGCGGGGATGCGCCGGGATGTGCTCGACGCCTACCCGGCGGTGGATCCCGCACGGGTGCATGTGGTGCACAACGGCATCGACGCCTCGGTCTGGCATCCCGGCCCACCCGAATCCGGCGCCGAACCCTTCCTGTGGGAGCTGGGGGTGCGCACGGACCGGCCGATCGCGGCCTTCGTCGGGCGGATCACCCGGCAGAAGGGGGTCGGGCACCTGCTGGCCGCCGCCCGCGATTTCGATCCGGAGATCCAGCTGGTGTTGTGCGCGGGCGCGGCCGATACGCCGGAGCTGGCCGCCGAGGTGGCCGCCGCGGTGGACGAGTTGAGCCGTCGCCGCGGCAACGTGTTCTGGGTGCAGGACATGCTGCCCACCGAGCGGATCCGGCAGGTGCTCGCCGCCGCGACCGTCTTCGTCTGCCCGTCGGTGTACGAGCCGCTCGGCATCGTGAACCTGGAAGCGATGGCCTGCGGCACCGCCGTCGTCGCCTCCGATGTCGGCGGCATCCCCGAGGTGGTCGCCGACCGCACCACCGGGCGGCTGGTGCATTACGACCCGGCGGCGCCGGGCGAATACGAGCGCGGCCTGGCCGAGGCGGTGAACGAGCTGGCCGCCGATCAGGTGCTCACGGCCGAATACGGTGCCGCGGGCCGGGCCAGGGCGGTGGCCGAATTCGATTGGTCGCGGATCGCCGCCCAGACCCTCGAGGTCTACGACCATGTGCGCAAACCCTGAGCGGTCAGGTTCCGCTGAGCCGGTAGGTGCTGACCAGCACCGAGGCGGTGACCTCCATGGTGTCCGGCAGGGCCGCGATGCGTGACGCCCCGGCGTCCGTGTGATGGGCCGACGGCCCCATGGCGACAACGTTGGCGATGTCGGTGCGCGAGAGTTTCATCGGGTACTCGACGGCGTCGCGCCCGCACAGTTCGAAATGTCCGGACATGGTGGCGGTCAGCCGATCCTGCTTGTCCGGGTCGACGCTCACCATGCCGAGCGGTTCGATCAGCTCGGCCAGATGCCGGTCGGTGGGAGTGACGACGACGAATCTGCCATCCGGGTGCAAAACCCGCGCTACCTCGCCGGGATTGCGCGGCGCGAATACCGACAGTGCCGCGTCGACGGCGCACTTGCGCAGCGGCAGTCCGCGCCAGGCGTCGGCGACCACCGCCGCGGCCCGCGGATGGGCTCGGGCGCTGCGTCGTCCGGCGGGTTTGGCCACATCCAGTGCGATGCCCAGCGCATGCGGCACCGCGTCCAGCACCCGGGCCAGGTAGTAGCCGGTGCCCGCGCCGATCTCCAGCACGAGCGCGGACGCGCCGGGGCCGAGGTGTGGGGCCCCGGCGAAGGCCGCGACGGTGGCGTCGGCGATCGGCGCGAAATGCCCGCCGCCCTGAAAAGCCGCTCTGGCGTCGAGCATGTCCGCGGTATCGCCGGTCATCTTGGTCGAGGCACCGGTCAGCAGGGTGATGTACCCCTGCTTGGCGATATCGAAGCTGTGCCCCGCGCCGCAACGCAGCGACCGCTCCGACATCGCCAATCCGGCCTGGCATTCCGGGCAGGCCAGCGCACTCGTCACCTGCGTCAGTGCCGAGTGCGTAGTCGGGTGACTAGCTGGTGACACTCTTCAGTTCGTCACCGAGCGCTGCGGCTTCATCCGGCGTGAGCTCTACGACCAGACGCCCGCCACCCTCGAGTGGAACCCGCATGACGATCCCACGCCCTTCCTTGGTTGCCTCGAGGGGACCGTCCCCGGTGCGGGGCTTCATGGCCGCCATCCTCTGCTCCCTCCAGATCTGCGCGGTGTGCTGCGCACTTGCTTGGAACTCCAGTTGTCGCCAACTGGGCAGCTCGCCGGCATGTGGCGAGCTGCACTCGGTCTATTCTTCCTTATCGCCGGAGTGGACGGATACCTGAGTTCGAAATGTGACCGCTCGGTAGGTCTAGGGCGGGTCGCCGCCGACCCAGCAATCGGCCAGGTGATCGTCCACGAGGCCGGTCGCCTGCATCAGCGCGTACGCCGTGGTCGGGCCCACGAATCTGAATCCGCGCCGCTTCAATTCCTTTGCCAGAGCGGTGGATTCGGGTGTGACGGCGGGCACGTCGGCCAGGGTGCGCGGACGTGGGCGCGGGGGTGGAGCGAACGACCAGATCAGCTCGTCGAGGCTGGTGTCGAGGTCGCGGGCGACCTTGGCATTGGCGATGGCCGCATCGATCTTGGCGCGATTGCGCACGATGCCGGGGTCGGCGAGCAGGCGTGCACGGTCGGTGTCGTCGAAGCGGGCCACCTTCTCGATGGCGAACCCAGCGAAGGCGGCCCGGAACGCCGGGCGTTTGCGCAGGATGGTGATCCACGCAAGACCCGATTGGAAGGCCTCGAGGCACAGTCGTTCGAACATCGCGTCGTCGCCGTGCAGCGGGCGGCCCCACTCGGTGTCGTGGTAATCGCGGTAGAGCTGCGAAGGCAGCGACCACGGGCAGCGGACCGGCTCGACGACCGTCATCGCGGATCCGGGCCCACCGGCGGCTGCGTCGGCCCGGGCTGGACGGACGCGGCCGATTGTGCGCCCGCCTCGGCGCGGGCCTGGGCCAGCTGGCCCTGTAGCTCGTCGATGCGCGCGGCGAGCCGGGCCAGCGCCCAATCCACCTCACCGGCCTTGTAGCCGCGCAACACCTGCTGGAACCGCAGCGAGCGCACATCGGCACCGGAGATCCCCTCGACCGGCAGCACCGTCGCGGTGGTGCCCTCCGGTAGCGGCCCCAGCTCCTCCGACCGCCCGAACACCGCCCCCGCGAGCAGGAACAGCACCGCGGCCACCAATCCGACGATCAGCACATACAACAGCAGCGTGAGCATGAGCTGAGCTTATGGGTTGGCACCGACAGGCTCACGCGCGGCAACCGTGGCGACGGCCGGCGACGCGGGCGTCCGGAGCGCGCCGGGTGCGGCGGCCCGCCGGCGACCACTCGCGCGTCGGCACGCCGGGCAGAGCCGGGTCCGACCCGGTGATGTGGTCTGGCGGTGAAGAGACCCGGTTACGCCGCCGCTCAGAGATGACGTGTCGTGTCGATACCCAAAGACATACCCGCCAAGCCACGCCGGCGCACCGCCAGCTTGTCGGCGACCTCGCGCAGCGCCACCGCGGCCGGGTTCTCCGGATCGCGCAGCACGATCGGGGTGCCTTCGTCGCCCGCCTCGCGCAGCGACTGCTCGATCGGGATCTGGCCGAGCAGCGGGACATCGGCGCCGACGGCGCGGGTGAGGCGCTCGGCCACCGCCTGGCCGCCACCGGAACCGTAGAGGTCCATCCTGGTGCCGTCGGGCAGGTCCAGCCAGGACATGTTCTCCACCACGCCCGCGATCCGCTGACGGGTCTGCAAGGCGATGGCGCCCGCGCGCTCGGCCACCTCGGCGGCGGCCGGCTGCGGAGTGGTGACGACCAGGATCTCCGCGTTCGGGATCAGCTGGGCGATGGAGATCGCCACATCGCCGGTGCCGGGCGGCAGGTCGAGCAGCAGCACGTCCAGATCGCCCCAGAACACATCGGCCAGGAACTGTTGCAGCGCGCGGTGCAGCATCGGGCCGCGCCACACCACCGGCGTATTGCCCTGGGTGAACTGGGCGATGGAGATCATCTTCACGTCGTGCGCGATGGGCGGCATGATCATCCGCTCGACCTGGGTGGGCCGGGCGTCGGTGCCGAGCATGCGCGGGACGGAGTGGCCGTAGATGTCGGCGTCGAGCACGCCGACCGAGAGTCCGCGCGCGGCCATGGCGGCGGCGAGATTGACGGTGACACTGGACTTTCCGACGCCACCCTTACCCGAGGCCACCGCGTACACCCTGGTCAGCGAGCCGGGCTGGGCGAAGGGGATGACCGGTTCGGCGGAGTCGCCACGCAACTGCTTACGCAGCTCGGTGCGCTGCTCATCGTTCATCACGTCCAGGTCGACGCTGACCGCGCCGACGCCGGGGACGTCGGCGACCGCCTTGGTCACCCGCTGGGTGATCTCGGTGCGCAGCGGGCAGCCCGCCGTCGTCAGGTAGACCTCGATATGGACATCGCTGTCGGCGCCGATGCTGACGCTTTTCACCATGCCCAGTTCGGTGATCGGTTTGCGAATTTCCGGGTCGTCGACCTTTGCGAGGGCGCCCCGCACGTCCGCTTCCGTTACCACTGGCATGCCGCCGATTTTAGGCGTCTCAGATACGGGGCAGCTGTGCGGGCTGTGGTGCGATGCCGGTGCCGTACGAATTGGCCCACGCCATGACGTTGGCGACGTAGGCCATGGAGTTGTTGTAGCGCAGGATCGCCTTGGACTGCTGGGCCAGATCGCGCATGTCCAGGCCGCCGTCGCAGAGGTATTTGCCCGCCGTCAGGGTGGCGTCGTAGTAGTTCTGCGGGTCGGCGATGCCGTCGCCGTTGCCGTCGGCGGCGTAGTGCGACCAGGTTTCGGGCAGGAACTGCATCGGGCCGACGGCGCGGTCGTAGCCGGCCAGGCCGTCGAGGGCGCCGCCGTCGGAATCGTGGATGACGTTGTTGCCGGCGAGGCTGCCGTCGAGTACCGGGCCGTAGACCGGGTCGAGGGCGTTGCCGTCGGCATCGGCCTTGCCGTTGTAGATGTGGGTCGATTCGACCCGGCCGATGCCGGCGAGCACCGTCCACGGCATGTGGCAGGTGGGGTTCTCGACGGCGAGGGCCTGTTCGGCGGCCACGTAGGCGGCGTGTGCGATGCCCGGGATGCCCATCTGCGCGGCAGGCAGGTCGGCGGGCACCCGATCTTCGGGCAGCGCAACGGTTTTCACCGTCGGCGGGACCGCGCGCGACTGCTTGGCCATCGCGTGGGTGAGGCTTTCCAGGTCGACGACGGTCTGCGCGTCGGCGGCGAAGCTCGCGGTGGCGTCGACGCCCTCGTCGCCGGGCAGGTGGGCCTGGATCGAGGCCGCGGTGGGGTCGGTGCCGACGGCCGATGCGGTGTTGACGGCGACCAATCCGGCGGGAACGAGCCCGGTCAATGCGAGTACGGAGCTCCGCCGAACGGTAGGCGGCGGTTGTTTGCGGTGACGCCCCACGGTGCTGTGACCCTCCATCGACTCAATGAGCCGAGCTCGCCGACGAGGCGCCGACTCCGTTACGAGCCGTTGTCTCAGTCGTGAGCCCTTCGTGACCTACGAAGGAAGGCTACCGCATCCGAGATCTTTTTGTTACTGCTTCGTGATCTGTGTTCCCGTTTGAAATCACTGCGGGGGAGCGGGAAGTGGGACAACGATGCCGAACGGCAGCGTCACCGCCGGCTGCGGCGCCGGCGTGGCGGCGGGTGCGGGCGGGGGACCCGCCTCCGGGGTCGTGGACGGTTCCGCGGGCGGCTGTGCGTTCGGATCGGCCGGCGCGGGCTGAGCCGGATCACCGGGCGCCTGCTGGCCGGGCGCGGGCTGACCGGGCCCGCCCGGATCGGCGGGCGGTGCGGCCGGCGCCGGTTCGGCGGGCGCTCCGGGCTTCGGCATCGGCGCGGGAACCACCTGGCCGGGGGCCGGCGGCGGAGGCGGCGGACAGAAGATGCCGCACGGGATGGGCGGCAGACCGGGAATGATGATCATCGGCTCGCCCTGCGGTGTGGTGGGCGGCACGGTCTGGGTTCCCGGTGGCGGAGCTTCGGGGGTGGTGGTCGCCGCAGTGGTGTCCACCGCGGTCATGTCCGGGCCCATTTCGATCGGCGCGCTGCCCGGCGGGATCAGTTCGGGGGAGATGGTGACCGGGGCGGGGGTGCCGCCGGTGCGATAGGCCGCCGACCAGCTCAGCACGTTGGCCGCGTAGGACATCGAATTGTTGTAGCGCAGTACCGCGCGCAGTTCCTGGGCCGGATCGCGCAGGTTCAGCCCGCCGGAGCAGAGATATTTACCCGCGGCCAGGGTGGCGTCGAAGACGTTGTGCGGATCGGATACGCCGTCGCCGTTGCCGTCGGCGGCATACAGATTCCAGGTGCCGGGCAGGAACTGCATCGGGCCGATGGCGCGCACGTAGCCGCCGTCGGCGGCCTTGATGATCTCGTTGCCCGGCAGGGTGCCGTCGAGCGCCGGGCCGAAGATGGGGGTCACCGAGGTGCCCGCGGCATCGGTGCGGCCGTTGCCCGCGTGGCCGGATTCGATCCGGCCGATGCCCGCGAGCAGATTCCAGGACAGCCCGCAGCCGGGCATCGAGGACTCGAGGGCCAGTTCGGCATTGCGGTAGGCGGCGAGCACCACCTCGGGAATGCCGAGGGTGCCGCCACCGGTGGGCAGCGAAATGCTCTGCAGCGGCACCGTGCCACCGAACGGCGGCGGTGCGCCGTCGGCGGGTGGGGTCATCGCGCGCAGTTTGCGCGGCGGCTCGGGGGCCACGGGGAGCAGGCCGATCGTCTGGGACAGCTTCGAGGATGTGTCGTCGTCGGTGGTGTCGGTGCTGCGCGAGGACGCCGCGAGCAGGGCTTCCGGTGCTTTCGGCGGGGTGGTGGAGGTGGTGGTGTGGGTGGCGGATCCGGTAGCGACCAAGCCGGCGACGACGAGTGCCGAGACGGTTATCGGGGCAGATATTCGCATTCGGCCGTACCAATCCTCTACGTCGCGGGAGGCGACCGTCCCGGACATCCGGGCCGGGTCGCTCTGGACAACGTGATCCAGGTTACCCATCGGTCAGAAGACTGTTGTGTATTTCCGGTCAATCATCGGCGGCGGGTGGTGAAACCGGGGCTGTGCCCTGCTTTCGACCGGAGCTTTTCTTGCGTGTGACCTTTCCGGTCTTGTCTGAGCGAGGCTCGTGCTCCGGCAGTGTCGCCTCGGCGAGTCGGTCGAGTACCTCACGCATCTCGTCGAGTTCGCGGCGCAAGTAGTCACGGGTGGCCACCTCGCCGACGGCCAGGCGCAGCGCGGCCAGTTCGCGGGCCAGGAATTCGGTATCGGCCTTGGTCTGCGCGGCCCGCATCCGGTCTTCTTCGAGCGAGACGCGGTCGCGGTTGTCCTGCCGGTTCTGCGCCAGCAGGATCAGCGGCGCGGCATAGGCGGCCTGGGTGGAGAAGGCCAGATTGAGCAGGATGAACGGGTACGGGTCCCAGCGCAGCGTCACCACGAAGACGTTCAGCAGGATCCAGACGACCACGATCACCGTCTGGATGGCGAGATAGCGGCCGGTGCCGAGGAACCGCGCGATGCGCTCACTGGTGCGCGCCAGCGCCTCGGCGTCCCAATCGAACCGGAAACGCGACTCGACCGGCGTTTCCAGCCGCTGCCGTGCCGGGTTCACGGCCCGTCCGAGGGGAGTCTTGTCAGTCACGGCCGGTCACCCCTTCGTGTAGCTCCTCGTCCTCGCGCCAGTCCTCGGGCAGCAGATGATCGAGCACGTCGTCGACGCTGACGGCGCCGAGCAGGTGGTTCTCCTCGTCCACCACCGGCCCGCAGACCAGGTTGTAGGTGGCGAAGTAGCGGGTGACGGCGGCCAGCGGCGCCTCCGGCCGCAAGGTGGCCAGATCCGTGTCGAGCAGCCCGCCGACCAGATGCGCAGGCGGCTCGCGCAGCAGCTGTTGCAGATGGACGCAGCCCATATAGCGTCCGGTCGGGGTGGAGGTCGGCGGCCGCACCACGAACACCATCGAGGCCAGGGCCGGGGTCAGATCCGGGTTGCGCACCCGGGCCAGCGCCTCGGCCACCGTTGTGGCCGGGGTCAGCACCACCGGGCGCGGCGTCATCAGGCCACCCGCGGTATCCGGGGAGTGGGCGAGCAGCCTGCGCACCGGCTCCGATTCCTCCGGGTCCATCAGCGCCAGCAGCGATTCGGCTTCGTTCTCGGGCAGCTCGCCCAGCAGGTCGGCGGCATCGTCGGGGTCCATCGCCTCGAGCACGTCGGCGGCCCGGCGCACCTCGAGATGGCCGAGCAGATCGACCTGATCGTCATCGGGCAGCTCCTGGACGACGTCGGCGAGGCGTTCGTCGTCGAGCGCGATCGCCACCTCGAGGCGGCGTTTCTCCGGCAGTTCCCGCAGCAGATGCGCCACGTCGGCGGCGCGAAGGCCCTCGAACTGTTCGAGCAGACTGGTGACCTCCTGGCCGGGCCTGCCGATCTCGTACGGTGTCAGCCCGCTGACGTGCTGCCAGTCCACCACGTGCACCGTGCGCCTGCGTCCGAGCCTCCGGTGCCCGCGCACCGCGACCCGCGACACCCGCCAATCCCGTGTCCTGGTCTGCTCCAGGCCGAGATCGACCACGAACACATCCACCCCCGCCAGGTCGGACAGGTCCGGGTCGTGCACGCGCACCGCCGAATCCACGATCTGTGCCAGAGCCAGCAGTTCGCCGGGCCGCTGGGCGAAGCGGCGCAGGCTGACGGTGCCGGTATTGAGGGTGACGTTGCCGGGCTCGATCGAGGTCACCCGCAGCATCGGCACGAAGATCCGCCGCCTGGTCGGCAATTCGACGACCAAGCCGTGTACCCGCGGCTGTTGACGGTCGTAGCGGACTGCCACGACCACGTCGCGGATGCGGCCGATAGACTCGCCGTCCGGTCCCAGCACCGCCAGGCCGGCCAGCCTGGCGACGTAGACCCTGGTAGCTGCCATGACTGCCAGACTAATGACACTGCGGGCCGATTTCGGCCGACGACAGGAGTGTTGATGAAGCCACGCCGTTCCGTTCTGGCTGTGCCGGGCAGCAACCCGAAGATGATCGAGAAGGCCAAGGGCCTGCCGGTCGACGAGGTGTTCCTCGATCTGGAAGACGCCGTCGCCCCGCCCGCCAAGGCCGCCGCCCGCGCCAACATCATTGCCGCGCTCAATGATTCCGGGTGGGGTTCGCAGCTGCGGGTGGTGCGGGTCAACGACTGGACCACGCCGTGGACCTACCAGGATGTGATCAGCGTGATCGACGGTGCGGGCACCGCGATCGATGCGATCCTGCTGCCCAAGGTGACCGACGCGGGCCAGGTGCGGGCACTGGATCTGCTGCTGAGCCAACTGGAGCAGACCAACGGCCTCGAGCCGGGCCGGATCGGCATCGAACCGCAGCTGGAGAACGCGCTCGGATTGCGCAATATCGACGAGATCGCCACCGCCAGCCCGCGCGTGCAGGCCCTGGTGTTCGGTCCGGCCGATTTCATGGCCAGCATCAATATGCGCACCCTTGTGGTGGGCGAGCAGCCGGAGGGCTACGACACCGGCGACGCCTACCACCACATCCTGATGACGATCCTGCTCACCGCACGCGCGCACGGCCTGCAGGCCATCGACGGTCCCTACCTGCAGGTGCGTGACGTCGACGGATTCCGCCGCGCCGCCGCCCGCACCGCGGCGCTCGGCTTCGACGGCAAATGGGTGCTGCATCCGAGCCAGGTGGAGGCCTGCAACGAGATCTTCAGCCCGCGCCAGGCCGATTACGACCGCGCCGAATTGATCCTGGAGGCCTACGCCTTCCACACCTCCACCGAGGGCGGGGCACGCGGTGCGGTGATGCTCGGCGACGAGATGATCGACGAGGCCAGCGCCAAGATGGCGCAGGTGATCGCCGACAAGGGCCGGGCCGCGGGCATGTCGCGCACCACCCGTTTCACCCCACCGGAAAAGTGACGCGCGGTATATAGCACGGCACGGCGCTCGATGGAATAGCAGAATGGACCTATGACGAATCCCTTGGGGAACGCGAATCGCGGCAGGCAAGGTCTGCCGACGCCGCCGTCGGGCTGGCCGGTGGGGTCGTATCCGACCTACGCCGAGGCGCAGCGCGCCGTCGACTACCTGGCCGACAACCAGTTCCCGGTGCAGGACGTGACGATCGTCGGCGTCGATCTCATGCAGGTCGAGCGGGTGCTCTACCGGTTGAACTGGGGCAAGGTGATCGGCGGGGGTGTGGTCTCGGGTGCGTGGCTCGGCCTGTTCCTCGGTTTGCTCTTGAGCCTGTTCACCACCGGCGGGGCGCTGGGCCCGCTGCTGGTGGGCCTGGTCGGCGGCATCATCTTCGGCGTCATCTCCACCTCCATCCCGTATGCGGCGACCAAGGGCCAGCGCGATTTCGCGTCCACCATGCAGTTGGTCGCGGGCCGTTACGACGTGCTGTGCGATCCCAAGACGGCCGAGCAGGCCAGGGACATGCTCGCGCGACTGGCGATCTGACCGCATGGATGTTGTGAACACGGTGCGCGCCGGCGTGCTGAAACATTTCGGCGTCGACGCATCCGCGGTGGACGCGGCCTCGGTGACCTTCCTCGGGCTCGAACCGATCGAGATCCTGCGCATCGCTCCCGGCGACGATTTCGTGCACTACGCCACGCTGGGTGGTTCCCGTCATCCGATGGGTGATCCGTCCGAGCTGCTGGCCGACCCGGTGAAAGGCCCGCGCGCCGAACTGATTCTCACCCTGCACGCCGGGCTCGGCGCGGCATCCGGCCTCGCTCGCACCCTCGGCGTGTTCGCCGCCGCACCGGCCGTGGAAGGCGTTGTGCTGCAAGAGGATGCGCTGCTGGACCTGGGTGAGCCGATGTGGACCAATTCGCCGTTCACCGCGGTCCTGCTCGGCCCCAGCGACATTCCGGACGTGGCGCTGCCCGAACCCGCCGAGCCGGTCCACTACCTCGACGTCGTCCCCGTCACCGCCACCGAGGCGGCCTGGGTCCGAGTACGCGGCGCCCAGGCACTACGAGACGCGTGGGCCGAAGCCGGAATCGACGTCCGCGACCCCAACCGCGGAGCGGCGTCCTTGTAGCGCAACGCCCCCCGCATGGGTCCGTTTCCCGGATCGACGTGCCGTACTCCCGAAGCCGAGGGCTTCTCGGCAAACAGTGCGGGCGCCTGTTCCGTGCGGAACAGGCGCCCTTGTGCTGCTAGCGGATCGCGACTACGCCACGCCCTCCGCGCGGGCGGCAGCCGCCACGGCCTCGGCGACGGCCGGGGCGACGCGCGGGTCCAGGGGGCTCGGCACGATCTTGTCGACGGCCAGCTCGTCGGAGACGACGGCGAGGATGGCGTCGGCGGCGGCGATCTTCATGCCCTCGGTGATCCGGCGCGCGCCCGCGTCGAGGGCGCCCTTGAAGACGCCGGGGAAGGCGAGCACGTTGTTGATCTGATTCGGGAAGTCGCTGCGTCCGGTGGCCACGATGGCGGCGTACTTGGCGGCGACCTCGGGGTGGATCTCCGGGTCCGGGTTGGACATGGCGAACACGATGGACTCAGGGGCCATCGAGGCGATGAGGTCCTCGCCGATCTTGCCCGCGGACAGGCCGAGGAAGACGTCGGCGCCGGCGAGGGCGTCGGCGGCGGTGCCGGTCAGGCCGCGCGGGTTGGTGCGCTGGGCCAGATCGGCCTTGACGTCATTGAGATCGGTGCGGTCCCGGCTGACGATGCCCTTGGAGTCGAGCACGGTGACGTCGGCGACGCCCGCGGCGAGCAGGATGTTGGTGCAGGCCACGCCCGCGGCGCCGGCGCCGGACACTACGACCTTCAGGCCCGAGGTGCTGCGACCCTGGACCTTGGCCGCGCCGTTGAGGGCGGCAAGCACCACAATGGCGGTGCCGTGCTGGTCGTCGTGCATGACGGGGCAGTCCAGCGCCTCGATGACGCGCTTTTCGATCTCGAAGCAGCGCGGGGCGGAGATGTCTTCCAGGTTGACCGCGCCGAAGCTCGGGCGCAGCCGGATCAGGGTCTCGACGATCTCGTCGACGTCCTTGGTGTCCAGCACGATCGGAATGGAGTCGAGCCCGGCGAACTTCTTGAACAGCGCGGCCTTGCCCTCCATCACCGGCAGCGACGCACGCGGGCCGATGTCACCGAGTCCGAGCACCGCGGTGCCGTCGCTGACGACCACGACCAGCCGGTCGGTCCAGGTGTAGCGCTTGGCGAGCGATTCGTCCTCTGCGATGGCGCGGCTGACCTGCGCGACACCGGGGGTGTAAGCGATCGACAGGTCGCGCTGGGTTTCCAGCGGCGCACTCAGCTCTACCGAGAGCTTGCCGCCGAGGTGGCCCGCGAAGATCTCCTCGTGGGTGATCGCCGCGAGGTCGGCGGCGGCATTCTTGCTGGCAGTGGCGTTCGGTGCGTCAGTCACAGATGACACGATTTCACTCCTGCTGGGATCGGTCACAACCGGGGGACGGTTACCGTCGGGTTTTTTGGTACTAGGTGCTTCGTATCGCTCATCGGGTGCGCTGACCGGTACGTTTCGACTTCTCGACAGCCCTGTCGACGTGGCGCGGCACTGATCCGTGGAGCGGAAGCCGGACGGGTGGGTCCGGACAGATCATGCGGTTCGATCCTCCGGACACGACGGTGCGTCGTGAGGCGGTGATCACCGTGGTTCCCGTACCCGGCGGTGGCGTGGGTCGGGGATCCGCAACATTCTGCCAGCCTGCCCGACCACTTGCCAAACCGGTGGGTCCGGTCGTGATCGTGCGCCATCATCCGAGGGTAAGCCGCCGGAATTACCCCGACGTAAGCGGAAACTCGCCTCAGCCGGTACCGATGCCGTGAGCTGTCCTATGTCTCGGCCGGTCTCGCGGTGAGAAATACCGTCGGGCCGGGCTGTGAACGCCTCGGCGACCGCCGTCAGCTGGAACCGGGTGCGGCCGGATCGAAGCCGGACACCCGTCGGCGCGGGTGGATGGGCCGAACCGATCGCGTCGGCCCATCGGGGTGCAGGGGTGCGGTCGGCGGTTCGATCGGGTTGCGGGCCGTCGTGCGCACCCAGACGGTATCGAGCCCGCCGGAACGCAACCGCATCCGCCATCCGGCGTCGGTCTCGGGGAAGTCGGTGCGCCGGTGGATGCCGCGGCTCTCGGTCCTGGCCAGCGCACTGTATTTGGTCCAGCGCGCGACCGCGAGCATGGCCGCGGCTTCCCTGGCGCGCAGCCGCTCGGCGCCGGTGCCGCCGAGGTCGAAGAGCGCGCCCGGCCACATGGCGTCGAGTTCGGCGATGCTGTCGCGCAGGCTGCCCGCGCTGCGCCGGTAGCTGCGCCGCAACGGCAGGGTGTGTTCCTGTACCAGGCCGATCACCGCGCGGGGATCGATCCGGGCGACGGGACTCAGGCCGGCTCCCGGTCCGGCGGGTGCGAGCGCGGGCCGGTCCGGCACCGGCCGCCCGCGGGCGAATCGAGCGGCACCGGCGCCGGACCAGGTGCCCGAGGCGAGTGCCCAGCTGCCGCCGAATCCGCTCACCGCACCGGTGACGGCCTCGCGGGTGGTGACATCGCCTGCCGCGAACAGCCCGGGGATGCTGGTGGCGCAGTCCGGGCCGGTGAGATGCAGGCCCCCGGTACCGCGCACGGTGCCTTCGAGAACCGCGCGCAGGGCGATGCCCTTCTCGGGGTCGACGGTGCCGTGCCGGCGCAGGCGACGGCGTTGACCGGGCGAGAGTGCCGCCGGGATCCCGTAGATCCTGCGTCCCTCGGCGAGCGCGGCGAAGGCGGCGCCGCGATGGCCTTCGATGACGGTCCCGGTTTCGTCGTGCAATTCGGCGAAGATCAACCCGCGATCGGCGGCGCTCACCGACGTGGCCGGTGCGAGACCGTACGCGCTCGAGAATTCCATTCCCGACAGCTCGGCCCCGGCCTCGACGGCGAACAGCAGTCCGTCACCGGTGTCGACGTCGGTGCCCGCGCGTCCGGACCCGAACGCGCATCCGCCGGTGGCGACCACCACCGCCGACGCGCGGACCGTCCAGGGCCGGAACTTGTTGTGCCGCTGCATCCCCGCCGCACCGGAGACGATTCCCTCGCTGTCCACCAGGAGCTGGGTGGCCGGGTGATGATCGAGTACGCGCACTCCGGCTTCGAGCGCGACCCGGCGCAGGCGGCGCAGATACGCGGCGCCATCGAGCCAGATCCGTCCCGCGAGTTGCCCGCCGGAGAATCGATGTCCCCGGTCGGCCAGTTGGGCGATGCGCTCGTGCGTTTCGGCGAGCACCCGGTGAATGGTCTCCGGATCGCCGAGCCAGCCGCCGTGGCCGAGCGCCCGCCGCACGGTTTCGGCGCGGGCCGGGCCCGGCGCGATGTTCCACAGCGAGGTGGTGCCGATGGCGCTCGGACCGGTGGCGCCACAGCGCGCCTTGTCGGCGAGGATCACGCGCGCACCGGTGGCGGCGGCGGAGAGGGCCGCCCAGATTCCGGCGGGACCACCGCCGAGAATCAGAACGTCGGTTTCCCACTCACTCACGAGATCAAATATTCGGCCACATTTCACCCGCCCGCAACCGATTCCGCACTATCAGCTCCACCACTGTGTCCACAGCAACACACCGGCCGTGGCGAAAACGACCAGCGATCCGGAAAACGCCGCCAAACCCTTATGTCGATCCGAATACACCTGCGCCGCAACGACGATCGCCGCCGACACCACATGCCAGGTCACCGATTCACCGCCCGGTCCCGGAAAGCCGCGTCGCGCACCGATGATCGCCGCGGCCACCACCACGGCGGCGAGCGCGAAGATGCCCGCGGCGATCAGGCCGCTGATTCCGCGCGCGAGTCTCACGAGCCGATCACCGGCACCCCGGTCGCCTTCCCGACCAGAACCTCGAGCTGAGCGGGATCGGTGGTGAACTCACCGAGCCGGATGGTCTTGTTGCTGCCGTGGTAATCCGACGAACCGGTGGTGAGCAGGCCCAGTTCGGCGGACAGTTCGGTCAGCAGGGCGCGGTCGGCCTCGCTGTGATCGGGATGATCGACCTCGAGGCCACCGAGGCCGAGTTCGGCCAGTTCGCGGATGTCGTCGATCGCCAGCAGCCTGCCCCGCTTGCGTGCCCGGGTGTGCGCGAGCACGCTGACCCCGCCGGCGGCGGCGATCATCTCCACCGCCCGGCGCAGCGGTGTGTCGGCCTTTTCGGCGTAGTAGCGCCCGTGCGGTGCCAGCAGATCGGCGAAGGCGGCATCGACGGTGGGCACGACGCCGGCGGCGACCAGCGCCCTGGCCAGATGCGGCCGTCCCGCCGAGGGGCCGGCCGAGGCCAGCACCTCGTCGGGGTCGACGGGCAGCCCGTCGGCGGCCATCCGCTCGGCCATCGCGCGCAGCCGCTCGACCCGCTCGGCCCGCAGCCGCTCACGCTCATCGGCGAAACCCCGGTCGGACGGGTCGAACAGGTAGGCGAGCAGGTGGACCGGCACGGGCCAGCCGTCCTCACCGAGACCGACGCACGACATCTCCATGCCACGGATCAGGGTCAGGCCGTCGGGCCGTGCGGCCACGGCCTCGGCCCAGCCCGCGGTCGTATCGTGATCGGTGATCGCGACGACGTCGAGGCCGGCCGCCGCCGCGTTCCGCACCAGCTCGGCCGGGGTGTCGGTGCCGTCGGACGCGGTCGAATGGGTATGCAGGTCGATGCGCACGCCCTCCAGTGTGTCAGTGCGCGATCGGCGGGCTGTGCCCATGTCCGGCCGGTGCGCCGTGCCCGGCCCGCCGCGGACGTAGCATCGACCGGTGCCATCGATTCCGCCGCTGCCGTACTTCCGGGGTCCGGCGAAGACGCCGACTCCGCTGCCACGCATCCCGGTGCCGACGGCACGGGCGATCGTGGACTGCGCCGTGTACGTCGACGGTGTGCGGCTGCCCGGGCATTACACCCATGACGCGGCGTTGCGGGAGGTGCGCGACAGAGGCGAGGGTTTCGTCTGGCTCGGTGTGCACGATCCCGACGAGGCGCAGATGACCGATGTCGCGCAGACCTTCGGATTGCACGCCCTCGCCGTCGAGGACGCGGTGCACGCCCACCAGCGACCCAAACTCGAACGCTACGACGACACGTTGGTGCTGGTGCTGCGTCCGGTCGCCTATCACGAACACGATATGAATTCGGTCAGCGAGATCGTCGAGACCGGTGAGCTGATGATCTTCACCGGACCCGATTTCGTTGTCGCGGTGCGCCACGGCGAGCATTCCGGGCTGGCCGCGCTGCGTCGGGGCCTGGAGGCCGATCCCGAGCGGCTGCGGTTGGGGCCCGGCGCGGTTCTGCACGCCATCGCCGATTACGTCGTCGACAACTATCTCGAGGTGGTGCAATCCATCGAGGACGATATCGACGAGATGGAGGAAGAGGTCTTCACTCCGCGCAGCCGGGTCGGCGTGGAATCCATCTACCAGCTCAAACGTGAGGTGGTGGAACTGCGGCGGGCGGTCAACCCGCTCGGTATTCCGTTGCAGATCCTCAGCCAGAACACCGATCTACCACTGCCGAAGGAGATCCGGCGGTATTTCCGCGATGTCGCCGACCATCACACCACCGTCGCCGACCGCATCGTCGATTTCGACGAATCGCTCGGTTCGCTGATCAATGCGGCGCTGGCCAAGATCGCGGTGCAGCAGAACACCGATATGCGCAAGATTTCCGCGTGGGTCGCGATCGCGGCGGTGCCGACCATGATCGCCGGTATCTACGGCATGAATTTCGAGCACATGCCGGAATTGAAGACGGTCTGGGGTTATCCGGCGGTGTGGGTGCTGATCCTGTCCGTGTGCGGCAGCTTGTATGTGGTGTTCCACCGCAACCACTGGTTGTGAGAACCGCCCGCTTCACGGCGTGCGGAGTTCGTCGCCGCGCCGTAAGCGGTGGGTGCCGGGCATGGTGGCCCAGGTCGCGAAGGCCAGCAGCCCGTCGAGGACCATGGCCAGCAGCGCGACCAGCACCGCGCCCACCAGCACGCGGTCGTAGCGGTAGAGGCCGATGCCGTCGAAGATGTAGCGTCCGAGCCCGCCGAGATTGACGTAGGCGGCGATGGTGGCGGTCGCGACCACCTGCAGCGTTGCCCCGCGCAGACCGGTCAGCAGGATCGGGAGAGCATTCGGGACTTCCACGCGCAGCAGGATCTGTCGTTCGGTCATCCCCATGGCGCGGGAGGCGTCCACCACGTCGTCGGCGACGTTGGCGACCCCGGCATAAGCGCCGGCCAGCAGCGGCGGGATCCCGACGGTGATCAGCGCGAGCAACGGCGGGATCAGGCCGAGGCCGAGCAGCAGCACCATGAAGGTGAGCAGGCCGAGCGTCGGCAGCGCGCGCATGGCATTGGCGAACCCGACCACCACTGCCGAACCCCGCCGGGTGTGCCCGATGACCAGCCCCACCGGCACCGCGATCACCGCCGACAACGCCACCGCGAGGAAGCTGTACCAGAGATGTTCGGCCAGACGACGTTCGATGCCGGTGGGCCCGCCCCAGTTCGCGCCATCGGTGAAGTAGGCCCAGGCGTCCAGGAAAAGGTTCATGCCGCAGCGCCTTTCCGGTGTGCGCGCCGGGAGTCCGCGCGCAGCCATGGGGTGGCCAAGCGGCCGAGCGCGTACACCAGGCGGTCGAAGATCAGCGCGAGCGCCAGCGTCACGATGATGCCCGCGACGATCTCGTCCGGATAGTCACGCTGGTAGCCCTGGGTGAACAGCTTGCCGAGACCACCGGCCCCGATCAGCGCCCCCACCGACACCATCGCGATATTGGTGACCACCACGACCCGCAGGCTGGACAGGAACACCGGGACGGCCAGCGGCATCTCGACGGTCAGCGTGCGCCGCAGCGGGCTGAACCCGACCGCCTCGGCCGCATCGACGACATCGGCCGGCACCGAATCCAGCGCCGCGGGCACCGCGATCACCAGCAGGGACGTCGAATACAGGGCCAGTGCGATGACGACATTGAGCGGATCGATCGTCGAAACCCCCACCAGCGGCGGGATGATCACGAACAGCGCCAGCGATGGCACCGTGTACGCCAGCCCCGCCACGGTCACCGTCACGCGACGCAACCATCGCACCCGCCGCACCAGCGCGCCGACCGGGATCGCGATGACCAGCCCGATCAGCAGTGGCAGCAGCGCGAGATACAGGTGGGTCCTGGTGAAACCCATGATCTCACCGAAGTTGTCGACGAGGTAGTTCATCGGCGGGCTCGCCTCACGGCACCGGCTCCTCGTCGAGGAACGCGCGACTGCGGGCGGCGTCTTCGGCGGCGCGCTGCTCGGCAAGTCGGGCCAGCACCTCGGTGGCGAGGATGCCGCCGCGCACGGCCCCCGAATCGTCCACGGCCACGCCGATTCCCGAGGGTGAGGAGATCGCCGCATCCAGGGCCTGCCGCAGATCGCCGGACGGCGTGAACAGCGAACCGCCCGCCGACACGCTGTCGGCCGGTGACTTTCCGGCGCGTACGGATTCCACGCCGGTGATGTCGATCCAGCCGCCGGGACGTCCGTCGGCATCGGTGAGCAGCACCCATTCGCCCGCCGCCAGCCGCAGTCCGGTGATCTCGGCTTCGGTCACTGTCCGGATCTCGTGCAGCGCTACGGTATCCGCGGGGCGGAAGGACAGCCCGCGATAGCCGCGATCCCGGCCGACGAAGTCCGCGACGAAATCGGTGGCAGGCTGCGCCAGCACCCGTTGCGGAGGATCGTACTGCTGGAGCACACCGCCGCGACCGAACACCGCGACCCGATCGCCGAGGGTGATGGCCTCGTCGATGTCGTGGGTGACGAACACGATGGTCTTGTGCAGTTGCGCTTGCAGCCGTTGCATTTCGACCTGCAGGTCGGCGCGCACCACCGGGTCCACGGCACTGAACGGCTCATCCATCAGCAGAATCGGCGGGTCCGCGGCCAAGGCCCGCGCGACACCGACACGCTGCTGCTGCCCACCCGACAGCTGTGCCGGATACCGGGACGCCAGCCCGCGATCGAGCCCGACGCGATCGAGCACCTCCAGCGCCGCGGCGCGAGCAGCCCTGCGGGAGTCGCCGCGCAGCATCGGGACGGTGGCGACATTGTCGATGACGGTGCGGTGCGGCAGCAGCCCGCCGCTCTGGATGACGTACCCGATCCCGAGCCGCAATTTCACCGGATCGACCGTCGCGATATCGCGCCCGTCGATGGTGATGCTGCCCGCGCTGGGGGTGATCATCCGATTGATCATCCGCATGGAGGTGGTCTTGCCACATCCGGACGGCCCGACGAACACGGTGAACGTGCCCGACGGAATGTGCAGGTCGAGATCGCTGACGGCGTGCGTGCCGTTCGGATAGGTCTTGCTGACGGCGCGGAACTCGATATCGGACACCGGGCTATCCGATCGGCCGGTTCAGGCCCTGCGCCGCGACCCACTCCTTCGCCGCGGCGGCGGGCTCGGTCTTGGTATCGCCGGAGACCGATTCGTTGAGCGCGATCAACTGAGCGGTGGTGAGCTTGGCCGATACCGCGTTCAACACGGCGATCAGCGCGTCGGTGCGCTTTGCCGCATTCAGCAGCGGAATCACATTCTGCGCCGGGAAATTCGACTTCGGATCTTCCAGCACCACCAGGTCGTTGGCCGCGATGGCGGGCGAGGTGGTGAAGATATTGGCCGCGGTGACCTGGCCGTCCACCAGGGCGCGCACGGTGGCCGGGCCGCCGCCGTCGGCGATCGGGACGAAGTTGCCGGGGCTGATGTCGAGCCCATAGTTCTCTTTCAGGCCGGGCAGCCCGACCGGACGCTCCTGGAATTCGGCGGGCGCACCGAATGTCACCTCGGCCGAATGCGGAGCCAGATCGGCGATGCTGCGCAGATTCCAGCGGTCGGCGGTCGCCCTGGTGACCACCACGGCGTCGGAGTTCTCGCCGGGCGCCGGTGCGCCGAGGGCCAGATCGGTGCCGATGGCGGCGGTCAGTTCGCGGTCGATATCGGCGGGCTGGGTGGCTGTGCTGTCGGGTTCCAGGTATTGCAGCAGGTTTCCGGTGTATTCCGGGATGAGCGAGATGGCGCACTGGCGCAGCGCCGGGATATAGGCCTCGCGGCTGCCGATATTCAGTTTCGTATCCACGCTGAATCCGTTGACCCGCAACGCTTCCGCATACACATTCGCCAGGGTCTCGGACTCGGGGAAGTTCGCCGAGCCCACGATGAGCGTGTCGCCCTCGCAGCTACCCTGGCCGGCCAGCGGATCGGAAGTGCCGCACGACGACACGATCATTGCGACGGCCAGTGCTGCGGCCGCGAACAGGAAACGGGCGGCGGTGAACGTCAGCCGCACGGCGGTGCGCCCCACCCGGGCGCCGTCGGGGGCGGGAGTCGGTGTCACGTGGGTCCTTCCGCAGGCCGGCAGTGCGCGATCCCGGTGCCCGGTGGCCACCGGTACATTCTCCACTGACCATAGTGCCCGCCCGACCCGGTCGGCGCGGGTTAGTCCTCGGCTTCGGAAAGTTGGTGTCGCGCCGATGGTGCTTGCCGCGCCGCTGCGGGTGCTGGCCCGGATCGTGGTCCTCGCGCTGGCCACAGTGGCGGTGTCCTGCGGCGATGATTCCGCGCCCGAACCACTGGTGGTCGGCTCGGGCGACAGCGCGGAGTCGGTGCTGCTGGCCGAGATCTACGCCCAGGCGCTGGCCCGCACCGGCGCGTCCGTCGTGGTCGAATCGGGGCTCGGCACCCGCGCGGGCCGGATGGCGGCCCTCGACGCCGGCACGGTGACGCTGGTCGGCGAGCACAACGGGGCGCTGCTGGGCGAACTGGCCGGCAACGTGACGGCGTGGAGCACCAAGGAGGTGACCCGCGAGCTGAACCGTTCGCTGCCGCAAGGACTGGTCGTCACCGACGCCGCCGACGGGGCCGATCTGCGGGCACGTGTGCTCGTGAACTCGGCCGCACCGGCCGAGTCCGTCGCGGATCTGCTACCGGATTGCCCGTCGTCGTCCGCCGGCGTCGCGCCGGTGCCAGGCCTGCTGACCGCGCCGCCGCCGGCGCTACGGATCGACGGCTGCGACTTCGCGTCGACGCAGACCTTCGCCGATCCCGCCGAGCTACGAAAAGCGCTGGCGGAAGGGCGCATCCAGGTCGGTCTGCTGGCCGGTCCCGTGGAACTCGCACCACCCGCGACCGAGGGCCTGCGGGTGCTGTCCGACGACGACAACGCGCTGCGCTCGGAGAACCCGGTCGCGCTGGTGCGCAAGGGCGCATTGGACGATCGCGAGTGGGAGAAGCTGAACTACGTCGCCGGTGAGCTCACCACCGATCGATTGACCGGCATGGTGGCGGCGATACGCGACGAGCAGGCGAACCCCGCCGAGCTGGCCCGTACCTGGCTCGACGACCACGGTCTCTGACGGAACACCCACACGCGCTCTGCCCGGAGCCGCGCACACCCCCGATTGCCACGTGATGGCGGCGGCGACTCGACCCCGCGTGCCCCCAACGGTTCCGTGACGCTATCCGCCGCCAGATGCACCGCACGATATCGCCGAGGACGGGTGAAACCCCCGTTGAGCAGTGTGTTCCGGCGGGGTGGCGGGCAACCCTGCCGGGTAGCGGGACCCAGCAGCGCACATCGTCGTGTGGCCTCGCTAACGGTTCGCCCCTCTTGCCGGCCGTGACTTCCGCGCCGTATATTCCAGCTGGAATATTTGGTGCGGAGTATGTCGTAGGTCGTCGATAGGTTGTCGTGACGCTCGTCGGCAACGTGAGTGGTGGATACAGATCCGGAAAAGAGGACGTTATGGGGCAGCGCACCGGCGCGACGGTGACCCCGCTGGCCATCGCTGTGCTGGCCCTGCTCGAAGAGCGGCCGATGCATCCGTACGAGATGTACCAACTGCTGGCGATGCGGCGCGAGGACAAGCTCGTCAAGGTGCGGCCCGGCTCGCTGTACCACGTGGTCACCCGGCTGGCCGAGCTGGACATGGTGCGGGCCGAGGGGATCGACCGTGCGGGCAACCGGCCCGAACGCACCACCTACCGGATCACCGCCGCCGGGCGCGAGACCCTGCGCACCCGGATCGCGGAGCTGCTGCGCACACCGCTGCCGGAGTATCCGCTGTTTCCGGTCGCCCTCGGTGAGGCGCACAACCTGCCCAAACCCGAGGTGCTGGCGCTGCTGCGGGAACGCCTCGACCACCTGGCCGGGGAATCGGCCGAGCTGGAGACGATGATCGCCAAGGCCGAACGCAAGCAGGTGCCGCGGCGGTACTGGATCGTGCTGCCGTATCTGCGCGCCACCGTGCGCGCCGAGATCGAATGGGTCGAGCAGCTGGTGGCCGAACTCGACAGCGGCGCACTGCTCTGGGAGGAATTCGATCCCGCCACCGGGCGACGTGCCGAGCCCTGTGACGCCCCGCCCTGGCAGCCCGAGCCCGCGGCCGACGAGGCCGAGCCCGCGGCCTCGTGAGCCTTCCCAGCGAACCGACAACGACGTCGCTCGTCATTCACATCCGAGTTAGGAACGAAACCGATGTCCACTCAACGTAATCCGTGGTTAGCGCTCTCAGCGCTGGTCGTCGGGTTCTTCATGATCCTGCTGGATGTCACGATCGTCGCGGTCGCCAACCCGGCCATCCTCGACAGTCTGCACGCCGACATCTCCCAGGTCATCTGGGTGACCAGCGCCTACCTGCTCACCTACGCGGTGCCGCTGTTGATCACCGGCCGCCTCGGCGATCGGTTCGGCCCCAAGAACATCTATCTGATCGGCCTGTCGGTGTTCACCCTCGCCTCGCTGTGGTGCGGGCTGTCGGGGACCATCGAGATGCTGATCGCCGCCCGCGCGGTGCAGGGTCTGGGCGCGGCGCTGATGACGCCGCAGACCATGGCCGTCATCACCCGCACCTTCCCGCCGGACAAGCGCGGCGCGGCCATGGGCCTGTGGGGCGGCGTCGCCGGCCTGGCCACCCTGGTCGGCCCGATTCTCGGCGGTGTGCTCGTCGACAATCTGGGCTGGGAGTGGATCTTCTTCGTCAACGTCCCGGTCGGCATCGTCGCGTTCGTGCTGGCCTGGAAGCTGGTGCCGGCGCTGGAGACGCACGCGCACAAGTTCGACATCCCCGGGGTGCTGCTCAGCGGTATCGGCATGGCGCTGCTGGTGTTCGGCATCCAGGAAGGCAACACCTACGACTGGTCGCTGCGGATCTGGCTGCTGATCGGCGCGGGCGTGGTGGTGCTCGCACTGTTCATCGTCAACCAGTCGCGCAATACCGGTGAACCGCTGGTGCCGTTGAGCCTGTTCCGCGACCGCAACTTCGGGCTGTCCAACCTGGCGATCGCGGCCATGGGCGCGGCCACGACCGCGGTGATGGTGCCGTCCTACTTCTATCTGCAAGCCGTGCGGGAGATGTCGCCCACCGAATCCGCGCTGGTGTTCGCGCCGATGGCGATCATCACCGGCGTGATGGCGCCGTTCGTCGGCAAGTTCGCGGGGCGGCTGCATCCGCGGGTCGTGCCGACCATCGGCTTCACGTTGTTCGCGATCTCGGTGGCCTGGTTCGCGCAGTTGATGACACCGGATTCGGACATCATCTGGTTCCTGGTCGCCGCCGGGCTCGCCGGTTTCGCGAACGCGTTCATCTGGGCGCCGCTGGCCACCACCGCGACGCACAACCTGCCCGTTCAGAAGGCCGGTGCGGGCGCGGGCATCTACAACACCACCCGCCAGGTGGGCGCGGTGCTCGGCAGCGCCGCGATCAGCGCCCTGATCGCCGCGCGCATGTCGGCCAACGGGCTGGGTGAGGCACCTGCGGGCGAAGGCACCGCCGGCCCGATCCCGGAACCGGTCAAGGAGGCGTTCAGCTCGGCCCTGGCGGATTCGACGTATCTGCCCGCCGCGATCCTGCTGATCGGCGTGCTGGCCTCGGTGCTGTTCCTGCGCCCGGGGGTGAGCGCCCCGCCGAAGCCGCCCACCGAGCGGGCCAAGGCCGAATCCCTCACTCCCTGAATCGGTTCACCAGCGCGAACGACAAAGGCGCCGGCAGCGGAAGCTGCCGGCGCCTTTATCTGCCAGGAAGAGATCAGCTGTAGATCTTCTCGACCTCGGAGGCGTACTGCTTCATCACCACAGCGCGCTTGAGCGACATCTTCGGGGTGAGCTCGCCGGTCTCCTGGGTCCAGTCGACGGTCAGGATGCGGGTCTTCTTGATCTGCTCGGCCTTGGAGACCTTCTTGTTGGTCTCGGCGACCGCCGCGTCGATCTCGGCGACCAGCGCCGGGTTCTGCACCAGCGTCTCCATCGGAGTGTCGGCGGATACGCCGTTGCGCTCCTTCCAGCCCGGCAGCGCCTCGGGATCGAGGGTGATCAGCGCGCCGACGAACGGCTGGCCGTCACCGACCACCATCACCTGGCTGATCAGCGGATGCGCCCGCAGCGAATCCTCGAGCAGCGCGGGGGAGACGTTCTTGCCGCCCGCGGTGACGATGATTTCCTTCTTGCGGCCGGTGATGGTGACGAAGCCGTCGGCGTCGATGGCGCCGAGATCGCCGGTCTTGAACCAGCCGTCCTCGAAGGCATCCTCGGTGGCTTCGGCATTGCCCCAGTAGCCGTCGAACACGACCGAACCCTTGAGCAGCAGCTCGCCGTCCTCGGCGATCTTGGCCGCATGACCCTCGATCGGGCGGCCGACCGAGCCGACCCGGATGTGCTCGGGGGTGTTCACCGTGATGGCGGCGGTGGTCTCGGTCAGGCCGTAGCCCTCGTAGATGGTGACGCCGACGCCGCGGAAGAAGTGGCCAAGGCGCGCGCCCAGCGGGCCGCCGCCGGAGACCGCGGCCTCACACTGACCGCCGAGGGCGGCGCGCAGCTTGCTGTAGACCAGCTTGTCGAAGACGAAGTGCTTGACCTTGATGACCAGGTCGGGGCCACCCTTGTCGAGGCCCTCGCTGTAGGCGATGGCGGTCTCGGCGGCCAGATCGAAGATCTTGCCCTTCCCGCCGTCGTGCGCCTTCTGCTTGGCGCTGTTGAACACCTTCTCGAACACGCGCGGCACCGAGAGGATGAAGTGCGGCTTGAAGGCGGCGAACTGGTCGACCAGGGTGGTCCAGTCCGAGGTGTGCGCGACGATCACCTTGGCGTCGAAGGCGGCCAGCGCCACGGC
Organism: Nocardia sp. JCM 38205; assembly: GCF_058222935.1. NCBI lineage: Bacteria > Bacillati > Actinomycetota > Actinomycetes > Mycobacteriales > Nocardiaceae > Nocardia > Nocardia sp. JCM 38205. The sequence continues at coordinate 411,282 of NZ_JBYHFL010000004.1, read as the reverse complement.
GCGGGCGAAGACGTGCGCCAGCGGCAGGAAGAGCAGGGTCTTCTTGCCCGCGACGATGAACTTGCCGAGCGCGATGCGGTCGGACTTCGATTCCGCCCACAGGTTCGCGTGGGTGAGCATGACGCCCTTGGGGCGGCCGGTGGTGCCCGAGGTGTAGATCAGGGTGGCCGGCGAGGACGCGCCGACCTGCGCGCGACGCTCGTGCACGACCTGATCGTCCAGCTCGGCGCCGCGGCTGATCAGCTCGTCGATGGCGCCCTTGTCGATCTGGGAGATCTCCTTCAGCTCCGGCAGCGAACCGGACTCGATCTCGTCGATGGTGGCGCGGTGCTTGTCGTTCTCGACGACCAGCAGCTTGGTGGCCGAATCCTGCAGGATCCACTTGGCCTGCTCGGCGGCCGAGCTGTCGTAGATCGCCACGGTGCATCCACCGGCCGCCCAGATGGCGAAGTCGAGCACGGCCCACTCGTAGCGGGTGGCCGACATGATGGCGACGCGGTCACCGAGCCCGATGCCGGAGGCGATGATGCCCTTGGCCACCCCGGTCACCGTCTTCGCGAATTCCGTCGCGGTCACATCCCGCAGGCCGCCGCTGCCGTTCGGCACCTGGAACAGCACGGCGTTCGGCGACTGTTCGGCATGGCGGAACACGTTGTCGGAATTATTGGCGTCTTCCGGGATGGTGTAGGAAGCCGGGGCTTCGAACTCTCGCATCATGGCCCTTCCACGTGGGTTAACTCATCAGTAATCTACGGCACCTGCACCGCGGCCGTGACGTCGACCACCGCAAATAGGTCCGTACCCGCTCATTGACGAGCGGATACGGACCTGAGCGGGATCATCCTAGATCGCGGATATGCGCCGGGCGTATGGCTTCGGCCAAGAACTCCGCCATCTCGCGCAGCACCGCCGAGGCGGGACCGACCAACGCGGCCTGCAACTGCGCCACATGCCAGAGGCCGCGGCTCTCGGTGAAGGTGACGGCGACCCCGGCTTCCCGCAGCGCCGCCGCCAACCGCACGCACTGGGTATGCAGCAGCTCGCTGACGTCGACCTGGACGTAGGTCGGCGGCAGCCCGCGCAGCTCACCGAGCAGCGGTGCGTAACCCGGATCGTTGTTGTCGCCGCCGCCCAGGTAGGCCGCGGCGCATGCGCGCGACCACGGCTTGCTGATCACCAGATCGCGGTGCCGGTCCGGGATTTCGTTCGGATCGGTCCACGGTGCGATCAGGCCGAGCGCGGCCGGGGTGTAGCCGTGCCGGGCGATCAGCCGCTGCGCGGTGGCCATGGCAAGGCCGCCGCCGGCCGAATCGCCGGAAATGGCGATCTGGTCGGGGGAGTAGCCGTGCGCATCGACGAGTTCCAGGAACGCGGCCTCGGCGTCGTCGAGTCCGGCGGGGAACGGATGCTCCGGCGCGAGCCGGTAGTCCAGCGAATAGACCGCGCAATCGGTTTCGTGTGCCAGCCGGGCCGTCAACGACCGGTGGGTGGCCAGCGAGCCGACCGCGTAGCCGCCGCCGTGCAGGTAGAGCACGGCGCCGTCGCCGGGGGTGGCCGCGGTGAATCGGTCCGCGGGCCGGCCGGCCAGCCGAATCCGTTCGATCCGGGTCCCCGGCGGCGCCGGCTGCAAGCGCGAGCCGGCGTCCAGCAGGAGGCGCTGCATCTTCCACGGCAGCCGATCGTTGAGCGTGGCCCGGTACACCGGGCTCAGGATCGTGCGCGCCAGTGGCAGGGGAATGGCGATATCACGCATCGGTCGTTACCGGGCTCAGGGCAGGAACCGGCGCTCGACCGTGGCCGAGATGCGCTGGTAGCCGGAGGCCAGAACCCGCACGTACAGGTCGAGGAACTTGGCCTCCCAGCCGATCAGGACCCGGCCGTGCTTGCGGCGCACACCCTCGGTGATGGTCTTGGCCGCCATCTCCGGGGAGTGGATGGCCAGGTACTTGTCGAACATCGTGCTGGCGTTCTTGCCGTCGATGCCCTCGGCGTAGGTGGCATTGCGGGCCACCGCGGTCTTGATGCCGCCGGGGTGCACGCAGGTCACCTCGACCGGCGTCTTGGCCACGATCATCTCCTGGCGCAGCGCCTCGGTGAAACCGCGCACGGCGAACTTGGCCGAGTTGTACGCGCTCTGGCCGGGCACCGAAATGAGGCCGAAGAGGCTGGACACGTTCACCACGTGACCCTCACCGGACTCGATCAGGTACGGCAGGAACGCCTTGGTGCCGTTGACGACGCCCCAGAAGTCGACGTCCATGACCCGGTCGAAGTCCTTGAACTCGGTCTTGACCACATCACCATGGTGGGCGATACCGGCGTTGTTGTAGATCTGGTGCACGACGCCGAAGTGCTCCTTGACCGCGTCGGCGTAGAGCAGCACCGCTTCACGCTCGGCCACATTGAGCCGGTCGGACTTCACCTGCGCGCCCAGCTGTTCGCACTGGCGCACGGTCTCGGCAAGGCCGTCGGTGTCGATATCCGACAGCGCCAGCTTGGCGCCGCGCCGGGCCAGATCAATGGCCAGCGCCCGGCCGATACCGGAACCGGCACCGGTGATCACACATACCTTGTTACGGAAGTAAGCGTCCTTGCTCACTGGGCTGCCACCACTTTCAGTTCGGGGCGAGTGGAGTTGTCGTCGGTGGTCGTCTCGTAGGCCTCGACATCGAAATGCTTGGTCAGCCTACGGAATTCGAAGGTGAAGTCGGGCCACAACGTGGTGTTGTTGCCGTGCTTGTCCAGGTACCAGCTGGAGCAGCCGCCATTGAGCCAGACGCTCTTGGCCAGCTTCTTCTGCAACTCGGCGTTGTACCGGTCCTGCACATCGCGGCGTACCTCCACGGTACGCAGATCCTGCTTGTCGATGGTGGCCAGCGCGTCGGCGATGTAGTTGATCTGCGATTCGATCATGTACACCATCGAGGTGTGGCCGAGGCCGACATTGGGCCCGAGCAGGAAGAACATATTCGGGAAGTTCGCGATCGAGGAACCCTTGTAGCCCTGCTGGCCGATCTCGTCGAAGACCTCGGTGAGGGTGCGGCCGTCCTTGCCGGTGATGGTCTCGTAGGTCGGCGAATCGGTCACGTGGAAGCCGGTGGCCACGATCAGCGCATCGATCTCGCGTTCGGTGCCGTCCTTGGTGACGATCGAGTTCGGCCGCACCTCGGCGATGCCGTCGGTGACCACGTCGACATTGTCGCGATCCAGCGCCGGGTAGTAGTCGTTGGAGATCAGCATGCGCTTGCAGCCGATCCGGAAGTTCGGGGTGACCTTGGCGCGCAACTCGGGATCGCGGATCTCGTAGCGCAGCTTGGCCTTGGCCAGCAGCTCGAAGCCCTGCATCAGCGCCGGGAACTTGGCAAGGCCGACGACCTGGGTCTCACGCGCGGCGTAGATCGCGGCGCGGGACAGGCGCTGTACGCCGGGGATGTACTTGAACGCCAGCTGTTCGGCCTTCAGGTAGGGCCGGTCCAGCCGGGGCAGCAGCCACGGCGCGGTGCGCTGGTAGACGTCGAGGTGGCCGACCTTCGGCGCGATGGCCGGCACGATCTGGATCGCGGAGGCGCCGGTGCCGATCACGGCGACGCGCTTGCCGGTGAGGTCGGCGTCGTGGTTCCAGCGGGCGGAGTGGAAGATCTCGCCCTCGAAGCTGTTGATGCCCTTGATGTCGGGCAGATTCGGTTCGCACAGCGCGCCCACCGCGGAGACCACGGTGTCGGCGGTGAAGTTGCCCTGCGAGGAGGTGATCTCCCAGCGTGCGGTGTCGTTGTTCCAGCGTGCACCGGTGACATCGCAGTTGAAGATGTGCTTGTCGAGCACGTTGTACTTCTTGGCCACGCCCTGGATGTAGGCCTGGATCTCGCCCTGCCGGGAGAACGAGCGCGACCAGTTCGGGTTGAGCGCGAAGGAGTACGAGTACAGGTGCGACGGCACGTCGCACGCAGCGCCCGGATAGGTGTTGTCACGCCAGGTGCCACCCACGTCGGCGCCGCGTTCCAGGACCAGGAAATCCTGGCGACCCTGCTGGCTCAGCCGGATGGCCAGGCCGAGGCCGGCGAAACCGCTGCCGATGATGATCGTCCGCAGGTGGCGGGTGGGCTGGTTAGCGACAGCTTTGTCTGTAACCTTGCGACTCATATACTCAGACTAGAGCCCTATTGAGTAGCAGTCAACAGCTCTGTTGAATCGTAGTCAATAGTATTGACCCTCGTTCAGTAGGATGGTCGCGTGAGCACGAGTCCGGGAGAAACCGCCAAGCGTGTCCGGCTGAGCCCGGACCAGCGGCGCGCACAATTGATCGAGCTCGGCGTCAAGATGCTGGGCGAGCGCGCCATCGAGGACATCTCGATCAGCGAAATCGCCGCCACAGCAGGCATTTCGCGTGGCCTGCTGTTCCACTATTTCCCCACCAAGCAGGACTTCCAGCTCGAGGTCGTGCGCCACGCCAACGCCGAACTGCTGATGCGGGTCGCGCCGGATGCGGGCCTCGGCCTGTTCGACATGCTGCGCGATTCGGTCAGCCGCTATATCGACTACGTCAGCGAGAACCGCACCTCCTACCTGGCGCTGCTGCGCGGCCCTGCCAGCTCCAGCCCAGACCTCGTCGCCCTGGTCGACCAAACCCGCAACGCGATCGTCGACATCATCCTCACCCAGGTCCCCATGCCGCCCGAGGAACGCGACCACCCCCGCCTGGTGCTGGCCGTCCGTGGCTGGATCGCCTTCACCGAGGAATCGACCCTCTCATGGTTGCGCAACGAGACCATCCCCCGCGACGAACTGATCGACCTCCTGGTGGAGTCGCTGCTGGCGCTGTCGATGGCCGTCAATCCGGCGCTGGCGGCGGCACTGCGCGCCTGAGACGTCTCTACCCGGGAAGCCGGGCCGACAGAAGCCGTGGCACCAGAAGCTGTGGCATTCGCGGCAGCCCGGTCGCGATTAGCTTGGGTCGGACCTCGTACTCCGCAGGGAGCACTGGCGTCCGGCGGGTGGCACCGGCAGTGGAGGCTTCCGGTGAAAGGATCTGTTGACGAATGCGAAGCATTACGAACTCGGCTGTACTGGCGGCGGTTTCGGTGGGCGTGCTGATGGGAGCGGCCGGCCAGGCGTCGGCCGAGACGCCGCACCGGCCCGGCCCGGTGTCGGAGTCGACCGGGTCGAGCTCGGGTTCGGCGGGCCCGCTGCTGAAGGCGCTGCTGTGTGCGCTCCAAGGTGGCGTCACCGGCTCACACGAGACCTCGCCGCCCACCTGCTATCTGCCGACGGCCTGACGCGAGGCCGGCTCACCGCCGAGCGGCGCGCTTCCCGCTCCCCGCATCCGCCCGATCCAGTGCCTCGGCGAGAGCCCTGATCTGGTCGACGGGTGGGTCGTAGCCCGGGAAGTAGCAGCACACGCGGTCGGCGACATCGCCGAAGCGGCGGATGATCTCGGTGGCGCAGGTTTCGGGGGTGCCGCGCACGGCGATGGTGTCGAGCATGTCGTCGGAGATGCGGTCGAACATGCGCATGATGTCGCCGGACTTGGAGAGGGCGTTGAGCTCGGGTTGGCGCTCACCCCAGCCTTCGATGTCGAGGACGGGGCGGTCGGCGGGAAGGATGCGTAGAAGGCAAGCAGGCCGCGTACCGCTATCGACGCTGCCGCCAGTTCTTCGTCGGTCCGGCGCATGGCGACGATGGCTGGGGGATAGATCGGGGACTCGGTCCGGATCGCGCGTTTCGTGTGCCTGGCCGCCGCGAGCGATCAAGGGGCGGGCGCAGTCCCGCCGTGTTCAGGCTGCACTCGGAGCTGGTCGAATTCGGGCACCGCGCGATGAATCGTCTGGAAGTCGCGGTCGTTGTGCACGACGGTCGCCGAATGCCGCAAAGCCGTTGCGGCTATTTGAATGTCTGTGGTTTGTGCGCCACGTCCCGCGCCGATCTTCCACAGCGCCTTTCGAATACGCGCGACCTCGCGCTCGACAGCCGCGTCGGTGGCCAGCCAGTGGAAGACCGAGCCGTACAACTCGGTGATGAAAGTGAGGTCCTGTGCGTTGCGGGCGCTGTACCGAGCCTCATCCATGGTCACCATCGACGAGCAGAGCACTCCCGAGACCGCCAGGCGGTCTACTGCAAGCTTGACCGCTTCACTCGTCCGATAATGGGACATGACCGAGTGGTCGATCAGGTAAAGGGGCCGGGAGAACGGTGCGGTCATTCGCTGCTACGCCGCTGATCGGCGAGCTCGCCTTCGGTGAGGAAAGGATTGTGATTCATTCGCGAGAGCCTGCCAAGGGCCTCGCGCTGCCGATAGCCCTGCACGAGCTCGTTCATGGCCAGGTTGATTACGGCCTTCTTGGTTGTGAGCCCGGTGAGCCGGAGCGCTTCGTGCAAGACCTCATCGGGGATATCGACTGTCGTTGCCATCAGCTTCCTCCGATATTGCGAGATGTTCGTATTCATAATACATGTGATTCGTAATATCGGCCGGTGTGGATGGCTGCGGGTGCGGAGCCCGCTCGGTGAAAGTACACAACGAACTCGCCCACAACGCCGGACGCCGGGCCCGAAACACTCTGCGGGAGAGTGGATTCGGGCCCGGCGTCGGTGACGAACCAGTGATCAGGCGATCGGCTCGAAGGCCTCGGCGATGATCTCGGCCTGCTCGACGGCGTGCACCTTGCTCGAACCCGAGGACGGCGCCGACATGGCGCGCCGCGAGATCCGGCGCAGCTTGCCGAAACGCTCCGGCAGCAGCTCGGGCAGGTTCAGGCCGAAGAACGGCCAGGCACCCTGGTTGGCCGGCTCCTCCTGCACCCACGCGATGTCGGTGGCGTTCGGGTAACCGGCCAGCGCCTCGTTCAGGCGGAACTTCGGCATCGGGTAGAGCTGCTCGATGCGCACGATGGCGACATCTTCGCGCTTCTGCTTGGCCTTGGCGGCGGCCAGCTCGTAGTAGAGCTTGCCGCTGGTCAGCAGCACTCGCTTGACCTTGCCGCGATCGCCGATGCCCTGCTCGTAGGTCGGCTCGTCGAACACCGAGTGGAACTTGCTCTCGGTGAAGTCCTTCAGATCGCTGACCACGGCCTTGTTGCGCAGCATCGACTTCGGGGTGAAGACGATCAGCGGACGGCGGATGCCGTCGAGGGCGTGGCGGCGCAGCAGGTGGAAGTAGTTCGCCGGGGTGGACGGCACCGCCACCGTCATCGAACCCTCCGCGCACAACTGCAGGAAGCGCTCGATGCGGCCGGAGGTGTGGTCCGGGCCCTGACCCTCGTGACCGTGCGGCAGCAGCAGCACGACCTCCGACAGCTGGCCCCACTTCGCCTCACCGGAGGAGATGAACTCGTCGATGATGGACTGCGCGCCGTTGACGAAGTCACCGAACTGCGCCTCCCACAGCACCAGCGCGTCCGGGTTGCCCAGCGAGTAGCCGTATTCGAAGCCGACGGCCGCGAATTCGCTCAGCGCCGAGTCGTGCACGGCGAACCAGCCCGGGTTGGTGGAGCCGATGTTGTGCAGCGGGGTGTACTCGTCGGCGGTCTTGCGGTCGATGATCACCGCGTGACGCTGGGTGAACGTGCCACGGCGGGAGTCCTGACCGGTCAACCGCACCGCGCGTCCCTCGTCGATCAGCGTGCCGAAGGCCAGCAGCTCGGCGAAGGCCCAGTCGACCTTGCCCTCGTAGGCCATCTCGCGCCGCTTCTCCAGCACCGGCTTGACGCGCGGGTGCACGTTGAAGCCTTCCGGCACATTGAGGAACGCGTCGCCGATGCGCTGCAGCACCGACTTGTCCACGGCGGTCTGCACCGTCGCGGGCACCTTCTGATCGTCCTCGACCGATTCGCTGGGTTCCGGCGAGTATTTCTCCAGCTCGCGGACCTCGTTGAACACGCGCTCCAGCTGGCCCTGGTAATCGCGCAGCGCGTCCTCGGCCTCTTTCATGGAGATGTCGCCACGGCCGATCAGGCTCTCGGTGTAGCTCTTGCGCACCGAGCGCTTGGTGTCGATGACGTCGTACATGTACGGCTGGGTCATCGACGGGTCGTCGCCCTCGTTGTGGCCGCGACGGCGGTAGCAGATCAGGTCGATGACCACGTCCTTGCGGAACTTCTGCCGGAAGTCGACCGCCAGGCGCGCGACCCAGTCGCAGGCCTCCGGGTCGTCGCCGTTGACGTGGAAGATCGGCGCGCCGATGAACTTCGCGATGTCGGTGGAGTACTCGGTGGAGCGGCTGTTCTCCGGCGCGGTGGTGAAGCCGATCTGGTTGTTCACCACGATGTGGATGGTGCCGCCGACGCGGTAACCACGCAGACCCGACAGGTTCAGCGTCTCGGCGACCACGCCCTGGCCGGCGAACGCGGCGTCACCGTGCAGCATCAGCGGCATGACCGAGAAGCCTTCGGGGCCGTCGCCCTTGTCCAGCAGGTCCTGCTTGGCACGGACCAGGCCCTCGAGCACCGGGTCGACCGCCTCGAGGTGCGAGGGGTTGGCGGTGAGCGAGACCTCGATCTCGTTGTCGCCGAACATCTGCAGGTAGGTGCCGCGCGCACCGAGGTGGTACTTCACGTCGCCGGAGCCGTGGGTGGCCGCCGGGTTCATGTTGCCCTCGAACTCGGTGAAGATCTTCGAGTACGGCTTGCCGACGATATTGGCCAGCACGTTGAGCCGGCCGCGGTGCGGCATACCGATGACGACCTCGTCGAGGCTGTGCTCGGCGCACTGGTCGATCACCGCGTCCATCATCGGGATGACCGACTCCGCGCCCTCCAGCGAGAAGCGCTTCTGTCCGACGTACTTGGTCTGCAGGAACGTCTCGAACGCCTCGGCCGCGTTCAGCCGGTTCAGGATGTACTTCTGCTGGGCGACGGTCGGCTTGACGTGCTTCTGCTCGACCCGTTCCTGGATCCACTCGAGCTGGTCGGTTTCCAGGATGTGGGTGTACTCGACACCGACGTGGCGGCAGTAGGAGTCGCGCAGCACCGACAGCACATCGCGCAGCTTCATCCGCTCCTGGCCGTGGAAGCCGCCGACGTTGAACTCGCGGTCGAGGTCCCACAGGGTCAGCCCGTGCTGGGTGACGTCGAGGTCGGGGTGGCTACGGAACTTGTCCTTGACCAGGCGCAGCGGGTCGGTGTCGGCCATCAGGTGGCCGCGGTTGCGGTAGGCGGCGATCATCTCGAGCACGCGGGTGCTCTTGTCGACCCCGCGTTCCTTGACGTCCTTGCGCCAGCGCACCGGCTCGTACGGCACGCCGAGGCCGTGGAAGATCTCGTCGTAGAACTCGTCGGAGATCAGCAGCTGGTGGATGGTGCGCAGGAAGTCGCCGGACTCCGCGCCCTGGATGATGCGGTGGTCGTAGGTCGAGGTCAGCGTCATCAGCTTGCCGACACCGATCTCGGCGATGCGCTCATCGCTCATGCCCTGGAATTCGGCCGGGTACTCCATGGCACCCGCACCGATGATCGCGCCCTGGCCCGACATCAGCCGCGGCACCGAGTGCACGGTGCCGATGGTGCCGGGGTTGGTGAGCGAGATGGTGACGCCGCTGAAGTCCTCGGCGGTCAGCTTGCCCTCGCGGGCGCGGCGCACGATGTCTTCGTAGGCGGTGTGGAACTGCCCGAAGGTCATCTCCTCGCAGCCCTTGATCGCGGCAACGACCAGCGAACGGTTGCCGTCCTTGCCGGGCAGGTCGATGGCGAGGCCGAGGTTGGTGTGCGCCGGAGTGACCGAGTTGGGCTTCCCGTCGATCTCGGCGAAGTGCCGATTCATGTTCGGGAAGGCCTTGACCGCCTGCACGATGGCGTAGCCGAGCAGGTGGGTGAAGGAGATCTTGCCACCGCGGGTGCGGGCCAGGTGGTTGTTGATGACCAGCCGGTTGTCGATCATCAGCTTGGCCGGGATGGCCCGGACGCTGGTCGCGGTGGGGATGCTGAGCGAGGCGGACATGTTCTTGGCGACCGCGGCTGCCGCACCACGCAGCACCTTCGTCTGGTCGGCTGCCGGGGCGGCAGCCTTGGGCCCGCCGGTCGGCGCGGCGTTGGACGTCGGCGCCGGGGTGGTCTTGGGGGCGCGCGCCTGCTGCGGAGCGGGCGCGGGGGCCGCGGCGGCCGGAGCCGTGGCCGCCGCAGGCTTCGGAGCCGGGGCGGGGGCCTTCGGTGCGGCGGCAGCCTTGGGCGCGGCGGCCGTGGGCGCGGGCGCCGGAGCCGAGTTCACCGGCGCGATCGTCGCTGCCTGCGCGGGTGCCGGGGCGGGGGCCTGCGCTGGCGTCGGCTGACCGGCCTGAGACTCACCGGACGCGTCGGGGGTGTAATCGGCGAGGAACTCGTGCCAACTTTCGTCGACCGATGACGGATCGTTCTTGAACTTCTGATACATCTCGTCGACTAGCCACTGGTTCTGTCCGAACTGGGAAGTTGAGCTGCTCACAGCAGGTGTTCGCCTCATTTCGTTCTTCGCGCTGCGACGTTTGTGACGTGCCCGGCACGGGGATCGGCGGATACGCGCCGATGCGCCCTCTGTCGAGGATAGGCCCAGCCCCGAATCGGCGGTGCTACCGACCGGCGGACAGGCCGCTCCTCGATGGTGACGACCTGTCTTCCGCTGAGAATATTCCCTCCCGTTCTCCGGCCGCTGCCCAGAGTCGGGCATAGGCGCCGCGGGCGGCCAGCAGTTCGTCGTGTGCGCCGATTTCCACGATCCGGCCGTGGTCGACGACCGCGATTCGGTCGGCGCGCGCGGCCGTCGCCAGCCGGTGCGCCACCACCACCGTGGTCCGGTTCCTTGCCAGCGATTTCGTCGCGACCAGCACCGATCGCTCGGTATCTGGATCGAGGGTGGCCGTCGCCTCGTCCAGCAGCAGCAGATCGGGGTCGACCAGTTCGGCCCTGGCCAGCGCGATCAGCTGGCGCTGTCCGGCCGACAGGCCGCGGCCGCGCTCACCCACCGGTTGGGCCATGCCGAGCGGGAGAGCCTCGATCATCGCGGTCGCGCCCACCGCCGCGGCGGCCGCCGCGATCTCTTGTCCGGTCGCCGATGGTTTCCCGAATGCAATGTTGCTGGCGACGTCGCCGGTGAACAGGTGAGGTTCTTGCGGGACGATGCCGAGGCGGGCCCGGTAGTCGGCGAGCCGGTAGTCGCGCAGGTCGACGTCGTCGACGCGGACCGACCCAGCGCCGTCGGCCGGTAGGTCGTAGAGGCGGGCCAGCAGCTTGACGATGGTCGATTTACCCGCGCCGGTCGCGCCGACCAACGCCAGCGTGGTGCCGGCCGGGATGTCGAGGCAGACGTCGTCGAGGGCGAGGTTCTCGGTGCCCGGATAGCCGAAGCGCACCTGATCCAGGCGGACGGCGCCGTCGAGCCGGTCGGTGATGGCGACGGCGTCGGGGGCGTCGGGCGCGATCGAGGATTCCGTGCGCAGCAGCGCCCCGATCCGGCGCAGACCCACCTTGGCCTGCTGATATCCGTCGAAGACCTGGGACAGGTGCTGCACCGGCCCGAACAGCAGTTCCAGGTAGAGCACGAAGGCGACGAGGGTGCCCGCGCTGGTGGTGCCGCCGGCGATCTCGCGGGCGCCGACGAACACCACCATGGCCAGCGCCAGGTCCGACCAGGCCGAGATGAACGCGAAGTACAGCGCGATGGCCCGCTGCGCCCGCATCCGGCTGTGCCGGTAGCGCTCGGAGTATTCGGCGAAACGGCGGGCCGCGAGCGGTTCGTGCCGGTAGGCCTGCACCGCGCGCAGGCCGCTGATGTTCTCCTGGAAGTCCGCGTTGACGGTGGAGACGTGTTCCCGCGAGATCGTGTAGGCCGCCGAGGACACCCGCCGGAAGATCACGGTCGCGATCACCAGCGGCGGCAGCACGCCGAGCAGCACCACCAGTGCCAGCGAGGTGTCGATGACCAGCAGTGCCACCGCGATCGCGACCAGCGACAGCGCGCTGACCAGTGCGGTCGAGACGCCGGTCTGCAAGAAGGTCGACAACGCGTCCACGTCGGTGGTCATCCGCGTCATGATCCGGCCGGACAGTTCGCGCTCGTAGTAGTCGAGGCCGAGTCGTTGCAGATGGGCATAGCTGCGCACGCGTAACCCGTAGAGCACCCGCTCGCCGGTGCGGGCGGTCAGCGTGGTGGTGGCCGCGGCCACGATCCAGCCCGCGAGCACCAGCACCGCGCCGAGGACGGCCGCCCGCACCAGTGCGCTCAGATCGTCTCCGCCGACGCCGGCATCGATGGCGTAGCGCACGATCGGCGGGAACCCGATCCCGATCAACGCCTCCACCGCCAGCAAGATCATGACCGTCAGCACCAGCGCGCGCACCGGCCACAGCAAGCGGATCAGCCGGAAGCCGGGATCGGGTTGCCGTAGTCGCGCGGCATCCAGCCGGGGCTCTTCGGTGGCCGGGGGCAGCCGCTCGATGGTGCGGCGCAGTTCCGGCGTCTCGCTCAGATCCGCGGCGGCGGAGCGGCCGGCCCCGCGCGGTGTCCGGCGGGCCGGCTCGGGGAGCACGGGAGCCGTGAGCGGCTGGGCATGGGCGGGTGCGGGCAGGCGGACCACTCGGTCGGCGTGCGCGAGCGTCGATTCGCGGTGGGCCAGGATGATCGTGGTGCGCTCGCCGCGGTCGGGCAGCGCCTCGAAGATGGCGGCCTCGGTGACGGCGTCGACGGCGGAGGTGGCGTCGTCGAGGACCAGGATGCGCGGCCGGGCCAGCAGCGCCCGCGCCAGGGCGATGCGCTGGCGCTGCCCACCGGACAGGGTGAGTCCGCGTTCACCCACCACGGTGTCGTAGCCGTCGGGCAGGTCGCTGATGAATTCGTCGGCCGCGGCCATTTTCGCCGCCTGCCGGATCTCGGCGTCGGTCGCCTCTGGACTGCCGAGGGCGATATTCGCGGCGATCGTGTCGGAGAACAGGAACGGGTCGTCGAAGACCACACCGATGGCGGCGCGCAGGTCACTCGCCCTGAGCTGGGCGATGTCGACGCGGTCGGCCGCTCGTCCATCGCCGCGGGAGGGTGAGCCGCCAGCGGGCTCGTCACGGCCGGTTTCCGCTCGCCCGGGATCGCCGGTGGCGGGCGGCGTGGGAGCTGCGTGACTGCCCTTCGCCGACGGCCCCGGGATCGCAGCGTCGATCAGGACTTCGGGCTTCGCCGCCGCGTCCGGTGCGGCGGTGAACAGCCGGATCGCGCCGGAGTCGGGTGCGTAGAACCGGGGAAGCAGCAGGGACAGGGTGGTTTTGCCCGACCCCGCTGGCCCGATGATCGCCACCGTTTCCCCCGGCCGCACGGTGAGGTCGAGATCGCGCAGCACCGGCCGGTCCGGATCGAAACCGAAGGTCAGCGCGTCGATGTCGACACCGAGCGGTCCATCGGGCAGGTCCAGTGGATGCTCCGGATCGGCGACGGTGGGCGCGGCGTCGATCACCTGGAACACCCGTTCGGCGGCAGCCCGGGTGAGCTGGGCCATGATCACCACCGAGGCCATGGTGCGCGCGGTGGTGGTCATGGTGGCGACGTAGGCGGTGAAGGCGAGAAACGTGCCGAGGCCGATGCTGCCTCCCATGGCCAGCACCCCGCCGAGGGCGACCACACCGACCAGGCCCACCTGGGGGATGGCGGCCAGCGTCGGCGCGAAGCGGGAGTTGATGGTCGCGGCCCGCATGCGCTCGGCGAACAGCGTGCGGCCGTGCCGTTCGAGCAGGTCGACCATCCGCGCTTCCTGGCCGAACCCCTTGACCACCCGGACGCCGGTGACCGTTTCCTCGACGTGCTGGGCGAGGTCGGCCGCGCGTTGCTGCGCCGACCAGGTGGCCGCGTACAGCTTGGGCCGGATGCGGTACACCACCACCGCGATGGCGGGCACCACCAACAGCGCGACCGTGGCCAGCAGCGGCGACAGCCACATCATCACCGCCGCGGCGAGCACGAATTGCAGCAGCGACATTCCCGACAGCGGGGCCATCGCCAGCAGCCCCTGCACCAGTTGCAGGTCGGTGATCGAACGCGACACCACCTGCCCGGTGCGGATGGCGTCCTGCCCGGCGCCATCGAGCCGTTGCAGTGAGCCGAGCAGCTTCACCCGCAGCGCGTGCTGGACATCCAGCGACAGTCGTCCGGCCAGTAGCCGCCGCCCGAAGGAAGCGAGGAACCGGCCGAGGGCGAGCAGCACGAGCAGCCCGGCGACGGTCCCGATCACTCCGGTATCGCCGATGCCCGCCGCATCGACGGCCCGTTTGGTCAGCAGCGGCGCGACGATCTCGGCAGCCGCTCCCGCCAGCACCGCGGCAGCGATCCCGAGCACGGTGCGCCGATGGCGCGTGCTCTCCAGCCACAGCCGCCGAATCCAACCGGGCGCCCGCCCCACGCTTTCCGACCCCCCGACGACTTCTGTACTCACCCGCGCTCCTCCGCCTCCCCGAGTTTCTTGGCCGGACTCGGGTACCGAACCGGTAGCGTCGGCGGCCGGCGGTTTGTGCGTCTCTGGGCCTGTTGTGGACGTACCCGACGAGTTACCCGGCCCATCCGAGATCAGATGTTCCGGTGGCATCGACCATAACGACACCCACCGACAGACGGTTGTTCCCGCCGGACGATCGACATGAGTGAGTCGACCCGGTATCAGCTCACAGGTCGCGGGCGCGCACCGACCACCAGCCCAGGCCACCGATGCCGATGGTCCACAGCAGCAGCACCACGATCGCCGCCGGTGTCGGCGCCAGCAGGTCGGCGTCGGCGAAGGAGCCGGGCATCAGGGCGCTCACCGTCGACGACCCGGGCAGCAGGGTCGCCACTCCGGCGATGCCGAGGCCGGTGGTCACCAGCCAGATCAGCGGCTCGATCACCAGCAGCCAGCCGAGCACCAGCGCGACGCCGGTCCCGGGCGAGCGCAGCCACAGCCCCACGCCGGAGCCGATGACCGCCCAGCACACCGCCGCGACCAGCCCGCCGCCGAGCGCGGCGAACAGCTGCGCGGTGATCTCGAACTTCCCGTTGCCGAAGGCGAAAAGGCAGCCGAGCGCGACGAGCTCGACCGCCACCGCCGCACCCAGCGCAACAGCCGCCGTGACCAGCATTTTTGCGCCGACCAGCCGATCGCGGTCCGGAGTGAACATGGCCGTGATGGCCATCGTGTCGTGCCGGAATTCGGCACCGGCAGCGGCCGCGCCGTACCCGCCGGCCGCCAGCACGACCGCGATCAATGCCAGATACAGGCCGATGGTGGCGGCGCCGGTGGCCGGCTCGCCCTCGGGGTCGGCGGGTCCGGACAGGATCGCGGTGACCGAACTGGTCACCACGGCACAGGCGACCACCAGCGCCGCGAGCAATCGCGGCCAGCGCAGCGTCGCGGTCTTGCGGAGTTCGGAGTTGATCGCCGGCAGCAGGTCCGCGGGCAGGACGTCGATCATCGTGGAATCCCGTACGGCATCGGAGACGGTTGCGGAGGTCGAGCGGCGTGTGGCGGGGCGGCGGTGCCGGTGACCACCGGCCGGTGACGGGCCGCGGCGGTGAGCGAGGCCAGCACGCGGTCCGGGTGGATGGGGTCGGCGACGATGCTGTCGATGCGGACGCCTGCCGTACCGGCGACCGCCAGGATCTGCTCCTGGCTCGCCTCGGCGACGGCGAGCCTGCCGTCCTGGCGGATGACGGCATCGGTGTATCCGGCCACTGCCAGCGCCGTGGCCAGCGCGATCGCCGAGGATGTCGCCACAACCAGCCGGTCGGGATTATTGCGCCGCAGCCGCGACGGGCTGCCCTGGTACACCACCGAGCCCTCGCTGAGCACGATGATGGTGTCGGTGAACGGCAACACCGCGGCCAGGCTGCGCCCGGTGATCAGCGCGCTCCCGCCGCGGCCCGCGTGTCCGCGCAGGAAATCGGTGAGCCAGGCGTGTTCGACGCTGTCGAGTTCGAGGGTGGGGTCGTCGAGCACCAGCAATTGCGGGTTCGGCAGCAGGGCGGTCGCTATCGCGGCGCGCAGCTGACGTCCCGGGCTGAGCCCGTCGGGCTTGGTGCCGGCGAAGTCGGTCAGTCCGGTCAGCTCCAGGACCTCGCGCACCCGCCGGTCCAGCAGTCCAGCCGCGGCGGCGTAGATCCGCAGGTGGTCGCGGATGGTGCGGCCGGGGTGCAGCCCGCGCGGGTCGAGCACGCCGCCGACCACGGGTGCGTAGTCGGGCCGGTTAGCGACATCGAAACCGCCCGCCTGCACCGCACCGGCGGTGGGTTCGAGCAGCCCGAGCAGCACACCGGCCACCGTCGTCTTGCCGGCGTCCTCCGGGCCGACCAGCGCCGCGACGGTGCCGGGTGCGACCGTGAAACTCACGTCGCGCACGGCCTCGGTCAGGTCGTAGCGCTTGGTCAGTCCGCGGACGGCGAAGGCCTGCGGTCGTGCGGCGCTCACCGCGAGACGGCCGGGGGCGGCGGATAGGCGGAGGGCACCGCAGACGCTTCCAGCGCCGGCAGCGGATCGGCGTCGATGATCTGCGGCTGATCGGCCGGGAAGTGGGCAGGCGCGGGACCGAAGGCCTTGCGCGCGTTGTTGATCGTGGCCTTGCCGAGGGCGCGGTTGCCGGCCCCGCCGATCACCGCGCCGATGCCCGCTGGCAGCACCTTGCCCGCCATCAGGCCGGCGCGTTTGGTGATGAATCGGACGATGAACCGTTTGAGCAGCGACTCGTTCATACCTGCCACGCCGGGAATGCGGGTCGCGAACGCCGTGCCCCAGTTCTTGGCGGAATGGCCGATGCTCTTCTGCACGATCTCCATGCCGGTATCGCCGAGCACGACCGCGAGCACCAGCGCTCGCCGCTGCTCCTTGTCCTGTGGCCGCACACCGTGTACCGAGGCGACCGCGAGCGTGAACACCGCGGAGGCCTCCATGAAGAAGGTGGTTTCGGCGCTGACCGCGGCCAGCGCCGCGACCGTGCCAACGCCAGGCACCGCGGCCGTGGCGCCGACCGCGCTACCGCTGCCGGTGACCGCGAGCAGGTACTGCTTTTCCAGCCGCTCGATGATCTGCGCCGGGCTCTCGTCCGGATGCGCGCGCCGCAGCCGCGCCACGTACTTGGCGACCGCGGGGGCTTGCAGGCGGGATCCGGTATCGAGTAGCTCGACCACCGCTTTCTCGAACGCCTTGGTGAACACGGCCTCATCCTCCTCTTCGGCCTCTGCTGCGCAACTGTAGGGCACCTGCGCCATCAGCTCGTTCTGACAACGGATTACCCGCTGCAATAGGTTCCGACCCCACCGCGCGCCGATCGGCACGGTGGTTCGGGTCACGGCCCGGCGGCCGGGAGAACGGCTGCCTACCGCGGCTCGCGCAGCGCGGGCACTCGCTCGCTCAGCGGCGGCGGAGGCGGCGGGGTGCCATCGCCGAAGGGCCTGCCACCCAGCGCCTCGCGCCCGTGCGGGGTCAGCCAATTCGACAGATCGGGGCCCTTGGGCACGATGCGAGTGGGGTTGATATCGGTGTGCACCACGTAGTAGTGGGTCTTGATCTGTCCGAAATCGACGGTGTCACCGAATCCGGGCGTCTGGTAGAGGTCGCGCGCGTAGGCCCACAGCACCGGCATTTCGGCGAGCTTGTTGCGGTTGCATTTGAAATGCCCGTGGTAGACGGCGTCGAACCGGGCCAGTGTGGTGAACAGCCGCACGTCGGCCTCGGTGATGGTGTCGCCGACCAGATAGCGCTGCCCGGCCAGCCGGTCGCTGAGCCAATCCAGGGCGGTGAAGAGCCGGTCGTAGGCGTCGTCGTAGGCGTCCTGGGCGCCGGCGAAGCCGCAGCGGTAGACCCCATTGTTGACCTCGGTGAAGACCCGGCGGTTCACCTCGTCGATCTCCGCGCGCAGCGGCGGCGGATACAGCTGCGGCGCGCCCGGCCGATGGAACTCGGTCCATTCGGTGGAGAAATCAAGGGTGATCTGGGCGTAGTCGTTGGTCACCACCTGGCCGGTCGGCACATCGACCATCGCGGGCACGGTGATGCCGCGCGGGTAATCCGGGAAGCGGGCCAGGTAGGCATCGCGCAGGTGGTGGATGCCGAGCACCGGATCGACCTCGCCGTGGTCGAGATCGAAGGTCCAGCTGAGCTTGTCGTGGGTTGGTCCGCACAGTCCGAGCGAGATCACCTGTTCGAGCCCGAGCAGGCGACGCACGATGAGGGTGCGGTTGGCCCAGGGGCAGGCGCGGGCGGCGACCAGCCGGTACCGATCCGGCGCCACCGGATAGCCGTCTCGGCCGTCCGCGGTGATCCTGGTGGTGATGTAGTTGGTGTCACGCTTGAACTCGCCTGGCTCGACGTAGCTGCCTGCCTCCGATTCCGCCTTGGTCACACCGACAGTCTCGCAGATCCGGGGCGAGGCGAGGGCTTTACTCTGACCGAATGAGTGACACCAAACCCACCAGACTGGAACGCGAGATCGTCGGCGACGGTGCCGAGGTCGCGACATTGACTCTGGCGAATCCGCCGCTGAATCTGTTCGACCAGGCCATGTTCGATGCCCTCGTCGCCGATATCGCCGAGTTGACCGCGCGTCCGCCGCGCGCGCTGCTGTTGCGCGCCGAAGGCAAGGTCGTCTCCGGTGGGGTCGATGTGCACACCTTCGACGGCCTGACCGCCGAGCAGGGCGCCGAGCTCTGGCGCGATCTGTTCGCCAGGATCTGCCATCCGCTCGAGGCCCTGCCGTGCCCGGTGGTGTTCGCGGCGCACGGCCTCACCCTCACCGCGGCCTTCGAGATCGCGCTGGCCTGCGATCTGATCCTGGCCGCGCCCAAGGCGAAGTTCGGGCTGGTGGAGATCGTGGTCGGGCTGACGCCGTCGATGGGCGGCCCGCAGCGGCTGGCCGAGCGCGCGGGGTCGGGCCGGGCCCGCGAGCTGGTCATGACCGGCGACCTCTACGACGCGGCGACCATGGCCGAATGGGGTGTGGTGAACGGGGTGCACGAGGACCTCGACGCCGCCGCCACCGCCCTGGTGCACCGGCTGGCGCAGGGCCCGACCCGCGCGCACGCCGCGACCAAGAAGATCGTCGAGGCCTGGCGTTCGGGCGGTGTGGCGCATGCCGATTCGGTGACGCCCGAGGTGTCCGGCGAGCTGTTCGCCACCGAGGATCTGCGTGGCGCGGTCCGCAGCTTCCTGGAGCTCGGTCCGGGTAAGGCGACCTATACCGGACGCTGATCGGCCTTGCTCCCGGGCATCCGTGGATGACGACACGGAAACATTCGCCGACTCCGACCGCGAATTTGTGATCTGCGTCATATAGTCACAGTGCCCGACGGTTCGAAGCACGCGGAGGTCCGATGAGAGACGGTACGACGAGGCTCATCGGGCCGAGCGCGAACGAGGATGCTCAGGACGGTCTGCTGGTCGAATACCCGGCCGGGGAGCGGGCAGGCGATCCGCTGGCCCGCGGCGCCGACGGCGTGCTGCGCTACGGCAATCTCACCCCCGCGCTCACCGAACTGCTCGACCTCCAGGTGCATGCCTTCACCAACCGGGAGGCCGTGGTCGAGGTGGGCGGGCCCCGGCTCACCTACCGGGAGCTGTGGCATTCGGCCTCGCGCATCGCGGGCGGCCTGCAGGAGCACGGCATCGGCTACGGCGATCGGGTCGCGGTGCACCTGCCGGTCGGTGCGCGCTGGGTGCAGGCGTTCCTCGGCGCTTTGCTCAGCGGCGCCGTGCCGGTGCTGGTGCACGACGGGCTACCGGCCGCGGTCGCCGAGCGCGTGATCGCCGACAGCGGCGCCGATTTCGTCCTCGGTTCCGGTGGCCGCGGCTGCGGCTCGACCAGGGCCGGTGGCGGCGCCGAGGCGGAATTGCCCGACGGTGCTGCCTTCATCGACGACGGCGCCGCCCTCGACGATCTCGCCCTGCTCTGTTACACCAGCGGCACCGCCCCGGGCCCGCTGCTCCCCAAGGGCGTCGAGCTCACCAACGAGAACCTGCTCTCGGCCATCCGTTCGGTGGTCGGCGCCCTCGATCTGCCCACCGACGGATTACGCAACCTGGTGCTGCTGCCATTGGCGCACGCCAGCGGCTGCGTCGACCAGTTGCTGCCCACCTTCGCCGTCGGCGGCACCGTTGTGCTCGCGCCCGATACCGGACGGCTCGCCGAAACCCTTGCCGCCGAACGCATCGACATGATCGCCGCGACCCCGCGCGTCCTCGGCGCCCTGCTGCCGGAGCTGGCCGCCGAGCGCGCCGACGGCCTGCGTACCGAGAGTGTGGCGCGCATCAGCACCGCTGGCCATCGCGCCGAGCGCCAGACGGCCGGACTCGACGCGGACGAAGTGCGCGCGGTGTTCCCCGACGCGCGCCAGTGGGCGGTCTGGGGTGCCACCGAGACCAGCGGCATCGGGCTCGCCGTCGATGATTCGCCCGCCGATCCGACGGTGCTCGGATTGCCGTTCGGCGGCACCGAATTGGCGCTATGGGGTCCGCGCGCCGGGCACGGTCACGGCGAACTGCTGTGCCGGGGCCCGAACGTCACCCGCCGCTATTGGAACGACCCGAAGGCCACCGCGGCTCGTTTCACCGGCACCTGGTTCCATACCGGCGATCAGGTCACCATCGGCGCCGACGGTCTGGTTCGGCGCAGCGCGTAACCGGACCGCTCAGCCGACCAGGCGTTCACGCAGGCG
Source organism: Nocardia sp. JCM 38205 (assembly GCF_058222935.1). Taxonomy (NCBI): domain Bacteria; kingdom Bacillati; phylum Actinomycetota; class Actinomycetes; order Mycobacteriales; family Nocardiaceae; genus Nocardia; species Nocardia sp. JCM 38205. The sequence continues at coordinate 390,672 of NZ_JBYHFL010000004.1, read as the reverse complement.
TGCGCGCAACTCGGCGGTCAGGCCGACGGCATCCAGGTACCGGTCGATATCGCCGTGCAGCTCGCGCACCGAGTCCAGCCCGCTGCGCAGGTACTCCTCCCGCACGCCCAGCAGGTCGTCGGAGAAGACGTGATCCGGGCCGAGGTTCTCGATCAGCATCGCCTTCAGCACCGGGACCGCGGAGTTGCTGAGCAGGTAGTCGGCCAGCACGTCCGGCTCGTCGACGCCCACCGCGCGCAGCAGCGTCGCGATGGCCCAGCCGGTGCGATCCTTGCCCGCCGCGCAATGCACGAGCACCGCGCCGTCGCCGCGCACGACCGATTCGGCCAGGGCGAGGATGGCCGCGTGTGCCTCCGGACGTGCCGGGAACATCCGGTAGACCTCGATCATGTGCGCCTTGGCCGCGCCCGTCGCCGGATCGTGCGGCGGCGCTTCGCCCATATCGGAGTCGAACGGGGTGACCATGAGCCGGATGCCGTCGGGCAATCGGTCGGCGCCGTGTTTGGCGATCTCCGGCTGGCCGCGCAGGTCGTGCACGGCGCGCACGCCGAGTTCGCGCAGCACCGCGTGGCCGGTCTCGTCCAGGCTGCTGAGCTGTGCCGATCGCAGCAGGACGCCGGGCCGGATGGTGCCGCCGCCCGCGGTGGGCAGGCCGCCGAGGTCGCGGAAGTTGAAGGTGCCGGGGATCCGCAGGTGGCCGGCCAGGGGCGAGAGAGTCACTTGCTCAGGCTAACGTTCACCGGACGGGCACGGCCAGATGTCCGTTTTGCGAGGTCCAATTGTGTGATCGGACACAGCGCCCGGGCCGTGGAGTCGATCATGTCGTACGCTGATCGATGCTTTGTGCCGTACACGGGGAGGGGCGAGAGTGATGTTCGCGGAAGCGATTCCAGCGCAGTGCGGAAGAGTTCGACAGCGTTCCGTTTAGGTAACAAAACAATCTTTTAGTCTGAATTTACCCATGGAACTAGTTCTTAAACCCTGAAAACCTTCTACCATTGATGAACGCTGCCTGGATGGGCTGCACTTTCCCGACAAGTGCCCGCCAGGTAGTGAATCGCGGCCGACGAGGTACGCGAGATCTGTTCGCCGAGGGAGTCGTCGTTGATCGCACGTGGAGAATTGGTGGAGGCCCGATTGCGGCCGACCGTCTGCGAGGCAGTCGAGAATGCGGCTGCTTCGCTCGATATGCACGGTGTGCGCGCGCTGCGAGTGCTGCTGCACGCCGGTTTCAGCGCCTACTGGCCGTTGGTGAAGGCCACTCCGGCCAAGCAGTTGGAGGCCTACGAGGAGGCCGTCCAGCGCTTGCGTGAGCATTGGGACGGCGAGACCGAGGCCGATTCTGCCGCCGGGACTGGCCTGTTCCAGGACATGGATGCCGAGGCCGTCGTCTTCCTGGAGTTGTGCGCCCGGCATGCGGGCGCGCAGTGGCTCGAGCCGGTGGAAGCCATCGCCGCCTACGTCGTATCGGTCTTGCAGGGCGCGGTGCTGCGCTGGCTGGCCGACCGCGACGACGAGACGATCCTGGTGGTGCTCGACGATCTGGTATCGAGCCTGGCCACCCGCGCCGCGGACGCGTAACCGGTCTCCGCACAGTACTGGACGCCTGACCAGTTGCATGGTTGAGTGGGTGGGGTGACCGAAACGTCGCCGATCGCGCGGCTGCACGCCGCCACCGCCGATCTCGAGCCGCCCCTCGCCGCCCTCGACCTGGCCGCCCTGCGCGCCAATGCCGCCGACCTGGTGCGCCGCGCCGGTGGCGTTCCCATTCGCGTCGCCAGCAAATCCGTGCGCTGCCGCGCCGTGCTCGAAGAGGTCCTCGGTGCCGGGCTGACAGCCGACGGCGGATTCGCCGGAATCATGTCGTATTCGCTGGCCGAGGCCATCTGGCTGGTCCGGCTCGGCGCGCGTGATGTGCTGCTCGGCTACCCCGTCACCGACCGTGCCGCGCTGGCCGAACTCGGCGCCGACCCGGTGCTGCGCGACGCCATCACCTTGATGATCGACCATGTCGATCAGCTCGACCTCATCCGGGCGGCGGTCGGCAGCGAGAACGTGCGGCCGCGGGTCTGCCTGGATGTGGATGCCTCGCTGCGTATCGGGCCGCTGCATCTGGGGGTGCGGCGCTCACCGATTCGCAGTCCCGAACAGGCCGCCGTCTTGGCCGAAGCGGCGCATCGCCGTGGCTTCGACGTAGTCGGTGTGATGACCTACGAGGCCCAGATCGCGGGCCTGCCCGACAGCAATATCGCGGTGCGGCTGGTGAAGAAGGCCTCGGCCGCCGAGATCGGCCGCCGTCGCGGTGCGGTGGTCGATGCGGTGCGGTCGGTGGCCGGGCCGTTGCAGATCGTCAACAGCGGCGGAACTGGATCGATCGAGGTCAGCACGGCCGATGCCGTCGTCACGGAGGTCACCGCGGGATCCGGCCTCTACGCGCCCACGCTGTTCGATGACTACCGCGCGTTCAGCGTCACGCCGTCGCTGTTCTTCGCGCTGCCGGTGGTGCGCAAACCCGCCGACAAGATCGCCACCCTCTTCGGCGGCGGCTATATCGCTTCCGGCCCGGCCGGTGCGTCGCGGGTGCCGAAGCCGGTGTGGCCCACCGGTGTACGACTGATCGGCACCGAGGGCGCGGGAGAAGTGCAGACCCCGGTGACCGGCGCCGCCCACCTGCGCATCGGCGATCGGGTATGGATGCGCCACGCCAAGGCCGGGGAGCTGTGCGAGCGGTTCGACCGTGTGCACCTGGTCGACGGCGACGGCCGGCGCACCGCCGTGCCGACCTATCGCGGCGAAGGAAAATGCTTCGGCTGAGCGGGGCGTATACCGCGGAATAGGGGTCGAAAATTACCGGCTGTAGTAGTCGGAAATAAGAACGCCGAAATACGAAACCGACTGGTTTGAATAATTGCGGGCCCGTGCCGCCATTTCGCTGAGTCGTAACCGAGCGGGACGAACGCAATCGTCGGCCCGTTATACGGGTACTCCCAACCGGTATGTGCGGCGCCGAATTCGGCGGTCGCGCGCTCGGTTCAGCCCAGACGCAGAAAGCGCGACAACTCGGTCAGTTCCGCCGGTGTGCTGGGCAGGTACTCGGTCAGCAGGGGAGAGCGAATGATGATCGCCTTCCACAGCGCTCGGCACAGCGCGCCCTGCACGAGCGTGCGCGAGATCAGCGTCGACAGCCCGTGTGGCGCATCGGCCGGGCTCGACGTCGCCAGGGACACGATGACCACGGCCGCCTCCCGCCCGCGGAACAACTCCGGCGTGCCCACCAGCACATCGTCGATCTTGGCGCGGGCCAGCAGCGTCGAGATCCGCGCCACCTGAGCGCGATACGGGGTGACGACGAAGATGTCGTGCGGATGCAGCCGCCGCGTCGTCGCGCCGATCGTCCACGTCAGGCCGAGCAGCGCGCGCACCCGGCGCACCACCTCGCGGGCCTCGGCCACCGATTCGCTCGCATTGCCGTGGTGGTCCACCAGCACGGTGTCGATGCCGGGTTCGGTATCGGCGAGGCGGCGGGCCCGGGTGACGGTGTCGCTGGCGCGCAATCGGCCGCTGTAGTAGAGCCGCGAAATGGGTTCGGCCACCCGCGGATGCATTCGCCAGGTGCGGTCCAGGAAATAGCCGCGCTCGGCGGGCAGCGTGTCACAGCCGTCGATGAGCCGGCCGAGCACTGATGCGCCGACCGGTTCCGGATGGGCGGCGCCGAGGCGCTGGACGGGCGCGAACGGGACGCTCGGGGTTAGTGCTGGTGCGGGTACCGGATCGCCGATGACCAGCAGGTTGCGCGCGCTCACCGCGGCCGCGACCGCGTCGGCCAGGGGGAATCGCCCGGCGTCGGCGATCACCAGCAGATCCAGATCCCGATACGGCACCAGCTCCGGGTCGGCGAAATCGGCCGGGGCGCCGCCGATCACGCAGCCGTTGATCGCGTTGTCCAGGAAGCGCCGATACCGGCCCGCCTCGATGACGGCCCATTCGGGCGCCGGGATCGTGACGTCCTTCTTGGCCACCAGCTGCGGCAACACGCCGACCTCGACCACGGCGTCCAGCAGGTTCTCCACGATCGCCGGCGTCGGCGCCACCACGCCGACCCGCCATCGATAGCGGGTGACCATGCGCTCGATCACCCGCGCCGCGGTCGCCGTCTTCCCGGTGCCGGGCGGGCCCTGTACCGCCACATAGGAATCGTCGAGTGAGCGCACCGCCTCGGTGATGGCGGCGGCGTGATCACCGTGCACCCGGGGCAGCGGCCCACCGCCGCGCAGCCGGGGTGGGCGGCGGGCGAGGATGTCGAAGATCGCGCCGGCCGGGATCTGCGGCAACGTCATCAGCAGCTGCTGGGCCTGGTATTCGATCGCGGCGTGCACGTGGTCATCGGGAGCCGGCAGCCCGGGTGCGATCGCGGTGGGCAGATCGTCGAACGGGGCGCAGCCCGCGGGCAGGCGCTCCTCGAGCCGGACGGTGTCGTCGAACTCCGCGTCCACCGAGCATCCGAGCACCGTGGCGGTCGCCGTCGCACGCTGCCCGGCCGCCGCGACCATGCCCTCGGCCACCGGACGGTCGTAGAAGGTATGCACCGACGTGCCCGGCGCCAGCCCGCTGCCCGCGCCCATTCGCCCGGTCAGCGTGATGAATCGGCGCACGGTATCCCCGCGCGGGCCGATGTGCCATTTGGTGTCGACGGTGCCCCAATCGGCGACGAGCACGCCGGGCGCCTCCGGCCATTCGTCCACCGGATGGGTGAGCCGATCGGCATGCGCCCACCACAGCGGCTGCCGTTCCCGGCGCCGGAATCCCAGTGCCGCCGACATCAGCGAAGCAACCTGGCGGGCACTGGATTCGGCGTCTGGCCGGCACTCGGTCGAGCCCGAAGCTGCTGGCCCGTACTCGGTCGAGCCCGGAACCGCCGCCTCGTACTCGGTCGAGCCCGAAGCTGCTGGCCCGTACTCGGTCGAGCCCGGAACCGCCGCCTCGTGCCCGGCCGAGCTCGGAGCCGCTGCCTCGTATTCGGCCGTGCCTGGAGCAACTGCCTCGTGTTCGGTTGATCCGCACCGCAGCTCGATCACCGTGTCCAATGCGGAATCGGGGTTCTCGACCGGCGTGGAGCCGAGGGACCGGGCCGCTGCCGCACCGGTGTCGCCGATCGGCGCGGCCGGATCGGGCTCGTGCGGAGTTCTCCGCGTCGCACGCGTCGGTGAGGGTGCGGTGGTAGCCGCCGCGGGGAAGGGCTCGCCCGGTGCGGCCGGCACAGCAGGTGTTGCCACCGCGCTCGCGGCTATGTGCTCGTCCTGCGGTACGCGCTCGGCGAATTCGGCGAGGGCGGCTTCCAGTGGAGTCGGCCGGCCGAGCGGTTCCAGCCTCGCGGCGCGGCGCTCGGCGGCGGGCGCGGCCGGTGCGATGTGTAGTTCAGCGGCGCGGTCGAGCAGCCAGTCGCGCAGCCGCAGCACCGTCACACAGTCGCGGTCGGCATCCGCGCGGGGTTCGGGCGCGGGCAACAGCGCGCGCAGCCGGGCCGGCTCGTACGAGTCGACGCCGATCAGCAGCGCGCTACGCACGATCGGATACAGGTCGACGAAAACGCCGCCGCGCAGCAATTCGTCGATCAGATCCTCGCCGGTGCCGAAGCGGCCACCCGCGCACAGCAGGGCCGAGCGGACCGCCGCGGTGTAATGGAACACGTGCAGCCCTGGGTGGATCCGCCTGCGCCGGGCGATGATGTCGAGCACCTGGTCGAGCGCCGCGCGCTGCCGTGTCCGGGTCTCGGCGCCGGCATTGTCGAGTGCCGCCGGAACCAGTAGTGACACGTGCACACCGGCGGCGTCGGTGAGCTCGACGCGCAGCTGATCCGCCGGTGCCGGGTCGATGGTGAGGGCGAGATCGCCCGGGGTGCGGGCCGGCAGTGCGCCGAGCGCGGTGGGATCGATCGTGGTGTGGGCGGGACGGCCGGAATCGTCACGGCGCAGCTGGATCTCGGCTTGTCTGCGCAGCCGCAGCAAGGTGCGCGGACCCAGCTCGGGCACGGGCGGCAGCGGCTCGGCCGTCGTGCCCAGCCGGTCGATGGTGCCGATCCCGGCCTCGCGCAGCCGGGCCCGCGCGGTGCCGTTCATCCCGGCCACCAGCAGCAGATCGCGGGCGCTGGTGAGCGCGTCGACGCACACCGCGCATCGTCCGCAGGCCAGATAGCGCGGGTCGCCCCATTGGGCGGGCAGCAGTTCGCCCAGCTTCTCGTCCACGATGTGACGGACCCGTGCGCGGCGCGCGCGAAACACCGGAAGCAGTTCCGCCACGGGCAATGTGTGCGTCCGGCCGCGGTGTGACTGCGCGATCAGCGGGTCGACGGGAATCCCGGCTGCCTCGATCGCCGCCGCGCAACCGGCCAGTTCCAGCGCCGAGGTGATGTCGACGTCGTCCTCGCCGACGCCGTGCACGCGATACCGGACGCGATGCGCGGCGCGCACCAGAAAATCGGCGCGGCAGGCGAATTCGCCGTCGAAGAAGACCGCGCCCGCGATCACCGGTGCCTTGGCCCGTAGTGCGGCGAGGGTGTGGGCGTTGGCGGCGGTCAACGCGGCCGCGACATCGCCGTCCGCGCGATCCAGCTCGGTCCGCTCGGCGAAGCCGCCGATCTCGACGAGATCGGCGCCGTGCCGTCGCCGCAGCTCCGCCAGCAGTACGGCCCGTTCGGTCCGCCGGTTCTCCTCGGTTGAGTTCGGCGATGGGGTTGCGGCAGGCGCGGCACTCGCGGTGCCCAGATCGGCGTCGAGGGCGTGCAGCATCGCGAATTCGCACCGCGCGGCGCGGGCGAGGTCTGCGGCGGTGCTGACGACACGATCACCGAACACGAACAAACGCGGCCCTCCTGTGCCCGGACGGGACACCGGTCAGCGCTTCCTTGCGCACCGGACGGCAACACCTTAGCCAGCGGATCCGGTCGCGCCGCAGCCTGCCCGGCCCGGCGTGGCGTCAGGACCGGGGCTTGCGCCGCTCGTAGCGCTTACCGGAATCGCGCTCCCGGCGCGGGCCACGGGTGAACGAACGCTGCCCCGGCGGGCCCTGATCGAGCTGCAACTGGATGAGCTGACCGCTGATCCTGGTGCGCCGCAACGCTTCCAGCGTCTCCTGCGGCAGATTCGCGGGCAGCTCGACCAGGCTGTGGTCGGGCCGGATGCTGATATGACCGAAATCGCTGCGCCGCAGGCCGCCCTCGTTGGCGATCGCGCCCACGATCGCGCCCGGCACCACCCGATGCCGCTTGCCGACGCTGATCCGGTAGGTGGCCAGCTCCGCGCCGGTGGCCCGATGCCGTCCGCCGGAACCGCCGGGACGTTCGTCGTCGAAGCGGCGCGGCGACCGTTCGCGCTGCGGCCGCTCCACCGGCTCCGGTTCCGGTTCCATGAAGAAGTTGTCGCCGTCGTAGGAACCGACGGCCAGCGCGGCCGCGATATCGACCAGCGGGATGTTGTGCTCGCGCTCGTACTCCTCGATCAACTTGCGGAACAGCGCGAGGTTGGCGGAGTTGAGGTTTTCGGTGATGGCGTCACCGAACTTCGACACTCGCTGGGCATTGACGTCGTCGACGCTGGGCAGCTGCATCTCGGTGAGCGGATGCCTGGTGGCGCGCTCGATGGCCTTGAGTAGATGCCGCTCGCGCGGGGCGACGAACAGCAGCGCCTCACCGGAGCGGCCCGCGCGGCCGGTGCGGCCGATGCGGTGCACATAGGACTCGGTGTCGTGCGGGATGTCGTAGTTGACCACATGCGAGATGCGTTCCACGTCGAGGCCGCGGGCGGCGACGTCGGTGGCGACGAGGATGTCGAGCGTGCCCGCCTTGAGCTGGCCGATGGTGCGCTCACGCTGGGCCTGCGCGATATCGCCGTTGATGGCGGCGGCGGAGAAACCACGGGCCCGCAGCTTCTCGGCCAGCTCCTCGGTGGCCTGCTTGGTGCGCACGAAGATGATCATCGCCTCGAACGACTCGACCTCGAGGATGCGGGTCAGTGCGTCGAGTTTGCGCTGATGCGACACCTGCACCCAGCGCTGGGTGATGTTGACATTGGTGGAGGTCTTGGCCTTGACGGTGATCTCGACCGGATCGTTGAGGTACTGCTTGGAGATCTTGCGGATCGCCGCGGGCATGGTGGCCGAGAACAGCGCGACCTGCTTGTCGGCCGGAGTGTCGGCGAGGATGCGCTCGACGTCCTCCTGGAAGCCCATCTTCAGCATCTCGTCGGCCTCGTCGAGCACCAGATATTGCAGCTGCGACAGGTCGAGCGTGCCCTTTTCCAGGTGATCGATCACGCGCCCGGGCGTGCCGACCACGACGTGCGCGCCGCGCCGCAGCCCCGACAGCTGCACGCCATAGCTCTGACCGCCGTAGATCGGCAGCACATGCAGGCCGGGGATGTGCGTGGCGTACCGGCCGAAGGCCTCGGCCACCTGGATGGCCAGTTCACGGGTGGGGGCGAGCACCAGCGCGCGTGGAGCCTTACCGCCGGCCTCCAGCCCCATCAGGATCGGGATGGCGAAGGCGGCGGTCTTGCCGGTGCCGGTCTGCGCCAGACCGACGACGTCGGCGCCGGAGAGCAGTGGCGGGATCGTCGCGGCCTGGATCGGCGACGGCGATTCGTAGCCGACATCGGCGATGGCCCGCAGAATGCGGTCATCGATGCCGAGATCGGCGAACGTGGGGTCGACAGGGCTGGTATCGCCGCCCGCGGCGGCGGATTCGTCGTCGCTGGAAACGCTGTCGACCTGATTTGTGCTCATTGAGCAGCAGTTTACTGCCTTGCGGTGGCTGTCCCGGCCACCGGGCCAATACGGTGAGACCTATGCAACCGCAGAACACGGCCGCGACCGCGGCGACCGGGTCCGGGCGCGTCGAGGTCGCGGTGGTCCAGTTCGCGCCATCGACCGAGCCTTCACAGAATCTGCATCAGCTGCGCGAGCACGTGCGCGCGGCCGCCGAGGCCGGGGCGCAGGTGGTGGTCGCGCCGGAGTATTCGATGTTCGCCGTCAGCAGGCTCGACCATCGGGTCGTAGCCGTCGCCGAGCCGCTGACCGGGCCGTTCGTCACCGGACTCGCCGCGATCGCCGCCGATTACCACGTGCATCTGGTGGCCGGTGTGGTCGAGACGACCACGCCGGGAGAGGGCCGCATCCACAACACACTGGTCGCACTCGGACCGGACGGGACGCTACTGACGCAGTACCGCAAGGTGCACCTCTACGACGCGTTCGGCCACCGTGAATCCGAGGTCGTGCGGCCGGGAGCCGTGACCGATCCCGCGACGTTCACCGTGGGCGAGCTCACCTTCGGTTTGCAGACCTGCTTCGATCTGCGCTTCCCCGAGGGCTGCCGCCGGGTGGCCGCGGCCGGCGCGCAGGCCCTGCTGCTGCCCGCCCAATGGATTCCCGGACCGGGCAAGGTCGAGCAGTGGACGACGTTGTTGCGCGCCCGCGCCATCGAGAACACCGTCTATGTCGCGGCCGCCGATCAGAGTGCGCACCGTGGCGCGGGATCATCGATGATCGTCGACCCGGCCGGCGTGGTCCTGGCCGCACTCGGCGAGGAACCGGGCGTGCTCGTCGCGACCGCCGACATCGCACGGGTGCACGAGGTGCGGCTGGCCAACCCCAGCCTGGACCTGCGGCGATTCGAGGTCGTCGAGCGCGTGTCGGAGTAGCGTTCGAAGTAATGGTGTACAGCGATCGTGCCGCCGCCGGTCGCGCGCTGGGTAAGAGATTGTCCTACCTGCACGCGTCGAATCCGCTGGTGCTCGGTCTGCCGCGGGGCGGGGTGCCGGTGGCCGCCGCGGTGCGCGAGGTGATCGGCGGCGATCTGGACATATTGCTGGTGCGCAAGCTGGGCGTGCCCTGGCAGCCCGAGCTCGCGGTCGGCGCCATCGGCGAGGACGGCGCCAAGGTGATCAATACCGACGTGCTGGCCCACACCGGGCTCACCCATGACCGGGTCGACGAGATCGAAGCCGTCGAGCGGGCCGAGCTCGAACGTCGCCGGGCCGTCTGGCGCGGCGACCGCGAGGCGCTCGAGGTGGGCGGACGCACCGTCGTCCTCGTCGACGACGGCATGGCCACCGGTGCCAGCATGCTGGTCGCCTGCCGGGTCGCGCGGCTGCGGATGCCGGACCAGATCGTGGTCGGGGTGCCGGTGGCCTCGGCCGAAGCCATGGACCGGGTCGCGCTCGAAGCCGACGACGTGGTCTGCCCGCTGGTCCCGCCCAGCCTCGGCGGTGTCGGCAATGCCTACCGCGATTTCCATCAACTCGCCGACCACGAAGTGACCGAGCTACTGCGCGCCGACGTCTAGCCCGAGAGCGTCACCGGACCGGGGATCTCACCAGTGGTCGGCGAAGGTGCGCCGCTGTGCGGCGGTGACCATCGGCCGCAGATGCCCGGTGAACTGTTCGGCGTCCACCGCGACGATGTCGACGCTGTTGCCGGTGCGCACCAGGTAGCGGCCGTCGTCGGTGAGATCCACCCAGCACAGCACCCCGAAAGGATCCAGTTCCTCGTTACGCCGCACCGACACCACGATCTGGCCGATGCCGTCGCGGCGCTGCCGCAGCAGGGTCCGGATCCTTGCCGGTTCGGTGGGCCCGGCGACGGGCATCGTCACGAGATTGCGGCTGTCCTCGATCACCCGCGACAGCGGTGCGTTGAGCCGGGGTCCGGTGCCCGCCGGGAAGCCGGGAAGCATCGACACCACCCGGCCGGGCAGTGATGTGGCGCCGCCGGCGATCACCGTCAGCTCGGCACCGCGGTCCGGTGCACTGCCCGGGCGCTGGGCGGCGACCACCGCGACATTGCCGCTGGCGGCGCCGAGCACCCGGACCGGCGTGGGCGCGCCGTCCTCACCGCTGCGTTCACCGAACACCTCGACGCACACGTCCGGCCGGGCCAGCACGCGCAGCGCGGCCTCCAGGTCGGCGTCGAGGGTGCGTTCACACCATTCGGTCAGCGCGGGCAGTTGCGCGGCGCGTTCGGCGGTGTCACGCGCGGACAGTCGCACGGCCAGCGGGTAGGGGATACGGTCGCCGTCGGTCCGGGACCAGGCCATGGCGAACTGGTCCGGGGTCATGCTCCAGTTCACTCGTGTTCGGTCCACTCACCGAGGACCGGCGGCGTGGTGGGGTCGAGCGAGCCGATCAGCTCACCGCCCGCACCACCCGGTTCGAGGAAGGTCAGTTCGTCGTCGACGTAGTGCAGGTCGTCGTCCTCGTCGTCGAATTCGTCGGTCTTGGCCGGCGCCTGCTTCGGCGGGACCGGGCCTTGGCCCGAGCGGGTGGTGTCGGCGGCGGCCAGCGCGCCGCCCATCAGCCCGCCCATGGCGCCGGCGCTCATGCCGGTGATGGCCTCGCTGCTCGAGCCGTGCGAATCCTGCCGCTTCTCTTCCCGTTTGCGCTGGTCGTCGCCGCTGGTGTTCGCGGGAACCGAGGCGGGGGCCGCGACGGATGCGGGGGAGGTGACAGCAGATGCCGGTGCCGTGGCCGGCATTGCCGCCGGGCGGTCGACCGGTGCCGCCGAGGCGACAGCGGTGGGTGCGGTGCTCGCGGCGGCCGGGGTGGTGGCGGGCGGCGCCTGCGGTGCTGCCTCCGGTGCCGCGACGAGCGGTGCGGCGGCGGTCGCGGGAATCGTCGGCGGGGCGGCGGCGCCCGGCTCCGTGGCCTCGGCCGCCGGCGCCGCCGGCTGCTGCCCCGCCTCGGGCTCGGGGACACCGATGACGGCACCGACCGCGGCCGGTTGCGTGACCGGCCTGTCCGCGGCGGTATCCGGGACCACGATCGACACCGGGCCCGGCCGCGCGGCTTCCGGAGCAGGATCGGCCGCGTTCCCGGCCACCGCGTCCGGGAACGCGGGGATTCCGGCACCGGTGGGGATGAACGCGCTGGTGTAGATGCTCTCCATCACCCGGACCACATCCTGGCGGGAGTTCTCGACGGACTTGGCCGCGGTGACGTTCTCGCTCGCGCGTGAAGGATCCAGCAGCGCCGCCGCCAGATCCGGCTCGGTCTCCGAGGGGCCGGGCACCGCGCCACGCAGCGCCTCGGCCGCATCACCTGCCTGCCCGAGCCGCTGCCCGACCACCGTCATCACATCGGCGAGCTGCCTGCCCAACTGTTCGAAATCGCGCACCGCCGCGGCGGCCTGCTGGGCGGCGGCGCCGCGCCAGCCGTCGGCGATGGCCGAACGAATCTCGGTGTGCGCCTGGTCGATCGCATCGGTCAGGCCGGTGGCGGTGTTCTGCCAGGTCTGCTGGCCTGCCAGCAGGGTGGCGGGGGCCAGCTGCTGCACGGCGGCATGGATCTGCTGGTGAGTGAGGTTGTCGAAGATCTCGACCGTCGACGCGTAGTCGGGGTCGACGCGCTGGTGAGCGCCGCGTTCGGCGGCGCGCGGCATATTACGCATCGGCGGCCACCTTCCTGGTGGCGGCGGCGACGGCGTCGTCGGTATCGCGGTAGGCCGCGGCGGCGGCGCGGAAGGTGTGCGCGAGGCCGCGCGCGGCGGCCGCGTAATCGCGCAGCTGCGCGATGGCGTCGCCGGCCTTGCCCTCGAATCCGCGGCGCAGTGCGTCACCGGAGGCGAAGCCACCGAAACCCGGCAGTGTGGTGGCAGCGGCGAGTTGCTGGATCTGGATGTCGACCTGATCGGCGAGCTGTTCGTAGCGCAGGGCGCATTGTTCGTGCGCCCCCTCGGCCACCAGGACACCGTCGATCCACAGATCTCCGTTGTCGATCGCGGTACCGAGTGCGGCGATATCGTTGCGCTGCACCTCGTCCCCCTTCTTCCCATCGAGCTGCCTGCGCAGCTGTCGGTCACGAGCGCCGTGCCAACCCCTTGACGACTCCCAGCGTCCACTCCGCGATGTCGGCAGCGACCCGCGCGTGCACCGGCTCGTGCAGCAGATCGTGCCCGGCGTCGGCGTACTCCCGCAAATCTACCGATTCGTGGCGCTCAGTCCATACCCGCATCGCCTCGACCGGGGCGCGGCGATCGTCGGCGCCGTGCACGGCCAGCACCGGAAGCCGCGGCGGCAGCGGCGTTCCCGCGGCCTCCGGCGCCCCGCCGCCGAGCGCGCGGCGCGGCACCCCGGACAGCACCAGTGCGGTCAGCGTGTCCGCGGGCAATGACGGGACCAGCGGATAGTCGGCGGCGACGGTGTCGGTGCCGCGGATCGCGTCCGGATCGGCGGACTCCGCCGGTGGGAAGGCCGCGCCGAGTGCGCCGAGCGCGGTGACCGCGCCGAGCGAATGGCCCATCAGGATCAGCGGTGTCTCGGGGACTTGCGCCTGGACCAGTTCGATCATCGGTACCGCGTCTGCCACCAGTTCCCGCAGGGTGCCCGGCTGTTCTGGATCGCCTTCGCTGAGTCCGTGTCCGGCCGTGTCCAACGCCCACATCTCGATGTTCGCGCCGCGCAGCACCCGCGCGAACCGGTGGTAATGCCCACTGTGCTGACCGATGCCCGGCAGCAGTACCAGCACCGCCACCCGGCCCTCGTCCGGCCACCGCCGATAATGCATCCGGCCGCGCGCGCCGTCGAAGTAACCCATCACCGCATCGTCGCAGAATTCTTGGGGCAGTTGGGGACTCACGTTCTGGTACTGGTGCGTAGTTTTGCGGGCTCGAATATGGGATCCGTCACAGCCGGGCGGGCGCGGGACGTCGACGTCGGCGGCGGTGGATTCGCCGTCGGAATCATCGAGCAGTCCGGTTACCGAACAGCTCGCAGCGCCCGCTCGGCGAGGTCCCGGACGCGGTCCCGGAGTTCGGGCGGCTCGTGTACCTGGAACTCCGCGCCGAGGGCGAGCAGGCGTTGGGCCAGCCATTCGGGGGAGTCGTCGCGCTCGCAGTCCATCCGGCAGGAGGTGGGGCCGACCTCGATCAGGTCGCCGGGATCGTCACCGAGCCGGCCGGCGACCCGGGCCAGTGGCGCCTCGATGGTGACGCGGACCCGCAGCATCGGCGTGCCCCAATCGGTGCGGCGGCCCGCGACATAGGCCGCCGGATCCTCGGCGGGCAGGGCGCGCGGGGTGAACCGGGCGCCGGTCGGGCGGACACGGTCGATCCGATCGACCCGGAATATCCGCCAGTCCTCGCGGTCGAGGTCATAGCCGACCAGATACCAGCGCCGCCGGGACGGTACCAGGCCCGCCGGTTCGGCGTGCCGGGTGGTGCGTGCCCCCGTGCCGTCGCGATAGTCGAAGCGCACCCGCTCGGTATTGGTCACCGCGACGGCCAGGGCGGTGAGGACGTCGGCGTCCACTCCCACTCCCGCACCCGACGGCACCATCAGCGCGGTCCCCAGCACCCGTACCCGGCGCCGCAATTTCGCGGGCAGGACCTGCTCGAGTTTGGCCAGTGCGCGCACCGAGGCCTCCTCGATGCCGATGACGGCCGACCCGGCGGCTGCGCGCAGCCCGACCGCCAGCGCCACGGCCTCGTCATTGTCGACCAGCAGCGGCGGCATGGCGGCACCGGCGACCAGCCGATAACCACCGGCCGCGCCCATCGTCGCCTCGACCGGATACCCCAGATCCCGCAGCCGCTCGATATCGCGGCGCACGGTACGTCCGGTGACGCCGAGCCGTGCGGCCAGTTCGCTGCCCGGCCATTCCCGTGGTGTCTGGAGCAGCGACAGCAGCCGCAGCAGGCGTTCCGGAGTGTCGTTCATATTTCCCGAGGATTCCCGATAACTAGGACCTGATCAGTCCTATATGACTCCTAGCGTAGTCCGCGGATCACCCCCGAGCTCACAGGAGAAACCGATGTTCCCGATTCGCCCCTTCCGGATCGACATCCCGCAGGCCGACCTCGACGACCTGCACGAGCGGCTGGCCCGTACCCGCTGGAGCGCCCACCGGTTGCCGGGGGAGGGCTGGGAGCGCGGGGTTCCGCTGGACTACCTGAAGGAGCTGGCCGAATACTGGCGCACCGGATTCGATTGGCGGGCCCATGAAGCAGCGTTGAACGAGTTCCCGCAGTTCATCACCGAGATCGACGGTCTCGATGTGCATTTCGTTCATGTGCGCTCGGCGGACCCGGAGGCGATTCCGCTGCTGCTGACCCATGGCTGGCCGAATTCGTTCGTCGAGTTCAGCAAGACCATCGGCCTGCTC
This sequence comes from Nocardia sp. JCM 38205, assembly GCF_058222935.1. Lineage (NCBI taxonomy): Bacteria > Bacillati > Actinomycetota > Actinomycetes > Mycobacteriales > Nocardiaceae > Nocardia > Nocardia sp. JCM 38205. The sequence goes on along the minus strand of NZ_JBYHFL010000004.1, from coordinate 375,526 downwards.
GCCGACCCACGGGCGCACGGTCTCGACGACGCCGTGGCCTTCCATGTGGTGGTCCCGTCGGTGCCCGGCTTCGCCTTCTCGGCCCCGCCCGCCGAGCCCGGCATGAGTACCGCGCGGGTGGCCGCGATGTGGGTGACGCTGATGGAGCGGCTCGGTTACGACCGATACGGCGTCCAGGGCGGCGACCTCGGCGCCTATATCGCACCAGAGATGGCCATCGCGGCCCCGGATCGGGTGATCGGCGTGCACCTCGACGGCGGTATCGGCATGCCGACCGCCGCGGACGTCCCGGCCATGACCGACGACGAACGCTCCGAATGGGATCTGATGCAGCAGTGGATGACCGGCGTCGATCACCACGCGCTATTGCATGCGGCCCCGCAGACCTTCGCGCACGCCTGGACCGATTCGCCGGTCGGCCTGCTGGCCTGGATGGTGCAGAAGTTCCACGAGTTCTCGCCGCTGCCCGAGTACACCATCGACCGCGACCACCTGCTCACCGATATCGCGCTGTACTGGTTCACCGACACCGCGGGTACGTCGTCGTGGCCGATGTACAACGGTCTCGGTGACGGCGGGTTCGCGTGGCCGAAAGGTCAGCGGCTGGTGCCGACGGGGACCTACGGCGGCGGGTCGGCGTTGATGCGGCGGTTGGCGGAGCGGGACAACGACATCGTGCACTGGCCGGAGGGGAATCGGGGCAATCACTTCGTCGCGATGGAAGTTCCGACTGCGCACGCCGCAGACATCGGCAAGTTCTTCGGCAGTGTCCGGTCAGCAGGTGAGCGGAACGGTTGAGCGTACGATCGAAATCGCTGGCCGCGCAGCGGGTCTGACGAGCGGTCGGCAGACCCGTCCACGTGGGGGATGATCCACATTTGGTCGCGATGGATCTGCCGGATCAGCAGTGGTCCCCGCGCAGGCGGGGGTGTGGCGGCCGAGAGTAGTACGGGCCGCCCGGGTCGGACGGCCCGTTACGCTCAGCGCCCGCCCTGCACCTGAGTGCCGGCAGGAACCTGCGGCTTGGGCGGCGCGGTGGTCGCGGCAGGAGCGGGCGCCGGAGCGGGCTCGGGTGCGGGCGGCGCCACGGCTTCGCCGGAACCGGCATTGCCGGAATCGCCGGGTGCGGGCGCCGGGGCCGGGCCGGGAGCCGGTGCCGGGCTCTCGGCGGGCGGCGGCAGCTGCACCGGCTGCTCGGCCACGGAGAACGTGCCGACGGTGGGCATCATCACGCAGCGCGCGCCGGGGTAATCGATGGTGCCCCACATGGAGGCCAGCACCGTGCCCGGCCCGCTGTTGACGGTCTTGGCCAGCGCCGGGGTGCCGAGTTCGGTGCGCTCGTCGAGCATGTCGATGCCGCTGGCCCCGTTGTTGATGTTCACCCACGCCACCACCAGGCCCGAGGACAGCGGGACGCCGGAATGCGCGGGCGTGGCGTGGAACATGAGGGTGCCCGGCGCGCTGTTGAGGCCGACGTTGGCGCTGGGGCCGTTCGCCGTTCCCGCGCCGATGATCGTGGTGACCAGGCCGTTGACGCCGCAACCGAAGGTGGGCGCCGGATAGGCGAAGGGGGCGAAGGCGCCGTTGATCTCGCGCAGCTTCGCCACATCGACCAGCTCGGTGTAGTCGCGCAGCGCCCCGACACCCGCGGTCGCGGCCTTGTCGCCTTCGGCGCGGTCGGCGAGCGCGGTCAGTCCCTTCTCGACCGGGGTCGGCGCCGGATCGGCGGTGGCCGTCGCGGTGAACGTCAGGGCGGCGCCTACTCCCAGGCAAGCCGTGGCCGCGGTCACACGTGCGATGGTTCTGCCGTTCACTGACTCAACTCCCTCGATCCGAACCACGGGACGGCCCGCGTCCCGTGCAGCAACGTACCAGGGGTGGCAGCTGTCCGCCGGGGTTGCTCGCGGCGACGGCGCAGATCAGCCCATCAGAGCATCGGTACGCGTGTCGCCCGGTTGTGATCCACTCGACAATGCACGATCTCCAAGGGGTAGGTTGGTCCGGGAGATACGAGACACGCAGGGAGATGCGTATGAAACTAGCCCTTTCCCCCGACGACGTCGCCTTCCGCGACGAGCTGCGCACGTTCTATCGCAACGAGATCCCCGCCGACATCCGTGACCGGGTCAAATACGGCCACGAGCTGTCACGCGAGGACATCGTCACCGCGCATAAGATCCTCAACGACAACGGCCTGGCCGTGCCCAACTGGCCGGTGGCCTGGGGCGGCAAGGACTGGACGCCGATGCAGCGCCACATCTGGCAGGACGAGATGCAACTCGCCTGCGTGCCGGAGCCGCTGACGTTCAACGCCCAGATGGTGGGCCCGGTCATCGCCCACTTCGGTTCCGAAGAGCTCAAGCAGCGCTTCCTGCCGCCCACCGCCGCGCTCGATATCTGGTGGTGCCAGGGCTTCTCCGAACCCGATGCCGGCTCGGACCTGGCCTCGCTGCGCACCACCGCGGTGCGCGACGGCGATTCCTACATCGTCAACGGCCAGAAGATCTGGACCACGCTGGCCCAGTACGCGGACTGGATCTTCTGCCTGGTCCGCACCGACCCGAACGCGCCGAAGAAGCAGGCCGGTATCTCGTTCCTGCTCTTCGATGTGAAATCGCCCGGCGTCACCATCCGCCCGATCAAGCTGATCGACGGCGGCTACGAGGTGAACGAGGTCTTCTTCGAAAACGTCCGGGTGCCCGCCGATCAGCTGGTCGGTGAGGAGAACATGGGCTGGACCTACGCGAAGTTCCTGCTCGGCAACGAGCGCACCGGCATCACCGGCGTCGGCCGGACCAAGGTCAAGATCGGGGTGGCCAAGGAATACGCCGCCGCCACCCGGTCGGGGTCGGGCACTCTGCTCGACGATCCGCTGTTCGCCGCGCGGGTGGCCGAACTGGAGAACGAACTGCTGGCGCTGGAGCTGACGCAGCTGCGGGTGGTCTCCAACTCCTCGGACGGCAAGCCGAATCCGGCGTCGTCGGTGTTGAAGCTGCGTGGTTCGGAATTGCAGCAGGCGGCCACCGAGCTGCTGCTCGACATCGCCGGCCCGGACGCCCTTCCGGTCGGCGCGGACGACATCGCCTCGCCCGGCTGGGCCCAGCGCAGCGGCCCCGGCTACCTGAACTATCGCAAGACAACCATCTACGGAGGTTCGAGCGAGGTGCAGCGCACCATCATCGCCTCCACGATCCTCGGATTGTGAGGCGACACCATGGATTTCGATCTCACCGATGAACAGGTCATGCTGCGCGACACCGTCCGCGAACTGCTGGCCCGCACCTACGATGCCGAAACCCGGCTGAAGGTCACCGAGACCGAGCTCGGCTGGAGCCGCGATGTGTGGCGTCAGCTGGCCGAACTCGGGGTGCTCGGGTTGAGCTTCTCCGAGGAGGACGGCGGCATGGGCGCCGGTCCGGTGGAGACCATGCTGGTCCTCGAGGAAGTCGGGCGCAGGCTCGCGCCCGAACCGATCCTGGACGCGGTGCTCGTACCGGGTGGGCTGGTGGCCGCGGCGGGTACGGCCGACCAGCGGCAGCGGATCCTGCCGGGGCTGGCCGCCGGTGACAAGCTGCTCGCCTTCGCGCATGCCGAACCGGGTATCCGCTGGCCCTCGGCGGAGATCACCACGCGCGCGGTGCCGCAGGGCGACGCCTATGTGCTCGCGGGTGTGAAGAACCCGGTCGCACACGCTGATTGCGCGGACGAGTTCGTGGTCAGCGCGGCCCTGCCGGACGGTGGTGTCGGCCTGTTCCTGGTCGCCGCCGACGCCAAGGGTGTCAACCGCACCCCGTACGCCACCGTCGACGGGCAGCGCGGCGCCCAGCTCGAATTCGATTCCAGCCCGGCGGAACTGCTCGGCGACAACGCCGATTCCTCCGCCGCGGTGCGGTCGGTGCTCGCGCAGGCTCAGGCCGGTCTGTGCGCCGAATCCATCGGCGCCATGGAGGAGGCGCTGCGGCTGACCACCGAATACCTGAAGACGCGCAAGCAGTTCGGGGTCACCCTGTCGAAGTTCCAGACGCTGACCCAGCGCGCGGCCAATATGTATGTGTCGCTGGAGTTGGCGCGCAGCATGAGCCTCTACCTCACCGCGTCGCTGGCCGACGGCAAGGACGACGCCGTCACGGTCTCGCGGGCCCGGTTGCAGGTGGGCCGATCCGCGCGCCACGTCGGTCAGGAGGCCATCCAGATGCACGGCGGCATCGGTGTCACGGCCGAATACCCGGTGGGCCACTACGTTGCCCGCCTCACCGCCATCGAGCGCACGCTCGGCGGTGGGCTCGAGCACCTCAATGTGCTCGCGTCGCAGGTGGGTAACTACGAGTTGCCGGAACTGTAAGTAGTCGCACGGTAGAACGGCCCCGGTGCGCTCACCGGGGCCGTTCGCTGTTTCACGGTGAAGGTGGACGCTGATACTCCCGTGCCGGGTGCCGGGTGCCGGGTGCCGGGTGCCGGGCCGGATGCCGGACGTCGGGTGCCCGGCCGGCGCCGGATGCAGCTCGGGATGCCGGGTGCCGGGCCGGGTGCCGGATGGCGGGCCGCGTGCCGGATGCGGCCTGAGCGGTCGTGATGCCCGGTGACCGGAGGACGGCTACCGGGTCGACTCAGTTCTCGCCGGGCCGCGTCGGCGCGACGTGCGGCGCACGCGGAGTCGGCTGCGGGTATCCCGATTCGGGTAGGTCCGGCAGTTCGGTGAAGGCGGGCCGGGTCGTCGGCCGGATGAACGTCGTCGTCTCCGGGTCGGGGCTTTCCCGATCCGCGCCGTCCGGCTCGTAGGTCGGCAGCGGGCGGGTGGTCCGGGCCGGGCGCGTGGTGGGGGTGCTGGTGGGTTCCCAGTCCTCGGTGGTGGCCGGCGGCTCCGTCGTCGTGGTGCGCTGGGCGCGCGGCCGGCGGGTAGTGGTCTCCGAGTCCTCGTCGACGCTGTCGGTGGAATCCTCGTCGGGGATCTCGGTGGCCCAGTGCGCGGGCAGGGTGCGGCGCGGGCCGGGATCGGGGGCGATCTTCCAGGTGGGCGAGGGCGGAATGATCACCTTCGACGCGGTGATGGTGGTGCCCTCGACGACCGGCGCCGGGGCATGCGACCCGGAACGGATCGGTGGTGGCGCGACGTAGGTGTCCTCGCTGCCGACGCCGCAGGCGCCGATGAGGACCAGACCGAGGGACACGGCACCGGCGGCCGCCACGGGACCGACGATTTTCGCCCTGTTGCTCTCCATCGGTGACGCTCCTGGGTAAGTACGAGTCGCGCTCACCCTAGACGAGCCCCGCTGTCCCGGCCAGATGGTGGTCGGCGTTATCCGCATGTGCCGGTGGCTGATCGGCTACCACGAACCGGCTCTGAAACATTGTTAGGTCAGATAACGAAGTGGTCACCTCGGCGTGTCGCGCAGCCGGGTGCGGCAGGATTCATTCGTTGTGGTCGTAGCGTATGTGATGCAAGTTACGCGTGAGACGCCTGAAACCTGGATGAGAGCGCATCGAGCGGTTGGCGCGCACGGAATTACTCAGAACGGCGTCATCGAGGAGTAGATGATGGGAGCTTCTTCGACCACCCCCCTGTCCGCCGCGGCCGCACCGGCCACGGCGCCGTCGCCGGATCTCGGCGACGCACCCGCACGTGCCGTACCCGCCGTCGTATCGCGGGTGCTGGCCTGGGTGTTCTTCATCGGTGGGCTCGTCGGTGCGATTCTCGGCATCGCGGGTCTGCACGTCGAAATCACCGTCGCCGGGCTCATTCTGGCCTGCACCACCGGCCTGATCCTGCTCAAACTGCGGGCCGACGCGGCCGGCTCCGCGGCCGCGAGCTGACCGGCGAGCCCGCCGAAAAGCGCGGGCACGCACCAGGCTTCGTTCTCTAGCCTGGATCCATGGAGATCGAGACCACTGGCGATGCCGTCCGATTCCGCGATCGGGCCGCCGCGGTGCTGCGCGAGGATCCCTTGCGGCACACGGTGATCGCCACGACCGTCAACAACATCGCCTCCGGGCTGGACAGCCCGCCGGTGCCGCCGGTGTTCGTCACCGCACGCAACGGCGGCGCCACCGGCATCGCCATGCGGGCCGGCCGTCGTGATATCTACCTCGGCGCGCTCTCGCCGGATGTCATCGCCGCCGTCGCGGACACCTTCGCCGCCACCGCACCGGATGCCGGTGGAGTGGAAGGCCCGACCGCCGTCGCCGAAGCCTTCGCCGAGCACTGGTGCGCGGCGCAGGGTGGCGACCCGGTTCCCGCCTTCGACACCACGCTGTACCGGCTGGGTGATCTCATCGCACCCTCCGTGCCCGGCTCCGCCAGGCAAGCCACCGAAGCGGATCTGGACCTGTGCATGTCGTGGATGACGGCCATGCGCGTCGAGACCGGCATCCCGGCCGGCGCCCCGTCGGCCGACGCGCTGCGCGCACGGATCCGCGCGGGCTCGTGGTGGTTGTGGGAAGACGGCGGCGCACCCGTGAGTCTCGTCGCCCGCCAGCTGCCGTCGTTCGGCTGGTCGCGCATCGGGCCCGTGTTCACTCCGCCGATCGCCCGTGGCAAGGGATACGCGAGTGCGCTCACCGCGCACGTCTCGCGGGTGGTGCTGGCCGAATCCGTCGATGTGTGCCTGTTCGCCGACACCGCCAACGACCTCACCAATCGGCTCTACCGCAGGCTGGGTTTCCGGCCGGTCGGCGACTACACCGCGTTCCGGTTCGCCAGCGCCGGATCCGCTGAGCGGTGAGCGGTTCGGAGGCGTCCGCTCGGCGTCGTTTCCGGTGACGATCCGTTCGGCGTCGCGGCGGCGGCCGGACCGGCTCGGGCCGCTGGTGCTTCGTCAGGCCGAAGTCTCGCCGGCCGGCCAGATGCCGCGCAGCGGTCGCAGTCCGTCCTCGACGTAATCGGCGACGGGGCGGGTGCCGCCATCGAGGTACCACTGTTCGAGGGCGGCGAAATATCCGAACGCCAACGCGTTGGCGGCTACCCGGGCCTGGGTGTCGGTGAGCCGGCCGGTCGACGCGATCAGTGGGGTGAGCCGTTGCGCGGTGCGGTCGGCCGAGGCGCAGGCGGCCATCCGCACCGACGGCTCGGTGAAGTGGTATCGAATACGGCGCCACGGCCCCGCGGCGTCGGTGGTGTCTTTCGTGTCGGGTTCGTCGGCGGCTTCGTCGCTGCGTACCGAGCGCAGCAGGCTGGCGATGGGATCGCGCGGGTCGACCATCGCTTCGATCTCCTCCGCGCTGAGCGTGTCGAATTCGTCGGCGACGATGATCCCCTCTTTTGTGCCGAAGAGGCGATAGACCGTCGACGGTGACACCTCGGCGGCCGCGGCGATCTCGTCGATGGTGACGGCGCTGAAGCCCTTCTCGTCGAAGAGGTCGAGGGCTCGTTCCTGGATGGTGTGCATCGCCTTGACGCGCCAGCGTTCGCGAAGTCCGCTCATGTGATCACGGTATCAGCAAGTAACTGTCTGGAGCATGAGGCTGTCTTTCAGACATTGACTGTCTGTAAACAGGATCGTACAGTCACTCTCTAGAGACAGTGACTTTCTGAAACCTGCGACCCGCGCGCACCGATCGCGCAGACCGCCCCACCCCGAAGGACCGGTGCCATGCATCGACCCGGCCACCACGAACCCGTCCCGGCAGTTGCCCGGAGGCGCCACGCGAGGGGACTGACATGACCGCCACCGACCTCGCCGATGCGCCGACCGCATCGTCCGAACCGCGATCCGCCCGTACGAACGACACCTCGGCAGCGGCGCTGCTGCGCCCGCACGTTCGGGGCTTCGCCGCCGTCATCGGCCTGCAAGTCATCGGTGCTGTTGCCGGGCTGGCGCCGCTGATCGCCGTGGTGGAGCTGGGCCGGGTGCTGCTGTCACCCGGCCCGATCGATGACGGCCGGGTCTGGGCGGCGGTGCTGCTCGGGGCGGGCGGCCTGTCCGTCCGGCTGCTGTTCACGGCCGCCTCGTCCGGGCTCGGGCACGTTCTCGACGGCCGGGTGCAGTTGTCGCTGCGCCGGCGGCTCGCCGCACATCTGGGCCGCGTGCCGATGGGTCTGCTCGCCCGGCGCCGCACCGGCGAGCTGGCCAAGGTGGTCGGCGAGGATGTGAGCGCGGTGCATCCGTTCATCGCGCATGCTCCCGGTGAGCTGGTGTCAGCGTTCGTGGTGCCGCTGGTGTCGCTGATCTATCTGCTCACCGTCGATTGGCGGCTCACCCTGATCACGCTGATCCCGGTGCTGCTGGCGGTGGCCCTGGTTCCGTTGATGATGACTCCGGCCCGGCAGCGCGAACAGCAGGAATTCGATGCGGCGATGGGGCGTATCGCCGACACCGCGGTCGAGTTCGTCCAAGGCATCGCGGTGGTGAAAGCCTTCGGCGGTGGTGACCGCGCGCACCGCCGATTCCGCACGGCGGTGGACGATTTCGCCGGCACCTTCGTGCGCTGGGTGCGCGGCATCTCCCCGATCGCCGCCGGGATGCAATTGGCGTTGTCGCCGCCGTTCGTGCTGCTCGTGGTGTTGACGGGCGGCGCGGCATTGATCACCGGCGGCAGCCTGGCGGCCGCGGACCTGCTGCCGTTCCTGCTGCTCGGGCTGGGCTTGACCGCACCGGTCGCGGCGCTCGGCCACGGATTCGACGATCTGCAAGCGGCCGGCCGTGCGCTCGGCCGGGTCCGTGCGGTGCTCGACGTCGAGCCGTTACCCGAACCAGCGCGCCCGGTCGCGCCACGAGGCCATCGGGTGCAGCTGCGCGATGTCCGATTCGCCTACGACTCCGGCCACGAGGTGCTGCGCGGCATCGACCTGGTGCTCGAACCGGGCACGGTCACCGCGCTCGCGGGACCGTCGGGCAGCGGCAAATCCACCCTGGTGCAACTGCTTCCGCGGTTCTTCGATCCGACGCACGGCAGCATCAGCATCGGCGGGGTCGACCTGCGCGAGATCGGCAGCTCCGCGCTCTACCGGACCGTCTCGTTCGTCTTCCAGGACGTGCGGCTGCTGCGCGCCTCGGTAGCCGACAATATCGCTCTCGCCGTGCCGCATGCCGAGCGCGAGCAGGTGGTGCGGGCCGCCCGGCTCGCGGGAATCCACCAGCGGATTCTCGAACTGCCACACGGCTACGACACGGTGCTCGGCGTCGACGCCGGACTGTCCGGCGGTGAGGCACAGCGGCTCTCGCTCGCCCGTGCGCTGCTGGCGGACACGCCGATCCTCGTCCTGGACGAGGCCACCGCATTCGCCGACCCGCTGACCGAACACGCGGTACGCCGGACCCTGTCGACACTGCGCGGTGAGCGGACCCTGCTGATCATCGCCCACCGGCTGGAGACCATCGCCGACGCCGACACCGTCGTCCTGCTGCGCGACGGCGAGATCGTCGAGCGCGGCGCGCCCGCCCGACTTCTGGCAGCCGACGGCGCATTCGCCGAATTCTGGCGCACACATCGAGGAGCTGAACTGCCATGATCGCCCTGCTGCTGCGCGTGCTCGGGCATACGTACGCCGGTCCGGTGCGCCGCGCCGTGGTCCTGATGACCGTCACCGCCATCGCCGAAGGATCGGCCTACGCCCTCCTGGTCCCGGTGCTGCGGGAGTTGTTCGGAAGCAGCCCCGGCAACGCCCGGCCGTGGCTCGCGGTATTCGCCGCCGCCGTCGCCGGTTACGCGGTGCTGCGCTATGTGAGCGATCTGGCCGGATTCCGGGCCGGAACCACGCTGCTGCGCGGTACCTATCACCGGCTCGGCGATCATCTGGCCCGGCTGCCGATCGGCTGGTACGGGCGTGACCGGGTGGGTGAGGTGTCGGTGCTGGCCAGCCGGGGCGTGCTGGAAGCGATGAGTGTGATCGCGCATCTGCTCGCGCCGTTCATCGCCGCGGTCGTGACGCCGCTGACGATCGTCGTCGTGATCGCCGTCGTCGACTGGCGGCTCGGCCTTGCCGCCCTGATCGCGGTGCCGCTCGTGGCGGCGATCCAGTCTCGGACCGCACCGGCGATGGCGGCCGCCGACGCCGAACGCCACGACCGCGACCGGCAGGCCGCCGGTCGCGTCATCGAATACCTCCAGGCACAGCCGGTGCTGCGGGCGGGCGGGCGCACCACCGAGCGATTCGGCCTGCTCGACGACGCGCTGCGCGGCATCGAGCGTGCCGCCCGCCGCTCCGCGCTGTCGGCCCTGCCCGGGGTCGTCGGTCTCACCGTCACCGTCCAGGCGATGTTCACCGCGCTGCTGGCCCTCGGGGCCTACCTCGCTGTGGGCGGAACCCTCGGCGCCGTCGAGGTCCTGGCGATCCTGGTGCTCGCGGCCCGCTGCGCCGACCCCGTGCTCGCGCTGGCCGACATCGGCGGCAAACTCCGCAGCGCACGCGCACAACTCGTCCGGATCGACGCGCTGCTGCGCACCGAGCCGCTGCCGGAGCCCGCGCACCCGGCCCGGCCGAGCGGCCACGAGCTGGAGTTCGACGCGGTCACCTTCCGTCGTGGCGGCCGCACGGTGATCGACGAGCTGAATCTGACCGTGCCGCAGGGCCGTCGGGTGGCGATCGTCGGGCCCTCCGGGGCGGGCAAGAGCACCCTGCTGCACCTCATCGCGCGCTTTCACGATGTGGACGCCGGCGCCGTGCGAGTGGGCGGTGTCGATGTCCGCGACCTCGGCACCGCCGCCCTGATGGCGCAGATCGCCGTCGTCTTCCAGGACGTCTACCTCTTCGACGGCACCATCGAAGACAACATCCGGCTCGGCAGGCCCGACGCCACCGACGCCGAAGTCCGCGCCGCCGCGAGCGCTGCCCAGCTGGACGAGGTGATCGAACGACTGCCCGGCGGGTGGCGCGCCGAGGTCGGTGAAGCCGGTGCCCGGTTGTCCGGTGGTGAACGTCAGCGCGTGTGCATTGCCCGCGCCCTGCTGAAGGACGCGCCCATCGTGCTGCTCGACGAGGTGACCTCCGCCCTGGATCCGGCCAACGAAGCGGCCGTGCACCGTGGCATCGAACGCCTGATGGCCGGGCGCACGGTGGTGCTGGTGGCTCATCGGCTGCACACCGTGCGCACCGCCGACCACGTCGTCTTCCTCGACGACGGCCGGATCGTGGAGGCGGGGTCCCCTGCGGATCTGCTGCGCAAGGGTGGTCGCTTCGCCGAGTTCTGGGGCATGTCCGTCGGCAGCGGGGCCGGCGGCGCGAGCGGGGATCGGTCTCAGGTCGTGTCGTGATTCATCCGATAGGCGGATGCCACCGGTTTGCGCCGTCACTACGGTGGGTAAAGGGTCGGGCCGCATGAGGAGGAAGACGTGAACATCATCGATCTCGGTTCGTCGGCACTGAACCTGGCGAACACCGTCACATCGCTGGCCGCCAACGTGACCTACCTGTTGCAGGCCTGGGGCCTGCTGTAATCCGAACAGCAGCAGGCACCTCGGGTCAGCGCCGGGTGGCGAAACCCGGTGCCACGAAGCGCCGCACCACCTGGCGTTCGGTGGCGGCGTCGGGGAGGGGCCAGGTGAGCAGGGCCAGCACCACTCGCACGATCCATTGCGCCGCTTCGTCGTCGGGGGCGCCGGTGAGGGTGGCGGCGATTCGGGACAGCACGGGGGAGCCGGTGAGCGCTTCCTCGCCGGTGGCGCGGGAGGCAAGCCAGCGGTACAGCACGGGATCGGCGCGGATCGCCGCCACCGAGGCCAGAATGGCTTCGACCACGCGGCGTGGACCGGTGTGACTGCCGATCGCGGCGGCGACGCGCTCGGAGACGGTGGCCGCCGAGTGCGCGAGGACGGCGTCGACGAGGGCGGCCTTCCCGCCGACATGGCGGTAGAGGGTGGCCCGCGAGCAACCGGCCCGTGCGGCCACCTCGTCCACGCCGACGTCATCGATGCCGCGTTCGAGGAACAATTCGGTGGCGGCGGCTTCGATGCGTGCGACAGCGGCCGCGCGGCGATCGCCGCCGGTGAGCCAGTCTCCGTGGTGCTGAGCCATGCCGGCGCCTCCTGAGATCGGTTGTCGTCTCAGGATGAGACAACCTCCATAATTTGTGTACCCCCGTAACCCGGCGAAATCCCCCGGAGGGTCGATGACGTCACCTCGGGGCTCTCTGCCGGATGTCTCGAGGCGAGACCACTGTTGACCCGGGTATCGGCAACAGCGCAGCGTCGAACCCGGTAACGGCAGACGAGAGCGGGAGCGCGCAGTGGTGGCACCGAGCGATATCGACATCTTCGACCCGGCGTATCTGGACGACCCGTATCCGATGTACCGGATGCTGCGCGAGCAGTCGCCGGTGTGGCGGGTTCCTGGAACCGACTTCTTCCTGGTGACGTCCTGGGACCTGGTGACCGAGGCGGCCACCCGGGTGGAGGACTTCTCCTCGAACCTGACCGGGGTGATGATCCACCAGCCGGAAGGCCCGCCGCTGGTCTTCGATATCGACGGTGGTGGTCGGGCCGTTCATGTGCTGGCCACAGCAGACGATCCGGTGCACGCCGCACACCGCAAGCTGGTCTTCCCGTATCTCGGCGCGCGCGTACGCGGCCTCGGGCAGCTGGTGCACGACCTGGTCGACCGGCTCTGGCAGGAGCAACTGCGCGGCGATCGCATCGATATCGCCACCGGGATCGCCGACCGGCTGCCGCTCGGGGTGGTCGCCGACATCATCGGATTGCCATCGCCGGACGTGCCGCGGTTGCTCGCCTGGGCCTATGACAGCACCGAGATGCTCGGTGGCATCGTCGCCGAGGGGCGGCTCCCGCGGCTGGTCACCTCCGCCGCCGAACTGGCCGGCTATCTGCATGATCAGCTCGCCCGCGCCCTCGCGCGCCCGGAAGGCACCGTGCCGGGCCTGCTGGACGTGCTCGCTTCGGCGTGCCGGCGCGGTGATCTCGAACCCGAGGTCGCCGTGCTGATCCTGGTGCAGCTGGTGGGCGCGGGCGGCGAGTCGACGGCGGGCCTGATCGCGAACGCGGCGCGGATCCTGGCCGAGCACCCGGTCTTACAGGATCGGCTGCGCACCGACACCGCCGCGATCCCGGCCTTCCTCGAGGAAGTGGCGCGGGTGGAATCGCCGTTTCGCGGACACCATCGCCATATCACCCGGGAGACCACGCTCGGCGGAGTGGTGCTGCCCGCGGGCGGTCATCTGTTGCTGATGTGGGGCGCGGCCAACCGCGACCCCGGCACCTTCGCCGAGCCCGACATCGTCGATATCGACCGCTCCGGCCGCACCACCCTGGCGTTCGGCAAGGGCGCGCATTTCTGCATCGGCGCTGCCCTGGCCAGGATGGAAGCACTGGCCGCGATCACCGTGCTGCTCACGCGCAGCAGCGGATTCGGCCTGGTGGACGATGCCCCGCCGCAGTGGGTTCCCAGCCTGATGGTCCGTCGGCACGCTCGGCTGCCATTGTGGATCCGGCAGCGCTGACCGGCGGCAGGGGCGGCTCCGGCGACGCCTGTGTCACTTCGGTTCCGGTCACCGGTACTCGAGGCGGGGATGGCCGACTTCCGGCCATACGTCCGGCTACGGTGAGAGCAGTGGCCCGCTCGGGCCGCGCCGCGCAGAGAGGAGAGATCGTGCCGCAGAACGTCCGAGGTGTCATCGCCCGTCGATCGGGTGCTCCGGTGGAACTCGTCACGGTCGTGATCCCGGATCCCGGCCCCAACGATGTGGTGGTGCGGGTGCAGGCGTGCGGGGTGTGCCACACCGATCTGACCTACCGTGAGGGCGGCATCAACGACGAATTCCCGTTCCTGCTCGGGCACGAGGCGGCGGGCATCGTGGAGACGGTCGGGGAATCGGTCACCCATGTCGAGGTGGGCGATTTCGTGGTGCTGAACTGGCGGGCGGTCTGCGGGCAGTGCCGCGCCTGTAAGCGGGGGCGGCCCTGGTACTGCTTCGACACCTTCAACGCCAGCAAGCCGATGACGCTCGAGGACGGCACCGAGCTCACCCCCGCCCTCGGCATCGGGGCGTTCGCCGACAAGACGCTGGTGCACGAGGGTCAGTGCACCAAGGTCGATCCGGAGACCGATCCGGCCGTCGCCGGACTGCTCGGCTGCGGTGTGATGGCCGGGCTCGGCGCGGCGATGAACACCGGCACTGTGGGCCGCGGTGATTCGGTGGCCGTGATCGGCTGCGGCGGTGTCGGCGATGCGGCGATCGCGGGCGCGCGGCTGGCGGGTGCGACGACGATCATCGCCGTCGACCGCGACCCGAGCAAGCTCGACGCGGCCCGCGAACTGGGTGCCACCCACGTCATCGACGCATCCACTGCCGACGCGGTGGCCGAAATCCAGGAACTCACCGGCGGTTTCGGCGCCGACGTGGTGATCGACGCGGTCGGCCGCCCGGAAACCTGGAAGCAGGCGTTCTACGCCCGCGACCTGGCGGGCACCGTCGTCCTGGTGGGCGTGCCGACTCCGGACATGACCCTCGAGATGCCGCTGATCGATTTCTTCAGCCGCGGTGGCGCGCTCAAATCCTCCTGGTACGGCGACTGCCTGCCCGAACGTGATTTCCCCACGCTGATCGAGCTGTATCGGCAGGGCAGGCTGCCGCTGGAGAAGTTCGTCACCGAACGAATCGGGCTCGACGCCGTGGAAGCGGCGTTCCACACCATGCACGGCGGCAAGGTGCTGCGTTCGGTGGTCGTGCTGTGACGCGGGTGGAGCGCATCGTCACCTCCGGCCAGTTCTGCCTGGACGGCGGCTGCTGGGATGTGGACAACAACATCTGGCTGGTCGGCGACGGCAACGAGGTGCTGATCATCGACGCCGCCCACGACGCCCGCCCGATCCTGGACGCGGTCGCGGGCAGGCACGTCACCGCCATCGTGTGCACGCACGCCCACAACGACCATGTCACCGTCGCTCCGCAGCTGTCGGCCGCCACCGGCGCGCCGATCCACCTGCATCCCGACGATGACGTGCTGTGGCAGCAGACCCATCCGGGCATCGAATACACCGCGCTCGCTGATCGGCAGCGGCTCGAGGTCGGCTCCACGCATCTCGAGGTGCTCCACACGCCGGGCCATTCCCCCGGCTCCTGCTGCCTCTACCTGCCCGAGCTCGGCGAAGTGTTCAGCGGCGACACCCTTTTCGAGGGCGGGCCGGGGGCCACCGGCCGCTCGTACTCGGACTACCCGACCATCCTGGCCTCGATCAACAACCGGTTGTTCGCGCTGCCGGAGGAGACGGTGGTGCACACCGGGCACGGGCCCGACACCACGCTGGGCGCCGAGCGCGCGAATGTCCCGGCCTCGGCGGACACCGAGTCCTGATCGGCGGACGGGCAGCGAAACCTGTTCTGCCGATGGCGGATAAGCGCTCACCAGCCGTGGCAATCGCCGGGTCGACGCGGGCGGGAATTCTGAGAGGATATCCGGCGCAAGGTATTTCATCGACCACGCGCCGCATAGATTGCGCTGTCTCGAAGGGCCACAGCCATGACGAGCCTGCCTGCTTTTCCCGCCGCCGACGAACGGCCACTCGATACCTGTCGCCGACTACAGAAGATCGCTCCCGTCGTCGAAGTCGAGTTTCCCGGTGGAGTGCCCGCCTATCTGGCGCTGACGCACAAGGCGGTCGAGGAGATCCTCGCCGGCGACAACAAGACCTTCGCCCGCGACCCGAAGCACTGGCCCGGGCTCTATGACGGATCGATCCCCGAGGACTGGCCGTTCCGGGCCATCGTCCAGGGCGATCACCTGTCCACCAAGGACGGCGCGGACCACCGCCGGTTGCGCGGGCTGGTCGGCAAGGGCTTCACACCCGCCCGGGTACGTGCGCTGGAACCGCGCATCCAGCAGCTCATCGACGGACTGCTGGACGATGTCGAGCGGGCCGGAGACGGGGTCGATCTGGTACCCGCCTTCTGCGACGCGCTGCCGATGGCCGTGATCAGTGAACTGTTCGGGGTGCCCGAGTCCGAGCGGGCCCAGCTGCGCCGGTGGACGCTGGCCTCGCTGTCGCAGAACGCCACGGCCGAGGAAGCCTTCGACACCCAGGTCGCGCTGCGTGGGTACCTGTACGAACTGGTGCGGCGCAAGGAGAACGAGCCCGGTGACGACCTCACCACCGATCTCGTTCGCGCTCGCGACGACGGGGAGCGGCTCACCACCGACGAACTGGTCGCGGTGTTGTGGCTGATGCTCATCGCCGGGCACGAGACGACCGTGTATCTGCTCGGCAATGCCGTGGTCGCGCTGTCGCAGCATCCCGATCAGCTCGCGACGACCAAGGCGCAGGACCGGTGGGCCGAGGTCGTCGAGGAGACCCTGCGCTATCGGCACTCGGTGATGATGACGAGCTTCCGGTTCACCCTCCAGGACGTGACCATCGCCGGTGTACCCATACCCAAGGGCAACGCGGTGGGGGTGGTCTATCAGGCTGCGGGTGTCGATCCCGAGCAGCACGGTGATACCGCGAACCAGTTCGACATCAACCGCGAGAAGGCCGCGCACCTCGGGTTCGGGCATGGACCGCGCTACTGCGTGGGGGCGCCGCTCGCGCGATTGGAGGGCCGCCTCGCGCTGGCCGCCCTGTATCGACGGTTCCCCGATCTGAGCCTGGCGATCGATGCGGATGACATCCCGCACGCCCCGTCGTTCTTCACGATCGGCCCACTGTCCATTCCGGTGAACCTCGGTACTGCCCGGGGCTGATACGAGCCTCGGGCGGATTCCGCGTGACGCATCGGGCTTGCCCCGGAGCGTCACGCGGGCCGGTGAAACGCCCACCCGGCCTTTCGGCGCACGTGGGTGCCCGTTGCCCCGGCGTCGCCGGGTGACAGTGGCCGTGCCGGATATCGGTCAGGGCGCCGCGGTGGTCGACACCGCGGCCGTCGCGGCGGCGCCGGGCGTCACCGCGCTCACCCGCACCCAGGTGTTGTTCACCGCGGCCGCGCCCGAGAGCGGGTCGGTGAGCGACGGGTCGTGCAGCAGGTTCACGTTGACGCCCGGCTTGGCGGCGGCCACACTCCAGCCGACGCCGGGTGCACCATGGCCCCAGCCGTGCGGGATGGCGACGACGCCGCGGCGGATGTCGTCGCTGATCTCGACCGGCAGCGTGATCGCGCCGACGGGGGAGGCGACGGTGGCCGAATCACCGTCGGCGAGACCGCGTTCGGTGGCGTCGTCGGGGTGCATGAGCACGGTGCAGCGGTCGCGGCCCTTCATCATCGTCGGGATGTTGTGCAGCCAGGAATTGTTGCTGCGCAGGTGGCGCCGGCCGATGAGTTTGAGGTCGAAGCCTTCGCCGGGGGCGGTCAGTGCCCGACCGGCCGCGGCATCGTCGAGCACGGCGGTGATGGCGCGCAGGAAGTCGGGCGGCGCGAGCTGCACCTTACGGTCGCGGGTACCGATGAGTTCGGGCAGCCGCGGCCGCAAGGGGCCGAGGTCGACGCCGCCCGCGGCCTCGCGGATCCGCTTGATGGTCAACCCCTTACGACCCTTGCGCAGCACACCGTACGGGCCCGTCGCGACGGCGGCGGCGATCATCCGTTGCGGACTCAGTTGCGCGAACACCGCATCGGCGGCGCGCCCGGTGAGCCGGCGGACGGGCAGCGGCACCACCTCGGTGATCAGCCGGGCCAGGATCTGCCAGTCCTCCATGGCATCGGCGGGTGGGTCGAACACCTTGGCGTCGTAGCGGGCGTTGTTGCGCACACTGAACACCGGGAACAGGATGTTGAGTTCCTCGCGTTCCAGCGGGGACACCGGCGGCAGGATGATATCGGCGTGGCGCGTGGTCTCGGTGATGTACATGTCCACGGCCACATAGAAATCGAGCGAGGACAGCGCCGCTTCCAGCCGCCCGCCCTGCGGGGTGGACAGCACCGGATTCCCGGCGTAGGTGATCATCGCCTTGATCTGGCCGGGCCCCTCGGTCAGGATCTCCTCGGCCAGCACACCGACGGGTAGCTCGCTGCGGAAGGATTTGTGCGCTCCCGAGCGGTCGGTCCACGCGCCGTGGCCCATCGGCAGGTATTTCGCGTAGCGAGCGGCGTCGACGGGTGGAGTGCCGAACATCTGGCCGCCGGCCCGGTCGAGATTTCCGGTGACGGCGTTGATCGTGTTGACCAGCCAGTGCGTCAGCGTGCCCGTGACCTGCTGGCACACCCCGATCCTGGCGTACAGCACCGCCGAGGGCGCCGCCGCGTGATCGCGGGCCAGGCGCCGGATGGTGTCGGCGTCGACGCCCGCGTGCGGTGCCATGGTTTCCGGCGTGGTGTCGGCGACCAAGCGGCGCAACCGTTCCCAGCCGGCGCATTGTTCGCCCACGGCGCGCTCGTCGTACAACTTTTCGGCGACCAGCACGTGCAGCATGCCGAGCAGCAGATACACATCTCCGCCCGGTGCGACGGCGACGTGCTCGTCGGCCAGCCGCGCCGTCTCGGTGCGCCGCGGGTCGATGACGACGACGCTGCCGCCGCGCCCGCGCACATCGCGGATGCGCTGCTTGGCGCCGGGCATGGTGGTGATGGATCCGTTCGAGACCGCCGGGTTGGCGCCGAGGATCACCAGCCGGTCGGTGCGGTCGATATCGGCCACCGGCATCAGCACGTTGGAACCGAACATCCGCCAGGCCGTGAATTCCTGCGGGAATTGGTCGATCGAGGAGGCGGAGAAGAAGTTCCTGGTCATCAGGGCGGCGCGCAGCAGGCCGCCGTAGAGCACCGAGGTGCTGTGCGCGGCCGGGTTGCCCATGTACATGCCGATGGCGCTGGGGCCGTGCGCGGAGCGGATCGCGCGGAGACGCCGGCCGATCTCGCCGAACGCCTCGTCCCATCCGATCGGCTCGAAGCCGTCGCCGACGCGCCGCATCGGCGTGCGCAGCCGGTCCGGATCGTGGTGCAGGCCGCCCATGGCCGTGGCCTTCGGGCAGATGTAGCCCTTGGACAGCACGTCCTCGCGATTGCCCTCGATGCGGGTGACCCGCTCGTCTTCGACCGTGACCAGGATTCCGCAATGCGCCTCGCACAGCGTGCACTGCCGCGCGACCGTTCTCGTGCTCATCGATGAACCCGCCCCTTCTGTCGACGTCGGAGTCCACGCTATCGGGTGAACGGGCCGGATAGATCCGACTACGGTCGGATTTCTCGGCAGCTCAGCCGAATTACCGGGGTTCGAGGACGACCACCGGAATCTTTCGGTCGGTCCACGACTGGTAGCTGTCGAAATCGGCGTACAGATCCACCAGCATCGGCCACAACCGCGCGCGCTCCGCATCGTCGGCGACGTGGGCCCGCACCAGCCGGCGTTCGGTGCCGATCTGCACCGCGGCCTCGGGATCGGCGACCAGATTGTGGTACCACTGCGGATTGTTCGGCAGCCCGCCCTGTGAGGCCACGACCACCAGATTCGCGCCGTCGACCAGGTACACCAGCGGTGTGGTGAACACCTTGCCGGACTTGCGTCCTCGATGTTCGAGCAGCAGATTGGGCGCGGGTTTGCGGAAGGCTGCCCCGACGCGCCAGTTCTTGCCGATCCGGCCGCCGCTGCGCTGGTACAGCCACACATGCGCGCGCGACATGAGCTTGATGATCTTCGGTACCAACGGCGAATCGAGCTTGGGTGGGCGTTTGGTCGGCACAGCGGTTTCCGTTCAGGTGAGGTCAGCCCAGGATGAGCAGCGCGGATTTCTCGATGCGGTCGGCGATTTCGGAGTACGAGCCATATCCCATGCCCGCGCGCACCAAGGCGCCCGCGTAGAGCAGTTCCAGCGATTCGACGACGTCGTCGTCGGCATCGGCACCGAGCGCGCGCACGATCCGTTTGCGGATCTCGCCGCCGATCCGGCCGCGCAGATGCGCCACATCGGGATCGCGGCCGAGCAGTGCGCTGGTCACCGCGCCGGACACCTGCTGCTCATCGGCGACGAGCATGGCGATATTGCGCAGTTCGGCAACCACCCGGACCTTGGGGTCGGGGTCGTCGCTGACCGGCGACGGTGAGGCCGCCAGCCGCCGCCAGAAGATCTCGGCGACCAGATGTTCCTTGGAGGAGAAGTAGGTGTAGGCGGTGGCCGTGCCGACCCCGGCCGCCGCGGCGACCATCCGGATGGTCATCCCCGCGAATCCTTCGCGCGCGAGGACCTCCACCGCCGCCTTGGTCAGCTTGTCGACGGTGTCGGCCTGCTTCTCGGTGAGGCGACGCCGGGTCGCCTCGAGGATGATGGAATCGCCTTCGGACATGTGTCTGGATACTACATTCTCAGTTCTTGGCCGCGGCGATGCCCGCGCGGCGTCCGTAGAAGCTGCCGTCGCCGAGCGAGGCCCCGCTGACGTAGCCGCCGGCGCAGATCCCGGAGGTGCAGCGCCCGGCGGCGTACAGCCCGGCGATGGGTTGCCCGTCGACGTGCAGCACCCGGCTGTCCAGATCGGTGCGCAGCCCGCCGAGGGTGAATCCCGCGGTGAATCCGCGCATGTCGAAGCCGGCGACCGCGCCCTCGATCGGCGTCACCCATTCCGGCTTCTTGCCGAGCAGCGGATCGGCGCCCTCAGCGGCGTGCCGGTTGTACACCTCGACCGTCGAGGTGAGCGCGCCCGCGGGCAGCCCCATCTCGGACTCGAGTTCGGCGACCGATTCCGCGGCCCAGGTGGGCGGCTGACGGAAGAAGGGAGTCGAGGTCTCGGTGATGAGCGCTTGTTCGTAGGCGGCCTCGCCGATGATCAGATAGGCCTGGTTGTCCTGCTGGATCAGGGTGGCCTGGCCGATCCGGCCGGGATAGGTGTCCTCGGCGATGTAGCGCTGGCCGCGCCCGTTGACGAGGATGCCGCGCGCGAGCATCTGCGGATCGCCGAAGAAGGCGACCTCGGTGGCGTCCATGTGGGCCAGCTCGGCGCCGAGGGCCTGGGCCACCCGGATGCCGATGCCGTCGTGTTCCTCGATGGCGGCCGCGGGCCGTCCGATCAGCCGCGGTGCGTACCCCTCGATCATCTGCTGCTGGTAGGCGAAGCTGCCGGTGGCGAGCACCACGCCGCGCTCGGCTCGGATCGCGACCTGCTGTCCGTAGCGTTTGGCGATCACGCCGACCACCCGCTCGCCGTCGACCACCAGGCGCTGGATCCGCATGTCGTATTCGACACCGACGCCGAGCTTTTCGGCGGTCTCGGCCAGTGGCTTCATGAGCATGTAGCCGCCGCCCTTCTCCCCGGTGCGCTTATCGGCCATCTGCGGCACGTGGCCGCGCGGGGCCGGGTCGGCGATGGTGTTGAACGGCGCCGCGTTCTCGCCGCCGGTGTACATCAGGCCCTCGTCGTGTGGCGGCTCCCAGCCGGGTTCGGCCCAGAACTCCTCCTTGAACGGCACCCCGTTGGCCACCAGCCATTCGTAGTGTTCGACGCTGCCCTCGCAGTAGTCGATGATCTTCTCCCGGTCCGCCCCCGGTCCGAGCGCCGCCAGCAGGAACTCGGCCATGTTCTGCGGGGTGTCGTCGAAGCCGAGCGCCCGCTGCAATGGGGTGCCGCCGCCGAGGTAGATGAATCCGCCGGCCAGCGCGGCCGCACCACCCCAGCCGCCGGTGCGTTCCAGGATCAGCACGCTCGCGCCGGCGCGTGCGGCCTCGATCGCGGCGCACACCCCGGCGATGCCGTAACCGGCGACGACGACGTCGGCGGTGTGATCCCAGCTCGCCACCTCCGTCACGGGCAGCGGGCGAACGGTGGTCGGTGTCGATTCAGCCATGCTGTGTACTCCTCACAAATCCGGGTCCGCGCGACGTCATGGCTTCGGTGGCTCGGCTGCGGATTCCTGCTGCTTCTGCTTGTCCCGCGCCGCCTTCTTCTGCTGCCCGACGATCGTGGTGATCGAGATGTCGAGCTTGCTGCCGTTCGGCCAGCCGATGTAGTGGCACAGGAACAGTGCGATCTCGTGCAGTTCTTCCTCGGTGAGTTCACCGTTGCGCAGGGCAGCCCCGATCTGGATGGCCGCGGTGTCCATCAGGCCCTGGGCGGTGAGCGCGCCGAGCAGCACCAGCCTGCGATCGCGGATGCTCAAGCCCGGCCGGGACCAGACGTTGGCGAACAGGTGGTCGGCGGTCATCGCGAAATGGTCGCTGGGATAGTCCTGGAAGGGCGTGCCGTACACCTCCTCCATCTTCGCCAGGCCGCGTTCACGCAGGGTGGGTTGGGTGCCGTTGGGTTCGGTCGGTTCGCTCATGCGGGCATCTCCTGGTCGGCGGTGGTCGGGGCGCCCGATGGGGTCGGCGCGTGGCTTGATCGTCGGCTCATGAGCCCTCCGGCGCGGGCGGCGGAACACCGAGACCCGGCCCGAGATGCTCGCGCGCCAGCGCGGCCAGCGGCAGGTCGATGCCGAGCCTGCGGCCCAGATCCAGCGCCAGGGCCAGATCCTTGTCGCCGAGATCGCGCACGTGGCCCATGATCGGCAGCCAGAAATCGCCCTCGGCGATCGGGCCGGTGCGCTCGCGCAGCATGATGGCGCCGGGCCCACCGGTCACGGCGTCGGAATGGCGGACCACCTTGCCGAGCGTGGTGATATCGAGTCCGGCCGCCTCGGCCAGCCGCTGGGCCTCGGTGGCCGCGGTGAAGGCGACGAAATGAACCAGGTTGCGGGCCAGCTTCATTCGAGTTCCGGCACCCACCGGCCCGGCGTGCACGATGAGGTCGCCGAAACACCTGAACGGTTCGCGCACTCGGGCGAAGGCCGTCTCGCTGCCGCCGACCATCACCGCCAGCGCACCACGGTTCGCGCCGGGCGCGCCACCGCTGACCGGTGCGT
Source organism: Nocardia sp. JCM 38205 (assembly GCF_058222935.1). NCBI lineage: Bacteria > Bacillati > Actinomycetota > Actinomycetes > Mycobacteriales > Nocardiaceae > Nocardia > Nocardia sp. JCM 38205. The sequence continues at coordinate 352,828 of NZ_JBYHFL010000004.1, read as the reverse complement.
CGACCAGTTCCACTCCGTGCTCGGCGCATCGAGCGGCCAGGTCGACCGCCGTCGAATCGCTGATGGTGGAGTGCACCGCGACGACGGTGCCGGGGGCGGCGGTCTCCAGCAGCCCGCCGGGACCGGCCACCACCTGGCGGACCTGCGCGTCGTCGACCACGACCACCGAGATCACCGCGCACTTGGCGGCGAGTTCGGCCGCCGTGGACGCGGACTCGGCGCCGGCGTCGGTGAACGGCGCCACCGCCTCGGCGCGGGTATCGCAGACGGTGAGCCCGCCCGGCCAGTCGAGCAGCCGCTTCGCCATCGGGGCGCCCATGCTCCCCAGGCCGATGAAGCCGACCCTGGCACCGGCCTCCGGGGTACTCACGACCGGAACACCTGCCCGCCATCGACATTGAAGATCTGTCCGGTGACCCAGCTCGCCTCGTCCGACAACAGGTACAGGCAGGCGCCGACCAGATCCTCCGGGGTGCCCATCCGCTTGAGCGGCAGCCGCTTGATCATGTCCTCGACGATGACACCCGGCGTCACGGTTTTGGTGGCTTCGGTATCAATAGGTCCGGGGGCGATCGCATTGATGCGGATCTTCGAACCACCGAGCTCGAAGGCCAGCTGCTGGGTCAGGCCGTTGATGCCGACCTTCGCCAGCCCGTAGAACCCCGAATACACCCACGCCGCGGTGGAGGACTGGTTGACGATCGACCCGCCGCCCCGCGCGGCCATGTGCTGCCAGACCGCGCGGGTCATGATCAGCGCGCCGTTGAGGTTGACGTTCATGAACCGCTGGTAGTAGTCCCACGGCACGGTGAGCAGCAGGTCCAGCTTCATATCGCCGTAGATGGCGGCATTGTTGACCAGGTGGTCGATGCCGCCGAATTTCTCGACCGTGAAATCGGCCAGCGCCGTGGCGGATTCCGGATCGGAGACGTCGACCTCGGCGAAGACGGCCGAGCCGCCGTCGGCCACGATCTTCTCCGCGACCGCCGTGCCGAGTTCGGTATTGCGGTCGGCGACCACGACATTGGCGCCCTCGGCGGCCAAGGCTTGGGCGTAGGCGGCGCCGATGCCGCGCGCGGCTCCGGTGACGATGGCCGACTTTCCGGTGAAACGGACCATGATGGGTGCTCCTGATGAGGTAGGGGTGGCGGTCAGCTGGGTTCGGCGGTGGCGATGAGCTTGGTTTCCAGGTATTCCTCGAACCCGGCCACGCCCATCTCGCGCCCGATTCCGGACTGCTTGTATCCGCCGAACGGTGCGTCGGCGGAGTACCAGATGCCGCCGTTGACGCCGAGCGTCCCGGTGCGCACGCCGTCGGTGACGCGGCGGATGCGTTCCGGATCGGTGCCCCATACCGCGCCGGACAGGCCGTAGGGGGAGTCGTTGGCCAGGCGGATGGCGTCGTCGTCGCCGTCGTGCGGGATCACCACGAGCACCGGGCCGAAGATCTCCTCGGTGGCGATGGCGGAGTCGGGTGCAACGTCGGCGATCAGCGTCGGTTCGATGAAGTAGCCGCGGTCGCGCCCGGCCGGACGTCCGCCGCCGGCCACGATGCGCCCGCCCTCGTCCCGGGCGATCGCCAGATAACGTTCCACCCGGTCGCGCTGCCGGGCCGAGATGAGCGGGCCGCAGACGGTGCCGGGGGCGGACGGATCGCCGGGGACTATGCCGCCCATGGTGGTCGCCGCGATCTGCACGGCCTGCTCGTAGGCGGCGCGGGGGACCAGCAGCCGGGTGGTCAGCGCACAGCCCTGCCCGGCATGCACACACACCGAGAAGGCGGTGACGCCGACGGCCGCGCCGATATCGGCATCGTCGAGCACGATGGCCGCCGATTTACCGCCGAGTTCGAGGAAGGTCTTCTTGATGGTGGCCGCGGCCGCCGTCATCACCGCGCGACCGGTGGCGGTGGACCCGGTGAAGCTCACCATGTCCACGCGCGGGTCGGAACTCAGCTGCGCGCCGAGACTGTGATCATCGGAGGTCACGATGTTCACCACGCCCGCCGGGATATCGGTGTGCTCGGCGATGATCCGTCCGACCGCCGCCGCGCACCACGGGGTGTTCGGCGCGGGTTTGAGCACGACGGTATTGCCCGCCGCGAGCGCCGGGCCGAGCTTGGCGAAATTGATCTGGTGCGGGAAATTCCACGGGGTGATGGCGCCGACCACGCCGGTCGCCTCGCGCCGCAGCACCCGGCGGCTGCTGATGCCCATCGGCGCGGCGACGCCGAGATCGGTTTCCCAGTTGTAGTTCTCGGCCAGCTTCGCGGCGAAGTCCAGGTCGGCGATCGGGCCTTCCAGCTGCGGTCCGCGGGTGAACATGATGGGCGCGCCCGCCTCGGCGACGGTGATCTCGCGCAGCTGCTCGACATTGTCCTGGAGCGCGGTGCGCAGCTGAGTGAGGCAGTGCGCGCGGAAGGCGTGGTCGCGGGACCAGTCCGTGGTGTCGAAAGCCGTGCGGGCGGCGGCGATGGCAGCGTCCATATCGGCGGCGTCGGCATTGGCGGCGTGCCCGAGTTCCTCCTCGGTCGCCGGGTTCACGGTGCTGAAGACGCCGGCACCGCCCTTGTCGATCAGCGTCGCGCCGATCAGCAGGGGAGCACCGTCTGCGGACAGCAGACTGTTCATAGTCGACTCCGTAAGTGTCTGGACAGGTGTACGGAATATAGTCCGGGCTCTTTCGGTTAGGCAAGAACTTGTTCTAGAAAACCAGTCAACCGCCACGGGGATCCACGGTGGGCGCAACCCGACTGCTTCGTGCGGGGAAATCGGTACGCGAAGGGCAATAATGCTGGCTAAACCGCCGGAATCGTTGTCGGCGGGCGGGGACGCTGGTACCGTCCAGACACATGTCCAGCTATGTGTCTCTACCGGACGGTGACGGCCGGATCTCAGCGGAGAACTGGTTATCGAATGCGAGGTGGGCGCGATGACGGCCGCGTCGGTGGAACCACTGATCTTCGATCCCTATGACTACGCCTTCCACGAGGATCCCTACCCCGTCTATCGGCGGCTGCGCGCCGAGGCGCCGCTGTACTACAACCCCGACCTGGATTTCTGGGCGTTGTCCCGGCACGCCGACGTCTTCGCCGGCTTCCGTGATGCCACCCGGCTCTCCAGTGCCAACGGGGTATCGCTGGATCCCGCCGCGTGGGGGCCGCACGCCCATCACGTGATGTCGTTCCTGGCCATGGACGATCCGCGGCATATGCGGATGCGCCGGCTGGTGTTCAAAGGATTCACGCCCAAACGGGTCGCCGAGATGACCGACCGCATCCGCGAGCTCACCCTCGAACATCTCGAACCCGGCTTCGCGGGCGAGAAGCTCGACTGGATCGAGGATTTCGCGGGCAAACTGCCGATGGACGTCATCTCCGAGATGCTCGGGGTGCCCGCCGCCGATCGCGCCGAGATCCGCAGGCTCGCCGACCTGGTGGTCCACCGCGAGGACGGTGTGCTCGACGTGCCGATGGCCGCCATCGAGGCCTCGGTCGCGCTGATCGGCTACTACACCGAGATGGTGGCCCAGCGCCGCAAGCAGCCACTCGACGATCTCACTTCCGCGCTGCTCGACGCCGAGATCGACGGCGACCGCCTCACCGATCAGGAAATCATCGGCTTCATGTTCCTGATGGTGATCGCCGGGAACGAGACCACCACCAAACTGCTCGGCAATGCGCTGTACTGGGGAGCGCGCAATCCCGGCGAGTACGCCAAGGTCGCCGCCGACCCGGGCATGGTCGCCGATTGGGTCGAGGAGACCCTGCGCTATGACACCTCGAGCCAGATCGTCGCGCGCACCGCGACGGTGGATATCCCGCAGCACGGTGGCGTCATCCCGGCGGGGTCGAAGGTACTGCTGCTGATCGGTTCGGCCAATCGCGATGCCGAGGTGTTCGACGACGCCGACAGCTACCGCATCGAACGCAACGACAAGGGTGCGCTGGTGAGTTTCGGTGCGGGCGTGCACTTCTGCCTCGGCGCGCACCTGGCCCGCCTGGAGGCCACCGTCGCGCTCGAGGAGTTCGCCGCCCGCACGCGCGCCTACGAGGTGCACGAGGCGGAGGTCGAGCGGGTGCATTCGACCAATGTGCGCGGGTTCGCCCGGCTTCCGATCTCGGTGCGGCCCCGATGACGCCGCCCACCCGAACCGATCACACCCCGAGACAGGAGGTGCGCTGATGCCGCGCTTCGAACCCCACCCCGCCCGGCGGCCCGCCCTGATCGCCGGCGCGTCCTCCGGCATCGGCGCCGCCACCGCCGTCGCCCTCGCCGAACTCGGCCACCCGGTGACGCTCGGCGCCCGGCGCGTGGAGCTGTGCGAAGAACTCGCCGGCAAGATCCGCGCCGACGGCGGCGAGGCCATCGCCCAGCGGCTCGACGTCACCGACGCGGCCTCGGTCGAGGAATTCGTTACGGCCGCCGAGCGGGCGCACGGCCCGGCCGAGATCCTGGTCTCCGGCGCGGGTGATATCGAATTCTCGCTGGTCGAGGAGATGGACCCGGAACGTTTTGCCCAGCAGGTGCAGGTGCATCTGATCGGCGCGCACCGGCTGGTGCACGCGGTACTGCCGGGCATGGTCGAGCGGCAGCGCGGCGATCTGGTGCTGATCAGCTCCGACTGTGCGCCCGCGCCGCGTCCGCGCACCGGCGCCTATAGCGCCGCCAAGGCCGGGCTGGAAGCCATGGTCACCCAGTTGCGGATGGAATTGGAGGGCAGCGGGATCCGCGCCTCCATGGTGCGACCAGGCCCGACGCTCACCGGCATGGGCATGAATTCCACCCCCGAGGTGGTGGGTCCGTTGCTCGAGGACTGGAAGGACTGGGGTTTCGCCCGGCATCCGTACATGCTGCGGGCCTCCGATCTCGCGGCCGCGGTGGTGGCGGTGGTGAGTACGCCGCGCGGATCGCATCTGGTGTCGGTGGAGGTGCAGCCGGAGGCGCCGCTACGGCAGCGCCGCACCTCCCGGCGCGCGCCGGAAGGGGAGTAGCGGTGCGGATACGGGTCGATCTGGATCTGTGCCAGGGGCATGCGGTCTGCCAGGACGAGGCCCCCGACATCTTCACGGTCCCCAAACGCGGGCAGGTCGTCGTCGAGAACGAGAACCCCGATGACGCCGCCCGCCCGGACATCGAACGGGCAGTGCGGTACTGCCCGACCCAGGCGTTGTCGATCGTCGACGATGCCGCCACCGATTCCGCGTCGAGCGGGACCGGCGAATCTCAGGAAGGTAGACGGTGATGGCAGGTTTCGATCGCGCGGAACTCGACGAGATGGTGCGGCGCTGGGTGGAGGCCAACCGCAGCTGTGAGGACAAGCGTGACTGGGCGCCGCTGGCCGAGATGTACACCGAGGACGCCACCTACGGCTGGAACTACGGCCCGACCCAGGAATTCATGGCGGTCGGTCGCGACGAGATCCGGGATCTGGCGCTGGTGCAGGAGATGCAGGGCCTGGAGGGGTGGACCTATCCCTATCAGGAATTCGTCATCGATGAGCGGTCGGGCAATGTCATCGGGCTGTGGAAGCAGCTCGCCGATGTCACCAGGGCCGACGGCAGCCACTACAGTCCGCACGGTATCGGCGGCAGCTGGTTCCGCTACGGTGGCAATTTCCAGTGGTCGTGGCAGCGCGATTTCTTCGACTTCGGCAATGTGTCGGCGCTGTTCATGGAGATGATCCAGCAGAACGCGCTGACCGAAGGCATGCAGAAGCGGATCCAGCGTTCGGTATCGGGTGAGCCGCTGCCCGGCTGGTACCGCATCGGTGAATCCCCGGTTCCGCTGTGGTGACGGCATGTCCGAACCGATGAGCAATTACGCGGATCTCTCGCGGGACACGCTCGCGACGCTGCTGCCGGAACTGCTGTTGAGCGGGCATCTGATCGATCGCTCCGGAATGGCGCACACCATCGGCGCTTTCGGGCGCGAGGGCATGACCGAGGTGGCCATCACCGAATGGCAGCTGGCCAGCCCGGTCTACACCCGCCGCATGCAGCGAGCCCTCGGTTTCACCGGGGACACGGTGGAGACCATCTTCAAGGGGCTCCAATTCGATATCGGCGCCCCACCACAATTCATGGATTTCCGGTACCGGTTACACGACGAGCGGCACGGCGAATTCTGGCTCGACCATTGCGGAGCGCTGGCCGATGTCGAGCCGCTCGGTACCGATTTCGTCATCGCCATGTGCCATGACATCGAAGACCCCACCTTCGACGCCACGGCCCTGGCGACCAATCCGCACGCTCAGGTGCGGCCGGTGCATCGCCCGCCGCGCGAGCCGGCCGACCGGAAGCCGGTGTGCGCGTGGACGGTTACCATCGATCCGGCCCATATCCCGCCACCGGTTCCGGAGGGCGCGGAGCTGGTCGCGGGATCAGCGGCGGCGCACACCAGGCTGACGGCCATCGATCCCGGCGAGGAAGGACGCGGCGACTATGCGGGGCCGCTGCTCAGCGATATCCGCTTCGCCGATTTCTCCCGTTCGGCGCTGATCCGGCTGGCCGATGAGGTGTGCCTGCAACATCATCTGCTCACCCTCGCCTTCGCGATCGCGGTGCGCAGGCGCACGGATCCGGAATCCGCGCTCGATATCCTGCGCAAACAATTCGCGGGTATTGCCGGTTTGACCTCGGAACGGTTGCGCACGGCGCTCGGGCTCGGCACCGATGTGCCCGCGCTGATCGAGGTGTTGCGCCACCATCCCGCCGTCAACCCGTTGCCCTACACCGGCATCCGGGTGGAAGCGGAGGGTGACACGGTGCTGCTGCGTTTCCCCCGGCACAGCGATGCCGTCGCCGACGGCGCGTGGCCGGCGCTGATCGCTCCAGAGCACACCAAGGCGCTCGATGCCATGGTGCGCGGGGTCAATTCGTGCTTCCACGTCAGTGCGACCGCCATGGCCGAGGACGAATGGACGGCCAGGATCGCGCTGGGCGACGAGCCCGCCAGGGAGGCCATCGAAGTCGCGATCGCCAAGGTCAGCACCGGTGCCGGTTTCACCTTCGCCGACCGCGGCATCCCGCTGCCCCTCACGGTCGTGTGACCGATTCCGAAAGGACACCCCATGACATCGACCTTGCCCACGGGATTCGATTTCACCGACCCGGCCCTGTGGGCCGAACGCAGCCCCGTCGAGGAATTCGCGCAGTTGCGCCGGACCGCGCCGGTCTGGTGGAACGCCCAAACCGATGAGAGCTCCGGCGGTTTCCGCGACGGCGGCTTCTGGGTGGTCAGCAAGCTGGCCGATATCAAGGAGATCTCGCGTCATCCGGAGCTGTACTCCTCGCAGGAAAAGGGCGCGATCATCCGGTTGCCGGGTGACATCACCCCCGAGCAGATGGAGGTGACCGGCGCACTGCTGGTCAATATGGACCCGCCGAAGCACTCCAAGATCCGCCGGATCATCTCCAAGGGTTTCACCCCGCGGGCGGTGGAGGGTCTACGCGCGGCGCTCACCGAACGGGCCGCGAAGATCGTGCACGAGGCCAAGAAGACCGGAGGCGGGGATTTCGTCACCCAGGTCGCGTGCGAGTTGCCGTTGCAGGCCATCGCCGAACTGCTGGGCGTTCCGCAAGAGGATCGGCGCAAGCTGTTCGACTGGTCGAATCAGATGCTCAACTACGACGACCCCGAATACGGCGATTCCACCATGGCCTCGGCCGAAATCCTCGGCTACGCCTGGAATATGGCCGAGCAGCGCCGGGCCACCCCGGTCGACGATATCGTCACCCAACTGATCAACGCCGATCTCGACGGCGAAGGGCTCGGCTCCGACGAATTCGGGTTCTTCGTCATCCTGCTCGCCGTCGCCGGCAATGAGACCACCCGCAACGCGATCACCCACGGCATGAAGGCATTCGTGGACCATCCCGAACAGTGGGAGCTCTACCGCGAGCAACGCCCGCGCACCGCACCGGATGAAATCGTGCGCTGGGCCACCCCGGTGACCGCCTTCCAGCGCACCGCCACCGAGGACCTCACCCTGGGCGGACAGCACATCGCCAAAGGTCAGCGCCTCGGCCTGTTCTACAGCTCGGCCAATTTCGATGAAGACGGCTTCACCGACCCGTTCACCTTCGATATCCTGCGCGACCCGAATCCGCACGTCGGTTTCGGCGGCACCGGCGCGCACTACTGCGTCGGGGCCAACCTGGCCAAGCTGGAAATCGACCTCATGTTCAACGCCATTGCCGACGCGATGCCCGAGATCACCCCGGTGGCCGATCCGGTACGGTTGCGCTCGGGGTGGATCAACGGAATCAAGAATTGGCAGGTGCGATACGAGTGAACGTTCGAGACATTCCGGTGCGCACGCTGTCCGGTGAGCAGTCCACGCTCGCCGGACTCGTCGGTGACCGGGTCGTGCTGCTGGTGAACGTGGCCTCCAAATGCGGGCTGACCCCGCAATATTCGGGCCTGGTCGAGCTCCAGAAGAGCTACGGCGACCGCGGATTCAGCGTGGTCGGCGTGCCGTGCAATCAGTTCATGGGCCAGGAGCCGGGCACCGCGGAGGAAATCCAGCAGTTCTGCTCGATGACCTACGGCGTGGATTTCCCGCTGCTGGAGAAGACCGACGTCAACGGTGAGGGCAGGCACCCGCTGTACCAGGGGCTGGTGGAGACGGCCGACGCCGAGGGCGCGGCAGGCGATATCCAGTGGAACTTCGAGAAGTTCCTGATCGCCCGCGACGGCACGGTGGCCGGCCGGTTCCGTCCGCGCACCACTCCCGACGACGCCGCGCTGGTCGCCGCGGTCGAAGCGCTGCTCTGACCTAGCACCCGCACGGACGCACCACGCTGCTCTGAAGCGGCAATGAACAATGGGGCCCGCTCGGCTGAGCGGGCCCCATTGTTCATTTGTTCATTTCTGTCGTCTGCGATAGCGCACCGTGCAGGGCTTCGCCAGCTGCACCACCATCTTGCTGTGGTCGTTGCGGTATTGCTCCGAGGGCAAGGTCATCTCGAATTCCCAATCCCGCAGCAGGATCGAGAAGATCGCCTTCAACTGCATCAAGGCGAAGGGCGCGCCGACGCAGCGGTGCCTGCCCGCGCCGAACGGAATCCAGGTCCACCGGTTGAGGATGTCTTCCTGGTTCGGATCGATATAGCGGCCGGGATCGAAGGTATCCGGGTGCGGGAAATCCTCGGCGATCCGGTTCGAGATCGCCGGGCTCGCCGCGACCATATCGCCGGGCTCGATCCGGCTACCGCACACCTCGAATTCATCGCGCGCCACCCGCATCAGGATGATCAGCGGCGGATGCAGCCGCAGCGTCTCTTTCAGGACCGCCTCGAGCTGTGGGATCTGCCGTAGCGCACCGAAACTGATATCGGAGCCGTCGCTGTAGAGCTCATCGAGTTCGGCGACCACTTTCCGCAATTGCTCCGGGTGCCGCAGCAATTCGATGACGCTCCACGCCGCGGTACCCGAGGTGGTGTGGTGCCCGGCGAACATCATCGAGATGAAGATGCCGGTGATCTCGCTGGCGCTGAATCGTGGCTTGCCGTCCTCGCCGGGCACCGAGACCAGCACGTCGAGCATGTCGCGATCGCCGGCATCGGCGGGCGGATTCGCCGCGCGGGTGTCCATGATCTCCTGCACCAGCGCCACCAGTTCCCGGCGCGCGGCATCGCGGCGGCGGAAACTCTCGATCGGTGCGTACGGATCCACATAGGCCAGTGCGTCGGTACCGCGTTCGAGATCGTGATACAGCTGCGCGAACCGGCCGTCGAGCTGATTGCGGAATTTCACCCCGATCAGGCAGGCCGAGGAGGTGTAGATGGTCAGTTCGGCGAAGAAATCGAGCAGGTCGATTTCTCCCGAATCACCCCAGTTCGCCACCATCCGATCCACCTCGGCGGCGATCGTCGCGGCGTGCCCGCGCATCTGATCGCCGCGCAGGGCCTGGTTGTGCAGCATTTCCTTGCGACGCTCGGGGCTGGCGTCGAACACCACACCCGCACCGAAGATCGGTTTCATGAACGGATACGCCGCACCCTGATCCAGATCCTCATCGCCCGCGCGGAAGAAGAACTCGTTGGCCTCGGCCCCGGTCAGCAGGATGACCCGTTTTCCGGCGAGTTCGAACGCGCCGACGTCGCCGCATTCCTCCCGCACACGGCGCATCAGCGCGATCGGGTCGACCCGGAACTCGTCGAGATGGCCGTATTCGGAGTCGCCGCCGGAAACTCGTTGCGGCTGCACCAGAGTCATCGAAAACCTCCCGGTGATCACTGTCCAGACATATGATGGACACGTGTCTGGACAGTACTACGACACGACTGGGCCCGGCAAGCGATCCTCGATCGCGCCCGGTCCGCAAGGCGGCAGTGCCGTACCGGTTCGTCGGTAAGCAGGTGAGCGGTGGATTCGAGACAACACACCGGGACCGAACGTTTCGTGCTGCTCCGGGTGACGTGGCAGCTACTGCGCTGGAAAATCGCCGCGGCCGCAATGGTTTTCGGTCTCGCCGGAGTGCTGGTGCTCACCTGGTCGATGTACGCGGGCGGCTTCGCGACGACGGCGACCGTCACCGTCGAGGCACCGCGCAGCGGGCTGGTGCTCGACCCGGACGCCAAGGTGCGGTTTCGCGGCGCGCAGATCGGCCGGGTCGTCGGCATCGAGCACGCGGGGGACCGAGCGCGGTTGCGGCTCGAACTGGAGCCGGATCTGCTGGGGCTGGTACCCGCCGATGCGAGCGTCGATATCCGCTCCACCACGGTGTTCGGCGCGAAGTACGTCAACTTCGTGGCGCCCGCGCGCGCGTCGACGGCGTCGCTGCGCCCGGGGGCGGTGGTGCGGGCCGAGGACGTGACCGTGGAATTCAATACTGTCTTCCAGCGACTCACCGATGTGCTCGACCACATCGATCCCGCCCAGCTCAACGCCACCCTCACCGCCATCGGCACCGCGCTGCACGGACGCGGCGCGACCATGGGCGATCTGCTCGCCGACGCCGACCGATATCTGCGCGAGATCAACCCGCACCTGCCCGCGCTGCGCCGCGATGTGGCGGGCGCGGCCCAGGTCACCGAGACCTACGCCGATACGGCGCCCGACCTGCTGCGCACCCTTGGCAATGCCACCGTCACCAGCGCCACCGTCGGCGCGCACACCGCCGAGCTGGACACTCTGCTACTCGATCTCATCGGCCTCGCCGACACCACCGGCGCGGTGCTCGGGGAAAGCGAACAGCCGCTGGTGTCCGGGCTGGAACTGCTGCTGCCGACCGCGCAGTTGCTGCACGAATACAAGCCGGTGCTCAACTGTGTGGTGCGCGGCTTGGCCAAGGCCATGCCACTGGCCGAGGCCATGATCGGCGGCATCAAGCCGGGCGCGATCTTCAACGCGAGTTTCATGTACGGCGCGGAGGCGTACAAATATCCGGAGGACGCACCGAAGGTCAATGCGACCGGCGGGCCACGCTGCGACGGCATTCTCGATCGAGTGCCCGGCTCGCATGCGCCCTATGTGGTCACCGATACCGCCGAATCCGATCCGTACGCACCGTCGACGACCTTGCACTCGAACGGTCCGTCGGTGTTCCAGGTGCTGTTCGCCGGGCTGCCGGGCATGGCACCTCGGTGAGGACCGCCCCGGCGCGGTCGCCGCAACGTCACCGCGGTAGTCGGCGGCGGTGGTCGACGGCAGCCCGGTGACGGCTGGTGCCGCACAGCGCCCGGCCGGTGCGATCCATCGACCCGGATCGGTCGCCGCGAGCCGCCGCCGCGCGGTCAGGATGTGCGGATCACCCAGTCGAACGCTCGCGCCTCCGAACGTGCGCCCTGTGTGGTGCGCGAACGATTCGGCTCGCCGAGTTCGCCGAGGATGCCGTCGGTGAGCCCGACCAGCTCGGCCAGCACGGCGGGCGTGAACCAGCCCGGGCGGGTGGCGAAGAGCAGGTCCTCGGTGGCGGTATTGCCGCTGGCACCAGGGGCGAACGGGCAGCCGCCGAGCCCGCCGAGCGAGCCGTCCACCATGGCGGCGCCCGCGCCGATCGCGGCCAGAGAGTTCGCCACGCCCATGCCCCAGGTGTCGTGGCCGTGGAAGACGATGCGCCGCTGCGGTGTCCGCTCGCGCACCGCGCTCACCAGGGCCGAGACCTCGGCGGGATAGGCCTGTCCGAGCGTGTCGGCGAGCACGATGTCATCGGAGCCCTCGGTGCGCGGATCGGATGCGATGGCCAGCACCCGCGCCGGATCGACCCGGCCGTCGAACGGACAGGTGAACGCGGTGGCCAGGCACAACTGAATCGAGCCGCCCGCTTCCCGGGCGATGCGCACGGCGTCGGGCATGGCGGCGACGCTGGCCTCGGTATCGCGACCGATATTGGCGCGGTTGTGCGCGTCCGACACCGAGAAGCAGTACTGGAAATTGCGCACGCCCGCCGCGGCGGCCTTCTCCACGTGGCGCGGCGTCGCTACCCACAGCCAGCAGTGCTCGAGTTCCTCGGGCGTCAGAGCCGCGACCAGTTCCATGCTGTTGGCCATCGGCGGCACCAGATCCGGGCGCGCCAGCGAACCGATCTCCAGCGCGGGCACGCCGAGCGCGAGCAGCCTGCGCACGATCTCGACCTTGTGCTCCACCGGCAACGGCTTACCGGTCAATTGCAGACCATCGCGCAGGGTGACATCGCGCAGCAGCGGAGCGGCGGTCACAGCCATCGCGGGGCCCGCTTGTCCTGGGCTTGCGGCGGAACGCACATCACACCGCCGCACGGTTTCTCGTTCATGCCCGCCGGATTGGGGTGCACGGTCGGGCGGCGATGTTCGGGGGCCTTCAGCTCCCAGCGGCCGCGGGCCGGTGGACGGCGCGGGGTACGACGGCGCCTCACGAGGCCGCCTCCTGCTCCCGCGCGCCGGTGAGGGCGTCGACCTCGGCCTCGGTCATGCCGAGCAGCTCGGTCAGCACCTGGCCGGTGTGCTCGCCGAGATCCGGGCCCACCGAACGGATCGGCAGCGACCGGTCACCGATCACCGGGACGATGCCGGTGAAGCCCACCTGTTTGGGTTCGGGTTCGCCGACGTCGACCGGGAAGTGCTGGATCATATTGCGCGCGGCGTACTGCTCGTCGGCGACGATATCGGCGGCGGTGTAGATCGGCCCGCACGGGATCGCGGCCTCTTCCAGGACGCGCAGCGCCTCCGCGCGGGTATGCCGGATCGTCCATTCGCCGATGGCGGCGTCGAGGCGGTCGCGGTGCCGCCAGCGGCCGGCGTTGTCCTGTAGTTCCGGGTCGGCGGCGAGGTCGGGGCGTTCGATCACCTTCATGTAGCGCTGGAAGATGGCGTCGCCGTTACCGCCGATGATGATGCTGGTGCCGTCGGAGCACGGGTAGGCGTTGCTCGGTGCGATGCCTTCCATCCGGCCGCCCACCCGCTCGCGGTTGATGCCGTAGGCCAGATAGTCCGGGACCAGCGATTCCATCACCGACAAGATGGCCTCGTTGAGCGCCACATCGATCACCCGCTGCGCCAGCGGCACCGCCGTGCTGCTGCGCTCGCGCTGGAACAATGCCATCACCGTGCCGAACGCGGCGTAGATCCCGGCGATGGAATCGCCGATGGACACACCGACCCGCACCGGCGGGCGGTCCGGGTCGCCGACCAGCTCACGCAGTCCGCCCACTGCCTCGGCCACCGCGGCGAACCCTGGGCGGGCGGCCAGCGGCCCGGTCTGGCCGTAGGCGGAGATGCGTGTGATCACCAGATTCGGGTTGGCGGCCTCGAGCACCTCGGGTCCGAGACCCCATTTCTCCAGCATGCCGGGCCGGAAGTTCTCCAGCAGCACATCGCAGTGGCGCACCAGGTCGAGCACCACCGCGCGCCCGGCCTCGGTGCGCAGATCCAGCGTGATCGACTTCTTATTGCGGTTGATGGTGCGATAGAGCATCGAGGTGTCGCCGCCGTATAGGCGCCAATTGCGCAGCTCGTCGCCGGTGCCGGGACGTTCGACCTTGATCACCTCGGCGCCGAAATCGCCGAGGATACGTCCGGCGGTCGGTGCGGCCACATAATTGCCGAGTTCCAGGACGCGCACACCGTCCAGGGGCCTGATGCTCATGGCCAACAGTGTGGACCATGGGCGTGCTCGCCCGGCGGTCGCCTCCGCCGGGCGGGTCGTGTCGGGCGGTATCCGGTCCCACCCGCCCGGGGTTGTGCGTGGTGACCTTGCGCCGTCGCCGCCGGGCCCTGGCCGGTCAGGCGGCGTGGGCCCGTGGGACGTCGATGATCGAGTAATGCTCGGCATTACCGGTGCGGACGGTGCTGAGGGCGCCGTCCACGCCGACCGGGATATCGCCGGCCAGGGTGATCCGGGTGAGCTTGCGCGGCTGATCGTCGTAATCGTCGACGGCATAGTGCTGGGTGGCGCGGTTGTCCCAGATCGCGACGTCACCGTCGGACCAGTTCCAGCGCACGGTGTGCTCGAGCTTGGTGACCCGATCCTGGAACAACCGGAACAACGCCTGCGATTCGGTCGCCGAGAGGCCGACGAAATTCTTGACGAAATGGCCGAGCAGCAGCGCCCGCTCGCCGGTCTCCGGATGCACCCGCACCACCGGATGCTCGGTCTCGTACAGCGTCGACTCGAACTCGGCCCGGTACTCGCGCTGATGATCGGTGGGTTCGGTGCCGGTGCGTGTGGCGTAGTCGTAGGCATTGGTGTGCACCGCGCGCAGATTCTCCGCCAGCAGTTTGAGCGGGTCGGGCAGCGAATCGTAGGCGGCGACGGTCGAGGCCCAGGTGGTGGAGCCGCCGTAGGAGGGCAGCCGCACCGCGCGCAGGATCGACGCCTTCGGAACGCGGTCGACGAAGGTGACGTCGGTATGCCAGCTGTTGGCGCGGCCGCGTTCGGAATCGATGGCAAGCGATTTCACTCCCGCCGAGGTGACGGTCGGATGCGGAGTGGTCGGGCTGCCGAGCAGTTGCGCGAACGCGTACTGGCCGTCCTCGTCGAGGTGCTGCTGGCCGCGGAAGAAGATCACCTTGTGTTCCAGCAGCGCGCGGTGGATCGTGGCGACGGTCGTGGCATCCAGATCTGCGCCGAGCCGGACACCGTCGATCCGGGCACCGATGCGGGAACCGAGCTTGACCACCGAGACGGTGGCGGCGGACGTGGCGTTGTCGACGGTCATGAGGCACCTTCGCGGGAGAGCGGATGTTGATACCGCGAGCACACCACCGCCCCGCCCGCATCGACAGGTTTACGGTCGGCCTGATCCCAACGCAGGCGCTCAGCCGACGTGTTCGCGCAGATACGCCATATCGTCGGCGACGCCCTCGGCCGGAGTCTCCAGGATCACCGGTGCGTCGGCGGTGCGGCAGACCTCGGCCAGCAGCTGCGGGTCGATGGTGCCGTCGGCGAAATTGGCGTGCCGGTCGGCGCCGGAATTGAACTCGTCGCGGGAGGAATTCAGGTGCACCAGATCGATGCGCCCGGTGATCGCCCGGATCCGCTCGACCACGCCGACCAGGTCTTCACCACCGGCCCAGGCGTGGCAGGTGTCGAGGCAGAAGCCCGCACCGAACTCGCCGACCGCGTCCCACAGCCGGGCGATCGAATCGAAATGCCGCGCCATGGCATGGTTTCCGCCCGCGGTGTTCTCGATCAGGATCGGTACCGCGAAGCCGCCCTTGTCCTGCTGACGTTCGAACAACTTGCGCCAGTTGACGATCCCCGCCTCGATCTCCTCATCGGAGCGGACGTGCCCGCCGTGCACCACCAGGCCGAACGCGCCGATATCGGCCGCGGCCTTCGCCTGCTGGGCGACGGCATTGCGCGACGGCATACGCAGCCGATTGTTCAGGCTGGCCACATTGATCTGATACGACGAATGCACCACCACATCGATCGGGCTGGCCAGGATCTGCTCGGCCCGTGGATGCGGCTGTGGTTTATCCCAGCTCTGCGGATCGACGACGAACAACTGGATGAGATCGGCGCCGAGTTTCTCACCCCAGCCGATCGGATCGCTGTCGAGCCGGACATGTGCTCCAATGCGCATGCAGTCACCATATCGACCGCCACCGACAGCGTCGCCGGTGTTGCGCCCTGGCGGGTCGGCGAGATACATCCGTAGGATTGGATCCGACCCGGAGAGGGGGGTGTGTACGGTGCTGGCGCCTGGCGACGAGTTCGTGGGTTACACCATCCGCAAGGTGCTCGGCCGCGGCGGTATGGGCACCGTCTATCTGGCCAAGCATCCCCGGCTACCCCGGCTGACCGCGCTGAAGCTGCTCAACCGGGAGCTCTACACCGACAACGAGATCCGGCGCCGTTTCGAACGCGAAGCCGATCTGGCCGCCCAGCTCGATCACCCGAACATCGTCACCGTCTACGACCGTGGCGCCGAGGACCGGCAGCTGTGGATCTCCATGCAGTTCGTGCCCGGCGCCGATGCCTCCATCGCCGATGTGAATGTGCTGGCGCCGGGGCGCGCGGTGCAGATCGTCGCCGAAACCGCGGCCGCACTCGATTTCGCGCACGCCAACCGGGTGCTGCACCGCGATGTGAAACCGGCGAACATCCTGCTCGCCAAAGCGCCGATCGGGCAGCCCGAGCGGGTGCTGCTCACCGATTTCGGTATCGCGGGCATGCGCGACAGCGACACCACGCTCAGCTCGGCCGACACGATCACCGCGACGCTCGCCTTCGCCGCGCCCGAACAACTCACCGGCGCCAAACTCGATCATCGCGGCGATCAATACTCGCTGGCCTGCACGCTGTACTGGCTGCTGACCGGCGATTCGCCCTATGCGGCGCCCACGCCGGCGGCCGTGATCAACGGCCACCTGACCGCTCCGGTGCCGCGGCTGAGCCGGGTCCGGCCAGGGCTGCCGCCCGCCCTCGACGATGTGCTCGCCCGCGCGCTGGCCAAGGACCCGGTCGACCGGTTCGCCAGTTGCACCGAGTTCGCCGCCGCCGCACGCCGGGCGCTGGGCAATGCCGGGGCGCCGCAGCCCTACACCGGATGGCTGCCCGCGCACGGCGCGCACCTGGCCGCACCGCACGCACCGGGCCCGCGCCACGGCCATCCCGGCCCGCCGGCCGGTTACCAGCCGCCGCCGCATGCGGCTCCGCCCTCGCGTGGTGTTGCCCTGCACCGCCACCCACAAGGCCGGGTGCCCGGTCCGCACCATCCCGGGATGCCGCCGCATTCCGCGCCGCCCCGCCACTCGGCACCGCCACCGCCTGGCCCGCCACCGAGCTCACCGACCGGCCACCCGGTGGCACCGCCCGTGCCGCCGCTGAGTTCGCCCACCGGCCGACCCGTGGCACCGCACGCGCGTGGCCCCGAGTCACGGCCGGACAACCGGTTCCCGCCCGGCCCGCCGCACCAACCCGCTCCGATGCCGTCGCACGGCCCGTATGGCGGCCCCGGTGGCGGTCAACCACCGCGCCGCGGGCAGCACCGACCGGGCGATGCGCCACCGCCGGGAACCCGGCCGGTCCCGCACTCGGCGCAGCAGAGCGGGCCGCCGCCGCAGGCGCCGCGCCGGCCACCCACCCCGGCGGTGATCGACCTGCCGGGCGCCCCGCGCCGGATCGGCAGGGCCCCGTTCGGCGGTTCACCGGCCCAGCCGCGGCAGCCCCCGCCGGAGCCGGAGTCGCAGGCCTGATCGAGCTCGCAGGGGCTGGTGACCGAAAGCCGGCTGTTCGAGGCGTGTGCCGCTGACGGCTTGTTCCGGGACGTAGGACTGCTCGACCGCAGACCGGGCCGGGACCGACGTCACCGACGACCCGGTCCGCGGGGCCGGGTGCGAGCGATCGTGGGCCGCGGATGGCGTCTTCGCCGACGTCCTGACGGGGCCTGCGCCGCGCTCGGATAGATGGCGCTGGTGGGGGCTGTCGACGAGCCGAGCCCGGTTCCCGCGACCCGGCGGCCGAGTGCCGGACTGCTGCTATGGTTTCGGTGCTTTCCGTGGTCGGGCCCAGACAGGTTCGACCATGTGTTCTTTTTGCCTGTACGCCTGTTCATCGGTGGGTCCCGGTGGGCGGCGGGAAGTGGAGCAGAAATGCTGGCCAACGGCGACGTTTTCGCCGGCTATGTCATCGACCGCGAACTGGGGCGCGGTGGCATGGGCTCGGTGTACCTCGCGAAACATCCGCGGCTGCCGCGGATGACGGCGTTGAAGCTGCTGAACCGCGAGATGTTCTTCGACAAGGAGGTGCGGGCGCGGTTCGAACGGGAGGCGGACCTGGTCGCCCGGCTCGATCACCCGAGCATCGTCACCGTCTACGACCGCGGGCTCGAAGACGAGCAGCTGTGGATCTCGATGCACTACATCGACGGCATCGACGCCGCATCGGTGGATCCGCGCAGGCTGCCGCCCGAACGCGCGGTGCAGATCATCAAAGAGACCGCCGACGCGCTCGATTACGCGCACGGCATGGGGGTGCTGCACCGCGACGTCAAACCGGCCAACATCCTGCTCGCTCGCTCCACCGGGGGCCGCGGCGAACGGGTCTACCTCACCGACTTCGGCATCGCCCGCCTGCGCGACGACACCGGCCACCTCACCCAGACCGGCACCTTCACCGCCACCCTGGCCTACGCCTCGCCCGAACAGCTCACCGGCGCGACCCTGGACCACCGCTCCGACCAGTATTCGCTGGCCTGCACCCTGTTCTGGCTGTTCACCGGGCACGGCCCGTTCCAGGCCACCAACCCCGCCGCGGTCATCCAGGGCCATCTCCAGTCACCGCCCCCCGCCCTGAGTTCGGTGCGGCCCGGCCTGCCGCAGGCCTTGGACGGTGTGCTGGCCAAGGCGATGGCCAAGCGGCCCGACGATCGTTTCGCCTCCTGCTCGGAGTTCGCCGCCGCCGCACAGCACGCGCTGAGCATGCCGAGCGCGCCCGCCATGCCGATCGCGGGCCCGACCGCGCAGGGGATGCCGCTGCAGGGCGGACCACGCACCGCGATGGGGCAGACCCAGGCGCCCTATCCGACGGCCAACGCGCAGTTCACCAGCGGTGCGACGGCCCAGCCGCATGGCAGCGGCACCCATCAGCAGCCCTTCGGCAGCGGCACGCACCAGCAGCCGCACGGCAGTGGCACGCACCAGCAGCCCTTCGGCAGCGGCACGCACCAGCAGCCGCACGGCAGTGGCACGCACCAGCAGCCCTTCGGCAGCGGCACCCATCAGCAGCCGCAGCCGTTCGCGAGCAGCCCCGCGGTACCCGCGCCGCCGCCGCCGATGGCGAACCAGAATCCGTACGCGCAGCGCTCCGGATTCAACCAGTCGCCCCCGCCGATGTCACCGGTGTATTCGCCGCAGTCGCCGAAGAAGAACACCGGCCTGATCATCGGTATCTGCGTCGGGTTGGTGCTGCTGCTGGTGGTGGTCATCGGCATCATCGCCGCCGTCGCGAGCAACGATTCGAGTTCGGCGAGCGGATCGACCTCGTCCACCACGACCGCGACCAGCGTCGCCCCGGTGCCGGCGACGGCGGATTCGATCAGCAAGGAATTCCCGGCCATGGTGCCTGCCTCGAGCACCGGTGACGTCGGCTACCACAACGCCAAATGCTGGGAGACCGAACCGCAGTACGCGCCCGAACCCGAGATCGGCGAACCCGATTTCGGCAACTACGGCTGGCAGTGGCGCTGCTACGGCGGCGCCGACAACGACGATCCGTTCTACCGCTTCTACGTCTACGACAGCGCCGCCGATGTGCAGGCGGTGATCGACGGACTGCCCGCGAGCGCGACCAAGTCCTCCGATGCCAACGGCGGCCAGACCTACACCAACTACAAGATCGACTCCGACGGGCCGAAGATGATCACCGTCTTCACCGGCGAGCCCGAGCGCGCCCAGTACCTGATGTACACCGACGGCATCGTCGGCACCATCGACCAGGTGCTGACGTGGTGGAAGTCGGCGCCGTTGAGCTCCCCGAACTGAACGATTCCCCGGTCATCCCTGCGGTCTGGGTGGATTCCCCGATGGCGCGAGGGCGCGAACGCCGACAGACTGGTCACCATGACCTCGCACGCCGTTGGCATCGATCAGGCCCAGACGCAGGCTCCGGCCGTCGTCGCGGCCACCGCCGAAAACCTGACCAAGGTGTACGGGACCGGAGACACCCAGGTCACCGCGCTGGATTCGGTGTCGGCCGAATTCGTCAAGGGCGAATTCACCGCGATCATGGGACCTTCCGGCTCCGGAAAATCCACCCTGATGCATTGCCTGGCCGGGCTGGACAGCGCCAGCTCGGGCACGGTGCGCATCGGTGACACCGCCCTGAACGAGTTATCGGACAAACAGATGACGCGGCTGCGGCGCGATCGCATCGGCTTCGTCTTCCAGGCGTTCAACCTGGTCCCCACGCTGACGGCGCTGGAGAACATCACCCTGCCGCTGGACATCGCCGGGCGCGCCCCCGACCAGCAGTGGCTCGACACAGTGCTGGACCGGCTCGGACTCAGCGACCGGCTGACCCACCGGCCGAGCGAACTGTCCGGCGGGCAGCAGCAGCGGGTGGCCTGCGCGCGGGCGCTGGCGGGCAAACCGGAGATCATCTTCGGCGACGAACCGACGGGCAATCTGGATTCGCGCTCCTCCGGTGAGGTGCTCTCGATTCTGCGCACCGCCGTCGACGAATTCGGGCAGACGGTCGTCGTCGTCACCCACGACCCGCACGCCGCCTCCTTCGCCGACCGGGTCGTCTTCCTCGCCGACGGCCGCATCGTCGACGAATTGCGCGGCCCCACCGCGGAATCGGTACTGGATCGGATGAAGGCACTGGAGACCAAGTGATGGCGGGCAACCCGATGCGCAAGGTCGCCTTGCGCAATCTCGCCGCGCACAAGGTGCGGCTCGCGCTCACGCTGTTGTCGGTGGTGCTGGGAACCGCCTTCATCGCGGGCTCATTCGTCTTCACCGACACCTTGCAGCGCACCTTCGACGGCATCTTCGCCGATGAGGCCAAGGGTGTGGCGGTACGGGTCAGTCCCGAGGAACGGCAGTCGCTCGGCGTGCCCGACAGCGTGGTCGACGAGATCGCCGGTATGGACGGTGTGGGTGCGGTCGCACCCGGCGTGAACGGCACGCTGGTGTTGCTCACCCCGGACGGCACCAAGGCCGTGCAGACCGGCGGCGCACCGACCGTCGGCCAGGCCTATCTTCCGCCGGAACGCGCCGTCGCCGAACCCGAGGAGTTCACTGCGGGGGCACCGCCGGCCCGGGCGGGGGAGATCGCGCTCAACAGCGGCGGCGCCGAACGCGCCGGCCTCTCGGTGGGCGATCGGACCAAGGTGCTGATCCCTTCGCAGGGCACCATCGAGGTCACGCTCACCGGCATCTACGATCTCGCCACCGAAACCGGCGGCTTCATCGGTGTGTTGTTCGACGAGCAGCAGGCCAGGCAGTTGTTCACCGACGGCAAGCACGTCGCCTACGTGGACGTCGCCGCTCGCGGCATCTCCGGCGAGGATCTGCGTGACCGCATCGACGAGGCGCTGCCCGATTACAAGGTGCAGACCGGTGATCAGGTCCGCGCCGAGCTGAAGGCCGAGATCTCCGACGCCCTCAACTTCATCAACTATTTTCTGCTCGCGTTCGGCGCGATCGCCCTGATCGTCGGCACGTTCATCATCTACAACACCTTCTCCATGATCGTCGCGCAACGGCTGCGGGAGCTCGCGCTGCTGCGAGCCGTCGGCGCCAGCAGCCGCCAGGTCGGCAGCTCGGTGGTGGTGGAGGCCGTGGTGATCGGCGTCATCGGCAGTGCGATCGGTCTGCTCGCGGGCGTCGGGCTGGCGTTCGGGCTGTCGGCGGTGCTCAACGCGTTCGATCTCGGCCTGCCGACCGGTTCGATGACGGTGCTGCCGCGCACGATCCTGGTCGGGCTGCTGGTCGGGTTGCTGGTCACGGTGACGAGCGCCTACGCGCCGGCCCGGCGGGCCGCGAAGATTCCGCCGGTGCAGGCCATGCGGGAGGAATTCGCCTCGGCCGGTGAGTCGCTGCGGGTGCGCACCTGGATCGGGCTGGCGCTCGCGGTCGTCGGCGTGGTGCTCGTGGTGGTCGGCGCGCAGTCGACCGGCGGAACGGCAGCGGCGACCGTCGGTGTCGGTGCGCTGGCGCTGATCTTCGCGGTACTGCTGGCGTCGCCCGCCCTGTCCCGGCCGGTGGTGGGCGGACTCGGGCTGCTGCTGCGTCCGTTCGGGCCGATCGGTGCGATGGCGCGCAACAACGCCGTGCGCAACCCCCGCCGGACCGCCGCGACGGCCTTCGCGCTCACCCTCGGGTTGATGTTGGTCTCGGCCATCGGCATGCTCGGCGCCTCCGCGAAGGCCAGCGTCGGCGTGCTGGTGGACAAGGGCGTGGCCGCCGACTACGTGCTGGCCGGGCCGCAGATGGGCGGGCCGCAGTCGGTCGGTGTTCCCGCACCGGCGGTGGCGGCCGCCCGCGAGGTCCCCGGGGTGGCCGAAGTGGTGGCGATCCGGGGTGTCAGCGTGAAGATCGACGATGACGAGGAATTCGGCACCTCGCCCGATGGGCCACTGGATCGGGTGCTGAACTACGACGTCCTCAGCGGTACCGGCACTCTCGGTGAGCGCGACATCCTGATCGCCGAAGACGAAGCGGCCGAACACGATCTGCGCGCGGGCCAGCAGATCACGCTCACCAGCATGGACAAGAAGCAGATACCCGTCACCGTCGCGGGCGTCTACCGGAAGTCGCCGTTGATGGGTCCGCTGGTCGTGCCCTCGGCCGTATTCGACCAGGTGATGCCGCCGAACCTGCGCATCAACGTGCTGGCCCTCGTCGCGGCCGAGCCGGGAGCCGACCTCGCCGCCATGCGCACCGCGCTGGAACAGGCCACCGTGCAATCGGTGGCAGGCAACCACACGCCGGGGACCGGTGCGGATCAGCCGACGGAGGCCTCGCTGGTCCAGGTGCAGGACCGCGAGGAGTTCAAGGGCGCACAGGGCAGGCAGATCAACACCATGCTCGCCATCCTGTACGGCCTGCTGGCTCTGGCGGTGGTGATCGCGATCCTCGGCATCGTCAACACCCTGGCGCTGTCGGTGGTGGAGCGCCGCCGCGAGATCGGCATGCTGCGCGCCGTCGGCACCCAGCGCGCCCAGGTCCGCCGAACCATCTACCTGGAATCCATGCTCATCGCGGTTTTCGGCGCCATCGTCGGCGCGATCCTCGGGCTCGGCCTCGGCGTCGGATTCCTGCGCACCCTCCGCGATCTCGGGTTGGACCAGATCGCGGTCCCGTGGGGGCAGCTGGTACTGATGCTGATCGGTTCAGCGGTGGTCGGTGTACTCGCCGCGCTGTGGCCAGCGGTGCGCGCGGCGCGGACGCCACCGCTGGCGGCTATCGCGGATCTGTAGGGAGGTTGCGGGCCGATCGTATTCGTCTGCCCCGCAACCTCATTCGGTGCACGGCCGCGGTGGGCCTCAGCCGTGGAAGCGGGCGGCCCAGTGCGGGTCGATGTAATAGTCCGGACCGACAGGCGGGCGCGGCCCGAACTCCATGGTGAAATCCTGCGCGAGTGCCCAGACCGGACCGGCGATTTCGCACGCGCCGGCCCAGTCCTCGGGAATTGCTTGGTAGCCGTAGCGGGCACCGAGAAGATTGCCGCACATGGCGCCCGTGGCATCGCTGTCGCCGGAGTGGTTGACCGCGGCGCGCAGTCCCCGTTCGACGATCTGCTGCGGTGTGCCGCCCACCGATTCCGCGGTGAGGGCGGCATAGACGGCCATGGCGAGAGCCTCCGGCGCGGTCCACCCCGCACCCAGCGATTCGATCTGTTCGGGGCTCGGCGGGCCGCTCGCTGCCGACCGGACCGCAGCCGCCAGAGCCGTGGACACCTCGCGGTGATGGTTGTGCCGGCCCAGTTCTGTGCGGGCCAGGTCGACGGCGGAGGGCAGGTCGTTGCCGGTCCAGAGTCCGGAGATGATCGCAGCGAACGTGCCGGCGGCCAGCCATCCGCTCGGGTGACCGTGGGTGAGCGCGGCTGCCTCGCAGGCCAGGTCGAAGGAGCGGGCGGGGTGGGGGAGGAATCCGCAGGCAGCCACCCGAACCGCACCGGCCGAGCCCTTGGAGTCGTTGATCGGTGTGCTGGTGGTGCCCAATGGGCTACGCGACTGCTGCCGTTCGGCCGCGCGGAGCAGAGCGGTGAGCACGGTCCGCGATGCTCCGCGACGCTCGGCGACGGCAGGTAGCTCGAGCAAGCCGCTGCGCAGCGGGTATTGCTCGGCCGGAACCGAATCCAGCTGAGTGCGCAGCCACTCCACACACATCGCCTGCAACATGCCAACCGTCGGCGCGCCGGTTCCGCGGTCGCGCGCGCGGACGCTGCTGCGGATCATTGCCTCGACCATCAACAAGGCGAGCTGGCTCTCCTCGGACGTTCGGCCGGTGAATTCGGTGGGTTGATTGCTGTACTCGGCCACCTTTCCGCGGTACCCGTCGCGCCCGTATCGGTCCCGGATCTCGGCGAGCGTCAGCTCTTCCACGGCCGCGCCGAGCGCGTCCCCCACGGCCCCTCCGAGCAGACACCCGTGCGCGATCGGAAACGTGGTGGGCGGGATCTCCGACAGCCGCGGATACGACACCGGGAAGCTCGGCTCTGCGACAGCGAACATGTCAGGTGAGGGCATACCCGGCAGCGGTGGCTCGCCGGAGAAGACGAAAGGTTCCGGGAGGACGTTGTCCCAAGGGTTCGGCGGCAGTGGCAAGTCGTTATCGGTCACGGTCGTCCTGTGGTGGTGTTCGCCCAGGTGCGGATGTCGCCGCGGTTGAGGGCCAGGGCGAGGAGGTCGGGGAAGCGGTCGGGGGTGCAGGCGTAGGCGGGGATGCCGAGGGCGTCGAGGGCGGCGGCGTTGTCGTGGTCATAGGCGGGGGCGCCGTCGTCGGAGAGAGCGAGCAGGACGACGATCTGGACGCCGGATTCCTTCAGTGCGTTGACACGGCGCAGCATGTCCTCGCGGATGCCGCCCTCGTAGAGATCGGAGATCAGCACGAACAGCGTTTCCTCGGGCCGGGTCACCAGGGTCTGGCAGTAGGCGAGGGCACGGTTGATATCGGTGCCGCCGCCGAGTTGGGTGCCGAACAGCATGTCGACCGGGTCGGTCAGGTGCTCGGTCAGATCCACCACTTCGGTGTCGAACACCACCAGCGAGGTGCGCAGCGAGCGCATGGAGGCCAGTACGGCGCCGAATACGGACGCGTACACCACGCTCGAGGCCATGGAGCCGGATTGGTCGATGGCCAGCACCACATCGCGGCGCACCGCCTTGGCGCGGCGACCGTAGCCGACCAGCCGTTCGGGGACGACGGTGCGCTGCTCGGGCAGATAGTGCGCCAGATTCTTGCGAATGGTGCGATCCCAGTCGATATCGCGAGGACGCGGCCTGCTCACCCGCGCCGCGCGGTCGAGCGCGCCACTCACCGCGGCCACGGTGCGCGCGGCCATCCTCCGCTCGATATCGCGCACCACCTGCTCCACCACCGTCCGCGCGGTGGACCTGGTGGTTTCCGGCATCACCCGGTTCAGGCTGAGCAGGGTGCCGACCAGGTGCACATCCGGCTCCACCGCCTCGAGCAACTCCGGTTCCAGTAGCAACTGCGTGAGATCCAGCCGTTCGATGGCATCGCGCTGCATCACCTCCACCACCGACGACGGGAAATAGGTGCGGATATCGCCGAGCCAGCGCGCTACCCGCGGCGCCGACCCCTGCAGGCCGGCCGAGCGCGGCCCCGAACCGGCGGGCGGATCGCTGTCGTAGAGCGTGGACAGCGCGCCGTCCATGGCGGCATCGTCGGCCGAGCCGAGGCCACCGAGTTCGGGTTCGGCCGCGGCGCCGAGCACCAGACGCCAACGGCGCGCCGAGGATTCGCTGTCGACAGCCTCGGTAGCGGCGCGATCGGGCGTGTCGTTCATGGTCGGGCTCCCAGGATCTCGGCGACCACGCGCATCGCGCGTGCGCCCCGGTCGAGGTCCAGTGGCCGCACGCTCGCAGCACCGGCGGTGGCGGGGACTCCGTCGCGGACCGCGGCGCCGATGGCACGGCGTTCGCCCGTTTCGAAGGCGCCGAAGGTCCGGCGCAGCAGCGGCAGGGTCTGAACGAACTGGTCATCGTCGAGCGTGCGCAGCCAATCGTCGACCAGCCGCAGCAATGCGCGGTCGTGCACCAGCAGCAGTCCGCGTCCGCCGAGGAACCCGTCGATCCACTCCGCCTTGGCGGCGGCGGAGCTGCCGATGGACAACGCCGCGGCGAGTCTGCGCGCGGATTCGGCCCGGTCGATCCGGTCGGCGTCGCACAGCAGCCGCACCGTACGGCCCACGATCGCGCCGTGCACATCATCGCGGTCGGCGATGCGGTGCAGGGTCGCCAGCCATGCCTCGCGGGCTTCGGTGTCGTCCCGGATGTGGATCGCGGTGTGCCCGGCGTCGATCAGGCCGCGCAGCTCCAGCGCCGCATCGGTGTCCAGGCCGGTGACCGCACCGGGAAGGCCGGCACAGATGCGGATGAGCATGCCGTCGGCGACGTGGGTGAGCGCGGCGGTATCGGTGCCGCGCACGTCGCCGTAGCGCAGGGTGCGCACCAGCCCGGGTAGTGCGGCCAGCAGATGGGTGACGTCGTGGTCGAGCGCGGCCACCGATTCCAGCCTGCCGATGAGTTCGCCGACGGCGCCGCCCAGATCGGCGAGCAAGGCAAGGCCGAGCGCGTCGGTGAGGTCGCCGACGGTACGGTCTGCGCGGGCCGCGGTGTCGAGCAGCTTGGTTTCGGCGGCGGAGGCGACGGTGGTGCCCCAGCGTGACGCCTCGATCACCGCCACCGCGAATTCCGGTTCCCACTGCAGGGTCCAGGTTTCGCGGAAGGTGCCGGTGGCGCGTACCTCGCTGTCGGTGGGCGTGCCCCATTCGACGTCCAGGATCCGCAGCTGGTGCAGTAGCCGGGATTTGCGGCGGTCGCGTTCCTTGCGCAGATCCAATTCCATCAGGGTGGGCTCGGGCTGCTGTTTCAGCCGCAGGGTGCGGGCCCTGGCACGCAGGTCGGCGTCCAGGGGCACCGTCGGCGTCGTCGCCGGGACCGCCCCGATGGCCTCGCCGACCACCAATTCGGCGCCGACCAACCGGAGCATGCTCTCATCGCCGTCGCACAGTACCGCTCTGGTGGCCTCGGTGACCTCCGACAACCCGGCCAGCGGCCGATCACGCAGCGCCGCCAGCGTTTCCGCCAGCCGCACGGCCTCGATGATGTGCGCGCTCGACACCGGAAGATCATGCCTGCGGAGCGCGCCAGCGACCTTGGTCAGCCAGCGGACGATGGGCTGCTCGGTGTGGGTGAACAGGTGGTGGTACCAGCCGGGGGAGGTGACACCGGCACCGTATCCGGAGGCCGAGGAGAGCCGCGAATGCGTCCACGGCACCCAGGTCAGCCGGGCCTTCACTTTCGGCAGCCCCTTTAACAGCCGTGCGTCGGCGGCAGCGGGGCCGAGCGGTTCGACGAGCGCCGGCGCATGCCAGGCCCCGCAGACGATCGCGACGCGCTGCGCTCCGTCCTTCAGCGCCTTCCGGATCGTCTGCCGCATGTAGGCCTCACGCCGCAGTGTGTGTCGGTCGATCCGATCAGCCGGTGATATCGGCGGATGGAGCCGCTCGCCGTCGGCTTGGGCGCCGCTGTCGTGCGATCCGGTGGGGCGGCTCCGGCCGCGCCGTGGGCGGCTGTCGGCGCTCGCTGGTTCCGGCGGCGCCGACGGTGAATGCGTCGTGGAGTCGCCGGTCGGCTCAACGCCGGCGATGCTGTCGCGCAGGGCGCGCATCGCCTCGGTCAGGGCGTCGAAGGTGTCGATGTCGGTGGTCGATTCGACGATCGCGTCCCACCAGCGTTCGGCGTCGTCGTAGCCGGCGGCGGAGGCGAGTTCGGCGAGCGGGTCGACGCGGTCGCCGGGTTCGGCGTCCAGCGCGAGCACAGTGGTGGCCGGCAGATCGCAGAAGCGCACGGGCACATCGTGTTCTGCCGCGTAACGCAGTGCCTGCCACTCCGGCGAGAACTGCGCGAACGGCCAGAACGCGGCGCGGGTCGGCGCGTCGGGGACGTAGGCGAGCATGGCGACCGGCGGCACCAGGCCCGGGTCGGCGACGAATGCGGTGAGCGGATCGGCGTCGGCCGGTCCTTCGATCAAGATCGTGTCAGGACGATAGTGATCAAGGGCGAGCCGCAGCGACCTGGCCGAACCCGGCCCGTGATGACGGATCCCGAACACCCGGGTCCGAGGCTCGGCGGCGCCAGGACCGCCGGCGGGTTCGCTCATCCGCCGGCCTCTCGGCAGGCGCGATAGAAATCGGACCACTCCGGGCGCTCGCGGACCACGGCCTCCAGGTATTCGGTCCACACCACCGCATCGGCCACCGGATCCTTGATCACCGAACCGAGCACCGCGCCCGCCACATCGCTCGCGCGCAGCACGCCGTCACCGAAATGCGCCGACAGCGCGAGACCATTGGTGATCACCGAGATGGCCTCGGCGGTCGACAGGGTGCCCGAGGGCGATTTCAGCTTCGTACGTCCGTCGGCGGTGACGCCGTCGCGCAGCTCACGGAAGATCCGCACCACCCGGCGCACCTCCTCGGCGGCCGCGGGCACCTCGGGCAACTCGAGCGTCGAACCCAGCTGCGCGACCCGGCGGGTGACGATGGCGACCTCGTCTTCCTCGCTCGCGGGCAGCGGCAGCACCACCGTGTTGAAGCGACGCCGCAAGGCCGAGGACAGCTCGTTGACGCCGCGGTCGCGGTCGTTGGCGGTGGCGATGACATTGAACCCCTTGGCGGCCTGCACCTCCGCGCCCAGTTCCGGAATCGGCAGCGTCTTCTCCGACAGCACCGTGATCAGCGCGTCCTGCACATCCGAGGGGATGCGGGTGAGTTCCTCGATCCGGGCGATGGCTCCGGTGCGCATGGCGGTGAGCACCGGTGACGGCACCAGCGCACCGTCGCTCGGCCCTTCCGCGAGCAGCCGTGCGTAGTTCCAGCCGTAGCGAATCGATTCCTCACCGGTACCGGAGGTGCCCTGCACCAGCAGCGTGGAGGCGCCGCTGATGGCCGCGGAAAGGTGTTCCGACACCCAGGTTTTGGCGGTGCCGGGCACGCCGAGCAGAAGCAGCGCCCGATCGGTGGCCAGGGTGGCCACGGCGACTTCCATCAGCCGGCGTGGCCCCACATACTTCGGGCTGATCACCGTGCCGTCGCCGAGGGTGCCGCCGAGCAGGTAGGTGACAACGGCCCATGGCGACAGCCGCCACGACGGTGGCCGCGGTCGGTCGTCCACGGCGGCGAGGGCCCGCAGTTCGTCGGCGAAGGCCTGTTCGGCGTGCGGACGCAGCAGATGGGATTCGGTGGCGGTCACTGCAACTCCTCGAGCATCGTCGATCGGGTGGTGATGTCGTCGGCGAGCCGGTCGAAGGCCCGCGCCCAGGCCGGATCGCCGCAGCGGCGGGCCAGGTTCGTCGCCAGAGCTGCCGACGTCGGCGGCAGGTGCACCGACGCGGCGGTCAGCAATGACCGGTGCGCGGTCGGGGTGGTGCCGTGCGCTCCTGGACGACGTTCGGCCGCTCGCGCGCGTTCCTGGAGCAACAGCAGCACATGCCGGGCCACCGGCTCCGGCCACGGATGGCCGACGGCGGGCAGCAGCGCCTCGATCTCCGACAGCCAGGCACCGTCGAGCCGCAGCACATGCTGGCTCCGATCGGCCGGTGGGAGCAGGCCGAACAGTTCCCGGCGACGCAACATGGCCAGGTCCGAGGGGACTCCGGCGTCGAACAGCGCTCGCGCCCATCGCGGATCGCGTTCGGCGAGGGTGGCGTCGACCCAGCCATCGAACATCGGTTGCCGGAACCGGTCGTCGATGGCGGCGCCGGTGGCGCGCTGCGGGGAATGCAGCACCGCCTCCCAATGCGCCAGCGGTGTCGCGGCCACCAGATGACGCAACCGCCCGGCGGTGACATCGGGTGCGCCGGCCCAGCGATACCCGTATTCCCCGGTGCGGTCGGTGATGCCGTCACGCACGGCAGCGGTATCGAGCTCGTCCGGTATGTCGATGTTCACCTGGGCGTGCAGTGCCTTCCGGCCGATACGCACCCAGGCCGCGGCGCGTTCGGTCATGCGCTGGGAGAAAGCCGAATCCGGCAGCAGCCGCAGCAGCCCGGCCGCGGTCCGGCGCACATCGCCGCGCCGATCGTCGAGCGCGGACTCGAGCAGCGGCTCGTCGGCCGCGCTGATCCGGTGCTCCAGGACGGCGAGCAGCTCGGCCTTCAGCGGCCCCGACTCCGACTCCCATGCCGTGTGCAGCACCGTCCGCGCGGCGGCCGGGTCGCGTTGCCGCAGCGCGGCCAGCCACTCGGCCCGCTCGGCCGGTTGCCCGAGACGCCAGGCCGCATCGGATCCGGTGGGCTCGACCGCCGCCGCACCGTGGCGGATCAAGGTGTGCCAGGCCGGATTGCGCTCGGCCAGCCACCGGCCCCGCGTTCCCGCCAGCCGTAGCAACGGTTCTCGCACATCGGCGTGCCCAGCGGCGTATTCGAGCAGTTGCGCGCACAGCACGTCGGGAGCGCGGTAGTCCAATGGCGCGGCGGCACTCAGCCATTCGGGCAGGAAGCGCGAGCGGTCGCGCAACAGCTGCGTCAACCGCTCGGCGGCGGCGCGGGGCACCTGCCCGCGCGGATCGTCCTCGGCCGGTTCCGGTAGGTCGGCGCGGCCCGGGAGGATGCCACCGCGAGCGAAGGCGGCATCCAGGGCGGCGGATTCGAGCAGAAGCAGAGCGGGATCGGTGTCCAACTGCCGCACCTCGGCGGCGACGGGGGGAGGCAGCGCTGCGGTCGGTGGCGGTCGGCGCGCGGTGCCGAGCAGTGCCGCCGAGGCCAATTCGGCCGAGGCGACCGCCCCGCGCCCGCCGGGCCCGCTCACCACGGTGCCGATGTCGATCACCGCACCCGAGGCCAGCACCGACAGGGGCAGCAGGCCACTGTCGGTCCATTCGGCCGTCACGGTCACCGGATGGCCGCCGGAGACGCCGAGCAGGTCCCACTGCGGGTCGAGGGTCGCCAGCGGGAGTGCGGCGCCGCTGGTTTCGGCCAGCTGCCAGCCCTCCTCGCCCGGCACCGGCACGACGTCGGCGAGCAGCATCGGCCAGGAGCCGAGCCATGGATCGGCAGCGAGTGCCTCGGTATAGCGGTTCAGGGCCGCCTCGAGACCGGACATCGGTTCTCGCGGCACCGTGGTGAACGGTTCGGCGCCACCGTGCGCTGCGCCCCATAGCGCCCGCAACGGCGCCGCCGCCGGGTAGAAGTGCAGATCGGCCTCGGCCATCATGCCGAGCGCCGGTGCTTCGACCGCGAAGCCGGGCGAACCGAAATTGTGGTCGATCAGCAGTGCCCAGCGGCCGCTGCGCCGCCCGAACAGCCAGGTGCGCCGGGTGTAGAGCCGGTCGTCCTCGGTGACGCGGACGCCGAGCGTCATCCATTGGTCGCGGACGGCGGGTTCGGCCCGTACCGAATCCGCCCTGGTGGGGTAGCCGATACGGGTGCGGACGCTGGCGGCCAGCGGCGGCGCGAGCTCGTCGAGCCTGCGGTGCGCGGTGACGAGCAGATGCAGCCGGGCATACCGGTCGAGCACCACCTGCGGCCAGTCGGAGCGGGTGATCACGGCCGCGGGCACCTGCCGCAGGATCGCCGCCACTCCGGGCGCCTGCGCGTCCACCATGCGCGCCGCCATCGCTTCGAACGCGCCGAACGACCGATCCGACTGCGCCAGCCCGGTGCGCACCTGGTCGGCCAGCCAGATATCGAGTTCGGCCAATCCCGCGCTCACCCGCACCCGGCGTTGCGCCGTGGCCGGGTTCTGGCGCGCAGTCACCGGCTCTGCCTCACGTGCTCCATACTTCCCCCGCTCCTCGAGCCCCCTGCATTCGGTCCCCGGATTTCTACCGCATCGCACCGACAAGTTCCCTCGCCACCCGGATCTACCTGGGAAATCCGCTGTGCCGTCGAATTTTTCGGCGACGGTCGGCCGAGCGTGCGCTTGCGCACACGGGTGAGCTCTGGCATTCTGACCTGTTCGGCTCGCCCGAGCCACCCTGCACAGGGTGACACACCAACGAGCTGCCCGTCGGGGCTGGCGAGGGGTGGACATCGGAGCGCAGCCCCGCGTTTCGATGGCCAATTCCATCCCCGCGGGCAGTTTCTCGTCTGTGCCTGCGCCCGGCTATCGGGTAGCGTTTCGGACAGCTTTCGTACAGTGCGACCGCGCGCGGGGTGGAGGGTGCGCCGCGGTTCGGTGGTGCAGGGGGTGGTGTATGCGCACGAATTCCGAGACCGGCCCGGGGAGTCGGCACGCGCCCCGCTTGGCCGAGCTGGTCACCCGGCGGCTCGAATCCGATCCCGCGGTCACCGCGGATATCGCGCACACCGTGCTGGCGGCTCTCGGCGATCTCGAATCGAGCGAACCGGCAGCAGAATTCGGGGCCGCGGGTATTTTCCTGCGGGCGATCCGAGTGCGCGGGTTCCGTGGAATCGGTGCCGAGGCCACTCTCGAGCTGGCGCCCGGCCCCGGTCTGACCTTGGTGGTCGGCCGCAACGGCAGCGGTAAATCCAGTTTCGCCGAGGCCGCGGAACTGGCGCTGACCGGCGGCAACCGGCGTTGGGACGGCCGGTCGGCGGCCTGGCGCGAGGGCTGGCGCAATCTGCACGAACCCGAAACCGCGCGTATCGAACTGGAATTACTCGCCGGCGGCGAGCAGCCCGCGCTCACCGTCGTCAAGGAATGGGCACCAGGTGCCGCGCTGACGGAAGCGCGGTGGACCCAGCGCACGGCCGCGGGCCCGGCGCCGTTCCCCGCGCGCCGCTGGTCGGTGCCGCTCGAGCTGTACCGCCCGTTCCTGTCCTACAGCGAACTCGGTGCCTTGGTCGACGGCAAACCGAGCGAGCTGTTCGACGCGTTGCATCAACTGCTCGGACTCGATGAACTCACCTTCGCGCAGGAGACCATCCGGATGCGGCGGCTCGAGCTCGAACGCGCGGCCCGCGACTCCCGCCAGGAACGGCTCGAACTGCTCGCCGATCTGGCCGCCGTGGCCGACGACCGCGCCATCCGGATGACCGAACTGCTGCGCCCGCCCGCGCCGGACCTGGCCGCGGTGGAAGCCGAGCTGTTCGGCACCGGCTCGGGCGGCGAACCCGAGGGCCTGCGCGCCATCGTGCGCCTGCGGTTGCCGTCGGAGGCCGAGGTCGCCGAGGTCGCCGCCCGGCTGGCCGCCTGCGGCACCGCGCTCGACCGCGATTCCACCGCCGACGCCGAGGCCGATCTGCGCATCCTCGACCTGCTCACCCGCGCCCGTGAGCACGCCGCCCGCACCGGGCCGTGCCCGTGTCCGGTGTGCGGACAGGGCAGTCTCGACCAGCAGTGGTCCCGGGCCGCCGAGGCCTCCATCGCCCAATTGAGCGAGCGGGTGGCCGCGCTGGCCGGCGCTCGTAGCGAGCTGAGCGATGCGTTGCGGGCGGCGCGCTCGCTACCGGAACAGATTCCGGCGGAGCTGGCCTTCGATCCGCGCAACCCACCAACGGTCGACACCGCGGCGGCCCGGCGGGCCTGGTCGGAATGGGCGGCGCTCACCAACGCCGAGTACACCCCGGAGCTGCCCGGGCGGCTGCTGGCCGCGCACGCGCGGCTGGTCGACGAGCTCGACTTCTTGCAGCAGGGCACCCGCAAGGAACTCGACCGGCTCGACGAGGTCTGGGCGCCGCTGACGCCGCGTATCGCCGCGTGGCTCGACGGGGCCTGCGCGGTGGCCGCGCATGCCGACGAGCTGCGCACGGTGCGCAAGGCCGAGGAGTGGCTCAAGGCGGCCACCGCCGGCCTGCGTGGGGAACGGATGGCGCCACTAGAGACGACAGCGCGCTGGGTATGGCACAGCCTGCGTCAGCAGAGCAACGTCGAACTGGGCGGCATCCGGCTGCAAGGCAATGTGAACACCGCGCGGCGGGTTCTGCTCGACGTCACCGTCGACGAGGTGGACGGCGCCGCACTCGGGGTGATGAGCCAGGGCGAGCTGCACGCCCTCGGGCTCTCGCTGTTCCTGCCCCGCGCGACCGTGGAGGACAGCCCGTTCCGATTCGTCATGATCGACGATCCGGTGCAGGCGATGGACCCGGCCAAGGTCGACGGGCTGGCCAGGGTACTGGCGACGGTGGCCTGGACCCGGCAGGTGGTGGTGTTCACCCATGACGAGCGGCTGGCCGAGGCGGTGCGCCGGATGCAGATCGACGCCAGGGTGCTCGAGGTGCAGCGGCGCGAGCGTTCCCGGGTGGAGGTGCGGGTGTCCGGCGATCCGGTGCTGCGCTACCTCGACGACGCCCGCGCGCTCACCCGCACCCCCCAGCTGCCACCCGCGATCGCCGACGAACTCGTCGCCACCTGCTGCCGTTCGGCGCTGGAAGCGGCGAGCCTGGCCAGGGCGCGGCGCACGCTGCTCGCCGACGGCGTCGACCATCGTGAGGTGCAGCGCCTGATCGATACCGCACAATCCACCAGAGCCATGGTGGCGCTCGCGGTCCTCGGGCCGTCCGGCCGGATCGAAGATCTGGGCAAACACCTTGCTCGCGAAGGCAAATGGGCTGTCGGTGCGCTCCGTGACGCCACCGCGGGCGCGCATGTGCCGATCGGGCGCAGCATGCAGGAGTTGATCGCCGATACCGAAAAGCTCGTCGAATGGCTGGCGCGATGAGTGAGGAAGCCGGCCCTGCCCGGCGCCGACGACGTCGGGGCGCGCGTGGCAGCGGCGGACGATCTCGCGGGCCGCGGCAGCGGCCGCGCCCGAACGGCCCGCCTCGCGACGAAACGCACATCGGCGTGGACCGTCCGAGCGTCGCCGAGCGGCTGGCCGCCGTCGACGGGCTGCTCGACGGCAGCGTCACCGACGCGGGCGGTCTGTGGTCGCGGGCGACGGCGTGGATTCTGCGGATCGCGCTGGAGCAGGTCGTCGACGAGCTGTGGATCCGGGTGGCGCCGGAGCTGATGCGCTGCCCCATGCGCGCCCAATTGCTGGCCCTGCGCACCTTCGCCGGACCGTTCACCGCCGCGCGGATCGCGACTTTGTGGTCGGCGCTGTCGCATGCGGCCCACCATCACGACTACGAGCTGGCGCCTGCCGTCATCGAGCTGCGGCGCTGGCGGGAGGAAACCGCGCGCATCGCCGACGAGCTCGCCACGATCGGATGAGCACCGGCCTGCCCGGCTCCCGGTTGGTCCGGACGGCGGCGGGTGAGCATGATCGGTGTCATGGATCAGACGCAGCCATGTCCGTGCCGGCGCGGCGAACCGTTCGGCAGCTGCTGCGGGCCGCTCTTGGCGGGCGAGCGCGATGCGCCGACCGCCGAGGCACTGATGCGCTCGCGCTACACCGCCTTCGCTGTCGGTGACGTCGGCTATCTGCGCCGGTCCTGGCATCGGCGCAGCCGCCCGGCGACCCTCGAACTCGATCCGGACCAGCGCTGGCTGTTCCTCGAGATCCAGCGGACCGAACGCGGCGGGCCCTTCGACGACACCGGCACGGTCGAGTTCACCGCGCACTACCGCGACGGCGCAGGCCGCGGCGCCCTGCACGAGGTCAGCCGCTTCGTGCGAGAGGACGGACGCTGGGTCTACCTCGACGGCGACGTCAGCGCCTGATCCGCGTGCGCGCCGCTCCCGGTAGGGTTCGCCGCATGCCCCGTGTCGCGATCGAGTACTGCACCCAGTGCCGCTGGCTGCTACGCGCGAGCTGGATGGCGCAGGAACTGCTGAGTACCTTCGCCACCGAACTCGGCGAGGTCGCCCTGGTGCCGGGGACGGGCGGCGTCTTCCGGATCACCGTCGACGGCGAGCAGATCTGGGAACGCAAGGCCGACGGCGGTTTCCCCGAGATCGCGGTGCTCAAGCAGCGGGTGCGCGACCGGGTGGCCCCTGACCGCGACCTCGGCCACGTCGACCGCAGGGACTGAACGGGCGCGGCCTCAGCCGCAGCAGCCGCCTCCACAGCACCCACCGGAGGGGCGCGGCGCGGCGGCGGGCGCCGGTGCGGCGGCTCGGCCGACGGTTGCGAAGGTGGTGAGTAGTTTGACGGTGTCGTCGTGCCCGTTCGGGCAGGGAGCCGGCGCGGACGCCTCGGCCATCGGACGGTTCACCTCGAACGTGTCACCGCAGCTGCGACACCGAAAGTTGTAACTCGGCATCGGCCAAGTGTAGCGAGCAGGTGACCCAGCAGACATTCGCCGCGGAATTGCCCGCTGAGCTGGGCCGCCGACGCGCCCGGGCGCGACGCGCCGTCAGATGGTTCGCTTCGGTCACCACGGGTGTCATGAACACCGTCGTACCCTCGATAGACAGAGGTATGAGGAGGGTCCGCGATGAGCACTGAGTTGATTCGAGCGACGGCCACGCAGGACGAGTCCGGACCGGTGGCCGAGACCGACTACGGCCGGGTGCGCGGTGTGCGCGACGGCGGGGTGCTCGTCTGGCGCGGTGTCCCCTACGCCGCCGCACCGGCAGGCCCGCACCGGTTCTCCCTGCCCCGTCCACCGCAGACCTGGGACGGCATCCGCGACACCATCGAGTCCGGTCAGATCGCGCCGCAGAACATGGACAACACCGTTCCCATCGACAAGGGCCTGCGGATGGGGGAGGACTGTCTGTGGCTCAATGTCTTCGCTCCGGCGGGCACTGATGGCGGCCCGCACCCGGTCATGGTGTGGTTGCACGGTGGCGCGTACTGCCTTGGTACCGCGGCGCAGGGCATCTACGACGGCCGCAGGCTGGTCGAGACCGGCGATGTCGTGGTGGTGACGGTGAACTACCGCATCGGGGCGCTCGGCTTCCTCGATCTGTCCTCGCTGTCGCCGGATTTCGTGTCCAATCTCGGCCTGCACGATCAGCTGTTCGCGCTGGAGTGGGTGCAGCGCAATATCGCCGCGTTCGGCGGCGACCCGGACAATGTCACCCTGTTCGGTGAATCCTCGGGCGGCGGCTGCGTGACCGCGCTGCTCACCGCGCCGCGCGCGGCCGGCCTGTTCCATCGCGCGATCGCGCAGAGTCCGCCCGCGACAACGGTTTTCGGGCGCGAACGCGCGGCCGGAGTTGCCGACAGGTTCCTGGAGCTGATCGATCTGCCCCGCGAGCGCTCGGGCGAACTGCTCGAGTGCCCGATCGACCGGATCATCGATGCGGCCGCGATCCTGATCGATGAAGTACCGATCCAGGCCCCCGGCACCTTGGCCGCGGCCCCGGTGGTCGACGGCGACCTGCTGCCCGGCTATCCCACCGACCGTTTCCGTGACGGGCTCTCGCATCGGGTGCCGCTGATCATCGGCACCAACAAAGACGAGGCGTCGCTGTTCCGGCTGTTCCGCTCACCGATCATGCCGGTCACCCCGGAAGCGGTGAACGCCATGCTCAATGGTGTGCAGGAAAGCCATCCGGGAATGTCGCACGAACGCATCGCCGAGATCACCTCCGCCTACCCCGATCTGGCCAAGCCGCGCGGTGCGCTGGCCATGTCCACCGATGCCGCGTTCCGGATGCCCGCGCACTGGGTGGCCGATACCCATTCCCGGCATTCGCGCACCTGGATGTACCGGTTCGACCACGCAACCCCGATGTTGCGGGCGGCGCGGGTCGGGGCCGGGCACGCCACCGAATTGCCCTATGTCTTCGGCAATTTCGGCACCTTCAACCACGATCCGACGTTCTGGCTCGGCGGCCGCAAGGTGGCCACCGAGGTCTCCGGACGGATGATGCGGCGCTGGTTGGCCTTCGCCCACCACGGTGTGCCTGCCGCGCTCGACGGGTCCAAACATTGGCCGCCCTATCACGAGCAGACCCGCACCACCCTGCTCATCGACGCCGTCGACCGGGTGGTCGACGACCCCGACCACGACCTGCACACCGCCTGGGGCGAGCAAGCGGTCGGCTTCGCCTGAGCGGCGCCCGGGCGGGCGGGCCATCCCCACCCCGGCCCGCCCGGGACACCGCTGCTCAGACGCCGGAGTGTTGCGGGCTGCGCGCCCGTGGACCGAGGTTCACCGGCATCTGCTCGTATCCGTGCAGCGTGAACAGCTGCCTGCGGCGCGGCGGGCCTTCCAGCCGGAGCTCGGGGAAACGCTCGAACAGCGCGCGCAGCGCATAGCCGGCTTCCATGCGGGCCAGGCTCGCGCCCAGGCAGACGTGGATGCCGCTGCTGAAGGTGAGATGGTCCTTCGCGTTGGCCCGGGTGATATCGAAGCGTGCCGGATCATCGAAGACGGCCGGGTCGCGGTTCGCACCCGCCAGTGACAGCACGATCGTGGCGCCGGCTCGCAGCGGCACGCCCTCGAACTCGAGATCCGCGAGGGCGGTGCGCGCGGTGGTCTGCACGGGAGGATCGAAGCGCAACACTTCCTCCACCGCGTTCGGCCACAGCTCGGGTTCCTCGCGGAGCCGGGCGAGTTGGCCCGGGTGGGCGAGCAGCTGAATGACGCCGTTGCCGATCAGGTTGACCGTGGTCTCGAAACCCGCGCCCATCAGCAGGCTCGCGGTCGCGATCAGTTCCTCGGTGTTCAGTTCACCGGCGGTGACCAGGGAGCTGAGGATGTCGTCACCGGGGTGTCGGCGCAGGCGCTCGATGTGCTCGATCAGGTAGTGGTTCATGAAGTGGGTCGCGTCCATGGCGCGCTGGTGTGCCCGCCAGGAGATCCCCAGGTCCAGCAGTGGCGTCATTCGATCGCCCCACTTCAGGAACATCTCGCGATCGGCGTCCGGGAAGCCGAGCATTTCGGAGATGATCGCGATCGGCACCTGCGCGGCATAAGCCTGCACCAGATCGGCCGATCCGTGCGCGGGCAGCGCGTCGAGCAATTCGGTGGTGACGCTCTCGACCCGGTCGCGTAGCTTGCCGATGGCCCGCGGGGTGAAGGCCGACGACACCGGTTTGCGCATCCTGGTGTGCTCGGGCGGGTCGATCACCAGCATCGACGGCGGCTCCACCGGATTGGGCGGTACCGGGAAATGCTTGGCCAACCGCTGTAGGGGGCCGGGCACGAAGCTCTCGGGTGCGCGTGCACCGAACCGGTTGTCTCGCAGGATCGCTCGGCTCAGCCCGTGATCGAAGGTGACCCAGGACAGCGCCGCGCGCTGCAACCCGCCCGCACCGCGTAGCTGTTCGATCAGCGGATAGGGATCGTCTACCCCGACGGGCCCGCCCATCAACTGGGCGAACGCATCGCCGCGCCGCGCTTGCGTCCGCAGGACAGCACGGGGCGCACCGTGCACCGACAACCACCGGAACAAATACTGCGGCTTCATCTCTCACCCGACCCCATCGTCTGATGTGTGCGATATCACCACGGTACGGAACCGGCGCAGCGGCGGGAACGTCCCAGAGTCGGAGTATCGACCTATACCACGGTAGGAGCCCGGACCGGCCTCATCCGCGCAGCGCGGTGACCCGTTCGGTCTCCACACGCCGCTCCCGCAGCGCTGGATCCGGGTTGACGACCTGGACCAGCGAGGCCCCCGCGGCGAGCACCGCGACGAAACCGTCGATGAGCTCGGCAGGGGTCTCCCACGGGGTGCTCGACAGCACCCGGTCGCCCTCGGAGAAGCCTTGCCGCAGCGCCGAAGTGCGCGCCTCGGCGAGAACCTCCGACACCGACATCCCGTCCAGCGCCACACCGATGCCGCCGGGCAGGAACTGGTCGCCGTGTACCCGGACCGAGGTGGCGAAATCGGTGACGCCGATCGGCAGATCACGCACCGGCGCACCCATCGGATCCAGCGACAGCACCGCGACCTCGCCGGCACCGTCGGTGTCGTCGAGCCGCTCGACGGTGGACAGGGCGAGGTCGGCGTCGGGATCGGCGTGCAGTACCACCTCGGTGCCCGCCCACCAGCAGCCGAGCAGCACCGCCGCGGTCTGCCAGTGCGCGGGCAGCAGCACCGCCACCCGCGCGCCGGGGGTGAGCCCGAATTCATCGCGCACGAGATTGGCGGTTTTGGCCGCCCAGTTCGCCAGCGTGAGCCCGGACAGTTCGATTCTGGCCCCGGTGGCATCGTCGTAGTAGGTGACGCGCGGACCCGCGGGTTCGCGCGCGAGGATCGGGTCGAGCACCGCCTCGGTGAGGGTCAGTGCTTGCTCGAGATCACGCATCGGCTGGTTCACGCTCACTGGCTGTTGGCTGCGCGGTGGCTAATTCACGCATGTCGGTCCGTTCTTGCCTGCATCGATCGGCGGAGCGGGCGGTACGGGGGTGGCGGAGGTCGACGGAGTGTCGAAGTCGAACATGCCGCCCGCCTGCGACCCGGGTCCAGAATAGTCGCTCGCCAGCACCACGCTCACCGTATCCGGCGCAACCGTCTCGTCGGCGAGCACCGTCAGCCCGCCCAGCGCCTCGGCCACCGCCTTGGCCTTCGGGTCCGAGGTCGAGGACGCGAGCACCCGGCTGCTCGTGACCGGATCGCCGGAGTAATTGTCCACCTCGCCCTGCTGGAAGCCCTTGGCGCTCAAGGCCTGTGCGACGGCACCGGCCAGTCCGCCGACCAGGCTCGCGTTGAACACGTTGACCGTGACCGATGACGGCGCGACCGCGGGCTCGGCGGGTTCGTCGCTGTCCTCGCCGACCAGCGAGGCCACATACGATTTCACCGCCTTCGGCTCCACCCGCACCACCGATTCGCCCTCGGGGGTGGTGCCGTTGAGATCGGCCACCGGGATGGTCTCGAAGGTGACCTTGCCGCCGGTCAGGTCCTGGAGTTGTTGCAGGAATGCCAGCACATCCCAGTCCTCGTCGAGCACGATGGTGCGCCCGACCGCCTCGCTCAACTCGCTGAGCCTGCTCGGATTGCTCAGGGTGTCCTTGCTGAGCACCTGCTGCACCAGCTGGGCCATGAACACCTGCTGACGCACGATGCGGTCCAGGTCGCCGCGCGGCAGATCGTGGCGCTGGCGTACGAAACTCAGCGCGCGCGGGCCGTCGAGCCGCTGTCTGCCCGCCGGGAACGAGGCGCCGGACATCCATTCGTCGACCGGATTGT
The DNA here is from genome assembly GCF_058222935.1 of Nocardia sp. JCM 38205. Taxonomy (NCBI): domain Bacteria; kingdom Bacillati; phylum Actinomycetota; class Actinomycetes; order Mycobacteriales; family Nocardiaceae; genus Nocardia; species Nocardia sp. JCM 38205. The sequence goes on along the minus strand of NZ_JBYHFL010000004.1, from coordinate 311,762 downwards.
TCAGGCAGACGTCCACCCCGCCCACGGCGTCGGTGAGCAGCACGAACCCGAGCAGGCTGACCTCGGCGTAGTGGTCGACGGTGATGCCGGTCAGCCCGGCGACGGTCTTGACAAGGGCCTGGCGGCCCGCCTGGGTGGACTTGCGTTCGGCCTCGTCCTCGGCGACGCCCTCGTCCAGCAGCTCCTGCTGTTGCTCCTGCTTGGTGATGCCGTAGGCGGAGTTGATCTTGCCCTTGCCGAGGCCGGGGATGTCGACGTAGGAGTCGCGGGGGATGGAGATGGCGGTCGCGGAGCTGCCGTCGTTGGGGACCCGGACCAGCACGATGGTGTCGGTATTGGTGCCGATCTCATCGCCGGCGTGCAGCATCGCGCGTTCGGCGTCGGTCAGCGGGTTGCCGTGCGCGTCGGTACGCGAATCGACGCCGACCAGCAGGATGTCGACCGCGCCGTCGCGCCCGCCGCCGAGGCCCAGATCGGAGATGCGTTCGATATTGGAGATGAGGCTGTCCACGCTGCGCCAGGCCAGGCCGGTGACCACCAGCACCAGCACAGCGATCACGGCCACCAGCGCACGCATGGGGCCGAACGAACCCGGTTCCCATTCCGTGCGGGACATCGGTGCGCCACCCCCACTTGCCGTCCTGCGCTGCGCCACCTGCAGTCCTCTCCACCCCGTCGGGTCCGCTCGTCGGACCCGGCGATCGATTCCAGTCCTTTCGACTCAGCGTCGCTCATGACACCCAGCCCCATCACGAGGCTAACCAACGGCAACGGCGGTGGAGCCGAACCGCTGGTGCGACGGCGTGCCAGACTGACCGCATGAGCGCCGCTACACCTCCGGAAACACCCGCCGACCCCGACCTGGCCGAGCGGGTGGTCGTCACCGGTGCGGGCGGACTGCTCGGGCACGAGTTGCGCCGGTTCGCGCCCGCCGCGCGCGCCTTCGGTCACCGCGAACTCGATATCACCGACGCCGACGCGGTGCGCGCGATCGTCGGTCCAGGCGCGGTGATCATCAACTGCGCCGCCTTCACCAACGTCGACGCCGCCGAATCCGAGCGGGCCGCCGCGTTCGCGGCCAACGAGACGGGCCCCGCGGTACTGGCGGCGGTCTGTGCCGAGGCAGGGGCGCGGCTGATCCATATCTCCACCGACTACGTCTTCGACGGCACCGCGACCCGGCCCTACGAGACGTCCGACCCCACTGCGCCCCTGTCGGTCTACGGACAGTCGAAACTGGCCGGCGAACACGCGGTATTGAACTCGGCCGCGCAGGCCCACGTGGTCCGCACCTCTTGGGTCTTCCGCGCGGCGGGCGGCGACTTCGTCGCGACGATGCTGAAGCTCGAACGCGAACGCGACAGCATCGACGTAGTGGACGACCAACTCAGCTGCCCCACCTACGGCGGCGATCTGGCGCTCGGCCTGCTGGAACTGGCCCGCACTCCACAGGCCCCCCGGCTGTTGCACGCCACCAACTCCGGCACCGCGAGCCGATTCGATCTGGCGCAGGCGGTATTCGCCGGAGTCGGCGCGGATCCGCAGCGAGTACGGCCGTGTGATTCCTCGAAGTTCCCCAGACCCGCTCGGCGCCCGGCGTATTCGGTGCTGTCCGGTACTTCGTGGGCCGACGCCGGGCTGACGCCGCTGCGGGATTGGCGCTCGGCGCTCGAGGACGCGTTGCAGCGCCGCTCCGGTTAGGCTGGACCGCTGTGAGCCCCTCCGATTCCACGGGTCAGCCGAGCCTGGCCGTCGTCACGGTCACCTACTCGCCCGGCGAGCACCTCGAGCACTTCATCAGCACGCTGGCCACCGCCACCGCGGAGAAGCCGCAGGTGATCCTGGCCGACAACGGGTCGGTCGACGGTGTGCCGGAAATGGTGGCCGAGGCCAACTCGCATGTGCGGCTGCTACGCACCGGAGGCAATATCGGCTACGGTGGCGCCATCAACCGGGCCGTGGCCGAACTGGACCCGTCGATCGAATTCATCGTCATCTCCAACCCGGACATCCGCTGGGGCAACGACGCCATCGACGAGCTGCTGGCCGCGGCGCAGCGCTGGCCCCGCGCCGGTGCGCTCGGTCCGATGGTGCGCGAACCGGACGGCAGCATCTACCCGTCGGCGCGTTCGGTACCCGGCCTGCTCGACGGTGCCGGTCACGCCATCCTCGGCTCCATCTGGAAGTCGAACCCTTGGACCGTGCGCTACCGCCAGGAGAACGAGCAGATCTCCGAACGCACGGTGGGGTGGCTGTCGGGGTCGTGCCTGTTGGTGCGCCGGGCGGCGTTCGACGCCATCGACGGCTTCGACTCGCGCTACTTCATGTACATGGAAGACGTCGACTTCGGCGACCGGATGGGCCGCGCGGGCTGGCACAACGTCTTCGTGCCGAGCGCCGAGGTCACCCATGCCAAGGGCCACGCCGCGGGCAGGCATCCCGAGCTGATGCTGCCCGCCCACCACGCCAGTGCCTACCGCTTCCAGGCGGACCGGCATCCGCACTGGTGGCAGGCCCCGTTGCGGCTGGCGCTGCGGGTCGGACTTGCGGTTCGCTCCCGGATTGCGGTTCGATCTGCGCTGCGCGCGAAGGCGCGTGACGAAGCTTCGTGAGTGCACCGCTCGCGGACGATCCACTGTGAACAGAGGACCCTCGATGTCAGGACATTCAGGCACCGACGCCGTGATTCTGGTCGGCGGTCAGGGGACGCGGCTGCGTCCGCTGACCCTGTCGGCGCCCAAGCCGATGCTGCCCACCGCCGGTCTGCCGTTCCTGACCCACCTGCTGGCCCGGATCGCCGAAGCGGGCATCACCCACGTCGTGCTCGGCACCTCGTTCAAGGCCGAGGTGTTCGAGGAACACTTCGGTGACGGCGCCGACCTCGGCCTCGAGATCGAGTACGTCACCGAGACCGAACCGCTGGGCACCGGCGGCGGCATCCGCAACGTGCTGCCCAAACTGCGCGCGGACAACGTCATGGTGTTCAACGGTGACGTGCTCGGCGGCACCGATCTCGGCGCCATCCTCGACACCCATGAATCCACCAAGGCCGACGTCACGCTGCATCTGGTGCGGGTGAGTGATCCGCGGGCCTTCGGCTGCGTGCCGACCGACGAGAACGGCCGGGTCACCGCGTTCCTGGAGAAGACCCAGGACCCGCCGACCGATCAGATCAATGCCGGTTGCTACGTGTTCCGGCGCGAGTACATCGAGAAGATCCCGTCCGGGCGTCCGGTGTCGGTGGAGCGCGAGGTGTTCCCTGCGCTGCTCACCGAGGGTGCCAGGGTGCAGGGCCACGTCGACACCTCGTACTGGCGGGACATGGGCACCCCGGAAGATTTCGTGCGCGGTTCGGCGGATCTGGTGCGCGGAATCGCGCCCTCGCCCGCGCTGCCCGGTCAGCGTGGTGAGTCGCTGGTGCACCAGGGTGCCGGGGTGGCGCCGGGTGCGCTGCTGATCGGTGGCACCGTGGTGGGCCGCGGCGCCGAGGTCGGTGCCGGCGCCCGCCTCGACGGTGCGGTGCTGTTCGACGGTGCCCGGGTGGAGGCCGGGGCGACGGTGGAGCGTTCGATCATCGGCTTCGGCGCCCGGATCGGCCCGCGGGCGCTGGTCCGTGACGCCGTCATCGGTGACGGCGCCAGTGTCGGCGCCCGCTGTGAGCTGTTGCGCGGCGCGCGGGTCTGGCCCGGGGTCGAGATCCCCGACGGCGGTATCCGCTTCTCCACCGACGTCTGACTCAGGACGCCCACTTCTCCGGGTGCAGGAAATGCTGGGTGATGGCGTTGGCGTGGCCGTGCCCGAAGCCGTGCTCGGTCTTCAGCCAGTCGACCAGTTCCTTGTGCGAGGCACGGCCCGATTCGGCCATCGCGGTCTTCCACTCGTCGATGCCGCGGCCGTAGGTGGCCTCGATGGAGGGGAAGTAGGACGCGGGGCCGTGCGGCTTGGTCATCGGATCTCCTGATCGTTCGCGCTGTGTGGTGCTACCCGTACAGACGGATCCGGCTGCGCGGAAATCATCGCAGCCCCAACGTGTTGCCGGTCACACCGCGCCCGGATCGAAAAACGCCGGCCCGCTGTCTGTGGTCCGTGCTCGTATCGGGATGGGAACCGGCGCGCGTCCGGCGATCCACGGCACAATCGGGGCATGGCTGATGTCGTGGTGGTGGGGTCGGGACCGAACGGGCTGGCGGCGGCGGTGGTGCTGGCGCGGGCCGGGCTGTCGGTCGAGGTGTACGAGGCGCAGGACACCGCGGGCGGGGGTTGCCGGACCGCCGAGGTGACGCTGCCCGGCTTCCACCACGACACCTGCGCCGGCGCGCATCCGATGGCCCTGGCCTCACCGTTCTTCCGGGCTTTCGATCTCGCCGAGCACGGTGTGGAGCTGCTGACGCCGGAGGCGTCCTATGCCCATCCCCTCGACGGCGGCCGGGCAGGCGTCGCCTGGCGCGATCTCGAGCGCACCGCCGACGGGCTGGGCGCGGACGGCCGGGCCTGGCGTTCGCTGTTCGAGCCGCTGGTGCGGGACTGGCCGCGGGTGGTGGATCTGGCCATGTCGGATATGCGGCATGTGCCCGCGCTGTCGCCGACCGCCGTGCGGTTCGGGCTGCGCATGCTCGAACAGGGCTCGCCGCTGTGGAATGTCCGGTTCCGCGAGCAGGAGGCCCCGGCGTTGCTGTCGGGAGTGGCCACCCATGCCATTACCGAACCGCGCGCGCTGCCCGCCGTCGGGGCGGGGCTGCTGCTCGGCACGCTGGCCCACGCCGGCGGCTGGGTGATCCCGCGCGGCGGCAGTCAGGCCATCGTCGACGCGCTGATCAGCGAGCTCGAGCGGCTGGGGGGACGGGTGATCACCGGACATCGCGTCGATTCGCTGGCGGAGTTCGACAGCGCCCGCGCGATCGTCCTCGATACCGCGCCCACCGAACTGCTGCGCTTGGGCGGCGAGCGGCTGCCGGACCGCTACCGTCGCAAACTCGGCCGATTCCGCTACGGCGGCGCGGCATGCAAGATCGATTTCGCGCTGTCGGGGCCGGTGCCCTGGCAGGCCGAGGGCTGCGCGTCGGCGGGAACGCTGCATCTGATCGGCACCCGAGACGAGGCCATGGCGGCCGAACGGGCCGTCGCCGCCGGACGGCACGCCGAGCGGCCCTACGTGCTGTCCATCCAGCCCGGTGTGGTCGATCCCGGCCGGGCGCCCGAGGGCAAACACACCTTCTACACCTACGCGCATGTTCCGAACGGCTCCGACCGCGACATCAGCGACGCCGTGATCGCGCAGATCGAACGGTTCGCTCCCGGCTTCCGCGATCTGATCCTCGCAACCAATGTGCGCACCGCCGCGCAGATGCCCGCCCACAACGCCAACTACGTCGGCGGCGACATCTCCGCCGGCGCGATGAACCTGCGCCAGACGGCCTTCCGCCCACTGGCGCGCTGGAACCCGTACGCCACCCCGCTGCCCGGCGTGTACCTGTGCTCGTCATCGACCCCGCCCGGGCCGGGTGTGCACGGCATGTCCGGCCTGCACGCCGCCCAGCACGTGTTGCGTTCGCGCTTCGGTGTGCGCAGTGATCCGCTGGACCTGCTGCGGGCAGGCAGGGCCTGACATCGGTATCCGACGAGAACGGCCGTGATCATGGCGGAGGTCACGTCGTGTAGGGCCGAACGCCCCTACGACGACCGATCCCGCACGTCATAGATTCGCAGGTGTGAGAACAACACTGCTGGCAGTCGTCGCCGTCGCCGCGGTCACGGGCACCGGGGCTGTCGTCGGCGTCGCACCCACCGCCACCGCCCAGCCCGCGCCCGCGATCGAATTGTTCACCGCCGACGGCCGGACTCCGCTGGCCGATACCCCTGTCCACGTCGGCGACACCATCGTCGTCAAGGGCCGCGGCTTCGACCCCGAGGCCAACACCTCCGGTCTTCCGGTACCGGTCCCGCCCGGTGTACCGCATGGCACCTTCGTCACCTTCGGCGCGTTCGCCCCGCAGTGGCGGCCGTCCGAAGGCGCCCCGACCAGCGCCCGCGCCGCGCAACGGTCGGCCGTGCAGTGGGTGCTGTCGAGATCCGCGCTGGATCGGGTGCCGAGCGCACCGTTCGATTTCCAGCGCACCATCCGCCACCAGTGGGTCGAACTCGAACCGGATGGCGAGTTCACCGCCGCCCTGCAGGTGCGGCTGCCCGAACAGATCCCGACCGGTGCGCGCTTCGGCGTCTACACCTACGGCGCGGCCGAGGCGATCAACCCGGCCCAGGAGCTGGCCGCACCGGTGGTGTTCGATCCGGCGCCCGGCCCGAACGCGCCCGCACCGCCCCCGCAGGACCTGCGCTGGGCGCTCGCCCCGAATTTCGAATCCACCGTCACCGACACCCTCCAGGGCGCCCTGGCCGGGTCCGGCGGCGCCGGCGTCCACGACGACGGCAGCATCGGATTCACCTTCGACTCCGCCGAGCTCGACGCGGCCGGTTACGGCACGCTGCGCTACCGCGGCACCGTCGTCGCCGCGACCCGCTTCCACCTCGGCGAGATCGCCATCGCGAACCCGTGGATCGAATTCACCCCCGAGGGCACCTGGCTCACCGCCGAGACCTCGACCTCCGACACCGTCGGCGCGGATTCACTGGCCCGCACCCGGCTGGCCCGCCTGGAGACCGGCCCGGCACCGGGCGCCACGCAGTGGACCGCGGTGCCCGCTCGTTTCGAGCCGACGCTGCGGCCCGCCTCGCTACTGCCGTATGCGAACACCCAGGCCGCGCCGGTCAGCTTCCACATCGGCTGAGCGCGACCGACAGCGCCCCCGCACCGCGGGTGCGGGGCGGGGGCGCTCGGGTCCGGGGATGGTCAGGCCGGCTGCGTCCGGTACAGGTCGGGCTCCAGATAGATCACCCGCGCGGCAGGCACGGCGGCCCGCACACGCGCCTCCGCGTCGTCGATCGCGGACGCGATGGCGGCGATGTCCAGACCGGGCGTGATGGCGACCTTCGCGGCCACCAGCAGCTCCTCCGGGCCCATGTACTGGGTCTTGCAGTGGATGATGCGGTCGATGCGCTCCCCGTCGACGAGGTTGGCGCGGATGGCCCGGTCTTCCTCGGGCGTGGCGCCCTCACCGATGAGCAGGCTCTGCATCTCGATGATCAGCACGATCGCGATCACCCCGAGCAGGCCACCGATGGCCAGGGTGCCGATGCCGTCGAAGATCGCGTTGTCGGTGATCATGGTCAGGCCGACACCGGCGAGGGCGAAGATCAGGCCGATCAGCGCGCCGGTGTCCTCCAGCAGCACCACCGGCAGCTCCGGGCTGCGCGAATTGCGGATGAACCGCCACCAGCTCGCCCGGCCCTTGAGCGGGCGCGATTCGCGCACGGCGGTGGTGAAACTGTAGGTCTCCAGGCCGATCGCGATCACCAGGATGACGACCGCGACCAGCGGCGAACTCAGCTCCTCCGGATGCTGGATCTTGTGGATCCCCTCGTAGATCGCATACACCGAGCCAAGGGTGAACAGCACCAGCGCGACGACGAACGAATAGAAGTAGCGGTTGCGGCCGTAGCCGAACTGATGCAGCTCGTCGGCCTCTTTCTCGGCGCGACGCTGACCGAGCAGCAGCAGGCCCTGGTTGGAAGTATCGGCAACCGAGTGCACGCCCTCGGCGAGCATGGACGCCGATCCGGTGATCGCCGCACCGACGAACTTGGCCACAGCGATACCCGCGTTCGCCAGCAACGCGGCGACAATCGCCTTCTTCCCACCACTAGCCGACATCCGGCCGCCCTCCTGTTCGATGTGCCGCACCGTCGCCGTGGTGCGCAGTCGGAGTCCGATCGGTCCTTGCCGGACCGGACCGGGCCGCGAAACAGACTATGCGAGTCGCGCGCTGCGCGCTGTCCCGGATCCGGATAGCGGCCCCCGGCGCCGGCGTTTCGATACGCAGCCGGTCAGGACGCCCCGCCGACGCAGGCGCAGAACACCTGGGCCGGGCCGTCCACGGCTTGCGCGCGGACGTCGCTGTCGGCGGCCGAGATCCAGGCCGCGGCACCGCGTTCGAGCACCAGTTCGGATCCGCCCTGCAACAGTCGCACCGAACCCTCGGTGCACAGCACGATGCCGGGGCCGGCCTCGGTGAGCGGCACCAGCGCTGCACCTGCGGTCAGATCGAAACGCCGCAGCGCGAATTCCGGCGCGGGCGTGCGGTAGCGCACCGATCCGTCGCCCGCCGGTTCGGGCAGCACGATCGGCAGGTCGATCGGCTCGAAGTCCAAGACCGCCAGCAACTCCGGGACATCGACGTGCTTGGGGGTGAGGCCGCCGCGCAGCACGTTGTCGGAGTTGGCCATGATCTCGACGCCGAGCCCGCGCAGGTAGGCGTGCAGGTTGCCGGCGTCGAGGAACAGGGCCTGACCGGGCTCCAGGGTCAACCGGTTGAGCAGCAGCGCGGCCAGCACCCCGGCATCGCCCGGGTAGTTTTCGGCCAGTTCCAGTGCGGTCCTGGCCTCGGCGGCGAATTTGCGTTTGCGGCTGGACAGATAGCGCACGCAGCCGTCGAGTACCTGCGGCAGCAGCGTGGCGAGGACGTTCTGCGGCAGCGTGATCCAGGTGGTGAACAGGGTGCGCAGTCCGGCCGAATCCGGTTGGGCGGCGAGCAGATCCGCGTACGACCCCAGGGCCGCGACATCGAGGGCACGCAGCAATTCCACCGTACGTTTCGGTTCCCGGAATCCGGCCAGCGCTTCGAATCGGTCCAGCGCCACCACCAGTTCCGGCTTGTGGTTCTCGTCGCGGTAATTGCGCATCGGCGAATCCAGCGGCACCCCGGCCTGGTTCTCCCGGTGGAATCCGGCGGCGGCCTGCGCGGAACTGGGATGGGCCTGCAGCGACAACGGCTCCTCGGCGGCGAGGATCTTGAGCAGGAACGGTAGCCGACCACCGAATTCCGGTGCCGCCGGGCCGAGTTCCCGATCCGGATCGGCCGAGACCAGTTCCAGCAGCGACGTCGTCGAGCCGTTGCCGATCCGCACCTGAGCCGGATCGGCGGGATGGGCGCCGAACCACAATTCGGCTTCCGGATGGGCCGAGGGGACCGGACGGCCGCACAGCTTGGCGAGCGAGGTGCGCGAGCCCCATGCGTAAGAGCGCAGCGCACCGACGAGTTCGTGCACTAGTAGCGTCCCCCGTCGAACTGGTCCGAGCCGAACTGTTCGGGGGCCGCACCGGTGGTGACCTCGCGGGCACCGATCAGGCGCAGGTAGGCGGCGGTCATCTCGAGTCGAAGAGCGAGGACGGCGAGGCGTTCCAGATCGCCGCCGCGCGCGCGTGTCTCGCCCTCGGTTTCCTCCGGCTTCGGGGCCGAGGGATCGGTGAGGTCGCTGCGCAGCAGCTCGAGGTCGGCGGCGACCAGGTCGGCGTCCACCAGGCCGGATCCGGCGCCGGAGAAGATGGCGAGTTTGCGGCGCGCGGCCACCTCGTCGGGGTCGGTGCTGAGCACCAGCACCCGCATCCGCTCGACCGGAGCCGGACCGTCGAGCTGCTCGTCGTGGAACAGCGGGTCGTAGTCGGGGGCGGTTTCGCCCGTCGCTGCGATCATGCGCGGATGCGCGGCGACGGCGCCCGCGAGGTCGACCGCGGTGGCGATGCGCCCCGCCGACTGCAACAGCACCTCGGCGGCGTGGCCCGCGAGTTCGGTGGCGGCGGGAGAATCGCCCGCGAGCACCAGCGCACGCTGCTGCATCCGGGTGGCCAGGGTCTTGGCCGGATTGCGGAAGGCCTCGTGCTGGGGACCGTCGCGCAGCGCTTCGGCGTCCACCAGATCGGCCAGATCGCCCAGCGCGGGCAGCGACGGCGCACTGCGGGCGGGGTCGATCGCCCGCAGGACGGCGATACCGATCGCCAGATAACGCAGCAGCCGGTTGTGATCCAGGACCGGCAGCCGCGGCGAGAGCAGGGCCGAGCGGCCCGCCGCGACCGCCCGCAGCGGGCCCTCGTGCGGTGCGGCGACGATGACTTCCGCGCCGCGCCGCTGTGCCCGGTCGACGGCGTCGACGAGCCGCGGATCGCCCGCGTCGTCGCCGGCGACCACCACGACGTCGAGCGGACCGACCCACGGCGGCACCGCGACCACGGGCACGATCGGCAGGCCTGCTCGATCCCCGAGCGCGGTGATCAGCAGCCGCGCCGCGCGGGTGGCCCGGCCGGGTCCACAGACGAAGACAAGGCTGCGTGGGCGCAGACCGTCCAGCCGCTCCAGGATGCCCTCGTCGACGGCGGCCGCGGTAGCGCGGATCTGGGCGCCACCGGATGCGGCCGAGCGCAGGGCGCCGCCGCTGTCGGCAGCCTCGAGCGACTCCGCGTCGTCGAGGTCGAGCACCGGTGTTCCAGCGATCATCGGGCGTCCCACCTCCCCTCATCGCGCTGTGTTCGCCGTCGGCCCGCACCCTTCGATGTGCTGTCCACCGGGACCGTGCCACTCCGGATGGGGCCGGGCGAATCCAAGGTCTGTGCTTCCACTATTCCAGTCGGGAACCGACTATGCCCGGGATCCAGGGTTGGGAAGATCGCTCTGTCCCGGTGCTCGAATCCCGAGCGTGTGATTCCTTTCCTCAGTAATTCCACTATCCCAGTCAGGACCGGACGATGCTCAGGATCTCAGTCACGAGTGCGTCTACTTCCTCCGGCGATCTGGCTTCGACGTTCAGACGTAGCAGCGGTTCGGTATTGGAGGCGCGCAGGTTGAACCACGCGTGGTCGGGTAGGTACACGGTGACGCCGTCGAGGCGGTCCACCGACACCACCCGGTCGGCGAAGGCGTCCAGCACCGCGCCGGTGCGTTCGGCGGCGTCGTCGACGGTGGAGTTGATCTCGCCGGAGGCCGCGTAGCTGTTGTAGGAGGCCATCAGCTCCGAAACCGGGCGGTCCTTCTCGCCGAGCGCGGCCAGCACGTGCAGCGCGGCCAGCATGCCGGAGTCGGCGCCCCAGAAATCCCGGAAGTAGTAGTGCGCGGAGTGCTCGCCGCCGAACACCGCGCCGGTGGCCGCCATCTGCTGCTTGATGAAGGAATGGCCCACCCGGGTACGCACCGGGGTGCCGCCCAGTTCGGTGACGAGTTCGGGCACCGCGCGCGAGGTGATCAGGTTGTGGATGATCACCGCGCCCGGCTCCTTGCCGAGTTCGCGTTCGGCGACCAGCGCGGTGATCGCCGACGGCGAGACCGGATCACCGTTCTCGTCGACGACGAAACAGCGGTCGGCGTCGCCGTCGAAGGCCAGGCCGATATCGGCGCCGCTGGTGCGGACCAGCTGCTGGAGGTCGATCAGGTTCTTCGGGTCGAGCGGGTTGGCCTCGTGGTTGGGGAAGCTGCCGTCGAGTTCGAAGTACAGCGGCACGATCTTCACCTGCGGCAGGGCGCCGAGCACCGCGGGGACGGTGTGGCCACCCATCCCGTTGCCCGCGTCCACGGCGATCGTCAACGAGCGGATGCCGGACAGGTCGACCAGTTCACGCAGGAAGCCCGCGTAGTCGTCGAGCAGGTCGGTCTCGGTGGCGGTGCCGCGCGGGCCGTCGTAGCCGGGCACGCCCGCGGTCACCTCGGCGGCGATGGTGGCCAGGCCGGTGTCCTGACCGACCGGCAGCGCCTTCGCGCGGCACAGCTTGATGCCGTTGTACTGGGCGGGGTTGTGGCTGGCGGTGAACATCGCGCCGGGGCAATCCAGCTTGCCGGAGGCGAAGTAGAGCTGATCGGTGGAGGCCAGGCCGATGTGCACCACATCGAGGCCCTGCCCGAGCACGCCCGCGGCGAAGGCGGCCGCCAGTTCGGGGGAGGAGTCGCGCATATCGTGTCCGATGACGATGCGCCGCGCGTTCTCGGCGCGCATCAGCCGCGCGAACGAAGCGCCTACGTCGGAGACGAATTCGGCGTCGATCTGGTCACCGACCACACCGCGTACGTCGTAGGCCTTGATCACCGCGTTCACGAAATCGGCAGAGCGGGCGACTGTCATAGCGAACACCCTAGTGCCCGGTCGGTGTGGCGCTCACATGGTCCCGGCGATTGCCCGCGGGCGCGGCCTCAGCTGGGCGGATCGGGCAGCACACGCAGATGTCCACGGCGCCCCGTGCGGGTGGTGCGCGGCGGTGGAGGCGTGTAATCGCGGTAGCCGCGCTGGTCGGGTTCGGGCGGGCGACGGCGTAGTCCGGCTTCGCGGACCGCCTCGGCCAGTGCCGTCAGATCGTCGTCGTCGGGTGTGCTGGAGGAGAATCCGCCTTCGTGCCGGACCATGTCCCAGCCCTTGGGTGCGGTGATGCGCGAGGCGTGGGTCTCGCAGAGGTCCCAGGAGTGGGGTTCGGCTACCGTCGCGAGCGGACCGACCACCGCGGTGGAGTCCGAGTAGACATAGGTGAGCGTCGCGACGGCCGGATTCTTGCAACCTGGTCGGCAGCAACGACGCATGGGAATCACGCCAGTGAGAGTAACCCCCTTGACGGCCGGGAGTGGGCAGACACGCTCAGTGAATCCCGTCCTATCGGCGCGTCGTGCATCACTCGGCCGGGGTCAGCGGGGGATTTCCGGGCCGATGCCCCCGGCCGGGATCAGTTCGGTTCGGGGTCGATGACGTCCGGATCGACGCCGAGATAGGTGGCGATCTGCTGGACCAGAACCTCGCGCAGCAGATCCACGAGATCGTCCGGATCGCCTGCCCGCAGTTCGAGCGGTTTGCGGAACAGCACCACGCGAGCGCGGATCGGAGTGCCGTGCCGGTCGACGCCGGCCGGGATGAGCCGCGACAGCGGTACCGGACCGTCGGCCACGACCTCGTCCGGCCAGGTGACCGAATCAGGGTGCAGCGGACGGATTTTCGGCACGTCATCGACGGCGATATCGAGTTTCGTGAGCCGGTCGTGCCACCGCGAATCCAGCGGAGCGAACGCCTCGAGCACCAGGCGGTCGAACTTCTGCCCGCGGGTGCGCCAGGCGGGGACCGTCGGCGGCAGCATCGGCCCGCGTACCCCGCGGCCGCGGCGGGTCACCGACCGGGCTGTCGGGGGACGACGATTGCGCGAACGTGCCATACCGCAAACGTTAGTCAGGTGCGGTTGCCCACCTCGGCCCGCCCCGGCCGCAGGCGCCGAGGCGGGCCGGCCGGGACCTGTCCGGTCCTTGCTCAGCCGATGCCGCGCTTGAGCCTGCGGCGCTCGCGTTCGGACAACCCGCCCCAGATGCCGAACCGTTCATCGTGTGCGAGTGCGTATTCCAGGCACTCGTCCCGTACCTCGCAGCCCATGCAGATCCGTTTCGCCTCGCGGGTCGAGCCGCCCTTCTCGGGGAAGAACGCCTCCGGATCGGTCTGCGCGCACAGGGCACGTTCCTGCCACTGTTCTTCGATCGACTCGAACATCTCGTCGAAACCCGGCACGACCAAGCTGAGTCGGGGCGCCGAGTCTCGCTCACCCCCCTCGTGGTCCTTCCACCCGGCCTCTGCGCAGACGCTACGTGCTGCGCCTGCCGTGGAATCGGTTTGCGATACGCCGCCCGGCATGCCCGAAGGGGCCAGCTCATTGGCCATCGCTCCGCCTCCTCACTGTGTGTTAGCGCAGAATGCTTCTTTCCGCCGGACCAACACGCCTACCGACGGCACTACTCCGCGACGTTGTCTCGCGGACATCCCCGAGCATGCCGTCCCGTTCGAACATTCGTTCGAAAAACCGTTCGCGCCTTGAACTCTCGCGCGATCCCGGAATGACATGACTGTGATTAGACACGCCGGACGCAGCGATGGTCAAGCCGCTGTCGCTATTCCGTTACTATCCGGCAGCGCTTTCGAAGACGATCTTGAACCATCACATAGCAAATGACCAGCAAATATAGGTCCGAGCGCGGCCGATCGAGGGGCGCTTAGGCTATGTGGATGTGACTTCAGAACAAGCGGACATCGCACCCGTCAATGGGCCCCGCATCGCCGTCCTGGTCGGCGGAGTGGGTGGTGCGCGGTTCCTTCAGGGTGTTCGGGAACTTCTCCCCGAAGCCGACGTTTCGGCGATCGTCAATGTCGGCGACGACGTGTGGATGCACGGGCTCCGAATTTGTCCCGACCTCGATACCTGCATGTATACCCTCGGTGGCGGCATCGATACCGAACGCGGCTGGGGCCGGGTGGGCGAAACCTGGCACGCCAAGGAAGAGCTGGCGAAATACCACGCGCAGCCGGACTGGTTCGGTCTGGGTGACCGCGATATCGCCACCCACTTGGTTCGCACGGAAATGCTGAACGCCGGTTACCCGCTATCTGCGGTGACCGAAGCGCTGTGCAATCGATGGCAACCCGGTGTGAAACTGATCCCGGCAACCGATGATCGATGTGAAACCCACGTCGTTGTCAGTGACCCGGACAACCCTGGCGAACGCCGCGCGATCCATTTTCAAGAGTGGTGGGTTCGATACCGCGCGGGTATCGAAACTCATGGATTCGCCACAATCGGCGCGGATCAAGCCAAACCGGCGCCAAATGTGATCGATGTCATAGGATCTGCCGATGTGGTCTTGCTCGCACCCTCGAACCCGGTGGTGAGTATCGGAGCCATTCTCGCGGTGCCCGGCATCCGCGGCGCACTGCGCACCACCGACGCGAAGGTCATCGGCATCTCGCCGGTGATCGACGGAAAACCGTTGCGCGGCATGGCCGATGAGTGCCTGTCGGTGATCGGGGTGGAAACCTCGGCCGAGGCGGTCGGCCGGCATTACGGCGCGCGCTCGGCGACCGGCATCCTGGACGGCTGGCTGGTGCACACCACCGACACCGCCGAGGTGCCGGGCGTCGAGGTCCGCAGTGTGCCCCTGCTGATGACCGACCCGCCGACGACCGCCGAAATGGTGCGTGCCGCACTGGATCTCGCGGGGGTCAAGCCGTGACCGGGCCCGCCGACCACGGCGCGGGCGAGCTGCGGCTGCTGCCGATCACCGGGCTGCCGGAATTCCGCCCGGGCGACGATCTCGCCGAACACATCGCCGCGCGCGCACCCTGGCTGGCCGACGGCGACGTGCTCGTGGTCACCAGCAAGATCGTCGCCAAGGTCGAGGGCCGCATCGTCGCCGCACCGCTGGACCCGGAGGAACGCGACACCGCGCGCCGGGCGCTGGTCGATCAGGAGGCCGTGCGGGTGCTGGCCCGCAAGGGGCGCACCCTCATCACCGAGAACCGGCTCGGCATCGTGCAGGCCGCCTCCGGCGTCGACGGATCGAATGTGGAGCGGGGCGAATTGGTGCTGCTGCCAGTCGATCCCGATGCCAGCGCGAAGGCGTTGCGCTCGGCGCTGGCCGAGCGGCTCGGGGTGGAGGTCGCGGTCGTGGTCACCGACACCATGGGCCGGGCCTGGCGCAACGGCCAGATCGACGCGGCGATCGGGGCGTCCGGGCTGCGCGTGCTGCACGATTACGCGGGCGCCGTCGACGGGCAGGGCAACGAACTGCACGTCACCCAGGTGGCCATCGCCGATGAGCTGGCCGCGGCCGCCGATCTGGTGAAGGGCAAGCTCGGCGGTGTCCCGGTGGCGGTGGTGCGCGGTCTGCCCCTCACCGACGATGCGTCCAGCGCAGCCGATCTCGTGCGCCGCGGCACCGACGACCTGTTCTGGCTCGGCACCGCCGAGGCGATCGAACTCGGCCGCTCGCAGGCGGTGCTGCTGCGGCGGTCGGTGCGCGAGTTCGCGGCCGATCCGGTCGATCCGGAACGGGTGCGCGCGGCGGTGTCGGTGGCGTTGACCGCCCCCGCCCCGCATCACACCCGCCCGGTGCGCTTCGTCTGGCTGCGCGATCGCGCGCTACGGGAGCGTCTGCTGACGGCGATGGCCGACAAGTGGCGCGCCGATCTCACCGCCGACGGCCTGCCCGCCGATCGGGTGGAACGCCGGATCGCGCGTGGCCGCATCCTTTTCGACGCGCCCGAGGTGATCATCCCGTGCTGCGTGCCCGACGGCGCGCACGACTATCCGGACGACCGGCGCCGGGCCGCCGAGCAGACGATGTTCACCGTCGCGGTGGGCGCGGCGGTGCAGGGGCTGCTGGTGGCGCTGGCGACCGAGGGGCTCGGCAGCTGCTGGATCGGTTCGACCATCTTCGCGCCGGAGACCACGCGCGAGGTGCTCGGCCTGGCCGGCGACTGGAACCCGCTGGGCGCCATCGCGATCGGCCATCCGCTCGACGAGCTCACCCCGCGCCCGCCGCGCGCGCCCGGTGACGCGCTGGTCGAGCTGTGAGCGCGGAGTCGCTGCACGCCTCGGCGACCGAGCTGCTCGAGGCGTGGTCGCCCGCCGTGGGGCCGGACGCTTCGCTGCGCGAGGCGATGCTCGCGTTTCTCGGCTCCGCACCGCGCGGATGTCTGCGTGAGCACGCCGCCGGGCACATCACCGCTTCGGCGGTGGTGTTCTCCGCCGACGGCGACGAGGTCTTGCTGACGCTGCATCCGCGGGTCGGCCGGTGGATTCAGCTCGGCGGGCATTGCGAGGAGAACGACCGCACGGTGGCCGATGCCGCGCTGCGTGAGGCCACCGAGGAATCGGGCATCGCCGGGCTGCGCTTGGAGCCCGGCCTCTACGGCGCCCAGGCGCATCCGATCACCTGCTCACTCGGGGTGCCGACCCGGCATCTCGATCTGCTGTTCCGGATCACCGCGCCGGCGGGGGCGGTGCCGGTGCGCAGCGCCGAGTCGACGGATCTGCGGTGGTGGCCGGTCGGCGCGTTGCCGGACGATGCCGATGTGCTGATTCGCTGACCACCATCGGCCGTCACAGGGCGCCCGCACAGCCTGTGCGGGCGCCCTTGTCATGTCCAGGAGATCACGGCCCGGTCACCAGGTCACAGACGCTTTACAAATTGATCGGTTTGTATAGACCGAGGACAAAGCAAGGGCTATCGTCAACTTCACGTGGTAGTGCACATCACATGTGATGTGTGTCGCATGGAGGAGACGACGATGTCTACTGATGCCGAAACCGCAGGTCTGGCGGCCGAGACGCCGGCCTGGCGGGACCGGAAGCGGTATATGTGGCTGTGGGGTCTGTTCGCGCCCACCGGACTGTTCACCATCGGGCTTCCGCTCGTCTGGGCGCTGAACGAACTGGGCTGGACCCGCCTGGCGCATGTGCCGTTCTGGCTGGGCCCGATCCTGGTGTATCTGGTCATCCCGCTGGCCGACATCTTCTTCGGCCCGGACGGCTCCAACCCGCCCGACGAGGTGATGGAGTGGCTGGAAAACGACAAGTACTACCGCTACCTGACCTACCTGTACCTGCCGTTCCAGTACGCCTCGCTGATCATGGCCTGCTACCTGATCACCGCCGACGACCTGAGCTGGCTCGGCATCGACGGCGGCCTGCTGGTGGTGGACAAGATCGGCCTGGCCATCACGGTCGGCATCATCGGCGGTATCGGTATCAACACCGCCCACGAACTCGGCCACAAGAAGGTCGATCTGGAGCGCTGGCTCTCGCGCATCGCGTTGGCCCAGTCCTGCTACGGCCACTTCTACATCGAGCACAACCGCGGCCATCACGTGCGCGTCGCGACCCCGGAGGATCCGGCGAGTTCCCGGGTAGGCGAGACGTTCTGGGCCTTCTGGCCGCGCACCGTCGCCGGCGGTCTGCGCTCGTCGTGGCGGTTGGAGAAGACCCGCTTGGAGCGGCTCGGCAAGAAGCCGTGGACCTTGCAGAACGAGGTGCTCAGTGCCTGGCTGATGTCGGTGCTGCTGTTCGCGGTGCTGATCGCGGTGTTCGGTATCGAGGTGCTGCCGTATCTGCTGTTGCAGGCGTTGATCGGATTCAGCCTGCTGGAGGCGGTCAACTACCTGGAGCACTACGGGCTGGTGCGCCAGCGCACGGCCAGTGGACGCTACGAGCGGCCGGCGCCGGTGCACAGCTGGAACAGCGACCACCTGGTGACCAACATTTTCCTGTATCACCTGCAGCGCCACAGCGACCACCATGCCTACCCCACCCGCCGCTATCAGACGCTGCGCAGCTGGGATGGCGCGCCGAATCTGCCCAGCGGGTACGCGAGCATGATCCTGCTCGCCTACTTCCCGCCGATCTGGCGCCGGGTGATGGACAAGCGGGTCCTCGCGCACTACGACGGCGATATCACCAGGGCCAATATCCACCCGGCCAAGCGGGACAAGGTGCTGGCCCGCTACGGCGCGGCCGGGCAGGAGGCCACGCCGTGAGCGCGTATCGGTGCCCGGTGTGCGACTACGTCTACGACGAGGCCACCGGCGAGCCGCATGAGGGCTTCCCGGCGCGCACGCCCTGGTCCGCGGTGCCCGACGACTGGTGCTGTCCGGACTGCGGGGTGCGGGAAAAAATCGATTTCGAGCCGGTCGGCAGCGATCAGGCGAGCCGGTAGACCGGCGCGGGAGAAGAGGACGACATGACCGAGTACAAGCTGTACCAGTGCATCCAGTGCGGGTTCGAATACGACGAGGCCAAGGGCTGGCCGGAGGACGGCATCGCGCCCGGCACCCGCTGGGACGACATCCCCGACGACTGGACCTGCCCGGACTGCGGCGCCGCCAAGGCCGACTTCTTCATGGTCGAGATCGAGCGCTCGTGAGATTTTTGACTGCGACAGATGCCCGTGCCAATGTCGCAGGCATGCCGCGCAACGGGTCCAGACTTCCCTACCAGGAGGCCGCACGGGAGCTGCTGCGCAGCTCGGTCCTGGACGCCATGCGCGAACTGCTCACCGAGCGCGACTGGTCCAAGATCACCCTCGGGGATGTGGCCACTCGCGCCGGTGTCAGCAGGCAGACGCTGTACAACGAATTCGGCTCGCGCGCGGGCCTCGCCCAGGCCTATGCGCTGCGATTGGCCGACGATCTGGTCGACCACGTCGGGGCCGCCATCGACGACAACGTCGGCGACGCGCGCGCGGCGTTCCGGCAGGGATTGTCCGGCTTCTTCGTCGAGGCCGCCGCCGACCCGCTGGTGCGTTCGCTGGTCGCGGGCGAGGTCAAGCTCGATCTGCTGCGGCTGATCACCCTTGATGCCGAGCCGCTGGTCGAGCACGCCACCGAGCGGCTGTCGGTCGCGTTCCGGCACAGCTGGGTCGATGCCACCGCCGCCGAGGCCGATGTGCTGGCCCAGGCGCTCGTGCGGATCGCACTGAGCTACATCCCCACCCCGCCCGCTCCTGGGCGCGACGCACCCGAGGAGTTGAGCGCGCTGCTCGGTCCGTATGTCGAGGCGATTCTGGCCGCGCGCGGGGTGCAGTAGCTGCGGTGCTGCCGGGCCGCGGCCGAGGGGGCTCGACACCGCGGTGGGCGTGGCTGTCGTGAACCGACCAGTTACGCCATGGTGGCCTTTTAATGCGGCGACGACCCGCTGCGTGCAAGCAGCAAGCCCGTGCCACAGGTATGCCGTGATGTCGCTCACATGCTTGACGAGACAACGCGCTCTTATCAGCGCTGTAACGGTCACCACGTTTCCCAGCCAACGGAAGGTGTAACAGACCACACGTCTGCGACTATGGATCTCCGTCGGTGTCAGGGTTCATTTTTAGCGGGGCAAGCGTGCAAACGGTTGGCAAACCGAGGGGATCGGCCGATCCCAAACGCCACTTGTGGTCTCTCGGTCTCATCGCGCCTGCGTGCGCGTTGCTGCCTTCTCAACTGGTGTTGCATACCGGGTTGACCATCTTCTGGTGGATCGGCCCGATCATCGTGCTGATCGTGATTCCGGTGCTGGATCAACTCGTCGGCGAGGACGGCAGCAACCCGCGCGACGAGGACTACGAGCTGCTGTCCAACGACCGCTACTACCGGTGGTGCACCTACCTGTTCCTGCCCATCCAGCTGATCGGCCTGGTCGTGGCCGGCTACCTGTGGTCCGGCGACGAACTGAGCATCGTCGACAAACTCGGGCTGGCCTCCACCCTCGGCCTGGTCTCCGGCATCGGGATCAACGCCGCCCATGAACTCGGCCACCGCGTCGAACGCCTGGAACGCTGGCTGGCCAAGATCGCGCTGGCCCAGTCCGGCTACGGGCATTTCTTCGTCGAGCACAACCGCGGCCACCACATGCGGGTGGCCACGCCGGAGGATCCGGCCAGCGCCAGGCTCGGTGAATCGCTGTGGGAATTCCTGCCGCGCAGCGTGTCCGGCGGATTCCGCTCGGCGATCCGGCTCGAGCGCGCCCGGCTGGCCCGCCGCGATCTCGGCTGGTGGAGCGTGCACAACCACATCCTGCAGGCCTGGTCGATGACGGTGGTCCTGTTCGGCGGCCTGATGGTGGCCTTCGGCGTGCGAATCCTGCCCTACCTGCTGCTGCAGGCCGTCATCGGCGTGATGCTGCTGGAGACGGTCAACTACGTCGAGCACTACGGGCTGCTGCGTGAGCGCAGGCCCAGCGGCCGCTACCGGCGCTGCTCGCCGCGCGACAGCTGGAACAGCGACCGGCTCGTCACCAATATCTTCCTGTTCCACCTCCAGCGGCACAGCGACCACCACGCCAACCCCGGCCGCCGCTATCAGACCCTGCGCAGTTCGCAACAGGCGCCGCAACTGCCCGCCGGCTACGCCACCATGATCCTGCTCGCGGCCATCCCGCCGCTGTGGCGGCGGGTGATGGATCCGCGCGTGCTCGCGCACTACGACGGGGACATCACCCGCGCCAATATCGCTCCGCGCAGGCGGGTTCGGATGCTGGCCAGGCACGGGGCGGCCACGGCCTGAGTCCGGTGACTCGGTTGCCGAGCACCGGTGCGGTGGGAGCGACTAGCCTTGCTTCGGAACCGATATCCGGAGAGAGGCTGATCCAGGCGCATGACGACCTCAGAACTTCCCGCACGTACGTCGCTGACCGCTGATGTCCGTAACGGCATCGATTACAAGGTGGCGGATCTGTCCTTGGCCGAGTTCGGTCGTAAGGAGATCCGGCTTGCCGAGCACGAGATGCCCGGCCTGATGGCTTTGCGTCGCGAATACGCCGACGTGGCGCCGCTGAAGGGCGCGCGTATCTCGGGTTCGCTGCACATGACGGTGCAGACCGCGGTGCTGATCGAGACCCTGACCGCACTGGGCGCGCAGGTGCGCTGGGCCTCGTGCAACATCTTCTCCACCCAGGACCATGCCGCGGCCGCGGTCGTCGTCGGCCCGAACGGCACCGTCGACGAGCCCAAGGGCACCCCGGTGTTCGCCTGGAAGGGCGAGACGCTGGAGGAGTACTGGTGGGCGGCCGAGCAGATGCTCACCTGGCCGGATGAGCCGGCCAACATGATCCTCGACGACGGCGGCGACGCCACCATGCTGGTGCTGCGTGGCGCGCAGTTCGAGAAGGCGGGCGTGGTCCCACCGGCCGACGAGGAGCACTCCGCCGAGTACACGGTGTTCTTGAACCTGCTGCGGGAGCGTTTCGAGACCGACAAGGGTAAGTGGAGCGCGATCGCCGAGAGCGTGCGCGGCGTCACCGAGGAGACCACCACCGGTGTGCTCCGGCTGTACCAGTTCGCGGCGGCGGGGGAGTTGGTGTTCCCGGCGATCAACGTCAACGACTCGGTCACCAAGTCGAAGTTCGACAACAAGTACGGCACCCGCCATTCCCTCATCGACGGCATCAACCGCGGCACCGATGTGCTCATCGGCGGCAAGAAGGTGCTGATCTGCGGTTACGGCGATGTGGGTAAGGGGTGCGCGGAATCGCTTGCCGGACAGGGCGCCCGGGTGCAGGTCACCGAAATCGATCCGATCAACGCGCTGCAGGCGCTGATGGACGGCTACGACGTCGTCACCGTGGAGCAGGCCATCGCCGATGCCGATATCGTCATCACCTCCACCGGCAACAAGGACATCATCACCCTCGATCACATGAAGGCGATGAAGGATCAGGCCATCCTCGGCAATATCGGTCACTTCGACAACGAGATCGATATGGCGGCGCTGGAGCGTTCGGGCGCAACGCGTTTGAACATCAAGCCGCAGGTCGATCTGTGGACCTTCGGCGAGAGCGGCAAGTCGATCATCGTGCTGTCGGAGGGTCGTCTGCTGAACCTGGGCAACGCCACCGGCCACCCCTCGTTCGTGATGAGCAACAGCTTCTCCAACCAGGTGATCGCTCAGATCGAGTTGTGGACCAAGCCCGACGAGTACGACAACGAGGTCTACCGGCTGCCCAAGCACCTCGATGAGAAGGTCGCGCGGATCCACGTCGAGGCGCTCGGCGGCACGCTGACCAAGCTCACCAAGGATCAGGCCGAATACATCGGCGTCGATGTCGAGGGCCCGTACAAGCCCGACCACTACCGCTACTGATCCAGCGATACGGGAAGTGGCCCGTCGACGGAGACGTCGACGGGCCACTCTCGTTGTGGCGATGACCGGATCAGCACACCGTGCCGGGGGTGCAGCCGCGCCCGATCTGGCCCAGCAGCTCCAGTACGTCCACCACCATGTCCGCGCTTCCCGACGCGCTGCCGGTGCCGCTGTCATCGATCGGGACGACCGCGGCGGGCGCCGCGGGCTCGAGAGCGAGGGGCGCCGCCGTGGCGGTGGCACCGCCGGTGACGGTGACCCCGAGCGCGACGGCAACGGCTGCGGTGTGCAGGACGTGCTTCAACGACATGTGTGCGTTCTCCCTAGTGACGATGGGCGTTCGAATGCTCCGGGGCGGAATCGGTCCGGGCATGTCGACCATTCCCGCTACGCTCGTCCATCGCGAGACCCGAATCCTGTTGGGATCAGAATCGCGGGCACTTCACCCATGTGCGCCTCCCGCCGAAGGATTTTCCGGCCCGAGCCGGCCCCGAGTACCCTGCTGGCCATGGGTGAACTGATCGCGGTCGAGGGGCTCGACGGCGCCGGTAAGCGGACGCTGATCGAGGGTCTGCTGGCGGCCCTGCGCGAGCGGGGGCTGCGCGCGGGCACGCTCGCCTTCCCCGGCTACGGCCGCTCGATTCACGCCGACCTCGCCGCCGAGGCATTGCGCGGATCGCACGGCGACCTCGCCGCCTCGATCAATGCCATGGCAGTCCTGTTCGCGCTCGACCGCGCCGATGCGGCGATGGAGCTGTCGAACCTGTTGGACAGCAACGACATCGTGATCCTGGATCGCTATGTCGCTTCCAACGCAGCGTATTCCGCCGCCCGGGCCGAACAGTCCGCCGACGGCGAAATCGTCGGCTGGGTGGGCGATTTGGAATTCGGCCGGCTGAAGCTGCCGGTGCCCGCGCTCACCGTGCTGCTCGATGTGCCCACCGAGGTGGCCGCCGAACGTGCCCGCAGGCGCGGCGAACTCGATGCGACGCGGGCACTCGACGCCTACGAGCGCGACGCTGGATTACAGGCTCGCACCGGTGCGGTGTACCGGGAGCTGGCCGAGCGGGACTGGTACGGCCCGTGGTGGACATACCGATCCGATGACGATCGCGCCGCCCTACTCGCCCGTTGTGTGGAAATCCTGGGCGAATAAGGTTGGATATGCGGCGCGCATGCACCAGTAATGCGCGTGGTGGCCCGATACTGGCGTGGGAGATGACAACATAGAGATATGAAGCCGAAGATTCTGGTCGTCGACGACGATATGGCACTCGCAGAGATGCTCACGATCGTCCTGCGCGGGGAAGGGTTCGACCCGCATGTGGTCGGCGACGGCACGCAGGCGCTGTCGGCGGTCCGGGAAATCCGCCCCGATCTGGTGCTGCTGGACCTGATGCTGCCGGGCATGAACGGCATCGACGTCTGCCGCGTGCTGCGGGCCGACTCGGGGGTCCCGATCGTGATGCTCACCGCCAAGACCGACACGGTCGACGTGGTGCTCGGCCTGGAGTCCGGCGCCGACGATTACATCGTCAAGCCCTTCAAGCCGAAGGAGCTCGTGGCCCGCGTGCGCGCGCGGCTGCGCCGCACCGAGGAAGAGCCCGCCGAACTGCTCACCATCGCCGACATCGTCATCGACGTGCCCGCGCACAAGGTGAGCCGCGAAGGTCAGCAGATCTCGCTGACGCCGCTCGAGTTCGACCTGCTGGTGGCGCTCGCGCGCAAACCGCGGCAGGTGTTCACCCGTGAGGTCCTGCTCGAACAGGTCTGGGGCTACCGGCACGCCGCCGATACCCGTCTGGTGAACGTGCACGTCCAGCGCCTGCGCGCCAAGGTCGAGAAGGATCCCGAGAACCCGGAGATCGTGCTGACCGTGCGTGGGGTTGGGTACAAGGCCGGACCGCCGTGATCGGTCGTCGGTCCGGGTCGATGACTCGGAGGCGGCGGCTTGCCTGAGCACGAAGGCGGCCGCCTCGCCTCGCTGCAGCGAGGGCTCGCGCCGGTGGGTTCGTGGTTCAAGGGTGTCGGGAGTTCGCTCGGCCATCTGTGGCGGCGGTCGTTGCAGCTGCGCGTCATCGTCTCGACGCTGACGTTGTCGCTGATCGTCATCACGATCCTCGGTGTGGTGCTCACCAGCCAGATCACCGATCGGCTGCTGGACGCCAAGATCAACGCGGCGATCGAGGAGATGGACCGCGCCCGCGCCACGGTGCAGAGCCAATTGCAGGGCGCCCACGATCCTGCGCTGCTGCGCCAACGCTTGGCCGATGCCCGCACCGCGGTCTCCGATCGCGGTGGCGAGAGCCGGTCCGGCAGCGCGGCGGGCAGCTTCGACTCGGCGTTGAGCATCGTCGGCGGCACCCCGCCGCAGCAGATCACCGCGGGCCCGATCGAGCAGATCCCGGACGAGCTGCGCCGCTTTGTGCAGGGCAACCAGGTGAGCTACCAGTTCGCCACGGTGAACGATCCGGACGGCTACCAGGGCCGTGCCCTCATCATCGGCAGTCCGAGCGCCGACAACCCGACCCTCGAGACCTACCTGATCTTCCCGCTGGGAAACGAGGAGCGGTCGCTGGCGCTGATGCGCGGCACCATGATGGTCGGCGGTCTGGTGTTGCTGGTGCTGCTGGCCGCGATCACCGCGCTGGTCACCCGGCAGGTGGTATTG
This sequence comes from Nocardia sp. JCM 38205, assembly GCF_058222935.1. Lineage (NCBI taxonomy): Bacteria > Bacillati > Actinomycetota > Actinomycetes > Mycobacteriales > Nocardiaceae > Nocardia > Nocardia sp. JCM 38205. The sequence goes on along the minus strand of NZ_JBYHFL010000004.1, from coordinate 286,807 downwards.
CCGATCCGGTCGGCGGCGCGGATCGCCAGCCGATTCGCCGACGGCCGGCTGCGCGAGCGCATGCTGGTGCGCGGCGAGGACGATATGGCGCGGCTGGCCGAGGCGTTCAACGAGATGGCCGAGAGCCTGTCCAACCAGATCACCCAGCTCGAGGAGTTCGGCAATCTGCAACGCCGGTTCACCTCCGACGTCAGCCATGAGCTGCGCACACCGTTGACCACGGTGCGCATGGCCGCCGACCTCATCCACAGCAGCAGCGAAGACCTCGACCCGGCCCTCGCGCGCAGCGCCGAGCTGCTGGTCACCGAGCTGGACCGGTTCGAGGGACTGCTCAACGACCTGCTCGAGATCAGTCGCCACGACGCGGGTGTGGCCGAGTTGCAGGTCGAATCGCTGGATGTGCGAATGTGCGTGCGCGCCGCGGTCTCGACGGTGCGGCATCTGGCCAAGGAATCCGGCGTGGAGGTGGTCGTCGACCTGCCGGAGGAGCCGGTGGTCGCCGAGGTCGATCCGCGCCGAGTGGAGCGGGTGCTGCGTAACCTGCTGGCCAACGCCATCGACCACAGCGAGGGCAAGCCGGTGCTGATCCGGATGCGCGGCGACAGCGAGGCCAATGCCGTCGCCATGGTCGTGCGCGATCAGGGCGTCGGGCTGCGTCCGGGGGAGGAGAAGCTGGTCTTCAGCCGGTTCTGGCGTTCGGATCCGTCCCGGATGCGGCGTTCCGGAGGTACCGGGCTCGGCCTGTCGATCAGCGTCGAGGACGCGAATCTGCACGATGGCAAACTGGAGGCCTGGGGTGAGCTCGGCGTCGGCGCCAGCTTCCGGCTGACGTTGCCACTGGTGCGCGGCCGCAAGATGGGCAAGAGCCCGCTGCCGTTGGAGCCGGGCGTGCGCAAGGTCCGCGCGGTTGCCGAACTGCCCGCGGCGGAGGCCGAATCCGCTCCGTCCGCGGCCGGCCCGGCGATCTCGGAGGCCGGCGGCCCCGGCGCGGCCGAGGCGCAGACCTCCGGCCCGGACCAGGACTCCGATACCGCGACGACCCGACCGGCCGAGGATGCGCGAGCCACCCGGACCGGCACGCCTCACGACGGCGCATCCGGCACCGGCTCACCCACCGACGCCGTGCTCACCGACACCGGAGACAAACAGCCATGACCATGCGGCCCACCGACCCCAGCAGAACGCCGCGCGGGCGATTACTCGCCGCGCTGGCGGCCGCGCTGGCCGGGGTCCTGCTGCTGGGTGGTTGCGCGAGCCTGCCGGAATCCTCGCAACCGCAGGCGCTTGGCACCATCAACCGGGAACCGACCTCCGCCGGCCCGCCCGCGCCACTGGAGGGCCGCGATCCCGGCCTGCTGCTGCTGGATTTCCTGCAAGCCAGCGCCGATCCGACCAACCGGCATCTGGCCGCCAGGCAGTACATGAACCCATCGGCGGCCACCAAATGGAACGACGCCGCGGGCACGGTGATCGTCGAGCGGCCCGACACCCTGCTGGAATCGCGCACCGAAACCACCGCGACCTACCGCATCCGCGCCCAGCGCGTGGCCGAGCTCGCCCCCGACGGCGCCTACCGCGCCATCGACGGACCGCCGCTCGAGTACAAGGTCGAGATGAGCAAGGTCGACGGCGAATGGCGCATCGATGAGCTGCCCGACGGCGTCGTCATCGATAAGCCCGCGTTCGCCAAGTTCTACCGGCGTTACGTGCTGTACTTCGTCGATCCGACCGGCAGCGCGCTGGTGCCGGATCCGCGGTGGATCGCCTCGCCGAAGGATCAGCTGACCCAGCGGCTGCTCACCCTGCTCGGTGAGGGCCCGCAGCCGGCCATCGCCCCCGTGGTGCGCAATGAACTCGACGCCCGGCGGGTGACGTTGCGCGGCCCGATCACCAAGGCCAACGGTGACCCGGAGGAGGTCGGCGTCGGTCTCGGCGGGGTACGCATCGACCTCGCGGGCGCCTCCGCGCTCGCGCCACGGGAACGGGAACTGCTGGCCGCCCAGATCGTGCTCACGCTGGCCAAGGCCGACGTCCTCGGCCCGTACCTGCTGCTGGCCGACGGCAAACCGCTCGATGAGCGCTTCGCCGCCAACGGCTGGTCGGTGGCCGATATCCACCAGTACAGTCCCGAGGCCTTCGCGCAGAACCAGACGGGGTTGCACGCGTTGCGCGATGGTGCCCTGGTCGAGGTGAACAGCGACGGAATCGCTCCGGCTCCCGGCTATTTCGGCGCGGTGCGCAATCTGCAATCGGTGGCGATCACTCCCGACGGCCAGCTGGTCGCCGCTGTGGCGGATGCGGGCAGGCCCGCTCCGGAACCGCCGCGAACGCTGATGATCGGCAGCTACGGCGGCAACCAGTTCCCGGTCGCCGAGGGCACCACCATCAGCCGCCCGTCCTGGACGGTGGACGGTACGGCCGCCTGGGCAGTGATCGACGGCGAGCGGGTGATCCGGGTGGTCAACGATCGCTCCACCGGCAACGTCTCGGTCCAGGATGTCGACATCTCCGCGCTGACCAGCGGCTCCAGCGGGCTGCGGCTGCCCATCACGGAGGTCAGGATCGCGCGATCCGGCGTGCGGGCCGCGCTGATCGCCGACGGCAAGGTGTACGTGGCGGTGGTCGAACGGCGCCCGGACGGCAAGTTCGCGCTGACCTCACCGCTGCCCATCGCGGTCGGGCTCAGCACGCCGGCGGTCTCGTTGAACTGGCTGACCGCCGACACCATCATCTTGGCCCGCGACGGTGACGTCGACCCGGTCAGTACCGTCTCCATCGACGGTTCCCAGCTGATCTCGCAGACCACCCGTAACCTCACCCCGCCGGTCCGCTCGGTGACGGCGGCCCCGGACCACCAGTACGTGGCCGATTCCCGGGCGGTGCTGGAGTTCACCACCAATCCCGAAGGTGGCGAACAATATTGGCGTGAGGTGCCCGGCCTGGGCGCCAGCGCGGTACCGATCCTGCCCGGCTGACCCCAGCTTTCCCGTCGCGGATCCGTTCGTGTCGGTGGGTGCGGGCACACTCGGGCGATGCGAACACTGCTGGATCTGGTGTTGCCCCTGGAATGCGCCGGCTGTGCGAGCGCGGGCGCTGGCTGGTGCGCGCGGTGCGACGCCCATCTGGCCGGTGCGCCGCAGCGGGTGCGCCCGCGCACCGATCCCGGCGTCCCGTGCTGGGCGTTGAGCCGCTACACCGGCCCGCCGCGCCGGGCGGTGCTGGCCGCCAAGGAACGCCGCAGGCGGGATCTGGCCCATCCGCTCGGCCGTGCGCTGGCCCGCGGCATCGGCCGGCTGCGGGCCGACACCCGGCCGGTGGTGCTGATCCCGGCACCCAGCCGCCGGGTCGCCGCCCGGCGCCGCGGCGGCGATCCGGTGGTGCGTTCGGCCGCCGCGGCAGCGGGTTGGCTGCCCGGTTGCCAGGTGCTGCCGGTGCTGACCGTGTGGCCGGGTGTACACGACTCCGTCGGCCTTTCCGCCGGTGAACGCAGACACAACTTGCGAGGCCGTATCATGACCGCCCCCATTCCGGCGCTGCCGGAAAACGCGCAGGTGGTGCTGGTCGACGATGTGCTGACGACCGGGGCGACGGCCGCCGAGTCGATCCGTGCGCTGACCGGGGCCGGGGTGGCCGTCGACGCGGTGTTGGTGACGTGCGCGGCTTGACTTCAGGAAATTTGCGTGAACAGTGGCGGACCAGCGGTTGTCGTACTAGCGTCGCGGTCACACACCCGAACCGGCAGTTTGGAGGTGGGTCTCGGACACATGGTGCCGAGCGGCTGTCATCCGGCAGACCGACCGGCACGTCTCAATCCCGCCGCACGCCAATCGGGTCGTGCGGCCAGATCCGGGAGGTACGCGTGACGACTTCTTCACGACCTTCAGTGCAAGATGTAGATCCTTCGACGCTGGACGCTCAGCGGGCCGAGCAACCCGAGGCGGACCGCCCACGAGCCACCCGCGCCGACATCGTGGTGAAGGGCCGCAATGTCGAGGTCCCCGACCATTACCGAATTTATGTGTCGGAGAAGCTATCTCGACTGGAACGCTTCGACCCGTCGATATTCCTGTTCGATGTCGAGCTGTTCCACGAGCGCAATCGTCGTCAACGCAAGGCCTGCCAGCGTGTGGAGATCACCGCCCGTGGCAAAGGTCCGGTCGTGCGCGCGGAAGCCTGCGCGGACAGCTTCTACGCCGCCTTCGAATCGGTGACGGCGAAGCTGGAGAGCCGGCTGCGCCGCACCAAGGACCGCCGCCGGGTGCACTACGGCGAGAAGACGCCGGTCTCGGTCGCCCAGGCCACCGCGGACCTGATCGACGAGTCGCTGTTCGAGCCGGGCGGAGGGGCGCATGAGCACCCCGACGAGTCCCGCGGCCGGGAAAGTGATGAGCACGCCGACTACGCGGCGGGCCCCGGCCATATCGTGCGCACGAAGGTGCACCCGGACACGCCGATGACGGTCGACGACGCCCTGTACCAGATGGAACTCGTCGGGCACGATTTCTTCCTGTTCCACGACAAGGAAACCGACCGACCCTCGGTGGTCTATCGCCGACATGCCTTCGATTACGGCTTGATCCGACTGGCCTGACGGCCACGCCGAGGCCGCGGTTCGAGCACCGCCGCCACGGCATTCGATGATTCCCGGCGACCCGGCCGGTGCTTGGCGCACCGGCCGGGTCTCGTCGTTTCCGGCGTTTCCTCGACGCACAACTTACTTCTGAGTAAGTTGGAGGGTCCGATGGCTGAAAGGAATTCGCATGGCAACCAGGGCTGCTCGCCGTGCCGTGATCGTCTCCGGCGCACGGACTCCGTTCGTGCGCGCGTTCACCGATTACACCCGGCTGGATTCGATCGACCTCGCCGATATCGCGGTACGCGGTCTGCTGGAACGCACCGGCCTGGCCGGGGACCAGGTGCAGGCGATCGTGTGGGGTGGGGTGGTGCTGCCCAGCGCGGCACCCAATATCGCGCGTGAGATCGCCCTGGATCTGAAGCTGGACCCGGGCTGCGAGGGCTATACCGTCACCCGGGCCTGCGCCTCGGGTTTGCAGGCGGTGACCTCGGCGGCCGCGGCCATCGAGCGCGGTGAATACGACATCATGATCGCCGGCGGCAGCGATTCCACCAGCGGCGCCGAGGTCAAGCTGCCACAGAAGATCGTGCACGCGATGGCGCCGCTGGCGCTGGGTAAACCGAAACCCAAGGACTATCTGTCGGCGATCGCTCAGCTGGCGCCGTTCACCGATCTGCTGCCTTCGCGGCCGAAGATCGCCGAACGCACCACCGGTGAGGTGATGGGGGAGTCGGCGGAGAAGATGGCGCGCATCCACGGCATCAGCCGGGCCGCCCAGGACGAATTCGCCGCCCGCTCCCACCACCGGGCCGCCGCCGCCATCGCCTCTGGCCGTTTCGACCGGGAGGTGCTCGCGGTCGACACTCCCGACGGCGCGAGGATCACCCGCGACGGGTTGGTCCGCGCCGACACCGGTGTCGAGAAGCTGGCGAAGCTGAAGCCGGTGTTCGCCGAGGACGGCAGCGTCACCGCCGGCAATGCCAGCCCGCTCACCGACGGCGCGTCGGCGGTGCTGCTGATGAGCGAGGAGACCGCGCGGGCGCTGGGCTACCAGCCGCTCGCGGCGTTCCGCTCCTGGAGCTATGTCAGCGTCGATCCCACCGACCAGGTGCTCATCGGCCCGGCCATCTCCATGCCGCGGGCGCTGGACAAGGCGGGCATGTCCTTGGCCGACGTGGACCTGGTCGACATCCACGAGGCGTTCGCCGCCCAGACCCTGTCGGTGCTGTCGGCACTGGCCAGCGACGAATGGGCCAAGACCCGGCTGGACCGCGATACCGCGGTCGGCGAGGTCGATATCGACACGCTGAACGTGCACGGCGGCTCGGTGTCGATCGGGCATCCGTTCGGCGCGACCGGGGCCCGGATGGTGACGACCATGGCGAACGAATTGGCCCTGTCCGGGAAGGAGACCGCGCTACTCGGGATCTGTGCCGCCGGCGGTATCGGTGCGTCGGCGGTGCTCGAGCGGGTCTGAGCGGGCTGTCGAGGCGACGGGAGCCCGGCCGGGGTGCGGCGCCCGGGCCGATCGTCCGCTCGGGTGGCCGGTCAGCGGGGATCGGGGTCGGCGCAACCGAAGGTCTCGCGGTGCACCGCCTGGTGGACCGGCCGTCCGGCGCGCCACCCGAACCGTTCCAGATCGGGGACCTGCTGGAATTCCCGCACCGGCCCGACGCACAGCCAGGCGATCGGGCGGATTCCCTCCGGCGCCCCGATCAGTTCGCTCAGGAATCCCGGCTCGTAGAACGACACCCATCCCACGCCGACGCCCTCGGCGGTGGCGGCCAGCCAGAGGTTCTGGATCGCGAGAACCGCTGAGTACACGCCTGTCTCGGGGACGGTGGCGCGCCCGAGTACCTGCGGCCCGCCTCGGTCGTGGTCATAGGTGACCACGATCCCGGTGCCGCTCTGCTCGATGCCTTCGATCTTGATCGGGTCGAAGGTGGCCGCGCGGTCCGGTGGCAGGCTGTCGTGGAACTCACGGCGCTTTCCGGCGACGTGCTCCGCGAAGGTGCGCAACCGGTCCCGATCACGCACCACGACGAAATCCCACGGTTGCGAATTGCCGACGCTGGGCGCGCGATGGGCGGCGTCGAGGATGCGCCACAGGGTGTCGTCGTCGACGATCTCGCCGGTGAATTCGGCGCGGACATCGCGGCGCATCCGGATGGCGTCGTACACGGATATCGGTGGAGCACTCACCCGGAGAGTCAATCACGGGGGATCCACCGGGCCTGCGTGCCACGGGCCCGGCCCGCACATCACCGAGGTGAAGGCGGGCCGGGTGCACGTCGACGAGCCGAATATCAGCCGATCGGCAGGGCCTTACGGGCGAAGCGGCGGCGGCCCTCCGCCAGCGCCGTGCGCAGTCCACGACGGCGACCGGTGACCGGGTCGAAGCTCGGCGTGGTGTTGCCGTTGAACTTGCGCTCGGACGCGGTCTCCGGGGCGTCGTCGGCGGTGTGGCGCAGGTACTTGTTCGGCAGCGACAGCTTCAGGATGGTGCGCCAGGCCTTGAAGTACTGCACCGGAAGCGAGCCTGTGGTGTAGGGCAGGTCGTACTTCTCGGCCAGTGCACGCACCCGGACCGCGATCTCGGCGTACCGGTTGCTCGGCAGGTCCGGGAAGATGTGGTGCTCGATCTGGTGACTCAGGTTGCCGGTCATGAAGTGCATGATCGGGCCGCCGGAGATGTTGGCGCTGCCGAGCATCTGCCGCAGGTACCACTCGCCCTGGGTCTCGTTGTCGATATCGGCCTTGGTGAACTTCTCCGCCCCGTCCGGGAAGTGGCCGCAGAAGATGACTGCATTGGTCCAGACATTGCGGACCATGTTCGCGGCCAGATTGGCGGTGAGCGTGCTGAAGAACGCCGGGCCGGTCAGCAGCGGGAACACCACGTAGTCCTTGAGCGTCTGCTTACCGATCTTGGTGAGCACCTCAGCACGCTTGCGTTCGAACTCGGCCCGCTCGGGGGAGCCGGGCTTGTACTTGCCCGCGGCCAGCTTGCCCAACTCCAGATGCTGGATGGCGACGCCGTACTCGAAGAACAGCTGCAACACCAGGTTGTACACCGGGTTGCCGAGGTAGAACGGCTTCCAGCGCTGATCGCGCGTCACGCGCAGCAGGCCGTAGCCGATGTCGTCGTCCATGCCGAGCACATTGGTGTACTTGTGGTGCAGGTAGTTGTGGGTGTGCTTCCAGTGCTTGGCCGGACCGGTGTTGTCCCATTCCCAGGAGCTGGAGTGGATTTCCGGATCGTTCATCCAGTCCCACTGGCCGTGCATGACGTTGTGCCCGATCTCCATGTTCTCGATGATCTTGGCGGTGCCGAGCAGGGCCACGCCGGCCAGCCAGGCCGGCGGCAGGAAGCTGGCGAACAGCACGGTGCGGCCGCTGATCTCGAGCGCACGCTGCAACCTGATGACATTGCGGATGTAGCGTGCGTCTCGTTCACCACGCGAGGATTCGATTTCCCGCCGAATCGCGTCGAACTCCGCGCCGAGTGCCTCCACATCGGCTTCGGTGAGGTGCGCGTACTCCTTGACATCCGAGATCGCCATGGCGGTTACAGTACCGTAAGTTACGAGACCGTAGGTTGCCGAGATCTTGCCGAAATTGTGGCAAATCCCGCATTGCCTTCAGCCGGTGGAACCTGTTATTTTCCCGCCCGCCGTGACCGGTACTCGCGGCGCAGCGACTCCCGTTCCGACTTCGCCCGCTCCTTCAGCGAGCGCTTGGCCTCGCGCAGCACTTCCTTCTCGTGCCTTGCCTTCTCCTTGAGGGCGCGCTTGGCCTCGCGCAGCACCTCTTTCTCGTGCCTTGCCTTCTCCTGGAGCACCGTCCTGGCCTCGTGCATGGCCGAGCGCAGGCCCCGGCGGCGACCCGTGGCCGGATCGATGGACCAGTGCAGATGCTCGGTGCCGGACCAGTTCGTCACCGGCGAGGGCAGGGTGATGCCGGCGAACTTGCGTTCGGAGGAGGTTTCGGGCGCATCGTCGGAGGTGCGGCGCAGGAACCGGTCCGGCAACGCCAGCTTGTGAATGGTGCGGAACGCCAGCAGATACTGCTTGCCCAGCGAACCCGTGGTGTAGGGCAGGTCGTACTTGTCGCACAGCTCGCGCACCCGCTGGGAGACCTCCGCGTAGCGGTTGCTCGGCAGATCCGGGAACAGGTGATGCTCGATCTGGTAGCAGAGATTGCCGCTCATGAACGCCATCGCGGGTCCGGCCTTGAAATTGGCACTGCCGAGCATCTGGCGCAGGTACCACTCGCCGCTGGTCTCGTCTTCGAGCTGCTCGATGGTGAATTTCTCGGCACCGTCGGGGAAGTGGCCGCAGAAGATCACCGCGTAGGCCCACAGGTTGCGGATCAGGTTCGCGGTCGCGTTGGCCTTCAGCGTCGACATGAAGGCCGGCCCGGTGAGCGCGGGATAGAACAGGAAGTCCTTGGCCACCTGCCTGGCGATCTTGCGGCCGAACACGATATTGGGTTCGGACTTCAGCTGACGGCGGGGAATGCCCGCCAGTTCCTTCTCGATGCTCCAGTCGTGCAGCGCGATGCCCCACTCGAAGGTCGCCGCCAGGATCAGGTTCGCCACCGGCTGCACCAGGTGCACCGGGCGCCAGGGCTCGTCCCTGGTCATCCGCAGGATGCCGAAGCCGAGATCCTCGTCCTTGCCCAGCACGTTGGTGTAGGTGTGATGGGAGTAGTTGTGCGCGCGGCGCCACTGCGCCGACGGGCCCGTCATATCCCATTCCCAGGTGGTGGAGTGGATCTCCGGATCGTTCATCCAGTCCCACTGGCCGTGGCTGATGTTGTGGCCGAGCTCCATGTTCTCGATGATCTTGGCCACCGACAGCAGCGCGGTGCCGGTGACCCAGGCCCAGCGGTTGCGGCTGCCGAACAGCACGGCGCGCCCGGCCACTTCCAGCGCGCGCTGGGCGGCAATGGTGCGACGGATGTATTTGGCGTCCCGTTCGCCCAGCGACTGCTCCACCGACCGGCGCACGGAATCGAGCTCATGTCCGAGGGTCTCGATGTCGGTGGCCGTCAGATGGGCAAAGGCTTTGATGTCGGTGATGGCCACCGGCGTCCCTTCTGTCTTCGATCAGCCCGGCGGGCCGTATCCGATCGGCCGCGAGGGGCCGTAGTCGACTTACCCAGAGGGTACCCGCCGAACACCCGATTCAGTCGCGTCCGATCGACCGGACTCGCTCAGACGTCGAGCGTGCAGTCACCGGCCGCGGCCGACACACAGGTCTGAACCTTCTCGCCTTCGCGCTTCTCGTTACCGTTGCGCAGATCGCGGGCATGCCCGGAGGCGATGGTGACCACACAGGTCTGGCAGATACCCATCCGGCAGCCGAACGGCATCTGCACACCGGCCGCCTCGCCTGCCTCGAGCAGGCTGGTCGCACCGTCCACCTCGGTGGTGCGGCCGCTGCGCCCGAAGGTGACGGTGCCGCCCTCACCGACCGCGGAACGCTCGATCTCGAATCGCTCGACGTGCAGCCGCTCGCTGATACCGGCCTCGGCCCAGTGCTTTTCGATGTCGTCGAGCATCGGCAGCGGTCCGCAGGCCCAGGTCTGGCGTTCGCGCCAATCGGGGATGCGCTCGTCGAGCGCGGCCACGCTGAACTTGCCCTGCTGGCCGGTGAGCTGCAGCTGCGCGGTGAAGCCGGGATGCTTGGCGTCGAGCTCGCGCAGTTCATCGCCGAACATGACGTCCTCGGCGGTGCGCGCGGAATGAATGTGCACCACATCGGTGACCACCTCGCGGCGGTCCATCGCCCGCAGCATCGACATCACCGGAGTGATGCCGCTGCCGGCGGTGAGGAACAACACCTTCTCCGGCGGCGGAGACGGCAGCACGAACGAGCCCTGCGGTGCGGCCAGGCGCACGATGGTGCCCACCGGGACGCCGTTGACCAGATGGCTGGACAGGAAGCCCTCCGGCATCGCCTTGACCGCGATGGAGATGACCTTCTGCTTGCCCCTGCGTCCGCCGGCCTCGGCATCGGTCCAGTCCGGGGGGCAGGTGAGCGAGTAGGAGCGCCAATGCCAGCGGCCGTCGACCAGCAGGCCGATGCCGATGTACTGGCCGGGCTGGTACTGGAAGTCGAAGCCCCAGCCCGGCTTGATCACCAGGGTCGCCGAATCAGCGGTCTCCGAGCGCACGTCGACGATGCGTCCGCGCAGCTCCCTGGCCGACCACAGCGGGTTGGCCAGGTGCAAGTAGTCGTCGGGCAGCAGCGGGGTGGTCACCCTGGCCACCGCGCCGCGCAGCACGTTCAACCGTCCGCCGCGCTCGGCGACGCTCGCGGCCGGTGCCTCGAGCCAATCGCGGACACTCTTGAAAACCATCGCTGCCGTTCGTCTCCCTGATCGTTGGCGGACCGGTCCACCGCCTGCCCGCAAGGTTACGGCATCGTAGGTTATCCGCTCGGTGCGGTGGTGTCAGGACGACGGCTCAGAGTAATTCGAGCAGGAACGGCAATTCCTGGGCGGCGTACCAGGCCAGCTGATGGTCCTCGGCGTCGCCGAGGACGAATTCGGCATCCGGATCGCCGAGGTCGGCGGCGTCGATGACGTCGACCGCCTTGGCGACCGCCGGTTCGGCGTCGGCCAGGTCGACGTGCACCGAGGCGATCCGGTCGTAGGTGATCGGAGCGGACAGCCGCACCACGGCGTCGTCGAGGTCGGGGCGCAGCTTCGCGCCGGTGACGTCGGCGGCGATCACCGCCCTGCGGTAGACCGGGGCATCCGGCAGGGCCGCAGGCGCCGCCTCGTCGGGTTCGTCGCCGGAAGCCATGGCCTCGGTGATGGCGTCGCGTTCGGCGGCGATCAACCGCAGCGCGGCGCGGGCGGCCTCGCCCATGGCGACCTCGGCCAGTTCCTCGTCGTCGCCGGAGGCGTAGGCCTCCCGCAGCGCCGGGGTGACCGCGAACGCCGTCGCGCCGACCGCGCGCAGCTCACGCTGTTCGACCAGGTCGCGCAGCATCGGCACGGTCGCGGGCACATAGACGCGCAGCTTGCTCTCAGAGGCAGGCACCGAGCATCTCCTCCATGGATTCGTGCACCGACGCCGACAGCACCCCGATATCGGCCATCGCATCGCGGTCGGCATTGAGCCCGTAGAAGACCCGCCCGTCATAGGACGTGATCCCGATGCTCGTCACCTGATTACGCAGCAACGGCGACACCGGATACATCTCCAGCATCCGCGCGCCACCGATGTACATCGGCGTCTGCGGACCCGGCGCGTTGGTGATCACCAGATTGAACGTGTGTTCTGCGAAGGTACTCGCCGCCCGCACACTCATCGCGTGCAGGCTGGCCGGTGCGAATCCGGCCAGATGCACCAGGGTGCGCGCCCGCACACCGCGCCTGCTCTTGGCGGTGGCCTCGGTGGCGTGCGAGATGTGCGACAGCCGCATCACCGGATTGGGTTCGCCGACGGGCAGGTCGATGAGGAACGAGGACACCTCACCGGCGGGGTTGACGGTGTCGTCGGCGCCGTCGACGTAGACCGACATCGGCACCACCGCCCGCAGCACGCTCGAGTCGACCAGCGCCTCGCCGCGTGAGAGCAGCCAGTTGCGCAGCGCGCCGGTGACCACCGCCAGGATCGCGTCGTTGATCGAGCAGTCGAAGCGGCGCTTGATCTTGCGGTAATCCTCCAGCCCGGTGGTGACGACGTCGAACCGGCGCTGCCGGGAGGTGCGGGCATTGAGCGGACTGTCCGGGGCGCCGGTGGTGACCGATCGCACCGTCGACACCACCGAATCGACCGCGCGCCCGGCGGCGCCGAGCAATCCGAAGCCGCTCGAACCCGCCTCCCGCAGCACCTCGATCGCCTCGCTGGGCTGGCCTGCCAGCTGGGTCAGCGCGCCCACCAGCAGTTCGGTATCGCTCGGCTCGCGCGGGGCGCACCAGGCGTCGTCGGCGAAGCCACGCGGTGAGGTGCCCGAATCCAGGATGACGTGCCCGATCTCCAGCGCGCTCTCGCCGTCGACCAGGGCGGAGTGGGATTTGGTGAACACCGCGCAGCGCCCGCCCGAGAGGCCCTCGATCAGATACATCTCCCACAGCGGCCTGCCCTGATCGAGTGGACGCGAGGAGAGCCGGGCCACCAGTTCGTGCAGCTGTTCGTCGGAGCCGGGAGCCGGCAGCGCGGAGCGGCGGATGTGGTAGTTGATGTCGAATCGGCTGTCTTCCACCCAGACCGGCCTGCCAAGCGACAGCGGGATCTCGCGCACCTTCCTGCGGTAGCGCGGCACCAGCGAGAGCCGGGACTCGACCAGATCGACCAGGCGGTCGTAGTCGAGCACGGGCTTGCTGTGACCGTCGCCGGAATCGGCGGTGGTGTTCTGGAGGATCGCGAGAGAGCCGATGTGGATCGGGTTGCTGCTCGACTCGAGTCGATAGAAGGACGCGTCCTGCGGCGTCAGCCTCGTGATCACGCTGCCCGATGCTCCTTCCCGTGCCGCCTCCGCGAGCAGCCCGTCCCGACCATTGTGGTCCCGCCACATCGATTCTTGTCCCATTCTGTGGCATCTCCCGCGAATGCGTCGTGCACGGGTACCGTTGGGTTCATCCACATCGACACCGCGCGTGACGATGGCTGCCCCGCCGGTCCTCGGCCCGGCCCTGCGAGCGGCTGACCACGGCGCCTACCATGGGTGCCGCATTACCATGAAGCGAGCTGCGGCTTCCGCACCACGCGGGCCGTGCGTACCGGCCCGGGGGGCCGGGGACACGACGACACACCGACCAGAGGACTGACGAGACCCGTGCCTGCGCTGACACTGACGAGGTTGCTACGGATTGGTGAGGGTCGCATGGTCAAGCGGCTGTCCCACCTCGCCGAGGAGGTTCTCGCACTCGAGTCCGACTACGAGGACTTCACCGACGACGAGCTGCGCGCCAAAACCGAGGAGTTCAAGCAGCGCTACGCCGATGGTGAAACCCTCGACGACCTGCTGCTAGAGGCGTTCGCGGTGGCCCGCGAAGCATCGTGGCGGGTGCTGAACCAGAAGCACTACAAGGTTCAGATCATGGGTGGCGCCGCGCTGCACCTGGGCAATATCGCCGAGATGAAGACCGGTGAGGGCAAGACCCTGACCTCGGTGCTGCCCGCCTACCTCAACGCCATCAGCGGCGACGGCGTGCACATCGTCACCACCAACGACTACCTCGCCAAGCGCGACTCCGAGTGGATGGGCCGCGTGCACCGCTTCCTCGGGCTCGAGGTCGGCTCGATCCTGTCCGGCATGACGCCCGCGCAGCGTCGCCTGGCCTACAACGCCGACATCACCTACGGCACCAACAACGAGTTCGGCTTCGACTACCTGCGCGACAACATGACCCACTCGCTGGAGGATCTGGTCCAGCGCGGGCACAACTTCGCCGTGGTCGACGAGGTCGACTCCATCCTCATCGACGAGGCCCGCACCCCGCTGATCATCTCCGGGCCGGCCGACGCCTCCTCGAAGTGGTACGCCGAATTCGCGCGCATCGCGCCGCTGCTGAAGAAGGACCTGCACTACGAGGTCGACATCAAGAAGCGCACCATCGGTGTGCACGAGGCCGGCGTCGAATTCGTCGAAGATCAGCTCGGCATCGACAACCTCTACGAGGCCGCGAACTCGCCGCTGGTGAGCTACCTGAACAACGCCATCAAGGCCAAGGAGCTCTACACCCGCGACAAGGACTACATCGTCCGCGACGGCGAAGTGATCATCGTCGACGAGTTCACCGGCCGCATCCTGGTCGGCCGCCGCTACAACGAGGGCATGCACCAGGCGATCGAGGCCAAGGAAGGCGTCGAGATCCAGCCGGAGAACCAGACGCTGGCCACCATCACGCTGCAGAACTACTTCCGGCTCTACGACAAGCTCTCGGGCATGACCGGTACCGCCGAAACCGAGGCGGCCGAGCTGCACCAGATCTACAACCTCGGCGTCATCCCGATCCCCACCAACAAGCCGATGATCCGCGCCGACCAGGCCGACCTCATCTACAAGACCGAGGAATCCAAGTTCGCTGCCGTGGTCGACGATGTCGTCGAGCGGCACGAAAAGGGCCAGCCGGTGCTGATCGGTACCACCAGCGTCGAGCGCTCGGAGTACCTGTCCAAGCAGTTCACCAAGCGCGGTATCGCGCACAACGTGCTGAACGCGAAGTTCCACGAGAAGGAAGCCGAGATCATCGCCGAGGCCGGTCGGCCGGGCGCGGTCACGGTGGCGACCAATATGGCCGGTCGTGGTACCGACGTCGTGCTCGGCGGTAACCCCGACATCATCGCCGACATCATGCTGCGTAAACAGGGCCTGGACCCGGTGAACACGCCCGAGGAGTACGAGGCCGCCTGGCTGCCCACCCTCGAGCAGGTCAAGGCGCAGACCGCCGAAGACGCCGACAAGGTGCGTGAGGCGGGCGGGCTGTACGTGCTGGGCACCGAGCGGCACGAGTCGCGTCGTATCGACAACCAGCTGCGTGGTCGCGCCGGTCGTCAGGGCGATCCCGGTGAATCGCGGTTCTACCTCTCCCTCGGTGACGAGCTCATGCGCCGCTTCAACGGTGCCGCGCTGGAAGCCATCATGACCAGGCTGAACCTGCCCGATGATGTGCCGATCGAGGCGAAGATGGTCTCCAAGGCCATCAAGAGCGCGCAGACCCAGGTCGAGCAGCAGAACTTCGAGATCCGCAAGAACGTCCTCAAATACGACGAGGTGATGAACCAGCAGCGCACCGTCATCTACGGCGAGCGCAACCGGATTCTGCGCGGTGAGGACATGGAGGGCCAGGTCCAGGAGATGATCACCGATGTGATCACCGCCTACGTCGACGGCGCCACCGCCGAGGGCTACGTCGAGGACTGGGACCTGGAAAAGCTCTGGACGGCGCTGAAGATGTTGTACCCGGTGGGGCTGGACCACAAGGAGCTGGTCGGCGAGACCGGCATCGGCGAGGCGGGTGAACTGACCCGCGAGGAACTGCTCGAGGCGCTGCTGCAAGACGCGCACGACGCCTACGCCAAGCGGGAGGCCGAGATCGACGGCCTGGCAGGCGAGGGCAGCATGCGCACGCTGGAGCGTCAGGTGCTGCTCCAGGTCCTCGACCACAAGTGGCGTGAGCACCTCTACGAGATGGACTACCTCAAGGAGGGCATCGGCCTGCGCGCGATGGCCCAGCGCGACCCGCTGGTCGAATACCAGCGCGAGGGTTTCGACATGTTCACCGCGATGCTCGACGGCCTGAAGGAAGAGTCGGTCGGCTACCTGTTCAACCTCCAGGTCGAGGTGCAGCAGCCGCAGCCGGAAGGCGTCGCGGTCCAGCCCGGTCTGCGTTCGCCCGTCGGCGCCGGTGCTCCGGCGGCGCCGGTTCCCGCCGCCCCCGCTCAGCCCGCCGCCAACGGCGCTCCGGCTGCCCTGCGCGCCAAGGGCATCGACACCTCCGGCCCGCGTGGCCTGAGCTACTCCGGCCCGGACGAGGGCGGCCACGCCGCCGTGCACAGCGCCTCGGAGGAATACGGCGAGGGCGATGATTCCCACGCCACCCGCCGCGAGCGCCGCGAAGCCGCCCGGGCCCAGGCCAAGGGCAAGCGTGCACCGAAGACGCGTCGTAAGCACTGAACATTGAACGGTGAAGGCGCTCATGGGTTTCCATGGGCGCCTTCGCTGTTCCCGGACCCCGATCTCCGGTGAGCCGACCGCCGCGCCGTTGGCGAATTCACTGACCGGCCCGGCGTACCGGGTTGATTCATCGCGGGAATGGTCCGCAGATGAAACCCATGTCAGAGCGTCGGTTCTCGTTCCACCAGCAGGGCCACGTGCAATCGTGACGGGCAGTCCAGTTTCGTCATGACCTGGCGCAGATGATTGACCACGGTCCATTCGGCGATGCCCAGCCTGCTGGCGATCATTCGATTGGTCATACCGGAACCGACGAGCTGGGCCACCTCGAGCTGCCTACGGGTGAGCCGACTCAGCTGCGAATCCATACTGTGCGACACGATCGGGGCCGCCAATGCGGCGGCGACCGCCTCGCGCAATTCCTCGATCGCACTGGTGCGCAGCGTGGATTGGAACCGGCCGCGCCGGGACCGGCCGTGATCCGGTTGCCCGGCGTCCTTGCCGGTGATCGGACGCGTCGGGCAGAACCGGGCCCATACGAGGTCGTGCTGGTGGCGCAGGGTCGCGGCGATCGCGCTGTAGTCGGGCCCGGCCTGCGTGTAGGCGCGGACGCATCCGTCGAGCGCGGTGAGTACTTCGATCGGGAACCGGGCGGCGTCGGTCGTTTCCAGCACCTCGCGATACAGCCGCAGCGCTGTCGCCGCGTCCAGCGGTGACCGGTGTTCGGCGATCGCGTTGAGAGCGGCCGAGCGCAGCTGGCTCGGCTCCAGATCGCGCACGCGCTGACAGGCCTGCCTCCACTCCGGTGCGGTGGCGTCGCCGAGCAGCGGGCTGATCAGTTCGACCCACCGCCGGTACGTCCTCGGAAGCAGGGGCGGATCGTCGAGTGCCGAGTCGAATTCGGCGCGCGCCCGGTCGTAGTCACCCGCGCGGCGATGGGCTTCGCCACGCAATAGGGCCACCATGGCGCGTAGGTTCGGGGAGGCCGCGACCAGCGGTGTGCTGTCGAGCAGTTGGATCGCTCGCTGGTGTCGGCCGACACGCAACGCGGCGCAGGCCAAGAGCATCCGGCACTGCACGAGCACCTCCGCGCCCGCGTGTTGTGCGGCCAGCACGGATTCCAGCAGTGCCTCGGCTTCTGCGAGGTATCCGTGGCGGACCCAGGTGTTGCCGAGCCGGGCGATCAAGCGCACGCCGCGTTCGGGGTCGTGGCCTTCGAACAGGTGGGCCAGCGCGGCGAGCAGGTCCGGTCCGCAGGTGCGGACGGTTTCGGCCGCGCCACGACCGTAGACGCTGTGGAAGCCGGGCGCGCCCAGTTCCTCGGCCAGCCGGCAGGTGCTGTCCAGGTAGGTCGCGCGAACCCGCGCGGCCCGGGCGGGATCATCGGCGAGCGTGCGGCGGCAGTAGCTGTACACCATCCAGTCCAGCCGGAAGCCGGAATGCCCTGTCTCGTCGGTCACCGGCTGGATCAGGCTGTGCTGTACCAGGAGTGCGAGCAGATCGGTTGTCGTGCGCCGATCGGTGCCCCCGAGCAGGTTGGCGAGTTCGATATCGACTACGTCCACGCATTCCGACATGCGCAGCAGCAGTTCGAACGCCGAGGGGCGCAGTGCGTTGACACTCCATGCGGTGGCATCCCAGACCGTGCGATGACGTTTGGGGATGTTGACGAACCTGAGGCCCTCGAGTTCGGTGCTGGCGTTGATCGCTCGCAGCGTCGCTGCCGGACCGATACGACCGATCGTGCAGGCCGCTATCTCCAGCGCCAGCGGGATTCCGTCTACGGCGTGGGCGATTTCGTCGAGCACGAGCCGGTCGACCAGTGCGGCCGCACCGCGGTAGTGGCTGTCGATGCTGGACAGGATGAGTTCGGAGGCGGGGGAGGTCGCGGGGTTGTATTCGCCGTCGACGGTGTCACCGGCGTCGAGCGCCAACGGCGGGACGCAGAAGACGCATTCGTCGTAGAGGTTGAGTGGGACCCGGCTGGTGGTCAGCACGATCAGTGCGGGGCAGCAGGACAGCAATTCCATGATGTCATGGGAGATCTCGGTGCTGACGTGGTCGCAGTTGTCCAGCACGAGGATGGTGTCGGCGCTGCCGATCGAAGCCACGAGGTGATCGATGGGGCGTTCCCCCGCGCCGGGTTCGGCTGGTTCGAACGCGGCCAGGATCGGTTGCCAGGCCTTTCCGTCGGCCCGTTGATCGGACAGGTCGATGATCTTGTGGTCATATGACCGAAATGCTTCGCCGGCGAGCACTTCCCGGCACAACCTGCTCTTCCCGACGCCAACGGTTCCGGTGAGCGTGAGCAGCCGGATCCCTTTCTGCAGCAGAAGATCCTCGATTCTGCGAGTTTCGGATTCTCTGCCCAGGAACTCAGGGATTCTGAGATCGGTATCAGCGGCCGGGAAACCCTGCGACTGGGCCGATAGTCGGTGTGAGGTCGACTCTTGAGAATTCATCCAGTACCCCCAAGCGATAGCCGGGTGCAATCCACCGGGGCCGGTGGACCACACCTTCGGTTTCTCGCTATGTCATTCATCGCGAAACCCATGATCGCTCACGAAGGTGATCCCGGGCAGCGTAGCAGGAAGAAGAACAAATGTGTTCGCTTTGAAGATTCTTACCCCTCAACGAACTAGGTTGCCGAGCGGCTGCTCGGCGCGACCTCGCTCGACGTGATTTATAGGACTCCTTTCCTCAAATACCCGATGCCACCAGCAGGCGTGCTGCCGTTCGGGGTGAAAACAAGCCGACCAGTCGGACCCCGTGCACCGCCCATGGCTCGATGCGGACCGGTTGCTTGCGGATCGCGACGGCGATCCAGCGCGCCGCCTCCTCCGGGGTCAGCGCATGCTGGGCAGCGTATTTGCCGGTCGGGGCGAGCATTGCGGTACGCACGGAGGGGAAGTTGACCGCGCTGACGCGGATGCCGTCCCGGGAGAGCTCGGCATCGAGACAGCGTCCGAAGGTCACCAATGCCGTCTTCGAGGCCAGGTATGCCGAAAAGTATGGTGAGGTCTCGAATCCGACGCCCCACGTACCCACATTGACGACCTGACCCGACCCCTGCGTGCGCATGGCAGGCAGGAGGCCGAGCGTCAGGCGGACCGCGGCGAAGTAGTTGATCGCCATCGTGCGCTCATAGTCGTGGAACCGGTCCACCGCGTCCAGGACCGGCCTGCGGATGGATCGGCCGGCATTGTTGATCAGCACATCGACATGTCCGAAAGTGTCTGCTACCCAGGCGATCACCTTGTCCACCTGCTCGGGGACGGTGAGATCGGCGACGGCATACGCTGCCGAACCACCCGCCGCAGTGATCTGGTCGGCCAGTTCGGCGATCTCGTGTTCCCGCCGGGCGACCAGCAGAACGTGTGCGCCACCGGCGCCGAGCAGCCGGGCCGTCGCCGCCCCGATTCCCGACGACGCGCCGGTGATCAGGACACGTTTGCCGGCCAGCCATCCGGACGGGTACCGCCGCGAGGTACGGAACCTGGAGTGCAGCAGCAGACGGGGGGTCTTCATGTGCGTGATCGAACCACAGGCAGCGCCGGGCGTTTGCTGATTAGCAGGTGACAACGCTCATGGCAGGTTATTGCCAGTGGCATCGGATGTGATGTGGCACATAGTGTGCCGGTGACGCGTAATCCGCTGCCGAACGGCATATTCGGGCGCGATATCACCGCTGAGAATCTTGCACGGGGAGGAAATTCATGGAAACTCGAAGCGAATCGGGTGTTTCTGCCCTGTTAATCGTCGAAAGAGCCGAGGCATGATCCCGACCCGGCATTCTGTGCCCTTTTTCTCGCAGGCCGAGTCGTTCACCGGGCAATGGCCCGAGATTCGCAAGAACGTCGATGCGGTATTCGATCGCGGTAAGTATTCACACGGGCGTCAGGTAGCGCAGCTGGAACACGCGATCGCGGGTTACACCGGTGCGCGGCACGCGATCGCGGTCAACAGCGGTACCGATGCGCTCGTTCTGCTGTTGCGTTCGCTGGGTATCGGTCCGGGCGATGAGGTGATCGTGCCCGCGTTCACCTTTTTCGCCACCGCATCGTCGGTCGCGCTGACCGGTGCCGTTCCGGTGTTCGCCGACATCACCGAGGACGGCGACTACGCCCTGTGTCCCGACTCGGCGGCGGCCGCGGTGACCGAACGCACCCGCGCGATCATGCCGGTGCACCTGTTCCACCAGCTCGCCGACCTCGGCGCACTCGGCGCACTGGCCGCCGCGCACGGCATCGACCTGATCGAGGACAGCGCCGAAGCCATCGGCATGCGCTGGGACGGCAGGCACGCCGGATTGCTCGGCCGCGGTGGTGTGCTCTCCTTCTTTCCCACCAAGACTCTCGGCGCGCTCGGTGATGCCGGGATGGTGATCACCGATGACGATTCCATTGCGGCGAGAGCGGATACGCTGCGTCACCACGGGCGGATGGGTCGCACCGTCGACCACATCGCGGGTATCTCCAATCTGTCGGGCGCCTCGGGCACCAACAGCAAAATGGATGACATCCAGGCCGCGATTCTGCTGGCGAAACTCACGGTGCTCGATAGCGATATCGCGCGCCGCGCGGAGCTGGCCGCCACCTACACCGAACGTTTGCGTGATATCCCGGGCATCGTGCGGACACCCCGGACGGTCGAACGCGCGGTCGCGGTCGAGGGCGTCTTCTACGTGTATCTGATCGAAGTGGAGCAGCGCGACGAACTCGTCGCATTCCTGACCGAGCGTGGCATCGGCACCGAAATCTACTATCCGCGGCCACTGCATCATCAGCCCTGCTTCCGCGGCGAGCGCCACCCGATCGGCAGCCTGCCGCGGGCGGAGGCCGCGGCGACGCGCACCGTGGCGCTGCCGTTCTACCCGGATCTCACCGAAACCGATATCGATGCCGTGTGCACGGCGATCGCCGATTTCTACCGAGGTGCTCGATGATCCCGTTCTTTCCGCCCGATCTTTTCGAAGAAGATCGCGCGACTCTGCATGAGCTACTGCATGAACTCGGCACCAGCGCGGAGCAGAAGTTCATCCTCGGCGCACGGGTGGCCGAACTCGAGGCCAAGGTCGTCGCGGAGACCGGGGCCCGCCATGCGGTGGCGTGCAGCAGCGGGACCGGAGGGCTGGAGCTGTGTGTGGCCGCCCTCGGGATCGGGCCGGGCGATGAGGTCATCGTGCCCGCGTTCTGCTGCCAGCCGGTGGCCAGCTCGGTTGTCAATGCCGGGGCGGTGCCGATCTTCGTCGACGTCGATCCGTGGACGATGGTGATGGATCCCGATGCGGCCGAGGCCGCGATCACCGAACGCACCAAGGCGCTGATGCCGGCGCATCTGTTTTCCATCATGGCCGATATGCCGAGATACCGGGAGATCGCCGACCGGCACGGGCTGGCGCTGATCGAGGATGCCGCCGTCGCGCAGGGCGCGGTGCTCGGTGAGGTACCCGCCGGGCGTTGGGGTGAACTCGGTGTCTTCTCGTTCTTCCAGGTCAAGGCGATGGGAACGATCGGTGAGGGCGGAATCGTGTTGACCGATGACGCCGATCTCGCCGCCGCGGTGCGCATGCATCGCAACCATGGCCAGGACGGGGTGACCAGGTTCATGCACCATGTGGTGGGGCAGAACAAGCGTCTCGACGAGCTGGTGGCGTCGTTCCAGCTGGCCCGATGGGATGGCTTCGCGGCGCGCTTGGAACGCCGCGCCCGCATCGCCGACTACTACACCGAGCGTTTCGCGGGGCTGGCCGAGCACGGTATCCAGGCGCCGCCGCCGGGGCGTGACGGCCGCTGCTACTACGTGTATTCGCTCCAGGTGCGACGCCGTGAGGATCTTCGTGCCTGGTTGACCTCTCGGGATATCGGCAGCCACGTCTACTATCCGGTGCCGCTGCCGGAGCAGCCGGCCTTCGAGGCCTTCGCCCCCGAATACCCGCTGCCGCATTCACGTCATGCCAGCAGCACCAATCTGGCGATACCGATCTGGCCGCATCTGAGTGACACCCAGGTCGAATACATCGCCGACACCGTCTGCGAGTTCGTCTCGTGAGCGCGGCGTCGATGGACAAGATCGTGGTGGTCGGCCAAGGCTATGTCGGCTTGCCGCTCGCGGTGGCGGTGGCCGAGAATGGCAGACGCGTCATCGGACTCGATATCGACCAGGAGCGGGTGGCCGCACTGATCCGGGGCCGATCGCATATCGCCGATATCAGCTCCGAACGGCTTGCCGCGGTATTGGCTGCCGGCACCTATGTGCCGACCTGCGACCCGTCCGATGCCGATGGGTTCGATATCGCGGTGGTCACGGCGCCGACCCCGCTCGACGCCGCGCATACCCCGGATCTGACCTGGGTGCGCATGGCTGCCGCCGATCTCGGTCGCAGATTGCGGCCGGGTTGCCTGGTGATCCTGGAATCGACCAGCTTCCCCGGCACCACCGAGGAGGTGGTGGCCCCCATTCTGGCCGCGGAGTCCGGTTTGCGGCCCGGCGAGGACTTCGATCTGGGGTTCAGCCCCGAGCGTATCGATCCCGGCAACGCCCACTGGACGCTGGAAACCACGCCGAAGGTGGTCTCGGCGACATCCCCCGAGTCGCTGGCGCGGGTGCGCGAATTTTACGAGATCTTCCTCGAGCACACCGTCGAGGCGAGTAATCCGCGGGTGGCCGAGCTGGCCAAGGTGTTCGAGAACACCTTCCGGCAGGTCAATATCGCGCTGGTCAACGAGCTGACGATGCATGCGCGCAGGCTGGGCATCGATGCTTGGGAAGCGCTCGACATCGCGGGTACCAAGCCGTTCGGATTCATGCGGTTCTCACCCGGTCCAGGCGTCGGCGGTCATTGCTTGCCGATCGATCCGATGTACCTCGCGTGGAAAGTGCAGCAGGACACCGGCCATCCGTTCCGGATCGTCGAACTGGCGCAGTCGATCAACGATTCGATGCCCGCTTATGTGGTCGAGCGCATCGCCGAGGGGCTCGCCCGGCGTGGCGGGGCCCTGCTCGGAGCCCGTGTGCTCGTGCTCGGGCTGTCCTACAAACCCGATATCGCCGATATCCGCGAATCTCCCGCGGTCGCGGTATGCGAGTTGCTGGTTCAAGCGGGGGCCCAGGTGTCCTATGTCGACGAACTCGTGGGGGAGAAGCCCGAGCCCGCCGGCCTGACGCCGGCCGAACTGACCGAGGCCGAGCTCGCCGCGGCCGATGTCGTGGTCGTGCTCGCCGACCACAACCACCTCGACTACGACTTCGTCGCCGAACACGCCCGCTACGTGTTCGACACTCGCCGCCGGCTACCCGGCCGAGCCGGCGTCGAGACGCTCTGACAGACAGGGGTACACCATGGCACGACCGATCAATTTCGGCCTGCTGTTCGACCGGATGGCGGAACAACCCGTTGCGTCGCAATTCCATCTGGACCGCCCGTTCGCGATCGCTCCCGATCGGGGAATCCTCTACAGCACGGCGGCTCTCGCCGATCTGGTGGCCCAGACCAGCGGGTGGATCGCGGCTGCCGGGGTGCGTCCCGGCGATCGTGTGGCGGTGATCCAGGACAATCACTTCGACATCCTGCTGACCTCGGCGGCCGCCATCCGCATGGGCGCCGTGCCCGCTCAGATCGCCGCCGCCAACGGCCCCGACGCCTTGCGTGCCCTGCTGGCCCGGCTGCAACCCGCGCTGGTGGTGACCTCGACCGATGTCGTGTCCCGGATCCTGAAGGCCGGTTCGGATCTGCTGGCCGGAGTGCGCACCGTCGTGCTGGACTCACCCGGCACGCCTGTGGATCGCACCGAGTGGCCCGTCGGCGCCATCGCGCTCGACGATGTCCGCGGCGCCGCACCGGCACCGGTGCACTCCATCGAGCACGACGTGCCGATGATGATGACCCACACCTCGGGCACCACCGGCGTGCCCAAGATCGTGGTCCAGTCCGCCCGGACCCTGGTCGAGGCCAGCAGGCTGGAGTTGCTGCGGCTGCCGTTCGTGGTGAGCAAGCGCAAAGACACCGTGCTGTCGTCGATTTCGTTCGCGCACTGGCGGGCGGTGACCTGGATGGTCGCGCAGGCCCGGTTCGCTCCCGCCAAACTGGTGCTGGTCGCCGACAACGACCCCGATCGGGTGGGAGAGGTGTTGCGCACCCACCGCCCGACGAGTGTGGAGGCCTGCCCCAATGTCTTCCAGCGCTGGCGATCGCTGACCGACACCCATGCCGAGGAGCTCTCGCAGGTCCGGCTCTACATCTCCACCTTCGATATGGTGCATCCGCCGACGGTGCGCGCGTTCTTGAACGCGTCCAGGCGCAGGCTGCCGCTGTGGGTGGCATCGTGGGGACAAAGCGAATGCGGTCCGATCTCGAGCGCGATCTTCACTCGGCGGCGGTTGCGCCGCACGGGAGTGCCGGTCACCAACGATGTCGGCTGGACGGTGCCCACGGTGGCCAGGGTGCGCATCGTCGACCAGGAGACCGGTCAGCGGCGCGGTATCGGGCGCGCCCGCCAGGGCTTGATGCTGGCCAGTACCAAGGGCCGATGCCTGGACTACCTCGGTGAGAACGACCGCCACGACCGCAAGCGGAACGGAATGTGGTTCAACACCGGCGATGTCGGCTATCGCGACTGGCTGGGCCGGATCCGGCTGGTCGATCGCGAGGTCGATGTGATCCCGGGGATGAGCGCGCTCGAGCTGGAGAGCACGCTGCTCGACCGGCTCCGGCACGCCACCGAAGTCACCGTCCTCGGGGTGCCGGGTCGGCTGCCGCTGCCGGTGCTGTGCCTGGACCGCGAACTCGACGCCGCGGAGTGGGCCGACGCCGTGCGTGACCTGCCACCGCTGGACCAGCCCGTGGTGCTGCCCTGGGCCGAGCTGCCCCGCACCGCCACCTGGAAGGTGCGCCGCCATGCGCTGCGGGCGTCGGTGCTCGGCACCGACGAGACCTATGGCACCGGTCGGTGGACGTGATCGGCCGGCGACCGGTGGGAAGAAATACGAAGGAGTGCGACGTGACGGCAGGTCCGACGAGGACACAGCAGGGGCCCGCGGCAGCGGAGCTCGGACCAGTGGTGGAGAAGGTGATGGACGGCGTCGAGAACGCCTTCGCCGCACGCCGATTCCCGCGCCAGGTACTGACCGGGCTCGCCGAACAGGGGGTGCTGCGGCGGCGTTGGGCTGTCGGCGACAATCCGGCCGGCGATGTCGCCTACGGTGTCGCCCTCGGTGACGCATTGAGTTCGCGTGCGCCCGCGGGCATCGCGATCGGGGTATCGCTGCACACCGAGACCGTGTTGTCGATGCTGCACCGCTTCGCCGGTGATTCGGACTACCTGAACCAGTTGCGCGAGGATGCCGTGGACGGCCGGATGGTCGGTGCGGTGGCGGCCAGCGAACCACGTGGCGGTAGCGACCTGTCGGCGGTGTGCACGACGGCACGACCCACCTCATCGGGCTGGGTGATCGACGGCGCCAAGAAGTACGTATCCCTCGGCGCGGTTGCCGATTTCGCGGTGGTGCTGTGCCGGATGACCGATGCCGACGGCACGCCGACCGATCGGCATGCCACCATCGTGGTGCCGCTGGCGCAGGCCACCCGGATTCGAGAGCACGACAAACTGGGCACCCACGCACTCGACACCGTCGCGGTGGAGTTCCACCGAGTCGAGGTGCCACGGAACGCGCTGCTCGGCCGGGCGGGTCTCGGTGTGCTGAACCTGAACTATGGTTTGTCGTTCGAGCGTTTGGCGATCGCGGCGCAGGTGGCTGGTGGTTGTGCCGCCGCTATCGGGCTGGCCGTCGAGCACAGCGAACGGCGCACCCAATTCGGCAAGCGGCTGCGTGATCACCAGTATCTGGCCTTCCGGCTGGCCGAGTTGCAGGCCGAGGCGGATGTCCTCAAGTGCGCGGTGGACGAGGTGGCCCGCCAGGTGATGGCCGGGCCGCTGGACCGCGCGCTGATCTCGCGTATCGCCGGGTTGAAACTCCAGGCCGCTCGCGCAGGTGAGCGCCTGATCAGCGAGGCGATGCAAACCTTCGGCGGTCCGGGCTATCTCACCGGTGAAACGCCGTTCGGGCAGTTCTGGAACGACATCCGGGTGGCCCGGATCGGGGCGGGCACCGACGAGATGATGCTGGCCATCGTCAGCGACACGCTGACCGGTCTGCCGCAGATGTACGACCGACTGATCCGGATCACCACATGAGCGCGGCGCGGCCGACGATCCTGGTGGCCGGCCTCAGCGGCCAGGTGGGGCAGGGATTCGCCGAAGAGGTGCTGGGGTCGCAGTCACCGTTCACACCGACGGCGCTGGTGCGCCGCCGGTTGCGCAACAACCTGGCGGGCGCACCCGGAGCGGGTGACCGGATCGACCAGCTGATCGGTGACGTCACCGCACCGTCATGGGGCCTCGACGATGCGCAGGTCGATCGCCTCGATGCGATCGGTGCCGTGGTGAATCTGGCGGGTGTCGTCGACTGGACCGCCTCACAGGCCGAGATGGACCGCATCAACTATCTGGGTGCGGTGACCGGACTCGAACTGGCACAGCGGCTTTCGCAGCGGCACGGCCGACCGGTGCCCTACCTCTACACCAGTACCGCCTATGTCGCCGGCACCATGGGCGGTCGCATCGCCGAGCAGCAGCACGATCCGCATCCCGACCGGACGCCTTACGAGCTGAGCAAATGGTTCGCCGAACGGCATCTGCTGCGTACCGCCGCCAAAACCGGGCACCCGGTGCTGATCGCGCGCATCGGTGGCGTGATCGGCAGTTCGCGCAGTCGCTCGACCACCCGGTACAGCTCGCTGTATCAGCTGGTGACGCCGCTGTCGCGTGGGCAGATGCCGGTGCTGCCGGTGCAGCGCGGGGCGCGGGTGGACATCCTGCCGCGCGATGTCGTCGGTGAGGGTTTGGTGCGCCTACTCGACCACGGCGCCCGCACCGACCACGACAGCTGGCGCGGTGGCGCGTTGGTGCACCTGTGCGCGGGCGACTATGCGCCCACCCTGGAGGCACTGATGACGCTGCTGCGCTCCAAGGACACGGCTGGGCGCTATCAGCCACCGCGACTGGTGACCGTCTCGCCGCGCGCGCAACGGCTGACAGAGAACGTGGCCTTGAAATACGCGCGGTGGAGCCGGGAAATGGGCAACCGGCTCTTCGGACTGCGTTATGTCTCGATCGATCGGGTCTTCGAACGTTCGCGCCTGCACGCGTTGACCGGCGGCTGGGTGCCCGAGACGACGGCCGAGACGGTGCTGGATGTGGCGTTCGGACTCGACTATGCCCGCCCTGCCGACGATTTCGCCGATCTGCCGCTGGGGAGGTTCGCATGAAGGTACTGGTCATCGGGGCCAGCGGTTACCTCGGCCACGCGGTGGTCGGTCGGCTGGCCGAACAGGGTCATGAACTGGTGGAGCTGAGCCGGTCGGGTTCGGCGCTGGCAGGCATCGGTGTGGCCGGTGATGTCTGCGTCCCGGGGTTCGGGCTCTCGCCGGCGGTGCGCGGTCAGCTGGCTCAGGTCGATGCGATCGTGTCCTGTGTCGGTTCGGTCGGGATGTCCTCCGAGCCAACCGAGATGGTGAACCTGCACGTCAACGGCACCCGGACGGTCCTCGAATTCGCCGGCGAATGCACCGGATTGCGCCGGCTGGTGCATGTGTCGAGTGTGCTGGCACTCGGGCGGGCGAGCGGACTGATCACCAACCGGGATCTGTCGCGCGGACAGACCTTCCGCAACTGGTACGAATACGCCAAGTACCGCGCCGAACTGCTGGTCCGGCGGGAACGGAACCTACCGGTGAGTGTGCTGCGGCTGGGTACGCTGCTCGGCCCGGCGCCCGCGCACCTCATTCCGCGCACCGGCGGACCGGTCGCCGCGCTCGGACATCTGCTCAGCGGTATGCCGCTGGCTTTGGCCGAACGCGGCGAATACCCGGTGTACGCCACCGATATCGGTGCGAGCTCGACCGTGGTGGCGCGGTTGCTGTCATCGGAAGAGCCGGGGGTGCGCACCTACACCTATTTCGATCCGGCCCTGCCCACTCTCGCCCATGTGCTGACCGAGCTGTGCCGCGCCCGTGGCGTGACACCGAAGCTGGTGGCGGGCAGCGGGTTCGCTCTCGGAATGCAGCGCGGCTTGGCGCGGCGCTTCGGCATCGAATCCGGGGTCGCCGACTACGCGCGCCCGCTGTTCCGCTTCGATCCGCGGATACTCGATGAGCTCCCCGGAGGGCCGGTCGAGTCCACCCCCGACTATCTGGCCGAGACCGGACGCGCGCTGTGCCTGCCCGACCGTGCCATCGCGACCATCGCCGAGGGAGGGCGACTGTGACGACATCCATGGCGACCGGTGGCCGCTGCCGGGTGGACACCGCACCGCATCCCATATTGCAGGTCTATTCCGCGGGCAACTTCGGCGAGATCGCACCCGAACGGCTCTCGCCGATGTCGTGGTCGCTGGTCGGGCGGCCGATGGAACTGGGTACCCGCCGGTTCGTCTCCGATATCCTGCGGGCTCCGACCTGGGCCACCGGATCGCACTACGTGTTCACCGGTTACTTCCATTGCCGCCCGTACCACAATCTCAGCGCGTACTGCCATATCGCCGAACATGTCGACCTGCTGACCCCCGAGGATGTGACCGCGGCTTATTTCGAGGGGATCGAACCACCAGCGGCACTGCTCGGCAAACGGCCGGGCCGCATCACCCGGCATCGCGCCACCGCGCGCATGCTGCGCGAGCTGGTCAATCTGCGCCCGCGGGTGATCGAGCTGGAACAACGGGTGTTCGATTTCGAGAACCTGGTCCAGGACGTGTTCGACGCCGGTGCCGATTGGCGGCTCGGAGAACTGGCCGAAGTGGGCAATACCCTGCTCGAATCGGCCTGGCACCTGCACATCATCGGCACCTCCGGTTCGATCGCCGCCGATGTTCTCCAGCGCACCGCGATCAATCGGCTGGCCGCACACGGTAGTTCGGTGGTCAACTGGCTCAAGGAGCCGGCGGAGCTGCCCTGGGGGCCGCTGGTGGAGTTGGCGCCGATCGCGGGCGGTCCGGCCGAATTCGTCAAACAACCCTTCTACGAGGTGGCCGACACCACCGCGCCGTGGTGCGACTTCACCCTGCCGCCGATGGGCGCGGCCGTGCGGACCGGACGTGACCACGTCGACCTGACGCCGCGCGAGGCCCTGGTCGGCATGCACGAATCCTGGCGCGGGCGCGGTATCGATGCCACCGTGCTGTTCCTCGGTGACGTCATGGCGCTGCGGGAGCACAGCAAGTCACTGGCGATGCGGCTGCTGCACGCCCACCGCCGGTTCATCCCGCGGCTGGCCCGGTTGCGCGGTGTCGGCCAGGACGATTGGCCGTATCTGTCGATGTCCGAACTGCGTGCCGACGCCCTGCCCGACGCGGTCGAGATCGAAGCCCGCAGGCAGTCGTGTGAGGACTCGCTGGCTCTGCACATGCCCGACTACCTGGACTTCACCCCCGGTGCGCCCGGTGCCCATCAGCCGGTGCGCACGCCGTGCGGGGTCTCGGCGGGCACCTACGACGGGGTCGCGATCGGACTCGACGAGATCCCTTCGGAGCCCGGTGCGGTGCTGGTGTGCGAGAGCGCCGACGCCAACATCATGCCGCTGCTGCCGTTCGTGTCGGCGGTGGTTACCGCGCGCGGCAGCCGCTATTCCCATGTGGCCATCATCTGCCGCGAGATCGGCATTCCGGCAGTGGTGTCCCATCCACTCGCGACCGAGATCAAGCCCGGTCAACGCGTCCATGTCGACGGTGACAAGGGCCTGGTGACAATCATCGATGACAAAGGAGAGGTCCTATGAGTGAGCACGCATCCCGCGCTCAGCGGTCGGCTGAGGATGCGGCGCTGGAGGATCCGCAGGTGGTGCTGTCGGCCATCGAGGACGAACTCGGTGTCGGTCGTCCCCGCCCGGACCTGCGGATGACCGATTCGATCCGCGAGGACATCAACCTGGATTCGCTGTCGTTGATGGAAGCCATGACCCGGGTCGAGGAACGCTACGGCATCGAACTCATCGACAACCCCGAGATCGGGTCGGTGGAGACGGTGGCTGATCTGGTCGGATTGATCCAGCGGATCTACCGGCAGTCCCGGGACGAGGACGGCGACAACAGAGGCGCGGCATGAAGTCGGTCGCCGAATGGTTGCTCGAGCCGGTAGCCGATGGCGGGCTGGCGTTGTGCGAGGGTTCCGAATGGGCGCACCATCCCTACCCGGTGCTGGCCGATGAGTCCTTCGGTGCTGTGGAAACGTTGCGTGAGCACGGAATTCACAAGGGGGACCGGGTAGCGCTGCTCCTGCCCTCCGGTGCGCCGTTCGTGCGGTTCTTCTTCGCCGCGATGGCGATGGGCGCGGTGCCGACCGTGGTGGCGCCGCCAGGGTTGCACGGCAGCACACCCTACGCCGACTATGTGCGGGCGTTGCTGTGCGCGCTGGACCCCGCAGCCGTGATCGCGGAGCCCGCGACTCTGCGGCTGCTGCCACCGGCCCCGTGGGGCGCCGTCGCCGCGCCCGCCCGCATCGATGCCACCGCCCCGGTCGCGGCCGGGTCTGCCACCGTGATGGATCCGGTGCTCGGCGATGAGACCGCGCTGATCCAGTTCACCTCCGGTTCCACCAGTACTCCGCGTGCGGTGCGGCTGAGTGCGGGTTCGATCGTCGCCCATATCGATATGCTCAAGGCCGCGCTGTATGTGCGCGGCGCCCATCAGACCGAGTCGTTCGGGTCCTGGTTGCCGCTGCACCACGATATGGGGTTGATCGGCAACTTCCTGACCCCGGTCAGCCACGGTAAGGATCTGTGGCTGATGCGCCCGGAACAGTTCGTGCGCAGACCTGGCCTGTGGTTGGAGCTGTTCGGCAAGTATGCGGTGAACCATTCGGCCGCACCGAACTTCGCTATCGAGCGGATCGTGCGGACGGTGAGCGCCAAGAGTCTGGCCGGGATGAACTTCGCCGATTGGCGCACCCTGATCGTCGGTTCGGACCGGATCTCGCTCGGCGCCATGCGGGCGCTGTACGAGCTGTTGGAGCCCTTCGGCTTCGGCGCCGATGTCATCACTCCCGGTTACGGTATGGCCGAGACGACCTTGGCGGTCTCGACCACTCGCCGCGAGCCGGTCCAGGCGCTGCTGGTGGATGCCGCCAGTCTGCGCGCGGGGGCGCCGGTGCGGGTGCGGGCCACCGAGACACTGCGGGAACCGGTTCAGGCCGACGCCGATGTCGTGCGAGTGGTCGACTGCGGGGTGCCGTTGCCCGGTGCTGCGGTCTCGGTCGCCGACGAAGACGGGAACGCGCTGGGCGAGGACCACATCGGTGAGCTCGTCGTCGAATCGCCTGCGTTGTTCAGCGGCTATCTGAACGACGGCGCCGACGGTGGCCAACCCCGGCGCTACGCCACCGGCGACCTCGGTTTCTGCCGCGATGGGCGCGTGTATGTACTCGGCCGGCTCGGCAATTCGGTGAAGGTCAACGGCCAGTTCGTCACCGCCGAGGATCTCGAGATCGCGCTCGCCGAACGATTGGGGATGCCGCACGACAAGATCGTGGTGGTGCTGCGTGATCTGGGCGCGCAGACAGCGCCAGCGGTGCTGATCGCGTTCCAGCAGCGACTCACCGAGGAGCGCACCGCCAAGGCGCTGACCGTGCTGGCCCGTTCCGGCATCTCCGCCGAGCGTGCCGCGTTGGCGACGGTGGCACCGCTGGCCATTCCGCGGACCACCAGTGGTAAGCCCAAACGGATTCCGCTGTGGGAGGCCATCGAGTCCGGTGCCGTCGCGGCGAAATGGGGACATGTCGGCTCGGATTCGCCGCTGTGGGGGTGCCGTTGATGTCGCAGCGCGATCGGAAGAGTCTGGGCAACAAAGGATTCCACCTTGTCGAACTGGCCGGTCGGGGCTACCCGGTGCCGCCGTTCGATGTGCTCACCGCCGAACACGTCGCCGCGGGGGTCGCCAGGGACGAGGTGTCCGAGCTGTTGGGCGAGCTGCGCACGCGGGCGCACTCGCTCATGGGCGCCGATCGTCCGGTCGGGTTCGCGGTGCGATCCAGCCCGCCGGTGAGCATGCCGGGCATGATGGACACGATCCTGGCAGTAGGGCTGGGGGAGCACGATCTACCCGCGCTCTCGGTCCTGCTGGCAGGCGACGAACCCGCCGCTGCGCTGGTGGCCGAGGGCCGGCGTGCGCTGCGGGCGCAGGTGGGATCGGATCCCGGCGTTGATCCGGTGGATCAGGTGCTGGCCGCCGTCGAAGCGGTGCGGGCGTCCTGGGACAACGAGCGGGCCAGGCAGTACCGCCGTGCCCATGACATCGGCGAGGACAACGGGCCGGCGGTCGTGGTGCAGGTGATGGCGTTCGGTTCCGGGGCGCTCTCCGGTAGCGGCGTCGCCTTCAGCCATGATCCGCGCACCGGACGTCCGGGTCTGTCCGGGGAGTACCTGCCGGCCAGCACGGGCGAGGCCCTGGTGGCGGGGCAGGTGACACCCGAGCCGTTGGACCGGCTCGCGGCCCAGTGCCCGAGCGCCTACGCACACCTCGATGCCGTGGTGCGGGAATTGTTCCGCTGGCACAAGCACCTGGTCGAGGTGGAGTTCGTCGTCGAAACGGGCACGTTGTGGCTGGTACAGCTGCGTGCCGCCACCGCATCCCCGGCCGCGCACACCCATGTCGCCATCGACGCGTGGCGGAGCGGGGTGCTCGACCGCGACACCGCGCTGACGCGACTGTCGGCCGAGGCGCTCGGTGCCGATTCCACGGCGCGGGCGGCCGAGGGCCATGCCGCCCTGCTGGCCACCGGGGTGCCCGCGTCGCCGGGGGTGGCGGTGGGCCGCGTGGTGTGCGCGTCGGAGCAGGTGCTCGCGCATCCGGACGAGCCGGTGGTGCTGCTGCGTCCGCGGACCGAACCGGAGGATTTCGTCGGGATGGTCAATGCGGCCGGAATCGTCACCATGGAGGGCGGTTTCGGCTCCCATGCCGCGGTGGTGGCCCGTGAGCTCGGGGTGCCCGCGGTGGTGGGTGTCGGCGACGGATCGCAATCGGTGGTGGGTCTGGCACCCGACACCACCGTGACGGTATGCGGCACGACCGGCCGGATCTGGGCGGGCGAGGTGCCGGTGGAATCGGGCACCGCGGTGCCGTGGCCTGCGGATCTGCTCGGACCCGAACCGGCGGGGTCGGATCGGCAGCACCAGGTGCGAACCCTGCTGGCCGGGGCCGGGGCCGGTGGTGCCGTCAACGAAAGGAGTTAGACGATGATCGGCGAAACAATCGACGACGATCTCATGCGATTGCGGCTGCTACAGGCGCTGCGGGTGGCGGGCTGGCTCGACCGTGACCGGCTCGCCGCCGCGGTCGCCGATCTCGACGGTATCGACATCGATGCCGAACTGGCCGCGCTCACCGGCGCCGGATCGATGCGATCGGTGCAGACGCCCAAGGGACAGCTGCACGGGCTGACGCCGGAGGGCACCGCGACCGCCGAACGCGCGCTGACGGGTGAACTCCGACAGCGGGTGCTGCCCGAGGCCGCGGAGCTGGTCCGGCTGCTCGATCGGTTCGAGCGGGCCGATCCGGTGCTGAAGCAGGTGGTGACCGCGTTTCAGCGGGAGCGCAGCGACGCGGGTGCGGCCGCGGTGGCGGACTTCCACGCCGAGCATGCCGGCCTGCTCGGCGAGATCGGCGCGGCGGGCGCGCTCTGGGCCGGGTACCCACAGCGCTTCGCGGGCGCGGTCGCCGCTATCGAGTCAGGGCAGCACGACTACGTCGCCTCGCCGATGCTCGACAGCTACCACACGCTCTGGCATCTGCTGCATCGGGAACTGCGGATGTTCGCCGGCTGATCGGCCGGCGGCCATCGGATTCGGCGGCCCGGCAGTCTCTACCGAGACGGCCGGGCCGCCGTGCTGTTGTCGCTGTCCTCGGACCGGTCGCGCCGGTTCAGCGCCCGATCGGCCACCACTCCGAGGACCAGGCCCCAGAACGCGGAGCTGATGCCGAACAGGCTCACACCGGAGGCGGTCACCAGCAGGGCGAGCAATGCCGCCTCCCGGGTCCTGGAGCATTCCATGGCGCCGGTCAGCCCGGTGAGCAGTGCGCCGAGCAGCGCGATACCGGCCACCGAGAGCACCAGCGGTTCGGGCAGACCGGAGAACATCGTCAGCAGCGCCGCGCCCACCGAACCGATTACCAGATACCAGACACCACAGCTGATACCGGCGATGTAGCGGCGCCGCGGATCCGGATGGGCCTGCGCTCCGGCGCAGATCGCGGCGGTGATCGCGGCCAGGTTGATGGCATGCGCACCGAAGGGCGCCAAGGCCAATGAGGCGAAACCCGTGCAACCGAGTACCTTACGATCGTCGACCCGGTAACCGGAGGCACGCAGCACCGCCAGTCCTGGCGCGTTCTGAGCTGCCATGGTGACCACGAACAGGGGCAGGGCGAGCCCGACGATCGCCGGTACGGTCGGTTGCGGGACGGTCACCATCGGATGCGCCGCACCCCAAACGCCGGTCGGCACGTGCACCTGTCCCGCGGCCACCGCGGCGGCGACCGCAGCCACCGACGCCGCGATCACGGCATAGCGGGCCGAGAACCGCTTGGTGACCAGGTACGCGGCCAGGGCCAGCATCGGTACCAGGACGTCATCACGCATGGACCGGAACACATCGAGTCCGAACGACAGCAGGATGCCCGCCAGTACCGCCGAGAGCACCGGTGCCGGTACATGTTCGAGTACGAGGCCGAACCATCCGGTCGCCGCCACCACCAGCGTCGCCACTGCCGACACGACGAAGGCCGCCACGCACGCCGGATAGCCGTATTCGGCCAGCGCGGTGGTGAGCAGCGCGGCACCGGGGGTGGACCAGGCGGCGACGATCGGGGTCCGGGTCCACGCGCTCGCGACCAGGCTCACCGTGCCGCTGCCGATCGAGATCGCCCATACCCAGGAGGTTGTCTGCGCGTCGGACAACCCGCCCGCGGACGCGGCGGCGAGGACCACCACCATCGGACCGGCATAGGAGACCGCGACCGCAATGAACCCGGCGACCACCGCGGATACCGACAGATCGCGCCACAGTGCCCGTGCCCCGGCCAGCGCGCGAGCGTGCACCGAGCGCGCGGTCACGACTGGGTGAAAGTGATCGAGGAACCCGGACGCAACCCCAGTTCGGGACCGGTGCGCGGGGTTTCGGTGCGGATCAGGATGTTGTAGTGGTTGGGCACGTGGCAGGTGTCGAATCCGAGGACTTCGCCGATCGCTACTCCGTCGACATGTACTCGGTCGCCGCGGTCGATCACACCGGGCGCGCAGATCTCGGTGAACCCGAGGAATCCGACCCGGTCCACCCGGGCGCCGATGGCGGTGTCGTCGTGATCGGTGGTCACCAGTTCATGGATCTCGCCGCGAAGCACGCAGCGGCTGGCGAATTCCGATACGGCCATCCCACGATCGTCGCGCCGGTGCCGCAGCACCTTCACCACCGAGCCGGCCACCGTGCACTTGTCACCGTCTTCGACCGGATTCATCGCACCCTCTCCACCTCGGCCGCCCGGTAGGCAGCGGTGACCAGTTCCAGCGCGATCAGCCCGTCGTCACCGTAGTCGTCGCCGGTGCGTACCCTGGCCGCGAAATCGGCGAGGATTCCGGCGTATTCATGCCACAGGGAACCCTTGAACTCGTCCACGCCGGCAAGCGCGTCGGCGTAGAGCACCGTACCGTCGGCGTAGGTCACTTCGACGTCCTTGCGTTCCCCGCCGTGATAGGCCCAATCCAGTAGCACTTCGGCGCTCGCGCCCCCGGGCGCGTCGAACAGCAGTCGTGCCCATCGGTCGACGCCCGCGCTGTCACGACGGATATCGGCACCCGTCAAGGACAGCTCGGGCAGGAACATGCGGACGGTGTCGATCGCGTTGGGCCCGTTGTCGGCGACGCAGCCACCCCCGCATCGGCTCATATCGAGATACCAGTTGTCGTCACCGATGTGATCTTCGATGAGCTCGTCGTAATGGGCACGCACCGCGCGGACCGCGCCGTGCTCGCGTCCGCGTTCGACGAGGGCGCGGAAGTGGCTGTTGTACCTGCGGTGGAAGGCGGTGAAGAGCGTGACGCGTGCCGCCTTCGCCTCGGCGCACAACCTACGGGCATCGTCGAGGTCGGTGGCCAGCGGCTTCTCCACGCACACCGCGACACCGGCGCGGATCGCATCGGAGCACAGCTGAGCGTGGATATCGTTGGGTACGTTCACGATCACCGCATCGAGATCGGCCTCGGCCAGCATGGTGTGGTGGTCGGCGAAACGGCGATGGGTCCCGGCGCGAGCGGCCAGCCGATCCTCGCGGACATCGCACACCGCGATCAGTTCCACCCCCGGCACCTGCTCGAACGCTGCCAGATAGTAGCGGGAGATGACGCCGAGTCCGATCAGCCCGATCCGGAGCGGAGCGTTCACTCCACCACCGCCTCGGGCGCGTCCAGCCCCGCCGCCGCTGCGACGGCAAGAAGCTCGGCATACAGTGCCGTCGACACCGTTACGCCATCGATGCGCGCGGCCTCGGACAGCTCATGTTCGCGCACACCCGGATAGGAGACCGGATGTGCTTGATCTACCGGCGCACAGGCGCGCAGGGCGGCGAACATGGCGTGCGCAGCCGCATCGAAACCGTCGTCGCCACGGCTGACGGCCGGATCGATCACCATGGCGAAATAGCCGATGTTGTCATCGCGACCGGTAGGCCCACCGGTGCCGGTGAACGCTTCGGTGGCGGGCCCCAGACCGGCCGAGGACACCAGGGCCGACAGGATCTCCACCGTCAGCGCCAGTCCATAACCCTTGTACGCACCGGTTTCGGGCTGCCCACCCAACCAGACGGGGAAGCCGTCGCCACGATCGAGCGCACCGGGATCGGTGACCGGAGTTCCCGCGCGATCGACGAGCCAGCCGGGCGGGATCGGCTCACCACGTCGAGCGGCGGCGCGGATCTTGCCCGTCGGCACCGACGTCGTGCTCATATCCAGTACGAACGGTGCGGCACCTGGCCCGGCCGGTGCGGCCACACTGAGCGGATTGGTCCCCAGCATGGCGTAGCTGCCACCCGGAGGCCGGGTGATCCGTTGTGCACCGCAATTGGACGACAGCACCGCGATCAGTCCACGCTTGGCGAACTCGCCGGTGTGATAGCCCGCGCAGCCGAAATGGGTGGCATTGCGCACGAAGCAGATACCGACGCCATGACGCGAAGCGCGGTCGGCCGCCTCGGCCAGGACCGCTCCGGCCGTCCACAGCCCGAGCGAGCGGCCCGCGTCGATGATCGCGGTCGCGGTGGTGTCGGAGACGATCGTGAGTTCGCCGGCGGGATCCACCCGGCCGTCGTCGAACAGCGGTAGATACAGCCTGGTCAGATTGGCCAGACCGTGCGAGCTCATACCGGCGGCATCACCGTAGACGAGCGCCGCGGCGGCTACCGCGGCGCGCTGTGGGGACAGCCCACGGGCGGTGAACACCGCGGCGGTGAACTCGACCAGTTCGTCATGGCCGATCCGGACCGCGGTGGCGGTGTCGGTTTCCGATGTCGTCATCGGGTGTAGCTCCTCTCCAGGGTCGGGTCGGTGGCGATCGCGGCGGCGAAGCGGCCGACGAGGCCGCCGATCTGCCCGGCGTAGGTATCGAGATCGGCCAGTTCGGCGAATTCGCCCGCGGCGTGGGCGTTGTTCGCGTCGAGATCGCCGGGTCCGAAGATCACCGCGCCCACGTCGGGCTGTTCGGCGAGCCAGATGGCATCACAGGTGAACCCCGGCTCGTCCGCCGGGACCAGCGGGATCTCGGCCGCGCCCGCCGCGATCCGCAGTGTGTGGCTGTCCTGCGAATCCAGCGCGGGCAAACCACTTTTGAGCCAGGTGAGGTGGGTGATGGCGGCGGCATCGGCCGCGGTGCGTCCCAGCAGGACCGAATCGGCGTGCCGCGCGGAGAAGTCGGCCAGCAGCCCGGGCAACAGCTGCTCGAGGGCGGATCGGATGCGGTTGCCGGTGGCCGTGTCGGCGTAGGCGATATTGAGCAGCAGGGTGCCGCTGCCGTAGACCCGATTGTGCACCTCGCCGGTGTGCAAACCGGCCACGCAGACGCGCCCACCGTCGGCCCATCGCGGCGCGGCTTCGGCCAGGGCGTGCGCGAGGTAGCCGAGGAGCACGCTCGCGTTGTGTCCGGTGCCGGGCCGGTCGTCGATGGCATCGTCGCCGGTGACGCTGATCCGCGCGGTCATGGCCGCGGTGCTGCGGGTCAGCAGTCGCCCCCCGGTGGGCTCGCAGAAGACATTGATCCGGCCGTACAGCCCCGCCTCGAGCAGCGGCCGGGTGCCGAAGGTGCCCATGGCCCCGCCCTCCTCCCCGGCCACCGCCTGCACGAGTACCCCGAACTGGCTGCCGGCCGGGTCCAGGTCCGACAGCGCCGATCGAAGTCCGGCCAGCAGTGCCACGGCGGGACCCTTGGCATCGATCGCGCCGCGGCCGATGACCCGGCCGCCCTCCACCCGAGGTTCGGGGACTCCGGCGACCGTATCGAGGTGAACGTTGAACATGATCGTGCGTTCCACCGGGACCGTTGGGCCCCACCGCAACACCAGGCTCGGCTGACAGTCGAGGAAATCGGCCCGCTCGGCCGCGCACTCCCGCACCGTCAGCGGCACGTCGGGACGCTGAAGCACCGCGGGGTCGGGCGCGGTGTGCGAATGCACCCGCATACCGAAGCCCGCAGCCGCCTGCGCATAACGCCGGCCGGCCGCCCGCAGCCGCGGTGGCGGTCCGTTCGGGTCCTCCATCGGACCTACGGTGGGCATGGCGAGCAGTTCGACCAGCAAGGCCAGATCGGACTCGGTGAAGGTGCCGGTCATGCGCGCGTTCCCGCAGCGGCGTGCTCGGCCAGAAACCGCTCGAAATCGCGACCGTAGGACACGAATTCGCTACTGTCGCCGATCTGGGTCAGTTGTTCGTGCGGGCGCAGCGACAGATGCGGTTCGATGGAGAAGTAGCCGCGGTAGCCGTGCGCGCGCAGCAGGCCGATGCTCTCGGCGACGCGGCATTCGCCATGGCCCGGTGCCACATACCGGGTGTTCGCCGCCGTGCCCACCGCGTCCTTGACGTGTACGTGCTCGACGAATTCGACTGTTTCGGCGAGGTAGTCGACCTCGTCGTAGCCGTAGGCGCGACCGTTGCCGGTATCGAACAGCAACCGTAGCGCCGGCGAGTCGACGGTGGCGACGAGATCCACCGCGCGCCGTGGATCCGTGCCCGCCCAACCGGCGCAGTTCTCGTGCAGCAACACGATCGCGCTGTCGTGCGCGATCGTGGCGAGCAGGCGCATCCGCCGCAGCACCTCGGCCCGCCAGTGTGCCTGCGACC
Source organism: Nocardia sp. JCM 38205 (assembly GCF_058222935.1). NCBI lineage: Bacteria > Bacillati > Actinomycetota > Actinomycetes > Mycobacteriales > Nocardiaceae > Nocardia > Nocardia sp. JCM 38205. The sequence continues at coordinate 247,173 of NZ_JBYHFL010000004.1, read as the reverse complement.
GCGCATCGTCGGCGCTCGTCTCGTCCCGCGGATAGGACATCACCCGCACATACCGGCAGCCGAGTCGTGCGGCCCGATCGGCCAGCACGCGCAACTCCGTCAGATCGGGCTCCATCGGGGTGGCGATGGACCGGCCCCAGTTGCCGATTCGCGAGTCCAGGCACACCACGTCGAGCCCGGACTCGGCGACCGCGTCCGCTACGGACTCGAATCGCGCGTCGTCCAGATCGGCGAGCGCAATGCCGTCGATGGTGCGCAATTCGATTCCCGGCCAGCCCAGATCGTTCAGGGCGCGCAACTGCTCACCGAGGTCGGCATGGGCTTCGTCACCGATCCCGGCGAGCGGGTTCGGTTGGGTTCGGTCAGCGGGTTCGGGGCGCATCGGCGTCACCGTCCTTCGGCGCGGGCTCGGGTGTTGTGGCAATGGGTCTTCGCCTCGGCCAGCACCGCGACCACCCGCTGATTCAGTTCGAGGGACGAGACCGCCGGACCGGCCGCGGTGCCGCTGAAACGGCGGTAGGTGTCGACAAAGCAGGCGAACATCGCATCGTCGTCGAAGGTTTCGATGGCCGGCGCGGCCAGGCCGTCGGCGCCGGCCGCGCGCACCGATATCCGTCCCACCAGATCGACCGAGTTGATCGGATAGCTGCCGGTCACCGTGCCGTTGGCGAACCGCACCGTGATCCGGCGCTCGGTGAACGGGCTGTCGAGGTCGGACACGATATCGGTCACCGTGCCATTCGTATGGCGCAGCTTCATGCCCGCTCCGCCCATATCCGGCACGACCTGGTGCCGCATGGGCGGCGTGTCGCGGATCCAGGCCGAGGTCATCGTGGCATCGCCGCACAGGGACAGCACCACGCCCACACTGTGCGGCGGTTCCACATCGAAGGCATTGGTGTGGCTGCGTGAGCGCAGCGACAGTTGCAGCCGGGGTTTGCGTTGGCGGATCGAAACCGTCCGTACCTCGCCGAGTGTGCCCGCGGCCATGATCGCCTTGATGCGCGCGGTTACCTCACTGAACAGCCACGGTGCGACCACCGCGATATCCAGGCCGTATCGATCGCGCAGCGCGCGGACGCGTTCGGTGGTGGCGACATCGGTGCCGAGTGGCTTCTCGATCAGGAACTTGCCGAATCCCAGCTCTGCCAGCTCCGCGACCACCGTATCGCGCACCGTCGGCGGCGTGCACAGATGCACCATCGTGGCAGCGGGGTCGCAGCGAACGGCTGCTTCCGCCAGCGACGCGACGGGCTCGACCCCATCGGTGACGGTGGCGGCGGGGTCGAAGCCCAGTGGCGTGGTCTCGTCGAAGACCTCGGCCAGCGCGGGATCTGCTCGACGGCGACGGCGAATGGTGTCCAGCACCCGCAGGTGCAGATCTCTACCGGAATGTCCGAGGCCGACCACGAATGAGCGCAACGAGTTCTCGATTCGTTTCTGGGCGGTGCGATGAATGCGTGCGCGCCGGGATGACTTTGCTGCCTCCATTCATCCGCATTCGGCATGCTGCTGGCGACTGGCAACCTTCTGCCATTGCCGCCATTCGAGGCGAACTGCCAGGCTGTGGCGATCGCAGCCGCCGCGGGCCGCGGTTGATGGAGGTGAAATACCATGCCCGGTTCGATGGTCGTCACCACGGAGAAGGTCGGCGCCTACGCCAGACTCGGGAACATCTACTTCTTCGATCAGCACTTGTGTTTTCTGGTCGCGCTGTCATTGTTGCCGTACGCGGTGCTGCGTGACACCGGCAACTGGTGGTGCATGCTGGCACTGTTCGCGGGATACTATCTGCTGCACCATGCCACCGCGTCGTTCGACGATATCTCGGGTTTCCGGGACGGTTCGGATGCGCGCAACTATCTGGACAATCCGAATTTCAAGCGCAAAGCCGAATACAAACCGCTGATCCTCGGTCAGCTCACCTTGCGCGAGGCCCTCTGGTGCGCCTGGTCGTGCACGGTTGTCGGCGGTATTCTGCTGACGATCGGATTCATTGCCGCGCCATTTCATCCGATCTGGTTGGTGATTTTCGCGGCCCTGATGGTCGTGCTCTGCCTGCAATATTCGTACGGCTTGAATCTGAGCCATATCGGCGGTCAGGAGCTGGTTCTCTTCTGTGGGATCAGCCTGCCGGTTCCGGTGATGTATCTGCTGTTCACCGGCGAGATGAAGCCGGTGGTGATCATGCAGACGTTGCTGCTCGGACTGTGGCAGATGCTGGTGTCGATGTACTCCAATCTGCACGACCGCGAGGTGGATCTGGCCAACGGTCGCATCAATATGGTCACCAAAGCCGCACCGCGCAGCGTGGAGCGAATGGTGATCGGTTTCATGGTGGCCGAGCCGGTGGTTGTCGTGGGATTCGTCGCGGCGGCCGGTGTTTCGCCGTGGTATCTGGCGATGTTGATCCCGATCGGCGCGCTACGGGTGAAGCAGTTCCGAGACGGTGCCGACGATGCCTTGTCGGCTCGCCTGCTGGGCAGGCGGATTCTCGAATTGGGCATCGCCCTACTGGTGGTCCTCAATATAATCACCCAGCATTGATCAGGGTGGGTTCGTCGAAATCGAAAGGACGTCCGATGGGCGATAGTCGCATTGTGGTAGCAGCCGACGACGTGAGCAGGGACTTCAGTGATGGCGAGTCGGTGATCCATGTGGTGCGCAACTGCACGCTCAGCGTGTCCTCCGGTGAGATCGTGGCGATCGTCGGTAAGAGCGGTAGCGGCAAGTCGACCCTGTGCAATCTGCTGTCCGGCCTGGACACTCCGACGTCCGGCTCGGTCAGCCTGCTCGGCCGCAACCTGACCGACTACACCGACACCGAGATGTCGCGGATTCGGGCTGCCCAGATCGGGTTCGTCTTGCAGAAGGACAACCTGGTGACATCGTTGACGCTGGAGGAGAACGTAGCCGCGCCACTGATCTTCGCGGGCACCAAACGTTCGGAGGCGTTGCGCGCGGCACGTGCCATGCTGGACGATGTCGGCCTCGGACATCGGCTGAGCGCCTGGCCGACCTCGGTCTCCGGTGGTGAGGCCCAGCGTGCCGCGGTCGCGCGTGCCTGCGTCGGTAAACCGGCCGTGGTGTTCGCCGACGAGCCCACCGGCGCATTGGATTCCGAGAACGGCCGGATCGTCATGGATCTGTTCAAGAAGCTGGTCGGCCAGCACGAATCGGCGGGTGTGATGGTCACCCACGATATGGATCTGGCTGCCGAGGCCGACCGGGTGGTTCGCCTGGTCGACGGCACCCTCGAGGACGTCGAGGTGGGTGTGTGAACGGCATCGGACCGGCGCTGACGGTCGCCCGCGCCTTCGCCTACAGCTGGATTCGCCGCCCGATCCGTTTGACCGCCGCGATCACCGCGGGCATCGGTGGTGTCATGCTCACCACGGCGGTGCTGCTCATCGCCGCGACGGTGCTCGGCGCGGTGCGCAGCGCTCCGGTGCAGGGTTTCGCGGCCGGAACCCTCGCGGTGGAGGCGCAATCGCCGGCCGGTATGTCGGCCGATCTGGTCGACAAGATCGGCAGCGAGACCGGCACGGTGCGGTCGCGAATGCTGGTGGGAAATACGAAGATCGATGTCGATGGTGAGTTCACCTCGGTGGTCGTGCTCGGCGTCGATCTGAACCTGCCCCGCATGCTGGAGCCCACGGCATTGAGCGGTGGCAATATGGGGTTGCTCGCCCCGAATACGGTGTACATGTCGCGGGATTGGGCCACGGACAAGGGCATCGCCGATGGCGACACCGTCACCGTGTCGACCCCGACCGGTCGGCAGCAGTGGAAGGTCGCCGGACTGCTCGAGCAGGACTTCGCCAATGGCGGTGCCGTGCTGGTCGCTCCGATCGGCAATGTCGCGACCGCGTTCGACCGGGGCGACCGCACCGACGTCTTGTTGATGCAGCCCGGCGCCGGCGCGAGCGGTGACGCGATCGCCGACAAGACCCGTTCCCTGCTCGACGGTGCCGCCGTGGTGAAGGCGCCCGCGGATCTGCTCTCCGGCTACAACCGCACGTTCAAGACCCCGTTGTCGATCCTGGCCATGTTCGCCGCCATCGCGATCATGACCTCGGGCGTGGTGTTGTTCCTGACCTGGCGTCTGGTGCTGGCCGATGCGGCGCCGATTCTGTCACGGTTGCGCCTGCTCGGTGCGCGTCACCGCGATCTGATCCTCGGCTCCGGCGCGGTGATGTTGCCGATTCTGTTGTTCACCTATCTCATCGGCGCGGTCGCGGGCCTGTTCCTCGGCAGCAGGCTATCGGCGTTCACCACCCAGATCACCAATCTCACCCAGCAGGCGCTCAATCCGGGCTTCCCCTGGCTGCCCGCGGTGCTCGGCGCCTTCGGTGGCGCGGTGGTGATGTTCGGCTTCGCCTGGCTGTCGGGGTTGCGGCGGCTGCGCTCGGTGGCGCCGATCGACGCGATGAACAACCGCGACACCCAGGCGGTCCGCACCTCCAAGGTCACCGCGCCGCTGGCCGGCGCCGTGGTGGCGGTGGTGCTCGGGGTGCTGATCCTGCTGCTGGCACCGCCGCTGTTCAAATCGGCGGCGCTGGTGCCGCTGCTGTTCGCGGTCGCGGTGCTGGCCACGGTGCTTCCCGTGCTGGCCGGCGCCGGTCTGCGTACCGGAACGAGCGGGCCGACCGGCATGTTCGTCGGTCGCCATCTCGAAGTGGGCTGGCGCCGCAATGCCGCGTTGACCATCACGTTCGCGGTGGCGATGGTCATGTCGATCTCGATGTCCGGGGTGTCGACGAGCATCAAGAACGAGGTGGGCAACTCGGTGGACCGCTGGTCCTCGGTCGATCTGTTCGTCCAGGCGGCACCGACCGGTGAGTTGCTCACCGGTGAGGCACTACCGATGTCGATGCTCGATGAACTCGAAACCTTGCCCGGTGTCCGCTCGGCCTACGGTTTCTCCCTCACCGCGGTCGGCATCGATGACACCCGCTACCCGCTGTGGTCGTGGTCCGGGCAGCGGCTCGGTGAGCTGACCCGGCTCCAGGTGCTCGAAGGCCCGGAGCAGGTGCTGGACAGCCTCACCGACGACACGGTGGCGGTGACGTCGAACTTCGCCCGCACTCAGAACTACGACCTCGGCGACACCTTGGACCTGCCGACCCCCGATGGTCACCGGCAGGTGCGTATCACCGCCATCGTCGACGATTCGGTGTCCGACGGCGGCACCATCATCGTCAGCGAAAGCCTGTTCCGCACCATCGCGGGCAATGGTGACATCACCACCGTCGGCATCGACCTGCTGCCGGGAGCCGATCGAGGCCAGGTCGAGCAGGCGGTGATGGCGATGCTGCACGATCGGTATCCGCGGGCGCAGTCGACCGACGCGGCCGGTCTGCGTGCCGGATTCGTCTCGCTGACCGGGCGTCTGGTCAGTGCGTTCGAGGCGTTCGCCTGGGTGATGTTCATCGTGGCGACCGCGGTCGGTGCCGCGACCCTGGCCTCCAATCTGGCCGAGCGGCAACGCAGTATCGCGCTGACCCGGCTGGTCGGCGGTGCGCGCACCTCGGTGCGGCGGCAACTGCTCATCGAGGCGGTGGTGATCGCCATCGTGGCCTGGCTCGTCGCCGTGCCGGGTGGGTTGCTGGCCATACCCGCCATGATGAGTGCCCTGTCGGTGCAGAGTGGCCTGCTGCCACCGGTGACGGTCCCGGTGCCACTGCTGGTACTCAGTCTGCCGCTCACCTTCCTCGCGGTCGGTGCGGCGCTGTTCATCGCCCGGCGGTCCTCCCGCGAGATTCCACTGGCCGAACTGATCGCTCAGGAATGACCGGCCTGAACGTTCGGTAATGAGCTGGTGGACGAGCCCCCGGCCCGGTGTTTCGCCGGGCCGGGGGCTCATATCGTCGTCGCATCCGGCACCGCCGCACCGGATCGGATCACCAGGGGTCGTTGGAGTTCAGTGCGGTCAGCAATTGCCGGATCGCCGCGACCCGCCGCTGTTTGCCCGGTAGCTCGTCCAATGCGCATTCCGGATCGGCGGGTGGGCCGAGATGGGTGCATCCGCGCGGGCAATCCTCGATGGCCTCGGCCAGATCGGCGAAGGCGGCGATGACATCGTCGGGCGTGATGTGGGCGAGCCCGAAGGAGCGAACGCCCGGGGTATCGATGACCCAGCCGCCCGCGGGCAGGGGCAGGGCCACCGATTGGGTGGAGGTGTGCTTGCCCTTGCCGACGCCGGAAACCTCGCCGACGGCGCGGTCGGCGTCGGGGACCAGGCGGTTGACGAGAGTGGATTTGCCGACGCCGGAATGACCGATGAAGGCGGTGAGGTGGCCGGTGAGCAGGTTGAGCACCGGCTCGATGGGGTCGTCGACGCCGCCGTAGACGATGGTGAGATCGAGATCGTCGAAGAGGGTGGCGAATTCGGAGTCGGCGGCCAGGTCGTGTTTGGTCAGGCACAGGATCGGTTGCAGCCCACCGGCATACGCGGCGACCATGGCGCGTTCCACGAATCCGGTGCGCGGCGGCGGGTCGGCCAGCGCGACGACGATGAACAGCCGTTCGGCATTGCCGACCACCACCCGCTCGAAGGGGTCGGTGTCATCAGCGGTGCGGCGCAGGACCGTTCGGCGTTCGACGACGCGCACGATGCGAGCCAGGGTGTCGGGTTTGCCGGACAGATCGCCGACGACGTCGACCTGATCGCCGACGACGATCGGGGTCCGGCCGAGCTCACGCGCGCGCATCGCGACGATCAGCCGGTCCGGATCCCCATCGAGCACACATCCCCAGCGGCCTCGGTCCACCGACACCACCATGGCGGATTCGGCATCGTTGTGTTGCGGACGGGTCTTGGTGCGCGGACGCGAACTCTTACCGGGACGCACCCGCACATCGGATTCGTCGTAGCCGGCCAGAGAGCGCCCGCGCCGGCTCAGCGCACCGCTCCCTGATCGGCGGGATCGAGCATCCGTTCCCACAGCGACACGAAATCGGGCAAGGTTTTCGCCGTCGTGCCGATGTCCTCGATCTCGACCCCGGGGACGGTGAGGCCGAGAATCGCACCGGCGGTGGCCATCCGGTGGTCGGCGTAGGAATGCCAGCGGCCGCCGGTGAGCGGAGCGGGCACGATCTCGAGTCCGTCCTCGGTCTCGGTGACATTGCCGCCGAGCCGGTTGATCTCGGTGGACAGCGCGGCCAGTCGGTCTGTCTCGTGCCCGCGCAGGTGCGCGATACCGCGCAGGTAGGACGGCGAATCGGCGAGCGCGGCGAGGGCGGCCACGGTGGGGGTGAGCTCGCCGACGTCGTGCAGGTCGATGTCGATACCGGCCAGCCGGTCCGGGCCGCTGACGGTCAGCACACCGTCGAAGATGCGCGCCTCGGCGCCCATCCGCACCAGGATCTCCCGGATGACGTCGCCGGGCTGGGTGGTCAGCCGCGGCCAGTGCGGAATGCTGACGCTACCTCCGGTGACCGCCGCCGCGGCGAGGAACGGCGTCGCGTTCGACAGGTCCGGCTCGACCTCCCAATCCACGGCTGCGATCGGGCCGGGCGTCACGACCCAGGTCTGCGCCTTGCGGCTGTCGGCGGGCGCTTGCACCTGCACGTCGGCGTGCCGCAGCATTTCCACCGTCATCTCGATATGCGGCATCGACGGCAGCGCCTTGCCGTCGTGATGGACGGTGATTCCCTCGTCGAACCGTGCCGCCGACAGCAGCAGGCCGGAGACGAATTGCGAGGAACCCGAGGCATCGATGGTCACCGCACCGCCGCGCAGGCCTGCTGCGCCGTGCACGGTGAACGGCAGGGCGTCACCCTCGATCCGCGCGCCGAGCCCGCGCAACGCGTCGAGGATGGTGCGCAGCGGGCGGACCCGGGCCTGGGCGTCTCCGTCGAAGGCCACCGCACCGTCGGCGAGAGTGGCCAGCGGCGGCAGGAACCGCATCACGGTGCCCGCCAGCCCGCAGTCGACCGAGCCGCCGCGCAGGGTGCCCGGGGTGACGGTGAGAGTTTCGGCATCCCCGTCGATCCGCACGCCGAGGGCCCGCAGCGCGTCGATCATCAGGTTGGTGTCGCGGCTGCGCAGCGCACCGGTGATCGTCGACGGCCCCTCGGCGAGCGCGGCCAGGATCAGTGCTCTGTTGGTGATCGATTTCGATCCGGGCAGGGTCACGGTCGCGTGCACGGGGGCGTCGACATGGGGCGCTGGCCAGAAATTCACCCGTCCATCTTCGCTTATCCGCGGCGCGGATACACGGGCGGCGTGCAATCCGCCCGTTCTGTTACTTGTGCCTCCCATGCAACACCGGCACCAGGCGACGCAGAAGTTTCATGGTCGACTGGGTGCGGGAGTAGCTGAGCAGGGTCATACCCGGGATGCTGAACCGCTGGATCGCGATCGAATGGGGGCTGACGAATTCGCGCAGGCCCTGCTCGCCGTGGATGCGGCCGATGCCGGAATCACCGCTGCCGCCGAAGGGCAGCCCCGGAATGGCGGCGAAGCCGAGCACCGAATTCACCGAGGTGGCCCCGGCGCGCAGCCGGCGGGCGATCTCGAGCCCCTGCTTGCGCGAGTACACCGCCGAGCCGAGGCTGTAGGTGGAGTCGTTGGCCAGGGCGATCGCCTCGTCGACGCTGTCGACGGTGCGAATGGTCACGGTGGGGCCGAAGGTTTCCTCCTTGACCGCCGCCGAATCCTCGGGGGCATCCAGCAGCACGACCGGCTCGATGAAGGGGGCCTTGACCGATTCCGGACCACCGACCACGGCGGTGGCGCCCTTGGCGATGGCGTCGTCGATGTGGCGGCGCACGATATCCACCTGGCTCGGCATCGTCATCGGGCCGTAGTTGGCACCGGCCTCGGCCCCGGGCTTGACATCGGTCAGGATGCGGCTCACCTCGGCCACGAACTCCTCGCGCACCGAGCGATGCACGTACACGCGCTCGACGCCGGCGCAGGTCTGGCCGCTGTTGGAGGTGGCGCCCCAGGCGACGGCGTCCGCCGCGGCCTTCACATCGGCGTCCGGTGCCACGATCACGGCGTCCTTGCCGCCGCATTCCAGCAGTACCGGGGTGAGGGTGTCGGCGGCGGCCGCCATGATCTTGCGACCGGTGCCGGGCGAGCCGGTGAACGCGATCTTGTCCACGCCGGCGCGCACCAGCGCCGCTCCGGTGGCGCCGTAACCGTTGACGGTGGTGAACACGCCCTCCGGCAGGTCCGGATTGGCCTTGGTGAACGCCTCGGCGAGGAAATTGCCGATGCCGGTGGAGTATTCGCTGGGCTTGAACACCACAGTGTTGCCGGCGGCGAGCGCATAGGCGATGGAACCGTTGGGGGTGTAGACGGGATAGTTCCACGGGCCGATCACGCCGACAACGCCCAGCGGGCGATGCTCGAGCCGGGCCGAGAAGTTCGACATGAGCGCGCCGGGGGAGATCTTCTTGGGCGCCAGCACCTTCTTGGCGTGCTTGGCCGCCCAGGCGATGTGCTCGAGGGCGAGCATGAGCTCGAGGAAGGCGTCGTCGAGCGGCTTGCCGTTCTCGGCGTGGATCAGTGCGCAGAACTCGTCGGATTCGGCGACCAGCCGGCTCGACCAGCGCAGCAACGCTTTACGGCGCTCGTCGAAATCGAGTGCGGACCAGGTCTCGGCGGCCTTGCGGGCGGTGGCGACGGCGGCGCGCACGGCGTCCTCGTCGGCGATGGGGTAGGTGGCCAGGGTCGCGCCGGAGGCGGGGTCGACCGAGGTGAGCACCGTGTCCGCGGGGGCGGCGTCGGTCGTTGTCACAGGGGCTCCTCATGCCGGGCGCCCGGACGATCGGCCGGGGCGCTGGGTGGTGGCGTGGCTTGTCGGGCGCATGCCGAGTGGGCCGGAGGAAACCCTCCGACTCGTTGAGAGAATGTTATGGCATTACTCTCAGGGTGTCATCAGTTCTGGGTGATCGATTCGACAGCGGGCGCCGGCGCCGAGGATCCCGAACGCAGATCGGTGACCACTGCGGGGGTGAAATCGAACAGATTCGGATCGAATTCCGCGCTGAGCGGATTCAGATTGCAGATCGTGCCCACCACGTAGACCCCGCGCGGGAGTCCGGGAAACGAACCGGTGATCTGCCCGGTCGCCGAGGCGAGCTGGATCCGCGGGCCCGCGGCGAGTGCGCCCTCGGCGATCAGCCGTTGCAGCAGTGCGAAAACATCGGGTTCGCGTCCGCTGAGGGTGTCGATGGCGGCGGGAGCGAGGATCGGTGCGGCCACCAGTACGTCGACGACGGCGGTGGTGCATTCACCCCGGATCACGGGGAAGACGTCGCGCCGGTTGGGCACATTGTCGATGGTGTAGTCGATGGTGGTGCCCGAGACCGTAGCGGTGAGCGAGACGGGTGGTCGCGGGTCCTGTGCGGCGGCCACGGCGGGCAGGGCGGTGGTGGCGAGACCGGTGAGCGCGAGCACTGCGCAAACTCGGGCGACGGTGGAACGGAAGGAGCCGGATCTGAGCATGGATCTCTCCTCGTCGTGGAATCCGCTCACGCTAACAGTCGCACGCAGGTCACAGGCCGATTTCCGGGTGGTGTCCTGGCAGCGGATCCGGTGTGCGAGGGCCGAGTTCGCCGCCGGTGTCGGTGCCCGGTGGCAGTATCGGGAATATGTGCGGACGCTATGCGACGACGACCAACCCCGGCCGGCTCGCGGTCGAGCTGGACGCGATCGACGAGACCGGCGAGGAACCAGGTTCGGCGGGTTCCGATCGCGGCGGCGCGAATTACAACGTCGCCCCGACGACGCAGGTGCTGACGGTGGTCGAGCGCCACGACCACGACCACCCCGACGACGACCCGCGCCTGCGGATCCGCCGCATGCGCTGGGGCCTGATCCCGCATTGGACCAAAGCGGCCGAACCGGGGGTGCCGGTGAAGGGCAAACCGCTGTTCAACGCGCGCGCCGACAAGGCCGCCACCACCCCGTCGTTCCGGGACGCGGTGAAGTATCGCCGGTGCCTGGTGCCGATGGACGGCTGGTACGAGTGGCTGGTGCAGCCGGATCCGTCCGGCGCCAAGAGCAAAGTCGTCAAGCACCCGTATTTCATGTCGGCCGCCGACGGTTCGCGGCTGTACATGGCCGGCTTGTGGTCGGTGTGGCGCGACAAAAGCCTGCCCGAGGCCGAGCCGCTGCTGTCGTGCACCATCCTGACCACCGATGCCGTCGGCGATCTCACTCGCATCCACGACCGGATGCCCTTGCCGATGCCGCGCGAGCACTGGGATGCCTGGCTGGATCCGGATCACCCGGCGCCGGCCGAACTGCTGCGACCGCCGACGCCGGAGCTGGTCGCCGGTATTGCCGCACGGCCGGTGTCACCGCGGGTCAACAGCGTGCGCAATAACGGGCCCGAGCTGTTGGAGCCGGTCGGCGAGGAGTCCGAACAGATCAGCTTGCTGTAAGCGCCGGGGCTCGCGTTCCGCGCGCCGCCCATAGGAGACCTGGTCCGGGCCGCTGTGGGTGCTGTCCGCCCACCTCGGAGCGACAACGAGCGACAACATTGAGAATTGTCGCTCCGAGGTCGGCGAAGATATGTCCTGCGTGACCGGGCGGTCGGGTCAGATCGAGCAGCCCACCGTCGGCGTCACGACGTTCAAACCGCATTTGAGGATGTTCGCGGCCAGGTCGATGACCTCGCTGGCCAGCCCGCCGCCGAACTCCTCGGCGCGCTGGGCGCGCTCGTCCTTCTCGGGTTCGCCGGCAGTGCCGCCGTCTTCCCCACCCTCGAACGGGTAGCTGGGCTGGCCGCCCTGCGGCGCGGCGACCGCGGCCGGGGTAGACAGCACCGCGGGGCCCGCGGCCAGGATCAACGCCCCGGACAGGGCGACGATCGTGGTGCGCAGACGTTGGCGCGGGGACATTCGCATCACATCCTCGGATCGGTCGGAAACTTGGCGCTTCAATTGACGCACACCGAACCGCCCGAGGCGAGGTTTGACGGCGTGGCGCCCCAGCGTTTCCTGCGCGGCGCCACCGAGTTTCAGCCCGCGACCACCGGCGCGACGACCGCGTCGGTCAATCGGATCAGGTCGGCCGGTGCCAACTCGATCTCGAGTCCGCGCCGTCCGGCGCTGCACAGGATGCGTTCCCAGCGGGTCGCCGAGGCGTCCACGACGGTCGGCAGGGCCTTGCGCTGGCCCAGCGGTGAAATCCCGCCCAGCACATAGCCGGTGCCGCGCTCGGCCTTCGCCCGGTCGGCCATGGCGGCCTTGGGTGCGCCGAGTGCGGCGGCCGCCGCCTTCAGCGACAGGCTCCGCGGCACCGGCAGCACCGCGACGGCGAGCGATCCGGTCGACAGTTCCAGCACCAGCGTCTTGAAGATCTGTCCTGGGTCCAGACCCAGCTCGGTCGCGAGCGCGTCGACCGCCTCGGTGCCGTAGGAGTCGGTGCGCGGGTCATGGGCGTAGGCGTGCACCCGATGCTCGGTCGCGGCCTGCACGAGGGTGCGGATCGCGGGGGTGGAGGCTCGTGCCATACCGGTCACCCTAAGTCGGCTGTCGAGCCGATTTCGCCGCCGAGTCCAACGGCCCGCTGGAAGCCGCTCGCGGCCTCGAACCCGGACCGCTACCGGATTCGACGCCGCCGGGACCGCTCGCGCGGACTCGGGAACACCGTGAGTGGTTCCTCTGTTGCATGCGGTAACAGCGATCGCGCGTGATTCCCGGCGGAGTGCGTGACGGCTCGCATTCCGTCGCCGCGCAGGTCCGGCGCAGTCCATGAAGGAGGAGCGTTGCCCGTTCTGGTCGAAGAACGCCCGGTATGGACCGAGGTGCCGCAAGCTCGGTTCCCGGCGGAAACACTGGTGCCGGTAGATTTGGCGGAGACGCCGATCGAAGGGACACCTGTGACGAGCGACGAAGACGTGGCGGAGGATCCGACCGCGCTGGCTCAGCGGTTCGAGCGCGACGCGCTCCCGCTGCTCGACCAGCTCTACGGCGCCGCGCTGCGTATGACCAGGAACCCGGCCGACGCCGAGGACCTGGTGCAGGAGACCTACGTCAAGGCCTACCAGGGCTTCAAGTCCTTCAAGGAGGGCACCAACCTGCGTGCCTGGCTGTACCGGATCCTGACCAACACCTACATCAACTCCTACCGCAAGAAGCAGCGTCAGCCCGCGCAGTACCCGACCGACGAGATCACCGACTGGCAGCTGGCCGCGACCGCCGAGCACACCTCGACCGGGCTGCGTTCGGCCGAGGTGGAGGCGCTGGACGCGCTGCCCGACGACGACATCAAGGCCGCGTTGCAGGAGCTGCCGGAGGAATTCCGGATGGCGGTGTACTACGCCGATGTCGAAGGCTTCCCGTACAAGGAGATCGCCGACATCATGGGCACGCCTATCGGTACGGTGATGTCCCGGCTGCATCGCGGCCGTAAGCAACTGAAGGGTTTGCTCGCCGACGTGGCGCGCGAACGTGGATTCAACCGCGCCGGGGGCACGTCAGACGATACGTCCGCGTCCACCGCGGACACGGTGCGCCAGGAGGTCAAGCAGTGAGCGCCGAGCACGATCCCGACATGGAGCTCGACTGCACGGCGGTACTCGCCGATGTGTGGCTGATGCTCGACGGTGAATGCGACGACTCGACCCGTGCGCGGCTACAGCACCATATGGATCACTGCGCGCCGTGCATCGAGGCCTACGGCATCGAGGAGAAGCTCAAGGGCCTGCTCAGCCGCAAATGCGGCGGCGACCGCGCGCCCGATTCGCTGCGCGAGCGGTTGACCGTGGAGATCCGCCGGTCGGTGACGATGCGCCAGGAGACCACCCGCATCGAATCCGCGGAGTCCTGAGCGGGTCCGGCACCCGGAAAACGAACGAGCGGCACGTCCTTCCGTCAGGAAGTGACGTGCCGCTCGTTTTCGGTCGAAGACCGAGCGAACGCGCGTCAGGCGTTCGGACGCTTGCCATGGTTGGCGGCGTTGCCCTTGCGGCTGCGCTTCTTACGGCCACGTTTACCCATCGGTAGCTCCCGGATCACCCCCGCCTGCGCGGGGAACTCGTCGATAATTGGGACAGTCTCCCCGCATGCGCGGGCAAAGACGAATCCTCCCCGCCGGTGCGGGGCCCGTGCCAATCTACCGCACACTCCGGCGGCGCCGACCGGGGGATTCCTCGGCGAAGGCGGTGGCCGGGAGTGTGATTGGCTATATCGTCAGCGGGACCTGCCGCCCACGGCGGTGACCCATACAACAGAGGCGAACGGGGTGTCATGGCTGAGGAAGTACGTGCGGAGATGGTCTCGACAGTGCTGACGGTGGAGGTCGCCGTCGGTGACAGGGTGACCCACGACCAGACTCTGGTGCTGCTCGAGTCGATGAAGATGGAGATTCCGGTGATCACCGAGGTCGGTGGCGAGGTCACCTCGATCGCGGTCACCCCCGGTCAGGTACTGCAGCAGGGCGATCTGATCGCCGTCATCTCCTGAGCGCGGGCGGAATCGAAGCGACTGATCGATCATGGCGACACTGAGCGAGCTGCTGGCCGAACACACCGATCTACCCGGCGTCGCGGTGGATCATCTGCAGCGGGTGGTGGGGGATTGGCAGCTGCTCGCGGATCTGTCCTTCGCTGATCTGCTGCTGTGGGTGGGTGCTGGACCCGTCACCGACGGAGCCGACATCGTGTGCGTGGCGCAGTGCAGGCCCACCACCGCGCCCACCGTGCACTACGAGGATCTCGTCGGCACCCAGGCGCTGCGGACCGAGCATCCGCAGGTGTTCGAGGCCCTCACCACCGGCCGGATCGTGCGCACCGACGGCGAGGCCGACGCCAAGGGTGTCTACCACCCGCATCCGGTGGACGCCATCCGTGAAGCCATCCCGGTGCGCTGCGGCGACGATGTGATCGCGGTCTTGAGCCGCGACACCGACCTGCAGCGTTCCAAGGTGCGCAGCACCCTGGAGATCGCCTATGTGGCGTGTGCCGACGATCTGTGCCAGATGATCGCCGACGGCACCTTCCCGACCACCGAGGATCGTGCGGCCACCCATTCCAGCCCGCGCGCCGGCGACGGGTTCATCCGGCTCGATACCGAGGGCATCGTCACCTACGCCAGCCCCAACGCGCTCTCGGCCTATCACCGGATGGGCCTGCAGGCCGATCTGGCCGGCCAGGATCTGGCCGTCACCACGCGTTCACTGATCACCGATCCGTTCGATGCGCAAGAAGTGGTCGGCGATATTCAGGCCGCGCTGGCCGGGCGGACCGGGCGCCGGATGGAGGTCGAGGCCAGAGGCGCGACAGTGCTGTTGCGCACCCTGGTGCTGCGTCCGCACGGGCAGCTGGCCGGTGCCGCGGTGCTGGTGCGCGACGTCACCGAGGTCAAGCGCCGCGACCGTGCGCTGCTGAGCAAGGACGCCACCATCCGGGAGATCCACCACCGGGTGAAGAACAACCTGCAGACTGTGGCCGCACTGCTGCGGTTGCAGGCCCGCCGCACCGAGAACGAGGAGGCGCAGGTCGCGCTGACCGAATCGGTCCGCCGCGTCACCTCCATCGCCTCGGTGCACGAGATGCTGTCGATGTCGGTCGATGAAGAGGTCGATCTCGACGAGGTGGTGGACCGGCTGCTGCCGATCATGGCCGACGTCGCGACCGTGCACACCGCGCGGATCAAGGTGCGCCGGGCGGGTTCGCTCGGTGTGTTCTCCGCCGAACGGGCGACACCGTTGGTGATGGTGCTGACCGAGCTGGTGCAGAACGCCATCGAGCATGCCTTCGATGCCGGCGAGAACGGTACCGTGACGATTCGTTCGGAGCGTTCGGCGCGCTGGCTCGACGTCATCATCAGCGACGACGGCCGTGGCCTTCCGCCCGGTTTCAGCCTGGAATCCTCCGATCGCCTCGGCCTGCAGATCGTGCGGACGCTGGTGACGGCGGAGCTGGGCGGTTCCATCGGCCTGCATCCTGGCGCCGATATCGGCACCGACGCGGTGCTGCGGGTTCCGCTCGGTCGGCGTTCGGGCCGCTGAACCCTCGGCCTGCCCAGCCGCGGAAAACGACTGGTCAAGCCCCGTTTTCGAGCGAAGCGAGAGCGAGCTCCCAGAGTTCGCGGCCCGTGTCGGGCGGCGTGAAAAATAACAGAGCCCGGCACCTCAGCGGGTGCCGGGCCGAATGCGATTCGGGTCCGGGCTGGGGCCCGAATCGCTCGTCTGACCGAGGGTCAGACGACCGTGCGGGTGCGGGTGCGCGCGTTGCGGCGTTTGAGCGCCCGACGCTCGTCCTCGCTCATGCCTCCCCACACACCGGCATCCTGTCCGGACTTCAGGGCCCACGACAGGCAGTCGGCGGTTACCGGGCAACGAGCGCAGACCAGCTTGGCATCGGCAATCTGCGCGAGCGCCGGACCACTGTTACCCACCGGGAAGAACAGTTCGGGGTCCTCGTCGCGACAGATGGCCTTGTGGCGCCAGTCCATTCCTCTGCTCCTTTACTGGGCGCCACAAATGGCGCCGATGGTTTGTGGATCGTTCACTTGTGCGACCTGAATGTTTCCGCACGGTTGCTTGTGAATGCTTTCACGAACACCGTAGATGTCAATAGGTATCCGGTGCACCGTGGGGAAGCTCACGCTCTGAAGGTCCCGCATGGGGAGCCTGCCCGGTCCTTTGTACTCGCTCCGCCGAGTTTTCGCAGCACAACGGCGATGTTTTTCACCTCGGCGAGTCTCACGACGGGCGCGGCGCGACGACTTCCAGCACGTCGGGGACCGCGGTGAAATCCACCACGTTGCGTTTGCCGATGAAGTCGCCATCGATTTGCAGGCCGATCTCCTGATCGGTCTCGATTCGCACCGACGCCACGTCGTCTTCGCGAAACAATTTGCGTGACTTCGGGTTTCCGTTCGGTGCCAGAAGTTGGCCGGCGACCCGCAAAGTCGGCAGCAAAGCCATCGATCGCATGGCGAACACGCCGAGCCCGGATTCGAAGGCGGTGCCCGGGTTGGTGCGCACGGGGGTGGCGTTCAGGTAGGTCCACGGACTGGTGTTGGTCACGAAGGCGTAATGCACGCCCTCGACCGGGTCGTGTCCGGGAACCATGACGGTGGCCTCGGGCTTGTGCCGTTTGGCCCGGAAGAACTGGCGCACCGTGGTCGCCAGATAGCGCACCGGAGTGGCGGCTTTTCCGTTCGCGCGGCTGGCGTCGATGGCCTCGCACACGTCGGCGTCCAGGCCGACGCCCGCGCTGAAGCAGAACCAGCGATCGTCGGCGATGCCGAGCCCGATGCGGCGGTCGTCGTTCACCGACAGCAGGTCGATCAGCTGGTTGGTGGCCGCGACCGGATCGGGTTTCAGGCCGAGAGCACGCGCGAAGACGTTGGCCGAGCCGCCGGGGATCACGCCGAGCCGCGGCCGCCACGCCTGGCCGTCGTCCACCTGGGGCAGCGGCAGGAACCCGTTGATCGTCTCGTTGACGGTGCCGTCGCCACCGTGCACGACGATGAGATCCATCTCATTGGTCGCCGCCCACTGGGCGAGCTCGGCGGCATGGCCCCGATGCTGGGTATGGGCGACGGTCAATTGCGTCCGGCTCTCCAGCGCATGGGCCAGCAGGTCCCTGGTGGCCGCGGTGGTAGAGGTGGCATTCGGATTCACGATCAACAACGTCCGCACCTACGCACCTTAATTCAGCCGGGTTACCGGTTCGGCCGATGCCACGGTCGTCGGGCCCGCGACCTACCCTGGTCGGGTGGCTGAGCGAGATGACGTCGGAACGGTGCCGGGCACGGTGCGTGGCGCCGGTGGGCTGGTGGCCTTGGAGGGCGCCGTCGCGGTGACGGTAGCGATCGTGCTGGTGGTGCGAGGTCTGCTCGGCCACGATCAGAGCCAGGCCAGCGGATACGGCACGGCCGCGTGGTTCGTGATCCTCGGCGGTGCGGTGCTGGCGGCGGGGATCGGCCTGCTGCTCGGCCAGCGCTGGGGCCGGGCCATCGCGGTGATCGCGCAGTTGTTGCTGTTGCCGGTGGTGTGGTCGTTGCTGACCGATTCCCATCAGCCGTTCTACGGCGCCCTGCTCGGTGTGGTGGTGGTCGGGGCGTTGGTGTTGTTGTTCACACCGGCCACCAGTCGCTGGATGGCCCGCGAGTACGGCATCGATCCGGACTGACGCCGCCGAACCGCCCGTCACTTCGGTTCAGCGTGTGGTCGCTTCTTTCAGCGCCTGACGGCACAGGTGATCGGCGCGCCGGGTGGTCTCCGGCAGCCGGTACTTCGGCGTCAGCGCGAGCACCTGGGCACAGGCGGTGTCCAGGTCGATGAGGTGGCCGACCGAGACGAACACCGGCTTCACCCCGGCGCGGGTGCGCAGCGCCCGGCCGACGACCTCGCCGTCGATGGTGATGTCGGCCTGTGCGCCGCGTTCGGGGCCGGGCTCGCCGCATTCACCCCAGGCCGATTTGGCGACGCCGATGGTCGGCAGCCCGGTGACCACGCCGACATGGCAGGCGAAACCGAACCGGCGCGGATGAGCAAGGCCCTGGGCATCGCAGACCAGTAGGTCGGGCGCGTCGGTGAGCCGTTGCAGGGCGGTGACCGTGGTGGGCATTTCGCGGAACGAGAGCAGCCCGGGGATGTAGGGAAATGTGGTGGTTCCGTAGGCCACGGTGGTGTCGACGGTCTCCAGGGTCTGCGCGTCCACGACGACGATGGCCGCGGCGACGGTGCCATCGTGGTGATAGGCGGAGTCGAGCCCGGCAATGGTGCGAAAGCGCGGTGGCCGCGGATTCTCGGCGCGCACCAGCGGACGCAGCTCATCCTGCATCGCCATCGCCTCGGTTTCCGAGGCCGGCCAGCGGTCCGGCAGCGACAGCCACATCAGCGATCTCCGGCCAGGGCCGCCAGCGCCTTACCGGACAACCGGTAGCCCACCCAGTCGTCCTGTACGTCCGCGCCAAGGGACTCGTAGAAGTCGATGGACGGGGTGTTCCAGGTGAGCACCGACCAGCAGACCCGGCTGTATCCGTTGCGCACCGCCTCCTCGGCCAGCGCCGCGATGAGCGCCTTACCGAGCCCGGTGCCGCGCGCCTGTGGCTTGACGAACAGATCCTCCAGGTAGATGCCGTGCACGCCGTCCCAGGTGGAGTAGTTCAGGAACCAGATGGCACAGCCGGCCACTTCCTCGCCAACGGTGGCGACATGGGCGAACAGCGCGGGGGCGGGCCCGAACAGCGCGGTGTGCAGTTGTTCGGCGGTGAGGGTGCACTCGTGCCCGGCCTTCTCGTATTCGGCCAGGTCGTAGACCAGCTCGACCAGGGCGGGCACATCCTCGGGGACCGCGCGGCGGATGGCGGTGCCGGTCATCGGGAGAGCTCCTCGGCCGGGACGAGGTTGTGGCCGCGGACGGTGCGTGCGCCGTGGTCGTAGCCGAGCACGCTGATCGCGCCGGTCGTCATGGCGAACCGGCGGCCCTCCCGGATATCGAACTCGCACCAGCGGGCGATGAGGACGCGGGAGAAATGCCCGTGCCCGACCAGCACCACATCGCGTTCGGCCAGTTGTTCGGTGGCGGTGGCCAGGACCCGGTCGGCGCGGGCGCGCACCTGCTCGGCGGATTCCCCGCCGGGCACCGGGTGGGTCCAGACCGTCCAGCCGGGCACCGTCTCCCGGATCTCGGTGGTGGTGCGGCCCTCGTAGTCGCCGTAATCCCATTCGGCCAGGTCGGCGTCGACGATGGCCGATGCGAGGCCCGCCAGCTCCGCGGTGCGCGCCGCGCGCAGACGCGGACTGGTGTACACGGCCGGGGCGCGCAGTTTCAGGTCCGTGAGCAGCTGTCCGGCCGCGCGGGCCTGCTGTTCGCCACGCTCGGTGAGCGGCAGATCGGTGGTGCTGGTGTGCTTGCGTTGCGCGGACCAGGTGGTCTCACCGTGGCGCAGGACTATCAGCCGGGCATGCTCGAGTTCGGACATGTGATCCATCATGAGCCACCGTGCTCGCGCCGGGGAGGTTCGCCTGCGGAGCATGGCGGTATCGCTCGGCCCACGCGGCCGCCGTGCCCGGCCGACGCCGGCCCGTCGGCGGACGAGCCGGGTGCCCCGGTGGCTGCTGTGCGCATGATGGTGAGTGTGCCATCGGGCACCGACAGAAACGGGTTCAGCCCAGTGCCACCAGCTGATCGCCGCGATGTTCGAGAACGACATCGCCCAGCACGCCCAGTGCGATGGGGGAGCCGTCGTATCCCTTGCGGTCCACCGGGATCCGAGTGACCTCCGTGCCCGTCGCCGGGTCCAGCGCGGCGATGGCGCCCTCGACCGGAACGAGGATATGCCCGGCCATCAATGCCGGGCTGCCGAGTGCGCCCGCGGCCGTCCACATCGGGTCGAAAGTACTGGCGTTCAAGGCGATCAGGCTGTTGCCGGTGAACACCAGGTAGGCCGAGCCGATCCGAGTCGTGCTGGTCGTGTCGGCCAGCGGAGCCGAAAGTTCATGCGCCACCAGGGGATTGCCGGTGGCATCGAAGACCGCCAGCCGGGGCGGCGCGGCCTCGGGTGCGGCGGCGCCCGGCAGGTAGAGCACGATGCGGTTGTCCGACACCGCGATCACTTCCGCGTCGGGCGAATCGGTGCCGGGTCCGTTCAGCTCGCGGGAACCGAATTCCTTGGGGACGCGGTAGTCCTTGGGTGCGGGATCGAGCACCGTCAGCCGGTTGGCGGCGTCGCCGGGGCAGCGCTCGAGTACCGCGAGACGCGACGGGCTCGAACCCGCCGAGATCAGCGAACACCCTTGGCGCGGTTGCGATTTGGAGATCTCTCTGGCCTCGACCCGACCGTACTCGAGTGTCCGCACCAGATCCGAGCGCCACATCTCCAACCGGCGTGGCCCCTGGGCCAGCACATAGGTGCCGTCCACCGACAAGGCGATCTCGGAGTCCATCTCGCTGCTGCGAGCGGCCGTGCGCGACCCGTCCGAGCCGAGCAGCATGGTGGTCTGGCTGCATCCGCGATCGTCGCGATAGACCGCGATCACGGTGCCGAACTGGGACTGCACACCGCACAGCGGAATATCGCGCCGGTAATGCCAGATTTCTTTTCCGGTGCGCGGATCGCGCCCGGTGACGGTGCCGCCGTCCGCGGTGACCACAACGCCACCGGAGGTGAGCGCCTCGGTGCCTGCCCCGTCGGGCGCGTGCCAGAGTTCGCGCAGCTCGCTGGGCAGCGCCGACGCGGCGGGTGGGGTGTCGACCGGGGTGTCCGCGACGACCGACTCGGTGCCGCGCGCATCCGACTGGATCCACACCACCAGAGCCGCGATCGCCAGTACGAGGGCGATCGCGACCGCGATGAGGATGTCGGCGCGGGTCCGCCGCTCGGGTGCGAGCACGTGTGCGAGATTAGCGGATCGGTGCGAGCGCCGATGACATCGCCGTGCCGGGCGGTGGGCGGTCCCGATGTGGTTCGCGCGCGGGCGCGCGGCCCGGTCCGGCAACGAAAAATGCTGGTGGGCGCGGTTCGCGCCCACCAGCATCGCGGGGGTGTTCGATCAGGCGGAGACGCCTGCGGTGCTGTTCGCCTCGACCGGCGTGGCCGAATCCGCTGTCGAGGATTCACCGGCGGGCTTGCGGCGACGACGCCTGCGCCGGGCGGGCGGCTCGCCGCCGGTCTCGGCATCGGCGCTCTCGGCCGCTGGTTCCTCGGCAGTGGTCGCCTCGGCGGCGCCACTCGCCGCTGCCGTGTCGTCGGCCTCGGCGACGCCGTTCGCCTCGGCGGTCCCGCTCGCCTCCGCGGTGGCACCGTCCTCGGCTGACGACTTGCGGCGACGACGCCTGCGCCGGGCCGGACGATCGC
Source organism: Nocardia sp. JCM 38205 (assembly GCF_058222935.1). Lineage (NCBI taxonomy): Bacteria > Bacillati > Actinomycetota > Actinomycetes > Mycobacteriales > Nocardiaceae > Nocardia > Nocardia sp. JCM 38205. Next base: position 225,390 of record NZ_JBYHFL010000004.1, on the reverse strand, counting down.
TCTCGTCGCCGGTCGCGTCCTCGGCAGCGGCCGAACCGGCCTCCGTCTCGCCCTGCGCGTCGGCATCGCCGGTGCTCATGGTGGCCTCACCGTCGATCGGCTTGCCGCCACGGGTGCGCCTGCGGTTGCGCTTGCGCGGGGTGCGCTCGGGGCGCTCGACGACCTCGGCGTCCTCCTCGCGTTCCCGCTTCGGCTTGCGGATGGTGCCGGTGACACCTTCCGGGATGCCGAGATCCGAGAACAGATGCGGTGAGCGCGAATACGTTTCGACCGGCTCGGGGATGCCGAGGCCGAGGGCCTTGTCGATGCTCGCCCAGCGGTTGAGCTCGTCCCAGTCGATCAGCGTCACCGCGACGCCGGTGCGCCCGGCGCGACCGGTACGGCCGATGCGGTGCACGTAGGTCTTCTCGTCCTCGGGGCACTGATAGTTGATGACGTGGGTGACGTCATCGATATCGATGCCGCGCGCGGCCACGTCGGTGGCGACCAGCACGTCGATGGTGCCCTTGCGGAACTTCGCCAGCGCCTTCTCGCGCGCGATCTGGCCGAGGTCACCGTGCACCGCGCCGACCGCGAAACCACGTTCGGCCAGATCGTCGGCCACCTTCTGCGCGGTGCGCTTGGTGCGGGTGAAGATCATGGTGGCGCCGCGGCTTTCGGCCTGCAGCACGCGGGCGACCAATTCGCTCTTGTCGAGCGCGTGCGCCCGGTAGACGAACTGGGCGGTGCGATCGTGCACCGCGGAATCGTGCGGCTCCTCGGCCCGGATATGGGTCGGGCGGGTGAGGAATGTGCGGGCCAGGGTGATGATCGGGCCGGGCATGGTGGCCGAGAACAGCATCGTCTGCCGTTTATCCGGGACCATCCCCAGAATGCGTTCGATATCGGGCAGGAAGCCCAGATCGAGCATTTCGTCGGCCTCGTCGAGGACGAGCACGCCGACCTTGCCGAGGATCAGATGCTGCTGATTGGCCAGGTCGAGCAGCCGGCCGGGGGTGCCGACGACGACGTCGACGCCGTGGCGCAACGCCTCGATCTGCGCCTCATAGGGGCGGCCACCGTAAATGGAGACCACCTTCAGCGGCCCCTGGTGATTGGTCAGGTATTTGCTCGCGTTCTCCAGGTCCTTGGTGACCTGGAGGCAGAGTTCGCGGGTGGGGACGATGACCAGCGCCCGCGGCGTTCCGTCCAGCGGGGTGGTGCCCGATTCAGCGGTGGCGATGCGATGCAGCAGCGGCACACCGAATCCGAAGGTCTTGCCCATGCCGGTGCGGGCCTGACCGATGAGGTCTTCTCCGGCCAATGCCAGCGGCAGGGTGAGTTCCTGGATGGCGAAAGTGCGTTCGATACCGATCTCACCGAGCGCGCGCACGATTTCCGGGCGCACCCCCAATTCGGTGAATGTCGGGGCGGTATGTGTTGCGTCCAGTTCGGCCGTCAGCAGGGTGTCCGCCAGTCCCGGTTCCTGTTCGACTGTGATCTTGCTCAGGGTTCGTGCCTTCCTCGTTATCGCGTCACGCGCGCACGAGGCGTGGGGCGGACCGGCCGGTCCGCGACGACCACGTATCCGCCTGTGATGCTCACCGGTCGCGGCCGGATGTCAGCGGTACCCGCCGGAGTGGGGGCTGCCTGGGAGACATCGGCGCGGCGCATCGGTGACGCGGATCTGGTGCGCGCACATTTTCCGTGGACATCGTCTTGCGCGCCGGGCCGACAGCTGTGTCGGGGGATGATCGGGTAACTCGATCGGGCGCGAAATTTTCGTTGTCCGTGGTGATTGTAGCGTGATATTGTGCTCGGCCCGGAAATCCGGCGTGAAAATGGCCGGGACATAAGTTCGTTTTCGGTGCCTACACCGGCGATCAGTGGTGCGCGACACGGTAATTCATCGGGCGTGGCGGATGGGTGATATCGGCGACAGTCGGGCCCGCGGAGGCCCTGCTCGTCACACCGTGGGTGTTACCGACGGTACCAGATGTGAGACATTCGTGTGGTGAGCATCGCAGACACCGTCACCCTCGCCGCGCGCAACGCCTGGGCCCTGACCTTCGGCTCCGGTGTGGCCGATCCGGAACCGACACCGTCGACCGTGCTGTGGGATCAGCCGCATCGCACGCTGCTGCGTTTCGGCGGCGCCTGCGCCGACGCCGGCTCCGCGGTGCTGCTCGTGCCCCCGCTGGCCGCCCCCGCCACCTGCTTCGATCTGCAGCCGGACCAGAGCGTCGCCCGGTTCCTGCTGGAGACCGGTCGCGCACCGTACCTGGTCGACTACGGCGAGATCACCTTCGCCGACCGCCGGATGGGCTTCGAGGACTGGATCGATGACATCCTGCCCGAGGCTGTGCTGCGCGCGTCGGCCGATCGGGGTGGCGCGCCCGTCGACCTAGTCGGCTGGTCGCTCGGCGGCACCCTGTCACTGCTGACGGCCGCGGCGAACACACAGCTGCCGATCCGGTCGATCACCGGGGTCGGCGCGCCGCTGGACTACGACAAGATGACCGGCATCCCGCAACTGCGCGCGGTCGCCAAGCTGACCGGTGGCCAGGCGGTATCCACCGTGGTGCGTGCGGCCGGCGGGGTGCCCGCAGGACTCACCCGGCTCGCCTACCGGTCCACCGCCTGGGAACGCGAACTCAAGCGGCCGTGGTTCGTCGCCAGCAATATCGCCCGCACCGAGACCCTGGCCCGGATGGAGACCATCGACCGATTCATGGCCGAGATGCCCGGCTATCCCGGCCGGTTCTACGGGCAGCTGTGGGGCAGGCTCATTTTGAACAACGACATCGGCCGCGGCGTGGTGCGGCTGGGGCAGCGGCATATCGCACTTGCCGACGTCACCGCGCCGGTGCTGCTGGTCGGCGGCCCGACCGACGTCATCACTCCGGCCGCCGCCGTGGAAGCCGGACTGCGCACGCTCAGCGGCGCCGCCTCGGTGCGCTACGAAACCGCGCCCGGCAGCCATCTCGGGATCCTGACCGGCCCCACCGCACGCGACACGACCTGGACCTACCTGGATAAATTCCTCGCCACCGGGGTCTGACCGGGCCGCGGTGTGCTACCCGGCTCGGGCGCACGGGTCGAGCCGCGACGCGCCGCCCGCCGGGTATTACGCTGGTGTCCCATGGGAGCACAGTCACCTGCCGCGCTGGGCGTTTCGCCGACCGGCCCGGTTTCGCCGTCCATTCCCGCCGACCATCCCGGGGTGACCGATCTGTTCGCGGTGCTCGCCTACGGTGAGATCTCCGCGTTCTACCGGCTCGCCGAGGAGGCCAAGCTCTCGCCCACCGTCCGCGGCAAGGTCGCGGTGGCGAAGATGGCCGCCGCCGAAATGGAGCATTTCACGCGGCTGGAGACGGCGCTGTCGGAGCGCGGCGCCGACATCTTCGAGGTGATGGCGCCCTTCGTGCGGGCCCTCGACGCCTATCACGCCTCCACCGACCCGTCCACGTGGCTCGAGTCGATGGTGAAGTTCTACGTCGGTGACGGCATCGCCGCCGACTTCTACCGCGAGATCGCCGGTGTGCTCAGCCCCGACGTCGCCGACGTGGTGCGCGATGTGCTGGCCGAGACCGGGCATTCGGAGTTCGTGGTGGACGAGGTGCGCCGCGCGGTGGCCGCCAGCCGCTCCGAGCGCGACCGGCTGACGCTGTGGGGTCGCCGCCTGCTCGGCGAGGCGATCACCCAGGCCCAGTACGTGATGGCCCAGCGCGACGAGCTCACCGAACTGGTGCTCGCCGCCACCGGCGACCTCAACGGCATCGCCACCCTGTTCGAGCGCATGCAGGCCAGCCACGCCGAACGGATGGCGGTGCTCGGGCTCTAGGCGATCGCCCCGGGTCATCGCGTCGGCATACCGGCGCGATCGGTGAGCACGAGCGGCAGTGCTGCCAGCGCCAGCAGCGCCCCGATCCAGCACACCGAGGTCAGGGTGGCGCCGCGGGACAACGGCACGGCCGCCAGTACCGGCGTGATGCTGATACCGAGCTGGAAGGCCGACACGGTGGTGGCCCCGGCCAGCGTCGGGGCGTCGCCCGCGAGGGCGAACACCCGCCCGTACAGCGCGGGATTGAGGACGAACGCTGCCACACCGAGCAGAAACACCGTCGGCACGACCAGCCAGACCCGGTCGATGGCGGCGACCATCACCGCCGACAGCACCGCGATGGCCGTGGCGCCCGTCGCCAGCGCCAGATGCGGCCGCCGGTCGGAGATGCGGCCGCCGATGGGCAAGCCCGCGAAAGCGCCGACGCCGAACAGTGCCAGGATCGCCGGGATCCATACCTCGGCCACCGCGGTGATCTCGGCGAGCATCGCCGCGAGATAGTTGAACGTCACCATGTACGCGGCCGTCGTCGCGATCGTGATCGCGTAGATCCCCCACAGGCGCGGTGACCGCATGGTGCGCAGTTCCCTGGCCACGCTCGGCCGGGCGGCCGGAGCTCCGGAGTCCGCGCCGGGCAGGCCGAGCCTGCATCCGATCATGGCGGCGACGGTCAGCAGGACGACCGCCCAGAAACCGCCACGCCAGTCGGTGAAGTGGCTGAGCAGCGTCCCCGCGGGACCGCCGGCGACCATGGCGATGCTCAGCCCGCTGACGACCACGCCGGACGCCCTGGCCGTTCGATCCGAGGCCACCAAGCTGATGGCTGTCACCGACGCGATCGCGAAGAACCCCGCATAGGCGACGCCGGAAACGGCCCGGGAAATCAGCAGCACCTGGTAATTACCGACCAGGCCGGCGACGATGCCCGCCGCGAAGATCCCCTGCGTGACCAGCAGGGCCGTGCGGCGCGGCCAGCGCAGGCCGAGGACCGCGAGCGGTGGTCCGCCGAGCACCACGCCGAGCGCGAACGCGGTGATGAGCATCCCCGCCGAGGACAGCGTCGTGTCCAGATCGTCGGCGACCGCGGGTAGCACCCCGGCCAGCAGGAATTCGGCCGTGCCCATCGCGAACAAGCTGAATCCCAGCAGGTAGACGCCGAGGGGTAGGCGGTCGGACCGTGCGCGGCCCGCAGCACCGCGCGGTCGGGGCGAGGACAATCGGTCCCCGCCGGTTGCGGGTGTGGACCCGCCCAGTGCTGTTGTTGTTGTGTCCATCCGGATCACCTCCGCCGACAGCATCGCGGCCGATTTGCGGTATCAGCAAAGATTCTTGCTGAAATTGGGACGGATTCGCTTCGATGGGCCATGGATGGGCAGCCGAGCGTCGATGCCGTCATCGAGCAGATCGCACCGCGATTGCGCCGGGCGCGGGAGAAGAAGGGCGTCAGCCTCGCCGAACTCGCACGCGCCACCGGGATCTCGACCAGCACGCTGTCGCGGCTGGAATCGGCACAGCGCAAACCGAGTCTGGAACTGCTGCTGCCGATCACCGCTGCTCTCGGCGTACCGCTCGACGAGGTCGTGGCCTCGCCCAGAATCGCCGACCCGCGAGCACCGCGGCCGACGCAGGCCACGGACGGCCGGGTGTTGATTCCGCTCTCACGGCACCGTGGCGAACCACGCGCCTACATCATGACCATTCCGGCCACCGACGATGAGCCGTTCTTGCGCACCCACACCGGATACGAGTGGTTGTACGTACTGCGCGGACGGCTACGAGTACGGCTGGGTGCCCGCGATTTCGTGATGAGTGCCGGCGAGGCGGCCGAGTTCGACTGCCGGATTCCGCACTGGTTCGGCGCGACCGGCCGCGGGAGTGTCGAGGTGCTGAGCCTGTTCGGCCCACAGGGTGAGCGCATACACGTGCGCACCTCGCGGCTCTGAGACCGGCCGGCGCTTACGAGCCGTCAGGTGGATTCGCCGACGCTATTCGTTGGCCGCGCGGTCGCGGACCAGGTGCAGGCCGGTGGCCTGGACCCGGTCGGCGAGCCAGACGACCAGGCTCTGATCGCCGGTCGTTTCCAAGGTCTCGAACGGCACGTCCAGCTCACCGAGCACCGGATGGTCGAAGCGCAGCAGCGGCACGGTCGGCTCGTTGAGACGTTGCGGAGTCCAGCGTTCGGCGAAATCCGGGTGGCCGCGCAACCGATCGATCGTCTCGCGCAGTGCGTCGTCGGCGGGCCAGCGCACCATCGCGCGATTGAGGGCCGCCGCGAAGGCGTCCGCGGCCTGCGACCAATTGCGCAGCACCCGCCGGGCCGCGGGATGGGTGAAGGTGAACCGGGCGAGGTTGGGCGAGGAATCGTCGAGCAGCCCGAGCGGTGCGGCGAAATCCGCCCACGCGGCGTTCCAATCGAGCACATTCAGTTGCCTGCCGACCACGAAGGCCGGGGTCGGCGCGAGCGCGCGCAGCACCTGCTGGATGGTCTCGGGCACCTGCTCCGGCTCGGCCTCCCCGCCGGGGCAGCGTGAGCCGTCGGCGGCGGTCAGCGCGAGGATGTTGAACTGGTAGCGCGCCTCACCACGTAGTAACAACGCGTCGGCGAGGGCCTCCACCACGGCCGGAGACGGATTGTTGTCACGGCCCTGCTCCAGCCGCGCCAGATAGTCGGCACTGACGCCGGCCCGCACCGCGACCTCTTCACGGCGCAGTCCCGGGGTGCGGCGGCGGCGCCCCTCGGGCAATCCGAGATCGCCCGGGCGCAGTTCCGCGCGCCGGGCGACCAGGAATTCGGCGAACCTGCTTCGTGCCATGCCGTCCATCGTGCCTCGTCGGGGCCGGCTTATCCGCGCCCTGCCAGGTCCAGGATAACGGCGGTCTGGTTAGCGGACCGCGGTCCGGTCATGGTGGAACCCATGACTACACCGGAAACCACCACCGCCACCCAGCAGCTGCGCCCCGGATCCTGGACCCTGGATCCCGCGCACTCGACCGTCGCGTTCACCATCCGCCACCTCGGCATCTCCAAGGTGCGCGGCAGCTTCACCAAATTCGACACCGAGTTTGTCGTCGACGAATCCGGGGCCGCGACCATCGGCGCCACCATCTACCTCGACTCGTTCGACACCGGCAACCCCGACCGCGACGCCCACGTACGCACCGCCGACTTCCTCGACGTGGCCAACCGGCCGACGCTGACCTTCCGCGCCACCGAGCCGGTCCGGATCTCGGAGACGTTCACCGTCCAGGGCGAGGCGACGCTCGGCCAGATCACCAAGCCGGTCACCCTCGAGGTCGAATGGGGCGGGGTGCAGGAGTTCGGCGCGACCGGCGACAACCACGCCGGATTCTCCGCGACCGGCACCATCAAGCGCACCGACTTCGGCGTCGGCGGCCCGCTGCCCGGCATGCTCAGCGATGCGGTCAAGGTCGAACTCGACATCCAGCTCGTCGAGCCGAAGTAGCAGCCGGGGCGCGGTGCGGGTGTTTCGCTGACAGCGCAGGCGGTCAGGTGCCTGCACCCCGCGGGGCTGCATTAGCCTTGGTGCGACAGCACACGACTCTATGTTCGGAGGTTGGCCGTGGAGGTCAAGATCGGTATTTCGGATAGCCCGCGCGAGCTCGTCATCACCAGCTCGCAGACCCCCGACGAGGTCGAGGCGCTGGTGTCCGGTGCCCTCAGCGGTGATAGCGGTGTCGTCTCGCTGACCGACGAGAAGGGTCGCAAGTTCCTGATCCAGGCCGCCAAGGTCGCCTACGTCGAGATCGGCACCGCCACCGGCGGCCGAGTCGGCTTCGCCGCCGTCTGAGAAACAGCCGAACGAAGAGCCCCCGGCGTCCGGTCGAACCGGATGCCGGGGGCTCTGTCGTTGATCGGCCGTGCCTACTGATCGTGGCGGGCGCGCAGCACTTCCTCGATGGGGTGCAGCGGCACGTGGGACAGCCCGCCCCATGCCAGTGCGACCGTGGTGTCGACGGCCTCGTCCTTCGGGATCGGGCGGTCGGCTTCCAGCCAGTAGCGTGCGGTGAACTGGCTCGCGCCCACCAGGCCGACCGCAAGGATGCGGGCGCGGTACGGGTCGAGGCCGGAGTCGTGGGCCACCAGATCGAAGACGGCGTCCACACAGGCTTCGGTGGCCTGCTCCACCCGACGCTGCACCTGCGGCTCGTTGGTCAGGTCCGATTCGAAGACCAGCCGGAAGCCCTGCATCTCGTTGTCGACGAAGTCGAAGTAGGCCTGCACCGCCGCGCGCACGCGCTGCCGGTTGTCGGTGGTGGAGCGCAGCGCCTGGCGCACGCTCGACACCAGCATGTCGACGTAGTTCTGCAGCACCGCGACGTAGAGTTCGAGCTTGCTGGTGAAGTGCTGGTAGAGCACCGGCTTGCTGACGCCGGCGCATTGCGAGATCTCGTCCATACCCGCGGCGTGATAGCCACGCAGCACGAACACCTCACTGGCAGCGGCGAGCAGCTGCTGGCGTCGTTCGTCGCGCGGCAGCCTGGTGCCGCGCTTGGCCGGGGTCATGGCCTCGGACGACGTTCTGCGGGACGTCATCCGGTCCACGAGGTCAGTCATTTCGGATCTCCCAGTCGATTCCCCGGCAAAAGGGGTGTGCACCGGGTTATCCACAGCACGATACCCGCTCGCGTCACACTTTCCGATGGGGGTGGTGAATGCATAGCCATCGGTGAGAAATCTCGCAGTGATCTGCCGCCCCGCCGATGCATGGTGCCGCGGTCTTTCGCACTGTGAGAGGCTGTTTCCCGTGACCGACCGACCGGAAAAGCCGACCGGCGGCGGGCGCGATGCGCACCGCCCCCATGGTTCCGAGGACTCCGGTTCCGCAGTGACGAGCCCCGTGGCATGGCCGGACTCCAGCACCTCCGACCGCTCGCGGCAACCATTGCGCGCACGCTGGGACCCCACCGCACCGGACGAGAAGGCTCGTTCGCGTGCCCCGCGACCGTCGCGTGATGTGAAGAAGCAGAGCGCCATCGGCCGATTCGTGTCCACCTACGGCTGGCGGGCGTATGCGCTGCCGGTGTTGTTCGCGGTGACGCTCATCGTGATCGTCGATGCCATCCGCACCGGGCCGGACCCCGCGCCCGCGGCGGGGGAACCCGGATTCGGGCGGCTGAGCCCGCCGGCGGCGAGCGCGGGTGTCATCGGCGCCCCGCCCGGTGACGGCAAGTTCCCCGACGATCTGCCCACCGGTGCGCTGCCCGAGGGCGGCCAGTTCGTGGAGAACGGCGCGGGGACCTGGCGGGTGGTGCCGGGGACCAGCGCGCAGGTGGGTATCGGGGAGCAGTACGTGTTCAGCTACACCGTCGAGATCGAGGACGGTCTCGACACCACCGGTTACGGCGGTGACGCCTCGGTGGCCAAGATGGTCGACTCCACGCTGGCCAATCCGAAGAGCTGGACTCATGACCGCAAGTTCGCCTTCCGCCGGGTGGATCAGGGCGAACCGGATTTCCGGGTCTCGCTCACCTCGCGCCAAACGGCGCGCACCGCATGCGGTTTCGAGATCGAGATCGACTCCTCCTGCTACAACTCCGACCTGGGCCGGGTGGTGTTGTCGGAGGCCCGCTGGGTGCGCGGCGCGCTGGCGTTCGAGGGCGATATCGGTTCCTACCGGCAGTACCTGGTGAACCACGAGGTCGGCCACGCCATCGGTTACCACCAGCATCAGCCCTGCGAGACCGACGGCGGCCTGGCGCCGGTGATGATGCAGCAGACCTTCGGCGTGGAGAACAACGTCATCGCCACCCTCGACCCCGACGGGGTGGTGCCGATGGACGGTAAACGCTGCCGGTTCAATCCCTGGCCGTACCCGCGCGGCTGAACCGGCCTACGCCGGGGTCGGCATGGCCCGGCCCGGTTGTCGCCCGGCACTGTCCATGCGCGACCATGGGCGGGGAAGAACGGCCGGGTCCTCGGTGTTGCACCGATAGCGCACCGAGGTGTGCGCCCGACGCATCGTGACCGGCCCATTCGATTCGAGGAGTTCTGGACGTGTCATCACCGAAGTCCCTGCCGCCACTGGTCGAGCCGGCCGCGGAGCTGACCAGGGACGAGGTCGCCCGCTACAGCCGCCACCTGATCATTCCCGATGTGGGCGTGGACGGGCAGAAGCGGCTGAAGAATGCCAAGGTGCTGGTGATCGGCGCGGGTGGGCTCGGCTCGCCCGCACTGCTGTACCTGGCCGCCGCCGGTGTCGGCACGCTCGGCATCGTCGAATTCGACGAGGTCGACCTGTCCAACCTGCAACGCCAGGTCATCCACGGCGAATCCGATATCGGCCGTTCCAAGGCCGACAGCGCCCGTGATTCCATTCTGGAGATCAACTCCGGCATCGACGTGCGACTGCACAAGATCCGGCTGGAGCCGGACAACGCCGTCGAGCTGTTCTCCGAATACGACCTGATCGTCGACGGCACCGACAACTTCGCCACCCGCTACCTGGTCAACGACGCCGCCGTCCTCGCGGGCAAGCCCTACGTGTGGGGCTCGATCTACCGCTTCGAGGGCCAGGTGTCGGTGTTCTGGGAGGACGCACCCGACGGCCGCGGCATCAACTACCGCGATCTCTACCCGGAGGCGCCGCCGCCGGGCATGGTGCCGTCCTGCGCCGAGGGCGGTGTGCTCGGTGTGCTGTGCGCATCCATCGGCTCGATCATGGTGACCGAGACGATCAAGCTGATCACCGGCATCGGCGACCCGCTGCTGGGCCGGCTGATGGTCTACGACGCACTGGATATGACCTACCGGACCATCAAGCTGCGCCGCGATCCGGAGCGTCAGCCGATCACCGAACTGATCGACTACGACGCGTTCTGCGGTGTGGTGAGCGAGGAAGGCCAGGCGGCCGCCGCCGGTTCGACCGTCACCGCGCGTGAGCTGAAGGAGATGCTCGACGCCGGCAAGGACGTCGCGATCATCGATGTGCGCGAGCCCGTCGAATGGGACATCGTGCGGATCGAGGGCGCGACGCTGATCCCGAAGGACCGCATCCTGTCCGGTGAGGCGCTGTCGGAACTGCCGCAGAATCGGCCGATCGTGCTGCACTGCAAGACCGGTATCCGGTCCGCGGAGGCGCTGGCCGCGCTCAAACGCGCGGGCTTCGCCGACGCCACCCATCTGCAGGGCGGTGTGATCGCCTGGGCGAACCAGGTCGACCCCTCACTCCCGGTGTACTGAGCGACCGCCCAGCGCATCGCCGGCAACCTCGGCGCGGCGCCCGTTTCGGGCGCGTCGCCGGGAGTACGGTACGGCCGTGACATCTGTGGAGCCTCCCGAGCATGTGCGAGCCACGTTCGGCCTGCGCGAGGTGACGCCGATTGCGCTGGGCGACTGGGAAGGCGGCTGGCGCCTCGGTGACGTGGTGCTCAGCCCGGTCGCCGATCACGCACGGGCGGCCTGGTCGGCGAAGGTGCGCGAAACGCTGAAGGTCGACGGGCTGCGCCTGGCGCGGCCGGTGCGCGCCACCGACGGCCGCTACGTCGTCTCCGGCTGGCGGGCGGACACCTTCCTGGAAGGTATTCCGGAACCCCGGCACGACGAGGTGGTGTCGGTGTCGCTGCGGTTGCATGCCGCCACCGCGCATCTCGAGCGGCCGCGGTTCCTGGTGCAGCCGCCGGTGGCGCCGTGGATGGACGTCGACGTCTTCGTTGCCGCCGACCGCGCCGCCTGGGAGGCGGTGCCGCTGCGCAGCCTGCGCGCGGGCGGGGCGCTGCCGACGACGTCACCGGATGGCAGGCACAGCATGGAGTTGATCGGGCAGCTGGCCACCCTGCGTAAACCGGTGCACACGCCCGCGCAGCTGGTGCACGGCGACCTGTTCGGCACCGTATTGTTCTCCGGCGCCGACACTCCCGGGCTCAGCGACATCACCCCGTACTGGCGTCCGGCCGCGTGGGCCGCGGGTGTGGTCGTGGTGGACGCGCTGTCGTGGGGTGGTGCCGACGACGGCCTGTTGGAGCGCTGGTCGGATCTGCCGGAGTGGCCGCAGATGTTGTTGCGGGCGGTGATGTTCCGGCTCGCGGTGCACGCCTTGCATCCACGATCGACCCCGGAGGCCCTGCCCGGCCTGGCCCGCACCGCGGATATGGTTCGGTTCCTGCTCTGACTCGCTGCTGCACCCGGTCGACTCCGTCCGCGCTGATTCGGCGCTCCCGGTCGACGCGCACCGGGTGCGGCGCCGCATCGACGACGCCACACCCGGTGCGGCCGAACCCATCTCAGACGTTCGCGTACGCCAGTGACGGAACCCGCGCCACCGCGAACGACGAGCGCAGGTAGAACCACCACGTCACGCCCGCCATCACCAGGAAGGCGATCGCATACGCCCAGAAGGCGGGCGACATGCTGCCGAAGTTGATGTTGGACAGTCGAAGCGCCTGCTGCAGCAGGTATCCGCCGGAGGCGCCGATCGCCCCGATGACGCCGATCGCCGCACCCGCCTGCCGTTTCGCCGAGGCCGCCGCCTCGGCCGGATCGAGATCGTGCTCGGCGGCGTACTTGCGTGCTTCGGCGCTGAAGATCGACGGGATCATCCGGTAGGTGGAGCCGTTGCCGATGCCGGTGAGCACGAACAGCAGCAGGAACGAGATCAGGTACAGCGGAAAGCTCTTCAGCTCCAGCGCGGCCATGATCAACGCCACCGCGATGGCCATACCGCCGAACACCCCGAGGGTGATCTTGGCGCCGCCGACCCGGTCGGAGATCCAGCCACCGAACGGTCTGCTGAACGAACCGACCAGGGCGCCGAGGAAGGCGAGATTGCCGAGGGTGGTGATCCAGCCGATATTCGCCAGGTTCGGGAAGTTGGCCTTGATCAGTGTGGGGAAGGCGAAGGAGAAGCCGATGAACGAGCCGAAGGTGCCGATGTAGAGCAGCGACATCACCCAGGTGTGCGGATTGGTCAGCGCGAGCCGATAGGACCGGCCGTCGGACTTCGCGGTGCGCAGGCTGTCCATGCAGCGCACCGCGCCGACGGTAGCGATCAGGATGAACGGCACCCACACCAGCACCGCGAGGGTGATCCCGAGCCGGTAGCCGGCCGGGTCCTTCGCGGTCAGATGCGTGCCGAGGGTGATCAGCAGCGGCAGGATCAGCTGGGTCTGCGCGACGCCGAGATTGCCGCCCGCGGCGTTGATGCCGAGGGCCGCACCCTTTTTCCCTTCCGGGAAGAAGAAGGAGATATTGGCCATCGAGGACGAGAAGTTGCCGCCACCCACGCCCGCGAGCGCCGCCAGCAACAGGAACACCCACATCGGGGTCTCGGGCTGATTGACGAAGTAGGCCAGTCCGAGGGTTGGCAGCAACAGCATCGCCGCGCTGAACGCGGTGAAGGCGCGGCCGCCGAAGCGGGGGATGGCGAAGGTGTAGGGGATGCGCAGGGCCGCACCGACCATCGTCGGGGTGGAGGTGAGCAGCAGGGCGTTGCTCACCGCGACCGGATCGCCCTTGCCGAGCCCGGCCAGGAAGCCGAATCCGGCCGCGCCCATGCTGGTGACGACCGACCCCCAGATGACCCAGACGCTGAATCCGAGGTTCTCGGCGAACACCGAGAAGGCGAGATTCTTGCGGGCCGTGCGCGCCCCGCCGGATTCCCAGAACTCGGGGTCGTCGGGTTCCCAGGTGTCGATCCAGCGTCCGCGCCTCTGATAGCTGAACGACGGTGTGTGACTGCCGGTGTCGATTGTCGCGGTCATCGGCTCCCTCTCGATCGCACTGCGACCGCTCCCTCATCGTGGCAGCGCTGCCTCATCGCAGCGGCGTGGTGCCCTGACCGGTTCGTCGCGAGCCGTCGGGTGCCTGAGCGGTCGAATCACAAGGTAGGAGCCGGTTGTTGCGCTCACGTGGCGCGCAGTGACGATCGCGGCACATCCGCCTCACCGGTGATCAGGCACACCGGTGACGGGTTGGTTACTCGGCCTCGCTGCCCGGTGCCGGATACTCGGCGAGCAGGGATCCGAGGAAGCAGCGAGCGGCCTGCGCGGCGCGTTCGGGATCGCCGTCGATGACGGCCTGGACCAGTTCGCGATGTTCGGCGTCGTAGGAATCGCCGTATTTCGAGGTGCGCGAGCGGATGCCCGCCTCGATCACCGGCAGCAGCGAATCGTAGAACTCCAGGTACACCGCGTTGTGGCTGGCGACGACGATGGCGCGGTGCAGTTGCACGTCGGCCTCGATGGCCGCGGGGTTGTCCTCGTCCCAGGACTTGCTGCGTTCTTCCAGCAGCCGCCGCATGGTGGCGATATCGGTCTCGTCGCGGCGCTGCGCGGCGAGGGCGGCCGCGGTGGTGTCGAGGGCTTGGCGCAGTTCCAGGATGTCGCGTTCCTGGGCGTCGGCGAAGTACTTGGCCAGCGCGCCGCTGACTTCGGAGTTGGCGATCACGTAGGTGCCCGAACCCTGACGCCGTTCGAGCATCCCGGCATGGACGAGCGCCTGCACCGCCTCGCGCAGCGTATTTCGCCCGGTGCCGGTGAGTTCGGCGAGTTCGGGCTCGGTGGGTATGCGTGAGCCGATCGGCCAACGGCCCGAGCGTATTTCGGCCCGGAGCTGTTCGGTGACCTGCGCGATGAGACTGGTGCGGCGGACGGGTTGCACCGCAACAGGGTACCGCTCGTCACATCGGCTTGCTCCCGTCATCCGGTCATCCTATGATTTCTCGGTGACCGCAACCCTGCCCGGAACCACCAGCAGCCCCGCAGGCTCGTCGACGGCCGAGCGTCGTCGTGCGCTGACCGAGGGCAGGCTGCTCGTACTCGCGGCGATCATCATGTCGGCGCTGGTGCTGCGCGTCGCGGTCACCGCCTTCACCCCGCTGGCCGAGGAGATCGGCCACGAGATCGGGTACGGCACCGCCGTCGTCGGCGTCTTCGGCATGATCCCCACCCTGATGTTCTCCCTGTCCGGGCTGCTGACGCCGGTCATGGTGCGCAGGCTCGGCCTGGAACGCACCGCGCTGGTCGCCATGCTGATGGCCGGTCTCGGCATGCTCATCCGGGTGTTCGTCTCCGGCACCGCGGAACTGTTCGTCTTCTCGGCGCTGGCCCTCGGCGGTATGGGCGTCGGCAATGTGGTGATCCCGCCGCTGGTCAAGCGGTACTTCCCGGACCGGCTCGCGATCGTCAGCGCGCTCTACATCACCATGGTGCAGATCGGCACCGTGCTGCCCGCGCTGGTGGCGGTGCCGGTCGCCGAGGCGCACGGCTGGCGGATCTCGCTCGGCATGTGGGCGCTGCTCGGCTTCGCGGCTGCCGTCCCGTGGTTGGGGGTGCTGCGCGATCGGCGCGGCCGCGACAAGGTCGACACCACCGCCCTGCCCGCGGGCAAGGCCGCCACCGGCAAGGCGTGGCGCTCGCCGGTGGCCTGGGGCATGGCCGGCATGTTCGGCATGACCTCGCTGACCACCTATTCGATGTTCACCTGGCTGCCGACGATCTTCGCCGACGCCGGCGCGAGCGCGGCCTTCGGCGGCACCATGGTCGCGTTGTTCGCGGTGGTCGGGCTGGTCGCCGCCCTGACAGCGCCCACCGTCGCGGCCCGGATGACCAACCCGTTTCCCGTGGTGATCGGCTGCGCGGTGTGTTTCTTCGTCGCCTTCACCGGTCTGCTGATCGCGCCGATGAGCGCGCCGATCCTGTGGGTGATCGTGCTCGGGCTTGGCCCGAGCACCTTCCCGATGGCGCTGACGCTGATCAACCTGCGTACCCGCACCCCGGCCGGTTCGGCCTCGCTGTCGGGCTTCACCCAGGGCGTCGGCTACGCGGTGGCCTGTGCCGGTCCGGTGCTGTTCGGCATGCTGCACACCGCCACCGGCGGCTGGGCCGCGCCGTTCGCCTTCCTCGGGGTGGCCGTGCTGGTGTTGCTGACCGGTGCCTGGCAGGCGTGCAAGCCGCGCATGCTCGAGGACACCTGGTCGGCTCGCTGAACGAGCTCCCGGCGCCGCCGCTGATGACCCGGCGGCGGCGCCGGATGCCGGCGCGCTGATTCGTAGGACTTGCGGCCGAGCGTGACGCAGGTCATGCTGACAGGCGACCTCACCGCGCCGGAGCGCGCGAGCAGGCGTTCGGACACCTGCGGAAACCGTTGCGTCACATGCCGGAAACATCTCACCCGCATTTCCCGTGCAGCGTGAGCAACCGTTGATTTGACGGTCATTTTCCGCAGCATTTCGGCAATACCCGTTTCCTACCGTTGGGCCAACCGATTTTGGGAGGCCCTGTTGTTGAGCACGCTGACGCGTAACCGCAACCTCGAGCATTGGGATGCCGAGGATGTCGCGGCCTGGGAAGCAGGCGGCAAGGACATCGCCAAGCGCAATCTGATCTGGTCGGTGGTCGCCGAGCACATCGGCTTCTCGGTCTGGTCGATCTGGTCGGTGATGGTGCTGTTCATGCCCGCCGACGAGTTCGGCATCGACCCGGCGGGCAAGTTCTTCCTCGCGGCGGTGCCGACCCTGGTCGGCGGTTTGCTCCGGATCCCCTACACCGTGGCCACCGCCCGCTTCGGCGGCCGCAACTGGACCATTTTCAGCGCGTTCATGCTGCTCATCCCGACGTTGCTGACGTTGTACTTCATCAATCAGCCCGGCACCTCCTACACCACCTTCGTGATCGTGGCGGCGTTCGCCGGCTTCGGCGGCGGCAACTTCGCCTCCTCGATGACCAATATCAACGCCTTCTACCCGCAGCGGCTCAAGGGCTGGGCGCTCGGTCTGAACGCGGCGGGCGGCAATATCGGCGTCCCGGTCATCCAGCTGCTCGGGCTGTTGGTGCTCGCCACCCTCGGTGACGGCTACGGCTCGCTGATCTGCGCGATCTACCTGGTGCTCGTGGCACTGTCCGGTCTGGGCGCCGCGCTGTTCATGGACAACCTGAAGAACCAGAAAGCCGACCTGTCCTACATGGTGAAGGCGCTGAGGGTGCCGCAGTCCTGGGCCATCGCCTTTCTCTACATCGGCACCTTCGGTTCGTTCATCGGTTACAGCTTCGCCTTCGGCCAGATCCTGCAGATCAGCTTCAAGGCGGGCGGCGACACTGTCGCGCAGGCCGCGGTGCACGCCGCGTCGATCGCCTTCATCGGCCCGCTGCTCGGCTCGCTGGCCCGCCCGTACGGCGGCAAACTGGCCGACCGGATCGGCGGAAGCAAGGTCACCATCGTCGTCTTCGGCGCGATGATGGCCGCCGCCCTCGTCGTCGGCCTGGCGAGCACGAGGGCCGACAGCAACGGCGGCGTGGCGACCGGCGGGGTGATGACGGTGATGGTGATCGGTTTCATCGCGCTGTTCGTGCTCTCCGGCTTCGGCAACGGCGCCGTCACCAAGATCATCCCGTCGGTGTTCGACGCGAAGTCCAAGAGCCTGGACGCGAGCCCCGCCGAGCAGGCCGCCTGGTCGCAGAACACCTCGGGTGCGTTGATCGGTTTCGTCGGCGCCATCGGTGCGCTCGGCGGAGTCGGCATCAACCTGGTGCTGCGCTCGTCGTATTCGTCCACGCAGTCCGCCACCACCGCCTTCTGGGTGTTCATGGGCTTCTACGTCGCCTGTGCCCTCGTCACCTGGGCGGTGTTCTTGCGCAGGCCGAGCCTGCGGGTCCGCGATTCCGGCACCGACGTCGTGGTCGAGGCCGAGGCCCTGGTTCTGGAAGCCGAGGCCGCCAACTCCACCACCCGGTCCACCAACTCGTCGGCTCGCGCCTGACACCGATCATCCACGGAGGGACAGTCATGAATTCGACAGTCGAACCCACTCAGCGCAAGACCGTGGTGGTCGCAGGCCATGGCATGGTCGGGCACCGGTTCGTGGAGGCGCTGCGCTCCCGCGACGAGGCAGGCCAGTGGCAGGTCGTGATCCTCAGCGAGGAGAAGCTGGCCGCCTACGACCGCGTCGGGCTCTCGTCCTACGTGGGCAACTGGGACGCCAGTGCGCTCGCCCTGCCCGGCAACGAGTACGCCGGCGACGAGCTGGTGGAGCTGCGGCTGGGCCAGCGCGCCGAATCCATCGACCGTGCCGCCCGCAAGATCACCACCTCGACCGGTGAGACCATCGGCTACGACGCGCTGGTGCTGGCCACCGGCTCCTACGCCTTCGTGCCGCCGGTGCCCGGCCACGACAGCGACGGCTGCTTCGTCTACCGCACCCTCGACGACCTCGACGGCATCCGGGACACCGCCGCTGCGGCCGGGCCGGGCGCGCACGGTGTGGTCGTCGGCGGTGGTCTGCTGGGTCTGGAGGCGGCCAATGCGCTGCGCCTGCTCGGCATGACCCCGCACGTCGTCGAATTCGCCGACCGGCTGATGCCCGCCCAGGTCGACGCGGGCGGCGCCGCCATCCTGGAGAAGCTGGTCTCGGATCTGGGCCTGCATGTGCACACCGGCGTCGGCACCTCCTCGATCGAGACGGTCGAGGGCGCGGGCCCGGCGACCAAGCTCAAGGTGACCCTGTCCGACGACAGCACCATCGACGCCGCGATGGTGGTGTTCTCCGCCGGTATCCGTCCGCGCGACGAGATCGCCCGCGAGGCCGGCCTCGAGGTGGGCCCGCGCGGCGGCATCATCACCGACCTGGGAATGCAGACCTCGGACCCGAACATCTACGCCGTCGGTGAATGCGCCGCGGTCGAGGGTGTCTGCTACGGCCTGGTCGCGCCCGGCTACACCACCGCCGAGATCGTCGCCGACCGGCTGCTCGGCGGGGCGGGGGAGTTCCCCGGCGCGGATATGTCGACCAAGCTGAAGCTGCTCGGTGTCGACGTCGCCAGTTTCGGTGACGCGCACGGCACCACCGAGGGCGCGCTGTCGGTGGTGTTGCACGATGCCGCCAAGGGCACCTACGCCAAGCTGGTCATCTCCGACGACGCGCAGACCCTGCTCGGCGGCATCCTGGTCGGTGACGCCTCGCAGTACGCGGCGCTGCGTCCGCTGGTCGGGCGTCCGCTGCCCGCCGAGCCCGCCGCGCTGATCTCCCCGGCCGGTGCCGAACTCGGCGCCGACGCCCTGCCCGACGACGCGCAGATCTGTTCCTGCAACAACGTCAGCAAGGGTGCCATCTGCGGGGCCATCGCCGAGGGCGCCTGCGATATCGCCGGCGTCAAGAGCTGCACCAACGCGGGCACCTCGTGTGGTGGCTGTGTGCCGATGATCAAGAAGCTGCTCGAGCAGTCCGGCGTGGAGATGTCGAAGGCGCTGTGCGAGCACTTCGAGCAGTCGCGCGCCGAGCTGTTCGACATCGTCCAGGTCACCGGTATCCGCACCTTCTCCGAGCTGATCGGCAAGTACGGCAAGGGCACCGGCTGCGATATCTGCAAGCCCACCGTGGCCTCCATCCTGGCCTCCACCTCGAGCGATCACATCCTCGACGGCGAGCAGGCCGCACTCCAGGACACCAACGACCACTTCCTGGCCAACCTGCAGAAGAACGGCACCTATTCGGTGGTGCCGCGGATGCCCGGTGGTGAGGTCACCGCCGAGCAGCTGATCGTGATCGGTGAGGTGGCCAAGGAATTCGACCTCTACGTGAAGGTCACCGGCGGGCAGCGCATCGACCTGTTCGGCGCGCGGGTGGACCAGCTGCCGCTGGTCTGGAAGCGGCTGGTCGACGCGGGCATGGAATCCGGCCACGCGTACGGCAAGTCGCTGCGCACCGTCAAGAGCTGCGTCGGTTCCACCTGGTGCCGCTACGGTCAGCAGGATTCGGTCGGCATGGCCGTGCTGCTGGAGAAGCGCTACCGCGGTCTGCGCTCGCCGCACAAGCTCAAGCTCGCGGTGTCCGGTTGCGCCCGGGAGTG
Source organism: Nocardia sp. JCM 38205 (assembly GCF_058222935.1). NCBI lineage: Bacteria > Bacillati > Actinomycetota > Actinomycetes > Mycobacteriales > Nocardiaceae > Nocardia > Nocardia sp. JCM 38205. The sequence continues at coordinate 205,769 of NZ_JBYHFL010000004.1, read as the reverse complement.
CGCGGAGGCGCGCGGCAAGGACGTCGGCGTGATCGCCACCGAGAACGGCTGGAACCTCTACGTCGGCGGTAACGGCGGCCTCACGCCCAAGCACGCCGTGCTGCTGGCCGGTGAGCTCGACGACGAGACGCTGATCAAGTACATCGACCGCTACCTGATGTTCTACATCCGCACCGCCGACCGGTTGCAGCGCACCGCGCCGTGGCAGGAATCGCTGGAAGGCGGCATCGAGTACGTCAAGCAGGTGGTCTGCGAGGACAGCCTCGGTATCGCCGCCGACCTGGAAGCGGCCATGGCCAAGCACGTGGAGGGCTACCGCGACGAATGGGCGGCGGTGCTCGAGGACGAGGACAAGCTCTCGCGCTTCGTGTCCTTCGTCAACGCACCAGAAGAGGCCGACCCGACGATCTCGTTCGACGACAGCGGCGAGCGCAAGGTGCCGGTCCTGCTCGGCCTGCCCGACATGCCAGGAGTCGGCAGCCGCGCCTGACCGGCAGCGGGCGTGCGCTCGGGATCTCGGTCCCGCCGCAACTGCTACGCCCGGGAAATGACTGCTTAACCGCGAGGAAACAGGGCGCCGGTACCAATGGGTAAGGCGTTTGGAGGAGAACCCCGATGACCGTGATCGAAACCACCGGCATTGCCCCGGCCACCACCGGATGGACCCAGGCCTGCCGTCTCGACTACCTGATCCCAGGCCGCGGCGTTGCGGTGTTGCTGAAGGGCGGCCGCCAAGCCGCACTGTTCCTGCATTCGGACGGCGCGGTGTACGCCGTCGGCAATATCGATCCGTTCGGCCGGGCCGCGGTGATGTCGCGCGGCATCATCGGCGACCGCGGTGGCGTGCCCGTGGTGGCTTCGCCGCTGCTCAAGCAGGCGTTTTCGCTGATCGACGGGCATTGCCTCGACGAGGAGTCGGTGTCGCTGCCGGTCTACCGGGTTCGCGTCGACGACGGCATCGTCTCGGTGTCGAACGAACCCGTCGTGGGCGGTACGGACTCGGACGGATCGGCATGACGACTCTCGACGCGGGCGCGTCGCTCGCGGGCTTCACCGTCGGCATCACGGCCGCACGACGTTCCGAGGAGTTCGCCACCCTGCTCACCCGGCGCGGCGCGACCATCGTGTCCGCGCCGGCCATCCGCATCATCCCGCTGGCCGACGACACCGAACTAGAACGGGTCACCCGTCAGCTGGTCGACGATCCGCCGCAGATCACCGTGGCCACCACCGGTATCGGTTTCCGTGGCTGGATGGAGGCCGCCGAAGGCTGGGGGCTGGCCGAACGGCTGCGCGACACCCTGGCGAGCACCAGGGTGGTGGCCCGCGGCCCGAAGGCCAAGGGCGCCATCCGCGCAGCCGAACTGCGCGAGGAATGGTCGCCTGCCTCGGAGTCCTCGGCCGAGGTGCTCGATCACCTGCTGGCCGAGGGTGTGGAAGGCGTGCGGATCGCGGTGCAGCTGCACGGCGCGACCACCGAATGGGAGCCGGTTCCCGATTTCTGTGAGGTGCTGCGCTGCGCGGGCGCCGATGTGGTGCCGGTGCCGGTCTACCGCTGGACGCCGCCCGACGACCAGGGCCCGATGGATCAGCTGATCGAGGCCGTCGTCACCTCTAGCCTGGACTGCGTCACGTTCACCAGCGCACCCGCCGTGGCGTCGATGTTGATGCGCGCCAAGGAAACCGGGATGATCGAGGGCCTGCTGCACGCCCTGCGCGGCCGGGTGCTCGCCGCCTGCGTCGGACCGATCACCGCGGCTCCGCTCGAGGAGCTCGGGGTGCCGACGTCGATGCCCGCCCGGGCCCGGCTCGGGGCGCTCGCCCGCCACGTCGCCGAGGAATTGCCCCGGCGCGCCAACCGGATTCACGCCGCCGGGCACACCATCAGCGTGCGCGGCGGCTGCGTGGTCGTCGACGGCGTGGTGCGTCAGCTCGCACCCGCGCCGATGTCGCTGATGCGTTCGCTGGCACGGCAGCCCGGCCGGGTCGTCTCCCGGGAGGACCTGCTGGCGGCCCTGCCCGGTGGCGGTGACGACACCCACGCCGTGGAGACGGCGATCGCGCGCCTGCGTGCGGGCCTCGGCACGCCGAAGGCCATTCAGACCGTGGTCAAACGCGGTTACCGACTGGCGCTCGACCCGGCCGAATGTACCGACAACAACCCACGTCCCGTGGTGCCCGGAGTCGGAACGCCGACCCGGGCACCACGCTTTGCTCAGGCGGTCACATGGTGAGCGCGCCCGCCCTGGTGCTGGTCGCGCACGGCACCCGAAGCACCAAGGGCGTGCAGATGATCGCGAGCCTGGCCGAGGCGGTCGCGCGCGAGCTCGACCGCCCGGGGCTGGACGGCATCGACGAATTCGGCGTGCCCCGCGTGCGCACCGCGTTCGTCGACGTCCTCGGCCCCTCGCCCTCGGAGGTCCTGCGCGATCTGGACGACCGCGCGGAAACCGTTCCGGCCGTGGTGGTTCCGGCGTTCCTGGCGTCGGGCTACCACGTCTACCAGGACGTGCCCCGCGAGATCGCCGAGAGCGCCCACCCGGCCGTCGCGGTGACCCCGGCCATGGGCCCCGACCCGGCCCTGGCCAGGATCATGCACCTGCGCTTGCGCGCGGCCGGTTGGCGTCCCGGCGACGCGGTGGTCTTCGCCGCCGCCGGCTCCTCCGACGCCCGCGCCCGCCAGGACGTCCGCCGAGCCGCCGGCATGCTCGCCGAAAACCTCGGCAGCCCGGTCCGCATCGCCTACGTCGCCACCGGCGCACCTCGCGTGCCCGAGGTCGTCGCGCACCTGCGCGAGAACGGCGCACAGCGCGTCTTCATCGCGTCGTACCTGCTGGCCCACGGCCTGTTCCATCAGCGCCTGCACGACGCCGGTGCGGATGGCGTCGCCGAACCGATCGGCGTCCATCCGGCGGTGGTGCGGTTGATCGCCGACCGGTACCGGGCGGCGGCCAGGGAATTGGTGCAGACCCGGGTTCGGTGAGCGGATCGCTGTCTGATTCGTGGGGCCGGCACGACTCGTCGAGCTGATGCGCCGGGACGTCGAACCGTCCGGTGTCGCAGCGCTATACGGCGGCCGGGTGGCGCTGATCGAGGGCCTGTCACAGTCCCCTGGACTGACCGCCGTTCACGTCACCCGTCGGCGACTCGATGCGTAATCGACGGCACCTCCGGATCCGCCCGATGGTGTGGCGGCACCCCGGGCCCCGCGTGCTCCGCGTTGTGGATCGCGTCGATCACCAACTGCCGGACGTGGGCGTTCTCGATGCTGTAGTAGACCGTCGTTCCCGAGCGGCGGGTGCGGACGAGGCGGGCCATGCGGAGTTTGGCCAGGTGCTGGGAGACCGATGCGGCAGGCTTCTCGACGTACTCGGCGAGTTCGTTGACAGACCGTTCGCCGCTGGTCAGGGCCCAGAGGACGCGGATTCGGGTGCCGTCGGCGAGCATGCGGAAGATCTCGACGACGAGGTCGAGTTCGTCGTCGGGAATACGGGGCGGCAGTTCCTTGCTATCTGCATCCATACGTAGATAATAAACCTCGTAGGAAGCAGGAGCGCCCGATGATCACCTCGTTGTTCGCCAACCGCGACTATCTGCGGCTGTTCACTGCCCAGGTGACCGCCCTGTTCGGTACCGGGCTCACCACGGTGGCGCTCGGTCTGCTCGCCTACGAACTCGCCGGCGCCGATGCGGCGGCGGTGCTGGGTATCGCGCTCACCATCAAGATGCTGGTCTATGTGACGGTGGCGCCGATCGTGGGCGCTTATGCCGACCGGTTGCCGCGCCGGACGTTCCTCGTCGGGCTGCACGTGATCCGCGCGCTGGTGGTGCTGGCGCTGCCGTTCATCGATCAGATCTGGCAGATCTACGTCCTGATCGCGGTGTTGCAAACCGCCTCGGCCGCCTACACCCCGACCTACCAGGCGATCATTCCCGACATCCTGCCCGATGAGCGCCAGTACACCCGTGCGCTGTCGGCCGCGCAGCTGGCCGCGACGATGGAGACGCTACTCAGCCCGATGCTCGCCGCGGCGGCGCTGGCGCTGGTGAGCTTCCACTGGCTGTTCGTCGGAACCGCGATCGGCTTCGTGGTCTCGGCTCTGCTGGTGATCGCGACCCGGATACCCGAGGCGGGCAGCGCAGGCGACAGTTCGTTCCTCGAGCGGATCTCGGTGGGCATGCGCATCTTCGCCGCCACTCCGCGGCTGCGCGGGCTGCTCGGCCTGAACCTGGTCGTCGCCGCGGCGGGCTCGGTCGTCATGGTCAACACCGTCAACTACGTGCGCGACACGCTCGGCGGCACCCAGTCGGGTGTGGCCATGTTGCTGGCCGCCAACGGGTTCGGCACCACGCTCGTCGCGCTGACGTTGCCCCGCATCCTCGATCGGGTCGGCGCCCGGCCCGTCATGCTCATCGGCGCGGCCGCCCTGCTCGCGGGCCTCGGAGCGGCGATCGCCCTGTCGATGGCTGCCGGAGGCGAATGGCGTTGGGGCGCAGTGCTCGCGGTATGGGCGTTGATCGGCGCGGGTACTGCCGCGGTACTGACCCCGACCGGCCAGGTGTTGCGGCGTTCGTCGCGGCCGGCCGATCGCCCGGCCCTGTTCGCCGCCCAGTTCTCGCTCTCCCACGTGGCCTGGCTGCTCACCTACCCGATCACCGGATGGCTCAGCACCACAGCCGGTTTCACCCTCACCTGGGTCACGCTGGCCGTGTTCGCCGCCGCCGGGCTCGCCGTGGCACTGCGCGCCTGGCCGCGGCACGATCCGGCGGTGATCACCCACCTGCACGAGGTGGGCACCATCGACCCGGCCCGGCTGGCCGACGCCATCCAGGTGAGCGAGCGGCTGTACCAGCACACGCACGAGTTCGTCATCGATGCCGAACATCCGCGCTGGCCGAGCCGGTCCGGTCGCGAACTCGCCCTCGCCGGTTGAGAACGAACCGCACGGCCCCGAACCCTCGCAGTCACAACGGCGTTCCGGTCACCGGGCACAGCGAGTGCCGGGTAGGCTGAGCGCCGGGCTCCGAGGGGGCGGGGCCCGGTCAGGCGGCCCGGGCGTTCGCCGAGAATCTGCGCGCCCGCGTCGAAACCGCCTGATCAATCCTTGGGAGGTAGCGAACGGGCGAATTCGACGCCCCGGTCCACCCATTCGCGTAGACGGGCCTCGTCCTCGACGTGTGTCGCCGCCACCCGCACCCAGCCCGTCATCTCCCGGGAACCCATCACCGCCTGCTGGACGGCGTCATCGTCGATGAGCTGCTCGCCGAGTTCGGACCCGACCCGGACCAGCAGGCCGCCCTTCCCGCTGACGGCCAGCGCCATATTGCCGCCGACCAGGAAGGACAGACCACCGAACATCTTGCGTTCGGCGACCGTGGGGCCCGGCTCGATGAGGTCGCGGATGCGCTCGGCCAATTCCTCGTCGTATGCCATGGGACACAGTGTGGACCCGGGCACCGACACATCCCGGACCCGATCGGATTCGGGGCCGGGATTCGCCGGAACGCCGGAATCAGGCCCGGTCGTAGGCGTCCTGCAAGGCCCGCGCGTCGATCTTGGACATGGTGCGCAGGGCCGTCCCAACGGCGATGGTCTTGGCCGGATCGTCGCCGCCCATGAGCTTGGGCAGCACCGATGGCACCACCTGCCACGACAGCCCGTAGCGGTCGGTGAGCCAGCCACACGGGCCCGGCTCGCCGCCCTCGGTGAGGGCATCCCACAGCCGGTCGACCTCGTCCTGGGTGTCGACGACGATCTGCAATGACGCCGCGTCGCTGTGCGGGTGTCCCGGTCCGCCGTTCATCAAGGTGACCGCGTGCCCGCCGAGATCGAGGGTGACGGTGAAGGCCGCCCCGCCGTCGGTGCGGGTGACCTCCACGACCCGCGAATTCGGCACGACCGACGCGTAGAACTCGCCCGCCTGCTCGGCCGCGTTGTCGAACCACAGGAAGGTGTTGACGCTGGACATGATGTTCTCCTCTGCTCGGGTGTGACGTGCTGTCATCCCGTAGTCGGAGCCGACTCGACCTCCTCGACACATCTCGGTCGATTCTCGAAGAATTTTTTCGTTCGGCTCCGCTGCAGGTCGGCGAGGTGCGCAAACGACCACGACCGCACACCCGCGCTGATAGCGTTTCGACATGATCACCGGTGCGCATTCCATCCTCTACGCGAGCGACGCCGAGGCCGCGCGCGCGTTCTTCCGTGACGTGCTCGGCTTGGCGCATGTGGATGCCGGGCACGGCTGGCTGATCTTCAAGTCGCCGCCCGCCGAGCTGGCCGTGCATCCCACCGGGCCGGCCGGGGGTGGTCGCAGCGAGATGTATCTGATGTGCGACGACCTCGCGTCCACGATCGCCGAGCTGCGCGCCAAAGGCGTCGAGGTGGCCGACGAGGTCGAGGAAGCCGGATGGGGCCGCGTCACCCGGTTGACCGTGCCCGGCGCGGGCGAGATCGGCCTCTACGAGCCGCTGCACCCCACCGCCTACGACCTGGACTGATCTGCTGCGGGAGGCGCCATGCCGGTCGCGGTGCTGCTGGGAGGTGACGTCATGCTCGGCCGTGGCGTCGACCAGATCCTGCCGCGACCCGGCCGGCCCGAGCTGCGCGAGTCCTGGGTGCGCGACGCCAGGCAGTACGTCGCCGCCGCTGAGCGGGTCAACGGCCCCATTCCGCGACCCGTCGCCGCCGACTGGCCGTGGGGTGAGGTGCCGCAGATCCTCGACGAGCTCGCACCCGACATCCGAATTCTCAATCTGGAAACCGCGATCACCGCCGACGGCAGCTTCGAGCCGGACAAGGGCATTCACTACCGGATGCATCCGGGCAATATCGCGGCCCTCACCGCGATCGCGCCCGACGCCTGCGCGCTCGCCAACAACCACGCCCTCGATTTCGGACGGCAGGGCCTGCTCGACACCCTCGAGGCCTTAGCGCGGACGCGGATCCGGGCGGTGGGCGCGGGCCGGGACCTGGCGGCCGCCCGGGCTCCGGCGATCCTGCCGCTGGCGCAGGGACGCCGCGCGCTGGTCGTGTCGGTGGGGGCCCGATCCAGCGGGGTGCCCGCATCGTGGGCGGCGGGTCCGGACCGCCCTGGACTGTGGTGGATCGATCATCCCGGCGCACGCAGCGCCGAGGAGATCGCCGGCGAGCTCTCGGCCCATCGGCGACCCGGTGACGTGCTGATCGTGTCGGTGCACTGGGGGCCGAACTGGGGCTACGGAATCAGCAGGAGCGAACAGGAATTCGCGCACCGCTTGATCCGTGCGGGCGTCGACATCGTGCACGGCCATTCGGCGCACCATCCGCGGCCGATCGAGGTGTACCGCGGCAAACCGATTCTGTACGGGTGCGGAGACGTCATCGATGACTACGAGGGCATCGGCGGTCACGAGACGTACCGCCCGGATCTGCGCCTGCTGTACCTGGTCACCGTCGGCGGCGAGCCCACGGTGCGGATGCTGCCGTTGTCCGTGCGACGGATGCGGTTGCGACGCGCCGGCGGCGTTCAGGCGCGCTGGTTGCGGGATCGGCTCGCCGATATCAGTGCCCGGTTCGGGACGCGGGTCCATCTCGATGCGGACGATCTGCTGACGATCTGAGCGGTGCGGGGAGCGGGCGCGGTGGGGTCCCATCCAGCGAACGTCCGGGTGCTCGCGCCGACACGAACGGCGTTATCGTCGGATGAATACCGGCCGACCAGGATGCCGACAGCATCCGCACTGGTGCGGCCGGAGTGGCTCGAACGACGGTGAGGTGCGTTGATGTCCGACGGCAGTGTGACACGGTGGGCGGCCCAGCCCGATGGCGACACCAGAACCGCACTGGCCGACGCGATGAGCCATTTCGCCCGCCGAGCCGTCGAGCCGGATGGTCACAAGCCCGCCGCGGTGGCCATCGCCGTCGTGACGTCGTCGGAAGGCCCGGGGATCTGGCTGACCGAACGGGCACCAACGCTGCGGGCTCATGCCGGCCAGTTCGCGTTGCCCGGCGGCCGCTTGGACGCCGGTGAGGATGCGATCGCGGCGGCCCTGCGCGAACTGCACGAGGAACTCGGCGTCGAACTGCAACGATCCGACGTGCTCGGATTGCTCGACGACTACCCGACCAGATCCGGCTACATCATGACGCCGGTGGTCGTGTGGGTGGGTGCCGATCCTGGTGTGCTGCCGAATCCCGCCGAAGTGGCCATCGTGCACCGCATCTCGTTCACCGAACTGGATGTGGCGCCCGAGTTCGGCCGCATCCCCGGGTCCGAGCGGCCGCTGATCCGATTGCCGTTGCTCGGCGGTCACCTGCATGCTCCGACGGCGGCGATCATGTATCAGTTCCGTGAGGTGGCGCTGCATCGCAGGCATACCAGGGTCGATCACATCGAACAGCCCCGCTTCGCCTGGGAATGACGCGACGAACTCCTACACCCCGAGCGCGGGGGCGAACACCGACCACGACTGGTGCATATCGTCCTGCCAGTACTCCCACGCGTGCGTACCGTGGCGCAGGTTGACCGTCGCCGGAATGCGCTGCGCGACGAGGCTGTCCACGAGCGGGCGGGTGCAGCCGTTGACGAAGGTTTCCATCGCACCGCCGACGAGCATGCGATCGGCCAGTTTGATCGGGTTGCCGTTGATATCGGGCGAGGCCAGGGTTTCGTGCACGCCCGGGCCGCCGTTACCGGAGGAGACATAGACCGCGAGCCCGCGCAAGCGATCCAGATGCAGCATGGGATCGTGCTCGGCCCACGCCGGATGTCCGGGCGGGCCCCACATATTGGCGGCATTGGCGCCGAACACGCCGAGCTGAGTGAACACGGTGGCCACTGCCATCGGATCACTGGTGCGGGTGCAACCGCTGAACGCGCCGACAGCCTGGTAGAGACCCGGTGAGCGAATCGCGAGGTTCAGCGCCGAGGTAGCCGACATCGACAGTCCCGCAACGGCATTGCGCCCCGAGGTCTGGAAGCGCTCGGCCAGCAGCGGTGGCAGCTCCCGGCTCAGGAACGTCTCCCACTGATTGCGGCCGAGCACCGGATCGTCGGCCAGCCAGTCGGTGTAGTAACTGGCCCGCCCACTCATCGGCACCACCACGTTGACGTGCTTGTCCGAGAAGAACTGCGCCACATCGGTGCGCCGCGTCCACGGCCCGCCGTCTTCCCCGCCGTCCACCGCGTTCAGCAGATACAACGTCGGGGCGCCCGCACCCGGATGCGACATCCACAAGGTGATCGGCCGATTCATGGCCGCCGAATGGACCACCACCTCCAGCTGGCGCCCACCCAGTGGACGCACTGACAGGATCGCCGATTCACCGGGCGCGGCGGCCGCCGGAGCCGGGAATATCACCGCCACCACTGCGGTCGGTAACAGAAGCGCGCCGAGCGCGAGAAGGACCACCAGGCATCGCGGAAGCCGGTACATGACTGGTGTTGTATCACGTGGTCCCGGCGCGTCGGCCGCAATGACGGGCGTGTTCGCGGGGGCGGATCAGCCCGCGCACTGTGATGTTCAGCCGTGGAACAGCTGCTCGACGTCCTCGACCGCCAGTGACCGGTCGAGCCATCGGTACAGGGTGTCCCGGTCATCGCAGGATTCGATTCGGTGGGCCAACTCGGTCGGATCTAGAAGCGGTAGCCCAGTGCGCGACCTCGTAAACGGAAGAGGCTGCGTTGGCCGGCTCTACCGCCACCGCTCCGGCGTGACCGGTGAATCCCAGGCCCGCGAGTACCGGCGCTTGTCCGGCGCGGCGATTTCCTTGCTCCGATACACCACATACGGCCGCACCAGGTAACCGATCGGCGCGCTGAACATGTGGACCAGGCGGGTGTAGGGCCACAGGAAGACCAGGGTGAGGACGACGAGGCCGTGCAGCTGGAACGGCCAGGGGGTGTCGACCATCAGTTCGGGCTGGGGGTTGAGGGTGAACAGGCTGCGGAACCAGGGGGAGACGGTTTCGCGGTAGTTGTAGGTGCCGAAGAGCAGGTTCGCGCCCCAGGTGTTCATCAGGCCGGTCACCAGGGCGGCGGTGAGCAGGGCGTACATGAGTTTGTCGTTACCGGTGGTGGCCTTGCGGACCGCGGTGACGGTGAAACGGCGGTAGAGCAGGATGCCGACGCCGGCGAGCACCGACAGGCCCGCCACCGAGCCCGCGCCGACCGCGATCAGATGGTAGGTGTGCTCGCTGATGCCGACAGCCTCGGTCCACGATTCGGGAATCAGTACACCGAGCACATGCCCGCCGAACACGCCGACCATGCCGAAGTGGAACAGCGGGCTGCCCAGCCGCAGCAGGCGGCTCTCGTACACCTGCGACGACCGCGTGGTCCAGCCGAATTGGTCGTTGCGGTAGCGCCAGATGTGACCGAGCACGAACGAGGTGAAGGCGATGTAGGGCAGGATCAGCCACAGTTCGGTCGGCAGGTGCAGTGGTGCGTTCATCGTCGGCCTTCGGCTTGTTCGAACATCGTGGGATCCATGGCGAAGGGGTCGAGCCCGACCTCTTCTTCCGGCGGGCCCTGGGCGGCGAGTTCGGCGATCTTGCGCCGATCGGCGGTGGTCAGCGGCGGCAGCGTGGCGACGACGGCCGCCAGCACCCCCGCATACGGGGAACCGCTGTCCGACAACGACAGTCGCAGCAGCTCCAGCACCGGCACGTGCTCGCCGAGCAGCCGCTCACCGCCGATCGGGTCGACGGTGGCCGCGAATTCCAGCAGCACCGGCAGATGGTCGGGCAGTTCCTCGTCACCGAGTTCGACCCCGGCGTGCCGGTAGGCGTGCTTGAACCGCAGCAGTGCCATCCCGCGTTTACGCGTGTCGCCGTAGGCGTAGAAGGTCAGGTGCAGGCTGGCGCGGCGGCGCATATCGAAGGTTTCGACATACTGGGCGGCCAGTTCCAGCGGGGGAGTGGTCCGCAGATGCAGCACCACGGCCTCGAGCGGGGACCGCACGGCGTCGGGCAGCTGCGCCACCGCTTCGGCCAGCTGGTCGAGCACCTTGAAAGTGTCCGCGCTCGGGTAGTCGAGCAGGAGCGCGGCGGTCCGCCACACCAGTCGCCTATCTCGATCACTCAGGGCGACAACCGGTTCTGGTCGCCGCCGGATCTTCAGCAGCGCCATGGTGAGCCTCCCATTGTGCGAGTCCGCGCCGTCCGGGCGGGCACGGCCGTATGTGCCCGAGCCCCTGCAGACAGTGAGTCGAGCGGGCCGCGCCCCGCCCCGGCGACGACAATGGCCCGGCCCGGCGCCGACAGGATCGCTACGGCCGGACGGGCGTTCACCGGGTAGTCACAGGACTGCCTGCCGGTCATGGCCGCCCGCCCGTCGCGCTACCCGCGGTGTCGGCGAGTTCGTCGCCCGCGGTGCCGTCGACCGCATGGCCGTTCGTTCCGTTGCCCGCGGCTGCGTTCCCTGCGTGACCGTTGCCGGCCGAACCGTTGCCGTTACCGGAGCCCGCGCTCCCGTTCGCACTCGGCAGCAAGCCCGAGGTGCTCTTCCCATCCCAGTTCAGCAGATTGATCCGCCCCGACTTCTCTGCGGGTGCGGCCTGATTGGTGTCGGTGAGGCTGAACTTCTCCACCATCTGGTCGAACGCGGTCATACCCGGCCCGCCGTCGGTGTCGAGCGAGCAGCCGGTGGCCAGCGAATCCAGTTCGTGCGCCTTGGACGTCGCGCCCTGGGGGATGACGTAGCGGTGCTCGTATTTGGCGATGGCCAGCAGCCGGTACATGGCCTCGATCTCTTCCGGCTCCAACCGCACCGAGGGTGCGATCGAGGGGTCGGGCTCCATGCCGAGGTTCACCGACCGCATGAACGAGCGCATGGCCGCCAGCCGCTGCAAAGAAGCGCGCACCGGGCCGATCTCACCGGCGGTGAACAGTTCGGCCAGGTACTCCACCGGGATCCGCAGCGCGTCGATGGCGCCGAACAGGTTGCCCGCGTCCTCGGCGTCGTGCCCGGTCTCCGAGAGCACGTCCACCACCGGCGACAGCGGCGGCACGTACCAGACCATCGGCATGGTGCGGTATTCCGGATGTAGCGGCAGCGCGATCTGGTAATCGACGATCAGCTTGTAGACCGGCGAATCCTGCGCGGCCTGAATCCAATCCGGCGAGATACCGGCCCGTTCGGCCTCGGCGATCACCCGCGGGTCGTGGGGATTGAGGAACACCCCGAGCTGCGACGGGTAGAGGTCCTTGGTGTCGGTGACCGAGGCGGCCTCGAGCACGGCATCGGCGTCGTAGAGCATCACGCCGATGTAGCGCAGCCGCCCGACGCAGGTCTCCGAGCACACCGTCGGAATGCCGACCTCGACGCGCGGGTAGCAGAAGGTGCATTTCTCGGCTTTGCCGGTCTTGTGGTTGAAGTAGATCTTCTTGTAGGGGCAGCCGGTGATGCACTGGCGCCAGCCACGGCATTTGTCCTGGTCGACCAGCACGATGCCGTCCTCGGCGCGCTTGTAGATCGCACCGGACGGGCACGAGGCGGCACACGAAGGATTCAGGCAGTGCTCGCAGATGCGCGGCAGGTAGAACATGAAGGTCTCTTCGAACTCCAGTTTCACCTTGTTCTCGAGCTTGTCGAGCAGCGGGTCCTTACCGACCTGCTCAGGACCCGAACCCAGGTCGTCGTCCCAGTTGGCGCCCCAGGTGACCTTGGTGTCCTCGCCGGTGATCAGCGATTTCGGTCGCGCCACCGGCGTGGTGTCGGTGGGCGGGGAGGACAGCAGGTTGTCGTAGTCGTAGCTCCACGGCTCGTAGTAGTCCTCCACCGTGGGCAGGTCCGGGTTGGCGAAGATGTTGAGCAGCCGCTTCATCCGCGAACCGGACTTCAGGGTCAGCTTGCCGCGCTTGTTCAGCGCCCAGCCGCCCTTCCATTTCTCCTGGTCCTGATATTGCCGGGGATAGCCCTGACCGGGCCGGGTCTCCACATTGTTGAACCAGACGTACTCGGTGCCACCGCGATTGGTCCAGGCCTGCTTGCAGGTGACCGAACAGGTGTGGCAGCCGATGCATTTGTCGAGGTTCATGACCATCGCCAGCTGTGCCATGACGCGCATGTCAGTACTCCACTTTCTGGCTGCGTCGACGAATGGTGGTGACTTCGTCGCGCTGGTTTCCGGTCGGCCCGTGATAGTTCAGGGCGAACGACTGCTGGGCGTAGCCGCCGATGAGGTGGGAGGGCTTGATCATGATCCGGGTGAGCGCGTTGTGGATACCGCCGCGCTTGCCCTTGCCGTTGAACGGTTTACCGGAGGCCGCGCTGTCATCCGGGCCCTCGATGCGCGGCACGTCCACCGCCCGGTCCTGGGCGTGGTACATGAACACGGTGCCCTCCGGCATCCGGTGGCTGACGATGGCGCGGGCGACGACCACACCGTTGCGGTTGATCGCCTCGATCCAATCGTTGTCGGCCACACCGATCTTGGCGGCGTCCCTGTCCGACATCCAGATCGTCTGCCCGCCGCGCGAGAGCGTCAGCATGTGCAGGTTGTCCTGGTAGGCGGAGTGGATCGACCACTTCGAATGCGGGGTCAGGTAGCGCACCGTGACGCCGCGTTCGCCGACCTCGCCGACATTCGGCTCGCGGAACAGCGCCGTCATATCCAGCGGTGGCCGGAAGATCGGCAGCTGTTCGCCGAGTTCGATCATCCAGTCGTGGTCGAGGTAGAAGTGCTGGCGTCCGGTGAGGGTGTGCCAGGGCTTGAGCCGTTCGGTGTTGATGGTGAACGGGGAGTAGCGGCGGCCACCGGTCTCGCTGCCGGACCATTCCGGTGAGGTGATCACCGGCACCGGGCGGGCCTGGGTGTCGGCGAAGGTGATCCGCTTGCCCTCGTGTTCGGCGGCCAGATCGGCCATTTCGGTGCCGGTGCGCCGTTCCAGCGCCTCGAAACCTTCCACCGCGAGCCGGCCGTTGGTGGTGCCCGACAGCGCGAGGATGGCCTCGGCGGCGTGGGTGTCCTTGGCCAGCGACGGACGCCCCTGCGCCACGCCCGAGACCACGGTGCCGTTCATGCCGGCCAGGTATTCGACTTCCTGATCGGGCAGCGTCGTGACGCCCTTGGTGGTCAGGCCGAGGGTCTCCACCAGCGGCCCGAGCGCGGCCATCTTCTCCGCGATCTTGCTGTAATCGCGTTCGACGACCACCAGCTTCGGCATGGTCTTACCCGGAACGGGTTCGCATTCACCGGCTTTCCAGTCCAGTACACGTCCACCGGCCTGGGCCATGGCGTCGGGCGAATCATGCTGCAACGGCACCGCGACGATGTCCTTGCGCACGCCGAGATGCTTTTCCGCCATCCAGGAGAAGCCGCGGGCGATGCGGTGGAAGGCGTCGAAATCGGTCTTGGCCTCCCACGGCGGGGAGATGGCGGGGGAGAAGGCGTGCACGAACGGGTGCATATCGGTCGAGGACAGATCGTGCTTCTCGTACCAGGTGGCGGCGGGCAGCACGATATCGGAGAACAGCGTGGTGCTGGTCATCCGGAAATCCAGCGACAGCAGCAGATCCAGCTTGCCGGTCGGCGCTTCCTCGCGCCAGGTCAGTTCCTGCGGACGCACGCCGGTGGCATCGGAGGTCTGCAGGTTGGAGCCGCAGCCCAGTAGATGCTTCTGGAAGTACTCGTTGCCCTTACCCGAGGAGCCGAGCAGGTTGGCCCGCCACACGGTGAGCACGCGGGGGAAGTTCTCCGGTGCGTCCGGATCCTCGCAGGCGAAGTTCAGCTCACCGGATTTCAGCCCGTCGACGACGTGCTCGGCCGGCGATTTGCCCGCCTGCTCGGCCTCGTCGGCCAGATCGAGCGGGTTGCGGTCGAACGTCGGATAGGTCGGCATCCAGCCGAGACGGCTCGCGAGAGCGATATTGTCGGCGGCCGTGCGGCCGGTGAACCGGCCGTCGCCCAGCGGGGAGGCGAAGGTGTCGGAGGTGAACGGGTCGTAGCGCCACTGATCGTTGGTCAGATACCAGAACACGGTGCCCTGCATCTGCCGCGGCGGACGCTGCCAGTCGGTCGCGAAAGCCAGTGTGGACCAGCCGGTCACCGGGCGGCACTTCTCCTGGCCGACGTAATGCGCCCAGCCACCGCCGTTGACGCCCTGGCAGCCGGTGAGCAGCGTCAAGGTGAAGAACGCCCGATAGATCTGATCGGAGTGGAACCAATGGTTGGTGCCCGCACCCATCAGGATCATCGAGCGACCGCCGGAACGATCGGCGTTATCGGCGAATTCGCGGGCGATGCGGGCCGCCTGCTTGGCGGGCACACCGGTGATCGCCTCCTGCCAGGCCGGGGTGTAGGGCTCGGAGGGGTCGTCGAAACCGGTGGGCCAGCTGCCGGGCAGGCCGCTGCGGGCCACGCCGTACTGCGCGAGCAGCAGGTCGAAGACGGTGGTGACGCGCTTGCCCGCCAGGAACATCGTCGGCACGCCACGGGTCAGCACACCAGGGGTGTCGGTGTCGAAGCGCGGGAACTGCACGGCCGCAGCGTCGTCGGTGCGGCCGTGCAGGGTCAGCAGGGGATCGACGTCCCCGAGGTCCAGATTCCAGCGTCCGGTGCCGTCCTCGCCGAAGCGGTCGCCGAGAGAACCGTTGGGCACCACCGGATTACCGTCGGCATCCAGCAGCACGGTGCGGAACTCGGCGGCCTCGGCGTCGCTGCCGAGATCGGCGGAGGTGAGGAACTTGCCCGGCACGAAGACGCCGTCGCGTTCGTCCAGGGTGATCAGGTAGGGCAGATCGGTGTAGCGCTTGATGTAATCGAGGAAGCGCGGGGTAGACTTCTCGACGAAGAATTCCTTGAGCACCACATGACCCATGGCCATGGCCAGCGCGGCATCGGTGCCGGGACGGGCGGGCACCCATTCGTCGGCGAACTTGGTGTTGTCGGCGTAGTCGGGGGAGACCACCACGACCTTCTGGCCGCGATAGCGGGCCTCGGTCATGTAGTGCGCGTCCGGGGTCCGGGTCACCGGGACGTTGGAGCCCCACATGATGAGGTAACCGGCGTCGAACCAGTCGGCCGATTCCGGCACGTCGGTCTGGTCGCCGAAGACCTGCGGTGAGGCCACCGGCAGGTCGGCGTACCAGTCGTAGAACGACAGCATCGAACCGCCGAGCAGCGAGATGAACCGCGCACCCACCGCATGGCTGACCATCGACATGGCCGGAATCGGCGAGAAGCCTGCGACCCGGTCGGGCCCGTACTGCTTGATCGTGTAGACGTGCGCGGCGGCGGCGATCTCGGCGGCTTCCCACCACTCCGCGCGGACGAACCCACCTTTGCCGCGAGCGGCCTTGTACGCCTTGGCCTTTGCGGGGTCTTCGACGATCTCCCCCCACGCCAGCACCGGGTCCTTGAGCCGCGATTTGGCCTCGCGGTACAGCTCGAGCAGGGTGCCGCGCACGTACGGGTAGCGCACCCGGGCGGGGGAGTAGGTGTACCAGGAGAACGACGCGCCACGCGGGCAGCCGCGCGGCTCGTACTCGGGCTTGTCCGAGCCCACCGAGGGGTAGTCGGTCTGCTGCGACTCCCAGGTGATCACGCCGTCCTTGACGTAGATCTTCCAGGAACACGAGCCGGTGCAGTTGACGCCGTGGGTGGAGCGCACCACCTTGTCGTGGGACCAGCGGTCGCGGTAGAACTCGTCGGCGCTGCGGCCGCCGGTCTTGTGCACGGTGCGGTGGTCGGCCGAGATTTCGCCGCGGTGGAAGTATTTGCCCAGCCGCAGGAGAGCGTCGCCGGCGTCGGGCCGGTGAGCCGGATCGGAGGGCGCGGAACCCTGAGTGCGTGAATTAACCACGACGCCCCCTTCGAGCGGTGAAATCGGGCTGATGTCCCGACTGTAAGGAGGCGGCGACCGGCGTCCAAACGAATCTCTCACAGCGCTCAGTGCAAGCCGGTGAGCTGTGAGGTGAGCGCAATCCGGTTGTCATTCCGCGGGGTGCGTTCGGCACCTCGATTGCGGGGGCGACCTGGGAAAACGTGGCATCCGTCGCTGTCGGACAGCGTGCCGACCGCCGGTTTTCGGCCTATCGGTGAAGCTTTGGAAACCGCCGCTTCTCGGTCGCTTTACATTTGTTAACACAGCGAAAGTGGCGGGCACCACTCCTATTCGCGCATGAATTGCCGGATTCGGATAATTCCGCGGATTCGCGAACCGGATGCGGCGGCGTACCTCAGCCCGGCAGCGGCAGGAACTCGACCAGCGCACCGTCACGGGCATCGGCGGGCACGATGACGAGCCCGTCGTGGCCGAGTAGCCCGCCGAGGTGGGCGGTGCGGACCGCGGGTTCGCCGCGCCAGCCGCCGCCCGGGTCGGCCACCGCGGGGACGATCCGCGCGACCGGGCCCGCGATCTCGCTCGCATTGTGCAGCGGTCCCAGCAGTGCTCGCGCCGGATGGGCGCCGGTGCGGCCCTCGACCACCGCGCCCGCCAGGGCGGTGAGCACCGCGACGGCGGCGAACGGGTTGCCGGGCAGACCGAGCACCGTCGCGCCCGAGTTCAGCTCCGCGACGACGGTCGAGCCGCCAGGACGCAGCCGCAACCGATGCACCAGGATGCGGGCGTCGGCGCGACGCAGCGCGGACCGGAGTTGATCGGCGGCGCCGGAACCGGTCGCCCCCACCACGACCAGCAGATCGAAACCCTCGGTGCCGGTGAGCACCTCGTCGAAGCCGTGCGGTGTGTCGCGCAGGTGGACCCGGTCGACGGTGCGAATACCGTGCCGGGCCAGCAGATGCGGCAGGATCGGTCCGATGGAATCGCGGGTCTGCCCGCCGTGCAACGGGCCGGATGCGCGAATCTCATCGCCGGTCATGACGATTCGGGCCCGGACCGGCCCGCGCACCGCGGCCTCGGGGATCTCGACGGCGGCGGCGGTGGAGATCAGCGCGGGCGTGACCGGAGTGCCCTCCTCGGCGATGAGATCACCGCGCTCCAGATCCTCGCCACGATGGCGGATATCGCCGCGCACCGGGGTATCGGGCAGCCGGCGCAGGTAGTGGTCGTCGCCGACCTCGGCGAACTCGTCACGCAGCACAGCGGTGGTGCCGTCGGGGACGTGCGCGCCGGTCGCGACGCGCACCGCCTCACCGGGGAGCAGACCGACCGGGCGCTGGCCACCGGCGAAACCGATGTCGGCGCGTAGACGCCACGGACCGTCACCGGCGACGGCGTAACCATCCATGGCCGAGACGTCGAAACGCGGCAGCGGCCCCGCCGCCCGGATCGGCGCGGCCAGCGCCGCGCCGGCGACTTCGAACAGTTCGGTGTGGTAGGAGGTCAGCCGGGAGAGGTTGTCGCGCAACGTTTGTCGTGCATCCTCCAGCGTCGACGGCGGCGGCTGATGACCGGGGGCACGCCCACCGTCGATGACGGCCCGTGCCGCGCGCACCTCCTCGTCGGTGTCGCAGTCGGTGATGCCGTTCAACCGCACCATCACCGTGTCGTCCGGGACGAGGGCCTTCATCGGTTGGTTGACCAGTGAATCCAGGCGGCTGAGCCGGGCGGCCAGCGCGTCGCGGCGCCACACGCCGATCAGGTACTGCGGGCGGCCGGATTCGTCGGCCGCGAACACGGCGTCGGCGCCCGATTGATCGCTGCGCCGCAGCAGATCGGCCACCGCCCACTCGGTCAGGAACGGCAGATCCGCTGCGAGCACCACGATGCGCGGGGCGGCTCCGGCGCCGAGTGCGCGCACACCGGCGCCGATCGCGGCGACCGGTCCCGCGCCCGGCGGCACCTCACGCACCTGCCAGACGTTCGGATCCAATTCGGGCCTGCGGGGCCCGACGACGACGGTCTGCCCGCAGCCCGCGACCGCGTCGAGCGCGACATGCAGCATCGACCGGCCCCCGATCACGATCGCCGGTTTGTCGACACCACCCATCCGGCTCGCCCGGCCCCCGGCGAGCACGATCGCGTCAGCGGCCGTCACCGGCCGCGGCCCTCGCTGTGGTTCGACATGGGTCCATGCTAGTTCGACGAGCCCGGGCGGCCATGCCGCGCGCGCCGCGACGGTCTGTGCGCACCGGAGGCGGGTTCAGAGCGCCGAACCGTCGTAGTCGGGTGCGAGCAGGTAGAACTCATTGGTGTCGGGGTCGGCCAGCGGCAGCCCCGGTTCGGCGCCGGAGGGTTCGATCGTGCGCGCTCCGGCGGCCCTGAGCCGGGCGATCTCGGCGGTCGGGTCGTCGGCGGGAAACGCCGCGACGTCCAGGCGCAACCGGTTACGGCCCTGCTTGGCCTCGGAGGTCTCGACGAATTCCAGCCAGCTCCCGAGACCGGTCGGCGAGCGCAGGCCGGTCACCGGCGATCCGGCCCGCGAGATCGGCCACCCGGAGGCGACCGACCAGAATTGCGCGAGCCGCTGCGGATCGAAGGTGTCGACCACGATCGCCGCCACCGCGCCGGTGTCCACATACTCCTCGCGCGGCTCCAGGACGCAGAACTCGTTGCCCTCCGGGTCGGCGAGCACGGTCCACGGCACGGCACCCTGCCCGATGTCGATCGCGCGGGCACCCAGGGCCATCGCACGATCGACCTGCATGCGCTGGTGGTCGGTGGATCGGCTGGCCACATCGAGATGGATCCGGTTCTTACCGGTCTTGGCGCGGGAGGCGGGAACAAAGGTCAGCGCGAGGTCGGAGCCGGCGGCGTCCGGCCCCGCGACGTCGACTTCACCCGGGCGGTCCAGCGTCACCGTCCAGCCGAGCAGTCGCGCCCAGAAATCCGCCACCATACGTGGCTGGTCCGCATCGAATACCACACACGCGAGACGGGTGGTCATGTGTCCACGGTAACCGCACATTCGCCCGGGAGGGGTGGATTGCGTGTTACCCGGCGTGCTGCTCAGGGTCGTCAGGACCCCGGAGTCGGCTCGTCGGGGAAGGTGAAGCGGGCGACGCGCAGATCCACCCGGCCGTCGCGCACCGGGACACCCTCGGCGGTGAGCAGCCGCAGTTGTTTGTCGGCCAGGTGCGCTGCGGGGCGGCCGGCGGCGCCGAGCACCCGATGCCAGGGCAGATCGGCGGAATCGGTGCGTATGATCCAGCCGACGGTGCGTGGCGTCGACAGACCCGCCGCCGCGGCGATATCGCCGTAGGTGGCCACCCGCCCGCGCGGGATCGACGCGACCAACTCGCGGACGCGTTCGATCTCGGCATCGCTGGTCGGCATCAGAGCACGGAACGGATCAGTTCGGCGGTCCGCTCGGGCAGTGCCTGGGCCACCATGTGGTCGCAATCCCATTCGTGCACGGTCAGGTTCGGGCCCATATGGGTGGTGAGCGCCTCCCGGAACTCTGGCGTGACGAACGGCGGGTCCACCTTCATGGCCTGCACCAGCACCGTCGGCAGGTGCTGCGGTGGCAGCACGTAGTGGCGAGCGAGCTGGCCCCAATAGGAGTTGATGGCTGGCAGGCTCATCCGCCAGCCCACTCGTCCGTTCGCGGTGGGCATCAGGTGTTCGTCCAGTTCGGCCTGCAACAGCTCGGGCGCGACATCACCCCAGCCGGTATGCAGTTTGTCCATCCTGGCCTGCTCGACGTCGTCGTAGTCCTGGGAGGCCAGCGTCGACATGGCGATCTCGTGCAGCCGGGTCGGGTCCAGCGCGATGGCCGGATCGAGCAGCACCAGGTTGCGGGCCAGTTGCGGATGGTTGTGCACCAGATGCAGGGCGCAGGCGCCGCCGAAGGAATGCGCGACCAGCACCACGGGCTCATCGGTCTCATCAGCCAGCAGCTCGACCAGGTCGTGCACGATCGTCTCGAAATTCCACGGCGGCAGCGACGTGGAACGACCGTGTCCGCGCAGGTCGGGGGCGACGATCCGGACATCGGGCAGCAGCCGTTCGGCCAGGTCGGCCCAGCGCCTGCCGTGGCCGGTCACCCCGTGCAGGGCGAGGACCACCGGACCGGTGCTCGGGCCGAAACGGTGAACGTGGAGTGGGGACACGATGACATTTTGACCGTTGACCAATTCCGTCGCAGCACCAGGCGGCGCGGCGCCGCCATCGGGAGTGTCGGCCTCGTCTGTTGCAATAGCCCCCGTGGTGCGATCGGATAACGCCGTGCGGCTGGTTCGCCGGAAAGTGGCGGCGCCCGGACCCAGGGTCTGGAGCGCCGAGGTCCGCGCGCTGTTCGCCGCCGCCGCCGACCCGGGCGGCATCCGCCCCGGCACCGGCGTATGGCAGGTTCTCGGCGGCCCCGGTACCGGCAAGACCGCCCTGCTGGTCGACCTGGCCGCCGACCGCATCGCCGCGGGCGCCGACCCCGAGTCCGTGCTGTTGCTCACCCACTCGAAAAACGCGGCCGCGGCGGTGCGCGATGCGATCACCGCGCGACTGTCGGCACCGCCGGAGATCCCACCAACGGAGCCCGCCTCCCCGCCGGACGATCCCGGACCGGGCGACAGCCTGTTCGAACCGCCGCCGGACCCGGAGGCGCCCTGGGATGACGCGGGGCTGTTCGCACTGGACGAGCTGGACGCGGCATTGGATGCCGGCGACGGGATGGGGCAGGACGGTCCGCACCGTCCGGAAACCGGCGGCCGCGCCGGGCCGGACGCCGCGGAGGAACCGTCGAGCGCCCAGGTAACGGAGTCCTTCGACCGGGCGCGGGCCGCGGGGTCCGCGCCGAATGACGAAGGTGGCGATTCCTCCGGTGCTGTGCGGGCCGCCGATGCGGGGCAGGCGTCCGCGGGTGTCCGCGAGCCCGTCGATGCGGGGTCGGCTGCCGCCGGGTCCGGGGCCGCGCACTTCGTCGGGGTGCCGGGTGCGACCAGGGAACCGCTGGTGCGCACGATCCACTCGTATGCCTTCGCCGTGCTGCGCCGCCATGCCGTCGCGCACGGCAATCCGCCGCCGCGGTTGCTGACCGGATCGGAGCAGGATGCCGTGTTGCGGGAGATGTTGCGCGGCGATCTGATCGATATCGCCGACGGCGCGACCCACCTATGGCCGCAGCGGCTGCATCCCGCGCTCGGACTCGCCGGTTTCGCCGATCAGCTGCGTGATCTGATGCTGCGGGCCACCGAACGGGGACTGGGTCCGGAGGATCTGATCCGGCTCGGACGTGAGCGCGATAAGCCGGAATGGGTGGCGGCGGGCCGGTTCGCCGCGCGGTACGAGCAGGCGATGCTGCTGCGCTGGTCGGTGGGCGTGGCCGCGCCGGAGGCATCCGCGCCCGCCCTGAACGCGGCCGAACTCGTCGGTGCGGCATTGGACGCGTTGGCCACCGATGAGAAGCTGCTGGCCGCCGAACGAGATCGGTTGCGGTATCTGCTGGTCGACGACGCCCAGCATCTCGACCCGCAGGCCGCGATGCTGGTGCGGGTGCTGAGCGCGGGCGCGACCATGACCGTCGTCGCCGGCGATCCCGATCAGGGTGTGTTCGCCTTTCGTGGTGCGGATGCGCGCTTCCTGGTCGACCTCGACGTGCCGGACCGTCAGCGCATTGTGCTGCGCGAGAACCATCGATCGGTGCCCGCGGTGCGGCTGGCGGTCGCTCGGGTCGCGTCCCGGTTGCCCGGCAGCGCACCACAACGCCCGAGGGTGGATGCCCAGGCCGACACCGCGCCCGACGCCGGCGCCGATGTCCGGGTCCGGGTGCTCGCCACGCCGGCGAAAGAGGCGGCGCTGATCGCCGACCATCTGCGGCGCGCGCACCTCACCGACGGCGTGCCGTGGTCGGGCATGGCGGTCGTGGTGCGCTCGGTCCCGCTGTCGCTGCCGCCGTTGCGCCGCGCCTTGCTGGCCGCGGGCGTGCCGGTGCGCCAGCCCGCCCTCGACACCCCCTTGGCGCGGCGGCGCGGCGCGGCCTGGATGCTGTCGTCGCTGCGCGCGATCCTCGCCTCGGAGGCCGCGACGAGCGCCGACCCGGCCGGGACGCCGCATCGCCACGAAGCGCTGTTCACCCCCGACGACGCCCTCGACCTGCTGTCCGGCCCGCTCGGCGCCGCCGACCAGATCGCCCTGCGCCGGCTGCGCCGCGGTATCCGCCGCACGGCACTCGGCCTGGAACGCGCCGCCACCCGTCACGGTGACGCGCCGTGGTCCTCCGACGCCGAAACCCCTTCGGCCCCTGGTGATCCCCACACAGAACTGGACGATCTGCTCCCGGATCCGGCCGACGCAGCTCTCCATCTTCCGGCCGACCCGCTCGTTCCGGGCCCTGCCGACCTGCTCGCTCCGGAACCACCCGACCTGCCGCCGCCCCCGGATCCGGCCGATACCGAGCTGCACATTCCCGCCGATGCGCTTGTCCCGCACGACCATGACCAGCTGCCGCCGCCGGACCCGATCGACGCCGACATCACCCCCGAGTGGACGATCGAACAAGCTTCGCGCCTGTCGGCCGACGCCGACTGGTACGGCATCGATCTCGATCCCTTCGATCGCGAAGCGGACCGCTACGGGCTCAGCACGGAGACTGACGATGCGGATGCGGACGCCACACGCGATCCGGCTGACCTGCGGCCCGATCCACCGCGCGGCGCCTCGCCCTCCGAACAGTCCTCCGCCGAGGTGCTGCGCGATCTGCTGCTCGGCGTCGGCGACCAGCGGATCCTCGCGGGCCTCACCGAGGTCGAATCCGCTCCGCTGCGGCGGGCGCTGACCGCACTGGATCGGGCACGGAAGGCACGACGGCGCGGGGGCGGGCTCGAAGACGTGCTCTGGGCGTTGTGGACCGGATCGCGGTTGGAGCGGCGCTGGGTCGCGCAGTCCGAGCGCGGTGGTGCCGCCGGTGCGCAGGCCGATCGGGATCTGGATGCGGCGGTCGCCCTGTTCGATGCCGCCGCGGCCTACGTCGACCGGCTGCCCCGCGCGGGCATCGAGGGCTTCGTGGAATACCTGCTGCATCAGGAGATTCCGCACGATACGTCGGTGCGCACCAGTCCCGTCGAGGCGGTGGAGCTGCTCAGCGCGCACGCCGCCGCAGGACGGGAATGGGAGGTGGTGGCCGTCGCCGGGGTGCAGGAGGGAATCTGGCCGGATCCGCGTCCGCGCGGCACCTTGCTGCACACCGAGGATCTGGTCGACGTCGCCGCGGGAGTGCTCACCGAGGGCGAACGGATGAGCCGGGCGGCCCCGATCCTGGCCGAGGAGCGCAGGCTGCTGCTGGTGGCATGCAGCCGCGCCCGCCGATCACTGCTGGTCACCGCGGTGGAATCGGTCACGGGCGACCGTGATCTGGTGCCCTCGCGGTTCCTGGCCGAACTGCTCGGCCACGACGATGAGGGCGAACCCGGCGCGCTGCCGGTCGAAGATCCGGGCCGCGCGTTGGTGATGGGTTCGCTGGTGGCCGAATTGCGCGGGGTGGTCTGCGATCCCGAGGCCGATCCACAGCGTCGTCGCCGGGCCGCCCGCCATCTCGCCCGGCTCGCGGACGCGGGCGTGCGCGGTACCGCGCCCGACGATTGGTACGGCACCGCCGACCTCAGTACCGAGCGCCCCCTGTGGGACGACGACGAATCCGCGGTCGCGCTCTCACCGTCGACGGTCGAACTGCTGCGTACCTGCCCGTTGCGCTGGGCGCTGGAACGCCACGGCGGCACCGACGGCGACAATCCGCACGCGGTCAAGGGCAACCTGGTGCACACCCTGGTCCAGGCCCTGGCCGGCAAGGTGCCGACCAGCCAGGTGCGGGCCGCGCTCCAGGCGGTCTGGGACTCGGTGGACGGCGATCAGGGCTGGCATTCCCGGCAGGAGCGCCGCCGCACCGAAGCGATGCTGGAAACCTTCCTGGCCTGGGTCGACAACACCCGCGGCGAACTCACCCAGGTCGGCATCGAGGTGCCGGTGGACTGTGTGCTTCCGCCGCGCTCCGACGACGAGCCGCCGGTGCGTATCCGCGGCCGCGTCGACCGCCTCGAACGCGACGCCCAGGGCCGCTTCGTCATCGTCGATGTGAAGACCGGCAAGAACCCGGTCTCGGTCAAGGCCGTCGAGGACCATGCCCAGCTGGCGACCTACCAGGTCGCCGCCGCGTTCGGCGCGCTCGACGCCCTCTCCGGTGAATCCGCCGATGAGCCGAGCGATCTCGACGCCGCCGCCACGGATATCAACGGGAACGCCGAGGTCGACGGGCGCAGCGAGATCGAGAACCGTGCCGATGAGGCCGGCGGCCTCGCCGGCGAACCGGCGGAACAACGCGAGCCCACCGATCGGGGCGACCCGCACCTCGAGCTCGGCGAACCCGGCGGCGCCCGCCTCGTCTACGTCGCCAAACCGCACACCCGCGACGGCGCGACCCAGCGCACCCAGCAACCCCTCGACGGCGAAGCCCTGCACACCTGGCGCGGCACCATCCACGACGCCGCGGCCGCCACCAAGGGGCCCAGCTATCTGGCCATGCGCAATGACGGCTGCCGGCACTGCGCCGTCGCCGGCAGCTGCCCGGTCCAGGACACCGGACGCCAGGTGACCGACGAATGAGTGCGCGGGTCACGCCGTGGCAGCTCGCCGAGGCTCTCGGCCTGCCGCCACCCACCGACGAGCAGGCCGCGGTGATCGCGGCCCCGCCCGGGCCGACGCTGGTGGTGGCGGGTGCGGGGGCGGGCAAAACCGAGACGATGGCCGCGCGCGTGGTCTGGATGGTCGCCAATCGCCTGGTGCTGCCCGATGAAGTGCTCGGCCTGACCTTCACCCGAAAAGCGGCCCAGCAGCTGACCACCCGTATCCGCACCCGGCTGGCCCGGCTCGCTGGGGCGCCGCTGCTGCGCGAACTCGATCCCAGCGGCGGCATGCGCGCCTCGCTGGCCGGTGCGGAACCCGAGATCAGCACCTACCACTCCTATGCGGGCAGGCTGCTGACCGAACACGGCCTGCTGCTGCCGGTGGAACCCTCGGCGACGCTGCTCACCGAGACACAGTTGTGGCAGTTGGCCCATCAGGTGGTGCGCACCTGGGACGGCGATCTGGACACCGAGCGCACGCCGGTCTCGGTCACCGAGGCGGTGCTGGCGCTGTCGGGGCAGCTGGCCGAACATCTGGTGGAGCCGGAGGAACTGGCCGAGGCGCATACCGAACTCGAGAAGCTGGTGCACACCCTGCCCGCGGGTCCGCGCCAGCGCGGCGGCCCGAGCCAGGAACTGCTGAAGATCCTGAAGGTGCAGCGTGAGCGGGTGGCACTGCTGCCGCTGGTGCGGCAGCTGGGTGAGGCGTTGCGCCGGCGCGGCGCCCTGGACTTCGGGGCGCAGATGTCGCTCGCGGCGCGGCTGTCGGCCGAGCACGCCGAGGTGGGTGCGGCCGAACGGGCGCGTTTCCGGCTGGTCCT
Source organism: Nocardia sp. JCM 38205 (assembly GCF_058222935.1). Taxonomy (NCBI): domain Bacteria; kingdom Bacillati; phylum Actinomycetota; class Actinomycetes; order Mycobacteriales; family Nocardiaceae; genus Nocardia; species Nocardia sp. JCM 38205. Next base: position 179,511 of record NZ_JBYHFL010000004.1, on the reverse strand, counting down.
GCTCGACGAATACCAGGACACCGGCCACGCCCAGCGCATCCTGCTGGCGGCGTTGTTCGGCGGCACCGGAACCGGCGACCGCCCCGCGGTGACCGCGGTGGGCGATCCCATGCAGTCCATCTACGGCTGGCGCGGGGCTTCCGCGGCCAACCTCCCACGTTTCGCCACCGACTTTCCCGCCGCACCCGGAGTTCCCGCGCCGACGCTGTCGCTGCTGACCAGCTGGCGCAATCCGCCCGAGGCGCTGGCGCTGGCCAATCTGGTGGCAGAACCCTTGCGCCGCAAGGCGATCGAGGGCGGTGGGGTCACCGTGGACGCATTGCGCGCCAAGCCCGCCGCCGAACCGGGCACGGTGGCGTTGGCGCTCACCGACACCGTGGCCGCCGAACGCGAGTGGTTCGCCACCCGGATCGCGGCCGACTGGCAGGCCCGCCACGACGCGGGCGAGCAGCCGCCGACGTCAGCGGTGCTGGTGCGCCGCAACGCCGACGCCGCGCCGATCGCCGAAGCCCTGCGTGAGCAGGGCTTGCCGGTGGAGATCGTCGGCCTCGGCGGCCTGCTGGCCACCCCGGAGGTCGCCGACGTCGTCGCCACCCTGCGGTTGATCGCCGAACCCGGCGCGGGCAGCGCGGCCGTGCGCATCCTGACCGGTGCGCGCTGGCGCATCGGGGTCTCGGATCTGTCGGCGCTGGCCGGGCGGGCCAGGGAGTTGTCGATCGGACGCGGCACCGCGGCCACCGGCGATATCACCGACGGCGCGGCCCTGGCCGTCGCGCTGCGCGAGGTCGCCCCGGAACCGGCGGAGCAGGCGGGGCTCGCCGACGCCATCGCCGACCCCGGCCCGGCCGAACAGTATTCGCCCGATGGCTACCGCCGCATCGTCGCCTTGGGACGCGAACTGGCCGCTCTGCGTGAACGCAGCGGGCAGCCGTTGACCGAGCTGGTCGCCGATGTGGAACGCACCATCGGAGTCGGCGTCGAGACCCAGGCCCGCCGCGCCATGTCCGGTGCGGGCGCGGGCCGGGAACATCTGGACGCCTTCGCCGAAGTGGTCGCGGGTTACGCCGGGGACAGCGGAGCCTCGCTGAGCGGTCTGCTCGCCTTCCTCACCGCCGCCGAATCGGTGGAGAACGGCTTGGAACCGGGTGAGGTGGAGGTCGCCAAGGATCGCGTGCAGGTGCTCACCGTGCACGCGGCGAAGGGGCTGGAATGGGAGATCGTCGCCGTACCGCATGTGGTGCGCGATGTGTTCCCGTCCGGCAAGGCCTCCGGCAGCTGGCTCGGCGCCCTCGCCGAACTGCCCACCGCGCTGCGCGGTGACCGCGCCCGCGCCGACGACGGCGCCGACGGTGTGCCGGTCCTCGACCTGACCGACCTCTACGACCGGGCCGATCTGGACCGTGCCATCAAGGAACACAAGGCCGCACTCGACCGCCGCCGCCTCGACGAGGACCGCAGGCTGTTCTATGTCGCGCTCACCAGAACCGAACGCATGCTGCTGGTTTCGGGTCACTACTGGTCGGATTCGAGCCCGTCGGTCAAGGGGCCGTCGGACTTCCTGCTCGAACTGAAACAAGCCGTCGAAGATCCGGACAGTCCGGCCCACGGCGCCGCGGAACTGGCCCGCTGGGACGATCCGCCCGAACCCGACGCCGTCAACCCGTTCACCGACAACCCGCCCACTGCGCCATGGCCACGCGATCCGCTGGGCCGCCGCCGCGCCCCGATCGAACAGGGTGCGCAGCTGGTGCGCGCCGCGATGGCGGAACTGGCGGCCGACCCGGTGACACCCGAGGACGACGACGACCCCGATGGCTGGGCCGCCGATGTGGAAGCCCTGCTGGCCGAACATCGCAGCGCCACCGGCGTCGCCGAAGAAGTGGAACTGCCGAGCAGCCTGCCCGCGACGGCGCTGGTGGAGCTGCGCGCCGATCCGGCGCGACTGGCCGCCCGGCTGCGCCGTCCGCTGCCGTATCCGCCGAATCCGCTGGCCAGGCGCGGCACCGCCTTCCATGCCTGGGTGCAACGCTGGTTCGCCGCCGATGGTCTGCTCGGCCTGGACGAACTCCCCGGCGCGGCCGACACCGCCGATAGCGCCGACGCCGAACTCGCCCGCATGCAGGAGGCCTTCCTGTCCTCGCGCTGGGCGCACCGTAGCCCCATCGAGGTGGAGGTGCCGTTCGAAACCACCATCGCGGGCACCGTGATCCGCGGCCGGATGGACGCGGTCTTCGCCGAACCGGACGGCCGCTGGACCGTCGTGGACTGGAAGACCGGCGCCGAACCGAATGCAGCCGACGAACAAGCGGTCGCGGTGCAGCTCGCCGTCTACCGTCTGGCCTGGGCGCGGCTGACGGCGGCGCGCACCGGCGCCGATCCCGACGAGTTGCTCGGCCGGATCGGCGCCGCGTTCCACTATGTGCGCAGCGGCCGTACCGTCGCGCCGGTCGATCTGCCGGGCGCGAGCGAGTTGACCGAGCTGATCAGATCCGCGGCGCCCGCCGGCTGACCGACAGGGCGGTGGTGATCATCGGAATCTGCAACGGCAGCCGCAGCACCGAGATCAGCTTGATCGGCCAACTCGCCTTCGAGCTGCTCATCGAATCCACCGCGAACTGGATGTTCGCCGGGAACACCGCGACGAACAGCGCGGCGGCCAGCCGACCGCCCAGGCGCCGGGTGCGCGGCACCGCGAGCGCTGTCGCCACGCCGATCTCGGCCACCCCCGAGGCGTAGGTGTAGCCGCGCGCCCGGCCCGGCAGCTTGGGCGGCACGATCGAATCGAACGGCTTGGGGACCACGAAATGCAGCACACCCATTCCGAACAGCGCCGCTGCCATGAGCAGCGCCGGCTTGCGGCTGGTATCGGGTGCGGTGGACTCGGAAACTGCCATGCCGCTCACTCTAAGCGGGTATCCACCGCGGCGGCAGGCCCACCTCGTCGCGTCGAGGCGCTCGACCGGCGCGGTGACGGGGTAGGCTCCCGTGCTGTGCCGGAGGGAGAAACAATGCCGGAACCGGTGACATCGACCGGGATCGGCGCCGGGGACACAGGGACGGGTGAGTGCGTTGCTCGATGACCTGGGTGACCGCGCGCGCAGCGGATTGGGGCGGCTGACCGACCGGCCGGACTTCGCACTCGTGGGAGTGCTGCGCATTCCCGAAGCGCAAGCCAGCCCGTGGATCTCACTGACCCGCCGGGTGCTGTTCGCGATCGGGCTGCTGTTCGGCGCCGCGCTGGTGGTCTACATCGGCCGCGACGGCTACCGGGACGCCTCCGAGAATCCGCTGTCGTTCCTGGACGCGCTGTACTACGCGACGGTGTCGCTGTCGACCACCGGGTACGGCGACATCTCGCCGGTCACCCCGCTGGCCAGGCTGGTCAACATCATCGTCATCACCCCGCTGCGCGTGCTGTTCCTCATCGTGCTCGTCGGCACCACGCTCAGCGTGCTGACGGAACGGTCCCGCCAGGCATTCAAGATTCAGCGTTGGAGGCACAGCGTGCGCAATCACACCGTCGTCATCGGCTACGGCACCAAGGGCCGCACCGCGATCGACGCCATGCTCGGCGACGGGGCGTCGCCGAGTGAGATCGTCGTTGTCGACACCGACTCCGTCGCGTTGGAGGCCGCCGCCAACGCCGGTCTGGTCACCGTGCACGGTTCGGCGTCCCAGTCGGATGTGCTGCGGCTGGCCGGTGTGCAGAACGCCTCCTCGATCGTGGTCGCCACCAACCGTGACGACACCGCGGTGCTGGTCACGCTGACCGCCCGCGAACTCACCAAGAGCGCCAAGATCGTGGCCTCCATCCGCGAGGCCGAGAACACCCATCTGCTGCGTCAGTCCGGTGCCGATTCGGTGGTGGTGTCCTCGGAGACCGCGGGCAGGCTGCTCGGCATCGCGACCACGAAACCGACGGTGGTGGAGATGATCGAGGATCTGCTGACCCCGGAGCAGGGCTTCGCGGTGGCCGAACGCGAGGTCGAGCCCGGTGAGGTCGGCGGATCGCCGCGCCACCTCAGCGACATCGTGCTCGGCGTGGTGCGGGCGGGCGAGTTGATCCGCGTCGGCGAACCGGAGGTCGACGCCCTCGACCACGGCGACAAGCTGCTGTATCTGCGCCGCGCCGGGCGCTGATCCGCCCCGCCGGGCCTCCACTAAGCTCGGCGTTGTGGCATTCCAGCTCAACAGCGTTCCGCTGCTTTCCCGTTCCGTCGTCGACCGGGCCGAGGAGGTGCGCGCCGACCCGCAGGCGTTGAAGGAGGGCTGGTCCACCGCGAAACTGCTGCGGATCAACCGGCGCGGCCAGGTGCGTTTCGACGACGGCGCCCTGGTCTTCGATCAGGCGGTCGAGCTCGCCGCCGAACCGGATCCGGCCGCGGTGTTCCTCGGCGTCGCCGACGGTGTGCACCTGTGGGCGGTCCGCGATCCCGAACTCTCCGGCTCGCTGCTGGATCTGCGCGCCATGGCCGCCACCGTCGACGATGTCACCGCTGGCCTGCTGTCCACCGCGCTCGCGCTGCTGAACTGGCACGACAAGGCCGGTTTTCACGCGGCCGACGGCACCGCGACCGTCGCCGTCAAAGGCGGCTGGTCACGCACCACCGAAGCGGGGCTCGAAGAGTTCCCGCGCATCGACCCCGCGGTGATCTGCCTGATCCACGACGGCGGCGATCGGGTGCTGCTGGCCCGTCAGCACAGCTGGCCGGAGACCCTGTTCTCGCTGCTGGCCGGGTTCGTGGAGGCGGGCGAATCGCTGGAGCGCTGCGTCGAACGCGAAATGCGTGAAGAAGTGGGGCTCGACGTCAGCGAGATCCACTATCTCGGCAGTCAGCCGTGGCCGTTCCCGCGCTCACTGATGCTCGGTTTCAGCGCCGTCGCCGATCCGGCGCAGCCGCTGGTGTTCTCCGACGGCGAGATCGCCGACGCGCACTGGTTCACCCGCGCCGAAGTGCGCGAAGCGCTGGCGGCGGGCGACTGGTCGAACCGCGCGGACAACGCCCGATTGCTGCTGCCCGGTTCGATCTCGATCGCCCGCACCATTGTGGAATCCTGGGCCGCGCTCGACTGAGCGCGCTGCCCAGGGTGCGAGCTGCGGTCAGGAAATGGTGGCCAGCGCCTGCTTGACCTGGGCCAACGATGGATTGGTCGCGGTCGAACCGTCGGAGTACTTCACCGTCGGGACCACATGGTTGCCGCCGTTGACGCTGCCGACGAACTCGGCGGACGCGGGGTCCTGCTCGATATCGATCTCGACATAGGTGATGCCCGCCTCGTCCAGCTGCTTCTTCAGCCTGCGGCAGTAGCCGCACCAGGTGGTCGAGTACATCGTCAGGTCAGGAGTCTGCTCGGTCACGGTCGGTGCAACGCCGGGCCGGCCGTTCCTGTTCCGGGCCGCCGCTGCCGTGCCCATCACAGCTGTCCGCGTTCGCCTGCCACGGCGGTGAGCCGGCAGCCGCCCGGTTGTCGGTGCGCACTGTCATGATGGAGCGCGTGCCCGCACTCGACCTCTCCGCCCTCGACCCCGAGCAGGCCGCCGCCGTGCGGGCGCCGCGCGGGCCGGTGTGCGTGCTCGCCGGCGCGGGAACCGGCAAGACCAGGACCATCACCTACCGGATCGCGCATCTGGTCGCGGCCGGGCAGGTCAAGGCCGACCAGGTGCTCGCGGTCACCTTCACCGCACGAGCCGCCGGGGAGCTGCGCGCACGCCTGCGCGCACTCGGCCTCGGCGGCGAGGCGAACCAGGTGCAGGCGCGCACCTTCCACGCGGCGGCGCTGCGTCAGCTGCGCTATTTCTGGCCCCAGGTCGTCGGCGAGGTGCCGTGGCGACTGCTCGACAGCAAGTTCCCGGTGGTCGCCCAGGCCGCGCACCGGGTGGGTCTGCCGTCGGGCACCGAGAGCGTGCGCGATCTGCTCAGCGAGATCGAATGGGCCAAGTCCTCGCTCATCGCGCCCGAGGATTATCCGGCCGCGGCTGCTCGTCATCACCGCGATCTCCCGTTCGATGCGCAACGGATCGCGCAGGTCTACACCGGCTACGAAGCGCTCAAGACCTCACCGGACGGCCTGCTGCTCGATTTCGACGATCTGCTGCTGCACACCGCCGCCGCGCTCGAGGACTATCCGGCCGTGGCCGATGAGTTCCGCGGCCGCTACCGCTGTTTCGTCGTCGACGAATACCAGGACGTCACCCCCCTGCAGCAGCGGGTGCTCGACGCCTGGCTGGGCGATCGCGACGATCTGACCGTCGTCGGCGACGCCAACCAGACGATCTACTCCTTCACCGGTGCCAGCCCCGCCCATCTGCTGGATTTCTCGCGGCGCTTCCCGGATGCCACCGTCATCCGGCTCGAACGCGACTACCGCTCCACACCCCAGGTGGTGTCGCTGGCGAACCGGGTCATCGGGATGGCGCGCGGCCGCATCGCAGGCACCCGGCTACAGCTGATCGGCCAGCGCCCCGACGGGCCGGAGCCCACCTTCACCGAATACGACGACGTGCCGGCCGAGGCGGCAGGCGTGGCCCGGGATATCGCGGAGCTGATCGCGGCGGGCACGCCCGCCTCGGAGATCGCGGTGCTCTACCGGATCAACGCGCAATCGGAAACCTATGAGCAGGCGCTCACCGAGCGCGGCATCCCCTACCAGGTGCGCGGTGGTGAGGGCTTCTTCACCCGCGCCGAGGTCCGCCAGGCCGTGCAGGCGCTGCGCCAGGCCGCGGCCCGCGACGATCTGCCCGATCAGGCCCGCACCGGTGCCGCGCTGGTCACCCTGGTGCGCGCGGTGCTCGCCCCGCTCGGGCTCACCGCCACCGAACCCGCGGGCGCGCAGGCCAGGGAGAAGTGGTCGTCGCTGATGGCGCTGGTGCAGCTCACCGAGGAACTCGTCACGCACGACGAGCAGCTCGATCTGCCGGGCCTGCTGCGCGAGCTGGCCGCGCGCGCCGAGGCCAGGCATCCGCCGACCGTCCAGGGCGTCACCCTGGCGTCGTTGCACGCGGCCAAGGGCCTGGAATGGGATGCCACCTTCCTGGTCGGGCTGTCCGACGGCACCCTGCCGATCGCGCACGTCCTCGCCGACGACGGCTCGGTCGCCGATCAGGCCGCGCTCGAAGAGGAACGCCGCCTGCTCTACGTCGGCGTCACCAGGGCACGCGAACATCTGCGCTTGTCGTGGGCACTGGCCCGCAACGAGGGCGGCCGCCGCACCCGGCGCCGTTCCCGTTTCCTGAACGGCCTGGTCCCCGACGATTCCCCGGCGTCGCGGATCGCCGCGCCGACCATCGAACGCGCCGGCGACGGCACCCGTCCGCTGTGCCGCATCTGCGCCAAGCCACTGCTCGGCACCTATGCGACGATGCTCGGCCGCTGCCGCAGATGTCCCGCCGAACTCGACGCCGAACTGCTTGCCGCGCTGCGGGAATGGCGTGCCGAGAAGGCCCAGGCCCAGCGGCTGCGCGAGTTCAGCGTGTTCACCGACACCACGCTCACCGCGATCGCCGAACAACTACCCGCCGATGACGCTGCTCTGGCCGCGATTTCGGGAATCGGCGCCCGCAAGATCGAACAGTACGGCGCCGACGTCATCGCGCTGGTGCGCTCGCGCACCGGAAAGAATCACAAAACCGCAGGTAGAAAATAGGTTGTCGGTTCTCCCGAGATCGCATACGGTGGGAGACACGCAACGGGAGGCCATCCCGGCGCGCACAGTTCAGACAGATTACGAGTACAGGAGGGAGGCAGACGAAATGGACAACATCACCGCTTTCGATGTGATGGGCACCGGCGCGACCACGTCGGCTGTTTCTGCCTCCCGGGGGATCCTCGCCATGCAGGGGATCGGTCTGTCCGGCGTCGGTGGTTTCGGTACGCACCTGGATTACGCGCCCACCCCGATTCTCATCGATCCGCAGGACAAGCCCAGCGCGGGCTGGCATCCGGCAGCTGCCTTCGCAGTCGCCGGGGCTTTTGTCGCCGAAGCCGGCAATGAGCCGGTGCAGGCAGCACGCCTCCGCAACGCACACCCAGCGTCCGTGATCAGGACTCGACTCAGATGTCGACCTAGGTAGGGAACACTCCCCGCCTCCTGGCCACGGATCGCAAGAAGCGAAACCGTGGCCAGATTTTTCCGGCCCTTCAGCCGGCAGCACCGGTTTCGCGGAATGAACGACACCGAACCGCTGCAAACGAGCTGAAGGAGAACGACGTGTTCACCGCAGAGAGCTGGCCGACGGCCACTGCTGACGTGACATGCCGAACCGTGGCAACCGCTCCCCGTGACCAGGAGGTCACCACCACCCTGCCGTGCCGGGCAGGGGACCCTGACCTGTGGTTCGCCGAGAGCCCGGTCCAGTTGGAGCAGGCCAAGGCGCTGTGCGCGTCCTGCCCCATCCGCAAGGGCTGCCTGAGCGCTGCCATCGATCGCCGTGAGCCGTGGGGCGTGTGGGGCGGAGAGATCTTCGACCAGGGTGTCGTGATCGCTCGCAAGCGGCCCCGTGGCCGTCCCCGCAAGGTCGCGACATGCGTCTGATGGCCGCGCCGACGGCGCGCCGGGTCCGCGGCCCGAGTACCGGTGGCACGCCGGTCGGGCCGCGGACCGCCGAACGACCAACCGCCCAGCCGATCCGGCTGGGCGGTTGCCTTTTATTGGGGGAGTAGGGATTTCGTGTCCGCGGCGCGATCGCGCCTTGCAAACATCTCAGTTCATTGCTATATGAAATCTATGCCTTGAGTTTCAGGTTTTCCGCGCTGCGCCGCGGAGAACTTCAACCTTGTTCTCGGAGGTTTCGACGCATGAATCACGCTCTCGGCCACCCCGTTGCCACCATCGCGCCCCACGGACGCGCCGCAGCGCCCGTTCACCCGAATGTCCCGCCGAACCGATATGCCGGGCAGAACGTGCCGATCCCGGCCGACTGGCCGAGCGAATGGCATCCGGGCATGCTGTGGTGGGATGCGCGCACCGTCCTGGTGACACGGGCCGATCCGTCGGGTCGCTGGACCACCAGCACCCATCTCGTGGTGCCGATCGACCGCGGCAGGCTGGCCTTCCGCACCTCGTCCTACTCGCTGGAGACCCAGCATCTCGCCCGGGACCGGCGAGTCATCGTGCAGGCAGGCGATTGGCGCGGCAAGCCCGCCGTCGGCTCGCGCCAGCATCAGGGCGTCGCCGAATTCGTCGGCGCGGGACCGCTGTTCGACAAGATCTGCACGGGGCTGCGCGCCAAGTACGGGATGCGCGCGGGACTGGCCCGGCTGTATCACGGCGTCACGATGGGTTCCGCACCCTACGGCGACACCGCCGTCGTGGTGACCGTCCACGAAACGCCCCAGCTGCCACCGGCGGGCTGACCGGCACCCGGGCGCGCACCTCGGCGATCGGCCGGAGTGCGCGCCGTCCTGGACTAGGCGCTGTTGCGCTGCTCGCGGAATCCGGGCATCCAGGTCGCGGCCAGCTGCATGAACGGGACCTCGGCGTCGAGCTGTGCGGCGATGCCGATCGAGCCCGCCAGCACCCGGAAGATCATGACGTGTTCGGCGGGCAGCATCAGGGCACGCGCGGTCTTCATCTCCGGACTGTTGAAATCCGAGGCGCGCCCGGCCACCCGCTGCATCCACTTGCGGGTGAAGTGGAACGAATCGGACTTGATCGGATCGGTGAACGGGCGCAGGTAGTCCGCGATCTCCTGATGGGTGATCACCCGCCCAGGAATCACCCAGCCGTTCTCGTGCAGCAGGGCGGTGAGCTCCTCGAACTCCTCGTCGACCGCCAGCGCCAGGATCCGGCCGAGCAGCTCGGGGAAACCATTGGGCAGTGGGGCGCAGGCACCGAAATCGATGACGGCCAGCTTGCCTTCCTGGGTCATCATGAAGTTGCCCGGATGTGGATCGGCGTGCAGCAGGCCCGCCAGTTCCGGTGCGGAGAAATGGAATCGGCCCATCAGTGTGGCAACCCGGTTGCGCAGTTCCCGGGTGCCCTCGGGATCGGCGTTGCCGGCCGCGATGATCGCGGAAACCGGTGTGCCATCGAGCCATTCGGTGACGATCACCTTCGGCGCGCTGGCCACCACCTTCGGCACGACGAACTCCGGATGCCCGTCGTAGGCCTTGGCGAAGGCGCGCTGATTGTTCGCCTCGTTGCGGTAGTCGAGTTCTTCCTCGGTGCGTTCGGTGATCTCGGCGAGGATCGGCTTCACATCGGCGCCGGGGATGACCGAGGAGATCAGGCCGGTCATCCGTGACAGAGTCTTGAGATCCGCGCGCAAGGCCTCGTCGGCGCCGGGGTACTGCACCTTCACGGCCACCGTGCGCCCATCCGACCACACCGCGCGATGCACCTGGCCGATGCTGGCCGAGGCGGCGGGGACGTCATCGAAGGAGCGGAACCTGGTGCGCCACTGGGTACCGAGCTGTTGATCGAGCACCCGGTACACGGTCTCGATGGGCATCGGCGGGGCGGCCGCCTGCAGCTTGGTCAGTGCCTCGCGGTAGTGCTCGCCGAACTCCTCGGGGACCGCGGCCTCCATCACGCTGAGCGCCTGGCCGAATTTCATCGCACCGCCCTTGAGCTCACCGAGGACGGTGAACAGCTGCTCGGCGGCCTTCTGGTTCAGCTGGGCGTTGATCTCGCCCTTGTCACCCCCGGCCAGCTTCTTACCGAAACCGACAGCGGCTCGCCCGGCGATCCCGAGGGGAATCTTGGCTAACTTCGCGTTGCGGGAGGAGCTGCGGCGCACGATCTCGGACACGTACCCATCATGGCGGACCGGGCGGCCGCTGTGCCATCGAAATCCGCTGAGAATCGGCGTTCTGGAGTGGTACCCGTCACACCTGGGCGCTGTGATCGGCGCGAATACGGCGGCACACACAACGCTCGTGCGGCACCCGATGCCGGATCCGCAGCCGGTAGGACCCAGAGTCCAGCTCCAACTGGGCATGCAGAACGGCCGGGCGTCTGCGGACCGAACAGGCGATGATCGACTCCAGCTCACGCAAGGCCAGCGCGGCGGTGGCCTCGATCTCGGGCGGCGAGCCGTGGCCGACCCGGCCGAGCAGTTGCGCGGCCACGCGTGGCCATTCCGGGTCGTAGTCGGCGCGCAGTAGATCGGCGCACCGCAGGCAGCCGGTCTCGCCGGGCAGCACCAGCGGCCCCACCACGCCGACACCGTCGCGCAGGTGCACCGGCAGGTGCGGAATCCGCTCGCGCAGCAACTGGTCGGTCAGGCGCGGGTCCGGCTTCAGCGTGTCGGTCAACAGGACCAGGTCCGGCCGCGGCCGCGGATCGAGCCTGGCGCCGCGGGAACGTTGCGGGCGCAGGCCCAACCGGCGCAGACCAGCGGTCAGCGCATCGGAGAGTGGCCCGAGGCCGTGCACCCGGACCCGGCGCACCTGCCCGGCCGGAGTGTCGGGATAGAGCAGCAGCCCGGCATCGTCCAGGGTGGCCAGCAGCTCACTCGCGCGTGCGGCGGTGAGACCGAGTTCGGTGGCTCGCCAGATGATCTGCGGGCGGGTGCGTAGACCGTCGAGCAGATCAAGGAATTGCCGCAGCGTGCCGTTGTCGACGCCGGGAATCGCCAGCTGCCGCGCGGACTCGGGATCCCAGCCGAGCTGGATCACACCGGACGGCCGAGTCAGGATCAGCAGGCGCGGGTGCAGCATCGGCCCGCGCAGGCACAGGGATGTCATGGCCTGCAGTATGCGGACTCGGCCGGTGCCGATCGGGCGCTGAACCGGGAGTTATCCACAGGCAGGCACGGGCTCGATCCGGGTGGGTCGCAGCCGTGACCGTGGATCGGGTCGTTGTGCCGCGGCGGTGCCAGGACACCGGTCGACGCCCGTGCCGCTGTGATCAGGAAGCGGTATCGCCGCCGGTCTCGCCCGGCTCGCCACCCGCTTCGCCCGACTTCTTGCGCTCGTCGCGCTCGCGGGCCTCGGTCTCGGCCAGTTGCGCCAGCGGATCGTCGAAGGCATTCGCGCCGCCGCCGATCACCGCATCGATGAATCCGGCGGGGGAGTCGAGGTCACTGGCGTCGGGCAACAGATCAGGATGTGCCCAGACACCGTCGCGCGCCTCCATGCCCGCGTCGGTGGTCAACCGCTGCCACAGCGCCGCCGCCTCGCGCAGCTTGCGCGGGCGCAGCTCCAGCCCGACCAGCGTGGCGAAGGTCTGCTCGGCCGGCCCGCCGGTGGCCCGGCGCCTGCGCAGCGTCTCGGCCAGCGCGCCCGCACCGGGCAGGCGTTCACCGACCGCCTCGGCCACCACCACCTGCACCCAGCCCTCGATCAGGGCGAGCAGCGTCTCCAGCCGTTCCAGCGCCTGCTTCTGTTCCGGCGTGGTCTGCGGTTCGAACGTGCCCTGCGACAGGATCTCTTCGAGCTTGCTCGGATCGGTCAGCGACATCGGGTCGATGTTCTGGGCCGCCTCCTCCAACGCGGAGAAATCCATCTTGATGCCGCGCGCATAGTCCTCGACCGCGCCGAGCACCTGCTGACGCAGCCACGGCACATGGCCGAACAGCCGCTGATGCGCCGCCTCACGGGCGGCGAGGAACACCATGATCTCGCTTTCGGGCTGCTCCAGCCCGGCGCTGAACTCGGAGATGGCGGCGGGCAGCAGCGCGGCGGTGCCCGCGGGCCCCAGCGGCAGACCGATATCGGTGGAGGTCAGCACCTCCTTGGCCAGCTGGCCGAGCGCCTGACCGAGCTGCGAACCGAAGGCAAGCCCGCCCATCTGGCCGAGCATGCCCATCATCGGGGCCGCGAACTGCTTGGCCTCCTCGGGCAGGTTCGCCGTCCACATGCCGGAGATCTGCTGGGCTACCGGATCGCACAACCGCTGCCAGGTGGGCAGCGTTTCCTCGATCCAATCGTTGGCCGTCCACGCGGCGGTCTTCGTCGCGCCCGCGGGCAGCGTCGTCGCGCCGTCGAGCCACACCTCGGCCAGATGCGCGGCATCGGCCACGGCACTGACGGTGCCCGCGGACACCGGCGCCACGCTCGCGCCGAGCTGCTGACGGGCCAGCCGCTTGGCGACCTCGTAGTTGACCGGACCGCTCTGCGCACCCGGGGTGGCGATGCCCTGACCCATACCGCTGAGCATCTGGCCGAGCGAGGTCAGCATCTGCCCCAGCTGCGCGGGATCGAATCCGCCGGCCCCGGAACCGGCCATGCCGAAGCCGAACGGGTCGCCCGCGCCGGAACCGCTCGGCTCGTCGCCGCGTTTGCGGTCATCGTCGTCGTCGCGGTTCGAGAATCCGAACGGATGGTCACTCATACCCATTACGTTACGCGGCGTGGACCGGCGACGATGTTCGCGCGCCGCGAAATCGCGCCGGTCGTGAACCCGCTCACGGCGGGCCCCATCCCGGTACTCGCGAACCGCCAAACCTCCGCCGGTGCAGCCCAGCGACGGCGGCGCTCGCTACTGTTGGCCGCGTGAATCGTCGGATCATCACTCTGCTCGTCGCGCTGATCCCGGTGCTCGTGCTGGGCGTCGCGGGGAGCTGGTTCAACGTGCCCTTCGTCGCTCTCGGCCCGGGGCCCACGTTCAACACGCTGGGGCAGGTGGACGGCAAACAGGTCGTCGACGTCACCGGTGTCGAGGTGGATCCGACCACCGGAAACCTCAATATGACCACCGTCTCGGTGCGGGACGGACTCAACATCTTCGAGGCGATCGGCTTCTGGGTCAGCGGTGAACACGGGCTGGTGCCGCGCTCGGAGGTCTATCCGCCCGGGGTGTCGCGGGAGGAGATCGACAAGTCCAATCAGCAGGACTTCAAGGATTCCGAGAGCAATGCCGAAGTGGCGGCGATGAACTTCCTCGGCCTGCCCACCGTGGTGCTCGCGCGCACCGTCGCCGACAACGGCCCGGCCAAGGCGGTGCTGGAGGAAGGCGATCAGATCGTCAGCATCAACGGCGCGCCGATGAACGAGCCGAAGGACGTCGTGGACGCGATCGGGAAACTGCCGCCGGGCAGCACGATCACCATGGTGATCCGGCGCGACGATGCCGAACAGACCGTCGAGGTGACCCTCGGCGCCCGCGAGGACGATCCGAACAAGGGCTACCTCGGCGTCACCCCCGGCGAAGGCGCTCGCCCGCCCATGGAGGTCACCTTCAACCTCGCCGACATCGGCGGACCCTCGGCGGGCCTGATGTTCAGCCTGGCCCTGATCGACAAGCTCACCCCCGGCGAACTCGACGGCGGCACCTTCGTCGCGGGCACCGGATCGATCGACCAGGAAGGCAAGGTCGGCCCGATCGGCGGCATCCAGTACAAGATGATCGCCGCGCGCGAGGCCGGCGCCGAGACATTTCTGGTTCCCGCCGCCAACTGCAACGAGGCCAGGCAGCGCACCCCGGACGGGCTGCGTCTGGTCAAGGTCGACACCCTCGCCGGTGCGGTGCAGTCGCTCGAGGATCTCAGCGCCGGTCGCGAAACGATCACCTGCGGGTAGGGACAGCACCGCGGCTGCCCCCAGTATCGGAGCGACCCACCGCGACCGGCGAGCGCGATGACGTCGCCGGGCCGCGCTGACGAGGATCAGTCCAGGGTGTGCTGCAACGCCTCGACCACGTTCGAGGCCAGATTCGGGTACGTGCGCAGCTCGAGATCGGCGAACTCGTCGGCATCGTCATCGGGCCGCACCTGGAGCAGGCACAGCGTGCTGCCTTCGCGCAGCGCCGCGGCGAACAACCGGGCCTCACGGCGTTCCGGGTGGGAGTGCGCCGCCGCGCGCCCGGCGGCATCGGCCGCGTCGTCGTCGGCGAGCAGCGGCGTCAACGCATCGTCGAGGGTGCTCTCCGCGGTAGGCGGCAACACCACGATCTCCTGCACCAGCACACAACCGGCGACCGCGGGCGGCCAACTCGTGGTGGCCAGGACCTCTTCCAGCGCGATCGAACCACCGGTCACATCCTCGGGAAACGGTTCCTGCGCAATCGGAGTCAACTCATCGCCGGCGTCGACCTGATCGGCCAGGCCCGGCTCGGCCGCCACCAGATCGGCCGTCGGCACCAGCGCGAACATCTGCGGCGGCCGCCCCCACCCTTCGGCATCGACGAACTCGGCCACCTCCCGGACCGATCGGGCCAAGACCATTTCAGCATGCAGATCAGCGCTCACTGTGCTTATTGTGCGCCGCCTCCGGCGTCGCGTGTTCGCGGGGCTGTGTTTGATTCGCGTCGCCTGCGGCGCCGCGGGTTCGCGGCCCTCTGGTGTCTCGGCCCGCGAACTCGGCGGCTCGGTCTCGCCTCGCTCGAAAAATGAGGGTGGACCGCCGTTGTGTCGGGTTGGCGTGTGTGGGTGACCGGTCCTTGTGTCCGACCGGGGGATGAGGCCGGCGGTTGGAGCGAGCCAGGAGCTCGGGTTGACCTGGCTTTCCCGGGAACTCGGGGTGTGCTGGGTCGAGTCCTCCGGTTGTGTCGGTGCGCCGGCTCGACGATCGCGTTTGTGCCCTGCCGACTGTCCGGTGTCCGATTTCCGTAGAGTGGGCGCCAACGGTCCGAAATGGACCAATCGAACATCGGACTGCGGCGTGCAGGCGTTGGCGCCGCCGGACCCTGGAGAGTGGCATCGTGGGCATGCGGCCCCCCTCGGGCTTACCTTCGTTGTCCCGCCGCAGCCGTGTGCTGCTGGTGGCGGCCGTCGTGCTGGCGGCGCTACTGCTGGTGGGACCGCGCCTGGTCGACACCTATACGAACTGGTTGTGGTTCGGCGAGGTCGGATTCCGTGGCGTCTACGTCACGGTGCTGTGGACCAGGATCGCGATCTTCGCCGTGGTGGGGCTGCTGGTCGGGCTGGTGGTGTGGGCGGCGCTGATGCTGGCCTACCGCTCCCGGCCGGTGTTCGTCCCCACGGCCGGGCCCAACGATCCGATCGCGCGCTACCGCACCACCGTGATGAGCAGGCTTCGGCTGTTCGGCATCGGTATCCCGGTGCTGCTCGGTGTGCTGTCGGGCCTGGTGGCGCAATCGAATTGGGTCACCGTGCAACTGTTCCTGCACGGCGGCTCCTTCGGTGAGACCGACCCGGAGTTCAACCTCGACGTCGGCTTCTACGCCTTCGATCTGCCGTTCTACCGGATGATCTTGAACTGGCTGTTCGTCGCGATCGTCATCGCGTTCTTCGCGAACCTGGTCACCCACTACGTCTTCGGCGGGCTGCGCCTGTCCGGGCGCGAAGGCACCCTCACCAATGCCGCGCGGATCCAGCTCGCGGTGATAGCCGGAACCTTCGTGCTGCTCAAGGCCATCGCCTACTGGTTCGACCGGTACGAACTGCTGATGAGCAGCCGTAAGGAACCCACCTTCAACGGTGCCTCGTTCACCGATATCAACTCGGTGTTGCCGGCCAAACTGATCCTGATGTCGATCGCGATCATCTGCGCCATCGCCTTCTTCGCCGGCATCGTGCTGCGCGATCTGCGGGTACCCGCGATGGCGGCGGCGCTGCTGGTGCTGTCCTCGGTGCTGGTCGGGGCGGTCTGGCCGCTCATGGTCGAGCAGTTCTCGGTGCGCCCGAACGCCGCGGAGAAGGAAAGCGAGTACATCGAGCGCAATATCGCCGCTACCCGCAAGGCGTACGGAATCACCGACGACAAGATCGATTACGTCGCCTACTCCGGCGAGAGCAGCAAGAACCCCGCCAGTGTCCCGGTCGATCACGCCACCATCGCCAACGCCCGGCTGCTCGACCCGAACATCCTGTCGCCGACGTTCACCCAGCTGCGTCAGCTGAAGAACTTCTACGGCTTCCCCGAGTCGCTGGACATCGACCGCTACCGCATCAACGGCGAGGTCCAGGACTTCATCGTCGGTGCCCGTGAGCTGTCGCCGTCGTCGTTGAGCGGAAACCAGACCGACTGGATCAACAAGCACACCGTCTACACCCACGGCAACGGGTTCGTCGCCGCCCCGGCCAACCGCGTCAACCGGCCGCAGTCGGAAGACCCGAACGCGGCGGGCGGCAGCAGCGACTCCGGCTACCCGATCTTCATGGTCAGCGACCTGTTCACCAAGCCCGAAGATCAGCGCATCAAGGTCGAGCAGCCGCGCATCTACTACGGCGAACTGATCTCGCAGTCCAACCCGGACTACGCGATCGTCGGTGCCGCCGAGGGTGAAGCGCCCCGCGAATACGACAAGGACGACGCCCGCTTCACCTACGACGGTTCCGGCGGCGTGCCGATCGGCAACTGGTTCAACCGGCTGGCCTTCGCCGCCAAGTACGCCGAGCGCAACATCCTGTTCTCCTCGGCCATCGGCGACGAGTCCAAGATCCTCTACAACCGCGATCCGCGCGAGCGGGTACAGAAGGTGGCGCCATGGCTGACCACCGACGGCAACACCTACCCCTCGGTCGTGGACGGGCGCATCGTCTGGATCGTGGACGCCTACACCACGCTGGACAACTACCCCTACGCGCAGATCTCCTCGCTGGAAGGCGCGGTGGAGGACAGCATCGACCGCAAGACCGGCCGCCTGCTGCCGCGTAAGGAGGTCAGCTACATCCGCAACTCGGTCAAGGCGACCGTCGACGCCTACGACGGCACGGTGACCCTGTACGAGGTGGACTCCTCCGATCCGGTGCTGAAGGCCTGGCGTGGCGTGTTCCCGGACGCGGTGAAGCCGGCCAGTGAAATCAGCCCCGAACTGCGTGAACACTTCCGTTACCCGGAGGATCTGTTCAAGGTGCAGCGCGAGATGCTGACCAAGTACCACGTCGACGATCCGCGCGAGTTCTTCACCAACAACGCGTTCTGGTCGGTTCCCGCCGACCCGACTGTCGAAGGGGTGACGGCCAGTCAGCCGCCGTACTACGTGCTGCTCGGCGACCCGGAGACCGGCAAACCGGTGTTCAACCTGACCAGCGCGATGGTCGGCTACAACCGGCAGTTCCTGTCGGCCTACATCTCGGTGCGCTCCGACCCGGAGGGTTACGGCAAGTTCCGCATCCTGCAATTGCCGACCGACACCCAGACCCAGGGTCCGCAGCAGACGCAGAACACGATGACGACGGCGCCGCAGGTCTCCCAGGAGAAGACGCTGCTGTCGAACTCCAACAAGATCAGATACGGCAATCTGCTGACCCTGCCGGTCGCC
This sequence comes from Nocardia sp. JCM 38205, assembly GCF_058222935.1. Lineage (NCBI taxonomy): Bacteria > Bacillati > Actinomycetota > Actinomycetes > Mycobacteriales > Nocardiaceae > Nocardia > Nocardia sp. JCM 38205. Next base: position 161,403 of record NZ_JBYHFL010000004.1, on the reverse strand, counting down.
GATGGCGGCATCCTCTATGTCGAGCCGTTCTACAACGAGCGCAACACCGGCCCCAACACCGCGACCTTCCCGCAGCTACTGCGCGTGCTGGTCAGCTACCGCGATCAGGCGGGCAGTGTGAAGGTCGGCTACGCCTCGACGCTGGCCGAGGCGCTGAACCAGGTGCTACCAGGTGCGGGCGCGCTGGCCACGCCGCCGGGCGGCGATCCGGCGATCCGGCCGCAGCCGGGCACGGCACCCCCGGTGGAGGGCTCCACACCGCCGCCGGCGGAGAACGGCGCGCCGCCACCGGCCGAGGGCTCGACGCCGCCACCTCCTGCCGGTTCCTCGGGAGCCAAGGACGCAGCGGCCGCCGAGCTGGACCGCAAGATCGAGGCCGTGCGCACCGCGATGCGGACGGGCAACTTCGCGGACTTCGGTAAGGCGCTCGACGAACTGGAGGCCGCGGTCAAGGCCTACCAGGACGCGGGACGCTGATCCGAAACGCGGAAACGGCGCTGTCATCCACTGGATGACAGCGCCGTTTCGTTTGCGTTGCTGAGTCGGCGTTCAGCGGCCAGGCCGCTCGCCTAGGAGCCTCAGAGGTAGGCGCCGCACACCGGCCAGGCGCCGGGGCCCTGGGTGGCCAGCACGTTCTCGGCCACGCGGATCTGCTCTTCGCGGCTCGCGTTGTGCGCGTAGCCGGTGCCACCGTTGGCCTCCCAGGTGCTCTGCGAGAACTGCAGGCCGCCGTAGTAGCCGTTACCGGTGTTGATGGACCAGTCGCCGCCGCTCTCGCAGGCCGCGACAGCGTCCCAGTTGCCCGAGTAGGCCGAAGCGGTGGCGGTGGAAAGACCGAACGGGACGGCAACGAGAGCCCCAGCAATGGCAGTCAGGCCGAGGGCGCGGGTGCTGAACTTCCGGTTCTTAGTCATGTGGTTTCCCTCCCTGTGCCCACCAGCGCGGCGGATGTTCTCCGTCGGCCCCTGTCCCCAGGTGTGATGTCGGGGTACTCCGAACCGCGGGACAGGGTCTCCGGTGTTCTTCGGTTCGGGTTCGAGCCCATCTCGGTTTGATCCGGGCCGTGGCAACGACGGTAACGAACAAATCTCGTTCGATCACGTCTTGATAACTTCCAATTTATTGCCGGTGAATCCACGTGAATCGGTAGCATTAGAACGTATTCGCTGGTGAGAAACCGGATTCGCCCTTACCCAAAGGCGATTGTGATAACACCGTTATGTGTTCGGGATCACTCCGAAATCGTAGCGCCGGTCACACGCTGGAGCCGGTCGCGCGGCTCGCTACCGCCCGGCAACCGGCCGTGGGGATCCGCGTCCGCGGCGGCCGGCCGACGGGATCGCTGGCTGCCTCCGGCCGTCGACGGGTTTCTCGATCCCGTCGCCATTCGGTCGCCAGTCGTCGGCTCTCCCGTCTTCGGGGAGCGGGTCGTTGCCGTCCGTCACCCACGGAAACGGCGCTGACCTGCCGGTTTGCGATCGCCGGGAACCCGTGTGTAATGTTGTGTTCACCGACGCGGGGTGGAGCAGCTCGGTAGCTCGCTGGGCTCATAACCCAGAGGTCGCAGGTTCAAATCCTGTCCCCGCTACTACAGGCCCGGCCCGGAGGCACCAACCTCCGGGCCGGGCCTTTTACTATGTCGTGCCCCATCGGCCCGTGCGCCGGACCACTCTCCGCGCTCGCACCCGCTCGCCAGCGCCCCGCACGGTCACCGGCAAGCATCCAGCAGCTCGGACATTTGGCCAAATGCCGCTCACCGTGAGGTAATGCAGAACTATTCGCAGCGCCCCCGCCCATCACCGAAAATGATTCCGCGGCACACCGCCCGGCCCCCTGTCGCCCCCCGCGCAATTCACGCGAGCTTCTGTTGCGATCCGGCATCGACCGCGGCCCGGCGTGCCGCGGAACCCGGTCGGCCGCTGACGAGAGGTCGCAGCGATCGTCAGCCCGTCCGGCGGAGAAGGACACCCCCGACCCCGGGCGCTGAAGATGCCGCCCCACTCCTCCGTCGAGAAGAGAACTGCTCGGCGAGCCGGCCAGGTGCCGGCATCCCGGCTCTGTTCGACACCCGGAAGCATCCCTCCCAGCCTGCTGACCACGCGAAATGTCCCGGCACCACAGTCGATTACGTTCTCGAGCCGCAGGTGTGTAAGCTGGTAATTACCGACGCGGGGTGGAGCAGCTCGGTAGCTCGCTGGGCTCATAACCCAGAGGTCGCAGGTTCAAATCCTGTCCCCGCTACAACAGTGGCCCGGAATCAAGGTTCCGGGCCACACCCCTTTTCGACCCAGTCGGCAGGCTTCGCCAGCGCTCACCGCCGGGCCTCTGGCCGCGAACAGTGGGAACGAGCGGGCACTGCGGCGAAAAGTATCCTGTCAATTCCGACGGTGGCGCAGCCGCCGCGGGCATTCAATGCTGACGCGAAGCGCGACGCGAGTGCAAACCCCTGTATCCGGCACGGTCAGTAAAAACCCTGTGCCCGAAAAGGATTCGCCGATGCGAAATCGCCTCACCGGTAGAGGCGAAAAGCATAGTCTGTATCTCAACGGCCACTGCCGCTTATGAACCCCTGATCCCGATCAGTGGGACGCCGACCGAACAAAAGACGGCGGCGAGAGTGAAATCGCTTTTCTCTCAGCGGATATCGCAAACCTCCTCCGCGCATTCGACGAGACAACGACGCCCGCCGCCCGCACCGCCGACTCGCCGCGGTCCGTACTTCCTAGCCGCCGCACCAGGGCGGTTCGGGGAGAACCCACGTGTTCGTTACGGCATCGTGACGAGCAGCGACCTGAGCACGGACCCTCCGCCACAGATGTGAAACACCAATTTTCCAGAACTCCTGGACAACGGTCCAGTGGCGTGCTTCCCTGTCTCCCAGGCGGATATCCGCCCGAGGGCGAATCGCATTCGCCTGATGAGGATCATGTAATCCCGGAGATCTTCCGGGAATTCTGGAGGAACAATGCTCCCTGGTATTCGGACGGGTGCCGTGATCGCTACCGCGTCGCTGGCCTGCGCGGGATTCGGAGTTGCGGTCGGCACGGGAACCGCGGCGGCCGACACCTGTGCGGTGCGCAGCCACGCCACCAAACGAGACGCGAGCACGGTCGGGGTGACGCATGTCTACGACAAGATCGCCAGTAGCGAAACGGTCGGCATCGGCACCACGGTGACCTACACGGTGATCGTCGGCACCACGGGCGTCGGCAACCCTTACGTCAACACCATCACCGACTTCCCGCCGACGGGGTTCGGTGCGCCGGTCGAGGCCACCATCACCGCCTATCACGCGGTCGGCGGCCAGCGAACCGAAGCGGTGACGCCCGAGCCGAACGCCGGCGGATGGAAGGTCACCAGCACCGGCTGGTTCGTCAACTCGGGCAACCCGGTCGCCTTGAACATCACCTATCCGGTACCGGACGACCTGCGGGCCGGTCAGCAGGTCACCAGCGGCGGCGTCGGGGTAGCCGGCACGGTCGGGGTCGGCGCCGAGTTCCCGAACCTGACCGCTTGTTTCACCGCGCGTAAGCCGAATCTGGGCGAGGGTGCGCTCGGGAGCATGGACGACAACGGTCTCGGATCCTCCGACGGACAGCTGAGCTCCACCGGGTCGATCGCCGACATGCTCGGCGCGGTACTGCGCAGCATGCTCGGTAGCTAGCCGCGCAATGGTGTCCGGGCGGTCGTTGCGCGGCGGCCGCCCGGGCCTCGGGCGCATCGCCACGGGGGCGGTACCGGACTCGGTACACTGCCTGGCATGTCGGTGGTGTCGCCACAACCGCGGATGCCGGGGGCGGTCAGTGGCTATGAGGCTCGCTGGGAGCGGCACAACAGCGAGCGCCAGCTGACGATCCTGCGAGCCGCGGTCGAGCTGCTCGAGGAGAGTCCGCCCGGGGCGGATATCCCGGTGCACCGCATCGCCAAACGCGCCGGTGTCGCCAAATCGGTGGTGTACCGGCAGTTCAGCGGGCGCGAGGAACTGGACCGGCGCCTCCGCTCCTATTTGATCGACGATTTCGCCGCCCAGCTCGACGAACAACTCGACATGTCCACCGGTTCGGTGCGCGAGATCCTCACCCGCACCATCCGCGCGGTCGCGGACTGGATGTCGGACCATCCGCGGCTGACCGAGTTCGCGCGGACCGGCCCGCCCTTCGGTGGCGAGGACACCGTCGACGCGGTCGCCAGCCTGAAACTGCGGATCGCGGCGCGCGGCAGCGAGCTGATCTCCTCTGTCGCCCAGCTGATGGGCACCGACGCCGGCGCCTTCGAATCGGTGCCGTTCGCGGTGGTGACGATGGTCGAGGGCGTGCTGTCGGCCTGGGTGGCCGACCCGGCGCCGGATCGCACCAGGGCCCAGGTCGTCGACGAACTGGCCACCATCACCTGGTTCGTGCTCGACGGCGCGGCCAGGACCAGCGGCATCCACGTCGACCCCGACCGCGAACTGGCCTCGATTCTGCGTGATTTCACCGAGTCGGGTGCGACCGCGGGCTGAACCCGCCGCGGTGGTCGTGACCCGCGGCTAGCGGGCCACGACCTCGGCTCAGGCCGCGTGCCGGATTCGGCGATCGGGCTCGCTGCGATAGCGCGCGTAATCGCCGTCGATGCCGAGCGCTTTCCACAACCGCCGGGTGACCGGGTTCATCAGCCCGATCTCGTCGGCCAGCGCCCGCATATCGCCGAAGTAGCCGGACAGGATCTTGCGTGACTGCGGGCTGCGCCAGAACGCTTCCTTGATCACCTCACGGGGAATGTCGAATTTCTCCGCGAACGAGCGCGGCGGCGCGATGATCTCGCCGGCCAGCCAGCGCATGGCCAGCGGGAAGGCGATCGCGCAGACCTGGGTGGTCACCGGGTTCATCTTCGCGATATGCGCCTTGAGGAACTCACCGGCGAACGAGATGTGCCGCGCCTCCTCGGCGATGTGGATCTCCATGGTGCGCAAGACCATCGGCGGCAGATTCCCGCCATCGCGGATCAGCGCCTTCTGGAAGTGGTCGATCGGTTCCTCGCCGCCGAGGATGCCGATGAACAGGATGACGTGCGCGTACCCGCCTGCCACGCCGATGAACGGCGACAGCGCACGGAAGATCGGCCGCATCCCGGGCACATCCACGCCGATCCGGTTGACCAGCTCCTGGAACATCTGGATGTGGTTGCACTCTTCGGTCATCTCGTGCAGGCAGTAGCGGAACTCCGGCGACCCATTGGGCAGCTTCATGATGTACTGCATCATTCCGCGGATCAGGATCGTCTCGAATGCGGCGCCGACCTTGATGGAATTGGCGATGCGCCAGCGGCCGATCTCGATCTGCCGCTCGAGCGGCTGGCTCCGGTACCACTCAGTGGCGCCGAGCGGATCGATCTCGGGCGAGAGAACCCAGCGCGGGTCTTTCGGGTCCAGGGCCAGTTCCGGCGAATCCCAGTCGATGTCCAGGTACGGGTCGAAGCGCCGGTTGACCGACCCTTCCGACAGCGTGTGCAGGGCATCCCGGTAGTCCTTACCGACATCCTGGGTGAGCGGCACAGTCGACGACGTCATCGGAGTCTCCTCGTGCGTGTGGTGTGGGTCTCGCTATCAACCAATTTACTGAGACTTGGCGTCCCAGTAAACCCCACATGCAGCTCGGTATGAAATTGATGCGTCGATCAGCGGTGGGAAGCCTTCTGATCAGGGTGAATGTGCCAGCAGGGCGGTTCGTGGTTCGCCTTCGCTCACGACACGTCCGTCGCGCAGGTGCACACAGTGGTCGGCGCGCAAGGCGTCGTCCAGGTCGTGCGTCGCGTGCACGACGGTCACGCCCGCGGCGCTGACCTCGGCGATCGCGCGGGTGATCTGTTCGCGGGCCGCGAGGTCGAGTCCGGTCGTCGGCTCGTCGAGTAGTAGCAGTGGTGATTGCTGGGCCAAGGCCTGGGCCAGCAGCGCGCGTTGACGCTGCCCGCCGGAGAGTGTGTCGAGGCGCCGGCCGGCCAGGTCGGCGATGGCGAGGCGATCCAGGCACTCGCCGATGATCGCGTGGTCGCCCGCGGTCAGTCTGCGCCACGGCCCGCGATGGGCCCAGCGTCCCATCGCCACCGTCTCCCGGACGGTGATCGGCAGCGTCGGGGGGACCGCGCTCTGCTGCACGACCAAGGCTGGTCGCGCGCCGTCGCGTCCGGTGATGGTCCCGGCCAAAAGGGGCACCACGCCCGCGAGCGCGGCCAGCAGTGTCGATTTGCCCGAACCATTGGGGCCGAGCAGGGCGGTGATCTTGCCGCTCGGGAGGGTCGCGGTGACCTCGTGCAGCACCCGGTGGCCCTGGTAGCCCGCGCTGAGACCGGCCAGCCGGATATCCGGTGATTGCACGATGCGACTCCCGTCACTTAACTTGTAATGAAAATCGTTTCCATTCTAGGGTGTCGCATCATGGATTGGCTATTGGCCCCGTTCGAGGTGTCTTTCGTGCAACGGGCGCTGTGGGGCGGATTGCTGGTCTCCTGCCTGTGCGCGATCGCGGGCACCTGGGTTGTGGTGCGCGGCATGGCCTTTCTCAGCGATGCAATGGCGCACGGCATGCTGCCAGGTATCGCGATCGCCTCGCTGCTCGGTGGAAATCTGCTGCTGGGTGCGGCGGCCAGCGCGACCGCGATGGCGGCGGGAGTGACTGTGCTGAGCCGCAATCGGCGCAGGTCGGCCGACACCGGCATCGGCCTGCTCTTCGTCGGCATGCTGGCCATCGGTGTGATCATCGTGTCGCGGTCGCAGTCGTTCGCGGTGGACCTCACCGGTTTTCTCTTCGGCGACGTCTTGGCGACGCGGCAGCTCGATCTGCTGTTCCTGCTGGCGGCCTTGCTGATCGCGCTCGTGGTGGCCGTGCTCGGGCATCGCGCCTTCCTCGCGCTCACCTTCGACCCGCGCACCGCGCAGACCCTCGGGTTGGCGCCGCGGCGGGCTCAGTTCGCGCTCGTCGGTCTGCTCACGCTGGCCATCGTGGCGTCGTTTCATATCGTCGGAACGCTGCTGGTGTTCGGCTTGCTGATCGCGCCGCCGGCCGCGGCGATGCTGTTCGCCCATCGGATTCCGATGGTGATGGCGCTGGCGGCGGCCTTCGGTTCGGCCGCCACGGTCATCGGTCTGCTCATCTCTTGGCATGCGGGCACGGCGGCGGGCGCGACCATCGCCGGGTCCGCGGTCGCACTGTTCTTCCTGTCCGCCCTGGTATCACGGCTGCGGGAGCGACTGAGCCTGCGTGCTGCCACCGCGCCGGTAACGGTGGCCGCGGCGCTCACACTGGTTTTCCCGCTCGTCGGTTGCGGCGCCGATACCGAACCGGTGCCCGCCGAGCCGACGCCGCACGGCTATGTCGCGGGCGCGGCGGAGACCGCCGAGGCGCAGCCGAGACTGGTTGTCGCGGAACGTGGTTCCGGGGCGGTGCGGGTGGTCGATCTGATCACCGAGGAGGTGATCGAGCTCGGATCTGTTCCTGATGTCACCGCGATCGCTGGTGACGGTCGCTACGCGTATCTGTCGAATGCCGCATCGACACAGGTGGTCGACAGCGGTAGCTGGATGGTCGACCACGGCGATCACGTGCACTATTACCGCGCATCCGCGCGGGAGGTCGGGCGATTCGACGCCGGTCCGGTCACGGCCGCGTACAGCGACAAGACGATCGCGACCGCCCGCGCGGCGGCCGGGGCCGTCGTGTTGGATCGCGCTGCCCTGGATGGGGGATCGGTGCGGGAACAGGGCTCGATCCCCGACGCGACCGCTGTGCCCTACGCGGGCCGGCTGGTGGTCGCGTTGCGCTCGGGCCGTATCGAGGTGCGCTCCCGCGACGGCGCCGAGGTGACCGCGCTGGACGCACCGTGCCCTGAGCCCCGAGGGCAGGCCGTGACCCGGCGCGGCGTGGTGATCGGCTGCGCCGACGGGGCAGTGCTGGTGACCGAGCAGGATGCGCGCGTGGCCGCCACCAGGATCCCGTTCGCCGACGGCATGGGCGCGCCCGCGGAAACGTTCTTCCATCGCCCGTCGAGCACCACCCTGGTGACGCGCTCGGGTCCCGACGCCCTCGGCGTGCTCGATGTGAGCGCCCGTCGATGGACGCGCATCCCCACCGGGCCGGTGGTCGCGACCAACACCGCAGGCGCGGGTACGCCGATCATGGCGCTCACCGCCGATGGCATCCTGCGCGGATACGACCCGGTCAGCGGCGCCGAGATAGCCCAGACGAAGGTGCTCGCCGCGCCGCTCGCGCCCGGTGCGGCGAGCCCGGTCATCGCGGTCGACGCCAACCGCGCCTACGTCAACGATCCGGCGGCGCGGGTCGTGCACGAGATCGACTACAACGACAACCTGCGTATCGCACGGACTTTCCGTCTCGATATCGCACCGGAACTGATGGTGGAGACCGGCCGATGAGCGTGCTCGCCCGAATGATCGTCGCCTTGCTCGCCGCGATGATGGCGCTCACCGGATGCGCGGATTCCGGACCGGACCGCGGCGCCATCGTGGTGACCACCGACATCCTCGGCGACATCACCCAGGCGATCGTCGGTGCGGCCGCACCGGTGTCGGTGCTCATGCCGCGTGCGGCCGACCCACATTCGTTCGCCGTCTCGGCGCAGCAGGCCGCGGGACTGGAGCGGGCGGGACTGATCGTGGCCAATGGCCTCGGCCTGGAAGAGGGCGTGCTCCGCAATGTCGAGGCAGCCGCCGACGCCGGGGTGGCCACGGTATACGTCGGGTCCGAGGTCGATCGGATCGCCTTCGGTTCCGGAGCGACGGCCGGGCAGCCCGATCCGCATTTCTGGACCGATCCGCAGCGGGTGCGGCGTGCGGTCGAGGTCATCCGGGATCGCGTCATCGCGGATGTGCCCGGCGTCGATGCGGACGCCGTCCGTGCGAACGCCGACCGCTACCTGGCCGAACTGGACGCGCTCGCCACCTGGATGGCCCAGCGCTTCGCGAGCGTGCCCGCCGAGCGGCGCAAGCTCGTCACCAATCACCACGTCTTCGGCTACCTGGCACAGCGTTTCGGATTCGAGGTGGTGGGTGCGGTGATACCGAGCGGCACCACCCTGGCCTCACCGAGCCCGTCGGATCTCGCGGAACTGGCCGCCACCATCCGCGATGCCGGTGTGCCCGCGGTCTTCGCGGATTCGGCGCAACCGGATCGGCTCGCGCGAGTGCTCGCCGAGCAGGCGGGCGTGCACGTCCGGGTGGTCGGGCTGCATTCGGAATCGCTCACCCCGCCGGGCGAGGGCGCGGGCAGCTATCTGGAGATGATGCGCGCCAATACCGACGCCATCGTCACCGGGCTGGCCCCGTGAGCACCGGTGGTGCGCTCGCGCCGAGAACTTCAGCAGTACAACGGAAACGGAGCAACATGCGTACTCGGACCCGCACCACAACGGTGGCGCTCTCGGGCCTGCTCACCGCGGCGGTCGCGCTGAGCGGCTGCGGCAGCGACGAGGCAGACCAGGCGGCCGCGCCCGTCACCGCCCCGCTCGCGGTCACCTACGACGGCGGTATCTACCTGCTCGACCCGGATACCCTCGCGACCACCGGTGAGATCGCGCTGGAGGGATTCAACCGGCTCAACCCGGCCGGCGACGACCGGCACATGCTGGTCTCCACCTCGGATGCCTTCCGGGTGCTCGACGCCGTGGAGGGCCGGTTCACCGGGGTCGATTTCCCCGCCGCGAAACCGGGCCACGTCGTCGGTCACGCCGGGCGAACCGTACTGTTCGCCGACGGCAGCGGTGAAGTGACCTCGTTCGACCCCGAGCAGCTCGGCGCGGAGAAGCCCGAGACGCAGGTGTACCAGGCGCCCGCGCCGCATCACGGTGTCGCCCTCGAAATGGCGAACGGCGAACTGGTGCTGACGGTCGGCACCGAGGAAGCGCGCACCGGGATCGTCGTCCTCGACCCCGACCGCAAGGAAATCGCCCGCAACGAGGACTGCCCCGGCGTACACGGTGAGGCGACCGCGCAGGGCGAGGCCGTCGTCGTCGGCTGCCAGACCGGCGCGCTGATCTACCGCGACGGCGCCATCACCAAGGTCACCAGCCCGACCCCGTACGGGCGCATCGGCAACCAGGCGGGCAGCGAGGTCTCGCCGATCGTGCTCGGCGACTACAAGCAGGACAAGGACGCCGAACTAGAACGCCCGCAGCAGATTTCGTTGATCGACACCACCAACGCCACGCTGCGGCTGGTCGATCTCGGCACCAGCTACACCTTCCGGTCGCTGGCTCGCGGCCCGCAGGGTGAAGCGCTCGTGCTCGGCACCGACGGCAAGATCCACGTCATCGACCCGGTCGCGGGCACGGTCACCACGACCATCGCGGTGATCGACCCGTGGCAGGAGCCGCTGGAATGGCAGCAGCCGCGGCCGGCGCTGTTCGTGCGCGACGGCATCGCCTACGTCACCGATACCGCGAAGAAGGCGGTGCATCGGGTCGATCTCGCCAGCGGCGCGGTGACCGCCTCGGCGGAGTTGCCGGAGAGCCCGAACGAGCTCAGCGGCGTGAGCTCCTGACGCCCGTGCGTCGGCACCCTCGGCCGTCGGTGGCTCCGGCCACCGGCGGCCCGGCCGCTCGTCGAGGAACCCCGCTCGGCCCGATTCGTCGTTAGGCTTCCCATACCTGCGATATCCCTCCTGGTAACGGCCGTTGCGGCGGCAGGAAGAGGTGAATCCGATGAGCGGTGATGTCGGGCTCAGCGGTATCCCGCTGACGATGCTGTGGACATTGCACAACCGGGCCAGTGAATCGTTGCGCGCCGACGCGGTATTGCGCGACCCGGAGTGTGTACGCATCTACGAGTCGATCGACTTCGACTACGAGGCGGCCTTCGGCACACCCGACGGCACCCACGCCGTCCGGTCGATGCGCTTCGACGAGGCACTGCGACCCTGGCTCGCCGCACATCCGGGCGGCACCGTGGTGGAACTGGCGGCCGGGCTGGAAACCCAGTTCCAGCGCTGCGACGACGGCGCGGTGCGATGGCTGTGTGTCGACGTGCCCGAGGCCATCGCGATCCGCGAGCGTTACCTGCCCGCGCGCGATCGCTGCCGTCATCTGCCGGTCAGCGCGCTCGATCTGTCCTGGCTCGACCACATCGAGCAGCTGCAACGCGGCGTATTCGTCTCGGCGCAGGGCCTTTTCATGTATTTCGAGCCCGACGAGGTGCGCCACCTGTGCGTGGCGATCGTCGAGCGATTTCCCGGCGTCGAGCTGATGTTCGACACGATTCCACCCTGGTTCTCGGCGAAGACGATGAAGGGCTACCGCAAAACGCCCGCCTATACGGCGCCGCCGATGCCGTGGGGCGTTGAGCGCAGCCAGATCGACAAGCTACTGCGGCAGTGGAGCCCGAAGTTCGCCGACATCCGGGTGTCGTCCTACGGGCCGTCCCATGGTGTGCTCGCCGTGCTCGCGCCGATCTTCGACCGGCTGCCCGTGCTGCGCGATATTCCGCCGAGCATCGTCTGGACGCGGGCACAGGGGTAGGCGTCGCCGGCGCGAGCCGCGATCGGGCTCGCTCGCGGGCATACATCGGATGGCCCGCGCGGGCGGCGGTTCCTCAGGGCTGTTCCGGCACCCGCTCGCCGAACACGACGACCTGATGGATCCTCGGCGCGTCCGGGGCGAACTCCAGCGCGACCACAGCGGGTGCGCCGCCACGTTCCACACTCGTCGTCACCGACCGCCCGGCCGCGATCGTCTTCCCGGTCCGCAGGCCCGCACCGGCCCATGCGGTGAACTCGTCGGCGGAAACGACCGTGCCCGCCGGGCATTCGATCACCGTGCCCGCGCCGAGCAGCCTGCGCACATGCGCGGTGTCACCCGAGCTCGCCGCACCGAACAACTCGGTGGCCACGCGCTTGCCCGCCCGGCCGACGCCGGTGAACCCGCGAGCCATCCCCGCCGCACCGGCCAGGCCTTGATTGCGTACCAGTGCCGCGCCCAGCTTCATCCCCGCACCGAAACCCGGTGCGCCCGTGCGCAGTAGCTGCGCCACCATCGCGGGCAGTTCCCAGTGCGCGGCGAGATGGGCGATGCGCAGATCGCCGTCGACCTCGGCGAGGTCGTAGCGCAGGTGCATCGGCACCAGCACCTGCGCTCCGGTGGCCATGGTGGTCAGGATGCTGAGATCGCGGACCACAACGGCCGGGCCGGCGAAGTCGTGATCGACCCGGAACTCGATGGAGTTGGGCGCGATGAAGGTGTCGTAGAAGCGTTCGATGGCCGCGCGGCCGGTATGCGGGCGCGCGCCGACCGGGTCGCGGACCGTCGCGTCGGCGGTGAACAGGCCCACCCACGCCTGCCGGTCATGGGCGGCGACGGCGCGGGGGGAAGCCTGCACGGCGGCGAGCAGGCTCGCGCCGGATGCGTCCAATGCCACGGCAACTCCTTCGTCGAACGGACCGCGACGCCGCGGTCGACCCCATAGTAGAACGAGTTCTAGTTTTATGGTGTCGATGGCCGATGCCCCGGCATCGCTGCCCAGGTGAACAGGGGCTTTCCGTGCCACGGCGCGCTGTCACACTGGAGTGATACCGAACCGCTCCCATTCGGGAGCGCGTCGGCCGGACGAATGGAGGCCGGGCATGGGCAGCGCCGAAATCCAGCAGAACCTGAACAGTCTTTTCCAGACCATCCAGACAGCGCTCTTCCTGCTGATCGTCTCGTTGTAGCCCGGGTGGCTACGGCTCGAGGCCCGCGCGGATCACCTTCCCGGTGGCATTGCGCGGGAGCGGAGTGGTGGTGAGCCGCCACCGCGCCGGGACCTTGTAGTAGGCCAGGCGCTCGGCGGCGAACGCGCGCAACTCGGCTTCATCGGTGGCTGTGTGGTTCTCGACGACCACCACCGCGGCCACCGCCTGCCCCAGATCCGGATCCGGCACGCCGAGGACCGCGCTCTCCAGCACTGCCGGATGCTCGTCGAGACACTGCTCGATCTCGGTGGGATAGACGTTCTCACCACCGCGCAGGATCAGATCCGAGCGTCGTCCTGACAACCGCAACCGGCCGTCCTCGAGCACACCGATATCACCGGTGCGCAGCTTGCGGTCCGGGGTGATCGCGGCCGCCGTCGCGGCGGGATCGTTCCAATAGCCGAGCATGACGTACGGTCCATGCACCCAGATCTCGCCCTCCTCGCCGTCGGGGAGCTGGGCACCGGTCTCGTCGTGGATCTCCACCGAGGCTCCGAGCACCGGGCGTCCGACGGTGTCCGGGAACGCCGCGAGCTCGGCCGGTGCGGCAAGCGTCGCCGCCGTGCTGCATTCGGTGAGGCCATAGCTGGTGACCAGCGCGGTGCGGGCCACCGGGAGCTGCTCACGCAGCCGCTGCTGCACGGCCGCCGACGATGGTGCCGAGTTCAGCGAGAACGCGCGCAGCGACGACAGGTCGTAGGCGCCGAGATCGCAGTCGAGCATCCGCGTCGCCATGGTCGGCATGGCACCCCAATTGCTGACCCGCTCGCGCTCGATCAGCCGCAGCACCCGGTCGGCGTCGAACGAGCCCTGATGGATGACCGCGGTATCCCCGCTGACCAGGCGCGGAACGACCAGATTGTGCAGGCTGGCGATATGGAACAGCGGTGAGGTGAGCAGGAATCGCCTGCCGCCGTTGTCGGGGGTGCCGGACAATTCTGCCGCGAGCGCGTCGTTGAAGCGGTGATAGCCGATGACGGCGATGAGGTTGCGATGCGAATGCGTCACGCCCTTGGGGCGGCCGCTGGTGCCGCTGGTGTACAGAATGACGGCGGGATCGTCCTCGGCCACCGGTGTCGTCGGCAGCTCGCCGCCGGCGAACTCCGCGATCAGCGCCGCGACGTCGTCCTCCATGGTGAGGACGGGCACGTCGGCGCGCAGTTCGGCGACGCCGGCGGCCCGCTTGGCATCGGCGATCAGCACCGACGGTGTGGTGTGGGCGAGGCCGTAGGAGATCTCCGGCGGGGCCCACCAGGCGTTGTAGCCGACCGCGATCGCGCCGAGGCATTGCGCGGCCCAGAAAGCGACCACCCATTCCGGGGTGTTCGCGGCCAGTATGCCGATCCGATCGCCCTTGCCGACGCCGTAGCGATCGCGCAGCGCCCGCGCCAGCGCGCCCGCGGCCGCCGCGTGTTCGGTGAACGACAGCCGGGTGTGCTCGGTGACCAGGTAGTCGCGATCGCCCCAGCGGGTCGACGCCGCGAGCACGTCGGCGAGGCTGCGTTCGCGGTTGACGAGCACCGGTGTCGGCGCGCCGAGTACCTGCTGCACCGTCATCTCGAACGGCCCGCCGGGGCCGGTGAGCTTGCCGATGGCGGCCAAGGTGAGCGCCTGCTGATCGACGGTTTCGGTCATCGCGGTTCCTGTCGTTCGTTTCTCCCGGACGCCTCGCCGGCCGTCCGGGCTTGCCTGTTCCGAGTCCACGCGGCCGCGGGACTGTTCCTAGAACGTGTTCTATTCTTATCGCAACCGGCCCGCCGTGGCAGCGGGATCGGCCCGATCGATGCGGATCGACACGAAGGCGTCCCGGCGTGCTCGCGTGGATGGATTCGCCGGGTGCGGGGAGAACTTGTCGGTGGAGTGCGGCATCATCTGTGCACGCAGGCCCCTTCACGAAACGCGAGAATTGCCCGGAGAGCCCCATGTCGTCGCCGCGAACAAAGTCCAAGAACACACCGCAACCCTTGTCGGACACCGAGATTGCGCAGATCGCCACCGAGATCGCCGACGGCCGCCCGCCCATGGTGTGGTTCACCGCCGCGGCTGTGGGCATACCGGAAGGGCGCTCGGGCAAGGTCATCGCCCTCGGTGAGCCGTCCGACGGTGATTTCCTCCAGATCCGGCCCACCGGTTCCAAAGACGTGCTGTCCTTTTCCCCGGCCGAGGTGACGATGACCAAGCCCGCCCGGGACAAGGCCGTCGCTCAGCCGAAATCGTCCACCAGGAAGGAATCACCCACCGTGACCAAGCCGTCGGCCCCGACGAGCACCGCGTCCACTCCGCCCGCGCCGCCGCAGGCCCCGAAGCCCGCAACGAAACCGGTGCCCGCTGCTGAGCCTGTGGCCGCCAACGGTGCCGCCAAGCCCGCGCCCGCGCGTCAACAGCCGGCGCCGCAGGCCCAGCCGAAGCCGGCCGCCAAGGCTCCGGCGCGCAAGTCGAAGGCGGCCGAGGTCACCGTCACCATCAGCGGCACCGCCGACGGCGAGTGGAGCGTCGACGTGGTCAATGGCAAGAAGCGCACCGTGCGAGCGCTTCCGGTGAACAGCGCCGCCGTCGCGCAGGCCGCGAAACTGCTGCACCCCGAGGTCGCCGAGGTGGTCGGCGGGATCATGGAAGCGGTGCGGGTCGCGCAGCTGGCCAAGGTCGAGCAGTTGCAGGCCGAATTGGCGGAGGCCAAGAAGCTGCTCGCCGAGCTGCCCGGCTGACAGGGGCCCGGGCGGCGCTCAGACCGCTGTCTCGCGCTGCCAGGGGCGGCGGACGGTCTCGGGCGTCGCGCGGGTCTCGTCCCGGAACGTGTCGTAGAAGGTGTAGCCGAGGGAGTACTCCTTGGCGTGGTACATCGCCGAATCCGCTTCGCGCAGCAGGTCGTAGATGTCTGCTTCGGTGGCGCGCGGCCCACTGCACGCGAGGCCGATGCTCGCGGTGATCGGTACCTCGCCGGCGCTGAGTTCGAACGGGCGGATGAAGGTGGCGAGCAGCCGCTTGGCCAGGCCGTCGGCCTCCTGCCGGTCGAGTGGCGCGAGGATGACGAATTCGTCGCCGCCGTACCGGGCCACCACATCCTCGCGGCGCACCGCCCGGCGGATCCGCGAGGCCGCGTTGGCGATGAGTTCGTCGCCGACGGCGTGACCGTAGCTGTCGTTGATCATCTTGAATCCGTCCAGGTCGATGAACAGCAGGCACAGCGGTCGTTCCGCCCAGTGGCCGCGATTGCGCGCCAGCGCTCGCAGCAGCGCCGACCGATTGAGCAGCCCGGTGAGCATGTCGTGGTCGGCCTGGTACTGGGCACGTTTCTCGCTGCGGGCGCTGCGCACGATGGCGCGCTCGCTGCGCACCAGCACCCCGATCAACAGCAGTGCGCACAGCGTCGACACCACCACCCGGTCCACCGTGCCGAGCCGCGAACCCACCACCGGGATCAGCGATGCCACGATCAGCGCGACAGCGAGGAAGCTCGCGCGCTGGCGCGAATGATGCGGATGAATCGGATGCGGTGCGCCGAGCGAGGTCATCGTCGGGTGCAGGGCGGCGACGCCGACCAGGGTGTAGGCCAGCAGCAGCGGTGCGAGCAGCACGTCACGGCCTGCCACCGGTGTGCCCGCGACCTCGAGGTTGTAGCCGAGATCGCCGAGCAGGGCCAGCAGCAGCCCGCCGTGCAGCAGGCGAAGCGAGGTCTCCGAACGGGTCGTCGTTGCCACCGAGTAGGCCACCAGCGCCAGCAACAGCGCGTCGAGGATCGGGTAGATCGCCGTCGTCACGGCATGACCGAGATGGCCGTCGGCGCGTAGCACCGGTGAGATCAAGAAGGTCCACGAGGCCAGCAGGGCGCCGAGGCCGATCAGGGCCGAGTCGAGCAGTAGGTCGTAATCGGCGTGTAGCTGCCGCTGGCGTAACCAGAACACCGCGGCCACCGCGATGCCGACATAGCCGGCGAGGGTGAAGGCGTCGTCGAGGTGGCGGGTGCCGGTGCCGGTGAAATCGCGCAGTGCGATGCCTGCGGCGAACGCCACCGCCGACGCGGACAGCAAATACCACGGCAGTGGTCGACGCGGGCGGTGGCGGTAGAGGCCCGTGCCGATCATGGCGAGCGCGCCCGCCACCACCGAGGCCATCGTCGTCAGTGACAGCGCGGGGGAATCGAGCAGAGTTTGTAGCACGATCAAGGCGATCGCGACGCCGGGGACGAACCTGAGCCACCGATGTCCGAAGTGCGATCGCCCACCCGCCGACTGCTCTCCGGTGAGTTCCATCAGCCCCCCTTCATCGCTCCCGTTCCGATGAATCGGGCCGCGTAGTAGGTCTGGGAATCCTCAACTGCTACTTCGACGTCTGCCTGCTCCTCGAGCACCGCTCGGATGCCGTCGGCGAAACAGAACCGAGTGTTGTTGTACGAACAGATGTCCCAGCCGACCGCGGCACGTTCAGCCACCAGAACCCGGACAACTGATTCGATCATGACATGGAATGCCGCCCCCTGTCGCGCACTTGGCGCAACAAGGGTGAAACCCGCGTAGTAGATCGCATCGCGGGCCGCGTGTTCAGGGTATCGCGCAACGAAATATTCGGGGCTGATCCACGGCACCGTCTCTAAATGCCTGGTCAAGGTGGTCAGGCCCACGGGTTCGCCGGTGCCGGTACGCGCGATATGTTTCTGGACCCGCGGATCGCGCATCTCGGCGAGGAACTCCTCCCGATGCAGCACCTGCCTGGCCGCGGCCTTGGTCCGCAGCGGACCGAAGGCCTGCTCGTAGAGGCGGTGGAACAGGTCGGCCGGCTCGGGGTCGATCGTGGTTTCGACCGTGACGTGCAGCAGGCTCATAGTCGGCCCAACCGGACGCCCCGAACGCCGCGAGCACCACCGCGCACGCGGGGCGGTCGTCGCAGCGAGTTTCGCTGGTGCGCAACCGAACCGGGCCGAAGCGACCGGTGCGATGCCGTGCCATATCGGCCAGGCTGGTTCGGACAAGGTGTTCGACCTCCTCGGCCGTCTCGGCCTCGTGTTCGACGAACAGGCCGGCACCGTCCTCGCGGGTGGTCCAGCCGATACCGGCGGCGGCGCGCACACCCGCGGTGTCGGCGTGCCCGGCGGCGTAGACGCAATAGAGGCGGTCGCCCCAGGTGATCGGCGTGTCGATCCGTGCGGCGGATTCCAGGCGGGTGTGCGGCGGGATCACGGAGGACAGCCGGATCAGATTGGCCTCGCCGACCCCGAGTTCGCGCAGGGCGGCATCGAATGCGGCCAGGGCGGTGGGCCCGGCGCCGGTGGCCGCCGCGATCTGGATGCTGTGCGGTGCGGCCCGATTGCCGCGACGGGCGGGCAGACGATGCCGCAGCGGCCAGGACGGACCGAAACGACGGCGGGCGGAATCGATCACACGTGCTCCCCATGCGGCCGGGCCCGCGAACAGGCGGGCGGGTCATCCCTTCGAACCGAGCGTGACCGAGGATCGCCCGTCCCGCATCGTGTCGCGGCGAAACCACTGCTCGCACGGCGTGTCTCGTACAGTGGAGCGGTGCCCGACGATCGCAACGACGGCTTCGCGACCTGGGTGGCGCCCGGCCGGGTGAACATCATCGGCGAGCACACCGACTACAACGACGGATACGTGCTGCCGATCGCGCTACCGATGACCGTCGAGTGCGCGGCCCGGCGGCGCGGCGGCGACCGGGTGCTGCTGCGATCGCGGCAGCGGCCGAGGGAGCGGATCGCCGTCGGGCTCGGTGAGCTCGAGACCGAGCGCGCGGCGCTTCCCGAGTGGGCGCGTTATCCGGTGGGCGTGGTGGCCGAATTCGCGCGCCGCGGGCATCCCGTGGGTGGTGTCGAGCTGCGCATCGACGGCGGAGTGCCGATGGGAGCGGGGTTGTCGTCGTCGGCCGCGTTGTGCTGCTCGGTGGCCCTCGCGCTGCGAGATCTGTTCGAACTACCTGTTTCCGAGCGCGGTCTCATCGAGCTGACGCAAGCGGCGGAGAACCGCTACGTGGGTGTGCCGACCGGGATACTCGACCAGTCCGCGGCGATCCTGTGTACCCGCGGGCACGCGCTGTTCCTGGATGTCCAGCGTTTCACCCGAGGCGGCCCCGAGGCCCATGCGCAGATTCCGTTCGACCTGCGCGCTTCCGGGCTCGAACTACTCGTGGTCGACACCGGGCATCCGCATCGGCTGGCCGAGAGCGGCTATTCCGAGCGCCGGGCCGAATGTGCGGCCGCCGCAGCGGAACTGGGTGCGCCATCGCTGCGCGAGATCGATTCGCTCGACGTCCTCACGCGGCTGGACGACCCGGTACTGCTCCGCCGAGCGAGACACGTCGTCGCCGAGAACGCCCGGGTTCTCGACGTCGTCGCGTTGTTACGCGCGGGCGCCGATCCCCGCCAGATCGGGCCGATCCTGACCGCCTCGCACATTTCTCTGCGGAACGATTTCGCGGTGTCGGCGCCTGGCCTGGATGCCGCGGTGACGGCTGCGCTGGCCGCGGGTGCGTATGGGGCGCGCATGGTCGGGGGTGGGTTCGGCGGGAGCGTCATCGCGCTGGTCGACCAGCAGGCCGTGGATAGGGTGACCATCGCTGTGCGAGATGGACTGGTCGGCAACGGTTTGCCCGAGCCCCGCGTGTTCACTGCGGCACCGGCCGCGGGTGCGCGCCGACTGCGGTGATCGCGCGATCTGCGTCGAGCCGGATTCGGATATCGCGCGTGGATCTGGTCACAGGGTGTTCGTCGTCGTCAGGGTTCTCGGGTGGTTCCCGAGGCACCGAAAACTTCTCGATGCAGGGCTTTCGGCAACCACGTCCAGAACTGGTCGTGCGGCCATGAATGCAAGTTACCGAAAAGTATTGTGTCGCATGTCTCTTTGTGCCGCAAACCTCATTTGACCTGCGTATCCCATGCTCTAATCTGATGAACGTCGATGGCGACAAGGGCTCACCGAAGATGTGACACACCCCCTCGCATATCGCGCAGGGGTGAAATAAGCAATTCCGAAGGTTGAATTCGAATTTCATGGAAAACGCACCCCACGGGCAAGTTGGCGTAGTTATGCGACCCGATTCCGAATTTCGATCCGGTTGGCAGTGCTGGTCGATCACAGCGCTGAGCTTGTTCACCCTGCTACTCCTGTGCCAGCCGTGGTTGAAGGCCACCGGCCCCCACGGTGACGTGCGCACCGACGCCTTCGGCCGGCTGGAGGGGTCCGTTCCCGCGCTGCGCATCTTCGACGAGCCCGTGGCGTCCATCAGTGGGTGGTGGGGCGCGTTGATCGCGGCGGCCGCGGCGGCCACCCTGATCGGGGCCCAGCTGCATCGACTGATCGGCGTCGGGCGGTCGGTGGCGATCGTCGCCGCTATGGCCAATGTGGTCCTGGTGCCGGTGACACTGCTGTACCTCAACAGCAAGTCACCGGAATTGAAGAAGATGACCGAAGACCACGACGATCTGAAAGAGACGCTCGGCAGCATCGTGAAGTCGCTCTTCGGTGACGGCAGCGGCCAGGAGCCGGCCGCCGGCGCGGCGCAACAGGCCACGACGGCCGCACTGACCGATCAGGCCCTCATGTGCTGCATCATCGCGGCGCTCACGGCCGTGATCGCGGTCTGCATACGGCGGCGGGCCTACTCGGTCGACGGTGCGGCCGCCGCGGACGACGAGCTTCTGTTCGCCCTGCCCGCATCCGACGGACAAGCAGGCCACGCCGAGGACGCCGACGACATCATGGACCAGGTGTTCGACCGCATGGTGCAGCAGAACTACGAACTGCTGGAACGGCGTACCGCCGCGAACGACGAGGAACTCAGCCGGCAGCGCCTCCTGCAACGAGGCGAGCGTCTCCGGCGCAGCGACAGCATCCGGCAGACCCGCCGCCGCCCGCGGCCTCGTCCCGCGACGTCGGCGGCGGAAAAGCCGACCACACCCTGGGTCGCCGCTTCTCGAAGCGGTCGCCTCGCCGGACTTACGCAGGCCTCGGCCGAACCGCGGTTCCGAGCCGGGTGCTCGGACGGCTGAACCCGCGCTGCGGATCCGGTCCGGATGCGCGGCGCGTCATCCGGTACGGATCGCGGCGTTCCCCAGCAGGAGTGCGCGACTGAGCCTTCGGCTGCCCTACCGCTCGGGCTCCTGCGCCCCGGGATGGTGTGCGCCGGGACGCAGGAGCCGCCAGATCAGATCATTTGGCCGGGAACGGGGCGTTGATCGTGGTGAAGTACTGGATCGCCGCGCCGATCGCGACGGGCGCGGTGATCAGGATCTGACCGACGACAGCACCTAGGCTGCCGACGGCCAGGACACCGCCGATGCAGCCGACCGCGGCCGCGGGAATGAACGGCCCGAACAGGCCGACGATGGTCGCCGAGGCGACGGTGGCGCCGGCGATGCCGCCGAGCACGCAACCCACCGCGGCGCCACCGATTCCGCCGACCAGGGCGGCGATACTGGCTCCGAGACCGATGGTGCTGGTCATGCGGCTCCAGGCGTCCTTCTCCCGCTCGTACTCGGACTTGTAGGTGGCCTTGTCCTCGAAGGGCAGGGCGACCGGGCGGTACGCGGCGTGCGCGAGATCGAACTGCGGGGTGAGCGTGGCGGTGCGGCCGGAGATCTCGGCGGCGATCGGGAATTCGAACTCGTCGACCCGGAAGGTCAGCGGCGTACCCGCCAGCACGGTGCCATTGGGAGCCTTGATTTTCAGCACCCGGTCCTCGACCACGAGCGAACCCGCGTCGGTGCTGATGACGCTCGACGTCTCGGTCGCCGTCGCGGTGAAACCGACCGCCTCCGGCTCGGGAGCAGCCTGTGCGGTGGCAGCGGTCACGCCGAGAGCGGTGGTCGCGGCGACGGTGATCAGGGCGAGCTTGGTGAACTTCATGGGAGTTGTTTCCTTCTCATGTGTGGAGAGATGACCTCGGGCCGGGTCGGTAGAGTCGATGCCGACGGGACGACCCGAATTGCTTGTGCGGCTGTGGTTCTCACCCGTGCCCTGGCATGGGCACGGCTGTGCGGGCATGAGCCCGGCGCAGGCGGACAGCCGTGGTTCGCGGATGTCGGTCGGACCGTCCCGAAACCGACGTGCCGGTGTGCGCGCTCCACCGTGGCGGACTCGACCGAGCGCGTGTGCGCGCGGCCGACGGGCCCGCAGGTGCGGGCTGCAGTGGTCGCACGGCCCCCGGAACCACTCCTCGGCTCGGCGCCGAGGCGAAAATTCGCACGATGAACCAGGCCCACCGCCGGGGCGGGCCTGTATCGCGGAGCCGGAGCTACCCGGTGGCGCGTCTCCTGAACTGTCCGACGAGGACGTCGACCACCAGGAAGGCCAGCAGGCTGATTCCGATCAACGGCGCGAACCAGCCGATCAGAACCGTCACCGCGGCCAGCGGCACGATCAGCACCAGTGGACTGCGCCGCAACCCGCCGCGCTGTGGCGGTTTACCGATGGCGAACCGCCCGGCCGCGCGGGTGGGGCGCCGCTTCCACCACAGCAGGTAGCCACGCACGATCACGGTGATCAGGCCGATCATCACCGCGAGCAGCAGCAGCTGGTTGAGCAGGCCGAACATCAGGCCCATATGGAACTGGATGCCCCAGTTGGACAGCTTCGCCATCAGCGGCCAGTCGGCATAGGGCAGGCGCGCGGTGATCGCCCCGGTGGCTCCGTCGACCGCGACGGCGTCGACGGTGTAGGTGCCGGGCATGCGCCGTTCCTTGATCGCGAAGGCCGTCGAATCGTCGGCGGGAATCGCGATCTCGGCCGGCCGATCGATGCCTGCGGCGCGCCCGGCGTCCACCACCCGATCCAGCTGCGCCACCCGATCACCCGGATCGCCGGTCGGCATCGGTGTCGAACCACCGTGATGGTGGTCGCCGCCCGCATGGCTCGCCGGCGCATCGGAGCCGGGCAGCGACGTGCTGACGGCAGGCGTGGTCCAGCTGAGGTTCTCGCGCAGCTCGGTGATGTTCTCGCCGGCGTAGGTCGACCAGGTCATCCCGGTCGCCGCCAGCAGCAAGAGCACGGGCAGGATCCAGAAACCCACGGCGCCATGCCAATTCAGGGTGCGTCCGCGGCCACTACCCGAGCGGTCCGGGATCAGCAGCCAGCCCGCGGAGTTGCGGTCGCGCCGCGCCCGCACCCGCCGGACCCACAGCAGCAGACCGGCCAGCGCGATGACCCACAACCAGGACGCGGCCAGCTCGCTGTAGAGCCGCCCGGGGTCGCCCAGGTGCAGGTCGCGGTGCAGCCGGTCGATCCAGGTGCGTATGGGCAGCGCACCCGAACTGCCGTAAACCACCGATTCACCGACCGGTGTCGCGGTCGCCGGATCGACGAACACCGCGCGGCGTTCGGATTCACCGAGCGTGGGATCGCTGAAGATGACCCGGGTGGTGTCGCCGGATTCCGGTGCCGGTGCGACCGCGACCAGCGGCAGATCGGGGCGGGTGGCGACGGCGGCCTCGACCTGCGCGGAGATCGGTTGCGCGGGCCCGGAGGAGTCGACGTGCAGTAGATCGCGGTTGACGATCGACTCCAGCGCCGGGGAGATCGCGTACAGCGCGCCGGTGATCGCCGCGATCAAGATGAACGGGCCGACGAAGACGCCGGCGTAGAAATGCAGCCGCAGCGCGAGCGCGCGCGCCGCGGCCCATGGCCCGGTCCGGGAACCGGATGGGGGTGCGGACTCCGTCGGTGGAGTCTCGATATCGGTGATACTCATCGTTGTTCGACTACGTCCTGTCGAGAGATACCCGGGTTGCGGCCATCGGTCGCGGGACTCACGCCCGTCTGCGATCCGGCAGACCCTTCGGGTGGGGCGAAACGGAACCTGGACGACATCGGTGCGCACGCGTCGTGGCAATTCACGGCGAGCCGATATTCCGGCGGCCTACGTCGTTTCGGCGCACGGGGGCATGGCCTTCGGGGAGGAGGGCCTGCCGCAGGTGCGCCTGACCGGACGGGTGCAGGCCTCGCCGGATATCGCCGCGCAGCACGGTTCGACGACAGCTGCGTGCGACGTGCGGTGGCGTCACCGTGTTGCACACGCGGTGGCCCGACCGCCGATTGCGTCCAGGTGAAGTTGATTCAGAGACGAACAGTCGACGGTGGTCCGCGAGTGCGGGACGCATCGGCGGCGAGCACCCACAGGATGACGCGATCACGATGCGTGGTTCGCAGCGGCGCAGGCCCGGCGATGGCGGGCGGGTGATACCGCAACGGCACAACCCTGGCCAAGGCCGACCTACCCATGCGATAGGCGAATTCGGCGCCCCGGATCAGCAGCGCCGCGATCACGACGGCTACCAGGTGCGCGGCGATCATGGTCGGCGTCAGTTGGACGTCGCCGTGATGCAGATGCCCGGACCCCCACCCCATGGCGAGGTGGCCGAGCAGCTGGCCCGCGGCCAGGACGGTGAGGAGCCCGGCGGATCCGGTGCGCAGCCGGCCCGGCCCGGCGACCAGCGCGCCGACCAGAGCCGAAGCCGCGAGAAGGAGAGCCAACGTGCTGCTGCTCGGCGCCATTCCACCGGATGCCCAGCCGTGCGCGGCCACCGAGATGGTGCCGGACAACGATCCGGCCGCCCCACCGCGCAACTGCGCGATGCCGCTGCGGTCATCCGCAGGGGGTCGGCCGAACCTGATAATCACTCGCCGATGATAGCTGAGGAGTTTTCGTCCCATTGCTGCCTCGGCGATTGCGGGCTCCGGGCTGGTAGCTGGGGGCGGACAAGCGGCCGTCGGCAGTAGCCGCGTACCGGGCTCGCGGCCGAACGCGAGCCCCGAGCGACGCCTACGACCCGTCGACATCCATCTCGACCAGCGGCTTGCGCAGCAGCTTGCCGGTGGCATTGCGGGGCAGTTCGTCGAGGAAGATCACCTCGCGCGGCACCTTGTACCGGGCCAGGTTCTGCTTGACGTAGTCCTTGATCTCCTGGACGTCGCGGTTGGAGTCCGGCCCTGGCACCACGAAGGCGCGCAACCGTTTGCCGAACTCGCGGTCGTCGACGCCGACGACCGCCGCCTCCAGCACGTCCGGCCGGTTGGACAGCAGGTGCTCGACTTCCTGCGGGAAGACGTTCTCGCCGCCGGAGACGATCATGTCGTCGTCGCGGCCGTCGATGAACAGCAGGCCGTCGTCGTCGAAATGGCCGACGTCGCCGCTGGACATCATGCCGTCCACGCGCTCTTTGGTGCGGCCGTCGGTGTAGGCGCGGAAGCCGTGCGCGTTCTCGATGAAGATGGTGCCGGTGACGTTCGGCTCGGTGATGAGCTTGCGGTTCTCGTCGTAGAGCGCGATCCGGATGCCGGCGGGCGGGCGGCCCGCGGTGCTCGGTGCCTTACGCAGATCCTCCGGGGTGGCCACCGTGATCACCGCGCACTCGGTGGAGCCGTACAGGTTGTAGAGCACGTCGCCGAAGTATTCGGCGGTGCGCACCACGACGTCCGGCGGAATCGCCGAGCCGGCCGCGAAGATCACCTTCAGCGGTGTCATGTCGTATTTGGCGAGCACGTCGGCGGGCAGGTCGAGCATGCGCTGCAGCATGGTGGGCACCACGACCAGTGAATCGGCGCGATGTTTCACGATATTGGCCAGCGTCAGCTCGGGGTCGAAGCGGCGCTGCTGGAAGATCACCCGGTTGCCGAGCGCCAGGCCGAGGGTGAACTGGGACAGGCCGGTGCCGTGGAAGATCGGCGCCGCCATCACCATGGTGCCGTTCTTGGGCAGCGGCACCCGGTCCAGGAACTGGGCCGACATGAAGGGGCTGACCCGATCGCGCGGTGCGCCCTTCGGCGTGCCGGTGGTGCCGCTGGTGAGGATCACCATGCCGCCGGGCTTGGCCGGCGCGGGCATGGACTCGGTGGAGCGGCCCGCCGACAGCGATTCGATGGTCGGGATCGACGGATCGGCGCCGTCCTTCTCGTCCACCCAGGTGAGCACGCGGGGGATGTCTGCCGGAATGGCGCTCATCAGGTCGAAGAACTCGCTGTCGTGCAGCACCGCCTTGATCTTTTCGCGCTCGGCGACATCGGCGAACTGCGGTTTGGCGAATCCGGTGTTCATCAGCACCGCGCGCACACCGAGCTTGCCGGTGGCCAGCAGGCTCAGCACCATGCCGCGATGATCGCGGGCGAGTACCGCGACCACGTCGCCCTGGCCGATGCCCTGAGCCGACAGCCCGCGAGCGAACGCATTGGACAGCTCGTCGAGCTGACCGAAGGTGAGTTCGCCGTGTTCGTCGACGATCGCGGCGGCGTTCGGCCGGGTCTGCGCGGCGTGCATGACGACGCCGGCGAATGGGCCGTACTTGCGCATGTTGTAGAACGAGCGGGCCCCGTGATCGAGGCGCAGCGGGTTGAACAATCCGCGCTTGACCATGACATTCACGCCCAGAGCGAGGTCACGCGCCTTGCGGACGGGGGCTGGGGTCGACAGAGACATGCGGCAAACAACCTTCCGCGATCCCGCCACCGTGACCGGGGTGGTGTGGATCGCAACCTCGAGATCCAGTGCTGGCGCTAACAATAGCAAGCATTACCGGCGAGTAGTGGTGCTCGTCTCAGAGATGCCGACGCCGGGGTCGATGTCCACCTCGACCCCGGCGTCTCTTACTTCGCGATCTACTGCTCGACCTGGTAATCCACCAGTACCCGGCGCAGCAGCTTGCCGGTCGGGTTACGCGGCAGATCGTCGAGGAAGACCACCTCGCGCGGCACCTTGTACCGAGCCAGGTTCTCCTTGACGAAGGTCTTGATCTGCTCCGCGTCCGGGGTGTGGCCGGGCTCGGGAACGACGAAGGCGCGCAGCCGCTTACCGAACTCCACATCGTCCACGCCGACCACTGCCGCGTCGAAGACGTCTTCGCGCTCGAGCAGCAGCTGCTCGACTTCCTGCGGGAAGACGTTCTCGCCGCCGGAGACGATCATGTCGTCGTCGCGGCCGTCGACCATCAGCAGGCCGTCGTCATTGAAATGGCCGACGTCGCCGCTGGACATGTAGCCGTCGATGATCTGCTTGTGCCTGCCGTCGGTGTAGCCCTCGAACGGTGCGCCGCTGCGCACGAAGATGCGGGCGGTGACGTTCTTGTCGAGCACGCGCTGATCGTTGTCGTCGAACAACCGCACATCGCAGGTGATCGGCGGGCGGCCGACGGTGCCGGGCGCCTTCGCGAGTTCGTCGGGGGTGGCGATGGTCGCGATGGCCACCTCGGTGGAGCCGTACAGGTTGTAGAGGACCGGCCCGAACACCTCGGTGGCGCGGATGCACAGCTCAGGTGCCAGCGCCGAACCGGCGAGCAGGATCACCTTCAGCGAGGACAGGTCGTACTTGGCGCGCACCTCGGCAGGGAGCTCGGTCATCCGGTGCAGCATGGTCGGCACCGCGACCAGCATCTCGGCCTTGTGATCGGAGATCATCTTCAGCGTGGCCTCGGCGTCGAAGCGGCGCCGCATCACGATCTTGTTGGTGAGCACGGTGCCGACCAGCCAGGTGCCGAGGCCGGTGCTGTGGAACAGCGGCGAGACGATCACCATGGTGCCGCGACGCGGGAACGGCACCCGGTCCACGAACTGCGCGGTCGCCATCGGCGTCACCTTCGTGCGCGGGGCGCCCTTGGGTAGGCCGGTGGTGCCGCTGGTCAGGATGATGAAGCCGCCCGGCTTGCTGGGGGCGGGCAGCGGCTCGGTGGAGTTCGCGGCGATCAGGTCGTCGAAGGTGGTGGCGCCTTCGGGCAGTGCGGCGCCCTCGTCGACCCAGGTCAGGAAGCGCGGCAGATCCGCGGGCAGAGCGTCGAGCAGGCCGAGGAATTCGCTGTCGTGCAGCACCGCCTTGACCTTCTCGCGCGCACAGACCTCGGCGAACTGCGGCTTGGCGAAGCCGGTGTTCATCAGCGCGATCCGCACGCCGAGCTTGGCGGCGGCCACCTCGGCCAGGATCAGGCCGCGATGATCGCGGGCCAGCACGCCGACGACCATGCCCTCGGTCAGGCCTGCGGACTGCAGCCCGCGTGCGACGGCGGTGGACTGCTCGTCGAGTTCGCGGTAGGTGAGTTCACCGCGCTCGTCGGCCAGGGCGACCTGATCGGGGGCGATCCGGGCCGAATGGCGGACCAGCGCGGCGTGCGGGCCGTAGACCCGCGTCTCCTTCATGGTCTTCAGGGTTTCCAGCGGCGCTTTGGGATCGCTGACCCCACGCGATCGCAACACCCCCAGCGCTTTGACGGCCTCCAGCGTATGCGCCAGGTTCACCACGAACACCTCCACAGAACTCTCGCGTCGGTACTCGACCTAGCGAATCGAACGGGCATATCGGATGCCTACCGTATCAGCGCACGTGTGACAGGTCACAGCCAAAGGCGACAAATCGGGCCCTGTGTCCGCCCCCGCACGCAAACCCCCAGATGAGCGCGGGCGCGCCTGTGACCTCACAGAACGCGCCCGACCTCAGTGAGCGAACGTTGTCAATTGACGACTGCTCCCATGGATGGGAACGAGATGGTGCCCTTCTGGTACTGGAACCCGTCCGGGTGCTGATCGCTGACCGGAACCGACCAGCGGTGCCACAGCGTGCCGTAGACCGCGGCCACGACCATGCCAGCGCCGGGATCGATCACGCGCGAGCGGATCGTGGTATCGACCGGGATGTCGTTGTGCTCGGTCAGCACCTCGGTGCCGCTGCGTCCGTTGGACAGGTTCAGCCAGATCACCTCGAGCTTGGCACCGGTCTGGTTCGGGGCGATGGTGCCGGGTCCGCCGAAGAAGCCGAAGCGGAAGCCGTCGATGCCGAGCGCGACGCCGGAACCGTAGACGCCCGCACCGCCGCCGCGACCGATATCGGACTGGGCCGGGATCTGGAACGGCTGCGCGGGCAGCGCCACCTCCTCGGCGGCGTCGTCGAGGCGCTGCGGATCGGCCAGCAGACGGTCGATGGCCTGTTCGGCGGCCGGGTTGCCGGTCGCGACGACGCGCAGCTGCTCGGCGGCGGCGGTCCAATCGACGGTGTGCGGTTCCGCGGCGGCGTGTCCGGTGAACAGCATGGCGGCCGCGGCGGTCGCCGCCAGGCCGGTGGTGAAGCGGGACATCAAGCTCGAGCGTGGCATTGCCTGTCTCCTTCGGAAGATTCATTCCCGGGTACAGCTCGACAACCATCCGTTTCTCGACGCGAAACGGTCCGGCGGCCAGGTTGCCAGCGATATGCCGCACTGTCCAGGGTTGCCGCCGAGACGCGCCGTCGAGGAAATATGCCGGACGCGTTCCCATTGTTGGGAATCAGCGATACTCGAGGCGTCGCAGGTGTCTTTCATCAGGTGGCCTGATGGTCGTGGGCGAGTGAGGATCCGGATGCTCCTGTATGTCGGCCCACGGGGGATGACGGTCCGGTCGGCCGAAAGGCGGTGCCGTCGATGAGTTTGACGACCGATCTCGCGGAAATCGACGCCATCCCTGTTCGCGGTGACTTCCCGCCGGGCCTCGTCTCGGTTGTCAAGATGGTCAAGCTCGCTCTGCGAGCGAGCGTTTTACAGTTCGCCTCGGGTGAACCCGGCGCGCAACCGGATCTGCTCGAACAGCTGCGAAAAGCGAAGCTGCTGCGCAACTCCGATATCGACGGCGTCGAGGCGAAATCGGTGATCCTGGAGAAGTACGGCTCGCGCAAGGGCGATTTCCAGGCCATCGAGAACGAACTGCGCGACAAGGGCAAAAGTGTCGACAGTTCGGTCTCGGAAACCTTCAGAACCGCTGACACCACCTACCGTCAGGTGATGGGCAAGGTACGCGGCCTGAGCGATGCCCTCACGAACGCGCCGGGCCCGGGCAAAGATCAGAAATACATCGCGCCGCACGTCGCCGACCGGCTGTCCGCCATCGCCTTGCGCACCACCGGCGATGTACACGATCTGGTCGACGACGCGAAAACCCGGATCCAGGAGTGGGCCAATGGGATTCGCGCGGCCACGCAGGGCGCGAAGCCGGTGATGGCCAATGCCCCGAGCACGATGGGCGGACGGAGTCCGATCAGCATGGCGTCCAGCGGCCCTGCCCCGGCGGCCTACTCGGGTTCGGCGGGCTCGCCCGCCCCCGCCAGTGCGCCGGCACCGACTCCGTGGACCTCAGCGCCCTCGACCGGAGTGCCCGCTATCGATGCCGCGATCCGGGCCGCCGAGGGCGAATTCGCCAATGGTGTGAGAGAGACCAGTCCGAACCACGTCAACCGGCCCTACAACATCCCTGGCGATCTGGCGTGGTGCGCCTCGTTCACCGACTGGGCGTGGACGCAAGGCGGCATGGATGTGAACTGGACCAATAAGAACCTGGTCAGCGCCGTCTGGTCGGATGCCCGGCGATGGGGATGGGGCCGGGACGGCAATATTTCGGAGGCTCGTCCGGGCGACATGATCGTCTGGGGTCACCAGAACCACATCGGTCTGGTGGTCGCCCGCAGTGGCAATACGGTGACCGTCGTCGAGGGCAATGCCGGCAATGCTGTGCAGCGCAACACCTACAGCCTGGATCGGGGCTTCGCCGGTGTCATCCATCCGCCGGCGTCGAACCAGGTGGCGGTATAGCGCGGGGCGGTGTGCGACCGGGATCGGCCGGCGGGCCTCGATCAGTCCTCCGGTTCCGGTTCGGAACGTGCCTCAGCGGTGCCCGTCACCCGGATGACTCCCGCGCTCAGATCGATATCGAGCTGCGGCCGGTGCGGTTCACCATTGCTGTCCGCGCTGCCTTCGTCGGTCAGCTTCTTGCCGGGGAACAGTTCGCCGATCACGCCCATGCACCCACGATAACCACAGCAGCTCGTCCTGGCGTCTCCGTCAGTCCGTGACCAGCGCGTACGCGAAACCGTCCCATCCCTTGCTGCCGACGGTCTGCAGCGCGGTGGCATCCAAGCGCGGCTCGCTGTCCAGCAGTTCCAGCACTTCGCGGCTGGCGCGGACCGCGGAGTCCTCGGAATGTCCGTTGGTGATCTTCCCGCCGCGCACCACATTGTCGACGATGATCACCGACCCCGGCCGGGTCAGTCGCAGCGCCCAGCGCACATAGTTGGCGTTGTTGACCTTGTCGGCGTCGATGAATACCAGGTCGAACGGGTCCTGGCCCTCTTGTTCGAGCACCGGGAGGCTGTCCAGCGCGGCGCCGACGCGGATGTCGACCCTGTCGCCGACGCCCTTGCGGTCCAGATTCGCTCGCGCGACCTCGGCGTGCTTCGGCTCGTACTCCATGGTGACCACCCGGCCCTGCGGGCCGACGGCCCGCGCCAGCCAGAGGGTGCTGTACCCGCCGAGCGTCCCGATTTCCAGCACCCGCCGCGCGCCCATCGTCCGCGCGATCAGATGCAAGAACTTCGCCTGCGCCGGCGAGACATCGATGGCGGGCAAGCCGGCGGCCGCATTCGCTTCCAGCACGTCGGTATCGGCCTCGCCGACCACCGTCTGCACCAGGTACCGGTCTACCGCGCCCCACTCGGCATTCGTCATACGGAAAGTCTTCCACGACGCGCCGGCCGGCCCGCGGTTCGACTCGCGGCGGGCCGGACCGCCGGGAAGTCCGTGCTCGGGGCGATGAGGACCGCATCGAGTGATACGACTCTGCTCAGTCCTTCTCCGGCGACGGATCCGGGATCTCGCCCGGCCGGTAATCCGGCAGACGGTTCGCGGGCACGATCGCGGTCGCGCTGATTCCGGCGAGGATCAGCAACCCGAACTTGAGTGTGCGCAGCCGGACGTCTTCGTTCACCGCGACCGCCGCATCGATCTGTTCCGGTGTGGCGTCGGTGCGTTCGAGGACCTCACGCAACCGGTCATTGCTGACGAAGTTGACGTTGTCCAGGTCGACCTGCGCGATCAGCGAATCCGGCAGTTCGACGT
The DNA here is from genome assembly GCF_058222935.1 of Nocardia sp. JCM 38205. Classification (NCBI taxonomy): domain Bacteria; kingdom Bacillati; phylum Actinomycetota; class Actinomycetes; order Mycobacteriales; family Nocardiaceae; genus Nocardia; species Nocardia sp. JCM 38205. The sequence goes on along the minus strand of NZ_JBYHFL010000004.1, from coordinate 129,858 downwards.
CATCGATGATCTCCCGGCCGACCACGAAGCTCAGGATGGTGACCAGCATCGCGCCGACCAACGCCGTGCCGACCGCCGAGGCGAGGTTCTGGGTGGTGCCGCGCAGCGAGCCGACATCGCCTGCCAGCTTCTTCGGCGCGGAGGTGACCAGCACGTTGAACACCAGCGTGACCAGCGCGCCCTGGCCGATTCCGAAGACGATGAGCCCGAAGATCGTCGGCACGGTCTCCCAGTTGTTGGTGACCACATAGGCCAGCCAGATGAGTGCCGCGGTGGTGAGGCTGAACGAGAACATTCCGATGGCGCGCGGGGTGAACCGTTTGTAGAACCGCACCACCAGCATCGCGGTGATGAATACCGTGAGGTTGAACGGCATCATCGCCAGCGAAGTGTCGAACGGCGAACGGCCCTGCACGATCTGGATGTAGAGCGGGACCGTGAAGATCAATGCCGCTTCGAGCGCCACGACGATGAACATGGCGTACACCGCGGCCCGCTCGCGGGAACTGCCGAGCACCGACAGATCGATCAGCGGCGCCTTCCCGTCGCGCATCCGCCGGCGAGTCCACCCGATGAATGCTTGCCCGAGCATGATGCCGAGCACGATCAGCACCGGCGCCGGCGAGACGCCGAGCAGATCGAACGGCGCTTCCGGATCGGCGAAGAACACACCCCATGCGTTCAGATTGTTGAAACCGATCGTGAGCAGCACGATTCCGGCGCCGATGAGCGCCGCCGCGACCAGGTCGATCTCGATGCTCGCATCGCCGTCGTCGGAACGCAGCGTGAAGCTGAACGCGAACACCACAACCGCCAGCACGAGCACGATGCCGAACACCGGCCGCCAGCCGACGAGGCTGCCGAGCGCGCCACCGATAAGGAAGGCGCTCACCCCGGAAATGGCTCGTGCGGAGCCGAGCGAACCGATGGCCGTGGCCTGCTGATCACCGTGGTAGTTCTCCGCGATCAGCGCCACAAGGGCGGGCACGATGATCGCCGCCGAGGCTCCGGCCACACCCTGTGCGGCGATCGCCCAGCCCACCGACGGCGAGATGATCATCATGATCGCCGAGACTCCGAATGTCGTGACGACCACCCGGAAGATCGTCACCCAGCCGATCCGCTGGCCGAGTTTGCCGCCGACCATGACCAGCGCCGCGACCGCGAGACCGTAGACGACGATCGTCGAACTCACCACTGTCGGTGCCACATCGAAGTCGTCGACCATGCCGCCCAGCGAAATCGGCAGGGCGGCAACATTGAACGACATCAGGATCTGCGCGAAGAACAGTCCGACCATCGGCAGCCAGGACGCGCGCTCGGGTGTGATAGCCGTATCGGCCGATTCGGTGGTCATGCTCGGGAGCCCTTCTGATCGTGGACCTCGGACGCGAAGACGTTCAAGCCGAGCGTGCGCGACAGATAGGCGGTCGCGCGGATGCCGCGTTCGCTGTTGCCCGCGGAATCCAGGCGCGGGGAATAGGTGCCGATGGCGCCCTTGCCCGGTGCGATGGCGACGATCCCGCCCGCGACACCGGATTTGGCGGGCAACCCGATCTCGAACAGCCATTCGCCGGACCGCTCGTACATCCCGGTGGCGGCCAGCACTGCCAGCGTGTCGCGGCAGACCTGGGTGGAAACGACTCGTTCGCGGGTCACCGGGTTCACCCCGCCGTCGGCCAGCGTCGCGCCCATGATCGCCAGGTCGCGGGCGTCGACCAGCAGCGAGCACTGCCTGGTGTAGACGTCGACGACCTCGAGCGGGTCGATATCGATGCGGCCGTAGCTTTCCAGCAGCCGCGCGATGGCCTTGTTGCGCTGGTTGCTCAGCATTTCCGAGTGGTATACCGCGCCGTCCAGATCGAGCGGCCGTCCGGCGAATCGCGATAGACCGGATCGGATGCGTTCCCATTGTTCCGCGGGGGTGGCTCCGGGAATCATCGCCGTCGTCGCCAACGCGCCCGCGTTGACCATCGGGTTCATCGGATGGCCGTCGTTGAGTTCGATGGCGATCACCGAATTGAACGCCAGGCCGGTGTTGTTCACTCCGACCCGGTCGAGCACGGCCTCGTGCCCGAGTGCGTCGCAGACCAGGGCGTAGACGAACGCCTTGGCGATCGACTGGATGCTGAACTGCGCGTGGGCCGCGCCCGCGCTGTGCAGATCGCCGTTGACCTCGGCGACCGCGATACCGAACAGGTCGGGGTCGGCTTCGGCGAGAACAGGGATGTAGTCGGCGACGGCCCCGGACTGCAACGGCAGATATCGTTCGTAGGCCGCCCCGACCAGCTTCTCCACCCGGTCCCAGCCCGGCAGTGCGCCGGTCGATACGGTTTGCTCGATTCCCTCGACGTCCAGATCCATCGGGCCTCCTTCTCGGCACCGGGACCGGTCGCACCACACCGCTGCGGTCGCGGCGCACGGTCGGGTGCCCGACAGGCGCCGCAGTACACCGGTTCGGCGCTCCGCTTCCGGCGGTGCCGGCCGGGAGTGCCGAAAGGATGGATCTGGTCCCACGATCAGGTCGAACCTGGGCAGTATGTCGGGCGCGGGTGGTCGTTGTCCGAAGCGACACGAAATCGAGGCGACACTGTTATCGGCTCGGTCGCCACAGATGAGATCGAGCAGTGTCGGTGGGGTTTGGAAGAATCCGGCGCATGAGTGCCACCGGGGATGACGTCCGCGCCTTTGCCTTGTCCTTACCGGAGACCGCGGAGCAGTTCACCTGGGGCATGCCCACGTTCCGGGTCGCGGGCAAGCTGTTCCTCACCCTCCCCGACGCCGAAACCTCCATGGCGGTCCGCTGTCCCATCATCGAGCGCGATGAACTCGTCGTCGCCGAACCGGCCAAGTTCTGGATCGCCTCCCACGAAGCGGCCAACGCCTGGGTGCGGGTGCGGTTGGCCGCACTGGACGACCGCGAGGAAATGGAGGCGATCGTCGCCGACTCCTGGCGTCAGGCCGCACCGCGTGAGCTGCTCGACGACGCTGAGTGACGGCGCGAAAACAGCCCGCTCAGAGAACGTCGGCGAGCTCGTCGAGCAGCCGTCGCTTGGAGCGCGCTCCGACCAGCCGCTTCGACGGTTCGCCGGACCGGAACACCATCAGTGTCGGCATCGCCATCACCGCATAGGCCGCGCTGATCTCCGGATTGGCATCCACATCGAGCGTCACCACCTTCAACTGCGGTGTCTGCGCGGCGATCTCGGCGAGGACCGGAGAGATCATCCGGCAGGGCCCGCAGTGGTCGGAGGTGAAGTCGACCAGGACCGGAAGTTCCGAGCGCAGAACCTCGTTCGCGAAGGTCGCATCCGTCACCGTAGTCACCGCGTTGCTCATCGTCGTCTCCTGTGCTGTTGTCGGGTCGGAGCCGACGCTAAAGGTTGACGTCGAGGTCAAGGCAAGCCGCGATGGCCGGATCCGTCAGTCGAGGGGACGGACGGTGAGGATCTGCTCCGCGCGTCCGACCGGCCCGCGGACGTCGTGCAGGACGGTCGTGGTGAGGCCCTGCCCCTGCTCGCCGAAGACGACGGAGGTGTCGAGCCCGGTCCACGATCCCTGCGGTTGACGGTAGAGGTGGATGGTGAGGTCGACGTTGGGGAACATCCACTTGCGCGGGTCCTGGCGGACCGCGATGCCATTGGCCGTGTCGACCAGCGCGACGAAGCCGGCGAGCGGACTGCTCGGTTCGCCGTCGAGCAGCGCGACCGGCGTCGAGACCCAGGCCGTGGTGCGGCCCGGCTGCGGTGCGGCGGTGGTGCGGACGTCGAGGGAGGTGATATAGCCGCCGGGCCAGAGCTCGCCGATCCGCCACCGATCGAGCGATTCGGGGGCGGGCAGCCGATCGGGTTCGCCACCGGTGACCGCGCTGGTGTCCTGTTCGGCAAGCAGCCAGGCGCGGGCGCTGACGACGGGCCGCCCCGCGATGACGACGGTGGCTTCGGTCAACTCGATGGTGCGTCCCGGCCGGGTGGTGCGGACCTCGATGTCGAATTCTTCGCGGCCGATCTGGCCGAGAATGTCGAAGGTGATCCGGCTCATCGCCAGCGCGGGCCGGCCATCGCGGGTGCGGGCGGTTTCGATGGCGTGCACGATCAGTCCGCCGAGTGGGCTGAAATGTTGCTCGTCGGCCCGCCACGCACCGCCGGTGTATTCGGTCGGCAGGTATCGCTCGGCGCCGATCCGGCGGAAATAGCTGGGTCGATCAGCCGCGTCGGCCATAGGTGGGCACGCTCCTCACTGGTTGGCGAAGGTCTATTCGAATCAGAGCAGATTGAGCAACACGACATACACCCCGGTCCCGATCCCGACGCTGAGCAGGGTGCGCCGGCCGAACAGCAGGTGGACCGCGGCGGTCACGCCCACCGCGAGCAGGGCGTAGAGCGCCGCGCCGTCCTCGGCGACGGTGGTGTGCAGGCTGGTAGCTGCCAGGATCGCGAGGATGCCGACCGGCATCCACACCGCCAGCGTGCGCACCAGATGCGAGCGGCGCAGCGGTTTCAGCACGGCGAACGGGACCGCGCGCAGGGCGAAGGTGATCGAGAAGACGATCACCAGGACAGCGAGCAGATATCCGGTATCAGGCATCGACGGCCACCGCCGTGCGCCCGGTGAGCCGGTACCGGATCAACAGCAGCACCACGAACGCCAGCAGTGCCACGAACAGCGCGACCTGCGGCGTCAGGATCAGCGCGGCGCCGACGGCGAGCACCGCGAGCAGTACCGACGGCAGGTCGCGCCGGGAGCGGCAGGCATCGAGGGCGAGCACCGTGAACAGCGCGCACAGCGCGAACTCCAGCCCTTTGATCGGCCCCGGGATCACCGCACCGATCGCGACACCGACCAGACCGCCGCCGACCCAGTACGCCTGCGCAGCGAGCTGCATCGTCAGCAGGCGCGGCCCCGAGCGCTGGGCGGGCGGCAGCGCCGCGGACACCGCGTACGCCTCGTCGATCATCGCGTACACGCTGTACACCCGCGCGAACCTGTTGCGCACCAGGTGAATCGGGAAGGAGAACGCGTAGAACACGTGCCGGAAGTTCACCACGAACACCGTGACCGCCACCGCCACCAGCGGTGCGGTCGCCGCCACCATGCCGACCAGCAGCAGTTCCAGCGAACCGGCGAAGGCGGCCAGCGACAGCGCGGGCGTCAGCCACCACGGCAACCCCGCCTGCACCACCAGCAGGCCGAGCGCGATGCCCAGCGGAAAGATCCCGAGGCCCGCCGATACCGAGTCGGCGATACCCGCGGCGACCTGTTCCTGCCTGGATCTGGAAGGGACCGCGAGAGCGGGCACCGGGTCGAGTTGCTGCACGAGGTAATTTTCTCGCAAAACGCTTGCTCTTTGGTTGCATACATTGCGCTGCCATGGTTGCTCTGCGCAATATGAATGCATGGATTCGCTTGATCGCGCAATCATCGCTGAGCTGGAGGCCGAGGGGCGGCTGACCAATGTCGAGCTCGCCGGGCGCGTCGGCCTCACCCCGGGGCCCTGTCTGCGGCGCGTGCAGCGGCTCGAATCCGAGGGTGTCATCCGCGGATACCGTGCCGTCATCGACCCGGCCTCGGTCGGCCGGGCCTTCGAGGTACTGCTCGATCTCACTCTGGAAGGCCAGGACGCGGAAACCGTCGCCCGCTTCGAGGCGACGATGACCGGGCTCGACGAGGTCAAGGAGCTGCGCCGGTTGTTCGGCACCCCCGACTATTTCGCCCGCGTCGCCGTCGCGGATCTGGATTCCTACGAGGTGTTCCTGCGCACCCGGGTGATGACGATCCCGAAGATCGGGCGGGTCAATTCACGCTTCACGATGAAGAACCTCAAGCAGCTCGGCTGAACCGCGGGGCGAGTGTTCGTCCGCACCGGAAGGCCGGATGTCACCACCGGCACGGCGGCGGGCAGGTCAGCGATGGTCGGTCAGCAATTCGATGAGGGTGGTGATGCTCTGGCTGCTCCTTCCGTCGGCGATCGCTCGCCGCAGCAGCTCATGCATCGGCTCGTGCCAGGACATATCGACGCCCGATTCGGCGCTGATCTGGCGATCCTGATCGATCGCATGGTGGAACACCTCGACCGAGGCGCCGAGGCGGGTGTAATCGCGACTGTGGATCTCCTCGGCGACGACCGGAAGAATCGACTCGATCATCTGCAACCACTTGACCGAATAGCCGACCATCGTCCGCGCCTCGCGTCCGCGCGCGGCCAGTATCGCTGCTCCCTCGAGGAACCCGAGGAGGGCGGGAAGCAGCGTCGCGCCCACGGCCGCCTCGTAGAGGGCGGCGAGATCCGGTTCCGCACCGAGGAATTCGACCTCGCCGCCGAACACGCGCAAGAGCCCGGCATGCTCGTCGAAAACGGCCCGGTCACCGCTGAAGTACAGCAGCGTGTCCGGGTCGCCCACCGCGGACGGGACGTTCTTGATCGCGCCACCGAGGTATCGCGCCCCGCGTTCGGTCGCCCACTGCGCGAATCCGCGCGTTTGCGCGGGCGTTCCGCTGTTCAGCGTGATGAGATCCCGGTCGTGCAGGTCGGCCTCGGCGAGGGCTTCGCTGGTGGCCGCGAAAGTGCTGAGGCACGAGACGATCACGTGGTTGTCGGCCACCGCCTCCGCGATCGGCAGACGCTGAATCGCGCCGGACGCCACCAGCGCCGCTGCCCGCTCCGGACTTCGGTTCCACACGGTGGTCGGATGCCCTGCCGCGAGCAGGGCCGCGGCGAGCGCGCTGCCCATCGAGCCCAGCCCCAGGACCGTGACGGGAGTGGATTCAGGCATGTGATCTCCGATCATCCGGCGGTGAGGTCTCGTCCTCATCGGCGCCCTGCGAGTCTCGAATCCACTGAACGGCCCGGCAAGTACGTACTTTTCGGTGGAGATGCTTACGCCGAGGTAACCCATGAGGTCACGACGCCGGCCTCGCGACCTGGTAGGTCGATGGTCACGTGCCTGGGCGGCGCTCGGGAACGGTGCCCGCCCGAATACACGACCGTGGGGCCGCCGAATCGGCGACCCCACGGTCGTATTCGATTGTCGGTTCCGCTTAGGCGAGCTCGGCGACCGCCTGCTTGCGGGCCAGCACGGCCGAGGCGGAGGCGATCAGGCCGATCACGGCGACCGCGGTGACCAGGTACAGCCCGGGCCGGTAGCCTGCGATGCCGTCGGTGGCGGCGTCGCTGATCAGACCGGTCGCGATGGCAAGCACGACCGCGCCGCCGATCTGGAACGAGGTCTGCACCAGACCGGAGGCCAGACCCTGCTCATGGTCGGCGATGCCCTCGGTGGCCTGCACCATCACCGCCGAGAACCCGAGTGCGAAGCCGAGGCCGAGCAGCAGGAACGCGGGCAGGTAATCCACGGCGTAGTTCGGGTCGGCGCTGCCGCCGCGGGTCAGGAACCACACGTAGCCGGCCACGAACGAGGTGAGGGCGGCCAGGATCATCGGGGTGGTGCCGAAGCGGTCGATGAAGTTGCCCGCGATCGGCGACAGGATCGCGACGATGATGCCGGTCGGGGCCATCGCCAGCGCCATCTGCAGCGGCTCCCACTCCAGGGTGTTCTGCAGGTACAGCGACACGATCGTCTGGAAGCTCAGGTAGGAGCCGAAGATCGCCAGCGCGGCCAGGTTCGCCCGCACGATCGACTTCACCTTGAAGATGCTCAGCCGCACCAGCGGGTGACTCACCCGGTTCTCCACCACGAAGAACGTGGACAGCAGGCCGACGGCGAGGATGGTGGTCGCGATGACGGTGGGGGTGAAGCCGGTCTCCGGCGCCGTGACGATCGTGTAGACCGCCGCGAGCATGCCGCCGGTCAGCAGCACCGCTCCGGTGAAATCGATACGGCCCTCTTCCTTTTCGACGTTGCGCGGAATGACGAAGTAAGCCGTGACCGTGACGATCGCGACGACGACGACCGGCATGTAGAAGGTCAGCCGCCAGTCGATGCCGGTGAGCAGGCCGGACACGATCAGGCCGGAGGCGTAGCCGGTGGCGCCGAAGATGGTGAAGATCGACAGGGCCCGGTTGCGGTCGGGGCCTTCCTTGAATGTGGTCGTGATGATGGACAGCGCGGCCGGCGCGGTGAAGGCGGCGGCGACGCCCTTGATGATGCGGGTGGCGATCAGCAACGCGCCGTCATCGACGAGGCCGCCGATCAACGAGGCGATTCCGAAGACCACCAGAGCCGTCAGGAAGACCTGTCGCCGGCCCAGCAGATCGGCGGCTCGTCCGCCGAGCAGCAGCAATCCGCCGTAGCCGAGGATGTAGCCGTTGACGATCCACTGCAGCGCAGAGGTGTCCAGGCCCAGGTCTTCGCCGATCGAGGGGAGTGCGACGCCGACCATGGAGACGTCGAGCGCGTCGAGGAACATCGCCAGACCGGCGACGAACAGAATGGCCCACAGCTTGGGCCCCCAACCACTCGCGGTTGGTTCGGAAGTAGTAGGAGCAGTGAGGTTCTGGGGTGCCGTTGTCGTGGTCACGGAAGGTAACTTAAATGCACACGCATTGAATGTCAACACATGTAATGCGCGTGCATAAAATGCCTTGACATGGTAACCTCGGCTCATGTACCACGACACCGACAAAGATGTCTGCGCGAAGTGGTCCGAAACGCTCCGCCTCTACCACGGCACGTCCTGTGAGCTGGAGAGCGCGCTTCAGGCACAGCATCAGCTCGGCCTCAGCGAGTTCGAGCTGCTCCAGGTCCTCGGCGGACGCTGCGGCGAAGCGCAGGCGGAGAAGGTCAAGATGAAAGACATCGAGACCGAGATGTACCTGAGCCAGAGCGCGCTCTCGCGCACCGTGACCAGGCTGGAGAAGGCCGGGCTCGTCGTCCGCGCCACCTGCGACTTCGACCGCCGCGCCAATTTCCTGAAACTCACCGCCGCCGGCCGCGAACGCCTCGACGCCGCCCGCCCGACCCACCAGGAAGTTCTGCGCAAGCACCTGACCTGAACGGTTCCCGGATGAAGATCCGGGCGTGGCCGGTTGTCACCGGTGACCGCGCACCCGCGCGGATCGGAAAGGACCGGGATGCGGATCGGGGAATTGGCCGAACGCGCGTCGACCACCACACGCGCCCTGCGCTACTACGAATCGCGCGGCCTGCTGCGCTCGAGCCGCGACGCCAGCGGCTACCGCGTCTACAGCGAGGACGACTACCGCGTCGTACGCCAGATCCGCACCTTGCAGGAATGTGGTTTCGAGCTGGAGGAGATCCGCCCCTTCGTCGAATGCCTGCAAGCGGGCAACCCATCCGGCGATTCGTGCCCCGCCTCGGCGGAGGTGTATCGCAGGAAACTGGCCGAAGTGGATGAGCTCATCGGGCAGTTGCGGGGGGTGCGGCAGTGGATTCTCACACGGCTGGATGAGCCGGACCCGGGCGAGCCGGTGCCCGCCCCCGCGTGCGAATTCGCCGCGCACGGGTTGGCGCCGGACCGCGTCGTGCGGTCGCGCTCACGCGATCTCACGGAGAGGTGAGCACGCTCAAAGGCCAGAGCCGCAGCCGAGGGAGCGGTCGAAGTCGTGGGCGACCACGTCCGAAAACGCACCGTCGATACAGCGGCCTGGTATCGCGGGCCTCTGGAATGTCGAGGCGGATCAGGCGTCCGCAGCGAGGTCAACCACGCTGCTCCGCTACCGCTGCCGCGAAGTCGGGGTGAGCGCGGATGGTGATCGAGTCGGGGTTCTCGATCGGGCCGATCCGGATGAATTGCGCTGCGGCCTGATACACGAGCATGGCGATGAACAAGCCGAGCGGGCACCAGCCGGGGAAGAATGCCGCGACCCACGCGGGGTGGATACGGTCGACCCCGAGTTGGTTGGCGATGAACAGGGCGGGCAGGAGGGGGAGGCCGATGATGATCACGATGCGAGCAAGCCATCGCAACAGCGTCGTGCGCCGGACGCATGCCGCGCAGACGGGCCACGTGCCGTGCACATCTCCGGCGACCGGAGGAATGTTGATGCCGAGCTTGAACAAGTCGGCACCGAGTCCGCGCAGTGTGACGCCGAGACCCTGCTGCTCGACCCCGCGCGACGTTCGGCGGAAAGTGATGACCTTTTTCCAGTGGTCGACGGCGGATCGTCCGTGTTCGCTGCAGACATCCGGCAGCGGCTGCCGGAGCTCCAGTGAGAACAGATCCCGCCATTCGCGGGAGTTCGACATCCGCAGCATGTCGGAGACGGTTTCCATCCCGTAGCGGGGTTGCGCAGGTACGGCGACGTCCATTCGTTCGGCAGGGTAGTTCGCCATTTACACCAGCCAACCGCGCTGCTGACGCTCCTGCAAGTACACATCGTCCTCATCGGGTTCGTCCGGCGTGCCAACCTGCTCCCGGTTGGGCTTGCGGGTACCGGGGTGTAGCTGCACTTTGATCGGATCAACCCCTGTAGGTTCTCGGACACCAACGCTCACAATCGATTTCCCTGCGACATGCCTCGCGCATACTGCGTCGACGGTAGACGATTCGTCGACTCCTAATACTTGGACGCCCGATACCGCCGATCGGTTCCATCGATTCGTTCTCCGGGTCGCCGGGAAGGCCGGCATTGCGGACGCCGCCGCGCGGGACCAGGTTCGCCGCCATGTCGCAGACTGCCCGGTCTAGTACTACTCCGTAGCCGGTCGGCGTGGATAGCGTCCCTCTATGAGCACTGCTCCGTCGAACCCACACGACGCGTTCTTCCGGCATATGCTGCGCCGTCCGTCCGATGCCGCCTGCCAGATGCGGGCGATGGTGCCAGATGATGTCGCCGCGCGCGTCGATTGGGATGCGCTGGAACCGCTCTCGTGCAGTTTCGTCTCCGACCAGCTGCGGTCGACCTACAGTGACCTGCTGTTCCGCACCCGTCTCGATGGGCACCAGGCATACATCTACGTTCTGATGGAGCACCAGAGCCGCAGCGACCCCTTCATGGCGCTACGGATGCTGGACTACGTGGTCGCCATCTGGAACCGCTACCTCGACGAACATCCGAAAGCGAAATCCTTGCCTGCGGTGATCCCCCTGGTGGTGCACGCCAGCCCCCGCGGGCACACGTGGCGGGCACCGACGGAAGTGGCCGATCTGATCGACCTCGACCCCGCTGGCCTGCGCGATCTGATCCCATACCTGCCCAGGCTGCGATTCCTCCTCGACGACCTCACCGCCGTCGATCTGGCCGAGCTACGCGCCCGTGCCTCAACGCCGACCGTGCGAGTCGTGCTCACCCTCCTGAAACTCGCGCCCGGCAACTCACACCTCGACATCGACCTGCAACCCCTGGTCAATGACCTGCGCCGGATCATCGCGGCACCCGGGGGCATAGATGACTTGCAGTCGATCCTGACCTACATTATTGGTGTCGGCGACACCACCGACACCGACCTGGAACCCCTGATCGACCAGCTCGGTCCCCAGGCCAAGGAGACTTTCATGACCACTGCTGAGCGACTCCAAGAACGTGGCCGTGCTGAAGGTCGCGCCGAGACCTTGATCGAGCTACTCGGCCTCAAGTTCGGTGCTGTCCCGGTGGAGGTTGTCGCTGCGGTGCGTCGGGCTACGTCGGAGCAGTTGCATGCTTGGACGGCTCGGATTCTGACCGCGACCAGCCTCAATGAGATGGGAATCGCCTGAGCGGACCGGAGCGAGCACGTAGCGGCCTACGATCCGGACCGCGACAACTCGAGGGCCACTCCGTTCACGACTCCTACCGAACGCAAAGAACCGGTGCAGGTCGACAGCCGACCTGCACCGGTTCCCGGGTTCACCGCTTACTTCAGCTCAGCGCTGGTCTTCCCCAGCACCCGCCGCGCGACGATCAGCTGCTGAATCTGCTGGGTGCCTTCGAAGATATCCAAAATCTTCGAGTCACGGCCCCACTTCTCCAGCAGGGTGCGCTGCGAGTAGCCGAGCGGGCCGGCGAGTTCGACGGCCTTGAGGGTGACGTCGGTGCCGGTGCGGCCGGCCTTGGCCTTGGACATCGAAGCCTCGAGGGAGTTGGGCTTCTTGTTGTCGGCCATCCAGGCCGCGCGCAGCGCCAGCAGGTAGGCCGATTCGTAATCGGCTTCCATGCGCAGGAATTCGGCGGCCGCGGCGGGCTGGTTGTTGGCGGGGATGTCGTAGGACGGTTCGATGCCCGCGTCCTTCAAGACCACACGCAGCTCTTCGAGGGCGGCACGGGCCACGCCGACGGCCATGGCGGCGACGAGGGGACGGGTGTTGTCGAAGGTCTGCATGACCCCGGCAAAACCCTTCTCCACGTTGACTTCCGGGCTGCCGAGGATGTTGTCCTTCGGGATGCGGCAGTCCTGCAGCAGCAGCACGGCGGTGTCGGAGGCCTTGATGCCGAGCTTGTGCTCGAGCCGCGCCACCGACAGGCCGGGAGCGTCCCGCGGCACGACGAACGACTTGATGGCCGCGCGGCCGAGGCTGCGGTCGACCGAGGCCCACACCACGATGTGGGTGGAGCGCTCACCGGCGGTGACGAAGATCTTCTCGCCGTTGAGGACCCACTCGTCGCCGTCGAGCACGGCGGTGGTGGTGACGGCCGCGGAGTCGGAGCCGAAGGACGGCTCGGTGATGGCCATGGAGGCCCACACCTTGCCGAACCGCTTGAGCTGCTCATCGGTGGCGACGGCCGCGATGGCGGCATTGCCGAGGCCCTGGTAGGGGATCGACAGCATCAGGCCGACGTCGCCCCACGAGGTCTCGAGGGCGTTGAGCAGGGCGGACATATTGCCGCCGTTGGTGTTTCCGAGCAGCTCGGTGGCGTGCGCGTCGCTGTCGTCCTCGCGGCCGCCCGCGGCGCCGCCGATCTTCTGGGTGCCGGAGTCGGCGAGGCCCTCGACCATGGCTGCCATGGTGTCGAGCTCGACCGGGTACTCGTGCTCGGCGAGATCGTATTTACGCGAGATGGGGCGGAAGATCTGCGCGGCGACCTGATGCGCCTGGTTGGCGCTGGCCCGCAGCTTCTTGGGGAGTTCGAGATTGATCATGGTTGGAATCTCCTGAAGTAACGAACGGGCCGGTCAGACGAGCACGACACCTTCGGCGACGCCGATGCCGCGCAGATCGCGGTACCAGCGCTCGACCGGGTGCTCCTTGGTGTAGCCGTGGCCGCCGAGCAACTGCACGCCGTCCAGGCCGAACTGCATGCCCTTGTCGGTGGCCAGCTTCTTGGCCAGCGCCGCCTCGCGGGCGAAGGACAGCCCCTGTTCGGCGCGGGAAGCGCCGCGCAGCGTCACCAGCCGCAGACCGTCGAGTTCGATGGCGATATTGGCGACCATGAACGCGACCGCCTGCCGGTGCGAGATCGGCTCGCCGAACGCTTCACGCTCGTTGACGTAGGGGATCACGTAGTCGAGCACGGCCTGGCCGGTGCCGACGGCGAGCGAGGCCCAGCCGAGGCGGGCCAGGCGCACGGCGTCGGCGTAGTCCTCGGCGTGCTGCTTGCTGTCACCGTCGCCGAGCAGCGCGTCGGTGCCGACGGCGACGTTGTCGAGAATGAGCCGGCCGAGGCCCGCGGCCCGCAGACCCATGCTCGGGTCGGCTTCCACCACCAGGCCCTGCGCGTCGGACTCGACGATGAACAGCGCGGGGCGCCCGTCGAGTTCGGCGCCGACGATGAACAGCTCGGCGTCGGCGGCGGCCGGGACCAGGCTCTTCACCCCGGAGAGGCGGTAGCCGCTCGGGGAGCGCACGGCCTTGGTCTGCAGGGCGAACGGGTCGAACAGGGCGCGCGGCTCGCTGATCACCACCGAGGCCTGCGGCACGTTCTCGCCGGTGAAGGCCGGCAGGTAGGTCTGCTGCTGTGCGTCGGTGCCCCACTGCGACAGCGCCACCGCGACGCCGCTCGGCGCGAGGATCGGCAGCGCCAGGCCCATATCGCCGTGCGCGAGGGCCTCGGCGACCATCGAGTTGGTGACGGCGCCGCGCTCGCTGGCCGCGCCCTCGAGCTCCTCGGGGACGTTGATCAGGGTGATGCCGAGTTCGGCGGCGCGGCCGAGCAGATCCTTCGGCGCGGCGGCGGCCTCATCGGCGTCGTGTGCAGCCGGACGCAGGATCTCGGCGGCGAACTCGCGCACCGTCTCGACGATCATCTGCTGTTCGTCGGTGGGGGTGAGGTCGAAGTAGTCCTTGTTCTTGGCCTCGTTGGTGGCCAGGCGCTTGGGCTGCCCGCCGCCCGCGACCTTGTTGAATGCGCGGGTGGCCGCGCCGAGGGTGCGGAAACCGGTCTTGGTGCCTTCGTAGGTGACCCGCTCGATCGGCTTGCGCAAGTTGTACTTCTCGGCGAGTTCGGACCCGGTGAGGGTCGTCATCACCCGCATCGCCGCGCCCATCCAATCCCGCTTGGGTTGGTTCAGGCCGACCGCGGAATCCTGGCTCCGGCCGGAATCCGGACGTCGCTTCGTCGCGCTGTCTCGAGTGCTCATCATCACCTGTTTTCTCGGATGGGTGGGTGAGTGGGTGGTGGTCCCATTATCTTACTCTTGAGTAAGGCTATCTTACTCCAGAGTAAGAAGAGCGTCGAGGGTTCGCGAATCTGTTGCCGAGTCGTTGTGCGGTATCACAAAACGGGGATGCGCACAACGCGAACAGGCCGGTCCACCGCTGGGTGGACCGGCCTGTGCTCGCTGCGCCCGGGGGCGCGGTGTCACGCTTATTCGCGCACGTAGTAGCGCAAAGTGGCGTAGGCCGTCACGGCCGCGAACGCGACGCCGATCGGCGCGATGATCAACGCCGTCATCGCGATGTCGTCGCCGGTGATGCGGGGAAAGACCTTGCTCGCGAACAAGTCGCCGAGCGCCCGGTCCACCACCAGCGGCCGCGCGATGAACAGACCGGCCACCGCGAGCAGCGAACCGGCCAGCGCCGCCACCACCGCCTCCAGCAGGAACGGCAACTGGGTATACCAGCGGGTGGCACCGACCAGCCGCATGATGCCGACCTCGGTGCGCCGGGTGAACGCCGCGATCTGCACCATGTTCGCGATCAACAGCAGTGCCGCCACGGCTTGCAGGATGGCCAGACCGAATGCCGCGTTGCGCAACCCGTCGAACAGGCTGACCAGCCGGTCGACGATGTCCTTGTCGTTGCGCACCATGCCCACACCGGGCCGGTCGTAGAACGACTCGTAGATCGTCGGATACAGCTGAGCGTCGACCATCTTCACCCGCAGCGATGCGGGCAGCGGCGTATCGGCCACGTACTCGGCCAGCTCCGGCTGATCCTTGAAGGTCTTCTCCTTGGCCTCACGGATGGCGTCGTCCCGGTTGAGGAACTGCACCGACTCCACGCCCTCGGTGGCCTTGAGATCGGCCATCAGCGAAGAGCACGGCTCGAGCGAGCAGTCCGGATCGGTCGCCGACACGTCCTCGGTCAGGTACAACCGCACCTCGAGCCGATCCAGGAAGTACTGCTCGGTCTTGTCCGCGATCCGCACGGCGAGCAGACCGCCACCGAGCATGGTGAGCGAGACCGCCGTGGTCAGGATCATCGCGATGGTCATGGTGACGTTGCGGCGCAGGCCTTCGACAACCTCGCCGAACAGGAAACTCGCCCGCATTATCGATCAACTCCGTACACGCCGGTGGCCTCGTCGCGAACCATGCGTCCGCGGTCGAGTTCGATGACCCGCCGGCGCATCGAGTCGACGATGTGGTTGTCGTGGGTGGCCATCAGTACCGTGGTGCCGGTGCGGTTGATCCGTTCCAGCAGGGCCATGATGTCGGCGCTGGTCTCCGGATCGAGGTTGCCCGTCGGCTCGTCGGCCAGCAGTACCAGCGGCCGGTTGACGAACGCGCGCGCGATCGCCACGCGCTGCTGCTCGCCGCCGGACAGTTCACCCGGCAGCCGGTCGGCCTTACCGCCGAGCCCCACCATGTCCAGCACTTCGGGCACGGTGCGCTCGATGAACTGCCTGCGCTTCCCGATCACCTCGAGCGCGAAGGCCACGTTCTGCTCGACCGTCTTCTGCTGCAGCAGCCGGAAATCCTGGAACACGCACCCGATCCGCTGCCGCAGTTTGGGCACCTTACGGCCCGGCAGGCGGTCCACCCGGAAATCGGCCACCTGGATCTCACCGGCGGTGGGGATTTCCTCCTTGAGCAGCAACCGCATGAAGGTCGATTTGCCCGAGCCGGACGGTCCGATGATGAAGACGAACTCGCCCTTGCCCACATCCACCGTGATGTTGTCCAGCGCGGGTCGCGTCGAGGTCTTGTACGACTTCGTGACGTTCCGCATCGTGATCACGGGGAGCCAGTGTAACCATGGCCCTCCCCATGGCCGGGGCCCGTGAGCTGCCTCACGAGCGCGATCAGGCCCTGGTCAGAGCCGCCATCCTGGTGATCTCAGGCCCGCGAACTCGGGCGGGTCACGGGGTCGGTGGCGTCGTATGCACCGCTGCCGGAACGGTATTCACCAATGGCGCGGGCGGTGTGGGCGTGTCGGGTTTGACGAACAGATACAGCACGAACGTGGCGACCCAGCTCCCCATCAGGATCGCCGTGGATTTACGCGGTCTCACTGATACCTTCCCTGCGCAGCGCGGCGGCTACCCGGACCCGCAGCTCACGTCCTACTTCGAATTGCTTACCCGGCAGGGTGCGGGCGACCATCCGGATGTTCATCTGATCGACCGTGAGGTCTTCCACACCCATGACCGTCGGCTCGTCCAGCAGCAGCGGCTCGAGCCTGCGGTCGCGGTAGGCCTCTTCGCCCACCTTGTGCAGGATCTCGTTCACCCGGTTGATATCGGCACTGGCCGCCACCGGGACGTCGATCGCCGCACGAGCCCAATCTTTCGACAGATTCGTGACTTTCACAATCTGGCCGTTGGGCACGATGATCACCTGACCGTCGGCATCACGCAAGGTGGTGATCCGCAGTGTGACGTCTTCGACGGTCCCTTCGGCGGAGTCGGCGGCGCCGGTGACGTTGATCCGCACCACATCACCGAACCCGTACTGCCGCTCGGTGATCAGGAAGAACCCGGCGAGGATGTCCTGCACGATGCGCTGGGCGCCGAAACCGAGTGCGGCACCGAGCACCGCGGCAGGCGCGACCAAGCCGGTGACGGCGAACCCCAGGCGCTGCAACACCTCCATGCCGACCAGCACATAGACGATGGTCAGCACCACCCAGGTGACCACCTGCGCCAGCGCGTGCCGATGCTTGGCTGCCTCGGTGCGCACCAGTGCGTCGCTGCTCTGGAAACCGGCGTCGATCTTGCGGGTGACGCGGTCGCGCACGAACGTCGCGAACCGGCTGAACAGCACCGCACCCAAGATCAGCAGCACGATCTCCAGGCCGGAGGAGCGCAGCCATGGGGTGACGTCGGAGGAAACCGACAGCGCGTGGATCCCCGAACTCTGGATCCCCGAGGCGAACATCAGTTGGCCTGCTCCCGCATCCTCCAGCGGATCCCGCTCTCGATGAATCCGTCGATATCACCGTCGAGCACCGCGGACGGATTGTTGACCTCGTAGTTGGTGCGCAGGTCCTTGACCATCTGGTACGGGTGCAGCACGTAGGAGCGCATCTGGTTACCCCAGGACGCGCCCTCGTTGGTCTTGAGGGCGTCCATCTCGGCGCGCTCTTCCTGCCGCTTGCGCTCGAGCAGCTTGGCCTGCAGCACGCGCATCGCCGAAATCTTGTTCTGCAGCTGCGATTTCTCGTTCTGGCAGGTGACGACGATGCCGGTCGGGATATGGGTCAGGCGCACGGCGGAGTCGGTGGTGTTGACGCTCTGGCCACCGGGGCCCGATGAGCGGTACACGTCGACGCGGATCTCGCCCTCGGGGATCTCGATGTGGTCGGTGGTCTCCACCACCGGCAGCACCTCGACCTCGGCGAACGAGGTCTGGCGCCGGCCCTGGTTGTCGAACGGGCTGATCCGCACCAGGCGGTGCGTACCCATCTCCACCGAGAGCGTGCCGTAGGCATAGGGCGACTTCACCGCGAAGGTGGCGCTCTTGATGCCCGCCTCTTCGGCGTAGGAGGTGTCGTAGACCTCCACCGGGTACTTGTGCCGGTCGGCCCAGCGGATGTACATGCGCATCAGCATCTCGGCCCAGTCGGCGGCGTCCACGCCGCCGGCGCCGGAACGAATGTTGACCAGCGCCTCACGCTTGTCGTATTCACCCGACAGCAGCGTGCGCACCTCCATCGCCTCGACGTCCGCGTGCAGCGCGGCGCGTTCGGCGTCGGCCTCGGCGAGCGCGGCGGTCATCGCCTCGCCTTCCTCGCCTTCGGCCAGTTCGTAGAGGACCGGGAGATCTTCCAGCCGCTGCCGCAGTTCCTCGACCCGGCGCAACTCGCCCTGGGCGTGCGAGAGCTCGCTGGTGACCTGCTGGGCGTGGTCCTGGTCGTTCCACAGATCGGGGTCGGACGCCTGGTGCTCGAGTTCATCGATGCGGCGGCGTAGCTCCTCGATGTCGAGGACCGACTCGACGGTCTTGAGCGTGGTGTCGAGTTCGGCGAGATCGGCGGATACGTCGGGATGCACGATGTCCAAGGCTACCGGGCCGGTACGGCGGGGTGAAACCGCAGGGCAGGCTATCCGGAGACGGCGCGCAACGCGCCGGGGCGGCGACCGTTGAGGGCGTCGAGCGCGGCGGCGGTGGCCTCGTCGGCGGGCAGGTAGACGATGAGCTGCTGATCGTCGTCGGCGGGCAGATCGAGGGTTTCGTAGGCCATCCGCAGCCCGCCCACCTCGGGATGCTGCATACGCGTGATGCCGGTGACCGGTGGCAGGTTCGGCACGGTGTCGACGCGGTCGGTGAAGGCGGCCCCCGCGGTGATGGTGAGGCGGTCGGCGAGGGCGTCGATGTGCGGATCCGCGCGGAACGGGCCCTGCTTGAGGGCGGCGACGAGGTAGTCGGCGACCCGATCCCAGTCCGGGAAGAACTGCTTGGCGCGCGGATCGGTGAAGGCGTAACCGGCCAGATCGGGCAGTTCCTCGTCGAGCTGGCCGGAGGCACGCATCAGGGTGCGATAGCCCTCGGTGCAGGCCAGGATCTCGGTGAGCCGGTTGACCACGATCGCCGCGGTGGGTTCCAGCTGGTCGAGGATGGTGCGCACGGACGCCCGCACCTCTCGGTTGGGCTGAGCGCCGCCCATGCAGGTGAATCCGGAATCCGCCTTGGTGAGCCGATAGAGATGGACTCGCTCGCTCGCGGTGAGGCGCAGGACATCGGCCAGCGCCGACAGCACCGGCGGTGACGGATTGCGGTCGCGGTCTTGCTCGAGACGGGTGAGGTATTCGACGCTCACGCCCGCCAGCGTCGCCAGCTCCGAACGGCGCAGCCCAGGGGTGCGCCGACGCGGCCCGCTCGGCAGCCCGACCTCCGCGGGAGTGACCGCCTCGCGCCGGGTGCGCAGGAACAGGCCCATCTCATTGGTGCTCACCCACTCACCGTAACCACCTTCCCGGCGCTGAGAGTGGCCCTCGCACTACCACCCTCGGCGCGGTCTTCATCGGGCTTCCGATCGCGGCCAGAGTGATGAACGAGCGACCGCCACGGTCGCACCTCGATCCGAAGGAGAACGGCATGACCACGCCACTGAAGCTCGCGGTGATCATCGGCAGCGTCCGGGACGGACGGTTCGGCCCGGTGGTGGCCGGCTGGTGCGCCGACCAGGCCCGCGCGCACGGCGGCTACGACGTCGACGTCATCGATCTGGCCGACTACGACATCCCGCTCGAACTGCCCGCCGTCCCGCCCGCCATGAACCCCGACCCCGACCGGCCCGCCGGAATGACGGCATTGACCGAGCGGTTGTCGGCGGCCGACGCCTACGTCATCGTCACGCCCGACTACAACCGCAGCTTCCCCGCCTCGCTCAAGGCGGCCATCGATTGGCACTTCACGCAATGGCAGGGCAAGACCATCGGGTTCGTCGGCTACAGCGGAGCCAGCGGCGGGCTGCTGGCCATCGAAGGGCTGCGGCAGGTGTTCAACGAGCTCGACGCGCACACGCTGCGCGAATACGTGTCGTTCCCGCGGTACTACCTGCTCTTCGACGAGAACGGGCAGCTGCGGGACCCGGAGGAGCCGGCCGGGGCGGCGCGCACGATGCTGGACCGGCTGCACTGGTGGGCGTCGGCGTTGACGGCCGCCCGGTCGGTTCCGGTGGGCTGATCGCACTGGTTCTGTGTCAGGGCGTCGAAGAGGTCGCCGGTCGGACGACGTGGGCCGGCCGCCCGGCGGCACGAGCCCGCAGTGATCGTTGGCCTGTGCACAAGCTGCGCGAGACGGTGACAGTGCTGGGCAGCGGCAGAGGACCGGATAAGGTTCGGAGGTGGCTGCGCACACTTCCGATCTCGAACTCGCCCTGCGGCTCGCCGATGCCGCCGATGCGATCACCAAGGAACGTTTCGGGGCGCTCGACCTGAAGGTGGACGCCAAACCGGATCTGACGCCGGTGTCGGATGCGGATCTCGCGGTGGAACGGGAAATCCGGCGGATCCTCGAGCATGAGCGGCCGCAGGATTCGGTGCTCGGCGAGGAGTTCGGCGGTGATGCCGAATTCGCGGGCCGCCAGTGGGTGATCGATCCGATCGACGGCACCAAGAACTTCGTGCGCCGCGTTCCGGTGTGGGCGACGCTCATCGCGCTGCTCGAGGACGGCGTACCGGTGGTCGGCGTGGTGAGCGCACCGGCGCTGGCCCGCCGCTGGTGGGCGGCCGCGGGTTCCGGCGCCTGGTCGAGTTTCCATCCGGGCGCGCCGAAACCGATCACCGTCTCCGCCGTCGCCGATCTCGACAACGCCAGCCTGGCCTTCTCCAGCCTGTCCGGCTGGCGCGACCGCGGTGTGCGCGAGAAGTTCATCGACTTCACCGATGAGGTGTGGCGGGTGCGCGGCTACGGCGATTTCCTCAACTATTGCCTGGTCGCCGAGGGTGCGGTGGATATCGCCACCGAACCCGAGGTCTCCCTGTGGGATCTGGCGGCCCTCGACATCCTGGTCCGTGAGGCCGGCGGCTCCTTCACCTCGCTCAACGGTGCTCCTGGCCCGCACGGCGGCGATGCGGTCGCCACCAATGGCCTTCTGCACCAGGCCGTTCTCGACCGCCTCGCGCCCTGAGCTACCCGCGGCCGAGCTGCTTCTCCAGCAGCACGATCCGCTCGCAGCCGTGGAAACGGGCAGGCAATGGGGCCGTGCCCACCTCGGCGAAGCCCTGCCCGGCATAGAACGCCCGCAACACCGAATTGTTCTCGGCGGTATCGAGCCGCTGCACCGACAGCCCGCGAGCCAGCGTGCGTTCGGCGCAGAAGTCCAGTACCCGCCCGCCCAGCTGTTCGCCACGGTGTGCCGGAGCGACCATGAGCCCGTGCACGTACCCGGCCTCGGCGTCGGACTCGCCCCAGAATTCGGGATCGCGCCAGATCAGTCGCACGGTGGCGATGAGCGCTCCGGCGTCCTCGCGCCAGACGAACCATTCGCCGCGGGCGATCTCGGCGGCGACCGCCTCGGGTGGATACTCGCCCGGTTTCCACTGCTGGATGTCGTTGGCGAGCATCCAGTGCGCGAGTTCGTCGCGGAGCTCTGCGATGTCGGTGGCATCCGCCGCCGTGGCGGGAAGCATCGGTGCGGGTCTGCTCATGCGACTACCAGCCATGGGACGACTATCGCCTGGTCGCGTCGGCAGGGGTGAGGTCGATGCCCGCGGGCGGGCGCAGGCGGCGCAGGGTGCCGTCCATGCTGGTGATGAACAGGGACCAGGAATCCCCATCGCGCGCTATGCGGACCGACGTGGTGCCGTCGGGAGGGATGCGGACCGGGTCGGGGCGTTTGATGAGGCCGGAAATGATCGCGCAGCTCGCGCCGGTAGCGGTGTCGACGCGGTAGATCGCGCCCGCGATGTGGTCGGCAACGAAGAGATCGCCGTCGCGGGTGGCCTCCATATCGTCGGGTAGGGCGAACAGTTCGGGTGGGCCTGAGACGACGGTGGGGGAGTTGGGGGCGTCGAGCGGGATGCGGAAGATACGCATGGTCAGGTTGTCGGTGTAGATCGACCGCCCATCGGCGGCCAGCGCCAGCCCATTGGTCAACGGCAGGTTCGACCAGCTCTCGGTGTATTCGCCGGTGGACGGCCGATAGCGGGCGATCCCGGTGGGCGCTCGCTGCATTCCCAGGGTGCTGAACAGGAGATCGCCATCGGGCAGCAGGAGCAGGCCGTTGGGCCCGTTCAAATCGGTGAGCAGGACCGTCGACGCGCCGGTGTCGATGTCGTAGCGCTGGAGCGTGCCCGGCGCCGCATCGATACCGTCGCCGGTGAGGAAGTACACCGATCGTCCGACCACCCGGACGCCCGCCGGCTTGTCGAGCCCGGTGATCAGCTTCTCGAACTTTCCGACCGCCGACACGTGGGCGAGGAACCCGTCGACGATGCCGGTGACGTAGAAGCCGCCCGCGCCGTCGGAGTCGAGGTTCTCCAGATTGCCGACACCCTCGACGACCGTGGTGGCTTCCCACCCGTCCCCGCACATCGCCGGAAACGGCTGCGCGTGCGCGGGCCCGGCCGTGGCCAGGCCGGCCGCGACCGTCGCCGCTAGCAGCGCCGCCCAGGCGCGCGCTCTCGCCATCCCGAATGCCATGCCGGACAACCTAACAGCCGTCTTCGGCGGTTGCCCGTCGTTGAACGTGACTGCCGCACTGTCGGGCTCGCGGATGTCCACCGCGGCAAATCGGTGGTCCGGAAAGGTAGGACCTGGGCACAGGCCGAGCCGGGACCGCCGGCTACCCGGAGTTCGCCGTCTCGGGGCGTTCCGTCGAGCGACGAGTTGTCCACATGTGCGCAACATCGGATGCCGCCCAGGTCGCCCTCGCACACGACCTTCGGCTGTCGCCGTGGCCTCGTAGGATGGGCCGCGTGGAAACACCCGACGCCCCCACCGCCGCACACCGCATCGTCACCGATGCCGAACCCGATGCGGCACAACAGGTTCTACGTCGGGTGTTCGGATACGACAGCTTCCGTGGCGACCAGGGCGCGATCGTCGACCATGTGGTGGCGGGCGGTGATGCGCTGGTTCTCATGCCCACCGGTGGCGGCAAATCGCTGTGCTATCAGGTTCCCGCGCTGGTGCGGCCCGGCGTCGGCGTGGTGGTGTCGCCGCTGATCGCGCTGATGCAGGACCAGGTCGACGCGCTCAGCGCGCTCGGCGTACGCGCCGGGTTCCTCAACTCGACACAGAATCCGGACGAGCGCCGGATGGTCGAGGCCCAGTACGTGGCGGGCGAGCTGGACCTGTTGTACCTGGCGCCGGAGCGGCTGCGCCTGGAATCCACGGCCAGGCTGCTCGAACGCGGCAAGATCGCACTGTTCGCGATCGACGAGGCCCATTGCGTCTCGCAGTGGGGCCACGACTTCCGGCCCGACTACCTGGCACTTTCGCTGCTGCACGAACGCTGGCCCGACGTTCCCCGGATCGCGCTCACCGCCACGGCCACCGAGAAGACCCGCGACGAGATCATCGAGCGTCTCGACCTCGGCGGCGCCCGCCGGTTCGTGGCCAGCTTCGACCGGCCCAACATCCAGTACCGGATCGAACCGAAGAACCGCCCGGAGCGTCAGCTCCTCGATTTCATCCGCGCCGAACACGCCGGTGACGCGGGCATCGTCTACTGCCTGTCGCGCAATTCGGTGGAGAAGACCGCCGCCTTCCTCACCGAGAACGGCATCAGGGCCGTGCCGTATCACGCGGGCTTGGACAATCGCACCCGCGCCGAGAATCAATCACGGTTCCTGCGGGAAGACGGGCTCGTTGTGGTCGCGACCATTGCCTTCGGGATGGGGATCGACAAGCCCGACGTGAGGTTCGTCGCCCATCTCGATCTGCCCAAATCGGTGGAGGGCTACTACCAGGAAACCGGAAGGGCCGGCCGCGACGGCCTGGCGTCGACCGCGTGGATGGTCTACGGGCTCAACGATGTGGTGCAGCAGCGCAAGCTCATCGACGCCTCGGACGGTGACGCGGCGCACCGCAGGCAGCTCCAGCTGCACCTGGACGCGATGCTGGCGCTGTGCGAGACGGTGAACTGCCGCCGCACCCAGCTGCTGGCGTATTTCGGCCAGCGCGGCGAACCGTGTGGCAACTGTGATACCTGCCTGAACCCGCCCGAATCCTGGGACGGCACGGTCGCGGCGCAGAAGCTGCTATCGGCTGTGCTGCGGCTGAAACGCGAGCGTGGGCAGAGCTTCGGCGCGGGGCATCTGATCGACATCCTGCTCGGCAAGAAGAACCCCAAGGTGCTCCAGCACGACCATCACGAACTCACGGTCTTCGGCGTCGGCACCGACCTGCGCGATACCGAGTGGCGAGGGGTGGTGCGGCAATGCCTGGCGCAGGGTCTGCTCGCGGTGCACGGCGAATACGGCGTGCTCACCCTCACCGAAGCCGGAAACGCGGTGCTGTTCGACGGGCAGAAGGTGATGCTGCGCCGCGAACCCGAACGGCCCGCCCCCACCCGCGCCGCGCGCGCAGCGAAATCCGCGAAGAACCCGCCGGTCGACCTCGCACCCGAGGATCTCGCGCTGTTCGAGAAGCTGCGCGAATGGCGTGCGGCGACGGCCAAGGAGCAGGGCGTTCCGGCCTACGTCGTCTTCCACGACGCCACCCTGCGCGATATCGCCGCCCGCAAACCGGCCGACCTGTCCGGGCTCGGCGCCGTCGGGGGAGTGGGTGAGAACAAGCTGGCCAAGTACGGCGAGCAGGTACTCGAGGTCTTGGCCGCGCACTGATCGCATGGCCTGCGACCGAACAGGCGGCCGACGGGATGTGAAATCTCGACCCCTCAGATCAACCGATCAGATCGTGTAGTTCAGGATGGCTGCGAAGCGTCAGCGGAGCATCCCGGCAAGTGGACGGAGGCAGGCATGAGCGGGTCGGAGCCCGGAGGTCGGAGCTTGCGTGGTCGCGCGGACCGTGGTGACGGCGCCTCCCGGATCGGCCGCCGTGAGCTGCTGACCGGTGCGGCTGCCGCGGCGGCCGGTCTGACGCTCGTCGGCCTCACGCCGGCACAGGCGATGCCGGTGGCCGAGGGCGTCGGCAAATTCCCCTTTCCTACCGGCGGCGACAGTGTCCGCGTGCTGGTCACCGGCGACGCGGGCACCGGCACCCGATCCCAGTGGGCGGTCGCCGACGCCATCCGGGCGCTTCATCGGCGGGAACCCTTCGCCATGGCGCTCGGCCTCGGCGACAACATCTACGAAAGTGGCCCGAACAGCAACGAGGATCCTCAGTTCGCGGCGAAGTTCGAAGATCCCAACGCCGGCCTTGATTTTCCGTGGGCGATGGTGCTGGGCAATCACGACACCAGCTCGGTCTTTCCCGGCGACGGCGGATGGCTGCTGCGCGGCGACCACGAGGTCCGCTATCACGCGCACTCGCCGCGCTGGTGGATGCCGAGCCGCTATTACTCGGTGCGGGTCCCCGAACGCAACCCGGTCGTCGAGTTCTTCGTGCTCGATCTCAACCCGCTCGCGGCCTATCTGCCACCGCTGTTCACCCCGTACTGGGCAGTCGACGGCCAGTTCATGAACGAGCAGCGCGCCTGGCTCGATCGTGCCATCGCCGAGTCCCCGGCCACCTGGAAGATCGCCTGCACCCACCACCCGTATCTGAACAACGGACCGCACGGTGATGCCGGCCGGTACGAAGGACTGCCGGTCGAGCCGATCAACGGTGTGCATGTGAAGCGGTTCTTCGACGATCACGTCAACGGACGCTGCCATCTGATCCTGTCCGGCCACGATCATTCATTGCAGGTCCTGGAGCAGCAGCCCGAGATGAAGGGCACTCGTCAGATCGTCTCCGGTGCCGCTGCGAAGACCGTCGGCGCCGAGCCGAGGGTGCTGCCCGATACCGCTCACGGCGCCCAGTTCCAGAGCTTCCACCAGCTCGGATTCATGGTCATGGAGCTGGCGCCCGGCGCGATCGAACTGCGGGTACATACGGTGGACCCGGCCTCCGGAACGTCCACCGAGGAATTCCGCCGCCGGATCGCCTGATCGACCGCCGCATCGCGTGGCGGGGCGACAGTCGCCTCGCTCGATGAGTCCGGCCGAGGCGGAATGCGGCGTTTGGCCGCTGGATGCCGCGCAACTCGGGGCGGAGCCCGGTCGGACGCGCCGCCGGCGGCCCGAATTCCGGCGTGCTGCGACGCGGCGGGTTACCGTCACGCCATGGCATCCGGTGACGGCTCCGAAAACGGCGAGGTGTCGGGCGGCTCGTCGAACTCCGAGGCGCCCGATCCGAGCCCCGCGCGCGAGCATCGAGCAGACCCGGTCGTCGAGACCGTCTGGTTGAGCCGCCGCCGAGCCCAACCACGGCATCCGGGCCGGCCCCGCCTCTCCACCATCGCGCTGACGCTGCTGTTCATCGCCCTGCTCATGCTCTATGTGGTGCTGCGCCCGAACTGACGGCTGACCCGCACGGGCAGACGCACCCGAGCGCCCCGCGAGCGCGCACAATCACGCACAGGTCCCCATCGACACTCGTGTCCAGCGGGCGCCTCGCACATTGCGGCGCCCTCCATCGGCCTGCGCTGTGATCCATCCGACCACAAACTAGTTGATTAGCGAAAGCAACCAATGTATAGTTGCTTACCGCAAGCAATCATTCTCGGTTTGGAGACCGGCATGGCAGTGTCACGCGATACCGCCCAGGATCTGACCAGGGAGCTCTATCTCATGGGCCGCGCGATCCGCGTAGCCATCGCCCACCCGGAAGAAGGTCAGCTCCTTCCCGGTGGCATCGGCGTCCTGGTGGTGCTGGAGGGAGCAGGGCTCATTCGTCAGGTCGACCTCGCATCGCACCTGTGCATCAGCCCCTCGGCGCTGAGCCGGCACGTCACCGACCTGGTCGCGGAAGGCTATGTCATCAGGCAGGCCGATCCGCACGACGGTCGCGCGACGCTACTGCAGGTCACCGACGCCGGTCGCGACCTGTTGCGGCGCATCCGGATCTCCCGGGCCAAGCGCATGCAGGAGGCGCTCGCCGACTGGGACGAAGACGAGGCCGCACAGGCCTGCGTCGCCATCGAGAAACTCAGAAACGCACTGGTCGCGCGCGTCCAGCACACCATGACCGCCGATCGGCCGGTTCAGCTAGAAAGTCAGGGAGTAGATGTCTAGTCAACACGACGGGGTGGCTTCCGCCGAGGCGGTGACACAGCGAGACCCCTACGCGATGACCCATCGCGAAGTACTGGAAGCGATGACCGGCTTGCTGGCCGCGCTGTTCACGGCACTGCTCAGCACCACGATCGTGGCCACCGCCCTGCCCACCATCATCGGCGATCTCCAGGGTTCCCAGACCGCCTACGCCTGGGTGATCACCGCCGCACTGCTGGCCACCGCCGCCTCCACCCCGATCTGGGGCAAGCTCGCCGACCTGTTCAACAAGAAGACGCTGGTCCAGATCTCCATCGTCATCTTCGTGGCCGGTTCGGTGCTCGCCGGCTTCGCCCACAACGTCGATCTGCTGCTCGCCGCGCGCGTCGTCCAGGGCATCGGCATGGGTGGTCTGACCGCG
The DNA here is from genome assembly GCF_058222935.1 of Nocardia sp. JCM 38205. Taxonomy (NCBI): domain Bacteria; kingdom Bacillati; phylum Actinomycetota; class Actinomycetes; order Mycobacteriales; family Nocardiaceae; genus Nocardia; species Nocardia sp. JCM 38205. The sequence goes on along the minus strand of NZ_JBYHFL010000004.1, from coordinate 102,331 downwards.
CTGGTGCAGGCCATCATCGGCAGCATCGTCGCGCCCCGCGAACGCGGCCGCTACTCCGGCTACATGGGTGCGGTCATGGCCGTGTCGATGTCGGGCGGCCCCATCCTCGGCGGCGTGATCGTCGACAGCCCGCTCGGCTGGCGCTGGTGCTTCTTCGTCTGCGTGCCGCTGGCCGTGATCGCACTCGTACTGCTGCACCGCACCCTGCGCCTGCCCACCGAGCGCAAGGACGATGTGTCCATCGACTGGCTCGGCGCCGTCCTGCTGACCGCGGGCGTGTCCATCCTGCTGATCTGGGTCTCCTTCGCGGGTAAGGCCGGCTACTACGAGTGGGTGTCGCGGGAATCGGCGATCTACGTCGGCGCAGGCGTGCTCCTGCTGGCCGCCACCATCTGGGTCGAGTCCAAGGCGAAGTCGCCGATCATCCCGCTGCCGATCGTCACCGAACGCACCACCGGCCTGGCCATCATCGCCTCCATCGCCGTCGGTGTCGGCATGTTCGGCGCGACCACCTTCCTCGGTCAGTACTTCCAGACCGCGCGCGGCTACTCGCCGACCGTGGCGGGCATGCTGACCATCCCGATGGTCGCGGGCATGCTCATCGCTTCGGTCGGCTCCGGGCAACTGATCACCCGGTTCGGCAAGTGGAAGGGCTTCGTCGTCGGCGGTGCGCTGGTGCTGGTCGCGGGGTTCGCGCTGCTGTCGACCCTCGACCACGCGACGAACCTGTGGCTGGTCGCGGTCTACATCACCATTGTCGGCCTCGGCGTCGGCAGCCTGATGCAGAACCTGGTGCTCGCCGTGCAGAACACCGTCAGCGTGCACAACATCGGTGCCGCGTCGAGCGCGGTGGCCTTCTTCCGCACCTTCGGTGGTGCGATCGGGGTGTCGGTGCTCGGTTCGGTGCTCGCCACCAGGGTGAGCGATCTATCGGCCGAAGGGTTCGCCAAGCTCGGCATCCACCCGTCGTCCTCGGGCGGCAGCAACCTCGATATCGGCGCGCTGCCCGGTCCGATCGCCACGATCGTCCGCACCGCCTACGGTGACGCGACCGGCCGCATCTTCCTGATCGCGGCGTTCGCCACCGTGGTCGCACTGCTCGCGACCCTGCTGCTGCCGAACCGTCCACTGCGGACCACGATCGACATCGATCCCGCGCTGGATCCGATGCGCGATACGCACAACGGCGAGTCCGACCCGGCCGAACTGCTCGATCCGGTGCAGCAACCCGAGCGCGTGCTGCAGAAGTAACGTCCACCCGCTCACCCGGCAGGTACCGGAACATCCGGTACCTGCCGGGCTCATGCGCGGGCACGGCCGTAACGACCTGGGAATAATCCGGTTGCGCCGCCGCTTTAAGGTTGTCGTCATGGAGGAGCCGTCATGAAGGAAAAGGGGCGCAAGGTCATCGCGACCAACCGCAAAGCGCGGCACAACTACACCATCCTCGACGTCTACGAGGCCGGGATCGCGCTGGTCGGCACCGAGGTCAAGAGCCTGCGCGAAGGCAAGGCCTCGCTGGTCGACGCCTTCGCCACGGTCGACAACGGCGAGGTGTGGTTGCGTGGCCTGCACATCCCGGAGTTCAGTCACGGCACCTGGACCAACCACTCGCCGCGGCGGGTGCGCAAGCTGCTGCTGCACAAGCGGGAGATCGAACGCCTCGTCGGTAAGTCCCGGGAAGGCAACCAGACCTTGGTGCCGCTGTCGATGTACTTCTCCGACGGCAAGGTGAAGGTCGAACTCGCCCTCGCGAAAGGCAAGCAGGACTACGACAAGCGTCAGGATCTGGCCCGCCGCACCGCGGAACGCGAGGTCACTCGCGAACTCGGCCGCCGGGTGAAGGGCATGAGCAGGTGAGCCCGATGGCGGCCGGAAAATGGGAATGAATGCCGGTCGTCGAGGTGTTAACATGACTAGCCCGGCAAGGTGCCGGGACGTACGGGGCTGAACGGTTTCGACTGCGTACGTTGATTCAGGGGAAGCGTGTCGGTGCAGGCAAGAGACCACCGTAAGCGTCGTTGCAACCAATTAAGCGCCGATTCTCATCAGCGCGAGTACGCTCTCGCTGCCTAAGCGAAGCGTCTCTGTCGGCCCGGGATAAGCCCTCGGTCCCGGTGCCGGCATCAGCTAGAGGGCTCACCGTTCTACTCGGTCGCGGAGTAGAACGGGACATCTCACAGCGACTGGGATCGTCATCTCGGCTTGTTCGCGTGACCGAGAGATCCGAGCAGAGACACAGCGAACTGCACACGGAGAAGCCCTGAAGACGCGACGGAGGACCCGGGTTCGATTCCCGGCAGCTCCACCAAACGGAGGCGAGTGCTCGCGAAGAGCGCTCGCCTTTTTTGGTGGAGCTGGGTGTTTTGTGGGGGCGCAGCCCCCACGCCCCGCCCGGCGGGCTTCGCCCCCGGACCCCCACCGGGGATTTCCTGTCCGGTAAGGCTTGTCGCCGGACCCCCACCGGGGATTTCCTGTCCGGTAAGGCTTGTCGCCGGACCCTCCCCAGGGTTTCCTGTCCGGTGAGGCTTCGCCGCCGGACTCCCGGCCCTCTCGGGTTCGGATCCCGGGTGTCTGCGGCCTTGCTCGGGCCTCGCGCGACCCGCGACCGTACCGGGCGGTTCGTTCCGGTGACTGATGTACTCCGGGCACTCCAACGTTCGTTCCCGGTCAGAGGGCTGGTGGTGGGCGATCGGGGACCAGGAGGGTGCCGATCTGTCTGCCGGCGTCGACGGCGTTGTTGCGGGCGGCGTCGGATCTCGGTCCGAGCGTCACATAGGCGACGATGGTGGTGTCGGTGGTGGTGTCGTAGTAGGCGACGCCGTCGTAGCCGCCATAGGACGGGTTCATGAACAGCCAGTCGCCGAGGTGGACGACGCCGAATGCGAAGTACTTCTCGCGGGTGAGGGGGCCGACGCCGGCCGTCGACGGCTCCATCATCTGCCGGAACTGGTCGGCGGTGAGCAGTTCGCCGGTGCCGAGTGCCCGCACCCACCGGCCGATGTCGGCGACGGTCGAGGTCATGTTGCCGCTGTGCAGGAAGGCGGTCGGGTTCCAGAAGGTGGAATCTTCGAAGATGTTCCGCTCGTTGGTGTAGCCGTGCAGGATCGGCCCCTCGATCTGCGGGGTGAGTACCACTCGGCTCGCACCCATGCCCAGGGGATCGAGGATGTGCTCGGCGATCAACTCGCCCAACGGTTTGCCCGCCGCCTTCTGCAACACTTCACCGAGCACCACGAGGTCGCTGTGGGCGTAGGCGAAGTCGGCGCCCGGTGCGAACAAGGGCGGTCTTGCTTCGGCGCGGGCGAGCAGTTCGTCGGCCGTCCAGGTGCGGAAGGGGTTCTCGCCGAAAATCTTCAGGAATTCCGGCTCGGTCACATAGTCGGCGATGCCGGACGTGCTGTCGGCGAGCATGCGGGGGGTGATCGCGTCGGCACGGGGGAACTCGGGCATCCAGCGCGCGATGGGCTCGTCCAGCGACAGCACGCCCTGGCCGTCGAGCCGCCACAGCACCGTCGACAGCATCGGTTCCATCGGCTGGCCGACCCGCAGCCGCATGTCGGCGGCCGCGGGCACGCCCAGCGGTGAATCGCCGAGCGCGCCGAGCGCGAGCTGCTCATCGCCGCGCCACACACCGAACACCGCCGCGGTGAGGTCCAGCTCGCCCATCGCATCGCGCATGAGCTCGGTGATCTTCGCGGTCTCCGGACCGTCCGCGCCCGCTGTGGTGTCCGAACCGGCATCCCGGTCCGTGCTACCGGCGCCGGCGACGAGGATGAGCACGATCGCGAGCACCGCCCACGGCCGGCGATGCCCCTCGTATCGGGTGGACTCGCTCATGACGGCGACCCTTCATGGAGGAAAACGGCCCGACCAGCGTCCTCGCAATCTACGCCGCCCACTCCCCGTTCGATAGAGCCGAACGAATCGGGTGCGGCAATGGTGCGGAAAAGGCGGCGGGGCGGCGGGCATCGGCCGTCGCTACACCGGTACCAGATCGCATCACGTACTCATCGACGGATCCGGTTCGCCATACGCGGCGGCGATGTCTTCGGAGCCCATCCACCCGCTGTAGGCGGGTGATTGCGGCCAGCCCTCGGGCGAGTCCTGCCATTCTTCCTGCCTGCCGTAGGGGAGGAGGTCGATGAGCGCGAAGGTGTAGCCGAGTTGTTCGACGCCGCGGCCGTCGGTATGCCAGGTGCGGTAGACGGTGTCACCGTCGCGCAGGAAGACGTTCACCGCGAAGGCCGCGTTGGGTGGGGCGCCCACATCGGCGCCGAAGGAGCTGTCGGCGGTGGAGTACCAATCCATCTTGTTGCCGACCCGCCGCTTGTAGGCGAGCGCCTCATCGATCGGTCCCTTGGTGACGATCACGAAGCGGGCGTCGTAGTTGTCCAGGAACTTCAAGCGGGTGAACTGCGAAGTGAAGCTGGTGCAGCCGCCGCACTGCCATTGCTTGCCCGGGAACCACATGTGGTTGTAGACGATCAACTGCGACTTGCCCTCGAAGACGTCCACCAGCCGCACCGGCCCGTCCGCGCCCTCCAGCGTGTAATCCGGCATCCGCACCATCGGCAATCGCCGACGCTGAGCCGCGATCGCGTCGAGCTCCTTGGTCGCGGCCTTCTCCCGAGCACGCAGCGCGGCGAGTTCACGCTGCCAGGTCTCGGCGTCGACGATGGGCGGCAGTGCGTTCTTGCTCATGAGTTCCTCCCTGACGGGTCCACACATCCGGCTGTAGATGCAGACCCCGCCCGCCCGCCGAATTCATCGGTCGACGCGCTACCCGGTCGGAAAGCCAGGATGCCGACGTCCGGACCGGCCGGGCCGGGTGCAGCTGCCCTCGGCTCGGATGGTCATTCGGAAACTCCTTGCGCGCTACCAGGTCTGCTCGCCGCGCAGCACCGCATCCGCCCCACCGTCGACGAACACCACCTGGCCGGTGATGTGGGAGTTGGCCGGGGAGGTGAGGAAGTCGAGCAGGGGAGCGATCTGCTCGGGCCGGGCATGGCCGTGCAGCGGCATGGGGACGGCGCCGTCGATGGCTCGGCGGCCCTCTTCGGTGTCCAGCATGGGCTGGATCATCGGCGTCACGATAGTGCCGGGAGCGATGGCGTTCAGCGCGATCCCGGCGCCCGCCCAATCCGGTGTGATCGCTGTGCGCCGTACCCATCGGGCGATCGCGGCCTTCGACGACGCATAGATCTGCGCGCCGTCACCGCGTTCGATCGCCGCCTGGGCGGCCTTCACGGCTGTTTGCTCGTCACCTGCCAGTGCGGCGTCGACGGTCTCGGCGTCGGTGGGATGCAGCGAAGCCACCGACGAGATCACGACGGCCCGGGGATCGGTGCCTGCTGCCAGCAGCGGGCGCAGCCCGGCCAGGGTCGCGACCGCGCCGAAGTAGTTGACCCGGATGGTCAACGGATCGAACAGCGCCACTCCCGCACACGCGATCACACCGTCGAGCCAGCCGTCGGTCATCTCTCGTGCGCGGGCGACGAGATCACTGCGACCCGCGTCGGTGGCGAGGTCGACGGTGATGTCGGCCCCGCGCAGATCCGCGCCGATCACGCGGATCCCGCGAGCGCGCAGGTAGTCGCTGGTCGCGGCGCCGATGCCGGAGGCGCTGCCGGTAATCAGGAAAGTGCGGGGCATACTCTGCCCTTTCTGGCGAGGTGAGTGCGCATGAGGTGCGCATCTGTGACAGAACGCCAGTTTGTGCCACAGTGCTAATGTGTGTCAAGACACATCGAGGAGGACATGTGATCGACCAGGAGCTGTCGCTGACGGACCGGCGACGGCAGGCGGTCCGGCTGGATATCGCGGCGGCCGCGTCCAGGCTGTTCCTCGATCGCGGGTTCGACGCGACGTCCGTCGACGACATCGCACGCTCGGCCGGGATCTCGGTGCGGACCTTCTACCGGCATTGTGAGGCCAAGGAGGACACCCTCACCCCGATCGTCGTCGCCGGTATCCGCGACTTCGTCGGCTACCTGGCCGCACGGCCGGCGCACGAGCCGGTGGAAACCGCTGTGCACGAGGCATTCGTCGAGGCGTTCCGCCGCGATCGGTACGCCCACATCGTGCCGACCCGTGACCTTTTCGTCCTGCTCACCTCGGTGCCGGGCATCCGCGCGCGGTGGATGGTCGCGGCCAACGATCTCGCCGACGAGCTGCGTCCCGTCATCGGTGAGCGCGCTGGGTTGGCTCCGCGGAGCCTGGAAGCCCGGTTGCTGTCACACACCTTGATCGGCGCTCTGACGGTGGCGTTGGAGCACTGGGTCACCTGCGATCCGGACGATCCGTCGGGCCCGGTGGACGCCCCGAGCGTGGCGGCTTCGGCGTTGTCGGTGATCCGGTTCGAACGGTCATGAGCCGCCCGTTCTGGATCGGTGCGGCGAGGTAGCCCCGCCGGCCGGAGATGCCGGCCGGCGTCCGGCACTCACCGCGTGAAATCGAGTCCGGCTCCGGCCAGGTAGGTGGCGGTGATGGAGCCGTCGGGGTGTTTGTGGCCGTAAGCGGCGATGACGGCGCCCGCGGAGATGTCGGCGACCTGGGAGCCGAACAGGACGTGGACCTTCGTCGCCGGCGTGGTGCGGACGGTTGTCGTTGTGCCGAAAAGGCTTTCGATCTGCAAGGTGGCGCCGTCGGTGGCGGCGACTCGGCCGACGGCGATCATCCGCCCCTGCGGACCGGTAGCGGGACCGGGTGCCGGCGCGGGGGCGGGTGTGCTGGGGGCCGGTGCGGCGGTGGCTCGCGGCGGGTCGACTTCGGGTGCCGGGGTGCTCGGGGCGCGATGGCCGGTGAACAGGGCGATGAGCACGGCCAGCAGCGCGACCACCGTGGCGGTTCCGCCGAGTAGCAGCGTGGAGTGAGTGCGTGGTGTGGCCGGGTCCGGACCGCTGCGCACTGCCGCGTTGCCGGGATCGTGCGCCGGGGTCTTCGGATACGCCCTTCGGTCGGCCGGGTCGGAGGCGTTCGCTCGCACGCCGGTCTGCGCCTGCGCGAGGCGGGACCACGGCGTACTCGACTGCGGCATAGATCACAGCGTAAGGGTGGCTTGACGGGGAGTATCGCCACTGGCGGTGAGTGGTGGTCGTCGCTGGGACGTCGCATTCCGCAGGGGCAGAACTGGATTCGACGGTACAGGTACGTCGTATGCCGGGGGCGGCTCGACAAGCGCTCGCGGCACGATCGGCCGCCGCGTATCGAGCTCACGAGTGCCGGGCCTCGTGGGTCGAGGAGAGCCGGTCGGTCTCAGCTCGCGGGACGCAGGATCCGCAGCGTGAAGAACAGGCCGAGGGCGAGGGCGACGGTGGCGGGGAGGGCGGTGCTCAGGGCTCCGGTCAGGGCGGCGATGCCGGCGGTGAAGATGAGGCAGGCGGCGATGGCCAGCAGCGCGGTGCCCCATTCCATGCCGACGATCCGGGCGGGTCGGTGGCGCAGTGCTGTCATGACCGGGGAGTACCCATGCTGTCCAGCAATCAAACCGTTATCGGCGCAGCGGTGTCCGTTATGTGCCGCGATCTGCGGTTTGTCCGGGCTGTTCGCTCGTCGCAATGCCATGATCGAGCCTTTCTCGGCGTTCATCCGCCCGCGCGGGTGGTCTACCGATAACGACCCGGCAACGCCGCCGATGGCACGCAGCAAACAACGAGACAACCGTCACGCCGGTGCGTCCCCCTCGTAGCGGGGGGATACGCGATCAGTGCTGGTGAGCGATCGGACGAGCGGTGAGCATCCGCACGATCTGGCCGGCGAATCGGCACAGGTCCCGGGCCGACCTGCGGTTCCCGGCAACCGACCAGACGTCCGTGGTGACGGGCGCGGAACGGGGGAGCCCGGCGAAGCGGTCGGCGAGCCAATCCGCCATCGTCGGCGCGCCCAGGAATTCCAGCGGTAGATGCAGGGCGAGGCGGTCGCGCAGATAGTGCACCTCGGCGCCGGCCGCGCGATAACGGGCGACGAGCGCGTCCACGTCGGCGACGGCGATGACTTCGTCCGGGATGGCTTGCAGGATCAGCATCGGTATCTCCGGTGCGGTGGCGCCGGGCCGGATGTCGTCGAAAATCGTGCGCAGCTGCGGCAGTTGGACCAGTTCGGCGATACCGCCATGGCTGTTCCGGTCGATGCTCCGGCCGGCGAATCGCGCCAATAGCGCGAAGGTCGTGCGTGATTCGGCCTCCACGAGCAGCCGCAGATAGCGCGGGTACAGCCGGTCGGCCAGCATCGGCGCCAGTTCGGGGTAAGAGCGCCGCAATCCCGCGGTGTAGACCGCGGCGAACCCGGCGTACGCGGTGGCGTTCAGTCGGACGAACGCTGCTGCCGGATCGCCGACGGGTGAACCGGCGACCGCGCCGACGAGGTCGATCTCGGGCGCGTAACGGGCGGCCACCTCCGCCGCCCACGCGGTGGCCAGCCCGCCGCCGGAATAGCCCCACAGCCCGACCGGCGTGTCCTCGGACAGGCCAAGTGGCGCGAACGACAGCGCCGCGCGGATCCCGTCCAGCGTGCGATATCCGGGTTCCCGGCCTGCGCCGAAGTGACCACGCATCCCCTCGTGATCCGGGACGGAGACGGCCCACCCGCGTGCGAGGGCGTGCGCGATGAGCGGGTACTCGAGCTGCGGAATCGCCCCGATCACCCGGGCGCCGTGCCGTAGCGCGTAGGACGGGAAGCAACTGGAGGCCACGGCGTCGATCGCGCATTGGAACGACACCAGCGGCCGCGGGCGCGCGGGATCCGCGCCGTGCGGCAGCAGCACGGTGGTCAACGCGGCCTCGGCCGCGCCGTGCCGATCCGAGGTACGGAACAGCAGCTGCCAGGCCTGCACGCGCTGCGGAATCCGGCCGAACCAGGCCACGCGCACGATGCGGGAGCGGATGACGGTTCCCGGTTCGGCGGAGGAGATATCCGGCGGCGGTACGCAGAACGGATCGTGTTCGACGCGCAGTGGTGGACCCGAGTGCGGAAAGGGATCCGCCGAATCAGCGTGTCCGCGGGCCCGGCGGTGCCCCTCACCCCCGGCGGGTAACGCCGCCTCGGTACTCATCGTGGCGATCCTTCCGAGGCGTGTGCGTCGACGAGGCAAATCTAGGTGCGCATCGCCGGTGCCGTCACTACGCCGCGACCACCAACTCGTGCCACCTGACTAGTGTTCGGAGACAACTTCTCGGCTCCCGGTCCTCGCCGTGGCCGCAGGAATTGCCGATGGGGTAGGTGTAGGAGACAATCCGGCGCATGGTCGCCGCTCTACCACCGCTGGCCGCGGACGCCCCGATCCTTGACCGCATCGGCCGCGGACTGCCCGGGATCGCCGACCGCATGCTCGCGGCGGGGCTCGGCTCGACACCGCCCATCGCGGATCTGCCCGACGACCATTTCCGTGAGGTGGTTCCGGCCATTCTCGCCTGCGGCCGGGGGTTCCTTCGCGCTCTGCGGGAACGGCGGGAGTTCAGTGATGCGGAGCTCGCGTCCTACGTCGCACCGGTCGTGCGCCGCCATGCCGAGGAACGAATCCCGTTGCGCCTGCTGATCGATGCGGTGCACGGTTCGGCTCAGCAGCTGCTCCGGGATTCGGCGCGTTCGGCGGCACCGGAGGAAATGGACGATCTCGTGGCGTTCGGCGCCCATCTGCTGGATCTGCTGCGCCGCATCAATCTCATGGTGTACGAGGGGTATTCGGAAGTGGAGCAGTCGGTGTTCCAGCCGGACCGCGAGGCTCGTCGCGCGCTGTGTTCGGCTCTGCTGCACGGCCTTCCGGTCGCGGAGCCGGCCGCTCGCGCCGATATCGCGGTGGAGGAGCACTACCGCGTGCTCGCGCTGCGGGTACCGTCCGAGCACCATCCGCCACCGCCGGTGGCGACACTGCTGGCCCAGCGCCGAGCCCGGGTCCTGCAATCGATCCTCGACGAGGTCGCCGGCCGTGCCGCCTTGCACACCTTCGACGGAACCGCGGGCGTCGTGCTGCTGCCCGGCGGGCCGGACGCGCGCGTCGAGCAGGTCACGGAGCTGACGGCACAGCGATTCGAGACCGCGATCTACGCGGCGGACGGCGGCGACGTCGCGCCGGCGCAGCTGCCCGCCGCTGCCGGTGAGGCCACCGACCTCGCCGAGCTCGCGCACGCCCTCGGCCGCCCGGCGGGGACCTATCGCCTCGATGATCTGCTGCTGGAGTACCAACTGACCCGTCCGGGCCGGGCCCGCGACCGTCTGGCCGAACGCATCGAGCCGCTGTCGACCCGACCCCATCTGCTGGCCGCCCTCGACGCCTACCTGCGCCACGGCACCGACCGCAAAACTGCCGCCGCCGAGGTGCACGTCCATCCCAACACCTTCAGCTATCGGTTGCGCCGCGTCGCCGAACTCACTGGCCTCGACCCCGCCGATCCCGCCGACACCCGGTTGCTCGCCGCGGCGCTCACCGTCGTCCGGGCCGGCTGACGCGCTGCCGGATCCCGCACTTCCCCAACTGTGACCACGATCACGGGATAATCGGCCGTGACGATTGCCCATTCCCGGGTGTCCAACACAGGAGCGGCGGAGGAGGTGGGTGTGACCGCGACCGAGACGACGACCGCGCCGGACGATGTGACCCTGGTCAGCAGATCCAAAGACGGCGATGTCCGGGCCTACGAGCAGCTGGTGCTGCGCCATCAGGGGCAGATGTTCCGGCTCGCGTCGAAGATGCTGGCCGACCGCGCCGAAGCCGAGGACGTGGTGCAGGAGGTCTTCCTCGCGGCGTGGCGGCGATTGGCTCAGCTCAACGACGACGCGGCCTTCGTCGGCTGGCTGTATCGGATGACGACCAACCGCTGCCTCAACGTCATCCGGGCCAGGCGCCCGCACGTCGAAGCGGATCTGGATCTGACCGAATCGCCGCGTTCGGATATCCAGCCCGAACACGCCACCCAGGTGAACACCCAGCTCGAGGCGTTGAATGTGGCGCTACAGGATTTGACGCCCGAACAACGGGCCTGCTGGCTGCTGCGCGAAGTGCACGGCCTGTCGTATGAGGAGATCGGAGACATCGTCGGCGCGAACACGACCGCGGTCCGCGGGCGCATCGCCCGTGCCCGAGCCCAACTGTCCGAGGTGATGAAGCCATGGCGGTGAACGAGACCACCGAGCAGGACTATGTCCTGCCGTGCGGGCGTGAACTGGAACAGGTGTGGGACCGGCTCGACGCGATCGAGGCGGGCCGCGCCGACGCCCATGAGCTGAACTGCCCGCATTGCGCGGCCGCCAGGGACAGTCTGCTGGCCTTGCGCGCCGCGACCAGGCAGATGATCGAGGAGCCCGAAGCGCCGCCACCGGATCTGGTGGGGCGGATCATGTCGGCGGTGCGCGCCGAGGTGCGTCGTGGTCGCACCCTCGACCTGCCGACGCCAGAGCCCGGCGCGGTGGAGGTGAGCGAGCAGGCCGTCAGCACGGTGCTGCGGTATGCCGCCGATTCGGTGCCAGGGGTGCGCGCGCGGCGCTGCCGGGTGCGCCCGGCCGGGATCGGCGACGGCGGCGAGTATCTGGTGGATGTCGAGCTGGCGGTCGCGGTCCGCTTCGGTCCGACGCCGGTCTCCGAGCTGATGCCGATCGTGCGTGAACGCATCACCGCGGCGCTGCCCGCACGCATCGGCCTGACCCTGCACCGGCTGGACCTGACGATCGCCGACGTCTACCAGGACCCATCGGTGGATTCCGCGGCGGAACCCGGAGGTGAACAGTAGTGGCGGGTGCGGTGGCGGTACAGATCGAGCCGCCCGTGCTGGCGGCGGTCGCCGCGCATGCCGCCCTGTCCACCTCCGGGGTGGTGCGGTTGGAGCCGGGCGTGCGTGGTCTGGTGACGACGCTGGTGCGGGCGGGCAGGCAACGCTGGCTCGGTACCGATCCGGCGCCCGCGGAGGGCGTGCGCGTGCGGCGCACGGAGCTGGGTCGGCTGATCGTGCAGGTAGACCTGGTGATCGCCGGGGATCGGCACGCGGGTGAAGTCGGGCGTGCGGTCCAGCGGACGGTCGCTCAGCGAGTGCGTGAGCAGACCGGGCAGGACGTTGACGAGGTCGTGGTGTCGATCCTCGATATCGAACCGGAGCAGCGGTGATGGCAGCAGAGGACGTCATCGACAAGATCATCGGGGCGGTCGAGGGCATCAGCGGGCTGCGCCCTGCGACGCCGATCGTGCGGGAGAACGCGACCTGGTGGCCGTGGGATGCGCGCAAGTACGCCGTCGACCTCACCGAGCGTGCGGTGGTGGTGCGTGTCGTCGCCGCGACGTTGCCCCTGCCACCGCTGCTCGATCTGGCCGGGAAGGCGATTGGGCCGGTCCTGGCGGGTACTCCATGGGAGCGGGCCACGCTGCGACTGGTGGTCACCGAACTCGACGCGGCCGCTTTCACCGAGGAAGGACATGTGGGTCAGGTCACACCATGAGCCCGTGACGACTGCCCCGCCCGGGTGTCGAACACAGTGCGGGACCGAATCCGCTGCATCCCAAAGGAATCAGGAGGAACACCGATGACCGCCACCACCGACAAGACCACCACCAACAGCACCGCGGGCGAGCCCGCCGGCACCGAAAAGGCGCCCGCCAAAAAGGATCACGCCCTGGTGACCGATCTCGGCAGCACCACCATCTCCGACATCGTGGTGCAGAAGGTCGCCGGACTGGCCGCCCGCGAGGTGCGCGGGGTGCACAACCTCGGCGGCAGCGCCGCCCGCGCTTTCGGCACCATCCGCGATCGCATCCCCGGCGCCTCCGCCAGTATCGGGCAGGGTGTGTCGGTCGAGGTCGGCGAGACCCAAGCCGCCGTCGACCTGGAGATCGTCGTCGAATACGGCGTCTCCATCGCCGAAGTGGCCCGCGCGGTACGCCGCAATGTGATCACCGCGATCGAGCAGATGACCGGCCTGCAGGTGGTCGAGGTCAACATCAACGTCAACGACGTCTACATCCCCGGCGATGACGACGATGCCGACGCCCCGCCCGCGCGCGTGCAGTAACCGGCGACCGGACCCAGCGAAGAGGAGTCGATTGTGAACGCCACGACGATAGGCCTGGCAATAGGGATCGCGCTCGGGTTCGCCGCAGCCTTCGGCGGTTTCGGCGCATTCCTGACCGTGCTGGTATTCGCCGCGCTCGGTCTGGTGGTCGGCCGGTGGCTCGACGGCGAGCTCGACCTCGCCGCGCTGGTCCGGTCGGCTCAGGACAAGGGCAGGCGATGACGTCGGCCGCGGTCGGTGCCGACGCGGCCGGAGTCGAGTTGCCCGGCCGGACCACTGTCAGCGAACGGGCGGTGCGCCGGATCGCCGCGCACGCCGCCGGCGAAGTGCCAGGGGTGGATCGCGGCGTCAAGGTCGAGGCCACCGTCTCCGGTGACCGCACCGCGCTGGCGGTGCGGTTGCCGGTGCGCTACCCGCAGCCGGTGGGCCGGGTGACCGAGCAGTGCCGCGCGCATCTGCGTGAGCGCACCGCCGAACTGACGGGGATCACGGTCTCGAAGGTCGACATCGTCGTCTCCGAGCTGACCACCGAAACCGTTGCGGCCGGGAGGGTTCGATGATCCGCAGGCCGCGGCGCTCCTGGCCGGCCGTGGTCATCGCGGTGGCGGTGCTCGCGGCGTGCGTCGCGGTGACGGTGTCGCTGGTGCAGCGGCTGACCGGCACCAGGGAGTACGTCTCCTACGATTCGGTAGCCGATGAGCTGCACGGCATCACCTGGAACGAGCTGCCGGTGCTGATCGGCGGGATCGTGGCGCTGCTCATCGGGGTGCTGCTGCTGGTGATCGCATTGCTGCCGGGCCGGGCGAAGGTGTTGCCGTTGACCGGGCACGACGACGGCATGCAGGCCGGCGTCAGCCGCTCGGGGCTGCGCACGATGTTGCGTAGCAGTGCCGGCCGGGTCGATGGCGTGACCTCGGCACGGGTGAAGGTGCGCCGCGACACCGTCACGGTGATCGCGCGCACCGACCGCCACGACAATGCCGGGCTCGCCGACGCGATCTGCGAGACCGTCACCGACCGCGTGCAGCAACTCGGACGCCCGGTGAAGCGGGTGAAAGCGAAACTGCACGGACCCGAAGCCGGAGGACCTCGATGAGCAAGGTGAATCGGCCCGCCGCGGTGAACCGGGTGCTGATCGGGCTGACCGGACTGCTCTGCGCGGCAGCGGGCGGCTACGCGGTGGCCGCCTATTACGGGCAGCTGAACTGGGTCGATCCGGACTCGACGCTTGTGCCCGGCACGGCCGCCCCACCCACCTGGGTGTTCTGGGCGGTGATCGCCGGTGCGGTGGTCCTCGGGTTGCTGTGCCTGCGGTGGCTGCTCGCGCAGATCTTCCGGATGCCGAAATCGCAGACCTGGCGTTTCGACGCCGACGGCTCGGCCGGAAAGACGGTGATGGCCTCCTCGACGGCGGCGGCTCCGGTGGCCGACGATATCGAAGCCTTCGACGATGTGCGTTCGGCCTCGGCCTGGCTGACCGGCACCCGGTGGGCGCCGGAACTGCATCTCACCGTCACCGCGGAACCGCACGCGGATGTCGGGCAGTTGCGCCGCCGCGTTCTCGACGAGGCCGTGCCTCGGCTGCGCCAGGCGCTCGAGCTCGAATCCATCCCGGTGAGCTTGGAGCTGGGCTTCGCCGATGCGGGGAAGAAGCCGCAGCTGCGCTGATGCGCTCATCAGTCGCGCTGATCGGCGCGAGCGCGCCATCGGGCACGACGCGCGGCAGCGGCACCGGGCGACAGGGGACATGGCTCGGGTGCGGCGGGGCCGAGCGTCCGCCGCACGCTGTGCCCGATAGCCTGACGATATGCAGTGTTCGCCGACGACACCGAACCCGTGGTGAGCGCGGACTGGTACACCCGTCCGGGCCGGATCGCGGTGCTCACCGGGGCCGGGATCTCGACCGATTCCGGGATCCCGGATTTCCGTGGGCCGCGCGGGGTGTGGACCGAGGACCCGATCGCGGAACTGCTGTCGACCTACGACAACTATCTCGCCGATCCGGACCTGCGCCGCCGCTCCTGGCTGGCCCGCCGCGACAATCCCGCCTGGCAGGCCAGACCCAATGCCGCCCATACCGCGTTGGTCGAACTCGAACGGGCCCGGCCGCTCACCATCATCACGCAGAACGTCGACCGGTTGCACCAGCGCGCCGGATCCTCACCCAGCCGGGTGATCGAAATCCACGGCAACATGTTCGACGTGGTCTGCGTCGACTGTGACTACACCTCCACGATGGCCGCGACGCTCGAGCGGGTCGCTGCTGGTGAGGACGATCCGCCGTGCCCGCGGTGCGGTGGAATCCTCAAGGCGGGCACGGTGATGTTCGGGCAGGCGATGGAACCGCGCACCATGCTGAAGGCGACGATCACCGCGGAATCGGCCGATCTGTTCGTGGCGATCGGCACCTCGTTGCAGGTGGAGCCCGCCGCATCGCTGTGTGCGCTCGCGGTGGACAACGGCGCCGACCTGGTGATCGTCAATGCCGAGCCGACGCCCTACGACCGCATTGCCACCGAGGTCATCCGCGAGCCCATCGGCGCCGCCGTCCCCGATCTCGTTGCCAGGATCCTGGGTTACTAGCGCCTCGGTCCTGCCGATCGTCCTCGCGTGGAAAGCATTGCCGTCGAGACGGTTCGGATATCGGAACGCTATTCGCGAACGCTGCTCGGCGTCGACCCGAAACGCTGCCGGAAGGCGGTGCTGAAACTGCTCACCGAGCCGAAACCGAGTCCCAGGGCGATATCGGTGACGCTGGTGTGCCGGTAGGCCGGGTTGCGCAGCCGGGCATGTGCGAGCTGTAGCCGCTCTTCCCGGATGAGTTCGCGCGGGGTGGTGCCCGCCTGCTGGAGGGCGAGCTGGACCTGGCGCACCGACCAGCCGAGAGCCCGCGCGATCTGCGCGCTGGACAGCTCCGGATTGCCGGCGTGACGGCGAATGTAGTGCCGCACAGCCGATTCGACCTCGCCGAGGTGGCTGCCCGTGGTCGGTGCCGAGCCGAGGGCGAGCATGCAGATCAGATCGACCAGCCGCTCGGCCACCGCATCGAACTGGGCCGCGGTGAGCGCGCCGACCTCCTCGTACAGTCCGGTCAGCATGGTCGCGGCCACCCGGCCGAGGCCGGTGCTGAGGTCGAGTGGGCGTGCGGGTGGTTCGGCACGGTTGAGCCGGTGCTGGATCTCGCGGCGCGGAATGGTCATGATCAGCCCGTGGGTGCCGCTGCACGCGGTGAACGACAGCGGCCGATTGATGGTGATCAGACTGCTCATCCCGGGCCGCAGCGAGCCGCTGCGTCCCTCGCTGCTCAGGTCGAAGCGCCCGGTGAGTGGCATGACCAGGCGATAGTCGTCATCGGGATCGGCGCGGATGTGGGTGGCCGCGCGGGTGTAGACGATCGGGTCGGATTCCCGGCCGACGATCTGATAGGTGTCGGTGCGGTGGCGCCGGATCCGGCCGTAGAAATCGGTGGCCGAGCCGAACTCGTAGCTCAAGCGCACACCCTGGAAGGAATCGACCAGCTCGGCCCAGTAGTCGACACGTTCGCGAGGGTCCACGTCCGCCGTCGACGCCTCCTCGACTACCGCCTCACCTACCATCACAGACTCCGTTCCGTGCCGTGGGTGGACCGGGCCTCGGCTGTATCGCCCGTGCAGCCGAGGATATGTCGTCGACGTCCGGTTTCGGGCCGAGTCGCGCGGTTCGTTCTGCGCCGGAGCGCAAAGTTCGTGCGTTCGCCGACAACCGCGCGGGGGCCGGCATCACTACATTTTCGTCTGTCCGGCGTCCGAAGGGCGACGAGGGTCGCGCGGTAGGGGTATGGGTGAAGATTCTCAGTAGTCGTTGGCACTGTTTCGAATACATGCCGGTAGACCCCGGGCCCTGCGCCGTCGAGCTGGCACCGGCGTCGGTCGCGGTGGCGCGCACCTTCCACGACTGCCTACTACTGCACATCTATGTCGAGCCGGGCGAGCGCGGACCCTCGGGCGAGGTCGTCCGGGCGATCCAGGCGATGATCGCGCAGAGCGCGGCGGCCTATGTGGTGATCAACGGGTCTCCGGTGCTGCCGAGCGGCGCGGGCCGCGCCGCGATGTCCGGGCCGGATCTGCTCGAACATCTGGCCGACACCCTCGACCTCGTCGAGGAGATCGCCGAACGACTGGAGGAGCGCGGCGAACGCGTGCACCTGATGCCGTTCGGCTGGCGCCTGGAATGCGGGCGAGCGTGCGCGTTCGCCGGGCCCTGCGATGTCGTCCGGGTCGGTGAGCCCACACAGCTACGCCGGCGAATGCCCGGCCCATCCGCGATGCCCGCCACCTTCACCACCTTCGGCGCCACCCGGGCCAAGCCGTCCGGGTGGGCGACGATGCACCTGATACCGCCGCGACGTCAGCCGATCGGTCCGAGCACGCGGTCGAGATAGGCGTTGGCGAACACGCCCTTCGGGTCGAAGCGGCGGCGCACCTCGGCGAACCGATCCCACTCCGGGTACCTGCCACGCAGCGTCTGCGCGGTCTGGAAATGGCGTTTGCCCCAGTGCGGGCGGCCGTCGAAGCGGTCGAAGACCGCCTCGCAGGCCCGGAAGTACGGCTCGTAATCCATGCCCTGGTACATGTGCACGGCGATATAGCAGGTGTCGCGGCCGCCCGCGGGGGAGAGGAACGCGTCGTCGGGAGCCACCCAGCGCACCTCGATCGGCATCGGGGTGTCGTAGCGGGTGGACAGCTCCTTGATCGCGCGGATGGCCTCGGCCGAATGTTCGCGCGGGATGGCGTATTCCATCTCGGTGAAGCGGATCAGGCGCGGCGAGGCGAACACCCGATAGGACCGGTCCACCTGGCGGCGGTAGCTGCCCGCATAGGCCGCGCCCCGGTGGATCCACGGCACCAGCCGCGGCTGCCTTCGGCCGAGTCGGCACAGCGCGTCGAAGGTGTAGTTGGACATCAGAATATCGGCGAACCAGTCCACCAGCGCCGGACGCGGCTGCTCGGTGAGATCGACCCGATTGTTGCGCTTGGTCATGGCGATCGGGCTGTGCGCGAACATGTAGAACTCGAAATGGTCGTTGCCCTCGACATAGGTATCGAGGTCGTCGAGCACTTCCTCGACCGGCACCGGCCGCTCGATACCTTCCAGCACGAATGAGGGCACCAGCCGCAACGTCATCGCGGTGATCACGCCGAGTGCGCCGAGATTCACCCGGGCCGCCCGCCAGCCGTCCGGATCGGATTGTTCGTTCAGCTCGACGACACTGCCGTCCGGGCGCATCAACTCCACCGAATGGACTGCGGCCGAAAGGTTTTGCAGGGTGGCACCCGTGCCGTGGGTCGCGGTGGCGGTGGCTCCGGCGATGGTCTGGGCATCGATATCGCCGAGGTTGGGGAAGGCCAGCCCGTGGTTGTGCAGCGCCGGGCTCGCGGCGTGCAGGGTGATACCGGCCTCGACCCTGGCCAGGCCGTTGTCGCGGTCGACGTCGAGCACCCGGTTCATCCGCGACAGATCCAGCAGCAGCCCGTCGGTGAGGCAGATGTCGGT
The DNA here is from genome assembly GCF_058222935.1 of Nocardia sp. JCM 38205. Classification (NCBI taxonomy): domain Bacteria; kingdom Bacillati; phylum Actinomycetota; class Actinomycetes; order Mycobacteriales; family Nocardiaceae; genus Nocardia; species Nocardia sp. JCM 38205. Next base: position 83,806 of record NZ_JBYHFL010000004.1, on the reverse strand, counting down.
GAACGAATGCCCCGAGCCCGCGACGCGCACCTGCTGCCCCGCGTCCGCCGCCCGGCCCACTAGGTCCGCCAGCTCGTTGCGATTGCGCGGAGCCGCGACGGACGCCGGCGCGCACTTCTGATCGCCGGCCCAGTTCATCCACGAATTGGTCACATGTCCAACTGTAAGGGATGGATTGTGACCTGCGCTACCCGCGGTGCGATTGCTAGCGTGCTGGGATCAGCGGCGGCGGCCGGTGCACAGTGCGGCCTTGGCCTGCTCGACCTCGTTGTCGTCGAGCGGCGGAATCGACAACGGCCGTCGCGGCACGAGTTCGGTGCGCACGCCGTTGAGGGCGAGTGCCATGTAGCGCCGCCACACCTGGTCGTTGACCGGTCGGGCGAACTCCGCCAGTCCGTCGACCATGTGGACCATCGCGAAGAAATCCGACGCCACGACATCGGGTTGCAGCGCGCCTGCCTCCCTGGCGCGATCGACGATCCTGGCCACGACCGGCTTGATCCGATCGCGGACGCAGCTGAACTGCTCGAGATCGTCTTCGAATTCCAGCATGACCTCGCTGAACCCGCGATTGGTCGCCATATGTCTGCACGCGTACTCGAAGAAATCGACCAGGCCCTGCCACGGGTCCGGGTGGCGGACGCATTCCTCTGCGGTTTCGGCGAATTCGTCGAGGTGCTGCTGGAAGACCTCGGAGATGAGCTCCTTCTTGTTCGCGAACCGGCGGTAGACCGTGCCCACGCCGACCCCCGCGCGCTCGGCGACGTCATCGAGGGTGATCTCGAGTCCGTGGTCGGCGAACAGCTGGCGCGCGGCCTCGACGATGCGCTGCTGATTGCGTACGGCATCGGCGCGCAAACGCCGGGTCGGAGGCATGGTCGTGGCGGGATTCACACCCTCATGCTATCAGCGGCGGGATTAAGTGGAGACAGCTCCTCCGTTACTGTGGTAGCGTTCCAGCTAACCGGAGGAACCACCTCCGTTTATTTTTCAACGAGGGGCGACGTGACCACCACCATCGAACGCGGGCCGGACCCGCAGCAAAAACCGACGTCAGGCAGGCGTGGCTCGCACGCACTGCGCTGGTGGGTGCTCGCCGTCCTCGGCGTCGCCCAGCTCATGGTCGTGCTCGACGCGACCGTGGTGAACATCGCGCTTCCCGAGGCGCAGCGAGATCTCGGCTTCGGCGACGCCGACCGACAATGGGTCATCACCGGCTACGCGCTGGCCTTCGGTAGCTTGCTGCTACTGGGTGGCCGGCTCAGCGACCTGTTCGGCAGGCGCAACACCTTCATCGTCGGCCTGGTCGGCTTCTCGGTGGCCTCCGCGATCGGCGGCGCGGCCACCAACTTCGAGATGCTGGTCGGCGCCCGCATCGGCCAGGGTGTGTTCGGCGCGCTGCTGGCGCCCGCGGCGCTGTCGCTGCTGACGGTCACCTTCACCGAACCGTCCGAACGGGCCAAGGCCTTCGGCATCTTCGGGGCGGTCGCCGGTACCGGCGGCGCCATCGGCCTGCTGCTCGGCGGCGTGCTCACCGAGTGGGCCTCGTGGCGCTGGGTGATGTTCGTGAACTTGGCCTTCGCCGCCGTCGCGCTGGTCGGCGCGGTGCTGCTGCTGGCCAAGCACACCGTCACCGAACGGCCGAAGCTCGATATCCCGGGCACCGTCGTGGTCACCGCCGCGTTGTTCGGCATCGTCTACGGCTTCTCGCACGCCGAGACCGACGGCTGGACCAACCCGGTCACCCTGGCCTTCCTGTTCGGCGGCGCGGCGCTGCTTGCGGTGTTCGTCTGGCTGGAAACCCGGGTCGCCAACCCGCTGCTGCCGCTGCGCGTCGTGCTCGATCGCACCAGGGGTGGATCGTTCCTCACCGTGTTCGTCATGGGCATCGGGATGTTCGCGATCTTCCTGTTCCTGACCTACTACATGCAGCTCACCCTCGGGTACTCGCCGATCACCACCGGTGTGGCGTTCCTGCCGATGGTGGCCGCGATGATCGTGTCCTCGACCACCACACCGTCGCTGCTGCTGCCGAAGCTGGGGCCGAAGGTCGTGGTCAGCGCCGGATTCCTGATCGCCGCGGCCGGTATGGCGTGGCTCACCCGGATCGGCCTGGACACCGGCTACACCACCCACATCCTGCCCGGCCTGATCCTGATGGGTCTCGGTCTCGGTGGCGCGATGGCGACGGCGTTCCAAGGCGCCACGGCCGGGGTGCACCACGAAGATGCGGGCGTCGCCTCGGCGACGATCAACACCAGCCAGCAGGTGGGCGGCTCGATCGGCACCGCGCTGCTGAGCACCATCGCGGCCTCGGCGGCCAGTGACTACCTGGCCGGCCGGACCCCGGACCAGCTCACCATCGCGCAATCGGCGATCGAGAGCTACACCACCAGCTTCTGGTGGGCCACCGCGATCTTCGTGATCGGCGCCGTGGTGACGGGCGTGCTGCTGCCCAACACCGCGCCCGCGCCGGCCGAAGGGGAGTTGGTGCTCGCGCACTGATCGTTCGCTCGAAAGTACTGCCGCTCGTAGGGCTTCCGGCTCGGCGGGCGGCAGTGCTGTATCGGTCGCTCGCCGACGAGAGTCGTCGCTCGTGTTGCGTCGTGCCGGATATTCGCGGTGCGAGCGGTGGCGCTCGGCGGTGTGGTTCGATAATCGGCGGGGCGGCGGTAGCGGGGGAGCTCAGCAGTTCTGCGACGGTGGTGCCCCGGCGAAACGGCCCTCCAGAAAGTCGAGCGCTCGTAACGCGCCCGGCAGGACGGCGCCGGAATGGTCGGCGCCGACGAGCAGATCCAGCTGCACCGGAGTGCCTGCTGCGCAATAGCGTTCGGCCGTCCGCCGCACCGGCGCCACCGAGATCAGGTCGGCCGTGCCGTGCCATAGATACAGCGGAGCGGTGGGAACACCGGTGAAGGTCTCCAGACTGTTGTCCCGCAGAATCGGTGCGGCGGCGGGATCTTCGGTGGGTGGTTCGGTGAAGACGTCATCGGTGGCGAGGCCCGCTGCGGCCCGGATGATCTCGTCCGCGCAGGCGTCGTCGACGCGATCGAGCAACGCCTTCCCGGCAGGATTGAGATACCGATCCAGGGAGACCGCCGGATACTCGCGAGCCAGACCGACCGCCGCCGCGAAACCGAGACCGAACATCGGATTCGGCCGATCGCCGAGATCACCGGCCAGCGCACCCAGATTCATCGGTACCCCGCCCGCCGCCGCGCCGGCGATGGGCAGTTCAGGCGCGTAGTCCGGGGCAAGGGCGGCGGCGAAGCCGGTGGCCATGCCGCCACCGGAGTAGCCGGCCAGCGCCACCGGACTGTCGTCGAGTCCGGTCGAATCGAACTGCCGGACCGCGCGAATCCCGTCCAAGGTGATCCGCCCGCCCAATTGCGCGGCGCCATAGGCACTGTCCGGGCCGAGGTGATCGGGCACCGCGACCGCCCAGCCGCGAGCCAACAGCAGATTCACCGCAGGAGCCTCGCGCAGCGTCCCGGCGAGCAGCGAATGCGAAGGTGCGCAGCGTGGCCCGAGCGAGTTGACGAACGGCTGATACGACACCAGCGGCCGGTCCGGCACCTCGCCCGCGGGCACAAGCACCGTGGTCACCGCGGCAATCGGCTCCCCGCGCGAATCCGTGCTGCGGAAAGCCAACTGCCAGCCGGTGGCACCGGCGAATCCGGCGGCGCTCACCTGCCTACTGCGAATCACCGCCCCCGGCCGATATTCGCCGATATCGGCGGGCGCCGAGTAGAAGGATTCGCCTTCGGTCGCCGGGTGGATGGTCATCGTCACGGCGGGATTGCCGCCCAGTGCCAGCACGGACGCGACGAAGAGCGCGAGGGTCAGACGGCGGATCATCAGACTCGCCCGACGCGCCGGAGAATGCCGTATGCTCAACGTTTGCTCGGGTGCGGCGTGGCGCTCGGACCGGTGCCGGCGTCGCCGTATTCGTGAACTCCGCGGTGCCGCCATCACCGACTCCGAGACGAGGCTGTGGACTGCGTCGGGTCTTCGGCGAAGACCTCAGTCGATTCGTACTGCGCGCCGGTCGGTGTGTCAACGAGGGGCGCCGCCCGAGCAGTCGCGCCGTCGGCCGGTGCCGTTGCCGCCGATAGCGTCACGGTGGACGCCGGGGCGCCGACGCGGCCGGTCATCGGGCTCGGACAGGAGGTTGGGGACGTGTCATCGCGGGCCGAAGCCCGGATCGCCGATCCGCGGGTACTGCTCGTCGTGGCGCTCGGCGGCGGGCTCGGTGCGCTGGCGCGCTACGGTTTCGCGGTCTGGCTGCCGACGCGTCCGGAGGGGTTCCCGGTGGCGACGTTCGCCGTCAACGTGATCGGCTGCGCCGCGATGGGTGTGCTGATGGTTCTCATCACCGAAGTGTGGGTAGCCCACAGGCTGCTGCGCCCATTCCTCGGCGTCGGTGTGCTCGGCGGATTCACCACCTTCTCCACCTACAGTGCCGAGATTCGTACACTGCTCGAATCGGGTGCCGTCGGTATGGGGCTCGGCTATCTCGGTGCCACGATGGTGACCTGCCTGGCGGCAGTGGTTGCGGGGATGGCGGCTGCGCGGTGGGTAACTGGAAGTGTGCGGTGAACAAGGTGAACGGCACGGAAGGGGGTCAGCGATGACCGAGGCGATCGGCGGTGCGGGGCAGTGGGCGCACGCCGCGCGGCTGGTACTGCTGCTCGGCGAAGACGCACGCTGGCGGCACGGGCCGCTGTACCACGAGATCGTTCGCCGGGCCCGCGACGGCGGGCTGCCCGGTGCCAGCGTGTGGCGTGGTGTCGAGGGTTACGGCGCGTCCTCCCGGATCCATACCGTCCGGCTGCTGGACCTGGCCGAACAACTACCGGTGATGGTGATGATCGTCGACGATGCCGCGCGGTTGCGTGCTTTCGTCGACGACAACGCCGAGTTGTTCGACACGGTGACCGTGACCTTGTCCGATGTCGAACTCTGGCAGCCGGCGGTGCGCCGATGACGGCCATCTGGGTGGTGGTGGGCGGAATGCTCGGCGCCCCTGCGCGATACCTCATCGATCGCGCCGTCGCGGCCCGCTGGGATTCCATGCTGCCTTTGGGGACGTTGACCGTTAACATTGTCGGTTCGGCGCTGCTCGGTGCATTGATCGGGGCGGGGGCGAACGGCTGGCTGCTGGCGGGCGCGGGAACCGGATTCTGCGGTGCGCTCACCACCTTCAGCACGTTCGGCTTCGAGACGATCAGGTTGGTGTCCGACGGTGCGTACGGCTACGCCCTCGGCAACATCGTGCTGAGTGTCGCGACCTGCCTGGCCGTGGTGTTCGCCGCCGCGTCCGTGACCGAATGGCTGTTCACATGATTCTGATGACGAGCCGGGCACAGCCGACCCGGAAGGGAGATCCCAGCATGGCGCACGATCGAGCCGGACGGCCCGCACGCCCGAGCGACCTGGTGGACGTCCCCGGTCTGGTGACCGCCTACTACACCCGTATCCCGGATCCCGCCGAGCCGGCGCAGCTGGTGGCGTTCGGCACCTCGGGCCATCGCGGGTCCAGCCTGGACACCACCTTCAACGAGGCGCACATCCTCGCCATCACCCAGGCCATCGTGGAATACCGCGCCACCCGCGGGATCACCGGTCCGGTCTATCTGGCTCGCGATACGCACGCCCTGTCCGAGCCGGCCTGGACCACGGTGCTCGAGGTGCTCGCCGCCAACGGTGTCACGGCGATGATCGATTCGCGCGACCGCTACACCCCGACGCCTGCTCTCAGTCATGCCGTGCTGCGCCACAATCGCGGCGGCACCAAGCATCAGGCCGACGGCATCGTCGTCACGCCCTCGCACAACCCGCCGCGCGACGGCGGCATCAAGTACAACCCGCCGCACGGCGGTCCCGCCGACACCGTCGCCACCGACGCGATCGCCGAGCGCGCCAACGAACTGCTGCGCGGCGGCCTCGCCGAGGTCGAGCGCGGCACCCTCGCGCAGGCCATGCCCACCGTCGAGCGCTACGACTATCTCGATCACTACATCGCCGATCTGCCGAGCGTGCTCAACCTCGACGCCATCCGCGGCGCGGGCATCCGGCTCGGCGCCGACCCGATGGGTGGGGCCAGCGTCGACTATTGGGAGGAGATCGGTCAGCGCTACGACCTCGAGCTCGAGGTGGTCAACCCGCTGGTCGATCCGACGTGGCGGTTCATGCCGCTGGATTCCGACGGCAAGATCCGGATGGACCCGTCCTCCCGGTTCGCGATGAACTCGCTGGTGTCGATCAAGGACGACTACGACATCTCCACCGGCAACGACGCCGACGCCGACCGCCACGGCATCGTCACTCCGGACGGCGGGCTGATGAACCCCAATCACTTCCTCGCCGTCGCCATCGAATACCTCGTGCCCAATCGGATGGGCTGGGACGCGCTCACCAAGATCGGCAAGACCGTGGTGACCTCGTCGATGATCGACCGGGTGGTGAGTGTGCTCGGCCGTGACGTGCACGAAGTGCCGGTCGGGTTCAAATGGTTCGTGCCCGGATTGTTCAGCGGCAGCCTCGCTTTCGGCGGTGAGGAGAGCGCGGGCGCCTCGCTGCTGCGGATGGACGGCAGCGTCTGGACCACCGATAAAGACGGCATCGTGCTGGCCCTGCTGGCCGCGGAGATCACCGCCGTCACCGGGCAGAGCCCGTCGGCGCGGTACGTGGAACTCGAGCGCCGCTACGGCAGCCCCGCCTACGCCCGCGTCGACGCACCCGCCACCGCCGAGCAGAAGAAGCTGCTGGCCGAACTGGCCCCCGAGCAGGTGAGTGCCTCCGAGATCGCCGGCGAACCGATCACCGCGGTGCTCACTCGCGCGCGCGGCAACGGCGCGCCGCTGGGTGGGTTGAAGGTCACCACCGAGAACGCGTGGTTCGCGGCACGCCCCTCGGGCACCGAGGACAAGTACAAGATCTACGCCGAGTCGTTCCACGGTCCCGAGCATCTCGAGCAGGTGCAAGCGGCCGCCGAGGAACTGGTGGGGCAAGCTCTATCGGGTGACCGCTAGTTCGAAAGCTCTACCCCGCGAGATCTGGGTCCTGGTCGGGGCCGCGTTCGTCATCGCCATCGGATTCGGCCTCGTCTCGCCCGTGCTGCCGCAGTACGCGCGAAGCTTCGGCGTCGGTTTCGCGGCGGCCTCGGCGATCGTCAGCGCGTTCGCCCTGATGCGGCTGCTGTTCGCGCCGATGAGCGGACGGCTGGTGCAGAAGCTCGGCGAGCGCTGGGTCTACACCAGCGGTCTGCTCATCGTCGCGGTGTCGACCGGCGCCAGCGCCTTCGCGCAGACCTACTGGCAGCTGCTGGTGCTGCGTTCGGCCGGTGGTATCGGCTCGACCATGTTCACGGTGTCATCGCTGGCCCTGCTGATCCGGATGTCGCCCTCGGACCAGCGTGGCCGCATTTCCGGTCTGTGGTCGACCAGCTTCCTCATCGGCTCGCTGGCCGGGCCCTTGATCGGTGGTCTGCTGGCCGAGTTCGGGCTGCGCGCGCCGTTTTTGATCTATGCGATCGCGTTGCTCATCGCCTGTGCCGTTGTGTACTTCAACCTGCGCAATTCGCATCTGGCCGCGCCGGAGACCGCGGAGACCGCGCCGGCGAGCATGAGTTTCCGCGACGGGCTCGCGCGGTCGGAATACCGGGCGGTGCTGTGGTCCAACTTCGCCAACGGTGCCGCCGTGTTCGGTGTGCGTATGGCGCTGGTGCCGCTGCTGGTGGTCGAGGTGCTGGAACAGCCTGCAGGCATGGCGGGGGTGGCGTTGACGGTGTTCGCGGCGGGTAATGCCGTGGTGCTGTTCTTCTCCGGCCAGCTCTCCGACCGCTTCGGCCGCAAACCGTTCCTCATCATCGGCACCACCGTCTGCGCGATCGGCACGGCCGGCCTCGGTGTGGCGCCCGACGTGCTCTGGCTGCTGGTGTCGTCGTTCGTCGCCGGACTCGGTTCCGGCATGTTCACCCCGGCGCAGCAGGCCGCCGTCGCCGACATCATCGGCCCCAAGGTGCGCGGTGGGCCGGTGCTTGCCGGGTTCCAGATGTCGGCCGATCTGGGCGCGGTGCTCGGCCCGATCGTGGTCGGTTTCATCGCCGAGCGGTTGAACTTCGGAGTGGGCCTGGCCGTCACCGGTGGGTTGTTGGCCGTCGCCGCGGTGGCCTGGCTGGTGGTGCCCGAGCCGATGCGGCGCGGCGAGGTGCGGGTGGAGAAACGCATCGAGACCGTCGACGAGGAAGCCGATCAACTCGCGGCGCCCTGCACCTGTGACGGCGGGCCGGGCGGGCGAGTGGCGGCGAACTCCGTCGAGCAGGTCGTGCACGCCGACAGTGAGGCGAAGGGCAGGCGATAGAACTCGCCTGTGCGGCGGGTGCGGCAGCCGCCGGCCCGGACTCGAGGCAAAGTGGTTCGGGTGAGCACTTCGCCGTCGAACTACACGCCCCGGCCGATGTCCAGCAAGACCACCTATGCGCTGGGCGCCGTCGCGCTGGTCCTCATCGGGCTGCTCGTCTTCCTCGCCTACCGCTGGATGGACGATGAGGCCGAGATCCGCAACGACGGCTACGGCACCGTCCGTGACGCCGCGGTAGTGACCGCGGTCCAGCCCGACGGCGCTATCGTGCTCGGCCGCCCCGGCGTGACCAAGATCATCGACGTCTTCGAGGACCCGCTGTGCCCCGGCTGCGGTGCGCTCGAGCACATCTTCGGCCAGGAAATCGCCCAGAAGCTCGACGAAGGCAAACTCGCCATCCGGTACCGCTTCGTCAACTTCCTCGACGACAAATCCGGCAGCGGCGACTACTCCACCCGCGCCATCGCGGCCCTGCAATGCGTCGCCGCCGACGGCTCCGGCCCCACCTACGCCGCGTTCCACGACGCCCTGTTCACCACCCGCCAGCCCAAAGAAGGCGGCTCTGACCTCAGCAATGACGATCTGGCCGCCCTCGCCCGGGACACCGGAGCCACCCCGGCCGCCGCGGACTGCATCACCACCGGCGCCCGCCTCGACGCCGCCAAGATCAACGCCGTCACAGCCGACGCCGACCTCACCACCCTCCTCGACGACGACGCCGCCACCCCCTCGGTCTTCGACGGCACCACCAAGATCGACGTCGGCAACCAGGACTGGGTCGCCGACCTGGCCCCCTGACCAGCCGTTCAACCCCCGTATCGAGGCGATTTGGTTCCCGGTCCCCACGTGGTGTAACTTCGTTCAGGCAGCCGGGGAACACCGGCGGCACACCACTCGGGGCTATGGCGCAGCTGGTAGCGCACCACACTGGCAGTGTGGGGGTCAGGGGTTCGAGTCCCCTTAGCTCCACTCCACTCGATACAAGGCTCATGCTCATGGAGAGCGTGAGCCTTGAGTCGTTTTGTCGTGTTCATGGTGCAGCGCGTACCGCTTGTCGGACCAGTCGAGGCGGAACTCGTCGATACGCTCGACCGCGCCTCCGGCTGTCTCGTTTCCTCGAGGGAATGGGGAGGCTTCGCATACCGACCATTCGCCGGCAGATCCTGCTCACTGCCTGGCGGGACGAGCAAGCGGCGGATCGGACGGACGGGCATTTCGCGGCGCTCACCCTCGGTCGCACACGGCCGCGAAACCTGGTCCGATTCCTCCGCGAGGGCGCCCGGCTCGGCCCGTTCGAAGGGACCTGGAACCCCACCGGCCCGTACGCCGATCGCCTGGCCGCTCTCACCGGTGACATCCGGTAACTGCCGTGCTCGCGGGGTCGCACGGTCCCACCGTGGTGCAGGCCGGAGTTCGCCGCGCCGTCCGCCGGCGGGCCGTAACGAATACGGCGAGCGTCGGCGGCGCGCCTGCCGAGATCAAAGCCGCAACGATATTTCGCATTGTTCAACGGAAGATATGAATTCCGCTGCCGGTCCATGAATTTTTGGCTGCTATGGGGTAGCGGGCCGCGAATGCAGTCCGATCCGGTTCGGCGAAATCGGTTCAGTCGCAATTGCCCATGTTCACCGAGCGTGGCAACAGCCCATTCGGATCAGAGCCGCGCGTGGTGGATTATGAAGCGGATCACGACGTCTCGTCTCGGATGGTGGGGAGCCGGGTGTGCTGGTAGTTTTCCGAAACGTCGGACGAAACGAATCGCTGTGGATTCGCTCCGAAATCCATTCGCATTCTTGCCGCCTACTCCATTTCGGAATGGCGGCCCACACCACTCTGCCCGGTGTCGATTTCTCGGTGCGCAATTCGCCGCGGGAATCGGCGCGCTACACCCTGTTGGAGCTGTCATGACCATCGTCGGCGCACCGCCGCCCGGAAACCCGCGGACCGTTCCGCGTGCTCTCGCCAGGGACCGCGCCCTCCTGACCGGATACTTCGCCGGGCTCGGCGTCGTCACCGCAGTGTGGGGGACCCGGATCCCCGCCGTGCAGGACGCGGCGGGACTCGACACCGCGGGTCTGGCGGCGGTGCTGCTCGCCGCGGCCATCGGGATGATCGCCGGCCTGCGGGTCGGCGGGCGGCTCGCCGGGCGGTACGGGCTGCCGGCTCTGTTGACCGGCGGCGGCCTGGGTTTCGCGATGAGTCTGGCGCTACTCGGAACATGCGGCAACGTTGTGGCGGCCGGTGCCGCGGCGCTGGTCTTCGGTACCGCGCACGGGGTGCTGGATGTCGCGGCCAATGCCGCTGCTGTCGACCTCGAGCGGGCGTGTCGGCGCCCGATCATGTCGGGCCTGCACGCGGCCTACAGTCTAGGCGCGCTGGGCGGAGCCTCCATCGCCGTCGCCACGGCGCACATGTCACACACCTATCTCTTCCTCGGTATCGCCGCCGTCGCGATCGTGACGACCGTGACGGCCGCGCCGATCACCCGCGAGCTCGGCGGTCGGATACCCGACGGCGATGCGGAACCGGAGAGCACACAGTCCCCGGCCGCTCGGATCTGGCTGCTCGGCGCGCTGGCGGCCGCATGCCTGCTCGGCGAAGGTGCTGCCGCCGATTGGTCGGCTGTGCACCTGACCGATCTCGGTGCCTCACCGGCGCTCGGTGCCGCGGCCTTCGCCGGGTACAGCGCGGCCATGGCCGCGGGCCGTCTCGTCGGCGACCGGCTGACCGCCAATTTCGGGGGACCGAAAGTCGTTCGCGCCGGGGCGTTCCTGGCCGCTGCCGGACTACTCGCCGGCGCGATATCCGCCGAGATCGCGGTCGCGCTGGCCGGTTGGGCGCTGTTCGGTCTCGGCCTGTCGGTCACCATTCCGTCGCTGTTCAGCGCGGCAGGGGCGGGTGGTCCGCGCGCAGTGGCGACGGTGGCGGTGACCGGTTACCTGGGTTTGCTCGCCGGCCCTGCCGCTATCGGTGCCCTGGCGACCGCGACGACCCTGCCCTTCGCCCTCCTGCTGCCCGCGGCCCTCGCCGTGGCCGTGGCTTTCCTGTCCCCACGAGTCCTGGAGAACCGATGACCATCGAACCCCTGCACCAGACCGCGGAACTCGACGCGGTGATCTTCGACTACAACGGTGTGATCGGCCTGCAACCCACCCCGGCCATGTGGGGCGAGCTCGCCGAGCTTGCCGATCGGGCGGACGATCTCGCACGTTTCCAGAGCGCGTTCTGGGATGCCCGCGAACCCTACGATTCCGGCACCCTCGACGACGCCGACTTCTGGACCGCCGTCCTCGGCCACCGCCCGGACCCGGTCCGGCTCGCCCGGCTCCGCGCCGTCGACGCCGCCATGTGGACCCATACCGACAACCGGGTCGTCGAGCTGCTGCACCGCATCGAGCGTGCGGGACTGCCGATGGTGTTGCTGTCCAACGCACCTCATCCGGTGAGCGAAGCTCTCGACGCCGCCGACTGGCGCACGGTGATGGCCGATGCCCTCTATTCGTGCCGCCTTGGGATGAACAAACCCCACCCCGATACCTACCGAAAGGCGCTCGCCGCCACCGGTGCCGCAGATCCCGGGGCGGTCCTGTTCATCGACGACCGCGCCGACAACTGCGCGGCCGCCGCCGAGGTGGGCCTGCGGACGCTTCACTACACGGGTTCGCCGACGCAGATCGAAGACCGTATCCGCGCGGTGATCGCCACCGTCTGAGGACCGGCACCGGCGGAGCACGGCATGTGCTCGCGTTCACGGGCCGAGGTATAGCCGTCCGGCGGATGCATCCGGCCGTGCTCGAGTTCGGACCGATCATTGTGGCCGGTCCGGCAGCCGTCTGCGCAGGCCGAAACGAGCGGCCAAGCCGCTGACGGCCAGATGAAAGATCGTCCTGCCGCCCCGGACGGGCGAGTCCTTCTCGGTGGCAACCCAGATCTGGAAGTTCTTCGGGCTGAACGGGATCGAAATGTGCTCGTGTGTGATCGACCATCGACCGTCCGAGCGCCGCAGGCAGACGGTTTCTCGCACCCAGATCGACAGCTCGATGCCGCCCTTGTGCTTACCCGAGTCCAGGTGGAGCATATTCGCGAATGCGACATCACGGTCCGCGACGATGGACAGGTCATGGGTTTCCAGGCCGACAGGACCGTCATAGCCGTCGAACCATCGCACGAAATTGCGGCGCACCTCATCGGTTCCGGTGAACCGCAGCGGTGCGACGGCATCGTAGTAGACAATGTCGGGCGAATAGAACGACATCAGCCGATCGATGTCCTTCGCGCGCTGTGCCTCGGTCCGGCTCGCCAGCAGCGCCCGGATCTCCCGCTCATTCGACGTCATCATGTCTCCGTTCGAGTTTCCGTCCGCGATCGCCATTCCTGGCGACCGACGCATGGCTTCAGCACTCCGACGACGCGGTCCGGTCGAATGTGAGGCGCCCTCGTGGTCGCTCCGGTCGTGCGGAGTGTCCGGCGGTGGTCCGAGCGCCGTTCGTCATGACCGGAACTGCTCTTACAGCGAGCATGGTCGGGCGCGCGACGACGATCGCGCTGCTGCCCGGCCCGCTCTCCTACGGCTGCGGTGGGAACAATCGGCCGATTCCACTGCTCGGCTCTCCGGACCGCCCGGCGCCCATGCGGGCTGGACGACCCCGGTCGCGCCCACCGACCGGGATTATGCTGACCGAATGCTGGTGGGACGGGACGTCGAGCAGGTCGGCATCCGTGACCTGCTGGCCGATGCGATGGCGGGGCACGGCCGTGCGCTGGCTATCCGCGGGGAGGCGGGCATCGGGAAGTCCGCGCTGCTCCGGTACGCCGGTGAAGCGGCCGAGGGCATGCGGGTACTGCGTGGTGTCGGTGTCGAATCCGAGGCCGAATTGGGGTTCGGGGTGCTGCATATGCTGCTGAACCCCTTCACCGATCGGATCGACCGGCTGCCCGGACCGCAGGCGGTGGCCCTGCGCGCGGCGTTCGGCCAGGCGGAGGCGGCCGAGGTCAACCGCTTCCTGGTCGGCGCCGCGACATTGACGTTGCTCGCGGAGTTGGCCGCCGAGACGCCGACGCTGCTGCTCGTGGACGACGCCCAGTGGGTCGATCAGAGCTCCATCGACGCACTGCTGTTCGCCGCCCGGCGTTTCGGCGAGGACGCCGGGCGATGATCCTCGGGGTGCGTGACACCGCGGTGTCCTTCCCGACTCCTGGCATCGCGAGCATGCGCTTGACCGGTCTGCCCCAGGCCGCAGCCGCCGAACTGCTCGATCGATACACGCCGGGCCTCACCGTGCCTGGCCGCGAGCGGGTGCTGGCGGAATCGGCCGGTAATCCGCTGGCTCTGCAGGAACTGGGTAGTGCCCGCCGCGCCGCGGAAGCCAGCGGGCGATTGGATCCAGGCCATGAAGTCGGCCCGCTGGCCGCCACCTCACGGGTGCAGGAGAGCTTCCGCGCGCAGATCGCCGACCTTCCCGAGGGCACCCGCACTCTGCTGTTGATCGCGGCGGCCGACAGCGGCACCGATATCGGCACGGTGCTCGGCGTCGCCGCCGGCTTCGGATTGTCGGGTGTGGATCTGGAGCCGGCCGAGCGCGCCGGACTGGTGAGCGTGGACAGCGATCGCCTGGAGTTCCGGCATCCACTCATCCGCGCCGCCGTCTACCGGAACGCGCCGCACCATCAGCGGATCGCCGTGCACGAGCGGTTCGCGGTGGCGCTGACCGCGCCCGCAGACGCCGACCGCCGCGCCTGGCACCTCGCGGCGGCCACCACGAAGCCCGATGAGAGCGTGGCCGCTGTGCTCGAGCAGACCGCGCGCCGGCAGCAGGCGCGGGGCGGTGCCATGGCGGTCTCGGCGGCCTACGACCGCGCCGGGCGGCTGAGCGTGGATCCGGAGCGCAAGGCCAATCGCATACTGCTGGCCGCGCGCGCCGCCTACGATGCGGGCAAACCGGACCGCGCGACCCGGCTGGCCGCCGAAGCCGCCGCGCTCACCGACGACCTCGGAATCATCGCGGACGCAACGCATATCAGAGCCCAGGTCGAATACGAGCGCACCTCGCCCGCCGCGGATGCCGAACTCAGCCTGCGGGCCGCCGAACTGATCGCGGACGTCGATCCCGAACGCGCGGAGTTCTTCCTGGCCGAAGCGCTCTGCTGCGCGCGTGACGCGGCCGACCGTGCCCTCCTGCTTCGGGGCACCGAGCTGTTGAATTCCCTTCGACTTCCGGATGATTCGCCGCTGCGCCCGCACGCGGCCGCCCAGATCGCCTGGGCGGACCTGCTCGGCGGTGCGGCCGCGGCAGCCGTCGAGGTGATGGCCGCGCAAGTCGCTGCCGCGCAGGGCGATACGGTCGATGATCTGCACAAGGTGGTCGCCGCGTTCAGCGCGTTGATACTGGCCGACGACGCGGCAGCGGCCGCCGTGATGGACGAGATGATCGCGGGCGCGCGTGCGATCGGTGAGCTGCACTGGGTGCCGTACGGGCTCGAAGTGGCCGCGCTCGCGCAGATGTTCTCCGGGGCTTTCGGTGAAGCCAAATCGGCGGTCGCCGAGGGGATCGCGCTCAGCGCGGAGATCGGCATGCCGATCGAGGCGGGCGCACTGCGGGCGATCGAGGTGTGGCTGGCGGCGGTGAGCGGAGAGGAGTGTCGGGCGTTGGCCGGGGAGATCCGGGCGAGTTTGTCCGCGACCCATCGCACACATGCGGCGCTCGCCGAATGGGGAGTCGCCATCGTGGATCTGGCCGCGGGCGACTTCGAGGCCGCGCTCGACCGGCTCGACAGCGTGTGCTCCGGGCCAGCCGCATACGACTTCCTGATTCGCGCGGTACCCGACCACGTCGAGGCGGCCGTGCGTGCTGGTCGTCGCGAGCGGGCCTGCGATCACCTCGCCGGCTTCGAACAGTGGGCCGAGTGCGTCGGAACCGCCTTGCCGTCGGCGCTGCGATCGCGCTGCCGCGCATTACTGGCGACCGGCGACGACGCTGGTGACCTCTACGCGACGGCGCTGACACAGCACCACAAGCACGGCGGTCCCTACGATCGCGCGCGAACCCAGTTGGTCTACGGCGAGTGGCTGCGCCGCCGCCGCAGACGCTCCGAGGCGCGCGCTCAACTGGCCGAGGCGCTCGACACGTTCGACCAGCTCGGCGCCCGGGCTTGGCTGGCGCGGGTGAACGCCGAACTCGCCGCACTCGGCGACCCACCGACCGCGCCGCGGCGCACCGATCCGCTCGCCCAGCTGACGCCGCAGGAAACGCAGGTGGTGCGCCTGGCCGCCGCCGGATACAGCAACAAGGAAATCGGTGCCCGGCTCTTTCTCAGCCCGCGCACCATCGGCCATCACCTGTACAAGGCCTACCCGAAGCTGGGAATCACCCGCCGAGCTGATCTCGCACAGTTCCGGCTGTAGGCCCGGGCGCCCGGTTACCCATTCGGCCCCGTACACCGCCGCCACACACCAGTCGATCGACCGATGCGGCCGGTCGTACTGTCGACATAGCGTCGCTCGCGTCAGGTTGTCACCGCACACGGAAATGAGACGCACATGCTCCTCGACAACAAAACCGCCGTCATCTATGGCGCGGCCGGCGCCATCGGTTCTGCCATTGCCGCGAGCTTTGCGGCCGAAGGCGCCAACTGCTTCCTGGTCGGCCGCACGGCCGCCACCTTGGATGCCGTGGCCGACAAGATCCGGGCCGACGGCGGCCGCGCGGAAACCGCCGTGGTCGACGTGTTGGACGGGTCCGCCGTCGACGATCACGCCGCCGCCGTTGTCGAAAAGGCTGGCAGCCTGGACATTTCGGTGAATGTGATCTCCCAGGACGCATTGTTCGGCCCGCTCGCCGACCTCCAGGTGGAGGCCTTCGCGAACTCGATCTCCCGGCTGCTCACCTCCCAGCTGAACACCACGAAGGCCGCCGCCAGGCACATGGTCACCCAGGAATCCGGGGTCATTCTCTTCTTCGGCGGTTCCGACTACGCCAGCAAGATGCCCGGACTCGGCAACGTCCAGATCGGCAGCGACACCATCGAGGCGCTGCGCCGGCAGTGGGCCTGCGAACTCGGCCAGCACAACGTCCGCGTGCTCACGCTGCGCACCGGTGGCATCCCCGAAACCCTGCCCGACATCCCGCAAACCGAACCTGCCAAGCAGTCCATGATCGACGCCACTCTGCTCAAACGTGCCGCCACCCGCACCGACGTCGGCCACGTCGCCGCCTTCGCCGCCTCCGACCGAGCCCGCTCGATCACCGACACTCAGATCGACATCTCCTGCGGCGCCTACGCGAACTGAGCGGGGGATCAGGGCCTCGAAGCACACAGGGGGCGTCGCCTGCAGGTTTCTACGGCGCGCCCCCCTCGGAGATGCAAACGAACCCTTGGGCACTGAAGAGTCGTGCTGGGTGCTCCATAGTGTCTGTTGCTATATAGCATGCCGCGCTATACTGGGTGTATGTCGGATCGGCGTGAAGTTCTTCGTGAGGTGATGCTCGAAACGGGCACCACTCAGTCCGAGTTGGCGCGTGTGAGCGGCATCCGTCAACCCAGCATCAGCCAATTCCTTTCCGGCACGGTGAACATGAGCGACGAACAACTCTCCAGGCTGTTGTCCTGCATGGGGTATTGCCTGGAGATCGTCCGGCGACCGATCACGCCTGAACTCACGCGTTCCGAACACCGGTCATGGCGGCTACACCGACAGCTTTCGACTCACCTGAACCGGTCGACCCTTCAAGCGTGGCGTCCGCGGATCGAACGCAACCTGCAGCGGTTGCGTGACGGAGTCTCCGGGCAGCCTCACACCCGCAATATCGACCGCTGGGAGTCACTGATCGAACGCGGCGATGTGCCCGGTCTCCATCGCGTCCTCACCGGATTGGATCGCGACTCCATCGAGATGCGCGAGGTCTCTCCGATGGGTGGATTGCTGCCGCAGGATGAGCGCGCCGAGTTGCTGCGTGCCGGCTGATGCGCCGCCGCCAGTTGGAGCACGCCATCCGGACCGCGTGCCAGATCATCGGCAAGCCCGAGGTGATCGTCGTGGGTTCCCAGTCGATCCTCGGAACCTACCGCGAGGAGGAACTCCCCGCGGACGCGACGATGTCCATGGAGATCGACATCCTCCCGATCGCCGATGACAATGTCGAGACGGCGCGTCTCGCCGACCTCATCGAAGGCGTCGCCGGTGAGTTCTCACCTTTCGAGGAACTCCATGGATTCAGCATCGACGGCGTCGATCTGGAGACCTCCGCTCTCCCGGCCGGGTGGCGGAACCGGCTGGTCAAAGTCCGTAACGTCAATACGGCGGCCCCGTCCGGCCAGCCGCAGTTCACTGGCTGGTGCCTCGACAAAGAGGACTTGTGCGTAGCGAAACTGTGCGCCCTACGTGAGAAGGATCAGAACTTCGTCACTGCGCTGTTGCAGGCAGGCCTAGTGGATTCGAGGGTGATCGCGGAACGCCTGCCGTCGGTCCCGCAGCGGTACCGGTCAGGAGCCGAGCGCGCGCTCGAGTGGCTGTCCTCCCGGGCGTAGGTCTGCGCGACCGGCCTCGTGTACCGAAAGGGTTATCGGGCCTCGGACTGCTCCGGAACGTTGCGGACGTCAGTTCGATCCACGCTGGCGCTCTTGCGCACCGATCTCACACCCCGGCGCTATTCGACGTCATACCAGGGGATTACATAGGACGAGAAAAGGGCGCATAGCTTCGGAGTAACGACATCGCCGCGCCGCAGGGCCCGCTACGGGCCGGGCGCCGACCGACATCCGACGGTCGGCCGTGCATCGCGCGGGTTGGATCCCCGACTCCGAGGAAGCTCTATGACCACACCTACCTTGTCCCCTCCACGGCCGGCGCGGCGCGGCGTCGCCGGCGGTGACTACGCCCCACTGCTTCGCCGGGTCAGCGAGGCGGGCCTGATGGACCGGCGGCCGGTGTACTACGCGGTCCGGCTCGGTCTCGTCGGGTTCGCCTTCCTCGCCGGCTGGGCGGCATTCGCCCTGGTCGGTGATTCGTGGTGGACGCTGCTGGTGGCGGCGTTCATGGCGGTGACCTTCGCTCAAGTCGCTCTGGTCATGCACGATGTCGCGCACCGGCAGGTCTTCCGGCTGCGTCGCCCGACGGAAATCGTCGGCCGAGTCGTCGGCAATGCCGGAATCGGGTTGGGTTACGGCTGGTGGCAGGACAAACACACGCGCCACCACGCCAACCCGAATCACGAGGAACTCGACCCCGATGTAGCGCCCGACATTCTCGTCTGGTCGCAACAGCAGGCGAAGGCCAGCCGAGGGCTGCCGCGCCTCATCGGTAAGGCGCAGGCGTACCTGTTCTTCCCGCTGCTGCTGCTGGAAGGACTGAACCTGCACGTCGCGGGCGTGCGCGCGCTCAGAAACCGATCGGTCAAACACCGTGTCCTCGAGGGCGCGCTGCTGTTCGGCCACTTCGCCGTCTACCTGACGGCCCTGTTCGTCGTCCTGCCCGTGGACAAGGCCTTCGCGTTCTTCGTCGTCCACCAGGCGCTGTTCGGGGTGTACATGGGCTGCATCTTCGCGCCGAACCACAAGGGCATGCCGACCTTGACCGGCGACGAACGCCCCGACTACCTGCGGCGTCAGGTACTGACCTCCCGAAACGTCAAGGGCGGCACGCTGACCGATATCGCGCTCGGCGGTCTGAACTATCAGATCGAGCACCACTTGTTCCCCAGCATGCCGACCCCGAACCTGCGCCACGCCCAGGCCATCGTGCGCGATTACTGCGCGGAAATCGGTGTGCCATACCACGAGACGGGGTTGATCGCTTCCTACCGTGAGGCGCTGAGGCACATGCATCACGTCGGCGCGCCGCTGCGGGGCGGTCGGAAGGGCGGCCCCGCCGGTCTCCGAGTCGGATGAAACAGGGGCCAGTACTGCGGGCTCAACGCTTCAATGCTCTCGTGCTGTCTGATGACCGCCGAAATCGACGCCCTGGACCGACCCTCAGATCGAGTAACGCTTGTTCCCGGTCCGCCGGGATCGGCGGTGTTCGATCCTGATCACCGCTGTTCGGCCTGGCGGGCGCGTAGGGCGCGAAGCTTGTGCCGGTTGCCGCAGCGTTCCATGGCGCACCAACGGCGGGCGCCGGGGCGGGAGGTGTCCACGAAAACCAGGGGGCAGTTGTCTCCCGCGCATTCGCGGATTCGTCCCGCGAGCGGGCCGGTCAGTAGTTCGATCATTTCGCGGGCGAGCGTCGACAGTGCCTGTGTGGCTCGCACCGGAGCCGCCCATTCGGCACTGGCACCGTCCGTGGCCAGCGCGGGCGTCAGCGGCGTCGCGGCCGCGGCGCGGTTGATCGTTTCGACCGCGCTCGCGGGGAGTGGTCGGCCGTCCGCGCGGGCATGGGCGGCCTCCCAGATCGCTTGTCGCAGGGACTTCGCCGCGGTCAGCTCGCGGGCGGTCACGGGAGCTGTCGGGAGCGCGAACAGGGGCGGCGCTGCCAACCATTCGGCGAGGTCGTCGGGCTCGTGGAGGCTTTCGAACTTCGCGTATTCGCCCTCACCGCCGGTATGGGCGAAGTCCAGGCAGACGGCGCCGGCGTCGAACCGGAACGACCCGCCCTTGGGGTCGCGCAGCACCCGTCCGGTTGCATTCGCTCGCATGAACCCACTATAACTGGTGTCGTACCGAAACCGCTTTAACAGGTTTCGACGATCGAGGAGGAAACTCATGGCCGTACGGCACATCAACCCCGAGGGCCTGCATCGCAGCCCGGCCTTCAGCCAGGCCGTCGTGGTGGAACAGCTCACGAAGACGATCTATATCGGCGGCCAGAACGGCGTAGACGCCGATGGCAAGGTTGTCGGCTCCACGGTCGGCGAGCAGTCCCGGCAGGCCTTCCGCAACTTGATCGCCATCCTGGACAGTGAGGGAGCGAGCCTGGCGAACATCGTGCACTGGCGAATCGCCGTGGTGGACGGTCACACGTTCGACGAGGGCGTGGCCGCCTTTCAAGAAGTATGGAACCGGGCGGACCCGCCGCCGGCCATCACCGTCCACGTGGTGGCCGGCCTGAACCCGGGGTGCCTTGTCGAGATCGATGCCGTGGCCGTGGTGTAAACGCCTGCGGGCGAAGTGTTTCGACGGCCACGCCGCAGGCCCGTCTCCAGCTGCGTCAGCCGAGTCGAGCGGTGACGCCGCTGACCGCCGGGTGGACGTGCGTAATCGACTATCGCCCTCGGTCGACTCGGCAATCGATCGAGCACCACTCGTTCGTGAGCTGCTGTGACCGGAAGCAACCACTCCGGATTTCGGCGTTGCCGACTGCCTCGCGGCGCCACCGATGAGTTTGTGGTTCCCGATCGGTCAGAGCTGGTGACACCGTAGAAAGGACACCACCATGTCGGAGCTTCTCGTCGACTTCATCACCTCCCTCGACGGCTACGCCTCGGGCCAGGGATGGCCCGGTTTCTGGGGCCTCGAGGGCCCCGAATACCTCGCGTGGCTCGGCGAGCAGCCCAAGGTCACATACCTGATGGGAGCGAACACCTACCGCCTGATGTCGGGCTTCGCCGCCGGTCAGGTCCCGGACGGCCAAGACGAATTCAGGCCCGAAGAAGAGGCCTCCGTCGACGAGCTCACCCAAGCGCCCAAGGTGGTATTCTCCTCCACCCTCGAGGAGCCACTGACCTGGGCCAACTCCACACTGGTGCGCGACGACGCCGTCGAGGCGGTCCGCGCCATGAAGGCGAACGGCTCGGGCATCCTCAGCACGATCGGCAGCCTGAGCCTGAGCCGTTCCCTGCTTCGAGCCGGACTCGTCGACCGCTTCCGCGTCGTGATGTTCCCGGTCATCACCGGCGCCACGGGCGAAGAACGCATCTACGACGGCTATCCGGACGTCGCCCTCGAGATGACCGACCACCGCACCTTCGACGGCCGCACCCAGCTGGTCGAATACAAGCCCCGCGTGCTCGAGCACCCGCCACTCGGCGGGCCCGCGTGAGGTCGACCTGGATCGCTGTCGGGTCGGCGGGGCGCGGAGCAAGCTACCGGTCGCCGCACTGTGCCCCGCCCGCCCACACCGGGAACAGGCCCACCGCGACCGGCGTTGTCGTCGCTTATGACCAGCGAGTTCGAGCCGTCCCGTCGCGAACTGTTACGTGACTTCCTGCGCACCAGACGCGCCCGCCTGAGTCCCCAGGATGCCGGGATCATCGCGTCCGGCAGGCGGCGCACACCCGGGCTGCGCCGGGAGGAGGTCGCGGTGCTCGCCGGGGTCGGGGTGTCCTGGTACACCTGGTTGGAGCAGGGGCGCGAGATCACGGTCTCCGCCGACGTGCTCGACGCGGTCGCCCGGGCGCTGCAGCTGAGCGAACCCGAACGCGCGCACCTCTACCTGTTGGCCGGGTCGAACCCACCGCCGGTGGACTGTGCGCCCCGCTCGGCGGTGCCACCGGAGATTCGGCAGTTGGTCGACGGGTGGGAGGGCCGGCCCGCCGTACTCCGCGATCGATACTGGAATGTGCGGGCGTTCAACGACACCGCGCGGGCGGTCTTCGACTACCGCGATGGCGACCACAACTGCCTGATCACCTACTTCACCAGTCCACGCTATCGCGCGATGAACGAGCTCTGGGCCGCCAACGCGGCCGCCGTGGTGGCCGCGTTCCGGGCCGACGCGGCGGTCTGCCCGGGGGATCCCGAACTCCGCCGGGTGGTGGACGAACTCGGTGCGGTGAGCCCCGAATTCGCCGAACTCTGGGCGCGGCAGGAGGTCGGTGCGCCGGAGCAGGCGGTGAACGCGCTGCGTCATCCGGATGCCGGGCCGTTGTTCTTCGACGTCACGACGTTGACAGTGGCCGACCGGGCCGAATGGCAACTGGTGCTGTACAACCCCCGCCCTGGCACACCGACTACCGAACGTCTCCGGCAGCTGCACCGGACCGCCGTGCCGATGCCCGCCTGACCTTCGCAGGGTGGTGGTGCCACACCCACCATAAACGCGCACTGTTCCCCGCGCGGGCGGCCGAGCACTGTGGAGGCATGACGCACAACAACTCTCGCTTCACAGACAAGATCGCGCTCATCACCGGTGGTTCCAGTGGTATGGGCCTCGCCACCGCCCACCGGCTCATCGCCGAGGGCGCCACGGTGATCGTGACCGGGCGTGACAAGGCGCGGCTGGATCGCGCGGTCGCCGAGCTCGGCGAGCGCGCGATCGGTATCGCCGGTAACGCCACCGCCCTGCCCGATCTCGAAGCACTCGCAGCCGAAGCCGGCGCCCGTTTCGGACGGCTGGACGTGGTATTCGCGAACTCCGGCATCGGCGCGTTCCACACCATCACGGAGGTCGACGAGACCGAGTTCTATCGTGTCCTCGACAGCAACCTCAAGGCCGCCTACTTCACAGTTCAGAAAACACTGCCCCTGCTGCCCGACGGTGCCTCGATCGTGATCAACGCATCCTTCGCCCCGTATCGCGGCGCCCCCGCCGCAGCCCTCTACACCGCCTCCAAGGCGGCCGTGCAAAGCCTGTCTCGAACCCTCGCCGCCGAGCTCACCGATCGGCGTATCCGCGTGAACTCGGTAAGCCCCGGCTACATCGACACCCCGGCCTTCCGCGCCGAAGCCGCACCAGGGCGCGAATCCGCCATAGCCACCACGGTCTCCGCCGGCCGCCTCGGCACACCGGAGGATGTGGCGGCGGCAGTGGCGTTTCTGGCTTCTGACGAAGCGGCGTATATCAACGGGCAGGATCTGCTTGTGGACGGCGGGTTGATCACCGTTTCGTCGGCAGCGATGCTTTCGGCAGCTTCGTGACCGAGTTAGACTGGGCTGCCTATGGTCTCGGGTAGACCTCGTTCATCAGGGTAGACGCGTTGATCACGCCGATCGGCACACGTAACAGTCGGCCGATGTCCTGAGCCCACCCGTGCACCAGCACGCACGACCCGACCGTGTTGAACCGTGCGATCGCGTCCATGGGCGAGGCCGAGGAGACGCCGGGGCTTCCACCAAGGTGAGTCGTACAGGGCGTGGTCCTCGGCTGTCCGCGTCGTGAGGTAGTCGACAGCGCCACCACCCGGATCGATCTCGACGATATGCGGTTTGGGTGCTTCGATGCGTCGTAATGGTCGGTCGGATGCTGCATCAGAACAGCCAGCCCCGGCCGCAGCGACGAAGTGTCAATATAGCCGGCGAGCTGCGTCTGTTCACCGCGCCTGGACCTCAGCCGAACACGACTGCAGGTGTTTCGAACGCTCCAGGGACGGACGCGAACAGCGAGGCCGCGTTCGAAAGCGCGCAGCACTCGCGCCTATTAGGGAGATACTATCGGAGCAGCGGCTCTGTGGCGGCGCGCGGCGGCACAGAGCCACCTCGGTGCAATGAACAATCTCGCCAATTTGCTTGCCACGCGTAGACAGTCCGCTGAAGCCCATGACTGGTGCCGCAAGGCCGCTGAGGCGGGTAACCCCGGGGCGATGGGTAATCTGGCCAACTTGCTTTCCGAAGAACAATTCTTGGAGGACGCCGAGCGTTGGTGGAGGTTCGCGGGAGAAGCCGGGGATGCCGACGCAATGTACAACCTAGCAGTCATGCTCGGCAGGACGCTCCGGTTCGACGATGCCATCATCTGGTATCAGCGGGCGGCGGAAGCCGACCACACCGACGCTATGCACAACATGGCGATTCGGCTGCGCCTCCGGGGGCACATCGATGACGCCGAGTCCTGGTGGCGCAGGGCGGGCACAAGCGTGCACAGTGCGCCAACGTCAAACCACGAGGCCCCGTCGCCCAGACGCAGTCCCGGTAAGAATCTGCGCGTGTACGCCTTTGTGGGTCGCGATTCCTGCTGCGGCCTCGCTGTGCTACTCATGCTTCCCGAGCGCCCTGCGCGGGATCATTCCCCCTCGGCCTGCTCTCTGCCAGTGTAAAACTGCTCTTCGCTCCAGCGATCGAAGTGGTAGGTGTGGTCGGGCGTCAACGCCAAGCCCGAGGTGAAAAGGTAGAACTCGACGTCCAGATCGTCGAGTATGTCGCCTAGCCATTCGCGCCAGTCGGCCCCACCTTCGAACTCGGGGTAGAGATCGTCCAGTATTTCGGCTTGGCTGAGGATGAGGTAAAGAGCCAATTCCTCCAGCACCGTATGCGCGATCAGGTGACCGGCAGAAAAACGCGCGCGAAGCGTACATACAGCCGCCTGCAGCGCGTAGACGAGTTCGTAGTCATAGCGGGGAACGAATTGAGGCGGAAGGTCGCCATCGAGCCACGATGTCGAGAGCTGCCCCAGATGTGCTCCTCGCGGTTCCTTCGCGAGTTCCGCTAGGTCATCGCGGATCTGGTCGCTCACGACATCGCTACCAACCGCGAAGGTCAACGCGCATTCTCGGCCGAAGTTCTCTTCCAGAACGGCAGACCACGCACGGTGATTTCGATCGACTGTGCGGAGGAAGTCGTCATCTGACTTCTGGTCGTCCTGCTCCGTTTCAGGGAGCCGGCTCCATCCCAGCGCTTTGCAGATACCCCGAACCTTGTCCGCTCGGATTGCTGCCCCGGACTCGTAGCGACTCCAGGTCTTCGTGCCGATACCGGCTTTGGCCGCGGCTTCTTCGATGCTGAGATCGAGAGCTATTCGTCGTTCCCGGATTGCTGATCCGAGCTCGAGGCTGCCGTTCTTCGTGCGTGGGGGCATCGGCTACTCCTAATGACCGGTCAGTACTCGGTACTTACTCTACACGGCGCACCGGGAGAAGAAGTGCGAATGCTCAACTGGGCACGGAGCTGAACTATAGGATTTGCTATAGTTCGGTGGTGGGTCAATGGGAGATCTACCAGACCGATGAGGTGGCCGCGTGGATGACCAATCTGCGACGTTCCGATCCCGAGGCTGCTGAGCGGGTCGAAGCAGCTGTCGATGTGCTCGCTGAATACGGGCCCACCCTGGGTCGTCCGCTGGTCGACACCCTGACAGGTTCGCGACTTGTCAACTTGAAGGAGTTACGGCCAAGACAGACGATGATCCGTGTGCTGTTCGCGTTCGACCCGTGGCGGTCGGCGATCCTTTTGACCGGCGGCGACAAGACCGGGCAGTGGAAGAGCTGGTATGAGCAGGCGATTCCTCGCGCGGAAGAGCTGTACGCGGTGTATCTGAAGGAACGGGCAGAGGAGGAGGAAGAGCGATGAGTAGCTTCTCCAAATGGGATCGTGAAGGCTATCGCCGCCGGGTGGGCGAGGAGGAGGCCGCGCGCCGACGTCGGTCGATCATGGCCGAGCAGTGGGGCTACCAGCTTGCCGAGGAGCGGAAGCGGCTGGGATTCACGCAGGCGGGTTTGGCCGAGATCATGGGCGTCAGTCCGGGGCGGGTGTCGCAGATCGAGCATGGCGAGGTCGCGACGGTCGAAGCTCTCGCCGCGTATGTTTCCGCGCTGGGGGGGAAGCTGGAGCTGCTGGCGGACATCGGTGGGCATCTACTGAAGATGCCGACCGACCCCGCAGCATGAGGTGACTGTTTCCGACAGCGGCTGCACCGTTGCACCCGAGTGCTACTGCCGGTGACCCATTCACGATGCGACGATCAGGGCCACCAGATCGTCGCCGCGATCACGAGCAGCGGTAGTCCGATCGCGATGACGAAACCGACCACTACCAGGGCGCTCATGGTGTGTCCTGCATGGAGGTCCAGCGTGGGAAGCTGAGGCGCGGTAGCACGGTTTCCACATCGCAGACGTCCAGTACGGCGTCGAGTTCGTGCGGGCCGAGGTGGTCGGGTGCCGGCAGGATCACCAGGTCGGCGCCGGCGTTGCGTGCCTGGTCGGCCACGCGTAGCACCGAGTGTTCGCCGGGCCATACGAGGTGGTAGCCGAGACGGTCGGCGAGGCGGTGTACGCGGTCGCGGTCGGTTTCGGGTGTTCGGCTGATGTCGTGGTTGATCCAGCCGAACGCGATCGAGTGGCTCATGGCGCGATATCAGCGTCGGTGGCGGGTTCCGGGACATCGCGACCGGCGCGGAGCCCGGCCGCCACTCGTTCCAATGTTGCTGTATCGGTGCAGTATTGGTCGCGCAACATCCGGACGGTCGCTTCCATTGCCCGGTTTCGCGCCGGTCGCTTGGGCAGAGGTGGTCGTTCGCGCACAGTGCCTCCTGGGTGGGGTGTCATGGCGTGCACCCGGCGCCGAGGAATTCCGTGGTCGGCGGCCTCGTAAGGTGCTGGCCGGCCTGGCGGTTCGATCCGGCGCCGGGGCTGGTTCAAGCCTCATCGACCGGTGTTCGCGGTCCCAGGGACAGCAGTCATAGAGAACCGCTACGCTTCCGCTTAAGCTCGCAGCGACAGGGGGTTTCGCGTGATCGTGGAGGTTTGGACAAGGGTCGAGGTGCGGGCGCTGCGTGACGCGGCGTTACGGATGACTCAGGAGCAGTTCGCCGAACAGATCGGGTGGTCTGTGGCGACCGTGCGAAAATGGGAACGTGCCACCGAATCGCGGCCGGTGCGCGGGCAACGTGCCGCCGACCTCGATAGCTGGCTGGCGAGGCTCAGCCCTGAGGCGATGCGCCGTTTTGCGCTCGCCGTATCCTCCGCTCGGCCTTCGTCGCCGGTGCAGCTTCCGTCGACCGCTGGGGTCGATGGAGAGGAGGAAGACGTGAACCGTCGCCAATTCGGACAGCTCGCAGCGATTGCCGCGGCGGTGCCGACGTGGAACCCACCTCGGATCGGGATGGCGGACGTGAAGAGGCTCAATGAATTCACATCCGAACTCAGGGGGTTAGACCAATTGGTGGGCGGAGCCAATCTCCTACCGAATGCTGTCGATGCCTTGGCGCAGGCTCAAGACCTGCTGCACGGCTCCGTTTTCAGCGATAAGGCAGGTCGAGCGTGGATGTCCGCAGTTGGGGAGCTTGCGGTCGCGACGGGCTGGCTTGCGCACGACGCGGACCAGACTGATGTTGCTCGGCGCTGTTACGCCGATGCGCTGTCGCTGGCGTCCGCAGCGGATGACGACGATCTGACCACCCATGCGGCGCTGAACTCCGCCTTGCAGATCATCAGCTTGGCACGGCGCGGAGAAGCTTCTCCCTCCTATGCGCAAATGCTTATTCAACGTGCCGGTGATCTGGTGCGACGTCGTCCGCCGGGACGTATTCACGCCCTGATCGCCGCGCGACAGGCTGCGGCCCACGGTGTGGCTGGCGACCGGCAGGGCGTAGCGCGCGCAATGTCTACAGCCTGGCGGGAGATGGACTCTGCTGTCGAGCACGAGCCGACCGAGGACTGTGAGCCCTGGCTGCGGTTCGTCACACACTCGGAGGTCCGTGGGCATGAAGCACGTGCCCATACCGCCACAGGGAACCATGGCCGGGCGCTGGCATTGTACGAGGTCGCGGCGGCGGAACCGGCGAGTGCGCGAAACGCAGCCAATGCGGCTGCTTGGTTCGCCGCTGCCCTGGCTCGGACTGGTGACGCGTCAGGAGCAATCGATGCAGCACAGCCAGTCCTCGAAACCCTGGAGAAATCGGTTGCCTCGCCGCGCACATTGCGGGTGTTGAAGCCGGTCCGGCTCGCGGCCGACGCTGGGGCCGACGGTGAGGAGTTCCGGGAGCGGTTCGATGCGCTTACGACAACGAAAGGCCGAGCAGTTGACTGAGTTCCACCGATTCGACCAACGGGGCGCCCGCGAGATCCGCGACACCGTGCAGGATGTGTATGCGCGTGCCTATGCGGAATCTGTCGAAAGCGGTGACCCGTTCGAATCATTGGAAGCGGCCATGCGCAGATTCGATGCCTACACGAACAGTCCAGGATTCGATCTGGTCGTGCTCTACGCCGATGGTGAGGCAATCGGACAGGCTTGGGGGTGGCCGCTCAACGAGAATTCTCGCTGGTGGAATAATCTGCGACTTCACGTCGAGGAACCAGATTTTACTACGGAGGATGGGGTGCGGACCTTCGCGCTGTCCGAGATCATGGTGGTGCGCGAGCACACCGGACGGGGTTACGCGAGGGCGTTGCACGACGAGCTGTTGGATGGTCGGGGGGAGCGGCGGGCGACACTGCTGGTAGACCCGACGAACGAGCACGCGTATGAGCGGTATCGAAAATGGGGTTGGTCTCGGGTAGGGGTTCTACAACCGAGTTGGGAAGGCGCTCCCACGTTCGACGTACTAATTCGCAGTTTGCCGCTGTAAGCGGGATGAACCGCACTTAGCCGACCTATCGCCTGATTGAGAGCGTCGCACTTGACGGCGGTTGCCGAATTTCGCCATACAGGCTCAAGAGGCGCCGGCGCTGCGACACGCAGCGCGCTCCCTGTACTGCGGTTGCGCGGCGCGTCGGCGCGGCGGTGGCACGCAGCGCCGTCACCACCAGACCCGAGATGGCTGAATTTCCGATAACCGAGAAGTGTGGGCACGACGAGAGCCGTACCGATTTACCTCCCGCAGTCGTCCACAGCCGGCACTCTGCTCGGTCGACCGGCTGTGGTCCAGCTCCATCGAGTTGCCGAATGAAGAAGTGCTCAGTTGTCGACGTGGATGCCCGTCCATCTAACGCGAACCTAATTGATTTCGCTCCTTGACGTGCATCTTCAAATTCTCGCGGTAGAACCTGTAGCGCTGGTGACCCGCCAACGCATCGCGTATCTCCTTGGCACCGAACCCAGCGTGAGACAGAAGGCACAACCGCAATACCCAGATGACCGACGACTCCACGATCATCCAGTTGTAGAGCTGGACATCCAACGAGACGATCGGGTTGTGGTGTGCTAGATCATTGCGGGCCTTCTTGACCAGCTTCGCCCAGCCGGTGACAGGAGCCGTCACTTCGCGATCAACGCGCAGTGCCATCCTGTGGAGGTCGGTAGCGCGACGCACGTATTCCGGGTTTCCCCCAATGATCCGCTTGTGTATCCCCTCTACCAGCGAACATGCTGTGAGCGCGTGAACCTGGACAGCATTGCCTTCGACAGGATCAGCGACTGCAGCAGCTAGCCCGTCCATCTTCTGTTCGATCTCCAGCCATCGCGCGAGTCGTTCGAGAGTGAGCGATTCCGGCGGCAAGAGGTTGTGAGGGTTTGGCCAGGAGGTCTTGCTCGGGTCCTGACTGTCCGCCTTCACCGTGATCCAATCCGTCTGACCTGCTTCACGGACCCGCACGCGGAGGGGGGTCAAATCCACGTCGAGCGCCAGTTTCGCCAGCGTGATTACTGACCACATAGCACGGTCAGCGGATCGCAACGACAGAACGGACGATAGTCTCAGCGTGAGCCAGACCTCCCCGTCATCGCTGTAGGTGCATTCGATCTTGCCAGCTGCGCTGGAGGCCGAGTCATTTTCGGCTAGGTGAGCCCACCACCCGGGATTATCGAGGACGAAAGATATGGCATCAATTTTCGTCGAGAAGCCGTCGATGAGGTGAGCGCCGATGATGAGCTTGTACGGCTCCCAAATCTGCCGCAGTGGCGATCTCGCAAAGTCGATCATGTTGCCTGCCGGGTGCTGGAGATATGAGTCAATGCAGGTCACAGGCCCGATTACGGTATCTCCAACTATGACACGCGGCGCGTAGTCAGCAACGATCCGAGCGGGGTCGCCGCTACGAGAAATCCTCAGGCCAGTCTTGGTGATGGAGACTTGATTCGCCAGCTCATCCACCAACCGAGTCTTGAGCGTCAGACGAGCTCGCGCCCCCGGCTCCCACGTCACATCCCCGGCGACACGCTTCGTCGTGTCGTCAGGCGACCAGAAATGTCCCGATGCTTCCAGTGCGTCCACGCTGCCACGATAGTTCGAGCAGGCAGGCCGCGGCGCCGAACGAACACATGAATAGCCATGGTAGAAGGAGCATTCAGCCCTCAGAGGCTGACATTCGCGACCTTCGGCCGCGTGGCCCTGCTGAGTGGGATACGAAGCTATTTCGACACGCCGTGCTGAACAGGAACGTTGGGGATGGTCAATTGACACCGGGATACGCCCACCCGATGGTGCACATTACATACGAGGTATGTAATGTGCACCGTGCGCCGTAGTCATTTTGACTACGAGCAGGAGGAGCGAGGAAGGCCGCACGCCCTGAGACAGCGAACGACCTTCCTCGGTGGGTGTGACCGGATCAGCGTGGAATGGAAAGTGCCGCGAGGACAGCAACCACCAGCCACGCCGGGCACCAGATAGAGACCCTGATTCCGACATTTCGGGTCAGGGTTTCTGCTTTCCGGCGATGTTTCCGTGTCATGCACTCACCTCCTTTCCAGGAGGAGTGCGTCGGTCCTGGGACTAACGCCGCCGGTAACAGTATCCGGGCCACTGAGATTCGGGTCTGTCGGGGGTGTTCACGGGCGATTCATGCCGGACGGTGGCGTCCGCGTTCATTCCGCACCACGACCAACTCAGCCAACCGAACTAGCGTTCCAAACAGCTGTTTTCGCAGGTCGACTGGTAACGCCAACTTCAGTAGACGGGGCCGTGACCTGCAACTTTACTGGTCATAGAACTGTGGCCCCGTTCACGCTGGGCTCAAGGCACTAGAGTCGCGTCATACCGTGGACGGAGCAGAGGGAACGCGTTGAGCGCGATCGCGTGAGAGTCGAGGACATCTATGGCGGGCGTTCGCTGGGCGGCATAACGGACGCCAAAGACGATGTTTACGCCTTCTTGCCAACGGCCGCGAGTACGACGTACTTGAAATTGCCAGGCAAGCAACCTCGCACAAGGCCGCGTTTCATAAGCCCGATGCTGTGGGATGGAACCCGTTGTCCGGGTTGAGAAGTTGGTGATATGGCGAGGTCTCCGGTAGTTGGTTGAACGACCAAGCACAACCGGAGACCAACCGGAGACCTCTTGAACAGCGTAACGGCAACGTGCCGTGCGGATCTGACCGATGCCCAGTGGGCAAAACTGAAACCGTTACTACCTGCCGGTATGAAACCGGACCGGCCACCGCGGTGGTCGAAACGACGGTTGATCGACGGGATCCGGTGGCGGATCCGGACCGGCAGTCCGTGGCGTGATATTCCGACGGTGTATGGGCCGTGGCAGACGGTGTATGGGTTGTTCCGCCGCTGGCAGCGTGACGGCACGTGGGAATCGATGCTGACCGCGCTGCAAGCCCACGCCGACGCCGGCGGTGAGATCGAGTGGACAGTGAGCGTGGACTCCACGATCGCCCGCGCGCATCAGCATGCGGCGGGCGCCCGCCGCGACTTCGACGGCCAGGTCGAACCGGCTGGCGGTTTCGACGACGAACCCGCTGACCACGGGTTGGGACGGTCGCGGGGTGGGTTCACCACGAAGCTGCACCTGGCCGCCGACCAGGGGCAGCGGCCGTTGGCCCTGGTGGTCACGCCTGGCCAGTGGGCTGATTGCCCGCAGTTCACGACGGTGCTCGGCGAGGTTCGGGTGCCGCGACTCGGGGTCGGTGGCACTCGGTCGCGGCCGGATCGGGTGCTGGCCGACAATGCCTATTCTTCGGCGGCCAACCGTGCTTACCTGCGGCAACGCGGGATCAAGGCAACCATCCCGGTCAAGGCGGACCATGCGGCGCATCGCGTGGCCAAGGGCAACGCCGGTGGCCGACCGCCGGCATTCGACCCAAACCTCTACAAACTGCGTCACGCCGTGGAATGCGCGATCAGCCGCCTCAAACAGCACCGCGCAGTGGCCACCCGCTACGACAAACTCGCTGTTCGCTACCTGGCCACGGTCCGAGTTGCCGCGATCAACCTGTGGTTATCCGGCCACGGCTTATGAAACGCGGCCTAGGTGTTATTTCTCAACAGAGCCGAGGACTTCTCTGATCCGCTCGCGACCTCCGGCCGCGTGGCCCTGCTGGCCGGTGGCCTGCACTATGTTCCCGCGCTCCTCCACCGCCGAGGGCGCCTACGGCATCACTCCGTGATGGCTATCGCCACCCTTGACCGTAGAGCCTCTACGCGAGAAGGGCGGGCCCTGTTGGGGCAGGCGGGTAGCCAGCCCTATCAAGGCGCAGACCACCAGCCAGCAGGACCAAAGGTTAAGCGGCGGATCGGGCGGGGACGCGGCAACGAAGGGTTGAAATGCGCGTGCTGGCCAGCGAAACGATCTAGGCTCTGGTGATGCCGCCAGTTAAGTGGGATGAAGTTGCACGCGATGTCTACGAAGACATTGTCTCGGTCCTTCTCAGCACTCTAAATCCGGACGCACAGCGAATTGATGGCGCAGGAGGAGACGACGGGCGCGACGTTCAGATTATCACAGAGACCGAACTTCACATTTTCGAATGTAAATCATTTACTGGGCGCCTGGGGGTGGAGAAAGGCCGGCGAAACCAGGTGGAACGCAGTCTGAAGACCGCCATGCTTCACCAGCCCGATTCGTGGACGCTGATCGTTCCAATCAACCGAACGCCAGCCGAGGAGAAATGGTTTAACAAGCTTCCTGAACAGCTCGGGATTACTTGCCCGATCAAATGGCTGGACAAAGACTGGCTCGACAAGAAAATGATTGAGAATGAACGGATTCGTAGGTATTTCATCGACGGCGTAAATGATGAAGTTGTGCAATTGTTGCGTGAACTAAATCAGGAAGGGGCCAGTTTTGGGAGTGACATAAATATCGCACTTACGCGGGTTCAAAATATTGTTCGCCGATTGAACGATATTGACCCCTATTATCGGATAGATATTGCCGTAACTGGAAATCAAACCACAGTGGCGTACGTGCCTCGCTGGAAAGGCGCCGAGCAGGAGAGGCCTATATCGCTGTCGGTAAGTTTTGAATTTCCAGACACGGAAATCGGCAGGATTGAATCCGCGAAATTCTCCGAGGCCGTGAGGCGAGGAGACGCGGTCACCGTTAGCGATTCCTATGTGCGTATAAAATCTGCTACCGGACCGATAGGCATAACCCAGCTAACTGGAACCTCGGCAAATGTTCAGATCGGTTCTACTAGAAAGTCAATACCAGGCGGGCTCCCGGGGCGGTTGGTTGTGATAAGCCCTGAAGGCAGACGCTTGGCGAACCTTCCGGTGAGGTTTCACGAACGCAAAGTTGGAACTTCAGTAGCAACAATATATGCAGCCGATAAAACCGATTCGGTCAGCGTAAACGTCGAATTGGACCCTAGCCGATCCCGAGGGGATCTTGTGACGGCCCAAATAAATATCTCCTACAATCCTCGGGATGATACGTACCCTTCCGAACTGCTTCCAGTGCTCCAGTTCGGACACCATATGTGCAGTCCGAATACGGTGCAGTTGGAGCTGGGCAATGCTGGATCCGTCGGTGATACCGTCCCGCTCGGTAATCCCACGCCCGTGCCAGCCGCTTTTATAAGACAAGTAGAACGTTTGGCCCGTATACAAGCATCATCCAATACTCCATTTCCGGCGCCTATCGCGTTCACTCGCGAGCAGGTTCGTGAGATCGATCTCGCAACAAAACTATTGGACGGGGAGAGCCTAACTGTCGCAGGAGAGGTCCTGTTCAACGCCAAAGTGGAAAGATTGGACGACGACACTGAAAATACTGAGATTATGGACGAATCCTTGCTCGATTCACAGCTTCAGGTAATACTATCCGTATACGAGCCCATTGCTGTTTGTGGCGAGCAGGTGTACCTCGGGCAAGGTGCCTACTTCTGCGCGAATGTTTCGGTGGCGAATGCGGAGGAAGCTCGCCGTGTCCTACGCGGCGAGCTTGAAACGGATGGCTTTCGTCTTGTGTTGGCGCCAGCGGACGATGCCCCTGTGAAGTATCGTCTCCTTGCATCTTCTGACCCAGAGGAGCTCAATGTTACGGGTGCCGTCGTATTCGGCCTAGCGGAGAGCGAGTAGTTCGATTGCATGGCTAACGCCACAGGTCCTGAACGGATCGAGTGCGGGGTCAACCTCATCACTCCCTGTTTGCAAGAGTGAGGACAGAGAGGCCAGCCGAGGTGGTGAGCACAGGTCTGACGACAATGTCGATGGCGGCTTGGCGTCGCACCGCCACCTCGCTTAGCTTGGGTGAAACACAGAATCGCGAGCGGGTCCGGTGCTCTCCGGTGTGGGGATCGGGTGGGGACCGCACGTCGTTCGCGACCATGCACAACGCACAGAACGGGGTGCCCAGCGTCGACATGCGCACCATGCATGAAGTGCGCGTATTCGAGTCCACCATTCTTGGGGGTCAAGTCTGTCGGTGGCGACAGATCTGACGACAACACCGACGACAACTGAGACCCCGCGCCGTTCACTTCA
The DNA here is from genome assembly GCF_058222935.1 of Nocardia sp. JCM 38205. Classification (NCBI taxonomy): domain Bacteria; kingdom Bacillati; phylum Actinomycetota; class Actinomycetes; order Mycobacteriales; family Nocardiaceae; genus Nocardia; species Nocardia sp. JCM 38205. Next base: position 49,267 of record NZ_JBYHFL010000004.1, on the reverse strand, counting down.
CGCCGGCGGAGGGGCGAACACCTTGGTCTGAGGATCGTCCCGTGCCTGGCAGCGTGGGGCCAGGGCTTGAGGCCCTTGGCTTCAAGATGCGAGTCGGCTCCGGCGATACGTCGGAGCTGATCTGTTCCGCTTGAGCGACACCGCGTTCACCCCGCCGTCGGCCAAATCTCCGATATGGCCGCGATGTCCTCGTTATACGGTTCGGGCCTAACTACGTTGATCGCGTAGCGCACGTCGGCGAATTTTGCCAGTCTGCGTTTTAGGGAGATCTGCGACGATTTTGACTGCCCTGGGCCTTTTATAGGGCGCGAGTCGATCTCGGCTGAATACGATCAGGTCGTCGGCCTGCACGGTCTGTCCGTCCTTTAGGGAAACGTAGGCGACAACTGACTCACCGCGATAGTCGTCAGGAATCCCTACTACCGCTGCTTCGAGCACGGCCGGATGTTCGTAGAGGACATCCTCGACCTCGCGCGGCCACACCTTGTATCCGGAGACGTTGATCTGGTCTTTGATCCTATCGACCAGGTAAACCCAGCCTTGTTCATCGACAATCGCGCTGTCGCCGGTTCGGAGGTGGCCTCCTTGCAGGGCGGCTTCAGATTCTTCTGGTTTGCGCCAGTATCCGCGGATGACCTGGGGGCCGATGACGACGAGTTCGCCTTGCGTGCCAGGTGGGAGGAGATGACCTTCGGAGTCGACAATCTCGGCGTTCACTCCAGGGAGCGGCAGTCCGATGGAAAGGGTGCCGCTGTCCGGATCGATCGGAGCGCTTGTGCCGGGCGGGACCGCAGTAACTGCTGAGGAGGTTTCGGTCATGCCGTAGGCGTTGTGGATGTAGTGGCCGAAGCGTTCCTGGAAGCGGGTGACTGTGCTCGGTGGGACCGGCGCGCCCCCGCTGTACAGGGTTTTGATGGTGGAGAAGTGTTCGGCAGTGGCGTATTCCGAGTTCATCATCGCGTTGAAGGCGGTGATGGAGCCGATGGTGTAGGTGACGCCGTGTTCGCGGAGGGCGTCGACCGCTACGTCGGTGGTGAAGCGGCCGGTGAAGACCAGGGAGGTGCGTTCGGTGAGGGTGAGGGCGCCGATGACGACCGCGCCGGTGATGTGGAAGAGCGGGGCCAGGGCGTAGACGACGTCACCGGGGGTGATGCCGGCGAGTTCGGTGAAGCTGGTGGTTACGGCGCGGACGTTGGCGTGCGAGTTCATGGCGCCCTTGGGCGGGCCGGTGGTGCCGGAGGTGTAGGCGAGGAAAGCGAGGTCGTCGCCGTGTACCTGGATCGTCGGGGGTTTCCGGCCCGCGTACTCGTGGGCCAAAGTGAGTAGGTCTGCGGAACTCTTGTCGGCAGGGGTGGTTTCGGGTTTGAAGACGCGGGGGTCGTTGCGGGACTGGAGGTCCGACTCCGCGGTGCCGATACCCAGCCGACTGTGGTGCCCTCGACGTCCTCCTGGACCTGCCGGACATCGCGGTCGGTGGTGATGATCCCGACCGGTTCGGCGTCGGTGACGAGTTCGCGGAGTTCGCGGCCGCGATACATCGGGTTGAGCAGCAGGGCGATCGCGCCGAGTTTCCAGAGGGCGAGCAGGACGAGCGCGTATTGCGGGATGTTCTGGAGGTGGATGCCCACCCGTTCACCGTGGCCGACGAAAGCGGCCACGAGGGCGGTGGTGAGGTCGTTGGTCTCGCGGACGGTGACTGTGGTGTCGAGGCAATGATCACCCCGAGATCAGAGGCAACCAGCGATCCTGGTTGTCGGCCAACGGTTCTCCCAGCGGCAGAGGCACGAAGCGGCAGGCGAATCTCAAACCGTGGTCGGCTCCTTCGCCGTCGGCTTGGTGGAGCCAGGCGTCGGCTGCGTCGGGTTCGGCGTGCAGGTTGTAGAAGGTGTTCGGCGGGGGAGGTTGGTGAGGGAGTGGGGGTGGTCGTCTACGGCGATTCGGTCGGCAATGGAGACATTGATCAGGCCGGTTTCTTCGGCTACTTCGCGGAGGACCGCTGTGTCGAGGGCTTCCCCGGGGTGTACGCCTCCGGCAGGGATCTGGGTTCCTGCTTCGGGGAGGCCGACGCGGTCGAAGACGAGGAGTTGAGGGGCTGTGCGGTATCTGACGACGTAGGTGGCTACGCGGACTCTCGGATGGTGCACTGTGGCATGGTGCCCGAGTGGGGTGGCGATTGGCGAGCCTTCTTGCGCGAGATATCGCCCGGACCAGCGATGCCGCGCTCACGCAACGACGCGAAATCCCACTATTGGGAACATCCTGACTGCACAATGGCCCGATGCGAACCTATACCCGTGCACTGCTGGCGGCGATCGCCGCGGTGCTCGTCGTTTTCGCGCCTACTATCGCGGCGGCCCCCGTGGTCGGCGGCTCGAATGATCAGGCTCCGTTTCCGGTGGCTCTGCAACCCGAGGGGATTCAAGCGCGCGGGGCCGCTCTTGCGGAGGGGAATACCGGGTTGATCGTGTGGTCGCGGGAGGCGCACACTCGGCTTCCGGTGGCCAGTCTCACCAAGGTGATGACGGCGTTGGTGGTGTTGGAGGCGGGGGATTTGGAGCGGGCGGTGACGGTGCCGCAGTCGGCGATCGATGCGTCGGCGGCGCATGGGGGGAGTTCGGCGGGGCTGGTGGCCGGTGAGGTGCTCACGGCGCGGCAGTTGTTGTACGCGATGATGTTGCCTTCGGGGTGTGATGCGGCGTATGCGCTGGCGGAGGCGTTCGGGCCGGGTCGGGAGGCGTTTATCGGGAAGATGAATGCGATGGCGCATCGGCTGGGGATGGGGAATACGCATTTCACCGATCCCAGTGGGCTGCCCGTTCCGGGTGATTACTCCACGTATTCGACGCCCGCTGACATGGTGCGGATGGGGCATCACGCCATGGGCAACCCGGTTTTCCGACAGGTCGTGGGGACGCGGGTCCATCATCAGCCCGGTGGGCCGGCGAATCGGGCGCATGTCTGGGAGAACACGAACGACCTGTTGCATCGGTATCCGGGGACCACGGGTATCAAGACCGGCTCCACGATCGCAGCGGGGACCTGCTTGTTGTTCGAGGCGCAGCGGGGTGCGCAGCGGTTGATCGGGGTGGTGCTGCACAGCGCGCCGTTCGATCTGGATGCCGCTACTGCCGATGCCGAACGCATCATGGACTGGGGGTTCCTGCCGGTCCTCAGTTCCATGTCGGCCGGCTGAGTTACCCGTTGTGGGCGTCACCTGGGATGAATCGAGGCCCGCGAGACTATGCGCTGAGGCTGGATGCGGCTCAGGTCGACCCGGGCCGCTCCGCGAAGATGCCGCGCAGCATCCCGGTCGCCTGGCCGATCTCGATGAGGTACCCGTCCGGGTCCCGCAGGTAGCAGCGCAGTTCGGCCTTGCGGTCGATGGGATCGGTCAGGAACCGCGCACCCTTGGCCGATGCGGTCGCATGGAAATCGGCGATATCGGCGACGCGCACATTGAGGAACGCCGATACCGGATCATCGGGCTCGGGTGGTGTCAGCGTGATATCGGGCTTATCCGGAGTGGGCCCGCCGCCGGGGTTCATGATGATCCAGCTGTTGGCCACCTTCACGATGCCCGGATTCTCCTCCAGCACCACCTCCCCGCCGAAGATGTCGGCATAGAACTGCCGAGAAACCGCCACATCGCGCACCGTGAGGAAATGGGTGACGAGCAACCCACTCGCGGGTACCGGCCAATCATCTGTGCTCGGCATGGCTGATTCCTTTCCGCCGGGGCCGGCCGGCGTGTTCGTCGACGTCGCTTACGGTGGGATTTTCTCGCTGTGTCCGGCCCAAACATCCCGGTGCGACACGGCCGCGAACATTCCTGAGTTGTCGAATCAGCAGCCGCCGCTCTCGTCAGCTGTCCCGGCCGTACCGGGAAATCCCCGAGAATGCTTCCCACCAGCAACGACGAGGCATACATTCGACCGTGTGAGGTGCGCCGCCCAGTAGTTCGACATGGCCGCTACGAAGGGAGCCTTCATGAGTACCGCTGCGGAGCGGGCCGCTCAGCTCGATCTGGTGGCTCGGCTCCGTTCGTCCTATCCGGAACTTCCCGATGCGCCGCCGCCCGATCTCATCGATCACGAGCGTTTCAAGGCGTATATGAAGACAGTGCACGACGTCGGCGGGGAGCCGGACGCGCCGATGAAGTTCGAGAACAAGCAGTACGAGGTGTGGGAGCACAACACCTACGTGATCTGTGAGGTGCTCGCCTGGCGTGGGATCTGGCTGTCGGAGGAGCGGCGCCGGATGGGCAACGTCGACGTCGGGCGGGCCATCTACCTGGGGTTGCCGTATTACGGGCGCTGGCTGCTCGCCGTCGCGCGCGTTCTCGTCGAGAAGCATCACATCGCGCTCGGCGAATTGAGTGAACGGATGGAGGAGGTGCGGGCGCGCTACGACGGCGGCCTCGCCGGAAAGTCGTTGGCGGCGCAGCCGAAATTCGAAGGTGACGGCTCGCAGGTGGCGCGCAACGAGCACCATATTCGTGCCGTCGGTAAGGGTGATCCGCAGGTGTTCGCGGGGCGAGCGGGAGAACCCGGTTTCCGGGTCGGCGATTCGGTCACCGTGCGCGATATGCCCGCGTTGCTGTACACCCGGACCCCGGAATACGTCCGCGGCGCCACCGGAGAGATCACCTCGGTGGCCTATGAAAGTCCGGCTGCCGAAGACGAGACGTGGGACCGCCCGGACGCGACACCCGAATGGTTCTATGTCGTCCGTTTCGATCTCGCCGAATTGTGGGACGGCTACACCGGTACGACGAACGACACGCTCCAGACCGAACTCCCGGAGCGCTGGTTGAAGCGCGCAGCATAAACAACCGTGTGCCAGAAAGGGATTCCATGGCCGAGCACGATCACGACCACGAACGCACGGTGGCGCCCATGGTCGAAGAAGTCACCGACTTCGAAGTGCTGGAGATCGCGCTACGCGAATTATGTATCGAGAAGGGCATTTTCACCGCCGAAGAACATCGCCGGTTCACCGAGTTCGCCGAGCAGATCGGCCCGACTCCGGCCGCGCATCTGGTCGCGCGGGCATGGCTCGATCCCGACTTCAGAACGCTCGCCCTGACCGAACCGATGACGGCAAGCAAGGAAGTCGGGGTGGATTGGCTCGAACCCACCGGATTCGGAACACCCAGCGATTTCACGGCATTCGAGATTCTCGAAGACACCCCCACCCTGCATCACGTGATCGTCTGCGCGTTGTGCTCCTGCTATCCGCGACCGATCCTCGGTAATTCGCCCGAGTGGTATCGCACCCCGAACTATCGGCGGCGCATGGTGCGTTGGCCACGCCAGGTCCTCGCCGAATTCGGGCTGTATCTGAGCGACGATGTGGCCATCCGGGTGCAGGATTCCAACCAGAAGCACCGGTTCATGGTGATGCCGGTGCGTCCGGAAGGCACCGAGGGATGGGATGAGGATCAGCTCGCCGAGATCGTCACCCGCGATTGCCTGATCGGGGTGGCGTTGCCCACACCGGGCGTCACCAGCAATGTCATCACCGACACCCGGCCTGCGATCCATCCGGTCGACTGAGGGGAGCCCGAGCGTGAGTACGGCAGCGGAGTCCGAGATCGCGCCCTTGCGAAAGATCGTGGCGCGCAATCAGGTATGGCCGCGCATGGCGGCCGAATATGGCGTCACTAATCTGGTTCCCCCGTGGAAGACGAGTCTGGACGGGATGTGCGATGCACTCGATCGCGCCGAGGGCGCAGCGGGCGTGCCCGACCTCGAGGAGCGTCGGGACGACGAGGACCGGCTGACCTCCACCCTCTACGCCGATCTGCCCTACCCGGAAAACCAGCTCGTCGCGCTGGCACACACCCTCGTCGCTCGCGGTGTCATCGACGAGGCGGAACTCCAGCAGCGCCTCGAGGCCGTCCGGGCCAGGCTCGAAGCCTGATCCGCCGGTGCCGCATCCATCCGGAGGGCACCGGCGGATCGCTGGTCACAGCGGCAACAGGTGATGCTTGCGCGGGTATCGGATGACCTGCTTGTCCCGCAGCAGATGCAGCGCCTTACGGAGCTCGAGCCGGGTGGCCGACGGCTCGATCACGGCGTCGATGTAGCCGCGTTCGGCGGCGATCCACGGCGTCGCGATGGTCGCGTTGTAGAAATCGATCATCTGCTGACGGACCGCGGCGCGCTGCTCGTCGGGGGTGGCGTCGAGAATCTTGCGCTGGGTCAGCCCGACGGCGCTCTCGGCGCCCATGACCGCGATGCGGGCGGTGGGCCAGGCCAGGTAGACGTCGCAGCCCAGCGCCTTGGCGCCCATCACGGCCCAGCCGCCGCCGTAGGCCTTGCGCACGACCACCGTCACCTTGGGCACGGTGGCCTCCACGTAGGCGAACAGGAAGCGGCCGCCGCGCTTGATGACGCCCACCTTCTCCTGTTCCACGCCGGGCAGGAAGCCGGGGGTGTCGACCACCAGCACCAGCGGGATCTCGAAGGCGTTGCAGATGTGGATGAAGTGCGCGGCCTTGTCGCTGGCCTTGGCGTCGAGGGCGCCGGCGAGCACGGTCGGCTGGTTGGCGACCACGCCGACCGGACGTCCGTCGACGCGGGCGAAGCCGGTGATGAGGTTCTTGGTCCCGGCCGCGCCGATCTCGTGGAATTCGCCGTCGTCGAAGATCCGGACCAGCACATCGTGCATGTCGTAGACGGAGTTGTCGGAGTCGGGAACGAGCGTGTTCAGCGACAGATCGGATTCGGTGATCTCGGGCTCGAGGCCGGGGTTCACGATCGGTGGCTGCTCGACCGCGCTCGACGGCAGGTAGCTCAGGTAGTTGCGGACCCACGCGAAGGCGGCGGCCTCGTCCTTGGCGACGTGGTGGATATTGCCGTACGCGGCCTGGTTGTAGGCGCCGCCCAGCTCCTCCATATCGACCTTTTCGCCGAGGGCGTCCTCGATGATCTTGGGCCCGGTGACGAACATGTGCGCGCTCTCGGTGGCGACCACGACGTCGGTGCAGATCGGCTGGTACACCGCACCGGCGGCGCAGTTGCCGAGGATGAGCGAGACCATCGGCACCGCACCCGAGAGCGGCTCCATCTTGGTCGCCAGCTCGCCGTACCAGCGCAGCGAGGTGACCGCCTCCTGGACGCGTGCGCCGCCGGAGTCGTTGATGCCGATCAGCGGGCAGCCCATCTTGCCCGCCAGCTCCATGATCGCGGCGACCTTACGGCCGAACATCTCGCCGATGGTGCCGCCGTACACGGTCTGATCATGGGAGAACACCGCCACCGGGCGACCGTCGACCAGGCCGCGACCGGTGACCACGCCATCGCCGTAAAGGGCGTTCTTGTCGTTGGGGTTGCGCACGAGTGCGCCGAGCTCCACGAAGGTGCCCGGGTCCAGCAGCATGTCGATGCGGTCGCGGGCGGACGGAATACCCTTACGTGCGCGTTTGGCGGCCCCCGCCTCTCCGGCCGGTTCCTGCGCGATCTCGAGCTTCTTGCGCAGGTCGGCGAGCTTGTCGGCGGTTGTACTCATCGATAATCATCCAGTTTTTTCAGCAGGAACACCGCACCGTGATCGGGGGCTTTGACACCGTACCCGGAACGATGGTCGGCCGGGGTTCCCAGGCTGGTGAGCTCGCGGGCGGGGGCTTCATGCCGAGTCGGGCGGCGCGAGTGCGCGACCGAGGATCCGGTGCACACAGTCCGGGTCGGCCGGTGCGTTGTCGAGCAACAGGGCCGTGCACAGTCCGTCGGTCGCGGCGACGACAGCGGTGATGGCGTCCGGGTCGGCGGTGAGGGTGGCGGCGAGCTCGGCGACGTCGGTTCGCCAGCGCACGGCGACGGGCGCGAGCGCGGGGCGGCGGGCGGCGAGGGTGGACAGTTCGCGTTCGGCGAGGGCCCGCTCGCGGCCCGGTCCGGCGGATTCCACGATCAGCTCGGCCAGCCCGCGCAGCTTGTCGCCGGGGGCGTCGATGATCTCGCGGATGCGCGCGGTGTAGGTGTCGGCGACCGAGGACAGGGCCGCAACGAGCAGGTCGTCGAGTGTGGCGAAATAGTAGGTGCTCAGGCTGGTGGTGATGCCCGCCTCTTTGGCAACGGTGCGGTGGGTGACGCCGGCGGCGCCGTCGCGGGTGACGACGGCGAGGGTGGCCTCGATGATCTCGGCGCGCCGTCTACTGCCCCTGGCCTTGCGCCCGTCGATCGGCTCGCTCGCGGTGTCCATGCTCCCCTCCTGCGGGCTCCGGGCCGGTCGGGCACATCGCGTCGGCGGCGTCGTCGCGATCGTCGCCGAGCGGGCGGAGATGCCCCAAGGTCGCCAGACAGACTACGGCCGCCGCGACGATGGCGACACCGGCGACGGCGGCGGCGACATTCACGCTGCTGGTGAACGCCTCCCGCGCCGCGTGCACCGTCTCGGCCGGAATCCGATCGGCGACCGAGAGCGCACCGGCAAGGCTGTCGGTGACCCGGTCTCCGACCGCCGCTGTCACATTCGCGGGCGCGGTGATGCGGGCGGAGTAGAGCGCGGTGGTGAGACTGCCGAGGACCGCCACACCGACGGCGAGGCCGAGCTCTTGGACCGTCTCCGACATCGCCGCGGCAGCACCGGACTGCGCGGCCGGAGTGGCGCCGACCACCATGTCGGTGCCGAGGGCGGCGATCGCGCCGAGACCGAGATAGACGAAAGCGAATCCGGCGACCACCAGCCCGGCATCTCCGGTGCCCGCGACAGTCAACAGGACATAGCCGAGCACCGACAGGCCGAGCGTGGCGGCCATGAGCAGTCCTGGCCGGATCCGCCGCGCCAGCAGTGGCGCGCCGATCGCCGCGGCGAACATCGCGAGCGCGGGCGGCCCCATCCACACCCCGGCGGTCAAGGGCGTCATGCCCTCGACGAGCTGGAGATACTGGGTGACCAGATACATCGTTCCGCCGACGCCTATCAGTCCGATCAGCAGCACGCCCAGCGCCGCGGAGAACGCCCGGTTGGCGAAGAGCGTGACGTCCAGCAGCGGCGCGGTCAGCCCCCGTTGACGCCGCACGAAAATAGCTCCGGCCACCAGACCGGCGAGCGTGAGCAATACCGTGCCGAGGTCGGGCCGATGCGCGGCGGCGTGTTTGACCGCGTAGATCACCGGCAGGATCGCGGCCAGCGACAGCGCGACGCTGGCCGGATCGAGCCGTCCACCCTCCGGATCGGCATGTTCGGGAAGCAGCGCCGGCGCGAAGGCCACCACGATGACGGCGACGGGAACAGCGAGCAGGAACGCCGCACCCCACCAGAAGGTGTCGACCAGCGCGCCGCCGAGCACCGGCCCGGCGGCCATGCCGAGCGCGAACATCGTCGCCCAGATGCCGATCGCGACCGCGCGCCGCCGCGGGTCGCGAAAGATGTTGGAGATCAACGAGAGCGTGGACGGCATGAGCGTCGCCCCGGCGATGCCGAGCAGGGCGCGGGCCACGATCAGCAGTTCGGCGTTCGGGGCGAAGGCGGCGAGGATCGATACTGCCGCGAAGGCCGTCGTGCCGATCACCAACAGCCGCCTGCGGCCGATCCGGTCGCCGAGGGTGCCCATGGTGAGCAGGAACCCGGCGATGAAGAAGCCGTAGGCATCCATGATCCACAGCGATTGTGTCGCAGACGGATTCAGCGCCTCGGCCAGCCGGGGCAGGACCAGATACAGCACGGTGACATCGAGGCCGAGCAGCACTGTCGGCAGTGCAAGCAAGGCCAGGCCCGCCCAATCTCGCGCGGTCGTATCCCGGATGTCGACTCGCGACACGGCACCCTCCAAGGTAGGTAGTTGAACGATAGTACAAGTTGTACCATCGTTCAACTAGCTTGGCGAGTGTGAACCTGTGTCATTTCCCGACTCGGTGACTTTTTCGGTCTCGGCGAACCCATCTCATCTGTTCGCGTGAGGATTTTCCGCCGCAACGGTGCTGTGCTGAACATTGTGGCAACCCGGAGAGCCGGGTCGGCCATGACCAAGAATGCTGACAGTAAGGGAAATGTCATGACTAGCACCAAGGTTCGCTCTGCCATAGCAGCAGCGGCGTGCGCGCCGTTGATCGCCATGGGCGCCGGGGTAGCAAGCGCGGCACCGGCCGCGGAGCCTGCTCCCGCACCAGTCGCACCGGTTCCGGTCGAAGTACAGCCGGCCGTGCTGTCGCCGTTCATCACCATTCCCGGCGCATTCCTCGCGTGCGGGATTGTGCTGATCACGGTGCCGATCCTGTTCCCGGTGTGTGTCGTCTGATCCGACCGATGCCAGGACCGAGGGGAAACGAGGGCACTCTCGTACTCCGTTCGGGAGTGCCCCTGCTCCTCGGCCGACCACCTGGGGAGAACCATGTTCGGCAAATTCCTTCTCGTGCTCGCGGCCGTCATCCTCGGCGTGGCGGGCACGGCCATCGGGAGCGCGCAGGCCGCGCCCCTGGTCGTCCTCGGCGGTGGGTCGGGCATCGTCTTCGACGACGGAGCGACCTGTTCGCTCGCCACCATCGGCTGGGACGACACCGGCCGGATGGTCGGCTTCACCGCAGGCCACTGCAACCAGCCGGGGGCAGGCGTTTCCGCCGAATCGAATCCGGAAGCGGGTCCGGTCGGCACCATCGACTACGTCAACAAGGAGCTCGACTACGCCGTGATCCGCTTCGACGCGGACAAGGTGGTTCCGGTGAACCGGGTCGGCGCGACCACGATCACCGAGGTCGGTCTGCCCGCGCAGTTCCCGGCGATCGCGTGCAAGCAGGGCCGTACGACCGGGCAGACCTGTGGACTGGTCTACGGGGATGTGTTCGATACCGCGACCTGGACGCTCACCCAGATCTGTGTGCTCGTCGGTGATTCCGGTGGGCCCGTGGTCGTCGGCACGACACTGGTGGCACTGGTCAACGGATATGTTTCGGTTCCGTGCCTCGGCCCGCATGTGGGTGTCAATTTCACCAGAATTCTCGACGACGTCGCCATGCGCGGCGGATTGGGTACCGGTTTCCGGCCGGTGTGAACCGTCTGGAAATCACTGCGCGGCAAGAGAAATCACTGCGCGGCAATAGCGCTCGACAGCAGCAATCGCACCAGCTCCGCCTGGCGGTGCGTGCCGGTCTTGACGAAGATGTGCTGCAGGTGCGTGCGCGCGGTGAACAACGAGACCGAGAGCTGATCGGCGACGGCAGGCAAACCGTCGCCGCGGATGACGCCCATGGCTACCAGGGTCTCGGCGTCGGTCAACCCGTACAGATCGTGCAGTGCCTTCGGCGTCGGCTCCAGATCGTGATCGGGATCCACCACCAGCAGCAAGACCGCGCGCGGCCGGGGCGAGGGGTCGGCGGGCACCCCGTCGAGCGCAGTGATGCGGACGATCAGCGGCCGCCTGCCGGACGGACGCGTGATCGCGACATTGCCGCTGGAACCTTCCGGGCCGGCGGCCTCGCGAATGAGCGTGCTCAACCGCGCTTGATTGGCCGGCGGGCTGGCCCGCAGCCGTCCGGAACTGTCGGCGGATAGACCGTCGCTGTCGCCGGTGATGTCCATGGCGGCGGAGTTGGCGAAGATCACCGCGGCGTCCGCGGTGACGATCATGATCCCGTAGTGCGCCTTCTCCAGGGTCGCGAGGGCGACGGCGCGTTCGCGGGTCAGCTCGAGCAACGCCGATTGATTGCGCACGGCTCGGCCCAGATGCGGCACCAGCACCCGCAGTAGCGCGCGGCCCGCGGAATGCCGGGCGGCGTCGACCTGCGCGGGCATGGTCAGGCAGATCCAGGCGGGTGGCAGCGCGCTGTCGAGGCGGGCGAGGAAACTGTTGGCCAGGCCGTACGGATCGCCGCGGCCCCCGTTGCCGCCGCGGGCCGGGGGTAGCACTTCATCGCTGGTGACGGGAGCGCCCGCGGGCAGCTGCTGGATGCGGTCGGCGGCGCGGACGAGGTATTCATGGATGTCTGGCGCGAGTTCGGCGCCCGCGGCGGCGACGACGAATCCGCCGCCCGCCGGTTCCGGGAGGACGAGCAGTCCGCGGATGGCGCCGAAGGCAGCGGTGATCTCACCGATCGCGCTGTCCCATCGGTTCGGCTCGGCTCCGGCCTCGTAGATCGCGGCGACCAGGTCCGAGAACCGCTGGAGCGTGACCGACGCCGACGCTCCGCCACGACCGGAGAAACCGGTGACGGCGGCGGTCATATAATCGTCGCCACCGGCGTGAATTGACGAGAATAGTTTTTGTCAGTCATGGTCGAAAAACATCCCCGAATTACATCGATGAAACCCCCGGACGGCACTGCGCCGGACCGCCCACGGTCGAAATCTACCAACGTCCAGAGTGATTCGGAGCGCTATCGCCAGGGTATCTGTCCAGTGTGCCGATACGAGACCAATTCGGACTGCCGGCATGGAAAAGGCTGACGAAATTCTCTTGCGTATCGAAACGGACATTTGCGATCAACGGTAGATATTGCGCACAGTGGGAATTCGGTCGCCGGCGATTCGGTGAAAATTCCCGGCGCCTCGGCCGTGCCCGCCGGTCGCGCGGTGGCGATGACCGACACGCCAGCGGCGCGTCGGCGACATCCCTACCGGCTCTGACAGCGTAAATTGGTTATCTTCGGTAACTTCCAGTCGATGCGGTGGGAGGTATGCGAGTGGCCGGGGTGGCGCGATCAGCAGACGAACGGATAGCCGGCGGATGGGTTCGCAGAGCCGCCGTGGTGGTCATAGCAATGCTGGTGATGTCGTCGGTGGCCGCGGTCGCCGCTGCCGCACCGGTCCGCTCGCCCGCGCTACGGGCGCCGTCCGGCGGATACGAAGAACTGTGGGTGCCGTCGAGCATGGGACCGATCAAGGTCCAGCTGCAGTGGGCCGCGCGCGGCGGTAGCGCGGCGCTCTACGTTCTCGACGGGTTACGGGCCCCGCACGATCACAGCCAATGGACCAGCGACACCGACGCGCTGCGGCAATTCGCCGGCGACAATGTCACGCTGGTGTTCCCGGTCGGCGGCCGGTCGAGCTTCTACACCGACTGGTATCGGCCGAGCCACACCAACGGCCAGCAGATTACGTACAAATGGGAAACCTTCCTGACCAGGGAACTGCCCGACTTTCTCGCCGGTTACGGGGTCTCACGCAGCAACAATGCCGTCGTCGGCGCCTCCATGGGCGGCAATGCGGCGCTGATCCTCGCCGCCTACCACCGCGACCAGTTCCGTTTCGCCGGATCGTTCTCCGGCTTCATCAACCCGACCTTCCCGATGTGGAGTGAGGCGATGCGCGCCGCCATGTGGGACGAAGGGCAGTACAACCCGGACGACATGTGGGGTCCGCCGGGTGATCCGGCCTGGGCCCGCAACGACGCCACCGTGCAGGCCGGACGATTGCGCGGGCTGCCGATCTACGTCACCAGCGGCAACGGCGTACCCGGCGCACCGGACCTGCCGTACGGGGTGGGCAATACGGTGAACGCGATGGGCCTGGAAGTGCTGACCATGATCGCCGCGCAGATCTTCCGCGACCGGGCCAACGCCCTCGGCCTCCCGGCGCGCGTCGACATCGTCAACGGCACGCACACCTGGGCCTACTGGCAGCAGGCCCTCGCCACCGCGCGCCCGATGATCCTCGACGCATTGGGTGCCCACTGAGCCCGGTGATCCACGCGGCGCGCGGCCGGTTCGTTAGGTAGCTTCGTCGGCGATGAGAATGCCGGGACGAAGCTGATGGGTGATTATTTCGAGCGCATCGTCGATGTGCAGGTGAGCGCCGACGAGGCCGGTGCCGTGGCGGTGCGCATGGTCGATTGGATGGTCTCGCGCGGGCTGCTGTCTCGGGAGCTGTCCGGTGACGGCGTGTACAGCAGGAACGTCGACGCAGGGTACCTTCCCGGGCCGGAGTGGCGGCAGATCGCTCAGGAATGGGGCGATGACTGGCAGCCCGGCCCGGTCGCCGTTGTCGCCGGACGCGAGGATCACCACGGTGGGCAGGGTGAGCTCGAGCCGGAATCGGCGACCTGCCCGAGCTGCGGCGCCACCACCGTGATCATCGACTATCCGCAGCGGTGGGAGGCCGACCCCGAGGTATGGCGTCCCTTCGGCGAGGCCATCGACCAGTGGAAGCGAACCGGCATCGGACGTGCTCGCTGCGGCCGGTGCGATGTCAGGAGCTCGGTCACCGAATGGCGGTGGCCGTCCGGCTTCGCGCTCGGCGCACTGGCTTTCGACTTCTGGGGCTGGCCGCCGCTGACCGACGAGTTCGTGGCGGAGTTCGCCGCGCGGCTCGGCCACCGCGTCGAGCACCACAGCGGCAAGTTCTGAGAGCCGATGTCGGACCCGGGGCATATCGTCTAGCCATGGGTCGTTTCGGTGGGTTCCCGTTCGCCGGTCTGGACTTCTACGAAGATCTGGAGGCGGATAATTCGAAGACGTTCTGGGCCGCGCACAAGCAGGTCTACGACGAATCCGTGAAGGCGCCGATGCTGGCGCTGATCGAGGAGCTGGAGGCCGACTTCGGGTCCGCGAAACTCTTCCGGCCCTACCGCGACGTGCGCTTCTCCAAGGACAAATCGCCGTACAAGACCCACCAGGGCGTGGTCGTCGGCGCGGCACCCGGGGTCGGCTGGTACGTGCAGATCGGGGCGGCAGGCCTGTTCGTCGCGGCCGGGTACTACAGCGGAACACCGGACAAGCTGGCCCGGCTGCGCGCCACCATCGACGACGAGGTGCGCGGCGCGGAGCTGGCCGCCATCCTCGCCGAACTCGGGCGTGCCGGATACGAGATCGGCGGGGACCGGCTGAAAACCACACCGAAGGGCTACCCCGCCGACCATCCACGCATCGAGCTGCTGCGCCACAAATCCCTCACCGCCCACCGCGATTTCGGCGCGCCGGACTGGCTGCCCACACCGCGCGCCGCGACGGAGATCCGCGCGGCGTGGGAGACACAGCGGCCGTTGGTGGAATGGCTCGCGGCCGTCGTGGGGGAGTGATCGGTTACGCCACCGCCGCCTTCAGCTCATCGACGCGGTCGCAGCGCTCCCACGGCAGGTCGAGATCGGTGCGGCCGAAGTGCCCGTAGGCCGCGGTGCCCGCGTACAGCGGGCGCAGCAGGTCCAGATCGCGGATGATCGCGGCGGGGCGCAGGTCGAACACCTTACCGATGGCGGCCTGGATCCTGGCCGGGTCGGTTTTCTCGGTACCGAAGGTCTCCACGAAGAGGCCGACCGGTGCCGCCCGCCCGATCGCATAGGCCACCTGGACCTCGAGGCGATCGGCGAGACCAGCGGCTACGGCGTTCTTGGCGACCCAGCGCATGGCATAGGCGGCGCTGCGGTCGACCTTCGACGGGTCCTTACCGGAGAACGCGCCGCCGCCGTGCCGGGCCATGCCGCCGTAGGTGTCGACGATGATCTTGCGGCCGGTCAGCCCGGCATCGCCCATCGGCCCGCCGACGACGAACTTTCCGGTCGGGTTCACCAGCAGCCGAACATCGCCGGTATCGAGCGAGCCACCGGGCAGTTCGGATAACACCGCATCCATCACGTACTCCCGCACGTCCGCGGCGAGCAGGGAATCCGGATCGATATCGGGCGCGTGCTGGGTCGAGATCACCACCGTGTCGAGGCGCACCGGCCGGTCCCCGTCGTATTCGACGGTCACCTGAGTTTTGCCGTCGGGGCGCAGGTACGGCAGGGTGCCGTCCTTGCGCACCTGTGCCAGGCGCCGAGACAGCCGGTGCGCCAAGGCGATCGGCAGCGGCATGAACTCGGGGGTGTCGGAGGTGGCGTAGCCGAACATCAGGCCCTGGTCGCCCGCGCCCTGCTGGTCCACGGGATCGCCGGCGCCGTCGACGCGCGCCTCATAGGCGTGATCCACACCCTGGGCGATATCGGGGGATTGGGCGCCGATCGCGATATTCACCCCGCAGGTGGCGCCGTCGAAGCCCTTCAGCGAGCTGTCGTAGCCGATCTCGAGCAGCTTCTCGCGCACGATCGCCGTGATGTCGACCTGCGCGGCGGTGCCGACCTCTCCGGCCACATGCACCTGGCCGGTGGTCACCATGGTTTCCACCGCCACCCGCGCGGCCGGGTCGAGCGCGATCAGCGCGTCGAGCACCGCGTCGCTGATGGCGTCGCAGATCTTGTCCGGATGGCCTTCGGTCACCGACTCGCTGGTGAACAATCGGCGGGCCGGAATCGAGGTTGTGGTCATGGCATTCCTCAGCTTTCGTCGCCCGGCCAGCGCAAGGCAAGGCCGGCGTATACGTAGCGGCTGGCTTCGATCGCGACCAGCAGCACGGTGCTACCGGGAGTGATCCGGCCTTCGGCGAGCCCGGCGTCGAGCGCGAGCAGCACGGCGGGGGAGCCGGTGGCGCCGACATCGGTCAGATTCTCGACGATCCGGGATTGCAGCAGGTCGTAGTCCGCCCGCGTGAGTCCCGCCTCCTCGAATTCTCGGCTGAAGTACTCGGCGTTGCCCTCGGGGAGCACGCAGGCGTCGATCTGGTCGAGCCGTAGCCCGGAGCGGTCGAGGAGCTCCCGCAGGGCGGTGACGAAGATCCGCGGCCCGAATTCCGCGACGCCCACCGCGTCGAGCGTGATGTCCATCAGCCGTTTGCGTTTCAGCTGCTCGTGCACGGGCAGGTCGGTGCCGCCGCCGACGACGACCATGCCGGGTTTGCGCGCCCCACCCATGCAGGCGTTGACGTAGCCGAATCGGTGTGCCACCGGGCCGGAGGCGGCCCCGCGCAGCACGACGGCGGCGGCACCGTCGCCGAAGTTGTAGAGCGTCAGCCGATCCCGCATTCGGACCGCGTCGGGCTCGCGACCGAGGAACATCGGCGCGAGGATGGGCGAGATGGCTTCGGTGCCGATCACCAGCGCGGTGCGGTGGGTGCCGTCGGCGAGCTGCCGGTAGGCGATGTCGAGGGCCTGGATCGCGCCGACGCAGCCGGCGCGCACCTCGATGACGGCACAGCGTTCCAGCCCGAGATGCTGCTGCACATAACTGCCGACGGTGGGCAGATGGAACTCGGGACTCGCGGTGGACACCACGATCAGGTCCACCTCCGCCGGCTCGACCCCGGCACGGTCGAGCGCGGTGCGGGCCGCGGCCTCGGCCATGCGGCTGTTGCCGATGCGGTGCGAGCCGTCGACAGGGTCGATCAGCCAATGCCTGCGCCGCACCTGGATGCCGTCGAGCACATCGGCGGGCAACGGCCCGACCAGTTTCTCCAGCTGGTCGTTGTCGATGGGGTCACCGGGGAGGAACGATCCGGTACCCAGGATCGCGACGTTGGTCGATTCAGTCATGGTGCTCCGATGTCGAAGAGTGGCTATCCGGGGTCAGCACCAGGCAGGTGTGCGTCCCGCCCAGTGACGAACTGTTGACCAGTACCGGACCGTCGAAGCCGGCCGGATCGTATACGGCGAGTGCGGCGCACAGGTGCGCGCCGGCGCCCACCGGTTCGCCGAGGATCTGTTTGGGCGTTTCGATGCGCGGCGTCGAGCCACCGGTGAGGCGGGCGATGGCAGCGTGTTCCGGATCGTCGACCGTGGCAAGGCCCGCGGCATTGGCCCAGATCGCGCTGATATCGCCGGGCGTGAGCCCGGCCTCGTCGAGCGCGCCACGCATCGCGCGTTCGATCCCGTGCCCCGCGCGGTCCCAGCGGCCGATCCCGACGCCATCGCCGGCATTGCCGTACCCGCTGACCACGGCCGAGATGCGAGCGCCCCTGGCCCGTGCCACCGACTCCCGTTCCAGCAGGAGGGTGACTGCTCCCTCGGCGAGGCGGTAGCCCCGGCTCGGCGCGTCCGCGAACACCGGCATGCGGCGGTAGGCGCGCATCGCATACGGGGACAGCGCGTCGACCGCCGGGCACAGCGCCGCGTCGGCCGCACCGATGCGGAGCAGGTCGTGCGCGACACCGAGCGCGGTAGCGCCCGCCGCATGCGCCGCGGTGAGGGTGGAAGTGGGTCCACGGACACCGAGCACCATCGAGACCTGCCCGGCGGCGGCGTTGTACACGGTGTTGGGGAAGACCGCCGGATTCGCGGACGTCACACCGGATTCGAGGACCGGTACGGTGAACTGCTCCAGGCTCTCCACCGGGCCGAGGCCGGTGCCGACGATGACGCCGATACGGTCGGCGTCGACTGCTTCGGGGTCCAGCCGGCCGTCGTCGAGTGCCATCCGGCTGGACGCGACGGCGAGAATGCCGAGCCGGTCCATTCGCCGCCGCTGCTTCGCGGTGAGGGCCGCCGCGGCGTCGAAATCCAATGTGCTGAGCGCGAGTTCGGGGTTGTCATAGCCCGCAGGCGTTCCGGAGCGATAGGCGTCGAGTAGCTCACCTGCGGTGGTGGCGCCGGGCAGGATGATCCCGACGCCGGTGATGACGACGCGATCGATCGCCGGTTCCGGTATCGGGCTCGCCGGCCGGCCCTCCCGGCCGAACACCACGGTAGCGTTGGCGCCGGCGAAGGCGAAGTTGTTCGACATGGCCACATCCATGGGCAGTGACCGCGCCGAATTGGGCACCGCGTCCAATCCGCACTTCGGATCGGGCCCGGTGAAGCCTGCGGTGGGTGGGGCGATCTGGTCGCGCAGGGCGAGGACCGTCGCGATGCCCTCCACCGCGCCCGCCGCTCCGAGCAGATGGCCGATCATGGATTTGACGCTGGTGAGTGCGATCTTCTCGGCGGCGGGCCCGAAAGCCCGGCGCACAGCGCTGCTTTCGGCCGAATCGTTTTTCGGGGTTCCGGTCCCGTGGCCGTTGACGTAGGACACGTCGGCGGGTGTCACACCGGTAGCGGCGAATGCGGCGGTCAGGGCCCGGGCCGCGCCCGCCCCTTCGGGGTGTGGTGCGGTCGGGTGATGACCGTCGGCCGACAGCCCGTAGCCGAGCACCTCGGCCAGGATGGGGGCGCCGGCGGCGACGGCAACCGAATGTTCCACCAGCACCAGCATTCCGCTGCCCTCGCCGAGCGAGAGCCCTCGGCGATCCTTGGAGTACGGTGCGGGCGGGATCGGCGACAGCGATTCCAGGCTGTGGAAGCCCGCGAACACGGTCGCGTTGAAGGCGTCCGTGCCGCCGACGAGCATGGCGTCGGCTCGGCCGATCCTGATCATCTCGACCGCGTGCGCGATCGCGTGCGCACCGGCCGCGCAGGCGGTGTTCACCGAGAGCACCGGTCCGCGGAGGCCGAATTCGGCGCTGAGCGCTTCGGCGATGATCTGTGGCTGGATCATCAGGTACTGCTGCCAGTCGGCGGCCCGGCCGTCGCGATCGGCCAGCCAGGTCTTTTCCACGGTGCCGAGCCCGCCATTGCAGGTGCCGACGGCCACGCCCCAGCGGGTGGCGCCGACGTCATCGGGTGGGCGCAGGCGCGCGTCGGCGATCGCCTCGGCGGCCGCCGCGAGCGCGAATTGGACGGCCGGATCCAGGGATTCGGCGTGCCCGGCCTCGCCGCGCCAGGGCCGGACCTCACCGCCGATGGCGGTCGAGTGCCCGGTCAGGTCGAGCGATCGCACCTCCTCGATGGCGACGTGGCCGTCGAGGAACCCCTGCCACATCCGGTCCGCGCCCCGGCCCTGTGAGGTCACGGCGCCGATACCCGCGACCACGATTCGTTTCGGGCTGCTCACAGCCTGTTCACCTCACCTCGGTCAGGGCCAGCGACACCGCTTGGCCTTCGAAACCCCTGGCCAGGGCGAGGGCGGTGGTCACCGGCGCCTCGCGTGGTCCGTCGGGGACGTAGTCCAGATCGCATCCCGGGTCCGGGTCGTCCAGATGGGCGGTACCGGGGATGACGCCGTGGTGCACGGCCAGCGCCGCCACCGCGGCATTCACCGCACCCGCGCCGCCGACCAGGTGCCCGGTCTGCGGCTTCACGCTGCTGACCGGCACCGCGGCCGCGTGCTCGCCGAAGACGGTGTGCAGGGCACGGGTCTCACTGAGATCGCCGCTGCCGGTGGCACACCCGTGGGCCGCGACATAGGACACCTGGTCGCGGTCGATCGCGGCGTCCTCGAGGGAACGGCCGATCGCCCGCGCGAGTCCGCGCCCGCTCGGATGCGGTGCGGGTGGGGGATGGCATTCGTTGCCCGCGCCGAATCCGGCGATCTCCGCGTAGACCCGGGCACCACGCGCTCGCGCGGCGGCGAGCTCTTCCAGCACTAGAATCGCCGCACCCTCACCGAGGATGGAACCGGAGCGCTCCCGGTCGAACGGCCGGAACGCGGCGGGTCCCCGCTCGTTCGCGGTCGAGAGCACCCCGACGCCGTCCATTTTCGACATCGGCCACCAGTTCGTCGCATCGTCGTAGCCACCCGCCAAGGCCAGATCGGCCTCGCCGCGGCGGATGGCCCGCATGGCCCGGCCGATGGCCGTGGCACCGCTGTCGGCGGTACCGGCGTAGAAGGCATTCGGGCCGCGGATACCGAACTTCTGCGAGACGTGGAAGACGGCCGCGGGCTGGAGCCCCTCGACGAAGAACAGCGGCGCCATGATCGATCCGCCCTGTTCGCCGAGCACGCGCATATCGAGCGTGCCGTCCTCGCGGCGAATCCTGGTGATGCTGCCGATCAGGTCGTCCAGGCGTGAGATCTCCTTGTTGCCACCGAGATACAGTCCGCACCGGGGGCCGAGTCCGCCCGCCGGTTCGATGCCCGCATCGGCCAGTGCCAGCGTCGCCCCCGCGAGGCCGAGCTGATCGCCGCGGTTGAGCATGCGCAGCGCCTTGCGGGAGGCGAAACGCTCCGGTTCGAAACCGTCGATCTCCGCGCCCAACCGGGTGCGCAGCGGCGCGGGGTCGTAGGCGGTGATCGTGCGGATGCCGCTGTGGCCCGCCAGCAGTGCGTCCCAGGTGGCAGCCGCGTCGCTGCCGATCGCGGTGAGCAGGCCGATACCGGTCACCACGACCCGTCGTTGTTCAGTCATCGGTTTGCCCTGTCGTGCCCGGTGCGCCGAGGTCAGCACCGAGTCGCAGCGATCGCACGGTGGCGGCGGTGCGGCCGTCCACCTCGGCGACGGCGCGAAACTCGATGACGTCCGGCGCGGTCGATACCACCTCGACGGTGATCTGGATCTGGTCGCCCGGCTGCACGTAGCGGCGGAAGCGCACACCACGCACGGCGTGCTGGCAGTGCAGTCCTGGCGGCGCGAGCAGGCGGGCGGTGGCGCCGATGTGGTCGAGAAGCAGCACACCCGGCAGCACCGGAAAGTGCGGGAAGTGCGTGTCGAACACGGTGAGGGTGACCGGCACGTTCACCATCGCGACCGCACGCACCCCCGGTACGACGTCGACGATGCGGTCCACCGCCGCCGGTGGCGCGATCACGACGCCGCTCCGAGTACCAGTCCGGTGTTGGTGCCACCGAAGGCGAAGGCATTCACCAGCGCCGCCCGCACCGTCGCGGTGCGCGCGGTGTGCGGCACATAGTCCAGATCCAGGCCGCGTCCGGGGTTGTCGAGATTGAGTGTCGGCGGCACCACGCCGTGCCGGAGCGCACCGATGGCCGCCACCATGTTGAGGCCGGCGCCCGCCGCGGTGAGATGCCCCGCCATCGACTTCGGCGCGCTCACCATGACGCGGGCCGCGTGCTCGCCGAAGACCTGCTTGATCGCGACGGTTTCGGATTCGTCGTTACCCGGGGTGCTGGTGCCGTGTGCGACGACGTAGTCGATGCCCTCGACGCCGAGACCGGACTCGGCGATCGCGCCCTCCATCACCTGGATCGCGCCGGTGCCGTCGGGCGGGGAGTCGGTGATGCGCCAGGCATTGAGCGTGGACGCGTAGCCGAGGATCTCGGCGAGCACCGTCGCACCGCGCGCCAACGCCGCCTGACGTTCCTCGAGGACGAACGCCACCGCGCCCTCGCCGAGGACGAACCCGGACCGGCCTGCGTCGAAAGGCCGCGACGCGTGTTCGGGGTCGTCGTTGTATTCGGTGGTGAGCGCGCCGAGCAGACTGAAGCCGAGCGCGTCCAGCCAGGTGGTCAGCGAGTCGTAGCCGCCGGCCAGCATGAGGTCGGCGTCGCCCTCCTGGATCAGCCGATACGCTTCGCCGACAGCATGTCCCGAACCCGAGCAAGCGGTACTGATACCTGCCATCGGTCCGCTCGCACCGAGCAGCCGTGCCATCTCCGCCGTGGGCAGGTTCTGGTTAGCCTGCAGGGTCAGGCTGGGCGGCTGACGGCGGAACGCGTCGGCCTTTCCGGTGGTGGCGCGCTCATGGCCGACGTCGACCAGCAGTTGCAGATCCGGACGGCCAACACTCGCACCCATCGCGACGCCACGCGACCCGTCCGGCTCGGTCGTCTCGAGCCCGGCCTGGGCGATGGCCTGCGCGGCGGCGGCCACACCGAACTGCCCCGCCCGCGACAGGTGCCGCCACCGGGTGGTCGCGGGCAGATCGCGCGCCGGATCGAATCCGCGCACCAGACCCGCTATCCGGACCGGAAATCCGGACGCGTCGAAGGTCGTCAGTTCGCCGATTCCGCTGCGCCCGGCGGCCAGCGCGGACCAGGTGGCCGCGGCGTCGTTGCCGAGCGGGGTGACGGCTCCGATTCCGGTGATCACGACGCGTCTCATCGGACCAGTTCCTTTCGGCTCAGCAACCGCGCGAGGCGGCGGGTTTCGGTGGGATCGTCCAGCTCGTCGGCGGGCATGAGGCCGCACATGATCCGGGTAGCGGTCAGCGTCTGCTCGCCGTCGACACGCACCACACCGTTGACGACGGCGGCGGTGTCGGCCATGGACTCCACCCGCACCTCGATGTCGAGCACATCGCCCGGCCGCACCGTGCGCAGCTGCCGCACCTCCTCGACCGCGAGCAACGTCGCCCGCTGCGACAGCTCGCTGCCCAGCAGGATCAGCCAGGTCGCCGTCTGGCAGACGCTTTCGAGCACCAGGGCCGACGGCATGGCCGGACGTCCGGAATCATCAGGGATCCAATAGGTTTCCTGATGCGAGGTGAGCTTGCGGCCGGTCGCCGACCGGCCGGCCTCCCAGGCATCGATTCGATCCACCAGATGAAATCGCACAGCGCCGGATCCTTTCGCCCTCATGCCAGCCGGCCGATGCCGAGCTGGGCGGCGAAACCGCCGTCGGCCCGCACCAGTTCACCGGTCATATAGGCCGAGCCCGGCCCGGCCAGGAAGGCGATCACCTCGGCGATCTGCTCGACCTCGGCCAGCGAGCGCAGCGGTATCTGCTTCTCCAGCTTCTTCCCGGCCCCGCCCGCGACGACCGGGCCGATCAGCTCGGTCGGGGTGAAACCGGGCAGCACCGCGTTGACCCGCACCCCGAACCGCGCCAATTCGATGGCGCTGCACTGGGTGAAGGCATTGATGGCCGCCTTGGACGCCGAATAGTTCGCCTGCCCGATCCAGCCGCGCTGGCCCATCACCGACGACACATTCACGATGACGCCGTCGCGCTGGGCCATGAAGTGACCCATCGCGGAGCGGGTGCAGTTGAACACACCGCCGAAGTTGGTGCGCATCACCTCGACCCAATCGCCGGGGTTCATATCGAAGATCAAGCCGTCGCGGGCGATTCCGGCATTGTTGACCAGAACGTGCAGCCCGCCGAGCGCCCCGATGGTCTGCTCGATCAGGGCGGCGGCGGCCTCGGGATCGGACACGTCGGCGCCGAGCGCGACGGCCTTGCCGCCCGCCGCGGTGATCTCCGCGACCACCGCCTCGGCCTCCTCGGCGCCACTGCGGTAGTTGACCGCCACCGCCGCCCCCTGTTCGGCGAACAGCAGCGCCGCAGCGCGCCCGATTCCGCGCGAGGCGCCGGTGACCAGCGCGACGCGATCGGCCAGCCTCATCGTGCGGCCTCCTGTACCAGCTCGATGGCATCGCGCGCGGTGGCCGATGCCGTGGTCAGCACGACGAAGGCGATCGCCACCCCGTCGGTGTGGGAGAGCGAGATCTCCATATCCCGTATGCCTTTCCGTTCGGCGGCGGCCAGCGCCGCACCGTGCAAGCGCAGCCGTGGCCGTCCGCTCGCACCGTTGATCACCTCGACGTCGCGCCAGGGCAGCGCGCCGCCGAGGGCCTTGAACACCGCTTCCTTGGCCGCGAAGCGGGCGGCCAGGTGTTCGGCGTGGCGCCCGCGTCCGCCGGCGTAGCCGAGTTCGCGCTCGGTGAAGACCTGCTCGGCCAGACCGGGCTGCTCGCTCATCCGAGAGGCGACCTGATCGACGCCCGCGATATCGACGCCGACGAAGATGGTGGCGTCGCTGCGCGCCGGCGGTACGGGTCCCATCTCAGCTCGCGTCCGCGGCCATCGCGGCGCGGGCGGTGGCCATCTCGGCCAGGTTCCGCACCGTGAACAGCGTCATGACCTGGTCGGCCGTCAGGGTCGACGGCAGCGTGGACGGGTCGAGCTGGGGCAGCGCCCGCGCCAACTGTGCGCGGCCCGCCGGAGTGATGCGGCCGTCGGCATCCTCGAACTCCTCATCGGACAGCTCGCCCTGCAGCAGTTCCGCGATCTCGGCGGCCTGGATCTTCACCCCGACCTTGCGCTCGATCCGGAACAGGATGTCGAGCAGGTCGATCGACTCCGCGCCCAGTTCGCCGAGCACGGTGGCGTCGGGCTCGGCCTCGTCGACCTCGATGCCGACAGCCTCGGCGACGGCTTCCCGGACGGCCTGCAGGGTCTGCGCGGTGATCTCGGTCATGGCTGGTTCCTCTCCTTGGTGGTGAACTGCGCGATCGCCGCGCCGATGCGGCGAGCGTCTCCGGTGCTGAACACCGGACGGTCCTCGAAGGTGTTCTTGACGAAGCCGGTCAGTACCCGGCCCGGCCCGATCTCCGCGAAACGCACCGGGCCCGCGTGCTCCGCGCTGCGCAGCACGTCGGTCCAGCGCACCGGACGCGACAGCTGGCGGCGCAGCATGGTTCTGATATCGGCCGAGTCGGTCAGGAATTCGCCGGTGACCGAACTGATCACCGGGATCTGCGGGGTGGTGAAGGGGCGTGCGGCGAGTTCTTCGGCGAACTCGTCCTCGATGCCGGCCATGAGGGAGCAGTGGAAGGCCGCGCCGACCTCGAGGAACACGACCTTCTGCGCGCCCGCGTCGGTGGCCGCGGCGGCGACCTGCTCGAGCGCGGCGGTGTGACCGGAGACGACGGTCTGGTTCGGATCGTTGTAGTTGGCCACCTCGGCCACTCCGCTGCCGTCACGTTCGGCGCAGAGGCGTTCGACGGTGGCCGACGGCACGCCGACCACGGCGAGCATGCCGCCGTCGGTGCTGCCCGCGACCTCGGCCATCAGTTCACCGCGCCGGCGGACCAGCGCGAAGGCATCCGCCGGGTCGAGGACGCCGGCGGCGACCAGAGCGGAGAACTCACCGAGGCTGTGCCCGGCGACCATGTCAGGCCGGAAGTCGTTCGCCCGCAACACTTCCCAGGTGGCGAGGCTGGTGGCGACGACGGCCAGCTGGGTCACCTCGGTCCGGGTCAACTGTTCCTTGGTGCCCGAGACACACAACTCGGTGAGCTCGAATCCTGCGGCTTCGTCGGCCGCCGCGAAGATGGGTTTCACTGTCGCGGCATGGTTGTCGATCAGATGCGCGGCCATCCCGGCCCGCTGGGAGCCCTGTCCGGGAAACATCGCCATCGTCGGTGCCCGGCCGGTGCGGATCTGCTCGGTTCCGTCGAGTGGTGCGGTGATCGCAGTCATGGTTCGGGTCCTCCTCTATGCCACCGGCTGCGGTTGCCGGTGCTGACGTGGGGCCGGCCCCCACGCGGCCGGCGAACGCCGGTAGCGAATCGCCCGGCTGGTGCGCCACGCGGTGGCCGGGCCGGGAGCGGTCGGTGCGGCAGGCGGTTCGGCGGGGGTCGATGCCGCGAGAAGCAGCACGAGCACCGCGAGGTCGGCGTCGGTGGGATTGCCCGCGACGATGCGGATCGCGGTCACAGCGGGATGTTTCCGTGCTTGCGCACCGGTCCGGCCGCGCGTTTGGCCGCCAGCAAGGCCAGCGAACGGATCAGGACCGAACGGGTCTCGGCCGGATCGATGATGTCGTCGACGTGGCCGCGCTGCGCGGCGACGAACGGGTTCATCAAATCGCGCTCGTAGTCGCGCACCAGCTCCTGCCGCCGTCGCACCGGATCGGCGGCCGCGGCGATCTGCTTGCGGAAGATGATGTTGGCCGCCGCCTCGGCTCCCATCACCGCGGTCTGATTCGACGGCCAGGCGAACGACAGGTCGGCGCCGATCGACTTGGAGTCCATCACGATGTACGCACCGCCGAACGCCTTGCGCACGATCACCTGGATCCGTGGGACCGTCGCTTCACAGTAGGCGTAGAGCAGCTTCGCGCCACGCCGGATGATCGCGTCGTGTTCCTGGTCGACGCCGGGCAGGAAACCCGGCACGTCGACCAGTGTGACCAGCGGGATATTGAACGAATCGCACATCCGCACGAAGCGAGCGGCCTTCTCCGAGGCGTCGATGTCGAGCACGCCGGCCAGGACGGCGGGCTGATTGCCGACGATGCCGACGACGTTGCCGTCCAACCGGGCCAGTGCGCAGACGATATTGCGTGCCCACGATTCGTGGACCTCCAGGTACTCCCCGTCGTCGACGATCTCGGCGACGACGCGCCGCATGTCGTAGGGCATGCGGTTGTCCACGGGCACGATGTCGCAGAGGGTCTCGCATCGGCGGTCCGCCGGATCGCCGGTCGACTGGCGCGGCGGCAGCTCCTGGTTGTTCGACGGCAGATACGACAGCAGTTCGCGGACCTCGTCGAAGCAACTCTGTTCGTCGGGAGCGATGAAGGCGGCGACGCCGGTGGTGTCGGCGTGGCGGCGGGCGCCGCCGAGCTCCTCCCTGCTCACCTCCTCCCCGGTCACCTCGCGCACGACGTCGGGTCCGGTGATGAACATATTGCCGATGCCCTCGACCATGAACGTGAAGTCGGTCAGCGCGGGGGAGTAGACCGCACCGCCCGCGCAGGAACCGAGGATCACGCTGAGCTGCGGAACCACCCCGGAGGCACGGACATTGCGGGCGAACAGCCCGCCGAAGCCGGCCAGCGCGTCGATGCCCTCCTGGATACGGGCGCCGCCGCCGTCGTTGAGCCCGATGACCGGGGCGCCGCAGGAATCGGCCAGATCCAGCAGTTGGTGCAGTTTGCGGGCGTACACCGCGCCGAGCGCTCCGCCGCGGACCCGGGCGTCATGGGCGAAGACGAAGACGGTGCGGCCATCGATGGTGCCCCACCCCGTGATCACGCCGTCACCGGCCGGATGGGAATCCTCCATACCGAATCCGACGGCCCGATGCTCGGCGAAAAGCCCTATCTCGGTGAAGCTTCCGGCATCGAGCAGCCGCTCCAACCGGCTGCGTGGGTCGAGCTTGCCTTGTCCGCGGTGGCGACGATCGGCCGCCACGTCCGCGGGTGCCAGTGCGGCGGCCCGGCGCTCGGCCAGGGCGTCGATCGCCGCGCGCATGGTGCTCGGCGCGGTGCCGGCGTGTGGCCGGGCTCGGTGGCCGTTGATACGGCCGGTGTCCGGTGGTACCCGATCGACATGCTGCACGAGGATCTCGTCACGCAGAACCATTGGTCACCCCTGTCGGATTCTTGGTCGCCGTCGATGCTCATCGAGCGACCTTGAATTTTTCTCAGCGTTGGTCTCGAGCGTGCCGGTGAACCTCTCATGACATGTCGCCGGGAGGTGAGTTCTTTCGGTCAATTCGAAATACATGGGATGTCAAGACGATTGAAAAGGGGGCAGGACGATAGAAATGATCTGCCCGAATCCCGCTGACGCCCAGGGCAACCCGCCGGCAACGATTGCGGAAATATCACGGCCGTGTTCACCAGTGCAAGACGGCAACTATGTGGTGTTCGGCGCAGTGGCCATCTGTTCGCTGCCGTGCCATTGTCGGGATGTCCGGTAGACTGTTGCCGTGACCATGGCGGTCGCGGATGGTCAATTCGTGCATCGCCGATCCGACGGCGGCGAAATCGAAAATCGGAGGGTTTGCCGCACTACGTTTTCGAATCGTTCACGTTTCGGTAACACTGCACGATGAATCGTCAGACCATTGTCGTAGCGGGATATTTCTGTATTATTCCGCGAGAAGTGTGGGGGACGCATGTTGTTCAGCATTCTCGGCCCGGTCGATCTTCGTGTCGAGGATACGCCGATAGATCTCGGCCCGGCGAAGCAGCGCGCAATTCTGTCGGCGCTGCTCATCGACCGGGATCGGCCGGTGCCACTCGAGGTCCTGGTCGATCGGGTATGGGGTGATACCCCGCCCGCGGATGTGCGAAATCTGGTGTACACCTACATCGCACGGCTGCGGCGGAAGCTCGCGGCGGTCTGCAATGGCGAGGCCGGCGATCCCGTACTCAAGCGGGTGGTCGGCGGCTACTGCCTCCAGACTCCGCCGGAGACGGTCGATCTCTACGTGTTCCGGCATCTGCTGGACCGGTCCAGGCAGCCGGGCGGCACCGAAGCCGACCGCAGTGCCCTTCTGACACAGGCGAATTCGATGTGGCGCGGCATCCCGCTGTCCGGTATCGGCGGGCGGTGGGCCTCGGCCATGCGGCACAGCTTGCAGCAGCTACGGCACGAGGCGCTGGTGGAATGGGCCGACGTCGAGGTGCGCCTCGGCAGGCCGCGGGTGGTGATCGATCCGCTCCGCCAGGCGTACGTGGAGAGCCCGCTGTCGGAATCGATTGCGACACAACTGATGCTGGCACTGCACACCGACGGGCGCAGCTCCGAGGCGTTGCAACTGTTCGACAATGTCCGGCGCCATCTGTCCACCGAGATCGGCGCCGATCCCGGTCCGGCGTTGCGCGACGCGCACAATACGATCCTCCAGGGCCATGCCACGACGCCGCCTGCGCTCGCTCCGGTCCCCGCCGTGTCCGCGGACCCTGTCGACACCGCACCGGAATCCGGCCCGCCGGACATGCTGCCGATCGACCTGCCCGATTTCACCGGACGCGACGGCCACGTGCGACTGGTGCGTGACACGTTGACCCCCGGCCCCGGTCCGCTGATCCCCTCGGTGGTGGTTCTCTACGGACCCGCGGGCTTCGGCAAGACGACCATCGCCGTGCACGCGGCCTACCAGCTGCGCTCTCACTACCCGTCGGGGCGGCTGTATGTCGACCTCGAGGGCAACGGTGCATCGCCCGCCGATCCGCACGATGTGCTGGAGCGGCTGCTTCGTGCCCTCGGAGTCCCGAAGGACGAGATTCCGGCGCGATTCACCGAACGAGCGGAAATGTATCGGGGGCGGCTGGCCCGTTCGCGCACGTTGGTGGTGCTCGACAATGCCGTCGACGAGCCCCAGGTCGCGCCGCTGCTGCCGGGCACCGGGCATTGCGGCGTCATTGTCACCTGTCGGGTGCGACCCGTTGTGCCACAGGGTGTTCCGGTGATCCGGGTCGATCCGATGTCCGCCGCTGAGTCCATGGCCCTGCTGCGCCGCCTTGCCGGAGACCGGGTGGACCGCGAGCCGGCCGCGGCTCGGGAACTGCTCGACCTGTGCGGCGGATCGCCGTTGTTGCTGCGGGTGGTCGGCAACCGGCTGATGATCCGGCCGAACTGGCCGCTGGGGCGGCTGCTCACCCGGCTGCGCGACGACGACCGCCTGCTCGCCGAACTCACCGACGGCAGGCACGACGTGCGCGCGCGAATCGCCGAGAGCTACCTGACGATCGGCTCGGCGACACAGCGGTTCTTCGTGGAACTGGCCGCACTGCCCGCCACCCAGTGGTCGGCGCGGACGGTGGCCCGTGCCCTCGACCTCAGCGAAGCCGAGGCCGAGGAACATCTGGAGCATCTGCTCGACGTGCACCTGGTGGATTCGGCGCCGGGGGGCGAGCCCGGAGCCGAAATCTACCTGCTGCCCAAGCTGCACCGATTGTTCGCCCGCTCGGTCTCAGCCCATGTCAGGACCCTTCCGGTGCCCAATCTCGGCGTGGTCGGCTTCTGAAACGGCGGTGCGGGCGAATCCGGCATCGCCTGCACCGCTGATCAAGTCCGCGGCGCGTTCACCGATCATCACCGCGTGCGCGTTGGTGTGCCCGCGCGGGCTGCGCGGGATCACCGAGGCGTCCGCGACCCGCAGGCGACCGACTCCACGCACCCGGAGCGCTGCGTCGACCACCGCCATCTCATCGTCGGCGCGACCGATCCGGCAGGTGCCGACGGGATGGAACACCGTTGTCGCGGTGGCGCGCAGGAAATCGGCGATCTCGGTGCGCGTCCGCGGTAGTGGGAGCAACGGCTCGCCGATCATCGACGCCAGCGGCGCGGTGCGGGCGATGGTGCGGG
Source organism: Nocardia sp. JCM 38205 (assembly GCF_058222935.1). Lineage (NCBI taxonomy): Bacteria > Bacillati > Actinomycetota > Actinomycetes > Mycobacteriales > Nocardiaceae > Nocardia > Nocardia sp. JCM 38205. The sequence goes on along the minus strand of NZ_JBYHFL010000004.1, from coordinate 18,989 downwards.
CCGCCTGGTAGCCGTCGATCAGCCGGGACAGATCGGTGGCGGCCGACAGATAGGCCGGGTCGAGGCGCGGTGGCGTCGCGGGATCGGCGTCGATCAGATCGAGCCTGCCGCGGCTGTCCGGCCGCAGCAGCACCACGCTGAGCGTTCGTCCACTGACGAACCCCTGCTCGTCGAGGGCGATCGGCGACCAGATGAGCTCCAGATCCGGTGCCCCGGCCGGTCCGAGGAACGCCACCGCCTCACCGATATTCGAGGTGAGCGGTCCAAGCCGCTGCTCGTCGTACAGTCGTCGCGCTCGCGCCGTGCCGATATCGGCGAACCGATCAGGGCCGCGGACCGAGTAGGGCAGATGGACGATGACGTGATCGTGCAGGTTCGCACCGACACCCGGCAGTTCCACCACCGGCCGCACTCCGGCGGCGGCCAGGCGTTCGCCCGGCCCGATGCCCGAACGCAACAGCAGCTGTGGCGTGCCGATCGTGCCCGCGCACAGCACGACTTCACGGCGGGCGGCCACCGTGCGGTCACCGAGCTCGACCGCCACCGCATCACCGTTGTGGTCCAGCAGGATTCGATGGGCGAGCCGGTCGGTGATCACGGTGACCTCGCCGCGCGCCACCGCGGGATGCAGGTAGGCATCGGCGACGCTGAACCTGGATCCGTCGCGCTGGGTCAGTGGGGTCGGTGCCGACCCCGCGCCCGCTGGGTCGGCGAGACCGCCGGCCGGCTCCGGCAGCCCGGCCGCGGCGCAGGCGTCGAGGAAGGCGCGGGTGCTGGGATCGGGGTCGGCGGGCGGGGAGATCCATTGTGGCCCGGCGGTACCGAAGCCCTGGCCGGTGGTCCCCGCCCACCGTTCCGCACGGCGCAGATGGCGTGACATGAGCTCCCAGGACCAGGACGGTCCCGCTGCGGCCTGCCAGTCGTGGAAGTCGGCCCGGAACCCCGGCACCCACATCTGGAAGTTCATCGTCGACGAGCCGCCGATTCCCTTACCGCGCGGCCAATACACCACGCGGCCGTCCAGGCCCGGCTGCGCGACCGTGGCGAAACCCCAATCCCGTGCGGATCCGAACTGATGCACCGAATGCAGTGGCACTCGCAGTTCGGGATCGTCGTCCGATGGTCCTGCCTCGATCAGCGCGACCGTCACCGTGGGGTCGGCGCCGAGCCGAGCGGCGACGACGCAGCCCGCCGATCCCGCGCCGACAACCACATAGTCGAATTCCAGGGCCGTGGCCTGGTTCTGGCTCATATCACGTGCTTTCGAGCGAAGGTCAGAGCGCGGCGAGCTCTTCGAGCAGGCCGGGCTGCGACGGCGTCCAGCCCAGTTCCTTGCGTGCCTTGGCACTGGTGGCCACCTGGTCGAGCAGGAACGCCTCGACCATGACGCTCCAGTACTGCTGCGCGTCGGCGGGATCCCAGTCCTGCACTCGCGCGTCGTGCTTGGCCGCGACAACCTGCGCTGCCGCCTTGACCTGCAGCGAATTGTCGAGCGTGCCCAGGTACACCGAACCGGCGGGCGCGGACTCGACGGCGAGGGCGTACAGCTCGCCCAGGTCGTCGGCGTGGATCACCGACCACCGGTTGCTGCCGTCGGCGAAGTGGCGCACCACCGCGCCGTCGTCGTCGTTCTGCGGGCTCAGCAGCATCGGCACATAGCCGCGCCCGCCGCCGTAGACCAGACCCGGGCGGATGCGGATGGTGCGCACGTCGCGCGCGACCGCTTCCTCGAGCAGCTTCTCCACCGCGGGCCGCCACGAGACCACCAGCGGCGGGGCGAACGGCGATTCCTCCGTGATGACGCTGTCGCCGCTGTTGCCGTGCAACCAGAGACCGCTGGTGTAGGCGAAGGCCTTGCCGGTGCCGGCGAAGGCCTCGATGAGGGCGGTGACGACCGTGTTGTCGAGCTCGCCCGCCCGTTCGTCATTGCTGGAGGCCGTGTGCACCGCCGCGTCGACGAATGCGGCCGCAGCGGTGAGCGCTGCGGGATCGAACAGATCGGCCACCAGCGGTTCGACCCCGGCGGGCACCGGTCGGTCGGCCGCGGTGACGGTGCCGATCACGGTGTGGCCGCGGCCGATCAGGGCCCGCGCCACCGCGCTGCCGATCGTGCCGGACGCTCCGGTTACCAGAACTCGCATCGCAAACTCCTTGTCCCCTGTACACGTTGATTTCTATCAACGTTAGAAATTGACTTTAGACGCGGCTCCGCGCGATTGTCTACCGTTGTTAGAAATTGGCGGCGACCGAGGAGGAGCAGTGCCACGAGCGGGTAAGCGGATCAAGGGCACGGCGTGCGAGCGCGCCGAGGCACGCGAGCGGCTGCGTGGCGAGCTGCTGGCGGCGGCCCGTTCGATCGCCTCGGAGACCGGCGGATTCGACAGCGTCACGGTGCGCTCGGTCGCCGATCGGGTGGGCTACACCGTGCCGATCGTGTACGAGTACTTCGCCAACAAGGGTGCGCTGCTGCTCGAGCTGGTCGACGTCGGATTCGCCGATCTGGCCGAGCAACTGGGCGCTGCGCTGTGCCCGCAGGTGCAGCGCGAGCGCGGTGGGCCGCTGCTGGCGGTGGCGGTGGCGTACTGGGATTTCGCCATGGCCGATCCGCACCTGTACCGATTGATGCATACGCTGCCCGGCCTGGCCTTCGGCACCTCCGATGCACCGGATTCCGCCCGTGCCTGCTTCGAGGTGCTACGCGCGGCCATCGCCGAAGGAGCGCCGCATCTGTGCGCCTCCGCCTATGACGCGGAAGCGGCCGCCGACCTGCTGTGGGCGCATCTGCACGGGCTGGTCGGGCTGGTGCTCGACGGTCGGATCAAGGGTGGCGCCGAGCGCGGCAGGCATCTCTTGGTGGATCTGACCGGTCTGTTCACCGCTAACGCGGCGGCCACATCCGGCTGAAGCGCTCCAGCAGTATCCGCAATCGCTCACCCGCCATATCCGGACGCAGGCGACGGCTGCGCGCGAGCATCACCAGACCGTGCAGCGCGCTCCAGAACACTTCCGCGTCCGTCTCGGGATCGTAAGGGCCGGACAGCTGTTCGACCGCGGCCAGCAGTTCGGCGAAGGCGCGCTGCAGCGGTTCCGGCGTCTGCGGGCTGCCGAAGGCGAGGTCGGTGGCCCGCACGAACATCGCGTCGTAGACGGCCGGCTGCCGGACGCCGAAATCCACGTAGGCCCGCGCGACCCGGTGCGCGATCTGCTCGGGCGCCGCGCCGGCGCGCGCCTCGGCCAGGGTGGCCGCCAATTCGGCGAAGCCCTCCATCGCCACCGCGTTGGCGATGGCCTCCATGTTCGCGAAATGGCTGTAGAGCACCGGCTGGCTGTATTCGATGAGGGCGGCGAGCCGCCGCGTCGTCACCGCTTCCCAGCCCTCGGCCTCGGCGAGCTGCCGTGCGGTGTCGACGATCAACCGGTGCCTGCGGGCCCGTTCCCGCTCACGGCGCTCTTGCACAGTCATAGTGCTAGCGAAGATAGCAGCACTAGTTTCTGCCATGGACATATCGCCGCTCGTAGATCTATCGTTGCTAGCGGACACTCATTCCGATGTGAGGGAGCTGTTGTGGCACATCAAGTGCTGGCCGGAATCGCCGTCTTGGCGGTCGGCATCATCTATGGGACCGATGTGTTCTGCGCTGTGGTGCAGCGATCAGCGATGGCCCAGGTCTCCGACGAGGTGCTGACCTCGGCGATGGGCTACATCCACCTCTACGGCGATCAACGCCTGAAATTCCCCGGGGCGCTGGGCCTGATCGCCTCGGTGGCCACCGCGATCACCGCGATCGTGCTCGGCCAGGGCGGGGCCGCCATCGCGGCGAGCATCGTCGCCGTCGTCGCCCTCGGCATCTGGTTCGTGATCTACGGCCGGGTGAGCGTGCCGGTGAACACCGCGCTCACCGCCGCCGCGGTGGCCGGCCGCACCCCGGCCGAAGCCAGAGACCTGCAGCGCACCTGGGATTCGGTCATCAACGTTCGCGCCGCGCTGCAGGGCATCGCGGTCATATCGCTGTTCATCAGTGCCGTCGCGGCCTGATCGGTAGGAGATTCACATGCGCACGCGCACTTTGGGCACACAGGGTCTGGTCGTCTCCGCGCAGGGGCTCGGCTGTATGGGCATGAGCGTGGCCTACGGGCCGGCCGAGGAGTCCGAGAGCATCGCCGCGATACACACCGCGCTGGATCTCGGCGTGCTGATGCTCGACACCGCGGACATGTACGGCCCGCACCGCAACGAGGAACTGATCGCCACCGCGCTGGGCGATCGCCGCCGCGACGTGGTGCTCGCCTCCAAGTTCGGCAACGAGATCGACGACGACGGCAACCTCACCTGGCGGATCAACGGCCGCCCGGAGTATGTCCGCAAGAGCATCGACGGCACCCTGCGCCGCCTCGGCACCGACTACCTCGACCTGTACTACCAGCACCGGGTGGATCCGGAGGTGCCGGTGGAGGAAACCTTCGGCGCGATGGCGGAGCTGGTGGCCGCGGGCAAGGTGCGCTATCTCGGCATCTCCGAGGCCTCCGCCGAGACGCTGCGCCGGGCCGACGCGGTTCATCCGCTCAGCGCGATCCAGACCGAATACTCCTTGTTCACCAGGGATGTCGAGGACAACGGCGTGCTGGACACCGCACGCGAACTCGGTATCGGCTTCGTCGCCTACAGTCCGCTCGGCCGCGGCTTCCTCTCCGGCGCGATCCGCTCGATCGACGACCTCGCCGCCGACGACTTCCGCCGCGTCTCACCGCGATTCCAAGGCGAGAACCTCGCCAAGAATCTCGCCGTGGTCGACAAACTGCGCGAGCTGGCCGACGCCAAGGGCGTCACCCCCGCCCAGTTGGCGCTGAGCTGGGTGCTCTCGCGTGGGGATGACGTCGTCGCGATACCCGGAACCACCAAACCGGAGCATGTGGTGCAGAACGTCGCGGTGGAGCAGATCGTGCTCGAACCCGAGGAACTCGCCGCCATCGAAGCCGTCGCGCCCACCGGAGTCGCGGCGGGCGAGCGCTACCCGGCGCCCGCGATGGCGCAGCTCGGCCGCTGATCCGCAGAGGGACGACGACGCTATGGCGAATATGTATCTGGAGGGGAATTTCGCCCCCGTCCAGCAGGAACTCACCGCTTTCGATCTCGAGGTGACCGGCACGATCCCCGACTTCCTCGACGGCCGATATGTCCGCAACGGCCCCAACCCGATCGGCGAGGTCGATCCGCAGACCTACCACTGGTTCATGGGCGATGGCATGGTGCACGGCGTGCGTCTGGCGGAGGGGAACGCACGCTGGTACCGCAATCGCTGGGTGCGCGTCTCGGATCCGGCGAACCCGCCGAAACATCGGGCGGGCATCGAGTTGTTCGGCGCGAACACCAACGTCATCGGGCACGCGGGCAAGACGCTGGCTCTGATCGAGGGCGGTATGGCCAACTACGAGCTCGACGAGGAACTCGACACCGTCGGTCCCTGCGATTTCGACGGCACCCTGCCCGGCGGCTACACCGCGCATCCACACCGTGACCCGGTGACCGGCGAATTGCATGCGATCACCCATTTCTTCGGCCGCGGCGACATCGTGCAGTACTCGGTGATCGATGTGCGGGGGCGCGCCCGGCGCATCGTCGACATCCCGATCCGCGGGGTGCCGATGATGCACGACTTCTCGTTGACCGAGAAGTATGTCGTGCTCTACGACCTGCCGGTGACCTTCGATCCGCAGGCGGCGGCCGCGATGACGATGCCACGGCCGCTGCGCTATCCCACGCGCCTTCTGCTGTCGGCCCTCATCGGCCGGGTGCGGGTGCCCGATCCGATCACCGCCATGGTCGGACGCCGGATGCGGCCCAACGACCGGCTGCCCGCCCGGTGGAATCCGGCCCACCCCGCCCGGGTCGGTCTGCTGCCGCGCGAGGGCACCGCCGCCGATATCCGCTGGTTCGATGTGTCGCCGTGCTATGTGTTCCACCCGCTCAACGCCTACGACGACGGTGACACGGTGGTGCTGGATGTGGTCCGGCATCCGCGCATGTTCGTCACCGATCGCAACGGACCGGACGAGGGCCCGACCACGCTCGATCGCTGGATCGTCGATCCGCGCGCCGGCGCGGTCCGCGAATCACGCCTGGACGACCGCTCCCAGGAATTCCCGCGCATCGACGAACGACTGGTCTGCCGCAAGCACCGGTACGGCTACACCATGGAGGCGCTCGGCGGCGGCAGCCCGGCGGGTGCGCTGTTCAAACACGACCTGGTCGGGGGCACCACGATCGAGAAGCGGCTCGGCCCGGGTATCCAGCCCAGCGAGTTCAGCTTCGTCCCGAGCCGCCCGGACGCGGCCGAGGACGAGGGTGTGCTCATGGGCTACCAGTACAACGAGGCCACGCGGCGCAGTGATCTGCTGATCCTGGATGCGCAGACGATGTCGACGATGGCCACCGTCCATTTGCCGGACCGGGTGCCCAATGGTTTTCACGGCAGCTGGATTCCCACCACCGATGCCTGAAAGGCTGCGATGAAGACACTCCGGATGACCGAGGATCTGCTGTCCTACGTCACCGAGCACACCAATCTGTACGACACCGTCCAGCACGAGCTGGTCGCCGAGACGGCCCGGCTCGGCGGCCCGGCCATCATGCAGGTCGGACCGGATCAGGGCGCCTTCCTGACGGTGCTGACCCGGCTGATGGGTGTGCATACCGCGATCGAGATCGGCACCTTCACCGGCTATTCGGCCCTGTCGATCGCCAGGGGATTGGCTCCCGGCGGCCGATTGATCACCTGCGAGGTGAATCCGGCCTGGGCGCCGATCGCGTCGGCGGCCTGGCGGGAGGCCGGCGTGGCCGATCGGGTGGACCTGCGTATGGGTCCGGCCATCGACACCATTCGCGCCCTCGACCCAGGCATCTCGATCGATCTGGCGTTCGTCGACGCCGACAAGACCGGTTATCTCGACTACTACGAGGAACTGCTGCCGCGGCTGCGTCCCGGCGGTGCGATGCTGGTGGACAACGTGCTGTGGTTCGGCACCGTGGTGCAGCCGCCGTTCGACGAATCCACCACCGCCATCAGGGAATTCAACGACCATGTGCGCCGCGACGACCGCGTCGACGTGGTCGTGCTCACCATCGGCGACGGGCTCTCGCTGATCCGCAAGCGGGATTGAACCGCACGAACGCCGCGACGGCCGGTCGGCACCTGGGTGCCGACCGGCCGTTTCTCATGGCAGGAACAGTTGCGCGCAGAGGCCGGTGAGCGCGACGAGCTGGATCGCCACCCGCAGGTTGATCACGCTGTCCCAGCGGGCCTGTAGATCGCGCGCGTCGGGCAGCGTCTGCTCGGCCCGCGCGGCGGCGCTGAACTTTTCGTTGACCGGCTTGGCGATGGTCAGGTAGATGCCCATCCACGCCGCCAGCGCCAGCACGGCCACACCGCCGGCGATGGCGGCCTCGGTCCGTCCGGCCAGCGCGCTGGCGATGACACTCAGTACGGCCAGGCTCATGCCGAGTCCGCCGGGCACCGGCAGACGCCGATCGCCGTAGTAGTGGACCCAGCCGACCAGGTGGGTCAGTGCCCGCTCGTCGAGGTGCCGCAGCGAGGTGCGCCAGACGACGGCGGCGAAGGTGTCGGTGCCGTAGGTGACGGCGCAACCGAGGATCGCCATGGTGGCCAGTGCGTAACTGAGGTTGTTCACGTTGTCCTCCGATGGGTAGCGGTGATCGGCCACCAGTGTCTTGTGCCGACCTTTCCTCGGCCTGGACCGCAGTGCACCATCGAGTCCCGTTGCGCCAGTTCGGATCATGCTGCGCTCGAGGTTTCCTCGTGCACCTGCCGCCAGGGTGGAACCGGACGTTACCGGCCGACGCGGGGACAGGGAGTTTCGCATGAGCACAGCGGTTCGGCGGGTCATGATCGCAGGCGGCGGGATCGGCGGGTTGTCCGCCGCGCTCGCCTTGCGGCGCCGAGGCATCGACGCGGTGGTCTTCGAAAGCGCGCGACACCTGCGCGACGGCGGTGCGGGACTGCATATCTGGAGCAACGGCATGCTGGCACTGGATGCGCTCGGCGTCGCCGAGGAGGTGCTGCGGATCGCGCCCGTGCAGACCGTCTGCGAGTTCCGCACCGCGCGCGGCGAGCACATCGGCTCCTGGCCGGTGGGCGAGTTCGCCGTCAAGTACGGCAGGCCAACGGTGGCGATCGGGCGCTCGGATCTACATCGGATCCTGTTGCGTGCCTTGACCGATACCGAGATCCGCACCGGTGCCGAGGTGACCGGATTCCAGCAGGACGGCGACGGCGTGACGGTGCGCTTCGCCGACGGCGGCAGCGAACGCGGCGAACTGCTCATCGGCGCCGACGGCGTGCACTCCGCGGTGCGGCGAACCCTCGTCGGCGATCGTCCGCCGCGCTACACCGGCTACATCGCCTGGCGCGGTGAGGCGAGCGTCGGCCCCGAGGTCGTGGCGCCAGGCACGTTCTGCGCATTGTTCGGTCCTGGTGCCCGATTCACCTACTACGACGTCGCGCCGGGCCGGACCTACTGGATGAGCGTGGCGAACGGTGCGCCGCACGGCGTCGACCGCGGCGATGTGATCGACATGCTCGCCGACCGGCACCGCGGCTGGCCCGAACCCGTCGCCCAGCTGCTCACCGCGACGCCGGCCGAACAGGTGCTGCGCCACGACGTCATCGACCGGGCACCCATCCGCCGCTGGGGCCGGGGCCGGGTCAGCCTGCTCGGCGACGCGGCGCATCCGATCACCTTCAATATCGGACAGGGTGCGTGCCAGGCGATCGAGGACGCGCTGATCCTGGCCGAGCATCTCGACGGCACCACCGACCCGATCGCTGCCCTGCGTTCCTATGAGCGCGAACGCATTCCACGCACGGCACGGATGCAGCGGATGGCGTGGCGGATCGGGCGGATGGGCGCCTGGGAGAACCCCGCCGCCATCTGGCTCAGAGAGCGGTTCATGAAGGCGTCCTGGGATCGTTTCGCCTTCCGCGCGGCCGAGCAGGAGCAAGTCGCGTACGCCACCCGCTATCGCGCCGACATCGACCGATCCAATCGAACGAACCGACAGGAGCTGACATGACCGACAGCGTCCAGCAGGACAACCACTTCTTCTCCGCCTGGGCGAACAGCTGGTGGGACAACGACTCGATGATGAACCCGCTGAAATCGTTCAACCCACTACGGTTCGCCTACTTCGATCGGTACCTGTCCTCGGGGTGGGAGGGTGTGCGCATTCTCGATGTCGGCTGCGGCGGCGGCTACACCACCGAATTCCTGCACGGACGCGGCGCGAAGGTCTCCGGTGTCGACGTCTCACCGAAGCTGGTGGAAGCGGCCACCAGGCACGCCGCGGAGACGGGCAAGGAGATCGAGTACAAGGTGGGGGCGGCCGAGGCACTGCCGTTCGACGACGCCACCTTCGACGTGGTGACCTGCGTCGACGTGCTCGAGCATGTCAAGAGCCCGGCGGATTCGGTGCGCGAGATCCATCGAGTGCTGAAGCCGGGTGGAATCTTCTTCTACGACACCATCAACCGGACCATGCGGTCGCGGGTGATGATGATCTGGCTTCCGGAGCGGGTACTCGGCATCGTGCCAAAGGGTGCCCACGATTGGGCGGATTTCATCACCCCGGAGGAGATGGACAACTACCTGCGGGCGACCGGGTTCACCCCGATCGGCGCCCCCAAGGGCATTGCCATCCGTGGGCAGAACAAGGACGGAAGCCTCAAGGCCAAGCTGACCTCCGACACGTCGGCGCTGTATCTCGGGGTGGCACGCAAGTAGCCGCCAGCAGAGCGGGTCGAGCCCGGAGCCCATGGCCGAGCCATGGGCTCCGTTTCCGTGACCGGCTCAGCGTTGCCAGCCGTGCGCCAGTTCCGCTGCGGCCACGGAGGTTTCGATCCACGGATCGCGACCGTGCACCTCGGTCAACGTGGTGCGCAGCCAGGTGTCGACCGGGGCGGTCGAATTCGCGAGCGCGCGCAGCGACCGCGCCGGGTCGGGCGACTCCATGTGGTATATGGCCAGATCGCCGTCCAGGCCGGACCGGCACCAGGCCAGTTCCCGCGAAATCTCCGCCGCTCGCCGCGCGGCGCGGTACTGCTCGCCGTGCTGCTCGTTGAGCTCCTTGTGCGCCTGCCGCCACTGGTCGAGCCGGCCGGGCAGGATCGGCAGGGTGCGAACCAACGGCACGTCGACGGAGCGGACCCTGGCGCGGCTGCGCGGACCCATCTTCCCGACACCGAGCTGGGCGAGGATGCTGGTGTCGACCCCGATGCCCCAGCGCTCGGCGATCAGTCCGTCCTGCAGCCGCCACACCACAACGCCTTTGGCGCTGATCTGTTTGCCGGTCGGCGCCAGTCCGAGGAATTCACCCGAATGCGTACCGCGCCAGGTGTTGTGGATGACGACATGGTCGGCGTGGGCGCTCATGTCCTCGATCGTCACCTTCAGGTCCGGGAATCCGCCGCGCAATCCGGCGATGGTGTACTTGACGCCCGCCAACCCCTCCGGTGCTCCCGGCAACGGCTGATGGTCGATCATGTCCTCGCGATAGATCTCGTCCACCACCGAGAAATCGCCCTGGTTGACGAATTCGTCGAAAACCCTTCGGATGATTGCCTTGTTGGCCTCTGCGGACACCACTCACACTCCTTGGTCATCGCGTGACAGACCGGCGAGCCCGGTCCCTGGCTCAGCCAAGTGTCTCGATCAGACCCAGCACGGCCCTTGAACAGAAGTGGTGCGCATCTTGCGGGTCGCCGCGGACCGATGCTGCGGACCTCCATACCGGACGATGAACTCGGCGTCCGGGCGGCGGCGCCAGGCAGCCAGCGTCCCGCACACTGTGGCGAGTGATCGGCCGCCGAGGCGTTCATGAGCGATGTGCGCCCGTTCCTGGCCCTGGACGCCACCGCCGATTTCAGCCGCGACGAACACCTCATGGCGTTGAACTACACCGCGCGCCGCTGCGGCGCCGTGCTGAGCACCGCCGATCTGCTCGAACAGCTCAGCGAGGTGCCCGCCCGCGCCGGTTGAGCCGAGCGGCCGATCGTGGCGCGCCGGTAGTATCGGTGCACATGGCCCGTGCCGGCCGCCCACCCTCTCGGCCGGTGCAGCCACGGGAGAGCCGGTGATGAGCACACTCGAAATTCCCAGCTGGCGGCGGTTGCCGGGCAGCGTACGGCTGCTGGTGATCACCGTGGCGATGCTCGTCGTGCTGCTGCTGGTGGTGCCCCGGCTGATCGGGGTCTACATCGGCTGGCTGTGGTTCGGTGAGGTCGGCTACCGCGAGGTCTGGCGCACCGTGCTGCTCACCCGGGTGGTGATGTTCGTCGTCGTCGGGCTGTTCGTCGGCGGTGTGCTGCTGGCGGCGATGTGGTGGGCCTATCGTTACCGGCCGCTGCTCATCGCCGACGACGAGCGCGAGGACTATCTGCTGCCCTATCGCAGCGTGGTGCTGCGCAAGCCGCTGTGGTTCGGGCTCGGTATCGCGGGCGCGCTCGGGCTGATCTGCGGGCTGATCGGGCAGTCGCGCTGGACGACGGTGCAGCTGTTCCTGCACGGCGGCGCCTTCGGCATCGACGACCCCGAATTCGGCCACGACATCGGCTTCTTCGTCTTCGATCTGCCGTTCTACCGGCTGGTGGTGAGCTGGCTGTTCGCCACCGTCGTGCTCGCTCTCCTGGCCACCCTCGCCGCGCACTATCTGTTCGGCGGCATCCGTTTGACCGGCAAATTCCCCGGCCTGACCACGGCGGCGCGGGTGCAGCTGGCGGTGCTGGCCGGATCGTTCATCCTGCTGAAGGCCGTCGCCTACTGGCTGGATCGGTACGCGCTGCTGTCGAGCCACAGCCGCGAACCCACCTTCGCCGGAGCCGGCTACACCGACATCAACGCGGTGCTGCCCGCTCGGTTGATCATGTTCGCGATCGCCCTCATCTGTGCCGCCGCCGTCTTCTCCGCGGTGGTGGTGCGCGATCTGCGCATCCCGGCGATGGCGGCCGCGCTGTTGCTGCTGTCCTCGATTCTGGTGGGCGGGGTGTGGCCGCTGGCGGTCGAGCAGCTGTCGGTGCGGCCCAACGCCGCCGACAAGGAACGCGTCTACATCGAACGCAATATCGCCGCCACCAGACAGGCCTACGGGATCGGCAGCGACCGCGTGGACTATCAGCCGTATCCGGGGATCGGGACCACGCCGCCACCGCAGGTCCCGGCCGACGCCACCACCATCGCCAATGTGCGCCTGCTCGACCCGAACGTGCTGTCGCGAACCTTCACCCAGCAGCAGCAGTTGAAGAACTTCTACAGCTTCCCCGACAAGCTGGACCTGGACCGCTACCGCATCGACGGGCAGTTGCGCGATTACGTCGTCGCGGCCAGGGAGCTGACGCCGAGTGCGCTCAGCGCCAACCAGCGGCACTGGGTCAATCGGCACACCGTCTACACCCACGGCAACGGCTTCGTCGCCGCACCGGCCAACCGGGTGAACGCCGCCGTGCGCGACGCGGCCGGGGACGCGGAGAGCAGCAACAGCGGCTATCCCATCTACACCGTCAGCGATATCGCCAGCGCCGCGTCCGGGCAGCAGGTGATCCCGGTGGACCAGCCGCGCATCTACTTCGGGGAAGTGATCGCCGCGGCCGACCCCGATTACGCCATCGTCGGCGGCGGCAGCGAGCCCCGCGAATACGACACCGACAGCACCAAATACACCTACGACGGCGCGGGCGGTGTGCCGATCGGCAACTGGGCCGACCGGCTGGCGTTCGCGGTGCACTACGCCGAACGCAACATCATTTTCTCCGATGCCATCGACGCCGATTCCAAGATCATCTTCAATCGCGATCCACGCCACCGGGTCGAACTGGTCGCGCCCTGGCTGAGCACCGACAACGACCCCTACCCGGCCGTGGTCGACGGGCGGATCGTGTGGATCGTCGACGCCTACACCACCGTCGACGGCTACCCGTACGCCAAGCGCAGTTCGCTCGAGGCGCTGGCCGCGGGCAACGAAGCCGAGGGCGGACCGTTCGAGGAGATCTCCTACGTACGCAACTCGATCAAGGCCACCGTCGACGCCTACGACGGCACGGTGACCCTCTATCAGGTCGATCGCGACGATCCGGTGCTGGCGGCGTGGATGAACGTCTTCCCCGGGACGGTGGAGCCGCCGGAGGCGATCAGTGAGGAACTGCGCGCCCACTTCCGGTATCCGGAGGATCTGTTCTCCATCCAGCGAGAGATGCTGGCCAAATACCACGTGGACGAGCCGCGAGAGTTCTTCACCACCAACGCGTTCTGGTCGGTGCCCAGTGATCCGACCGTCGAGACCAACCCGCACCAGCCGCCCTTCTACGTGCTGATGGGCGATCCGGAAACCGCCGACCCGTCCTTCCGGCTGGCCAGTGCGATGGTCGGGTTCAATCGAGAGTTCCTGTCCGCCTACATCTCCGTCGCCTGCGATCCGGACGACTACGGCAGATTCACGGTGCTGCAACTGCCCACCGACACCCTCACCCAGGGGCCGCAGCAGATCCAGAACTCGATGATCTCCGATACCAGGGTGGCCTCCGAACGCACCCTGCTCGAACGTTCCAACCGCATCCAGTACGGCAATCTGCTCACGCTGCCGATCGCCGAGGGCGGGGTGCTGTATGTCGAACCGCTGTTCACCGAGCGGATCTCGACCGCACCGAACGGTTCCACCTTCCCGCAGCTGGCACGGATGCTGGTGAGTTACCGCGATCCGGGCACCGGCGGCGTCCGGGTGGGCTACGCCCCGACGTTGGCCGAGGCGCTCGATCAGGTCTTCGGCCCCGAGACCGGTAACCTCGCGACCGCGCCGGGCGGTGGTCCCGCCGCACCACCACCCCCGGGCCGTCCCAGGCCTGCACCGCCGTCGGGCCCGGCCGTACCGGCTCCCGCGGTGGACGAGGCGACCATCGCCGAACTCAATGCCCAGATCGAGGCCATCCGCGCCGCGCTCGACCGCATCCAGCAGCAGGTCGAGGGGCTGCCGCGGCCGGGCGGATGAGGCGGGCCGGAGGGCGGCGAAGCGACGCCGGATCGCTACGTCAGGGGTCTTGACTGACGCCGGATCAGGGCCATACTGGACATATACCGGAACACCGAAGGGTGTGACGCGTTCGAAGGAGACGTCCGAAGAACGGTGGTCACATCACTTCAAGATCCGGCTAGGCCCCCGGCAAGCCAGTCGAGTACCGGAGCCATCAGCGACGACTGAGGCTCATGGAATCGATGGAGACTACCGGGGACTGCTCTGTTCAGGGGGTTTTCGCACCGGCTCGGCGCCGGACACCTCACGCACCGATCGCGCGAGCCAAGTGCGGCCACGAGTCGTGCAAGTCGGTCTCGAACTGCCCCCACGTGTGTGATCCCGACGCCCGATTGACATGCGTGGCAGGGATACCCAGCGAGGCCAAACGGCCGGCGAACGCACCCGTGCAGGCGCTCGCGATGGCCTCGACCGGAGGCATCGGCAACCCGCCCTTATCGATCCCGCCCGGAATACCGGAGGCGGCCGACAAGAAGATCGACTTACCCGCGAGCCGATGCGCGTTCAGGAACGCATCATGCGCACGCCAGCCGGGACCGCCCGGCACACCCCAGACATTGCCCGGATTACCGCCGCCGCGCAGCACCTGCGCCCCGGCCAGCGACACACCCACCGGATCGGTCGCCCACGGGCACCCGCTGTACGCCGCCACCGCGCTGTAGAGCGGACCACCCTGGATGGCGAGATCGATGGCGGAGGCGCCGCTCATCGACACCCCGGCAATGGCATTGCGGCCACTGGCGCCCAGCCGCGCGTCTATGACGCCGGGCAGCTCCTGCGTCAGGTAGGTCTGCCACTTGTTGCGGCCCATCACCGGGTCGTCGGCCATCCAATCGGTGTAGAGGCTGTAGCCGCCGCCGACCGGCATCACGACATTGACGAACTTGTCGGCGAAGAACTGGGCGACATCGGTGTCGTTCCACCAGGAGATGCCATCGGAGCCGCCGCCGGCGCCGGTCAGCAGATACAGCGTCGGCGCACCAGCGCCCGCGGCCCGGATCACCCGGTTGGTGACGACCTCGTCCATCGACGGCGAATACACCTCGATCTGCGAAATCCGGGGCGCGATGGGAGATTCGGCCACCACGCGGGAACCCGAAGGGGCCGCCGCCGCGGGGCCGGTGAGAACGACGGAAGCGGCAACGGCGCAGACGACAGCGGTCAAGAGCTTCGAAGCCTTCACTCTTCCGTTGTACCGTCCCGTGGCGGTCGGCCGCGAGAACTACCCGCGACCGGCGCGTGTCCGGATCACTGCCATTCGCCGCGTTCGAGATCGAGGATGCGCGGGTGCATGAGCGTCGACGGACGTTCGCCGGTATCGCGGCGGTCGGGCGCGAACACCGCCGCCGCGGCCAGACTCGACGCGTCGATGGAGCGCAGCGGCGCCGGCGGGTCGAGTGCCAGCCGCGGTTCGGTCTCGCGGCTGGCGAGCACGAAACCCCAATCGCCGAAACTCGGCACATCCACGTGATAGGGCAGGGTGCGCAACCCCGCGGCACGCACCGTGGCATCGATGCACCAGAACGAGCGCGGTGCGAAGAACGGGGAACCGGCCTGCACCACCATGGTGCCGCGCGGCGCGAGCGCGCCCGCGGCCAGCGCGTAGAACTCGGTGGAGTACAGCTTGGCGATCGAGGTCTGATCGGGATCGGGCAGATCGATCAGCACCGCGTCGAATTGCCGTGGCGCCGCGCGCAGCCAGGAGAACGCGTCGGCGGTGACCACGGTGACGCGCGGATCGTCGAACGCGTGCCGGTTCAACGCGGTGATCCGCGCATCGGTACTGGCCAGCCGGATCATCTCCGGATCGAGTTCCACCAGGGTCACGGCCGCCACATCCGGATACTTCAGGATCTCGCGCAACGCCAGCCCGTCGCCGCCGCCGAGCACCAGCACGTTCGCGCGGGCACCCGCCAGCGCCGGATGCACCAGCGCCTCGTGATAGCGGTACTCGTCCACCGAGGAGAACTGCAGATCGCCGTTGAGGAACAGGCGGGTATCGGTGCTGCCGAACGGCGACAGCGATTCGGTGAGCACGATCTGCTGATACGGCGTCTGCTCCCGCCACACGATCGGATGCGCGAACAACGCCTGCTGAGCGGTGGCCTCGAAGCGGTCGGCGTAGAGGTAGCTGCCCACCAGCACCGCCGCCACCAGCACGGTGAGCGAACCCAGCAGCCAGCGGGTACCGCGGTGCAGATCGTCGCGGAACCACACGAAGATCAACGCCAGCCCGGCCAGCGCGTTCACCACGCCGACGATCAGGCTGCCGCGGATCTGCCCGAACATCGGCAGCAGCAGGAACGGGAACGCCAAGCCGCCCAACAGCGCACCCACGTAGTCGGCGGCGAACAGATCGGCCACCGCGCTGCCCGCGGCCTGGCGCCGGATCCGTTGCAGCAGTTCCATCAGCAGCGGGATCTCCGCGCCGATCAACGCACCGATGACGATCGAGATCAACACCAGCGCCGCGGTGTAGAGGTCGAGCCAGGCGTATGCGGCGTACAGCGCCAGCACCGACAACCCGCCGACCGTCGCCAGCGCCAGCTCCACCCCGACGAACGCGGCGGCCGCGCGATGACGCAACGGTTTGGCCGCCAGCGCACCGAGGCCCATCGCGCACACCATCACGCTCAAGGTGATCGAGGCCTGCGCGGCGGTATCGCCGATCAGATAACTGCCGAGAGTGACCAGCGACAGCTCGTAGACCAGACCACACGCCGCACAGACGAATACCGTCACCAGCAGCGCGATCCGGGCGAACCGCCGACGCGGACCGGTGACCGCCCCGCCGATACCGGGTGCGCCGGTATCGGGCGGGTTCTCGGTCGGCGCCGCGGTGGGCACTAGGTCAGGCCGGCCGCCACCACACCGGCGACGGCGAGATGCAGGGCCGCGCTGACCCACACGCCGGGATGCAGCTCCTTCTCGGCCACCACGCCACGGAATTCACCGGGGGTGACCAGATCCAGCAGCAGGAACGCCAACGCCATCGCGGCCAGGCCGATCACGCCGTACACCGCGCTGGAGGCGAGGGCCGCGCCGATCGCGCCCTGCGAAGTCCAGATGGCGGTGGCCACGATGATGCCGACGCCGAGCAGGTTCGCCGACACCAGCAGCGCCGCGTTGCGGTTGCGTTCGATCCAGATCTGCCTGCGCAGATTGCCGGGGGTGAGAATGTCGACGATGACGAAACCGAGCGCCATCAGCGCGATCCCGACCCCGCAGTACGCGAGCGCGGCGCCCGCGTCCGCGGGGAGATCTTCGAGCATGTTGTCCTCCTGAGCCGGAATTGTCCGTCGGTTGTCCTGGGCGGGCCGGTGCTGCCGGATGGCGCTATTTGCCGTCGCCGCTGCCGCCGCCACGGAAGCCACCACCGGAACCACCGCCGCCGCTGCTGGCCCAGCCGTAGCCGCTGACGTAGTGGCTGTGCCTGCGATGGCCGGTGTGGTAGTCGTCGACCAGGATCTTGGCTCCGCCCTGGTACGGCGTGACGGCGACGATGTCGTCGCGGTATTGCAGGAAGATCTTGTCCTCGGTGCTGCGCTTGTCCAGCGGCCGCACCGCACCGGCGATCTCGTTCGCGACGATCGGCGCCGCCGCGGCGGCGGTGTAGACCATGCCGTTGTTCGGCTCGTCCAGCGCGGCGGCGCGGGTGTAGGTGTCGGCGATGTACTCGCGCGGATCGTCGCTGTCGCCGACGCGGGCGATGATGGCGATGACCAACGCGATCGCCACGATCACCGAGATGATGCCGGTGACCAGCCAAGCGGTACGGCTCACGACTCCGCCTCGCTGGCGCTCGGCTCCGCCGTTCCCGTGGGCGCTGTGCTGATGGTTCGCTCGCTACGCTCGCTCACGACTCCGCCTCGCTGGCGCTCGGCTCCGCCGTTCCCGTGGGCGCTGTGCTGATGGTTCGCTCGCTCACGATGGCTGCTGCGGGTAGATCATGACGGCACTGCGGTTGAGCACCTGGCCGAGGGTGCCCTCTTTGCGGCCCGCGTCGCCGAACTCCTCGAACGACAGGCGGGTGCCGTCGTCGGCGAGGTAGTCGTGGTAGGTCAGCACGCCGCTGGGGGCGAGGCCGGTGGTGGCCTCACTGGCGAATCGCGCGGTGCCGGTCTCCTCCAGGCGGAAACGCTTGCCCTCGTGCTCGAGTTCGGCAGGCCCCGGCGCGGGCAGGCCCGCGGTTTCGGTCCACAGCACCAGCTCCAGGTCGGGGTCTTCTTCCACCGACAGCCAGTGCTGCACGTCCTTGCCGGTGTCGAGCAGATGTTCGGCCCACTGGTACCCGCCTTCCGTCAGGCGGAGGGTGCCGCGCACCGTGTAGCTCTGGCCGAAGATGTCGACGATGTCGCCGGCTTTCAGGGCGCGCGGGTCACCGCGCAGGGCATCGGCGTCCTTGTCGGCGAACGGGTCCACCGGTGCGGACGGCCGGGCCTGCTCCTGTGCGCGTTTTTCCTTGGTGAGCTTGTACACCATGTAGAACGAGACGCACGCCAGGACGATGACCACGATCAGCGCGACGATCAAGAATGCGGTGATGACAACCCCTCCCGGTCCGAACTCCTCGGCGACCCTAACACTCTTGTCCGCGCTCGGGGCCGGGTGTGGCGCCCTGACCACGGTTGGGCTCGAGCTGAACGCAACCCTCGCCCTCGGCGGCCGGCCTTCCTAGCGTGATGGCCGGATCACCCTTTTCCCTGACCGGCAACCGCAACCCCGAGGAGCATCGCCCCGATGACAGAACCCGACCCGAGCGCCGCGTGGAGCTTCGAGACCAAGCAGATCCACGCCGGACAAGCGCCCGACGACAGCACCGGCGCCCGCGCGTTGCCGATTTATCAGACGACGTCGTATGCCTTTCGTGATACCGATCATGCGGCGGCGTTGTTCGGGT
>NZ_JBYHFL010000003.1:842885-865175 GCF_058222935.1 Nocardia sp. JCM 38205 | reverse complement strand
TCATCCACCCCGCCTCCACCACCCACTCCCAACTCACCCCCGACCAACAACTCGCCGCCGGCGTCACCCCCGGCCTGGTCCGCCTCGCCGTCGGCATCGAAGGCATCGACGACATCCTCACCGACCTGCGTGCAGGATTCACGGCGGCGGCGACGTGACCGTGAGCGCCGACCACAGCAGCGCCCGGGTGGCGGCCGAGTTGCCGCCGCCGGACGGGCGCCTCGGGATCATCGCCGTCGGGGATATCGCGCTGGAGAACGGCGCCACCGTCCCCGACGTGCACCTGGCTGTGCAGCGCTGGGGTGAACTGTCACCCGCCCTGGACAACGTGGTGCTGGTGGAGCACGCGCTCACCGGCGATTCCCATGTGGTCGGCGGGCCCGACGAGATCCACCCGCAGCCCGGCTGGTGGGAAGGCATGGTCGGTCCCGGCGCGCCGCTGGACACCGACGAGTGGTGTGTCATCGCGACGAATGTGCTCGGCGGCTGTAAGGGCAGCACCGGGCCGTCCTCGCCGGCGCCGGACGGCAAGCCGTGGGGTTCACGGTTCCCGGAGATCTCCATCCGTGATCAGGTCACCGCCGAGGCCGCTCTGCTGGACCGGCTCGGCGTCGAACGGCTGGCCGCCGTCGTCGGCGGGTCGATGGGCGGCATGCGGGTGCTGGAGTGGATGATCGGCGCACCCGAGCGGGTCGCGGCGGCGCTGGTGCTCGCGGTGGGCGCCCGCGCGACCGCCGACCAGATCGGCACCCAGACCACCCAGATCGCGGCCATCCAGGCCGATCCGGACTGGCAGGGCGGCGACTATCACGACACCGGACGCACACCGACCACCGGAATGGGCATCGCACGTCGCATCGCCCATCTGAGCTACCGCACCGAGGCCGAGCTGGACCACCGCTTCGAGAACCGGCCACAGGGCGATGAGGATCCGTGGCGCGGCGGCCGGTACGCGGTGCAGAGCTACCTGGAGTATCAGGCCGAAAAGCTGTGCAAGCGTTTCGATCCGGCGACCTATGTGCTGCTGAGCGAGGCCATGAACCGGCACGATGTCGGCCGCGGCCGCGGCGGTATCGCCGCGGCGCTGGCGAGTACGCCGGTGCCGTGCGTGGTCGGTGGGGTCGATTCCGATCGGCTGTACCCGCTCTACACCCAGCAGCAGCTGGCCGACGGCCTGCCCGGCTGCCAGGGGCTCGAGATCGTGCATTCCCGCGATGGGCACGACGGCTTCCTCACCGAGGCCGCGGCAGTGTCGAAACTGCTGATCCAGACCATGAACCTGGCCCGCACCGCACGCTGAGGCCCCCTGCGGGCGCCCGGGCGGCTAGCCGACGCCGAGGGTGTTGATGGTGGCCGCGATGAACACGATCGAGCTGCCGAGCAGGGTGAGCGCGCCGACGTCGAACGGCTTGCTGCGCACCGCGAGCAAACCGACCCGCGCCGTGGGCAGGCACAGCCGGAACGCGGCGGCCAGGAGCGTGGCACCGCCGAAGAACAGCGCACCACGGCGCCAGCGCTCCGACGCGACGAACACGATCGCCACCACGATGACCAGCGCCACGAGCACCATCGGCAGATGACAGCGGAAGAACTGCGTCGCCCAACTCTCGCCGGGCCGTCGTTCGGCGGTCGGTGTGTCGGCATCGGTCACGCCGTCGATTGTTGCAGACCTGCCGCGCACACAGCCGTGCGCTCCCAGAGATCCACTTCACGGGGATATCCCCGTAAACTCGACGCTATGACCGCAGCGCACAACTACGACGACCTGCACCGCCTGGTCGACCGGCTGACGCCGGACCAAGCTCGTGCGTTGCGCGCAGTCGCGCTGCAACTCGTCGTCACCGAACCGGCCGAAACCGAACCGTCGACCGAACCGGGCGGTGATCGGCGCAGGCGGCTCTCGTTCGCTGGATTGATGCATGCGGAGCCCGATCTCGCTGCGAGAACGGAAGAGCTGCTCCGCGAGGAACGTGGTAAACAGGCACCGTGATCGTATGCGACACAGGCCCGCTCGTTGCAGTCCTCAATGAGAACGATGCGGACCATCGACGTTGCCTAGATCTCCTCGAGCGGCACCCGGGCCCAGTACTCGTACCCAGCCCCGTACTCGCCGAGGTCTGCTACTTCCTGGAGACCCGTGTTGGTCCCACAGCCGAAGCCAGGTTCCTGGACTCGATCGCTGATGGCGAGATCGAGCTCGTGGAGCTCACCCGAGTCGACCTGGTGCGGATGGCGGAACTGGTCCGGAAGTACGCGGATTTCCCTCTCGGAGCCGTCGATGCCGCGGTCCTCGCGGTAGCCGAACGGCTCGAGCTCGATGAGATCGCAACTCTTGATCGACGGCATTTCGGCGCCGTTCGGACCCGGCATACGAAGCCGCTGCGGCTGCTGCCCGACTGACAACCAGCATTTGGTTGACTGGTGACGTGTTCCGACTGATGTTCCATGAGCCGTGCATTCCGCCCAATACCGGGAACGCGATCCGGTTGGCGGCGGGGACGGGGTGTGAGCTGCATCTGATCGAGCCGCTCGGGTTCGATCTGTCGGAGCCGAAGTTGCGGCGGGCGGGGTTGGATTACCACGACTTGGCCTCGGTGACGGTGCACGCGGATCTGGCGGCGGCGTGGGAAGCGATCCGGCCGGAACGGGTGTTCGCGTTCACCACGCAGGCGAGCACGCGGTTCACCGATGTGCGGTATCGGGCGGGCGATGTGCTGTTGTTCGGGACCGAGCCGACCGGGCTGCCCGCCGAGGTGCTCGCCGATCCGCATATCACCGACCTGGTGCGGATCCCGATGCTGCCGGGGCGGCGGTCGATGAATCTGTCCAATTCGGCGGCGGTCGCGGTTTATGAGGCGTGGCGGCAGCACGGGTTTCCCGACGCGGTCTGAGGCCCCGGCCGATCCGGGTGGCCGGAGGTGCCGCTCAGCCGTCGATCTCGAAGCGTTTGAACCGTGAGGTGGCACCCGCGGTGAGCCGGACCGCGCTCTTGGGCACGCCGTAATGTTCGGCAAGCAACTCGATCGCGGCCTTGTTCGCCTTGCCTTCCACGGCAGACGCGCGGACGTAGAGCCGCATGGTGCCGTCGTCGAGGATTTCGACGAGCGGGCCCTTACGGCTGTTCGGTGTGATCGTCGCCCGGACGGTCGGCACGCGATTCTCCTGTAGCGCCAGTGTCTTTGCCTGCCTCGCCGGGTTTCCCGGCACCGGACGGCACGGTCTGCTCGGCGGGTACCGCGGCGGTGGCAGCCTCCCCCCGGCGGGGCCTGCGCACCAGCCGCGCGATCGCCCACACGAGCGCGCCGATCACCACGATGAAGCCGACCCACGGAACCGCTGTGCCGAGGAAGACCACGGCGTCCTTCAACCAGTCGACCAGCGAGTTCCAGCCGGAGACGATGCCGTCCCAGAAATTGCTCGGCCCCTCCTCGGGTTCGGTTCGGGTACTGGAGATCTCGATGGTCAGCGTGGACAGCGCGATCTGATCGTCGAGCAGGCGCTTCTGCCCGGTGAGACTGTCGAGTTCGGCCTGGCGGCTCGACAGCGCCTGTTCGGCGGCGAGCAGATCAGCGGTATTGGTGGCCTCGGCCATCAATACCCGCAGCCGGTCGACGGAGGCCTGCAGGGCCTTGATCCTGGCGTCGAGGTCCTGCCACTGCATCGTGACGTCATCACGGTTGGTGCTCACCTCGGTGACTTCGCCGATATCGCCGAGCCGGCCGATGAAATCGTCGGTGTGCTCGGCCGGGATCCGGACGGTGAGCCGGGCGCTGGGCACGTTGTCGTCGGTGCCTGGGCGTTCGGTGCGGCTGTCGACGCGCCCCCGCACTGCGGTGACCTGCGCTGTCACCTTGCCTGCCGCGTCGATGGGATCGGCGGAGACGATCTCGATCTGCCCGGTGATCACTTCCTTGCGGTCGGCGTCGACCTCGCCGCCGGTGCCCTGTTCCTTGGCAGGCGCCTGTTCGCGGAAGCCCGGCGTCGCGGCGGGACCCGGCATGTCGGCGACGGTGGGCGTGTGGCCGCCGACGGCCGACTCACGGTCGTCGTCATCGCCGCAGCCGACGACGAGCAAGGCCAGGCCGAGCAGGGCGATCAACAACACCGCGAGCTTGCGCATGGTCGCAGCGTAGCGGCTCGTCTCGGGCTCGACACGCTTCTCGTTCACCGGAAGTCGCGGGACTTGCCCGCCATCCGCAGATCCAGCTGCCGCAGGGTCTCGGCGTACACACTCACCGCGCCTTCGGCGTTCTGGATCCGGCCGCGAATGATCAACGCTCTCGCGGTCTGCGCGAGTCTGCGGTAGCGAGTCCACAGGCCGACCGAGCAGACGATATTGACCATGCCGGTCTCGTCTTCCAGGTTCAGGAAGGTGACACCGGCGGCGGTGGCCGGGCGCTGCCGGTGGGTGACGGCGCCGCCGACGAGAACTCGGGAACCGTCGGGCACCGACAGCAGCCGGTCGGCCGGGATCACGCCCATCGCGTCGAGTTCGGCGCGCAGGAATTCGGTGGGATAGCTGCCGGGCGAGATACCGGTGGCCCAGACGTCGGCAGCGGCCAATTCCAGTGCGCTCATTCCGGGGAGAGCCGGTGCCTCGGCGGCGGCGACCAGGCCGGGTAAGCGATCCGATCGTTCGGCGGCCGCGGCACCCGCCGCCCACAACGCCGTGCGGCGAACACTGCTCGCGCCGGGAGCAGCGCCACCGGGGGGCGGCTCGGACCGCGCGGGGATCGACGCCGGCGGTGTTCGGTTCGTGGCCGCGCGCACCGGGATCGCGGCGCCGGAGGGGCTGCCGTTCCGAGTCGAGGCCACAGTGGTGACACTGTCCAGCGCACCGGCCGTCGCCAGCGATTCCGCCTGGCGGACAGTGAGTTCCACCCGGCCGGTCAGGTCGAGCAACGAGGTGTACGGTCCGCTCTCCTCGCGAGCGGCGACGATCTTCTCGGCGAGTTCCGCCCCGATATAGCGGACCGCCGCCAACCCGAGCCGCACCTGGGTGCCGCGCTGTTCGAGGGTGGGTTCGGCGCGACTGGCATTGATATCGGGTCCGTGCACCACCACACCGTGCCTGCGCGCATCGGCCACCAGCGATTGCGGCGAGTAGAAGCCCATCGGCTGGGCGCGCAGCAGACCGGCGCAGAAGGCGGCCGGATGATGCAGTTTGAACCACGCCGAATAGAACACCAGCGCAGCGAAACTCTGCGAATGGCTTTCCGGAAAACCGAAATTCGCGAAGGCGTACAGCTTTTCGTAGATGCGATCGGCGACCTCGCCGGTGATACCGTGCAGATCGCGCATGCCCTGATAGAGCCGCGCCTTGAGCCGTTCCATGCGTTCGGGTGAGCGTTTCGAGCCCATAGCGCGCCGCAATTGATCGGCTTCGGCCGCGGTGAAACCGGCGACGTCGACGGCTATCTGCATGAGCTGTTCTTGGAACAGCGGCACGCCGTAGGTGCGCGCCAAGGTCTTCTGCAACGAGGGATGGTCGAAATCCCAGTCCTCCTGACCATTGCGGCGGCGAATATACGGATGCACCGAACCGCCCTGGATCGGGCCGGGCCGGATCAGCGCCACCTCGACCACCAGGTCGTAGAACTCACGCGGTTTCAGCCGGGGCAGCGTCGCCATCTGGGCACGCGACTCCACCTGGAACACCCCGATCGAATCGGCCTTCGACAGCATCTCGTACACAGCGGTTTCGGCCAGATCCAGCTTGTGCAGCTCGACGGTGACGCCTTCGTGTTCACGCACCAGATCGATCATGTAGTGCAACGCCGAGAGCATGCCGAGGCCGAGCAGATCGAATTTCACCAGCCCGGCGGCGGCGCAATCGTCCTTGTCCCACTGCAATACGCTGCGGCCGGGCATGCGCGCCCATTCCACCGGGCAGACGTCGGCGATGGGGCGATCGCAGATCACCATGCCACCGGAATGGATACCGAGGTGACGCGGCAGCCCTTCGATATCGGCGGCCAGTTCCAGGACCCGTTCCGGGATATCGGTGCCGGTTTCGGCGCCGACACCGGTCCAGCGGCTCACCTGTTTGCTCCACGCGTCCTGCTGGCCGGTGGAGAAACCGAGCGCGCGGGCAGCGTCGCGGACCGCCGATTTACCGCGATAGGTGATCACATTCGCCACCTGAGCGGCGTACTCGCGGCCGTAGGCGTGGTAGACGTGCTGGATCGCTTCCTCGCGACGATCGGATTCGATATCGATGTCGATATCGGGCGGGCCGTCGCGTGCGGGCGAGAGGAACCGTTCGAACAGCAGATTGTTGCGCACCGGATCGACATTGGTGATGCCGATGGCGTAGCAGACCGCGGAATTGGCGGCCGATCCCCGACCCTGGCACAGGATGCCGTTGTTCTTGCAGAACGTGACGATGTCGTGCACCACCAGGAAGTAACCGGGGAACTTCATGCCGGTGATCACGGCGAGCTCGTGCTCGATCTGGCGGTAGGCGGCGGGATTCTCCTGCGGCGCTCCGTAACGTTCGGCGGCCCCTTGCAGGGTGAGTTCCCGCAGCCAGGAATTCTCGTCGTGACCCTCGGGCACCGGGAACGGCGGCAGCTCCGGCGCGATCAACTTGAGGTCGAAGGCGCATTCGCGGGCCAGGGCGACGGCGTTGGCGACGGCCTGCGGGCAGTCGGCGAACAATCGCGCCATTTCCGCCCCCGAGCGCAGATGTGCCCCACCGGTGGGGGCCAGCCAGCCCGCCATCTCGTCGAGGCTGCTCCTGGACCGGATCGCGGCCAGCGCCATGGCGCGATGCCGTTGCGCCGGGGAGGCGAAATGCGCGCCGGTGGTGGCGACGACGGGCAGCCCGAGCCGATCGGCCAGCGCGATGAGGTGGGCGTTGCGTTCATCGTCGGCGGGCAGCCCGTGATGGGTGAGCTCCACGCTCACCCGCTCGGCGCCGAAGCGTTCGACCAGATCGCGCAGCGCCGCCTCGGCGCGCACCGGCTCGCTGCCCGCCCGCAGGTCCTGCTCCAGCGCCTGCCGGAGCGCCCCCTTCCGGCATCCGGTGAGGATCTGCCAGTGCCCGCCCGCGGCTGCGGTGAGGGTGTCGAGGTCGTAGCGCAGAATCCCCTTCTCGCCCGCGGCCATATGCGCCGCCGCGATCTCCCGCGACAACCGCCGGTACCCCTCCTGCCCACGGGCCAGCACCAGCAGATGCACCCCCGGTGGATCCGGTTCCCCCGTCCGCGCCGCG
Organism: Nocardia sp. JCM 38205; assembly: GCF_058222935.1. Classification (NCBI taxonomy): domain Bacteria; kingdom Bacillati; phylum Actinomycetota; class Actinomycetes; order Mycobacteriales; family Nocardiaceae; genus Nocardia; species Nocardia sp. JCM 38205. Next base: position 857,959 of record NZ_JBYHFL010000003.1, on the reverse strand, counting down.
GAGTCGGGGGCACCCGAATGCGGCCTCGGCGCAGCCGTATCCCGCGGCGAGGGTTCCGCCGAAGCACTCTCCGCATCGACCGGCAGCGATCGAAGCCCGGCCCGGGCCGGACGTGACGGATGCGGCGGCGGATCGACCGGCGAGCGCGATTCCGTTGCGGCAAGGGTCAATTCAGCGCCATAGACGGTGGCGATATCCCATTCCCGTGCCGCCTCGAAGAAGCGGACCGCCCCGTAGAAGCCGTTGTGATCGGTGAGGGCGATGGCCTCGAGTCCGAGCCGGGCCGCCTCCTCGACCAGCTCCTCCGGATGGCTCGCGCCGTCGAGGAAGCTGTAGGCCGAATGCGCGTGTAACTCGGCGTAGGGCACGACCGGGCCGAGGGGGCGGACGTCATCGCCGTCGGCGAGATATTCACCGCGTTTACGCGACCACGCGGGGCTGTCGCCGCCGTCGCCCGGGTACATCGAATCCGGATCGTGCCTGCCCGGCCGCCCGGACAGCACCCGCTCCAGCTCCGACCAACTCGGTGGCCCGTTACTCCAGCCCATGGCGTGGCCTCACCTCACCGGACGCTGATCAGCTCGCCTTGAGCCGCTCGGTGGAGCCGGCGTCCAGCGCGCCGGCCACATGGTCGAGCCCGGTACGGATCACCTGACCGTAGGCATCGTTGGCGAGGACCTCGAGATGCCCCTTGGCCAGCGCCAATTGCATACGGGCGGAATCGAAATCGCCGACGCGGCGGTGGCTGTCGGCCAGGTTCAGGTACAGCGAGGGCAGGAATCCGCGCATGCCCTCATCGAGCGGACTGCCCGGCGCGAACACCGCCGCGAGCGCCCGCTGATCCCACAGCAGCGCCTCCTCGGCCGTGTCGACCACATCGGCGAGATGGTGGGCGATCACGCAGCGGTGCAGCGGATCACCGTGTTCGCCGATCTCCTCCCACAGCCTGTGTAGCGCGTTTCGCGCCGCCTGCTGATCCACACCGCCGAGCCGCACCGCGGCATAGATATCCGCCATCCGATCGTCCGTCATGGCCCCAGTATCGCACATATGTTCGAACAATTTCGAGTGTTCGAACCCGGGTCGCCGATGTTCTCCGGCTGTGATGTAAACCACTTGGCACCGAACTTACTTGAGAGTAAGTTCGGTGCCGACAGACCTGCAAAGGAGCAGCGATGACCTCAGCCGACGATGCCGCCACCCGCGAGAAGATCCGGCGCGATCAGCGCAGCCGCGATCTCACCGGCCGCCATGTCGTGATCACCGGCGCCTCCTCCGGCATCGGCCGGGCCGCCGCCATCGCCGTCGCCGACAAGGGCGCGGTGGTGTTCCTGCTCGCCCGCCGAGGCGAGGAGCTCGCGGCCGTGGTCGAGGAGATCCGCGCGGCGGGCGGCAGTGCGTTCGGATACCAGTGCGACGTCACCGATTCCGAGTCGGTGGATCAGGCGGTCGAAGCGATCCTGCGCGAGCACGGCCACGTCGACATGCTGGTGAACAACGCGGGCCGCTCCATCCGGCGCGCCATCCACCGCTCCACCGACCGGCTGCACGATTTCGAACGCACCATGGCGGTCAACTACTTCGGCGCCCTGCGGATGACGCTGGCACTGCTACCGCAGATGCGTGAGCGCAAGTTCGGCCACATCGTCAATATCAGCAGTGCGGGCGTGCAGGTCGCCACGCCCCGCTTCGCGGCCTATCTGGCCAGCAAGGCGGCGCTGGACAAGTTCACCGAGGTGGCCGCGGTGGAGACGCTGGCCGACGGCGTCACCTTCACCACCATCCACATGCCGTTGGTGCGCACCCCGATGATCACCCCGAGCGGCAATCAGGGGCCGTCCGAATCGCCGGAATGGGCCGCCGCCACCATCGTCCGCGCGCTCAGCGAACGCCCCAAACGCATCGACGTACCCCTCGGCACACTCGCCGAATACGGCGGCATCATCACCCCCAAGCTGCGCGATCGCATCCTGCACCGCTACTACCGCGCACTCCCCGACTCCCCCGCCGCCCGCGGCGAAGCCGACGACACCGCCGAGCCCGCCGCCACCCTCGCCCCGCCGCATGAACCCCGCCCCCGCTCGGCGGCCCGCAAGGTCACCGGCGCCGCCCTGCGCCGCGCCGCCCGCTGGGTCCCCGGCACCCACTGGTGAGCCGCGAACGGTAGCCGGCCGCGCCACCCCGGCAGCAGCCGATACCGCGCGGTCGGCCCGCGGACTCGCCCGGGCAGCCGGCCCGGTGCTCAGTGGCCGAGGAAAGGCAGTACGGCGGCGGCGAATTCGCGGTAGCGGTCGCGATGGATGCTGTGCCCGCAGGTGAAGGCGGTGACCGAGCAGTCGGGGATCGAGGTGCGCATGACCTCGAGTTTCTCCGGATCGACCATGCCGCCGGGCCCGCCGCGCAGCACCAGTGTCGGCGCGCTGATCTCGGTGAGCCGCTCCCACCATTCCGGATGCGGTTTGCGGAACTGTTCGAGCGCGGTGCGCGTCATCGACCGGTCGAAGGCCAGCACGGCGCGCGGATGACGCACCAGGCTGGAGGTGGCGTGCCACAGTTCGGGCGGGGTCGGCAATCTACGGGTGAGCGTCAGCTCCTCGGTGCCGGAACGCAGCGGCAGCGGGCATTCCTCCATGACCAGGCGGCGCACCAGGCTCGGCCGCTCCTGCGCCACACAGGACACCGCGTAGCCGCCGAGCGAATGCCCGACCAAGTCCACTCGATCCAGTTCGAGGTGATCGCACAAGCGCAGCACGTCGGCGCCGAACTCGCCGAACAGATACGACTCGGTATGCGCGCTGCGGCCGTGGCCGCGCAGATCGGGGATGATGACGCGACGTCCGGCCCGCACGAGTTCACGGGCGAACCGGTCCCAGGTGTGGCCGTCACCGCCCATGCCGTGCACCAGCACCACCGGGACGTCGTCGACCGCGACCGCCCCGGAGTCCCGGTAGGCGATCAGCACGTCGCCGAGCGCGACCCTGGCCGTCGTCAGATTCACGATTGTCGAGAATACCGGCGATCACCAGGGGAAAGTCGATGATCTGGCACACACGGGCAGGCCCGCGCTCATTCGTAGAGCCCTTCCACATGCCACCGGCCGTCGCGGGCGATGAGCAGCAGGCTGTGCGGGCCGGGTAGTTCGACCTGCACGCGGGCGGCGGGCGCGGATCCGGCGGACCACCAGAGCTCGTCCATCGGCCACGGACCCGCCCACGCGGTCAGCTCCCACTGCTTACCGCCCCAGCGCAAACGCGCGGGAGTCGCGCTGAACAGCCCGCGCTCGGTGACGTGCACCGGGGCGCCGCCCGCCGATTCCAGCTCGACCCGGGGCCGGTTCATCATGAGCACCGCGGGCGCCGGTTCGGGCAGCCTGCCCGGCCACGGCAGCGTGGGATCGGCGGCAGGCACCTGTTCGTCGCCGAGCGCGACCATGGTGATCCGCTCCGCGGGGCCGCGTCCGCCGCTGAGCACCCCGACCTGCACCGCCGCACCACCGAGCAGGCCCTGCACCCGGACCAGGGCGCGCATCGCCCGCGCATCGGTGCTGCCGGCATCGCCCCACAGCCCGAGCTGGAGCGCCGCGGCCGGAATCACCTCGACCGGTTCCAGCCGCAGCAGGGTGATCGGGGCGGTGGGCCCGCCGGAACCACCGGTGTCGCGATGGGTGAGCCAGCCGTCCAGCTGCCAGCGCACCCGGTCGGCGACGCCGTCGGCGGTCAGCGGTTCGGCGCAGCGCCAGACGCGGGTGAGCCGTTCACCGGCGGCGGTCTCGGCGAACACCGCGAGCCTGGTGCAGGCCACCGCCGCGGCCGAGAACGCGGCATGGGCGCGGGTGGCGAGCATGCGCCCGGCGAAGGCGGCGGCGTCGACCCGGTCGATCGGCGGATCGCACGACAACTCCACCGTCAGATCGCGCGGCGGGGTGCGCGCGGACGGCGGACGTTCGGGCAGGGCGCGAGCGCAGCGGTGCGCCGCGATCGCGTCGGCGCCGAACCGGGAGCCGACCTGGGCCGGAGTGAGCGCGGCGAAATCGCCGACGCGCCGCAACCCGAGCCGATGCAGCAGATCCACCAGCTCGACCCGTTCGGGCGCGGCCAGCGCCGGTTCGACGGCCAGCTCACCGATCGGCAACGGTGCCAGGAAATCCGCCCCCGCTCCTGGCGCCACGATGGTGTCGCGACGCGCGGCGAGCACCGCCGTGGACACTTCATCGGCGATCCCGATCTGGGCCTCGGCTCCTGCCGCGGCCACCACGTCGACGAGCCGTTCGGCCGCGGCTTCCTCGGAGCCGAAGAACCGGGCCGCGCCGCGCACCCCGAGGACCAGCAGCCCCGGCCGCAGCACTTCCACACCGGGGACCGCGGCGTCGACCGCGGCCACCACCGGCTCGAACAACCGTGCGTCCCGATCCGGATCGGCCTTGGCGATATAGAGCTCGGGGCAGCGGGCCTGCGCCTCCCGGCGGCGCAGCCCGCGCCGCACCCCGTCGGCCCGTGCGGTCGCCGAACACGCCACCACCTTGTTGGCCGACAACACCGCGACCGGCCGGCTGGCGGGCACCTTCCCCAGTGCCGCCGCCGCGACCGCGGGCCAATCCGGGCACCACACCGCGAGGACCCGGGCCGGTCGGGTCATGGTGGATCACCGTCCCTGGCCGCGTGCTCTTTCGTCGACTCCGCTGCCGCGGTCCTGCGCGGCGACCAACCGCGCAGGATCCACCCGGCCCGGTCGGCGGCCTTCATGAGGCGGCGTCCCGCACATCGCTGGGTTCACTTGTGGCCGCGCGGGTTTCGCTGCTCGTCCATTCCATGCGTCCCGCGCGCCTGCGCAGCGTGATACCGCCGGTGCGCGGCGTCGAGGCCCGGCCCGCCACCTCGACCTCCAGGGAGATCGAATCGAGCCTGCCGCGGCCGAGGCCGAGCCCGGTATAACCGGCCACCCGGGTGCCGAGCCGCAGCGACGGAGCGGGCCAGCGGCCGCCGGTGACGACCAGGACGGCGCCTTTGTTCCTGGCCCGCGCGGCGATCACCCTGGCCCTTGCCGGGGCGACGGCAGCGCCACCGAGGTCGAGTAGGACCAGATCGAGCCCGTCGAGCAACACCGCGGCCACCTCCAGCGCATCCTGGCCCGGATCGGCGACGACGGCGATCCGGCCCAGCTGCGCCCCCATCTCCGCCGCCGCGAGCAAGCCGAGCTTCGGCATGCCGACCACCGCCGCATGCCCGCCGTCGGTGGTGACCGCGGCCAGCAGGCCCGCCAGCAGCGATCCCGCACCCGCGTACGCCACCACCGACCCCTTGACCAGACCACCGTCGGGCAGGAGCTCGGCCAGCGCCGACGGTACGGGCAGCGTTTGCCTGCGCACACCCTCCGAAGTGGGCAATCGGGCGGCTGCGGATTCGCCGCGGCCAGGTACCGCCGCGATCTTGCGCCGCAGCTCCGCCAGCTCCTGCGCCGTCGCACGCCCCGGTTCCCGCGAATCCGAACCCATCACTCACCTACCTCTACGGGGACTCCTGCTCCGGCCGACGGCACCGGAACCTGCCCGACGCACCGTCCGAGCTCGGCCGATCCGGCTGCGCCCGGCCCGGCGATGGTCACCACACGCGCACCTCGCGGCGCCTGTCCGCCGAAGAAACCCCGATTCCTCGACGGTTCAGCACCGATCCAGCTATCGATCTGTCTCGAATATACGTTCGAATGACTCCCAGTAGAAACCCGCCCCTGAGATCCGTCAAGCGCGCGCCGCGGCCCCTCGCGCGGCGGCCGCCGTGACCACCGTCACGACGGCGAACTCCCGGTCCGAATCCGGCCAGCTACCACGGAATTCGGCTAGTCTCGCACCATGATCGATCGTCCCCGTCCCATCGTCGGCCCGGACTATCTGGTGGCCGGCCGCTACCGCCTGCAATCGAAACTCGGCGGCGGCGGCATGGGCGCGGTCTGGCTCGCGACCGACCGGCTGCTGAACCGCGACGTCGCCATCAAGCAGGTGCTGTCCACCGCCGGGCTCGACGAGGACGAGGCGAACCGGATCCGCGAGCAGATCATCCACGAGGGCCGGGTCGCGGCCAAGCTCTCCCACGAACATGCCATCGCGGTCTACGACGTGGTGCTCGAGGCCGGTGAGCCCTGGCTGGTGATGGAGCACCTACCCTCGCGCAGCGTGGCCAAGGCGCTCGGGCTGTTCGACGCGCTGCCGGTGATCGAGGTCGCGCAGATCGGCGCGCAGGTCGCCGACGCGCTGGCCGCCGCACATGCCGTCGGCATCGTGCACCGCGACATCAAACCGGGCAATATCCTCGTCGCCGATCGCGGGCCAGGCGTGGGGATGGCCAAGCTCAGCGACTTCGGCATCTCGCGCGGTTCGGGAGAGTCCGCCGACGAACCCGATGGCGTCATCACCGGCACCCCCGCCTACCTGCCGCCGGAAGTGGCCCGCGGTGCCAGGCCGACCGAGGCCAGCGATGTGTTCTCCCTCGGCGCCACCCTCTACACCGCCATCGAGGGCCAGCCGCCGTTCGGCTTCGACGACGACAGCGACGCCATCGTCGAGCGCGCGGCCATGGCGCAGATCATTCCGCCCAGCCGCAGCGGTGTGCTCACCCAGGCGCTGCTGCACATGATGGAGCCGGCGCCGCAGCGTCGCCCGACCATGGCCGAGGCCAGGGACGAAATCCTCACCGCCGCTTTCGGTCCCGGCACCGCGCCCTACATCATCGGCGCACCGGTGCGCACCGAGGACGGCACCATCCCCGCCTGGGCGGCCCGCAATTCGGCGTCGGGGCTGCGCAGCCCGCTGTCGACCCCGCTGCCGCGCCGCACCCAGCCCGCACAGGCGCCGGTCGCGCCCGCTCAGCCGCAGCTGGGTGCCAAGAAGTTGCCGCAGCCGAGCAACGCGCCGCTGGCCATCGCGATCGGCATGCTGATCGGATTGGTGATCATCATCGCCGTCATCGTCGCGCTGCTGTAATCGCAGGCCCTAATCGATCCGCCTGCGGTGCGCCCAGCGGGTCAGCGCGTTGCGGTTGGACTGCTGGGTTTTGCGCAGCACGTTGGAGGCGTGGGTCTCCACTGTTTTCACCGAGATGAACAGGGTTTCGGCGATTTCGCGGTAGGTGTAGCCGCGCGCGAGCAGGCGCAGCACCTCCAACTCGCGCGGGGTCAGCGAATCCAGTTCCGGATCCAGCGGCGGTTCCGGCGCCGGGGATTTCCCGGTGAACGAGTCGAGGACGAAACCGGCCAGCCTGGGGCTGAACACCGCGTCGCCGCCCGCGACCCGGCGGATGCCGTCGGCCAGTTCGGCGCCGGAGATGGTCTTGGTGACGTAGCCGCGCGCACCCGCCCGGATCACCGCGATCACGTCCTCCGCGGCATCCGACACACTCAGCGCCAGGCACACCGGGCCGTCATCGATCCCGGACAGCACCGCGACACCGCCACCGTCGGGCATGTGCACGTCCAACAGCACCACATCGGGGCGGGTGCTGTTGATCCCGGCCACGGCCTCGGCCACCCCGCCGGCCTCACCGACCACCTCCATATCGGTTTCCCGGCTCAACTCCGCCCGCACCCCGGAACGGAACACGGCGTGATCGTCGACGAGAAAGACCTTCACCGCCACCTACTTCTCCTTCACCGGACAGCCCTATCCGCCGTCACCACTGTGTCGCGGTCGCCCGCGACAGTTCCATCGGTACCACACCTGAGACGACGGTCAGCGCTGCTCAGCGCGCACCGCGGACCCGCTCGTCCGTGTCGGCGGCTGCTCGACAACCACCTCGGCGGCTTCCTCGGGGCGAGCCTCGGCACCTGCCGCGGTGTCCTGCTCGGCCCCGGTACCAGTCTCGGTACCGGAATCGGTGCGCGGCATGATGATCCGCACCTCGGTGCCGCGCCCGAGCGTGGACACGATCTCCACCTGCCCGCCGCGCCGCTCCACCCGGCCGCGAATGGATTTGGCCAGCCCCTGACGATCCGCGGGCACCGCGTCGACGTCGAAGCCGACACCGCGATCGCGCACGAACACACTCACCTGGTGGGGTTCGGTCTCGGCGAACAGATCGATGACGGGCACGTCCGCGTGTTTGGCGGCATTCACCAGCGCCTCGCGCGCGGCACCGAGCACGGCGGTGAAATGTTCCTTTGGCAGGCCGGATCCGGTGTCGGCGATATCCATCGATACGTCGCCGACGGTCACCGGCGTCACCTTCACCCCGTGCTGGTCTTCCACCTCACCGGCAATGGTGCGCAGCGCCGCGGCCAGGCTGGACTGGGCGGGTGCGGCGTCCTCGAACAGCCAGCGGCGCAGTTCGCGTTCCTGGCTGCGCGCCAGCCGCACCACCTCGTGCGGATCATCGGCCTGACGTTGGATCAGCGCGAGCGTCTGCAACACCGAATCGTGCAGGTGGGAGGCGATCTCCTCGCGTTCCTCATTGCGGATGCGGGCGGCGCGTTCGGCGTTCAACGCCCGCATCATCCGCAGCCACAGCGGCACCGACAGCAACCCGGCCCCGAGCAGCGTCACCGCGACGGCCAGCAGCGCCGAACCGAGCGAACCGATATCGATCCCGGCCAGCACCACCACCGCCAGCCCGGCCACGATCAGGGTGATGCCCGCGACGATGCGTGACCAGGTCACCATCGTCGGTTTGGCAGGCAGCCCGAGCAGCGACCGCGGGCCGTCCGCGTCGTACTCGCGCCATACCAGGGCCGCACCGACCGCCACCGCGATCAGCGGGACGATGATCCGCGCCGCGGTCCCGCTGAACAGCGCCGACATCGCCACCGACAACCCGAACCCGAGCAGCGCGAGCCCGATGGCCTGGCGCCGTTCCTGCCCGGACGGCCGCACATCGTCGGCGCCGCCAGGAGTGAAGATCCACAACATCGCATACGCGACGATCCCCGCCCCCGCCAGCGCGGACAGCAACACGAATGCCATCCGCACCTTGAACACGTCGACCCCGAGATGGTCGGCGATGCCGCCGGCCACCCCGCCGACGATCCGCCCACCCGTGCGCCGCACCAACCGCCCCCGCGCCTGCTCCCCTGGCTCGGCCACCCCGCGAGCAGCATCGAACCCACGCGCGTCGAACGCCGGAACAGACGGATACATACTCCCGATACTGGCACGCATCGCCGACACCCAGCCATCGGGAAACACCCTGAGATCGGCGGTAGCGATTTCCGTCGGTGCGGTTCAGGAGGATTTTCAGGGTGAACCCCGATGCGCAGGACGCAGGCCGGGGCAGACCATGGATCCCATGACGAAGACGAGCTTCGGTGAGCAGCTTCAGCAGATGTGGCGGACGCGGCCGGTGCGGTTGCCGCGGCGCGGGCCGATCGCGGGCGTGGCCGCCGGGTTCGGGCAGCGCTACAACGTCGATCCGGTGCTGGTGCGGGTGGCGTTCGTGGTGTCGACGATCTTCGGCGGGGCAGGCATCGTGCTGTATCTGCTGGCATGGCTGTTGTGCAGCGCGGAAGGCGACGAGACCTCGGCGGCCGAGTCGCTGGTCGGCAAGGGGCACAGCTCCCAGTCGCAGACCAAGACCATCGTGTTGATCGTCGCGCTCGCCATCGCGGTGAGCGCGGTCGGGCCGATCGGGGTCGGACTCGGCGGGTCCGGGGTGATCGGGCTGGCGTTCATGCTGGCGGGTTGGTGGATGCTGTATCTGCGCACTCCACAGCCGCCCGCTCCCGAATTCGACGACCGGCTCGCCGGTACCGGATATCCGGGCACCGCCTTCCCACAGACCGCTCCGCTGTGGACCGGCGCTCCCCCGTTCCCCACACCCACCTACGGCCCGTACACGCCGTATACGAAACTGCCGGATCAGTACGTCCCGGATCAGCCGGTGGTGCTCGACAAGGCCACCGATGCGCCCCGAGCCGCGCGGTCCGAGGAGAACAGGACCGACGTGCTGAACACCGATCGCCCCACCGAGGTCCTCGCGAGCACCCAGACCACCGACGTCCTGCATACCGGCGAGGCCACCGCGGCCTCGTCGCCGAGCCCTGCACCGGACGCCGACGCGCTGCCGGACGACGAGCCAGGTTCCACCGGCCTCGCCGCTACCGGGCCGGCCGAACCGGCGAAACCCCAGCTCACCAAGGCCACGCAACCGGCGCCGAATGCCCTGCGCACCGCAGGGGTGACCCCGCCCTCCTGGGATCCGCTCGGTGTGGCACCGCTGGCCTGGGATCTGCCCGAACCGTCGCCCGTGCGCACGGTGGTCGCACCGGAGCCGAAGAAGCCGCGCTCCCGGCTGACACCGGTGGTGCTCGGTCTGGCGATACTCGCCGCGGCGGGCGCGGGTGCGGCGGCCGCGTCCGGAGTGGAATGGATGACGCCGGGCCGGATCGCCGCGGTCGCACTCGGCGTGATCGGTCTCGGCCTGATCCTCGGTGCGTTCCTGCGCCGCGGCTACGGATTGCTGGTGGTGACCGCGCCGCTGGCCGGGTTCGTTGTACTGGCCTCGATGATCGGGCCGATCGATTTCGACGGCGCCACCATGGGCGAGCAGGTCTGGACTCCGGCGGCGACCACGGACCTGAAGCCGGGCTACGGCGTCACGATGGGGTCGGGCACGCTGGATCTGCGCCGGCTGGCGCTCACCGAGAACCGCACCGTCGACGTGTCGGTGCGGATGGGCGAGGCGATCGTGCTCGTGCCCGAGAATATGAACGTCCGCGCCGACTGCACGGTGCGGATGGGCGAGGCCCAATGCCCCGAAGGTCTGATCGGGCCCGGCGGTGACGCACCGGTGCTCGATCTCACCATTGATGTCCGAGCGGGAAGTGCGGAGGTGCGCCGTGGCTGACAACCACACCGAAACCCGTCACGGGCCGTCGTTCTCGCTGCTGATCGTCGGCCTACTGGCGCTGGCATTGAGCGTCTGGGCCATGCTCGGCCCGGTGTCGTGGCCGGCGACAGGGGTCGTCTCGATCGGCTGGATCATCGTGGTGACGGCCATCGTCGTCGGACTGCTGCTCGTGCTGTCCCCACGTAAACGTCGATAGCACAACCGAATACGAACCGCCCGCCGCCCCGGCGGGCCGTTCGCGTCGAACACCCGGATCCACCCGCCGCGGTCGGCTCGAGAAACCCTCCGCGGCAACCCGACTCGACCGACAGGAGATCCGATGTCGCAGCACAGTTCCGACCATCCCGAACAGCGCGATCATCCGCGGCTGACGTCCGAAGAGCCTGCGGCCGAGCCCGCTCCCGCCGCTCCGGCGGCGGGTGTTCCGCTGGGCCGCATCATCCTCGGCCGCGCCTGGCCCTACCGGGTCGGCTGAATCATTCCCATTCGATGGTGCCCGGCGGCTTGCTCGTGACGTCGAGCACCACGCGATTGACCTCGGCCACCTCGTTGGTGATCCGGGTCGAGATGCGCTCGAGCACGTCGTAGGGCAGGCGGGTCCAGTCCGCGGTCATGGCGTCCTCGCTGGACACCGGGCGCAGCACAATCGGATGACCGTAGGTGCGGCCGTCGCCCTGCACGCCGACGCTGCGGACATCGGCGAGCAGCACCACCGGGCACTGCCAGATCTGCCGGTCCAGCCCGGCCGCGGTGAGCTCTTCCCTGGCGATGGCGTCGGCCTGGCGCAGCGTGTCCAGCCGATCCTCGGTGACCTCGCCGACGATGCGGATGGCCAGGCCCGGGCCGGGGAACGGCTGCCGGGAAATGATCTCCTCGGGCAGGCCGAGCTCGCGCCCGACCGCGCGGACCTCGTCCTTGAACAGCAGCCGCAGCGGCTCGACCAGCTCGAATTCCAGGTCTTCCGGCAGTCCGCCGACATTGTGATGGGACTTGATGTTGGCGGTGCCCGCACCGCCGCCGGATTCCACGACATCCGGGTACAGCGTGCCCTGCACCAGGAACTCGACCTTCGGGGTGGCACCATCGCTGCCGGCCTGCTCGCCGACGACCTCGGAGACCGCGTCTTCGAAGGACCGGATGAACTCCCGGCCGATGATCTTGCGCTTCTCCTCCGGATCGGTGACGCCCTTCAGCTCACCGAGGAACTGATCGACCGCGTCGACGGTCACCAGCCGGGCGCCGGTCGCGGCGACGAAATCCTGCTGCACCTGCTCACGCTCACCCGAGCGCAGCAGGCCGTGGTCGACGAACACACAGGTCAGCTTGTCGCCGATGGCGCGCTGCACCAGCGCACCCGCGACCGCGCTGTCCACGCCGCCGGACAGCGCGCAGATGGCGTGCCCGTCGCCGACCTGCTCACGCACCCGCTCGATCAGCGATTCGGCGATATTGGCCGGGGTCCAGGTGGCCGGGATGCCCGCGATCTCGTGCAGGAAGCGGCTGAGCACCTGCTGGCCGTGCGGGGAATGCAGCACCTCGGGGTGGTACTGCACACCGGCCAGCCGACGGGCCGGATGCTCGAACGCGGCCACCGGCGCACCGGCGGTGGTACCGGTGACCTCGAAACCGGCAGGCGCGTCGGTGACGGCGTCACCGTGGCTCATCCACACCGGCTGGATGGTGGGCAGGCCGCCGTGCAGCACACCACCATCGATATTGAGTTCGGTGCGGCCGTATTCGCGGGTGCCCGTGTGGGCGACGGTGCCGCCGAGGGCCTGCGCCATCGCCTGGAAGCCGTAGCAGATGCCGAATACCGGCACCTCGAGGTCGAACAGCCGCGCGTCCAGCTGCGGCGCGCCCTCGGCGTAGACGCTGGACGGCCCGCCGGACAGGATGACGGCCAGCGGCTGCCGTTCGGCGATCTCCTCGACCGAGGCGGTGTGCGGGACCACCTCGGAGTAGACACTCGCCTCGCGGACTCGACGGGCGATCAGCTGCGCGTACTGCGCACCGAAGTCGACGACGAGGACGGGTCTCTGCGAATCTGCCACCCGAACAGTCTAGAGCTCGGTCTTCTCCGCTCCGACCGCAGCCCGCACGGCGCCGAATCGCCCGACGCACCCCGGTACGGCTGACTATCCTCGACGTCGTGCCATTCGCCCGCGCGATCGATGCCGACATCCACTACGAGGACACCGGCGGCAACGGTCCGCTGGTGCTATTGGCACACGAATTCTTCATGGACCGCACCATGTTCGCCGCGCAGATGGACGCGCTGGCCCCGGAGTTCCGCATCGTCACCTGGGATGCGCGCGGACACGGCCACACCAGAGACCAGGGCCTGCCGTTCACCTACTGGACCGCCGCGCGGGACGCGCTGACCGTGCTCGACCATCTCGGTGCCGAACGCGCCGTGGTCGGCGGCACGGCCCAAGGCGGGTTCACCGCCCTGCGCACCGCGCTCATCGCGCCCGAACGGGTCGCGGGACTGATCCTGATCAGCACCGAAGCACACGGGCCCACGCCCGAGCAGTCGACGGCCACACAGCGTTTCCTGGCCGAGTGGTACGACGACGGCTCCCGTCCGCGCGCCGTGCAACGCCTCGCGCACTGGCTCATCGGCGACCACGACCGGCATCGCTCGGTGTGGACCGAACGCTGGCTCGCCCACGACCGCCACCGCATCGAAGTGGCCGCGGGCTGCCTGCTCGGCCGCGATTCGGTGCTGGACCGGCTGTCCGAGATCAGCTGCCCGGCCCTGGTCGTGCACGCCAGCCACAGCGGCATCGCCCGCGAGCGCGGCAAACTGCTCGCCGAATCGATTCCTGGATCGACGTTCGTGGAAATCGACGGCGCGCGGCTGGCGGTGACGATGACCCATCCGGACCCGGTCAATCACGCGATCCGGCAGTTCCTGCGCGGCCGCGCCGTCAGTTCCGCCGGTCGCGGCCGCTGAACACCATCAGGCGCGGACGCTGAGTCCGACCTTCTGGAACTCCTTCAGATCCGAGTACCCGGCCTTCGCCATCGAACGGCGCAGCCCGCCGACGAGGTTGAGCGAACCGAACGGATCATCCGACGGCCCGAACAGCACCCGCTCCAGGCTCGGCCGCACCGAATCCTCGCCGTCGCCACCCAGCTCCCACGGATCGTCCACATGCAGCAGCGAACCGCGCGGGACCGAGGGATGCGCGGCGGCCGACGGCCAGTACCAGCCGCGCCCCGGCGCCTCGGCGGCCGCGGCCAGCGGCACCCCGATCATCGCCGCGTCCGCGCCGCAGGCGATGGCCTTCGCCAGCTGACCCGAGGCCGCGATATCGCCGTCGGCGATCACGTGCACATAGCGGCCGCCGGTCTCGTCCAGGTAGTCGCGGCGCGCCGCGGCGGCATCGGCGATCGCCGTCGCCATCGGCACCCCGATACCCAGCACCTCACCGGTGGTGGTGGCGCCCGGGTAGGAGCCGTAACCGACGATGACGCCTGCCGCGCCGGTGCGCATCAGATGCAGCGCGGTGCGGTGATCGCTCACCCCACCGGCCACCACCGGCACATCCAGCTCGGCGATGAAGGTCTTCAGGTTCAGTGGCTCGCCGTCGCCGACGTGCTCGGCGGAGATGATCGTGCCGTGCACCACCAGCAGGTCGATGCCGGCCTGCACCAGCGCCGGCGTCAGCGACTGCGCGTTCTGCGGGCTCACCCGCACCGCCGTCGTCACGCCTGCGGCCCGCACCTGCGCGACCGCCGCGGCCAGGAGATCGGGCTGCATCGGCGCAGCGTGCAGCTCCTGCAAGAACGAGATCGCCCGGTCGTAGCCACCCTTGGCGACCAGATCGAGCAACTGCTCGATCTTGGCCGACACATCCGCGTGCCGCGCCCACAGTCCCTCACCATTGATGACGCCGAGGCCACCGAGCCGGCCGAGCTCGATCGCGAACTCCGGCGAGACCAGGGCATCGGTCGGGTGGGTCAGGAACGGGATCTCGAACCGGTAGGCATCCAGCTGCCAGGCCAGCGACACCTGCTTGGCCGAGCGGGTGCGGCGCGAGGGGACGATATCGATATCGTCCAGCTCGTAGGTACGGCGGGCCGTCCGGCCCATCCCGATCTCGACCATGTCGCGCACTGCTCGCTCCTGTATCTAATTGCGGCGCCTCCGGCGCCGCGTGTTCGCGGCCCCCGGTGTCTCGTGTTTTTTCGAACATTCCCTTTCCTTTGCGTTCTTGGCCGTCGCCCACAACCCAAAAAAGG